>CAWJSK010000010.1:0-45600 GCA_963845535.1 uncultured Spirochaetota bacterium
TTGTAGTAGCACTATCGATTCCCACCGTCAGATACCACAAAGGCCCAAACTCTCGCAGTCACAGGCTTCTCTCCAGACATCAGCTCAGGCTTGCTTTCCGCAGGACCCGCCATCAGGTGGTCGACCGGCATCTGTTTCGGATATCTTCTCTTCGCTCTCTCCCCGCAATTCCGCTCCTCCCAAAGATCTCTCCAATGCGGGCGCGGGTTTCACCTATCTGCAGCCAAAGCAGTTTGCTTCGAAGGCTTCTCTGAGAGACTCTTTGAATGTGAACGCCGACAGCGCTTGAGCATTGCAGATCATCTGTTTGTGCAACCAAGGGGGATGGTCAAAGAAACCCTAGAAACCTAGGGCAGACCCAGCCCCGCGCCCCCTTGATTTCGGTGAGCAATCTTCCCCCAAGGATTCATTGAAGACGGCGGTTTTTCTCAAGAATCTCAAGTAGGGCATCATAACATAGAGTTAAGCCGCCCCGCCGTATCACCCAACGGACAGGCCCACGATAGTCCACTGCAGTATCCGCACTCTAAGCCATTTAAGGGGTCGGCTTCAACGACTTGTTACGCGCACCCACTACCTATCGCGGGGCGGGCCGTGCGGTACAGCTATCACGGAGGCGCGTTGCCTTTGTGAGCTTGCAGTAGGCCCGCCTCATAGCTGAGCCTTGTAAGAACGGCTCCTTGCGCACGGACGGCAGGCACTACCGTGTGGTCACGGGCTTCTCAGGGATTTCTTCCCCCAACATTCTTCGAGCGTTGCAAAACGTACAAAAGTTAGTTGCGTGTAACATAGAGTTAAGCCGCCCTGCCGTCCGAAGCCATGTAGCGGCCCAGTTTACCTTTCCCATGCCTCACTACAAGCCGGCCGTCCCAGGGTCGGCTTCAACGACTTGTTAGACGTCATTCAGTCTTTCCATCATTCCAATTCTGCAAGAGCTCCAGCAAATTCTCTTCGATATTTGTCATGAAAGTCTCTTAGTTCGGTTTGATGGTCAGGATCAGTTTCTTCCTGCTTGAAGATATCCAATAACTCATTCAGAATTCTTTCGGCATTCTTCTTATTACCAATTGCCAGATTCGAGTAGAACAAATACCTGTATGTGGGGATCGTTTTTGAATGCTTGTAGCGATTTTCCAGTAGTAAGTTCAAACTATGTGCGTCAAATGTGTCAAAGACTTGTTGCAGGTCCTTCGACAATTCTTCCATGATTTCTTTGGAACTGGCCGGAGCTACTGGTAAGGCCTGAAGAGTCTTTTCATCTGTTCGCCAAAACATGAAACCTTGGCCAAATGTGTACCATTTGTCTCTTGGATTCTTAAGAAAGTGGCCAATTCGTTCGCTGAGGAGCCAAAAGCAAGGGTAAGCAAAGGAAGGTCTATCCCTAATGACTTGGAAATAGTCGTGGATCTCTATTCCTATGTTGAATGTGAACTTGCTCGATGAACGGGTGTTGTGGTCGCTTTTTTGAAACTGGAGTACGAGATCGTAGCTATCATACGGTTTGACGTAATAGTTTCCCTTCTTGGAAAAGCCTTGCTTCTTGAGAAACGGTCGCAGTAAATCCCTTTCGAACTGCTTTGTCTCCGCTATTGCGTCCACAAGACTCCTCCGATGTGCAGCGGCTAACGAATGGCGTCTAACATAGAGTTCAGTTGCGCCGCCGTATCAGCTCAGCCCTACACGATTTTCAAGAGATGCATCCAGGGATCGAGGCGGCTTTTAAGGCGACAACTGCAACGACTTGTTATGACGACCTCCCTGTGATGGCGGGGCCGAACCGCACTATATCCTTCACCGAATGAAGAAACTTCCCCGCTCACCAAACTGCAGCCCCATGGCTTACCTATTTCATGCCCCGCCGTCACACAGTCGACCAGCTACGCTTTCGGATATATTCTCTTCGCCTTTTCCCCGTCACAGCTCAACTCCCAGCGATCTCTCTCATGAGGGCGCGGGTGCTGACGAATCCAGTGCCTAAACTGTCTGTGCCAACAGCAGCTATGGAAGACTCTTTAGTATCATACACTCGCGACTGTGGGATCTTACAGATATCTCGTTTCGTAACGGCCTGCGCACTCAAAAACCAAGTCAACCCTAGGATCCTAGGCAGACAAAATCCTGCGCCCTCTTTCTTTCGACGAGCAAATTGCCCTTTCTGACTTCCAATAGATTGCAGTTTTCGTGAAAGATCAAAAGTTGGGCGTCATAACATAGAGTTCAGTTGCGCCGCCGTATCAGCTCAGCCTTATACAATTTTCAAGAGATGCATCCAACTGTCCGCTGCCGCGCTCTGGTTTGAGAAAGTAGGGGAATTTGCCGAATTGCTGTAGTTGGGGATTCCCGGAGGAAGGACGGGAAATCGGGAACGGTGTACTCTGTCGCGGAGGACCGTCCCCGACCCCCAAACCACTACAGTACTTATACTCGACGTTTCAGAGGAAAGCTATAACCCCGCCGAAGTGTGGGGTCGGTGGCTGAGACCGGCCCCTTCGTTGCGTTGCCCTGCCTGCGGAACTGAGGGCCGCCTCGATCGTCACGGCAGCTATCACAAGTACCACTTCCACAAACGGATCCGGATCGTGCGGGTGCGCTGTGGACACTGTCGGCGCACTCACGCGCTGGTCCCCAGCTTCTCGCTGCCCGGGCTCTCCATCGGCAGCGCGGAGGCCGAGCGCTACCTGGCCGCACGGGAGGCGGGGGCGAGCCGCGGGTGTGCCGCCGGGGAGCTTCTGGCTTGTGGCATGAACCAGGGCTATCCCAAACGCTTGGAGCGAATGCTGGTCACGACGGTCACCCGTGGCAAGCCGCTGCTGGCTGCCCCGGGCACAGAGCGGCTACAAGGGCTTGCGTGGGTTCGTTCGGTGGTGGGCGATGTCGAGCACCCCCTGGTGGAGCTGAATCGATTCGGCCTGGCGCATGGGGTCAACGGCATCTGCTTCTGCCGCGCTTCGATCTTGCTTTTCTGCCCCTCGGTTCGAAAAAGGCGGGTTTCACATAACAAGGGCACTGCCCAGGAGGAGAGCACCGCGGTAGCCTCAAGCCCGTGAGAAGCAACGGCAAGGAGGCAGTGCATGAACCGTGAGGAACGCGAGGCTCGGAGCAAAGAGATTGCGGCATTTCGCTATAGCCTGATCGCGGAGCTGGCCAACCCCTATCTGAACCGCGAGGAGCTACGGACGCTGATGCGGCAGAAAGCAGGGCGGGAGCATGAGATTCCCTTCCTGGGCAAGCGCACCTTGACGGAGAGCTGCCTACGCAAGTGGCTGACAGCCTATAAGGCTCGAGGCATGGAGGGCCTGATGCCCAACCCCCGCCGAGACAGTGGCAGTTCCCGTGCGCTGAGCCCGCAGGAGACGGCGCTTCTGGTCACCGAGCTTGAGACTCACCCGGAGCTCACCGCGACGGCCGCCTTGAAGAAGTTGCAAGCCCAAGGCGGCATCCAGTCCCACCCTTCCAGCTCCTCCCTGTCGCGGCTTGTGCGCTCGGCGGGGTTGGATCGCGAGGGACGCCTGCGAGTGCACCAGCAGGAACAGACACTGCCCTTCGAGTTCTTTGCCCCCCTGGAATGCGTGCAGGTCGATTGCATGTACACCGTGGAAGTGCCTGACTCCAAGGGCAGGCTGCGCCAGGCGGTGCTGCTGGCATTCCTGGATGATGCCACCCGAAGGATTCTCTATGCCTGCTTCGGCTTCAGCGAGAATGCACTGGCCTTCGAGTGCGGCATCAAACACGTGCTGGCCGCCCACGGCAAGATCGGACGCCTATACACAGATAACGGGGCGGGGTTTGTTTCGCTGCAAACACGCCGCATCCTGGACATCCTGGGCATCGTGCTGGTGCACTCACGTCCCTACAGGCCCAAGGGACGTGGAAAGATCGAGCGCTTCTTCCGAACCGTACGGCAACAATTTCTCAGCACCCACTGTGAATCACTGGCCAGCCTCCAGGACCTGGACGCACGGTTTCATACCTGGCTGGAAAGTGAGTACCACCGAAGCCCTCATCGCGGCATAGGCGGCAGGACCCCGCTGGAGTTGTGGCTGGAGAAGGCTCATCTGATCATTCCCATCGACCCCACGGTGAATCTCGATGAGCTTTTAAAGCACGAGGACATCCGCAAAGTACACAAGGATTCCACCGTTACCCTCCAGGGGGTGCTCTACGAGGTGGACTCCACTCTCATCGGCGAGCACATCCACCTGCGCTACGACGTCTCCATTCCTCCCCTGCGTCGCCGAGTCGAGGTCTTGCTTGACGGCAAGCCCCGTGGAGATGCCCGCATCGTGGATACCTACGCCAATAGTCGCGTCCGACGCGCCTTCAACTCCGACCAGTTGGTTGTGGAACAGCACCCCAGCCAGTCTGCACAACCATCCGCCACACCGGTGAGTGCCTCTTTGGCGGCCTCTCGACTCCTCGATACCTCCAAGGAGCAGCGTTCATGAACTGGAAAGAGATGCTCAGCTACTACAGCCTGACTCAGTTGCCCTTCGGCAAGGAGATCCCCACTGAGTCTCTGCAGCTTCTGCCATCGGTGGAGAACAATCTCGCTGCCGCCCGGCTTCTGGTCGACACGCACGGCATCGGAGTGATGGTCGGCAAATCGGGCACAGGCAAGAGCTGCCTCTTGCGCCTGCTGGTCTCCCGGCTGCCCGCAGGTCTTTTCAAACCCTTGTATCTCTGCCACACCTCTGTGGGGATCCTGGAGTTCTACACCCACCTGTGCGCGCTTTTCGGTCTGTCCTCATCCTGCCGTCGCGCAGTCATGTTCCGCGACATCCAAGCCCACATCCTCTCGATGAACAGTTCGCGTCACTTGCATCCGGTATTGCTCATCGATGAAGCGCACCTTTTGAGCAATGAGATTCTGGCTGAGATCCGACTGTTGACCAACTTCCACATCGACTCGCTCAACGCCCTGACGGTGATGCTCTGCGGAGCGGAGACCCTCTCGTTGCGCTTCGGCTTGTCTATGTTGGAAGCCCTGGCCAACTCCATCACAGTGACCATTCCGCTGGAAGGACTCCCTCCTGAAGAGAGCATCAGCTTCATCGAAGGTCGTCTCAGCGCTTGTGGAGCACGGGCGCCTCTGTTTACCAAGAATGCCCTCACCCTCGTTCACCAGGCATCCGGCGGCATTCTTCGTACCATCGGTACCATCGCCAACGCCGCTCTTTTCAAGGCTTTCGTTGCCAAGAGCACTCAAGTGGAAGCCGAGCATGTGCAGTCTGTGGTGCAACGATGAGTCCTTTAAAGCGGGAATTCTATCCGTCAATTCGGCAAATACGCGCACGGGATCGTGAGAATCCCGCGGACCAGAGTGCGGCAGCTAACACCAACGATTCAGACGGCCTCTAAGGCGACAACTGCAACGACTTGTTAGAGCGCTTTGAATTGAATCCATTTTTGCTATCTATTGCGAGATCGCTTAACGTCACTTTCTATATTTCTTCCACCACGCTTTGACGGCATTGGTAATGCTATCAACATACATCTCCCTTGAGTATTGTGTCTGAACTGGATGATAAGCATCTACGTAGATTCGGTCTTTTGAAGAATAAGTCACAATGACCTTGTGATCATGCTTTTCTAGTTCGTGCATTCCAAGATCAGCAGAAAAGTAGCTAAGAGTATTCCCACCAATTACTACATTCGGTTCGCATGTCTCGATCTGCTTTAGCAGAATGTCTCGATTTTGATCATACGCCTCTTCTAGTACTTCCCAAGGTGTTGATGTTGAACCAGGAAGTTTCTTGACGTTGATAAATGCAATTCGTTTCAATACTTGAGCCATTTCCGGGTCGTCAGTTATATCATCCATTTGATCGTATGATAAAAAGCCGTTTAGGATTCCATATGACACATAGATTATTGGTTGAAATGTCCTAGACTTGGCGAAACTGATTCCATTTTTCCGAAATGCTTGGGCGAAACTCCAGCCACCCCCACTACTGTCAGGCTCGTCGTACGGTTCCTTTAGAATCCACAGTATCCGCATTTGCTCGCTATGGTACGTCGCAATATCAAAAATGCCGTCATAGATTGGCCATCCTTTTCCTTTCGGATCCACGCACCGTTTTTCGATCATCTTCTCAATTTGCTTGCAATTCTTTCGCAATGTTGCCACGTTTTGTCTCATTCTTTGTCTCCCTTCGACATGTCGGCCTATCGTTCCACTTTGGTCAATTGCACAAAGTTTCCCCGGACAAAGCGCTCTAACATTCATATTATGAGCTTTTCTCTCTAAAAGTCCTCCTCCCTCTTGTTAGGCAGCGAGCATATAACACGGCACGGAGGCGGATTATGAAGTCCTTTCAGGGGAGGTCCTTCTAAAGACACGAACTCCGCCGGGCCGTTATCGCTAACGTTGCGACCTGCCAACTTCTGAGGTTCCATAAGCCCCCCTTTTGCATACTATATCTTACCCGCATATTGTGGGAGCCCCACCAAGACAAGCACAATCAAAAGCAGGAGAAGCACTTTCCCTTGCGTACCCCTTATGCGCGCGGATCGATAGCCTGCAACTTGGGGGTACAAAAGCAGCGTTATGTTGCATTCTTTATCTCCACAATCTGCGTGAAATACGTGTCCTTGAGCTTTCGAGAAAGAGTGAACGCTGTGTCCAGGAAGGTAAGAACAAGGCTTTCCTTCAGGAAGACCTCATCGTTCCTTCACACTGAAGTTTTATCGTTTTTTCTCAGATCACTTTCAAATGCTCTCTTGCCACTGGCTCGTGGGCCCATTTCATTGGTATCAAATTGGTATCAATTTTCTGAAAAGTGGGACTAAATCAGTTAAAATGAGAAATGTTAAAATGAGAAATTGACATAGCTTCTATTTCGTTGTACAGTATAGACAAGACAAAACCAGCGAAGTCGGGAAATTTGACCGGCTTGCCTGTTAACCACTAGGTCGCTGGTTCGAATCCGGCGAGGGGAGAGTTGGAAAGGCAGCACTCCAGAGGCGGCTGCCTTTCTTGTCTCCTGAGCGACCTGGCCCAAGCGTCGTTAATGACCGACTCGGAAAAGAGCATAGGGTCAATAATTCTTGAACTACGGTGGATCTGCAACACGGCCTGTCTTTCATCGAGCCCTAGCGGCTGAGCCGCTTTCAAGCCGCTCATGCAGTCGCCCCAGATCCCTGAAGAAATTTCAGCAAATCTTCCCGAAGGATGATCAGCTTACGCTCTCCGACAGAAATGGCGCGGAGGCGTCGGCTCCTAACGAGTCGAAGGACGGAACTCTCGGAAATTCGCAACTCATCCGAAACCTCGGCGATTGTCAGCGCGCCGATGGTTGATCGGTTTTCTCGAACTCTGCGCACATGTGGGCTCATGATTGCACTGACTGAATGACCGCCGTAGAGCTTGGTTCAAGGTGCGAAGGAGCTCTGTAGGCTCTACTGCCAAAGGCGTCCGTGTGCTTCTCAGGAGCGGCCAGCGATATAAAGACGCGGCAGCTAAGGCGCACTTTTTCCAGCCGCCCTTCACAAATGTCCCCCCAGATCGCACGATTGCCCACATCGGGCACAATTACTGCTTCGTCCACTGGAGGCTGGAGGCAAAGTGGAATCGAAAGTAGATCCGGCTGCCAACTGTCCCAGCGTTCTATCTGAGTTGTCAAGCTTGCTCCGATCGAGTGCATCATCAGGCAAATTATAGTATGAGGAAACAGGCGATTTGCTTAACCGGTTGCGCATGGTTTACCTTTTTTTTGTTTTTTTCTTGTAGAACCGTAGGAAACAGAAAAAAAACCAAAGAGAAACAGTGAAATTTTCCAGCACGGGCCTTGGGGAGTTCAAGCGAAAGACGGTGAGCAAATGCTATGATGAAAATTCGAGATAGGTTCGGGTGTGCACGTGAGACCTGCGGTGATCGACGAAGGTGTCCTTCGGGGACTTGCAGCACGCCTACTGGTGGGGGCGTTTCGCGGTCTTCTTCTTTCCATCCTTCCCGTTTCCGATCTTCTTCTCTTCGATCCGAGCGACGCTTATCTTTCCGTCAAACAGTCCGTCAGCGATTTTCGCGACTGCCCGGCGTTGCTCAGTCGTGATCTCCGTATACCGTTCCGTCATCGCTTCCGAGGTGTGCCCGGTGAGCATACGAAGCTGGTAGTCGGGAACGAATGGGCGAACGTTCGAATTGTAGAAATGCCGCCACGCATGGAAATTGAGTTTTCTCCTTTTCCTCTCCTCCAGAGTGATCCCGATTTTCTCCAGGCCTTCATAGAAGTGACGAAGGATTATCGACTCAGAGAGTGGCTTTCCCCTGGAGTCTCCCCAGATCACAAAGCCGTCCTTCCAGGGATTGCGTTTCACAAGCTCATGAAGGACGGGGACCAGCCGGGGCGGGATGGGCATATCACGCTCCTTCACTGCTGCAAGCGTCGAGTGTTTCGGCCCTTTCATCTTCCGGCCTTCCGGTTCCGTGTCCTGCCAGTTGTGGCAAACGTGGACATAGTCTTCTCGTACATCCTCTGCCTGGAGTCCGCGGATCTCCCCCAGCCGCATGCCCGTCGTTGCAGCGATCAGATTGAAACCGTAGTGACGTGGATCCCGCCACTTGAGCGAGAAAAAGCGCTCCGCTTCCTTCATTTCCAGGATCTGCCGTCTCGGTGCGGGATCGGGGAGCTTCTCCACTTGACGGGCCGGGTTCTCTCGAATCCGTCCCATCTTGAACGCCTGCCCCAGCGGGACCCGGACTGCCTTGATGATGCCATTGACTCGCGATGGCCCGAGACCGCTCTCTCGAAGGTAGAGGGTCAGTGATTCCAGGAGTCCTGCCGTCACCTCGCTGACTCGGAGCTTTTCCTTACCCTGCTCGACAAGCCAGGGAGTCACGTACTTCCTAATTGCAGAGCGCGCGTTGACCACATAGACGGTCGACAGAGGCTTGAGCCGTGCCTCCCGTCCAGCGAGGTACTGCGAACCTTCGGCCCAGAAGTCCGCCAAGTAACGAACGAAGGTTTCCGCGTCCCGCACCGGGAGTCCTTCGGCGAGCCACTTTCGGGCCTGGTTTTCGGCTGCGCCCTTAGCCGTCTTGCTCGTCGAACGGCGGTTCGTATACCGACGTGCAGCCTGATCCCAAAATGCGACGTAGTAGATTCGGCCGCCTAGCCCCCCAGATGCTCTTCGATACAGAATGAATGGCTTTCGCTCCATTTTTACTTCCTAAAAGCGTACCATTCAGCGTATCAATAGGGTCGCTAATCTGTCAATGGATTTATAATTCATTATAATACAATAAAATAAAAAGGGACGCTCTCGCGTCCCACATAGCCCCTAGGGGAATCGAACCCCTCTTTTAAGATTGAGAATCTCATGTCCTAACCGATAGACGAAGGGGCCACTGCAGCCAACCCGCAAAGTCTCGGCTGTTCCTTTCCCGGGGAGGATTCGAACCCCCACAAAAAGATCCAGAGTCTTTTGTGCTACCGTTACACTACCGGGAACTGCGAAACAACGATAAGATTAGATATCCAAACGCCTGAAAAATGTCAAGGCGCTCTTGCCGCGCTCCTGCCGTGGGCGCTCTTACCGCGCCGCCTGCAACGGGGGCTTGCCTGCTGGGCCCGCTGTCGCGGTCGCGACCGCGACAGCGACAGCGACCGCTCTGCCAGCCGTTCGTGCCCCCGGCGCGCGCTGCGGTCCGAGCCACTGGCAGCCCGCCCTACTTATTCTGGTAGAGCGCCTCGATGTACTGGAGCGTATTCTCGATCTGGATGTGGCTGATGGTGCATCTACCCTCCAGCACGACCCCGTCCTGGATGATCAGCTCGGGGGTCTTGATGTCGCCAAGCACGCGGGCGGAGGACAAAAGAAGGATGCGTCGCGAAGAGGTGATGTTGCCGATGATCACCCCCTCCACCACGACGCTCGTGGCAACGATGTTCGTCCTGACTCTCCCCTTGGGTCCTATCTGCAGCTGGTCCACCAACAGGGACTTGCCCTCGAAGCGCCCGTCAATGCGGAGGCTTCCCCGCACGGCATAGGAGCCCTCGAAGGAGGATTCCTCCCCGATGGTGGAGTTCGCATCGATATCTATCTGCACGCTAGCTCTCCTGGCTTTCAATGTCCGGCACGTTCAGGTACTGCCCGATCTCTGAGGCAAGCTGCGCCAGCTCACCCAGGGCCTTGCGCACGCTCCACCCCTGCAGCGCCCTCTTGCCTTCAATGGAATCAAACTCTATGCGCTCGTTGCCGTTCAGGCATTTAACCCCTTCACCGGCGGCATCTTCACCGAGGTCACTGGCAAACACATGCACCGCGTGAAAGAGCTTTGCCGCATCCGTTTCGATCTCCCTCTTGAGCTTTCCGAAGCGCTTGCGCATCTCCAGCTCCATCTCATAGCCCGCCAGGTCTTGCCCCAACCGGGCGTTTTCTTCCCGGAAGCCCTCGAGCTTTCGCTCCACCTCCTGGAGCCTTGCGTAGAACGCGTCACGGTCCAGGGAATGCTTGTAGTCAAGCTTCAGGCGCTTCTCCGTGAGGAAGGGAAGGAACTCGTCGCGAAACCATCCCACGTAGAGCATCAGATAATAGATCTCCTGCTGCGCGGCCGTGGGAGCCGCGTCATGCCCCCAGAGCAACGCCAGCCGATGGTCTGGCTTCAGCCCGGACTCCCTGGCAAGAAGGCGTCGCAGGAACGTGAGCTCGGCAAGACTGTCAGGCTCTTCCGCGTCCTGGACGGTCTCTGTGTCGATGACGTTCACCGCGAGGATCTGCTCCCGTTGCTTCATCAGCTCCCGAAGCTGCTTCTCCACCCTCTGGCGCTGCCCACTGTCGGTGGTGGTCTTGAAGACGGTTTCGTATTGATGAATCACGCGGTTGAGCCGTGCGAGCTCCTCCTCGGGAGTCATGCTCTGGACTCTATCATCGCGTTCCCCGAAAGAAAAGCCCTCGCGTTTCCGCGAGGGCTCTGAAAGCGCATTGGGAAGTCAAGCCTCATCACCAGCCGTCAGCCATGTCGTCGGTATCACGCTTGGATTCTCCGAAGAGGTCAGTGACCGCTCGAAGATCGTCGAAATAGACGTAATAGGTGCCATATGTGTCCAACGGATCCGTCTCGATACGGAAGCCCATGATTTTTATCCCGCTGGTGGCTCCGTAGTGGAAGTCCTGCTGGACGACCGTTGGCGGTATTGCCACTGTCAGTTTCTTCCATCCGACAAAGTTCAGAGTACCGACGGTGACTTCCTGGGCCCGGCCCATGGAGTCCGTGAAAAGGAGCTTCAGGAGGTGGTTGTAGTTCCTGCCGACCACCCAGACGGAGACTGTCTTGACGATCCCCGGTATGGGGAGCGGCTCGGCCGGATAGACCGTGAAGAAAGAGTCACCCCTGTGGAAAAAGCTGACCTTGACGCCAAGAACGTACTTGTCCTCTTCCTTGATGCCGAGCTTGGCTTCTTCCGGGATGGGCTGCTTTCCTGCGGGGCTCCCCGCGAGCCTCTTCAGCTCGATGACGCCATCATCCAGCGGTATGCTCCCTCCCCAGAAAGCGGAATCCTCGAACTTCGAAACCGAGACCTCCTGCAGGAGCTGCTGTGCCTGGTCTTTTCCGATGTTCTCAGGATTGGGCTGTCCGACAGCGACGTTCTGCGCCGGCGGACTCTGTGTGGGTCCGCTTTGTCCCTGCGGTCCCGGAGTCTGCGCGCCCGGAGTCTGTGGTCCCGGAGTCGGCGCGCCTGGAGTCTGAGCGCCCGCGGCGGCCTGTGAGAACGCCGGCACCGCGAGAACCAGGGAGGCGAAAAGCAGGACAAGGACGATTCGTTCTTTCATCTTCATGTCTCCTACTTGCTTGCCTGCTGCCAGAGCTGGTTCACGTAATCAGGATCAGCAAGGGCCTCTCCATCAAAGCGCCTTTGGTACATGTCGGTGAGGATTGTAAGCTCGTCAATGTAGATGTAGGCATCGTCCACCTTCTCATCAGGCGCCGTCCAGATGACGATCTTCGTCAGCTCGAGTCCCTGGAACTGGGGGAGGTAGCGACGTGACTGGGGGATGGAACCCGGGACGGTGACCGAAAGGTCCCTCCACCCGATGAACTGCAGTGATCCGAGATGGAACACGTGGTCGATCCCGCGAAAGTCGCGCAGGAAGATGTCCATCGAGTAGTTGTAGTTCGATCCCCACACCCACAGGTCCATCCTCTGCACTCGGCCGGGGATTGGAAGGGTGGTGGGGACGAGGTTCCCGGAGCTGTCCTTGGTGGCCGGGATTATCTCAATGTAGTTGTACCCCTTGCGGTCGAACTTGCTCCATATTCCCAGGGAGTTCAGGTCGCGGTTTTCCTTGTTGCGGCCATAGACGGCATCAGGAAAGACTCCATTCACGATCTTGTGCTCCGGATATCCCTGCGTGGCAAACTTGCTTCCCTGGACGATCCAGTTCGTCATTTTTGCCTGGTCGTCAAAGGTGATCAACGGCCGCACCTGCAGGCTTTCCGTGCCGTCCTGCGCCATGACAGACATGGCGGTGAAGAGGAGCATCAATGTCAACGCTGTGCCGAGGAACGCTCTCAATCCTGGCGTCATGCCCGTCTCCTTTTGCAAAAGCGGAACTCAGTCAGTTTCCAACTCACTGGAAATTATATTTCTGGGGCCACCCCTTGTCAAATTTTTTTCCCCGCCGCGTCCGGAAGGGCTCATTTGATGGCCACCGGGGGGGTAACCTGGGCAGGGATGGGCCGGGCCCTTCCCGCCACAAGCCTCACGGGACCGCTCACGACACCGGCCCCGGTTACCCTGTTCGAGAGAAAGCGCTCCACCCCGCCGGCGAGGTCCGTCTCTATGGAAAGAAACACCTGCCGGGGGAACGCCTTCGACGCAGCCCAGTTGGAGACAACGGCGCAGCCTCCGGAGTTCCTCATGTCTTCCAGCGCCCATGAATCGGGGTTCCCCGTGAAAAGGAGAAAGATCTCGACTCCGTCAGTCCGCATCTGGTCGATGGCGGCTTTCACCCCGTTTCGATCCACAGTGTCTGAGACGGTCCGCATCAGAGGCTGGCCGCCGTCAAGGGCCTGCGCGACGCCGCTGGAGAAAGCCTCAAGCTCCTCCGATGTCCCGGGAGGATGCGATGAGACGAGAACACCGATGCGTGAAGCGAGCGCATTTGTGACCCTGCCCCCGGCCTCGGCGCTCACAGACAAGCCCGCTGCGTACCCAGCGGTTTTGAATGGCCCGGTCCGGTCGAATATCAGCCGGATCATGTCGTCCTGCTGGGGAGCCGTGGGGTCACCGACGAGCAAAAGGCGTGTCTGGGCCGGCGCGAAGTCCAACGGCTCGAGGGAAAGCAAAGGACCTACAACAACGGCCCGGTAGTGGCGGGCAAAAATGGCTTTTTTGAGGCTCCCTTCGGGATCTTGCTGAGCGCCGATGACGAGGAACCGGGGAAGGTATCCGCGCGCAAGGGATGCGCGGACAAGAGGCCAATGCAGGAGGCCGTCCCCTCCCTGGGCGGTCCAGTACTGCTCCTCCATGGCAATGAGAACTCTCCCGTTCCAGCAGCCGCCCAGGAGCAAGGCGCATGAAACCGCGAGCGCTGAGAGGAGCATGCGTGTCTTGCAAGCGCGTGAGAACAACATCCAGCCCTTGACAGTGTATGTTCATCCCGGGATATTAGTCCATACCTTTTCAGGAGGATGCCCAATGGTCAGCTACAAGGAGCTCGGGCTCGTCAACACTCGTGAAATGTTCCGCAAGGCAATGGCAGGCAAATACGCCATCCCCGCGTACAATTTCAACAACATGGAGCAGCTCCAGGCCATTATCCAGGGGTGCATGAACAGCCGTTCCCCGGTCATCCTCCAGGTGTCCAAGGGCGCCCGAAAGTACGCCAACCAGGTCCTCCTGCAGTACATGGCGCAGGGAGCCATGCAGATGATCAAGGCCGCCGGCCTTTCCATCCCTGTCGCGCTTCACCTCGACCACGGCGACTCGTACGAGCTGTGCGTCTCCTGCATCGAAAGCGGTTTTTCCTCCGTCATGATCGACGGTTCGTCCCTGCCCTATGAGAAGAACGTCGAGCTCACGAAGAAAGTCGTGGAGTACGCGCACGCGCATGATGTGACCGTGGAAGGTGAGCTGGGAGTGCTCGCAGGCATCGAGGATGAGGTGGCATCCGAGAAGTCTCACTATACGAACCCAGACGATGTGGAAGATTTCGTGAAAAAGACCGGCGCTGACAGCCTGGCCATCTCAATCGGCACCTCCCACGGCGCATACAAGTTCAAGCTCAAGCCTGGTGATCCCATGCCCACGCTGCGTTTCGACATCCTCGAAGAAGTGGAGCGCAGGATTCCTGGATTCCCCATCGTGCTTCACGGCGCTTCTTCCGTCCTGAAGGAGTACGTGGACATCATCAACAAGTACGGCGGGAAGATGGAAGGTGCGGTGGGGATTCCGGAGGAACAGCTACGCAAGGCGGCACGGTCCGCGGTCTGCAAGATCAACATTGACTCCGACGGCAGGCTCGTGATAACGGCCATGATCCGCAAGGCGTTCGCGGAAGATCCAAAAGGGTTTGACCCCCGCAACTACCTCGGACCCGCCCGTGAAGAGCTGACGAAGCTGATCGAGCGCAAGAACAAGGAAGTGCTGGGCAGCGCCGGAGCAGCGTAAGCCGCGCCGCGCCCTCACCATCGCGTAAAGGCAGCGCTCCGCGCCGCCTTTACGCCCGCACGACTCTTGGAAACTTCATCGTAAGCCAGAAAATCGACGCCAAAAGCGGAAGCACAGTCAGCAGGACCGCCAACCCCTCGCGATCAATCAAGAAAAGAAACGCGGGAATGGTAAAGCCCAGCGCCAACGCAGCAGCCAGGGAAAACACCGGGACGGAAGCCCGGCCCTCCCACGGGAAAAATCTTCGCGCTGACAAGGAAACCACGATCAAGGCCGAAAGCCGGATCATGGGCAGCAGGAACAACAGGTAGGCGCTCCAATTCCCCCACGCCCGCACCATGTCGGCTATGTTCATCATCGCCATGAAACCTGCAAGGAAGGCGAAGACGCCAAGGAAGTTTTCTTCCTCGATCCCGGAAATCTGAAGCTTGCTCTTCAAAACCAGGAGACAGCCGACCGCCGCAAGAAGCGGAAAAAGCTGGTCACGCTGGAAAAGGGAGAGGAAGAGCAGAAACCCCGTGTAAGAAAAGCCAAAAATCCGCCTGACGATCAATACAGCGAGAAAGCCCGGAAAGAACATGAGAACACCCTTCAAGAACGTGCCCACGAGAAAGGACGTTTCAGCGGGGTTTCGTTTCCCCCATCCCCAGGGAAGCCACAGGAGAAGAAGGAAAAAAAGTGGTACAATTGCCAGCAGGAACAACGCCATAGTTCCGCGCATAATATCAAAGCAGAAAGCAAAGAACAAGCAATCATTAGATTATAGTTATATATGTCGTGATTGTTATCACGATATTCTTGACAAAATCGATAAAAAATGACCAAATAGGTTCAGACCAACGAAAGACCCAGGAGGCGCAAGAAATGCAGCGGGCCATCCCCAGGGCAAAAGTTACAGAAGCAGTCAATCTACTGAACAAACAGTATCAAGTCGTGGCCGCCATCCCCAAAGGCAAAAGCTTCGTCTTTGCCGCAGTCAGCGAAGCGTCCCAGGTGACGCTCGACTACCCGACGACAATCCTGCCGCTCAAGAAGTTCTTTCTTCCGCCGTCGGACGTGATTTTCAACTTTGACAGGAAGAGCCAGGCAGTCACGTTGCCCGTGGCAGAGGCCGGCAGCGCGCCTTCCAAGCCAAGGTTGTTCTTCGGCATCCACAACTATGAGCTGCAAGGTCTCCTGAGGCTCGACCATGCTTTTTCCTCGGGAGTGCTGGATGAAACCTGGGTGGAGCGGCGGAAAAACGCGGCTTTCATCGGGGTGACCTATGAGCCTGACGCGGCGCATTTTGCCGACTCGGTGGGCATCCCCACGCGGATGAAGGACGGGTTCGACGTCTTCCTGACACGCTTCGACGACCACTACCGGGTCGAAGCGCTCACGGACAAAGGCAAGGACATCGTGGCGGCCATCAAGGGCACGCTCGTTGACTGCGACTGCCCGGGAGACCCCGTGGTGCACTTCAAGAACAAGCTCAAGCAGTCCGTGGCCGGCATCCGGGAGATTTTCCATGGTGCGTACAACCACCCCGCATGGAAGGAAGCGGCCCGAAAGTGCCACTCCTGCGGGACGTGCAACATCTGCTGCCCCACCTGCTACTGCTTCGACGTGGATGACCAGGTGACGCTGGGAACGGACACGGGATCACGGATCCGCCAGTGGGACTCCTGCCAGTTCCTGGACTTCACGAGGGTGGCGGGCGGAGAGGCATTCCGGGATAAACGGCATGACCGGGTCCGACACCGCATGTCGCGGAAGTTCGCTTATATCACGGACGGGAAAGGGCAGCCGTTCTGCGTGGGATGCGGAAGATGCGTCCGTCAGTGCACGGCGCAGATCAACATCGTCGACGTGATGAACGCCCTTCTGTAGGAGGTAAGTCGATGCCAGCAATTACTGCCGCGGCCCGGGCCGCAACGGAAAAGAACATCTACGTTCCTGAAATCGCCGAGCTTGTGCGCGTGGAGAAGATGTCCTCCCTGGAGACGTTCTTCGAAGTCAGGCTTCCCGGTGGAAGAGACCTGGGGCACACGCCGGGGCAGTTCGTGCAGGTGTCCCTCATGGGCATTGGGGAAGCCCCCATTTCCATCTGCTCCTCCCCGCTTGCAAAAGGCACATTCCAGCTCGTTGTGCGCGAGGTGGGGAACCTCACCTCCGCGCTGCACGCGCTGAAGGCGGGAGACAAGATCGGGATCCGCGGGCCGTTTGGAAAAGGATTCGACGTCGAGGACCTTCGGGGAAAAGACGTGATCTTCGTGGGCGCGGGGTTGGGGCTTCCGCCGCTTCGCTCCCTCATCAACACCATGCTTGATCCCGCCCGGCGCAAAGATTTCGGCCGGGTCATCGTTCTCTACGGAGTCAAGCACCCGTCTGAGTTCCTGTTCAACGAAGAGAGGAAATCCTGGGAAAGCCGCAAGGACCTGGAATACCACGTCACTGTGGACCGCGCGACGGCCGGCTGGAACGGTCACCTGGGGGTGATCACCACGCTCATCCCGGAGCTGAAACTGGATGCCGCCAACACGGTGGCTGCCATTTGCGGTCCCCCCGTGGTGTACAAGTTCGCCATCCTCGCGCTCCGTTCCAAAGGGCTTCGGGATGAGCAGATCTACGTTTCTCTGGAGCGCAAGATGAAATGCGGCGTGGGCAAGTGCGGGCATTGCCAGATCAACAATGTCTACGTCTGCCAGGAAGGCCCCGTGTTCAACTACGGGAAGATCAAGGACCTCAAGGAGGCCATCCAATGAGCAAGCCGAAGGTGGCCTTTTTCGATTTCACCTCATGCGAAGGTTGCCAGCTTTCCAAGCTGAACCTGGAAGACGACATCCTGGACATCCTCAACCTCGTGGAGCTGGTCAACTTCCGTGAAGCCATCTCCGACCGTCGTGAGGACTACGAGATTGCCTTCATCGAAGGCTCCATCAGCACTCCCCACTGCGTGGAGCGGATCCACAAGATCCGCCGCCAGGCGAAAATCCTCGTTGCCCTGGGCTCCTGCGCGTACATGGGCGGGATCAACGCCATCCGAAACAGGATGAACATCGACGCGGTGAAGCAGGAAGTCTACGGGGAAGACAAGTACCTCTTCCCGTCCATCAAGGCGCAGGCTGTCTCTGACGTGGTCAAGGTGGATTACTTCGTGCCGGGCTGTCCCATGGACAACCAGGAGTTCAAGCGTGTCCTTTCCGCGCTTCTCACGGGAAAGAAGCCGGTCATCCCCGAGCATGCGGTGTGCGTGGAATGCAAGGCAAAAGAGAACGAGTGCCTCTATGATTACGGCACCGTGTGCATGGGTCCGGTGACCCGCGCGGGTTGTGACGCCGCTTGCCCTTCCAACGGGAACTACTGCGTCGGATGCCGCGGGGTGGTCCCTGACCTCAACAAGAATGCGGCGCGGGACGTGATGGAGAAGTACAAGCTCTCCATGCACCAGATCAAAAACAGATTCTACATGTTCAACTCCAACTCTGTGGATCTGGAGGAAAAGCGGGATGAGTAAAGCCACTGCAACCGGCGGGCCGCGTATTTCTCTGAACATCGAAGTCCCGTACGTCACGCGCGTGGAAGGCCATGGCAACATCGTCATCGACATGCGGGAAGGGAAGTTGATCACCTCCCACCTGGAGGTGGTGGAACCCCCGCGATATTTCGAGGCCATGATCAAGGGCTACTCCTACATGGACATCGCGTTGATCACTTCGCGCATCTGCGGCATCTGCTCCGTAGGCCATCAGGTGACTTCCCTGAAGGCCACGGAGAAAGCGCTGGGAATCCCCGTGACGGAACAGACCGTGGCGCTTCGCAAGCTCCTCACCTACGGCGCCACCATGCAGAGCCACGTGCTGCACATCTTCTTCCTTGCCGCCCCTGACCTGCTCGGCGTGCCGTCCGTTGTGCCGCTGGCGGCAAGCCACCCGGACGTGGTCAAGATGGCGCTTCGCATGAAGAAGCTCTCCAACGACATCTGCGACCGTCTTGGCGGGCGGACCATCCATCCCAACCGGCTCGTCCCCGGCGGATTTACAAAGCTGCCCACCATGGCGGACTTGAGATGGATCCGGGACATGCTGGCCAACCAGATGGTGCCGGACGCCAAGGCTTCCCTCGAGCTGCTCAAGTCGCTCGCCGGCAAGTTCCCCGCTTTCGAGAGGGAGACTGAGTACGTTGGGCTCCGGGACGCGGGCGAATACGCCTTCTATGACGGAAAGATCGCCTCTACGGACACGGGGCTGATCCCGGTGGATGACTATCTCAGCGTCACCAACGAGTTCATCGTTCCCCATTCTACAGCCAAGCATTGCCGCCACGCGCGCTCATCCTACTTCGTCGGGGCCCTGGGCCGGCTGAACAACAACTTCGATCTTCTCAATCCGCTGGCCCGCAGCGTCGCTGACCAGCTCGGGCTCAAACCCATCGTGAAGAACCCGTTCCTCAACTCCGCCGCCCAGCTTGTGGAGACCGTCCACGTCGTGGAGGAATCCTTGAAGATCCTGGACCGCCTCCTGGCGCAGGGGATCAAGGATGAGAAGCCCGTGGTGCCGGAAAAGCTCCGGGAAGGCCGCGGCGCGGAAGCCACCGAGGTGCCGCGCGGAATCCTCTTCCATGACTACACCTACGACAACCGCGGCCAGGTCGTGAAAGCCAACTGCATCATCCCCACCACGCAGAACACCCAATCGATCGATGACGACATGAAGGAACTGGTGCCCTGGATGATCGACAAGGGAATGTCCCCGGAGCAGATGACGTTGACCCTGGAGATGCTCGTGCGCGCCTATGACCCTTGTATCTCCTGCTCAGTCCACTTCCTGGACGTGGAGTTTCGAAAATGAACGCGCCGGATGCCCAGTCCGCGGTGAGCGAAACCGCGCTCGGCGCGAACGGGGTTAGTGTCATTGGCCTCGGCAACGTCGAGAAGCGGGATGACGGCGTGGGCGTGCTCGTGGTAGAGGCGCTCAGGGAAGAGCTGGAGGCTGGGGCCTGGACGCCGCAAAGCGCGCCGTCCCTGGTTTCGGCCGGGACGGACAGCCTCCTCGCCGCTGCGCACGCCGCGGATGGCGGATGGGTCATCCTGGTGGATGCGGCCCGGATGGGGCTCCCGCCGGGGGAGTTTCGCATGTTCTCCCCAAGGGATGCCGGCTTTTCCACCCGGGACCCGGGGCTCTCTCCCCATGACGCGGACATGGCGGAAGCCCTCCGCCTGATGGACTGCCTGGGATGCGCGGGGCGCGTGCGGATCATGGGGATCCAGGGTGAAGACATGGGAGATGGCCGCGGGCTTTCCCGGCAACTCCAGGCTCGGCTGCCAGAGATGCAGGCAAGAATCAAAGAGGAGGTTGGACTGCTGCCATGAAGAAGATACTCATCGTCGATGACGACAGGGACGTGTTCGAGTCAATGAAGATCGTGCTCGAGGCGGAAGGATACGGGGTGGATTGGGCAACGAACGGCACGGACGCCATTTCGAAGGCGCGCTCTGCTCGGCCGGACCTCATGATCCTGGACGTCATGATGAACACGGATGACGAAGGTTTCCAGGTCACATACGCAATGAAGCAGGACCCCCAGCTCTCCTGCATCCCCATTGTCATGGTTACAAGCGTGGGAGCGCGCACCGGCTTCTCTTTTAACCGCAAGAAAGACGAGGACTTCCTGCCCGTGAACGAGTTTCTGGAAAAGCCTGTGGACCCGCGGACGCTCATAGACAAAGTGCGGGAGAACCTGGGAGGCTGACCCCGCTTCAGCGCGGCGGGCTGTTCCCTATCCTACCCTCCCAGAACCGTCTGCTCGATCTTCCTCACCTGTTCGCGGTAGAGAGAGACGATTTGGGTGCCGTAGTCCGCAATGAGCTGGATGATGTTCCTGGGCTTTTCCCCGTTGTCATACCCGTTGATGCGGTCTCCGGCGTCTCCCAGCCCGGGCAGGATGTAGGCTTTCGAGTTCAGGATGGGATCCATCCAGAGCGTGTAGATCTCCGCTGTCTCCAGCGCCCTCACGATCCTGAGCGCCCCTTTCAGCACGGAGATCACGTTGAAGAACTTGATGGAGCGGGGTTTCACGCCACGGTCCAGGATGTACTTCACAACCGTGACAAGGCTCCCGCCCGTGGCGTTCATGGGATCCGCGAAGAACAGGTCCTTGCCGTCAAGCTGCGCCGGATCGAAGTACGAGAGGTCCAGGTTCAGGACGTACTCCATGTTGCTCTCCACTTTCGTGTCGTCTCGTGAGATCTTGAAAAGGGCAAACGGCGTGACATATCCGTGGGAAGAGTATTCCTGGATCTCTTTCGACATGATCATGGCGGGGAGAAGCGCCCCGCGGAGCATGACGCACATGACGGAGTTTTCGATCCGGTCATCCACGTCGGGGATCTTGTGCACGGCGTAGTTCTGGATGGGAAGCGTCACCGGGGTCTTCACGACGATGTGGTTTTTCTTCTTGTCCGCCGTGGAGCCGAAGGCGAAGTTGAAAAGCAGCTCGTACGCGCGCTGCGTATAATAGAGGAACTCGGGATGCTCCGTGCGGGTATCACGAAGCTTGGCAATGAGCCGTGACACCTCCCCATGCACCTCGCGCGGCGTCTCGAAGGAGTAGACGTGAACGCGGGGCTCTTTTGCAACGATCTCACGCATGGCGTGTCCAAGCTCGTTGTAAAGCCCGATGAGCTCTTCGGTGGCCTTGTCCTTCTGTTGCTCGCTCGACATGTCCGAGAGCACCGCGAAACGCTTCAGAACCTTGTCGAAGCGTCCATTCATGTCCTGGATGATTTCCTTGTCCGCGCCGGTCAGATACCCGTCCAGATCCTGCGCCTTGAGTATGACTTTTCCCATGACCGCCTCCCCGGGGGGACACAGTACACGCTGCGGGGTTAGTGGTCAATGCGACGACGGTCTCGGGTCTCGACGTGGTCTCGACGGCAATCAGGATGGTGGTCATTGCGATGGGTTCCCGATATTCTTTTTCCGTGCTGCGCAGAAGATTCATTTTCCGGGGCACGGTCCAGGGTGTCGGCTTCCGCCCCACCGTGTTTCGCGTCGCAACCCGTCTCGGGTTGAGCGGCTTTGTGCAAAACCGCCGCTCGGAAGTGATAGCGGAGGTCCAGGGCCGGGAGCACGAGGTGGGGTCCTTCCTGGCGCAGCTTCGAGCCGGCCTTCCCAAGGCGGCACGGCTGGAGGAAGTCGGGGAATCCGAGGTCATGCCGGAAAAGGACGGCAGTGGATTTATCATCCGTGAAAGCGAAGCGGACCGCTACGCCTTTCCGCCTGTTCCTCCGGATCTTCCCCTTTGCGTGGACTGCGCGCGTGAAATGCTGGACCCCGAAGACCGCCGGTACCTTTACCCGTTCATCACGTGCACGCAGTGCGGCCCGCGCTACTCGATCGTCGAAAAGACGCCGTTTGACAGGGAAAACACCTCCATGCGCTCGTTCGAGCAGTGCCCCGAATGCGCCCGCGAGTACTCGGACCCGTTGGACCGGCGCTTTCACTCCCAGACGAACTCCTGCCCCCAGTGCGGCCCGCGGCTTTCCTGCGTGGACGCCACCGGCGCCCCGTTGGAGGGGGATCCCGTCGAGCGCGCCATCAGCGCGCTTGGGGAGGGAAGGATTGTGGCCCTTCAGGGGATTGGGGGGTTCCACCTCGCGGCTGATCCCTCATCGAGCGCCGCGATGTACAAGCTCCGCTTCGCAAAAGAGCGGGAGCGAAAACCGTTCGCGCTGATGGCGCGCGGCCTGGAGGAGGCGGAAGCGCTCTGCATCCTGGACGCTCGGGACAAAGAGCTTCTGCTCAGCGCGGAGAGCCCCATCGTCATTGCCCCTCGAAGGCCTGATGCTCCGGAATGGCTTCGGAGGGTTTCCGACACAGAGACCCTCGGCATCATGCTGCCCTACACGCCGCTTCATGCGCTCCTGTTCCTCCATCCGTTGCATCCAGCTCCTTACCGGCATCTCGTCATGACCTCCGGTAACATGGCGAGCGAGCCCATCATCACGGACCCGCGGGAGGCCCGGCAAAGGCTCGCTGGAGTGGCGGACCTCTTCCTTGTCCATGACCGGCGGATAATCTTTCGAACTGACGACTCGGTAGTGAGAGCCGGCAGGTCTTCCGGAACCTTCCTCATGCGCAGGTCGCGCGGCTACGTCCCGCGGCTGGTCAGGCTCTCCTCCGAGGTGAAAGGGATCATTCTCGGTCTTGGCGGAGACTTGAAGAGCGCACCATCCCTTGCCAGGGACCGGGACATACACCTTTGCCCTTACAACGGTGACCTCGATGATCCTGAAACACTGGCGCAGTTCGATGCAACCATCGCGCAGACGCTTTCCCTGTACGGGGTGATTCCTGATCTCATCGTGCGGGACATGCATCCGCTGTACCATTCGAGCGCCTGGGCCGTCGGCCCCCGGCCCGCCGCGCTTACCGGCGGCGCGCTGGTCCGCGGAGTTGCAATCCAGCACCATTTCGCGCACGCGCTTTCTGTCATGGCAGAGCATGGCCTGGAGGAAACGCTGGCGCTGTCATTCGACGGCACCGGCTATGGCACCGATGGCACCATCTGGGGGGGCGAGTTCCTCCATGCTACCCGGGAAGGCTTCACGAGACTGGGCAGCTTTGCCCCGTTTGGGCTTCCCGGCGGGGAGGCTGCCGTGCTGCATCCGGCGAGGATCGCGCTGGCAATCCTGGGACCTTCCGGCGCGCCGGGAATCCCCGGCCTGTCAGGCACGCAATCGCAGATGCTTCTGGCCATGCTCGAAAGAAAGGTCAATTGCCCGACCTCAACCTCCCTGGGGCGCATTTTCGACGCCGCCGCGGCCATCCTTGGTCTTGTTGAGACGGTGAGCTACGAAGGGGAAGGACCAATCAGGTTGGAAGGTCTTGCCGCGCGGGTTGTCCTTTCCATGAAGGAGCCGGATCCCCCGCCTGTCGGGGAGCTCCTCCCCTTCCTTGCTTCCCCTGATGAGGAACGGCGTTTCGTGGTGGACCCCCGGCCCCTCCTTGCTTACCTCCTGGAGCATGGAGGCGCCCGGCCGGCCGGTGAGCTTGCCCTGCTCTTCCATAAATTCATCGCGGCGGCATCCGTTGAGGGCGCGCGGCGGATGGCCGAAGTCACGGGAATCCGTCGCATCGCGCTCTCCGGAGGGGTCTTCCAGAACCTGCTCCTTCGAGAGCTTCTCATTCCCCTCTTGATACATTCCGGTTTTGAGGTTTTCCTGAACGAGAGAGTGCCGCCGGGAGATGGCGGGCTTTCGGTAGGACAGGTATGGTACAA
The DNA here is from genome assembly GCA_963845535.1 of uncultured Spirochaetota bacterium. Lineage (GTDB taxonomy): Bacteria > Spirochaetota > Spirochaetia > SZUA-6 > Fen-1364 > Fen-1364. Next base: position 23,874 of record CAWJSK010000010.1, read on the forward strand.
ATACGGGTAAGAGGTGAGCATATGTGTCTTGCGACACCCATGAAGATTGAGAAAATCCTGGACGGAAAGAAGGCTGTTGTCTCGCAGGGAACAGTCAGCGTCCAGGTCGACGTGTCGCTCCTGGAAAATCCCCAGCCGGGAGATCACGTGATTGTCCACGCCGGGTTCGCCATCGAAACCCTGAGCCTCGCGGAGGCCGAGGAACGGCTCGAGCTGTTTCGCAGGATGGCGGAGCTGAGCGGGGACGCCTGAGGGATGAGCAATGAAAAGCAGGTGGCCGCGGAGCTGGTTTCCGAGATAGAAAAAACCACGCGCCGCATTGGCCGGCAGGTTTCGCTCATGGAAGTGTGCGGCACGCACACAGTCGAGCTGCGACGCCAGGCCATACATTCGCTTTTGCCGGCGGAGATATCCCTGATCTCGGGCCCGGGCTGCCCCGTGTGCGTGACCCCGGCAGGGTACGTGGACAATGCGCTTTCCCTTGCGGAGTCAGGGCAGGCGGTCATTGCCACTTTCGGGGACATGCTGAAGGTCCCCGGCGCGGATGGGCGGGCGCTCAGCTCCCTCTCGGGCCGGGGCCTCGTGAAGGTTGTCTACTCCCCCACGGAGCTGACTGATTTCGCCCGCGCGTCGTCACTGCCAGTGGTGTTCCTGGCCGTGGGATTCGAGACGACAATCCCCACGGTGGTGTCCGCGCTCCTCCAGGCGCGGGAGGCGGGCGTCAAGAACCTCCTCCTTTACACCGCGTTCAAGACCGTCCCGCGCGCGCTCCGCTTCCTTCTCTCCGGCCCCGACCACGGCATTGACGGTTTCATCCTGCCCGGGCACGTGTCGGTCATCATCGGCGAAATGGCCTACGCATTTCTCACCTCCGCGGACGGCAGGCCCGGAGTCATCACGGGCTTCGAGCCGCTCGACATGCTCCTGGGCATCCTGATGCTCGTACGGCAGATCGACAAAGGGGAGCGGCGCGTGGAGAATGCGTATTCTCGCGCGGTAAAGCCCGAAGGGAACCCCCGGGCGCTTGCTCTCATGGAGAAAAACCTGGAGATCAGGAACGACGTCTGGCGTGGCCTGGGGGTCATCCCCGGCGCCGGGCTCGGGCTTCGTCCCGAGCTGGCATCCATGGACGCTGAAAAGGCATTCGCTCTTCCCCCCGCTCGGGACGCCGAAGCGCCAGGCTGCATTTGCTCGCGCGTGATTGCCGGCAAGTCCATCCCGCCCCAGTGCGCGCTGTTTGGCCGGCGCTGCACCCCGGATGATCCGGTAGGGCCGTGCATGGTCTCATCAGAGGGCACCTGCGCAGCCTACTTCCGCTACGGTGCTCAAAGATGAGCACACGGGGTGTGATCCGGCTGGAGCACGGCAGCGGCGGAGCGCTCTCTCGAGACCTCGTGGAGTCAGTCATCTACCCGGCATTTGCTTCCGACGCCTACCCTGAGCTTTCGGACGCCAGCCCCCTTGCCCCCGGCTCCGAGCTTCTCCTGACCACGGACGGTTACGTTGTCGACCCTCCGTTCTTCCCGGGGGGCGATATCGGGAAGCTGTGCATCTTCGGCACGTGCAACGACCTCGCCGTATGCGGCGCGAGGCCCCTCTCCCTTTCCCTGGCAATCGTCGTCGAGGAAGGGTTCCCCGTGGCGCAGCTCGAGCGAGCGCTCGCTTCCGCGGCGGCAGCGGCGCGGGAGGCGCAGGCCCGGGTCGTCACGGGAGACACGAAGGTGGTGCCCCAGGGGAAAGGGGGTGGATTGTTCCTGACCACCGCGGGCGTCGGCACCCGCGTTTTCGCGCATCGGCTTTCTCCATCACGCGTGCAGACAGGGGATGCCGTCATCGTCTCAGGTCCGCTCGGCGCGCACGGGATCACCGTCATGGCGGCTCGGGAGTCGCTTCCCGTGGGGAATACGTTGAAAAGCGACGCTGCTTTCCTCTACCCGCTCACAAGCTCACTGTTTCCGCTGGGAGAATCGTTACGCTTCATGCGGGACGCGACCCGCGGAGGCGTGGCCGCGGTCCTCAACGAGGCTGCTCACGGCAACCCCTGGGGGATCGAAGTGGATGAGGATGCGTTCCCAGTGGACCAGGACGTCAGGGCGGTGTCAGACCTCCTTGGCCTGAACCCGCTTGAAATTGCCAACGAAGGGGTCTTTGTAGCCATAGTCGCGGAGCAGGCCGCGGAGACGGCCCTGAGCGCGCTGCGCTCGTTTGCGCAGGGCAAAAAAGCCGCGCGGGTGGGCACGGTCACCTCGCGGAACCCTGGAGCCGTGGTCATGCTCACAAGCATTGGCGGGAAGAGATTGATGGACTTTCCACGGGGCTTGCTGCTTCCCAGAATCTGTTAGGAGCGCGAGCCGCTCACTCTTTCAGCAGCACTCGTTCTTGTACTGGATGAGGGTCTTGACCTCGAAATCTCCCAAAGCCTTTTCGTAGTGCAGGAACGGCAGGCCAACCACGCCGAAAATCGAGGTCACCTGTGCGCCTCCCAGGGAAAGAAGCTGGGCCGCGGCGCGCAAGGTGCCGCCGGTGGCAATCAGGTCATCCACGAGAAGAAGCTTCTGCCCGGAGTGAAGGTCGCTCTTATGCACTTCAAGGACGTCCTCTCCGTACTCGAGGGTGAAAGCCACACGGTACGTTTCCCCCGGAAGCTTCCCCTTCTTGCGCAGCAGTATCAACGGCAGGCCGTGTTTGTGGGCATACGGCGCGGCAAAAATGAAGCCGCGCGATTCGATGGCCGCCACCCCATCCACGGGGTGACCCTTGTAAAGCTCGGTCATGCGGTCGATGCAGTACGAGAACGCCTTGGGATCCACCAGGATGCCGGTGATATCGTAGAAAAGAACGCCGGGCTTCGGGAAATCAGGAACCTTTCGGATGGCGGCGTCCAGAATATCATTCACGAGCGCTCCTCACTTCCTGGAAAAACCCCGCAAGCTTCCTGGCCCAGTCGCTGACGTCCGCGGTTTTGTCCGGCTTGTCATGCGAGAAAAGCGGGTCTTCCTCGAACAAGGCGACTTCGGTGTCCTTGAGCGACTTTTTGATCTTTGCGGAAGCTTTTTCCGTCCCCACGGAGAACACGCCAGCGGCCCTGCCAGCCAGGGTCACGCCCTTGAACACGCGCAGGAGCTCGGAGTACTCCGGCGGCACTTCGGCGCCTCCGGACTTCTGGAGGCCGAAAATGACGACATCCGCCGCGGCAACGTCCACAATAGAGGTCTCATCCGCTTTTTTCAGCGTCGTTTTGAATCTTCCCTCATTGAATGCTGCGCGCACGTACTCCGCCACCTTGCGGGTTTCCGCGGAATCTGGCGCCCAGAGAATCAGAACGTTGTACATGCACTGCTCCTGCAGAAGAAGTCTACTCGCAGGAGTATGTGTTGTCAAATAAAACGGCGTTGCGCTTCCGCGCCAGCCGTTTGGCGCTGGCCGTCGGGCTTGATGGCGTTTTTGCAACCTGGGGAAAACGCAAAATTCGCAAGTAGTTGGAGATATCACGCCTCACACCTATCGAAAACGCATTTTTCCCAAGTTGCTTGCGAAAATTGCGTTTTCGATAGGTCCGAGAGCCTTCTCTTGGCTTTTTTCAGGCCCTCAAGCTCGGCGCGGCCCTAGCACGGCGCAGCCGCGCGGCTGCGCCGCGCTACTCATCCCTGGCTAGGGATAGGCTCTCTTGAAAACGGGTACGCGGGCTTCGGCGTTCAGGGAAAAATCCGAGACAGCCCCGTCACGAAGGAGGTGGTAGCCAAGGCCGGCAACCATGGCGGCGTTGTCCGTGCACAGCCCGAGGCTCGGGAAAATGACCTCGAGGCCCTTTTCCGCGGCCATTCGCTCGCGCAGGTAGCTGTTTGCCGCCACGCCGCCGCCAGCCACGACCCGGCGCAGGCCGGTGTCCGTTGCAGCCGCCAGAGCCCTGTCCACAAGTATGTCGATGGCGGCGCGCTGGAAGGATGCGGCGATATTGGCCAGGCTCTTCTCTGCCTTCCCGTTCCAGAACTGGTCGGTCTGATGAATCACCGCCGTCTTCAAACCTGAATAGGAGACGTCGTAGTACGCCTCCCCCTTGTTGAGGACCGGGTGGGGAAAACGGAAAGCGCGAGGATCCCCGGTTCTGGCCAGCTTGTCGATGGCAACGCCTCCGGGGAAGCCTATGCCATAGTGCTTGGCCACTTTGTCGAACGCCTCACCGCATGCGTCATCGATGGTGGTGCCAAGGACCAGCATCCGGTCATGGCGATCCACCCTTGCGATGATCGTGTGTCCTCCTGATACCAGGACGCCGATGAAGGGGTAGTTGATCTCTCGTTCCAGTTGAGGGGCGTACAGATGGGCAAGGATGTGATCCACGCCGATCAGCGGCTTTCCAAGGGCCCACGCAAGCCCTTTTGCGAAGGACAGCCCGACAAGGAGGGACCCGATGAGCCCCGGACGGTACGTCACCGCCACTGCATCCACGTCAGCGGCGGCCACGCCCGCCGTTGACAACGCGTCCTGCACGACGGGGCTGATCCATTCCACGTGCTTGCGGGAAGCTATCTCCGGGACTACGCCGTAATATGGCTTATGAAAATCGATCTGGCTCAGGACGAGGTTGCTCAGGATCCGCCGGCCGTCTTCGACAACCGCAGCGGAACATTCGTCGCATGAGCTTTCGATGCCAAGGATCCTCAAAAACTACGCGCTCCCATGCGGGCCCTGTCACGCTGCGCGACCCGGGTCTCGCTCATGATTTCCTCCAGGCGTGCCATGCGGACTCCGTTGTCCGCCAGCTCTTTCTGCCCCGCGCGCAGTATATCGAGCACCGCCTTGTTCTGTACATGCCCGATCAGGACCGCCGTGCCCTGCGCGCGTGCCTGACGGATCCCTACGTTGAAAGCGTCGGCCACGGCTTTCTCATCGCGCTCATCGTCGATGAACAGGTTTCTCTGGAGGAAGGGAACGCCGAGCCTCGAAGCAATGGACGGCGCGACGGTGAGAGCGGTGGTCCTGCTGTCCACGAAGAACAATCCCTGGCGTTTGGCGTAGCTCAGGACGGCCTCCATCAGCGCCGGATCAGCCGTGGCGCGTGACCCCATGTGGTTGTTCATTCCGCGTGCTCCCGGGACCGAGGCGAAATCCGCCGCAAGGAGCCGGTCAATTTCAGCTTCGGACATTCCCACCCGGAGCGCGCCCGGACCGGGGTCCTCCCCCCCGTCAGCTTCCATGGGGCAGTGGAGGATCAGGTCTTTTCCCGCTGCAAGGACGCGCCGAGCCGCCTCCGCGCTGTGGGGCAGATTGGGAAGAACGGCAACGGTAAGCGGACCCGGGAGGTCAAGAAAAGGCTGAAGCTCCTGGAGGCTGTAACCCGCGTCATCGAGGATGACGGCGAGCATTGCCTGCGGCTCGACATGCGCGGGCGGCGCCACAGGTGGCAGGCTCACGTTCAGCCGGGTTCGGGGCGGCGGGTCTCGCGATTGGGCCTTTCTGGACGTGCGCTGGCCTCCGGGCCCGTACGGGCTGAAACCGAAGGCGCAGGCGGTCTGGGCGCGCCGGGCGGACATGCCACGAGCACCGCCATGACCGCCGCAACGGCGAGGGTGACTACTACGGCTGTGATCCTGAGCCGGGAAGCTTTCGGGGAGCGCTTGGTACAAGGTCGCATGCGCTACCTTGGAACGTCAGTTGTAGACATACTCCTTCAGCTCTTCGGAGAAGCTCCTGAGTTTCTTGAGCGCCCGAATCTCGATTTGTCTCACTGTCTCCGGAGATATGCCCAGCTCATCGCCTATCGTCTTCAACGTATGCCGCCTTCCGCTGACGAAGGAGAACCTGTAGAGGAGGATGCGGCGCTCTTTCTCCTGGAGCCCGTCGAGGAACTTCAGCGTGTCCTCACGCAGCGTCTTCCTCATCAACTCGCGGTCCGGATCGAAGGAAAGATCCTCCACCATGTCGTGGAGGCAGCCGGAATCCGGGGACACCGAGGAGTCCAGCGACGCCACGGAGCTGGATGAGTTGATGATGGAAGCCACCTCCTCTTCCTCCAGCCCTATCTCCTCCGCAATCTCGACGAGGGTCGGTTCGCGCATGAGCACCTGGGAAAGGTTGTTGTACACCTTGTTGATCTTGCGAAGCTTTTCTTCCTGCCGGTGCGGGAGGCGGATCACCCGCTTCTTGTTGGACAGCGAGCGCACAATGGATTGCTTGATCCACCACGAAGCGTACGTGCTGAACCTGACTTTCTTCCTGAAATCGTACTTGGACACGGCCCTCATGAGCCCGATGTTCCCTTCCTGGATCAAGTCCAGGATCGATACCTCAGGGGTCAGGTAATTCTTGGCAATGCGCACAACAAGACGGAGGTTCGATTCGATAAGGATCCGGCGGGCCTGCTCGTCCCCTTTCTGAATCCGTCTGGAAAGATCCAGCTCCTCTTCGAAGCTCAGGAGCCGGGCCTTCTTGATCTGGGCGAAATATGCTTTGAGGTTGTCCTCAAAAGAAGATGATACCTCCCGTTTCTTGCTCATAGCCGTCTCCTGGCCCATAAATAAGCAAGTAGCGTGCCAAGACGTTGTTGAGGTTCGAAAGCGTAAGTTTTTATCCAATAAGGATTTAGTCTATTGAAGCCATCCAGAGGGCTACTCACGGGTCTTTTGTACGATTTCTAGTACAATCCGTCCGTATTATTTTGATGATACTTGCCGATAAATCGTTTCCGCAAGGCCGAATCCCGCGGTCTGCGCCATCTTTTTCGCGTACTCATCGTACAGCATGCCTTCGAACACGTCCTGTGAGAGGCCTCCCCCCAGAAGGTCGTTCTCTTTGTGCACGGTCTTTCGCATGACGTCGAGCATCTGCTTGATGAAGAGCGACTCGAAATCCTGGCAAGCCTGGTACAGCTTGCTGTGCTTGTCGATTACCGGGCGCTTGGGCCGGGCAGAATCCAGGGGATAGGTATGGGCGTTCGCCAGGTTGACCGATTGCATTTTCATCCCTCGCTAATTGACCACAAGCGTGCCGAAAAGCGCGCCCGCCTTGTCGACGGCTTCAAGGACCCCAATGACCACGTCAGCCTTGAGCCCTACGTTCTTGAGAGCGGAAACAAAATCATCCACCGTTGTCGTGTCCCCGATCACGAACACGTCTGAATTGTTCGCGGCGCCGCTCGGGGCAGCGCCAACGGTCACGCGCGTGGAGCGATAGGACACGGCCACCTTTCCGATCCGGACTTTATCTCCCATGACGATGACGCCGCTTTGCGAGTCGATCACGACGCGGCCCACCGAGTCCGGGGTGACCGTGAGCGCCTCAAGCTGCGCAAGGAAGCCCACCGGGTCCGCCTGGCTGGCCTGGGGGATCTGAACCTCGATGAGGGAGGGATCCCGGCTTGTCACTGTTATGCCGCTGAATGCGGCGCTGATTGCTTTCTGGACAGCGCTTGCCGTGACAAAGTCAGGGTTGCGCAGGAGTATGGACACCCTGTTATTGGCCTGGAACTGGGAGACCACGTCCCTTTCCACGATGGCTCCCTGCGTAACGGTCCCCACGGTCTTTGCGGCAGCGGCGTCGAGGGGCGTTGTCACCCGACCCTGGGCAACCGCGTACACCTGGCCGTTGGCGGCCTGGAGGTTCGTCTGCAGGAGAACGCCGCCGTCGAGGTTGCGCGCGTCACCAATGCTCGAGACCACCACGTCGATGCGGTCCCCCGAGCGGGCGAATGCGGGAAGCTCCCCGCTTACCATCACCACCGCCGCGTTCTTGCTCCGCACGTCCTGAGGCGAAAGCGAGATCCCGAAGCTTGAGACAAGAGAGGAGACCGTCGAGCGAAGGAGGGGCGCGCTCGACGAGTCTCCTTGTCCATTGAGACCGCTTACCAACCCGAGCCCAAGCACCTGGTTTGCCCGCACACCCTGGATGGAGGCGATGTCCTTGATTCTGACCACCGGCGCCGCTGATACGGCGACCGCCGCCAGCATCAGGACCCAGACGGCCCAAGCCTTACGGAAGCTCAACGTCCACCGCCTTCCCTTCGAGGAGCCTGCCGGTGAAGCTCTTCTGACTGTCGGCTGCCAACACGCTCACGGTCTGGCCCACTGCCGCCGAGGCCAGGGCCCGGCCGGGCATCTCGATCGTAATGGGGCCTTTATGGAAGATCACGCGCACCGTATCACTCGGCCGCACGTCCGCGGAGGAAGCCCGCGCGTCCTCCTTCAGCGCCAGGATGACCCTGCCGCTTGCCTGGCCCGCGCCGCTTGAGGCGCTGAAGGAGGCTTCGACAGAGCCGTGTGAGGACCGCACGAGCTGGAACGTCGGCACGACGTCCGGCGGCAAGGTCCCCGTGAGCTGGACTGACCTCACCTCGATGTCGGCCACGTCGGCGCCGAGCACGCCGGCATCGGTGAGAAAATCCACAAGCCGGTCCAGGAGCGGTATCTCGCTGTCCGGGAGCGTTCCGCGCGGGATTACGAGGCTTCGCGACCCCACGAAAATCGAGTCGCGTCCGAATGCGCCCTCCACGCGGTCCATGTACGTTTGCGACGGTACGTAGAGAATTCGATTGGAGACCGAAGCGATGTCCTGGGCCAGCGTCTCTCCCGCGGCAAGCGGAGCATCGCCCAGGGAGTGCACGAGGTCCCCGAGCCGTATGTCGCCCGGGTCAGCAACCAGAACGCGCTGAATGTAGACGGTGACTCCTCGCGCCAGGGCCCTCGGGACCACCGCCATGAGGAGCAATCCCAACGCGAGGAAAACCGCCGCCCGCCTCATCTGCCAACGCTACCTCTTGAGTGACGTGGCCGTTGCCAGCATGGAGTCAGAAGTCTGGATTGCCCTGCTGTTCAGCTCGTATGCCCTCTGCGCTACGATCATGTTTACCATTTCCCTGACAACCGAAACGTTGGACATCTCGAGGAACCGCTGCAGGGTCTTTCCCATCCCGTCGAAGCCGGGCCGGCCGGGGATGGGGTCACCGGAGGCGTTGGTGACCTTCATGAGATTCTCTCCGATCGACTCGAGCCCTGCCGGGTTGACGAAGCGGTAGATCTCAAGCTGTCCGACCTCCACCGGGTCATCGCTGCCCGCAACTTTCACCGTGATCCTGCCGTCCTGGGAGATGGTCAGGCTGTCGTTCTGGAAGCCCTGGGGAAGCACGACCTCCGGGAGGAGCTTGTATCCGTCGGAGGTGACGAGCTGCCCGTTGGAGTCGATCTTGAAGGACCCGTCTCGCGTATATCCGTAGGTCCCGTCATATTGCAGCACGCGGAAAAACCCGTCCCCTTCAATGGCCATGTCAGACGGGTTACCGGTCGACTGCAGCGCGCCCTGCGTGAAAATCTTCTGCGTTGCCGCGGGGCGCACCCCGTGGCCCACCTGGACTCCCGTGGGCACCACGGTAGCCTCCGTGGCCGGCGTGCCTGCAAGGCGCTCGGTCTGGTAGAGCAGGTCCTCGAAATCAGGCCGCATCATCTTGAAGCCCGTGGTGTTCACGTTGGCCAGGTTGTTGGAAATCGTGTCAATGTTGAACTGCTGGCCGGTCATTCCCGAGGCTGCCGTCCACAGGGATCGCATCATACTCTCACCACCTCATTCCAAAGCTTGCCGATCATGGAGTCTTCCGTCTGCACCGTGCGCTGGTTCGCGTCATAGGCGCGGTTCACCTCGATCATCTCCACCATCTCGGTGACGGGGTTCACGTTCGCGCCTTCCAGGAACCCCTGGCGCACCTTGGGCCTCGAGTCCGGGCCAATGATCTCATCCGGCCCCGATTCGTCGGTCGTCTTCCAGTATGAGTTTCCCTGTTTCTGCAGGTAACGTTTTCGGGTCACGTCCACCAGGCGGAGCCGGTCCACCTTCTCGATGTTCTCCCACTGGTTCTCCTGCTGGGAGACAAGGCGCTTGTCGTCCGCGGCGAACGTGGCGTTCTGCCACACCGTGCCGTCCTGGTCCACGACGAAGTTGTTCTTCTTCAGCTTGATGGGGCCGTTCTCACCAAGGACGAAGTCCCCGCTCTTGGTGACGAGGTAGCCGTCCTTGTTCAGGACGAACGCGCCGTTGCGCGTGAGCCGCTCCCCCTGCGGGGTCTGGACCGTGAAGAAGCCGTCCCCTTCGAGGGCCATGTCGAAGTCGTTCTCCGTCTGCTTCATGGCCCCTTGCGCGAAATTCGTGTAGACCTCGTTCGTCTCCACTCCCGTGCCAATGGTGCCCACGATCGGAGCGGAGTCCACGGAGCCCATGGGGAACTTGTAGACCGCGTCGTCGTTCATCCGCCGCATCAGCATCTCGGGGAAAGCCTTCTCGATGGCGGTGTCCTTCTTGTAGCCGTTGAGATCCACATTGGCGAGATTGTTGGCAATCTCGTCCATGCGGTTCATCTGGACGACCATCCCGCTTGCGCCCGTGTACAGCCCACGAACCACGCTGAACCTCCTGGAGCGCCTCTCCGCTTCTCTCCCTCATTATCGGAAGGCAGCAGCGGTCCTTGACAAGAGAAACCCCGCGCTCACCCATTGCCATTTCGAGCGCGTTTCTGTATGCTGCACGGCACGCCAAGATAGCTCAGCTGGTAGAGCAGCGCACTCGTAATGCGCAGGTCCTGGGTTCGATTCCCAGTCTTGGCTGTAGCCATGGATGGCGGAAGGGCGCCGAGCACAGGGATGTGCGGAAGGCGCCCTATAGCACGGCCTTTAGGCCGTGCGGCAGGGGCGCAGAAATTTCTCTCGACATGGAAAACTCCCCATGATATTGTGTTGGCATGCTTCGAAAACTCCTCAGTAATCGCATCGCCATCTATATTATTCTGTGGTTTCAGCTCGTGCCGCTTTTGATCTTTCCCACATCGTCGTATTCGCCAGACACGCAAGAATGGTGGCTCCCCATGCTGCTCTCCTTCCTCGTGATACTGGCTCTCGTCCAGCTCATCTTCCGCAAAAGCGCGGCTTCCTGGCCCTGGTATCTGCTCGCCTTTTCCCAGGGCTTCAACATCATCAGCCGCTTGATGATGCTTCTCCCGCATGCCACTGAAAACGCAGGGGGGGTCCAACGTTTCAACGCTCAGTACGTTATCATAGCCGCTATCGCGATGGTCCTTTCGGCGCTCGAGCTCTGGTATTGCGAGCTGCCTGAAGTCCGAAACAGGCTCCTTGCATAACTCAATGAGCGCGGCGCGGAGCGGCCTCGATGCTTGACAATTTATTCAGCGGGAGTATTATTTTCCACGCTTTGCAGTCCGTTTCATTACCCAAGAACGCTTTTAAAGAAATTCATATAAGGAGGAAAGAATGAAGCGTTTTCTATCGCTCGTTGCCATCGCGCTGGCGCTCACAGTTGTGTTCGTCGGCTGCCAACAGGCACCGAAGGTCCTGAAGGTCGCCGTTCTGGCGCCCCTCTCCGGCCCGGTCCCCACATTCGGCGTTTCCACGCGTGACGGCGCCCTGCTCGCCATCGATGAGTGGAACGCGAAAGGTGGCGTTCTCGGCCTGAAGATCACGCCGATTGTCGAGGACAGCCAGTGCACCCCTGACCCCGCGGTGAATGCGGCCAACAAGGTCATCAACCAGGATAAAGTGCACTACATCGTTGGTGAAGTGTGCTCCAAGGCCTCGATCCCGATTTCAGAGATCGCCAACGCGGCAAAGGTCATCCAGATCAGCCCCACCTCCACCAACCCGACCGTCACACTGGACAAGAACGGCGGAACCAAGCCGTACATCTTCCGGGCGTGCTTCATTGACCCCTTCCAGGGCAAAGTCGCCGCCACGTTCGCGGTGAACAACCTGAAGGCCAAGAAGGCCTTTGTCATGGCTGACCAGAGCAACGACTACGTAAAAGGTCTGGCGGAAGCGTTTGAAGCCGCCTTCACCCAGCTCGGCGGACAGATCGTCGGCAAGGAGAACTACACAGGCACGGACACGGACTTCTCCGCCATCCTGGCAAAGGTAAAAGCGGCAAAGCCCGACCTCGTGTACCTCCCGGATTATTACAACGTCGTCAACCTTGCAACCAAGCAGGCAAAGGAAAAAGGCATCACCGCGCCGTTCATGGGCGGAGATGGGTGGGATTCTTCAGACCTGGACGTCAAGGCCGCGGACAACGGCTACTACACCAACCACTATGACCCCCAGGACCCCCGGCCTGAGGTGCAGAACTTCCTGAAGGCCTACGGAGACAAGTACAAGGACGCCTCGGGCAAGCCCATCGTTCCCGACGCCCTTGCCACACTGGCGTATGACGCCACCAACCTGCTGCTGCAGGGGATCCAGAACGCCGGCGCGGACAACACCGACAAGGTGAAGGCCGCCCTGGAAGGGATCACCTTCAACGCGGTATCCGGCAAGATCACCTTTGATGCCCAGCACGACCCCATCAAGGGCGCCGTCATCATCCATGTGAAGGGCGGCAAGAAGGTGTTCGACTCTTTCGTCTCTCCATAAGCTGAAACCAAAGTATTTCGGAGAGGGCAACCTGAGGGTTGCCCTCTCGCTTTCTTCAATCTTTCTCTAGAGCGGAGCGCACATGCCTGTGAAAAACGAACATCTTGCGGCTACGTCCGCCATCCCGCGGAAAAACCGTGCGCCGCTGGCGTGGGTTGGGAACGGGTTTCTCATCCTGCTCGCAGTGCTCGCAGCGTATATCCTCGTGCTCAACTTCGTACGAAGCCCAATCCTGTTCCTTCAGAACGTCATCGACGGCCTGAAGCTCGGGTGCGTCTATGCGCTCATCGCCCTCGGTTACACGATGGTGTATGGCATCGTGAAGTTGATCAACTTCGCCCATGGGGACATTTTCATGGTGGGCGCTTTCACAAGCTTCTACGCTGTCGCGCAGTTTCACTTGCATCGGTGGCCTGAGATGGTCTTTCCGAACATTCCGGTGGGACTGTCCCTGGTCATCGGGTCCATTACCGTCATTCTCCTTGCCATGCTGGTCTGCACGGTGCTCGCCATCACCATCGAAAGAGTGGCATACAAGCCCTTGCGGGACGCCCCGCGCATCGCGGCGCTCATTACCGCCATCGGCGTCTCGTTCTTCCTGGAGTTCTTCGGCGCGCTTCAGTTTGTTTTCTCTCCGCGCTTCATTCCCTACAAGGCCCCGTTCGACATCACCGCGTGGTACATCAAGGATGGCATACATCGGATTCATTCGGGGCAGGCGTCTCCTGACAATACCATCACTTTCTCCAACATCTTCCTGATCATCCTTGCGGCCTCGGTCCTGGTGCAGCTCTTCCTGCAGTTCCTTATCAGGAGGACGAAGATCGGGATCGCAATGAGGGCCACCTCATTCGACAAGCCCACCTCGCGGCTGATGGGGATAAACGTCGACCGTGTGATCTCCTTCACGTTCGCCGTTGGCGCCGCGTTCGCGGGAATGGGAGGCGTCCTCTACGCCATTGCTTACCAATCCATCTGGACCCAGCTTGGCATCCTCCCGGGCCTCAAGGCCTTCGTCGCTGCGGTCCTCGGCGGCATCGGCAACATCCCCGGCGCCTTCGTGGGAGCCCTCATCATGGGACAGGCCGAATCTCTCACGATGAGCTACATCTCCACGCCCATGCGTGACGCGGTGTCGTTCACGATCCTGATCATCGTCTTCCTCGTCCGCCCCACCGGCATTTTCGGGGAGCCGGCGGGCGAGAAAGCCTAGGGGGAAGGGATGGAACTGAGCTATCTCTTTTTGACGATCGTGAAAATGGCCGTCCTCGTTGCCTGGATCTACGGGCTCATGTGGGGGCTTGCGCGAAAAGCTCTCTGGCAGAAGGCCCTCACGGTGTTGCTCGCCTTCGGCGTGATCCAGCTCGCTTTCCTTGCTCAATTCGGTGATTTCGCGGTTTTCTCGGTGTTCGACCAGGACCTGCTCTATCAGGCCGTCACCATGGCAATGGTATGCCTTGGCTTGAACCTCATCTACGGATTCAACGGCCAGTTCAGCCTTGCCCAGTGGGGTTTCTACGGAATTGGCGCGTATGCGGCCGCTGACATCACCTACCGGTGGAGCAACGGTGACGCAAGCGGCTTTCTCGTGGTCGGCCTCGGGGTCATTTTTGCAGGTCTGGCGTGGATAGGCGTGGGCCGCCTGCTGCGGATGCGCCGGGGAATCCCCGTCCTTTCCGCCTTTACGTTCTATCTGATCGCCGTGGTCATTGCGGGAGCAGTGGCCTTGTACGCGGGACGCGCGCTTGCATCCACCCTGACACCCCTGTTTGGAACCACCGCGGCACCGGGTCCTCTTTCGTCCCCCGCGGTGGCGCAGATCGTGTTTTTCCTGGCCGTCATCTTTGCGGGCGCTTTCGCTGCCGAGGTGAGCTTCCTCTTCGGGCTGCCGGTGCTCACGCTGGGAAGCGACTATTTCGGTATTGCCACACTGGGCTTTGCCATCGTTGTCCAGACACTCATGGTGAACACGGACACCATCCTTCCCTTCCCCGAGATGAAGGGAGGCAGGGGGATGATCGGGATCCCCAAGCTGACAAGCTGGGTGACCGCCTTCATCTTCCTTATGCTTGTCATTGTCATCGTCAGAAACTTCATACGCTCCAGCACGGGACGCGCCTCGATGTCCGTGCGGGAGGATGAGACGGCGGCAAAGGCAATGGGCGTCAACGTTGCCGGCTCGAAGCTCCTGGCGTTTGTCCTGGGAAGCTTTGTGGCGGGCATCGGCGGCGGCGTCTACGCTCACTATATCGGGTTCCTCAGCCCCAACACATTCAGCTTCATCGCTGGATTCAACCCGCTCATCATCGTGGTTTTCGGAGGACTGGGCAGCATGACGGGCACGTTAGCCGCGTCCTTCGTGTGGATATTTTTCCTGGAAGGCTTCCTCCGAGTTCTCCTGGGCCAGATGGGGACCGAAGCTCCTACCTGGCGCTTCGTGCTGTACCCCATCACCCTGCTGCTTCTCATGCTGATCCGACCGCAGGGGCTCCTCGGGAACGTCGAGTGGGGGTTCCTGAAAGCTGAAAAAACACTCCGTCGCTCCCCGGCGAAGGGCCAAACAACGGCCGGCGGCACGCCGGCGCAGCAGAAGGAGTTGTCCTGACATGGCGGATTCCAATGCACCAGGGGCTCTCCTGGAAATCGGTGAGATCACCAAGTATTTCGGCGGTCTCTGCGCGGTAAAAAATTTCTCCCTGTCCCTTCCGCGCGGAGCCCTGTGGGGCCTCATCGGGCCGAACGGCGCCGGCAAGACCACCGTGTTCAACCTGATTACGGGCGTCATCACGCTCACCTCCGGGAGCATCACCTTGGACGGAGAGAGGATCGACGGATCCGAGGCGTACGAGATCACCCGCCTGGGAATTGCCAGGACGTTCCAGAACATCCGCCTTTTCTCCAGTCTCTCCGTCCTGGATAACGTTCGTATCGCGTATCATGCCCACGCCGGATACAGCCTCGCGGACTCCTTCCTTCGGACCAAGAAGTTCCTCGACAAGGAAAAGGAGCTCACGGAACAGGCTCTCGACTTTCTGTCCATCTTCAAGCTGGACGGAATTGCCGAGGAGATCTCCAAAAATCTTCCCTACGGTGAGCAGCGCCGGGTGGAGATTGCGCGCGCCCTTGCCTGCAATCCGAAGGTCCTCCTTCTCGACGAGCCTGCCGCGGGAATGAACCCCCGGGAGATCATCGAGCTGATGGACCTGATCCATTTCATCCGGGACCGCTTCAAGCTGACCATCCTGCTGATCGAGCACCAGATGCGCGTCGTCATGGGAATCTGTGAGAGGATCACCGTCATGGACTTTGGTGAGGTGATAGCGCGGGGAACCCCGAAGGAAATCGCGGGCAACCAGACCGTTATCGAGGCGTATCTGGGCAAAGGAGTCGCCACAAGTGCTGCAGGTTGAAAATCTCAACGTCTATTACGGCGCAATCCACGCTCTCCAGGGGATCACCTTCAACGTGGAACAGGGTGAGATAGTTACCCTGATCGGCGCCAACGGTGCCGGCAAGTCAACCACCCTTCGGACCATTTCGGGCCTTTTGCGATCTCGAACGGGCTCCATCCATCTCAACGGCCAGGACATTTCTACGCTGGCGGCGGAAAAGGTCGTCCAGCTTGGAATGAGCCACGTTCCCGAGGGTCGAAAATTTTTGCGCCGCTTTCCGTACGGGAAAACCTGACAATGGGCGCGTACACCCGCAGTGACCAGGCCGAAATATCAGCGACCCTGGAACGCGTGTACCGCAGCTTCCCCCGCCTGAAGGAAAGGGCAACCCAGTATGGAGGGACCCTGTCCGGGGGTGAACAGCAGATGCTGGCAATGGGACGCGGCCTCATGAGCCGCCCCAGCCTGCTCCTCCTTGATGAGCCTTCCATGGGCTTGAGCCCCATTCTTGTGGAAGAGATCTTCCGAATCATCGTGGAGATCAACAAGGAGGGCACGAGCATCCTCCTGGTGGAGCAGAACGCGCAGATGGCCTTGTCCATCGCAAGCCGGGCGTACGTCCTGGAAACGGGGCGCATTGTGCTGTCAGGACCTGCAAAAGAGATTGCGAACAACTCCCAGGTGAAGGCGGCGTATCTCGGGATTTAGCGGGGCCGGCGCCGCACAGGCCGCAGGCCGGCGCGCACAGGCCGCAGGCCGGCGCGCACAGGCCGCAGGCCGGCGCGCACAGGCCGCAGACTGACGCGAGCAGGCTGCGCTGACGCCCTATTTCTCCTGGTGCTTGCGGCGGGACGCGACAAACCGCGCGAAATCGTTGATGTTCTTTACCACAATCTTGTCCGGGTGAAGCTCGATCCGTCTCTGGGCCACGAAGTGGTTGAGGACCTCCCGGCACTGGCCGGGCGGTATTCCCGCCCAATGCGACATGTCGTCAACGGTGCTCTTGAACTCGATTGACTCTCCCGTCGAGGTGTCCATGGACTGGTTTTCGGCGAGCATAAGGAAGACATCCGCCACTTTGGCTTCCACGTCTTCGAGGGTCAGGATCATGAACCGCCGCTTCTGGTCATAGATCCGCTTGATGAAAAGCTTCAAGAGCTTCATGGCGATCTGCGGGTTTCCCATCATGAGAACTTCGAAGTTTTCCCGGTTGAACTCCAGCGCCTTCACCTCATCAAGGGCTATGGTCGTGGCGGACCGCGGTGCTTCCTCCAGGATGGCCATCTCGCCGAACACTTCGCCGGGATAGAGAATGTCGATGTTCTTTTCCAGGTCCCCGATGATCCGCACGATCTGCACCCGCCCGGACTGCAGGAGATAGAACGTATCCCCCGGTTCGTATTCGCAGAAAATGATGTCCCCTTTGCGGAAGGTGACCATGAAGCGGTTGAACATGGAAAGATCTGGACCTGCCGCGGCCGGACTCACGCCGTTCCCCCTTGGAGCGCCCGCAGCGCCTTCTTCACTTTCCGAATGACCGGATCCTCATCTGTTCCCATGGTCAGGATCTTCTTGAAGAGCCCCCCTGCTTTTGCCGCGTCTCCCTTTTCCTCATAGGAGCGCGCCACAAAGAAGAGGGCGTCCTTCATCTCCGGATGCTTGGGGAACTTCTGCACGATTGCCGTGAACGATTTGATGCAGGAGTCGAACTGCTTGAGGTAGAAGAGGCACTTGGCCATCTCGAACTCCGCCTTGGTCGAGTATTCCGCGTCCGCCCCTCCATCGATGATCCTCTTGAACGCCTTGAATGCCTCCATGTATTTTTCCTGGCTCACGAGGCTGACGGCGTTGTAGTACTGCTGGGCCAGGTCCGAGGCTTCCGCCGCCGGGGCGGCCGCGGAAGCGGAAGCCACCGACGGGCTGAGTCCCGCCGCGGCGGCGGCAGCCGCCGGCGTTGCCCCGGGAGCGGAAGCGGGAGGCTCTCCCGAACCGTAGCGGGAAAGGAACTCCTCTGCCGCCACGATCTTGCTCGTCACGTCCGTTGCAAATGCGCCCGAGGGGTAGTACACGAGGTAGCGCTTGTAGGCGTGGAGCGCCTGGGCGTAGCGCTTGTTCTTCATGTAGTATTCCCCGATTTTGTAAAGGCCCGTTTCGGGATTGACTTGCTCATCACTCACGAGGAGAGTCTGGACCTGCTTGTGGATGCGCCGGAGCTGGTTGGAGAAGACCTTCAGCATCTTCGTGATGATGCGTGTGTTCTTGGTTGCCAGCACCTCGAACTCGGGAACGGAGAAGACCATCACGGTGGAGTCCTGGAGGACGATTGCCGTCTCCTCCCGGATGTAGCGCCCCAGCGCTGATTTGACGCCGAAGAACTCACCTGTCTTGATGAGGTCCCGGATCTCCTGCCCACTCTCGATGTCCACGTAGCTCAGGCTGATCTTTCCAGCGTTGAGCAGAAAGATGCGCTCGCTCTGGTCTCCCTTGAAGTAGATGATGGAGTTTGCTCTGTACTGAACTGCCTTGGGCATCCGCCGTTACCTGGTAGAGTAGGCTAGGTGTCCAGAGGGATGAAGTCAAGGACCTTGCGGAATCCTACTGCCTTCCGTACCCTCTCCATCAGGCCTGCCGGGTCTCCCTTCACCAGCATCTGGCGTCCTTTCACTCCCACAGCCGTGTACTGCACGCCGCGCGCCGTGAAGAGCTCCTCATGGCGGGCGTCTCCATAGATTGGAGCCCCTTCCTGGATCAACAGCTCGATGTCCTCGATTCGCATTGCGACAAGGGACTCCCACGGATCATCCTTGCGCTGACGCATGACGAGCACGTCCGCAAGCTTCCCTTCCGACAGGTTGCCCGTCTCTTTCTGCATGCGAAGAGCCTTTGCAGGGTTGGCGGTCACCATGTTCACGACGGTCCGCGCCGCAAGGTCCTCACCGTACATCTTGCGGTAGATGTCCCGGGCAAACCTCATTTCGTCAAGGATGTTGACCGAGCCGGTGGCGGTTGAGTCCGTCCCCAGCGCGACGTTGATCCCTGCCTCCAGCATCTTGCGGATCTTCATGGTGACGTTGAACATGAACACATTCGAGGCCGGGCACCAGGCCACGTGGGCCCCGGCTTTTCGCGTTTTCTGGATGTCGTCATCCGAGAAACCAATGCAGTGGATGAGCACCGTGTGGTCATCCAGGCAGCCCAGCTCTTCCAGGATGTCGATGCCGCGCTGGGATTCCTCGTCGAACCCTTCCTCCAAATGAGTGATGAAAGGAAAATTGTTCTTGAGAGCGCGCGCGTGCTCGATCTCGATTCCCTCCCCCCACTTCAAGTCATAGGAGGAGCTTTCGTGCGCAAGGGTGTAGTTGCGGATGACGCGGATGGGCAGGCGGGGGATGAACGGCTCGTTCCATTCGTGCGGGAAGTGATCATTCGCCGTGACCACCCCGGAGAACAGGTTTTTGTACGCGCTGAGGAAATAGCGCTCTTCGGTGCTCGTTTTTGCCCGTTCCACTTTGACGACCTCCGAGTTGCGAAGGTCCTTTTCCCAGTCGAGCCATTTGACGTAGAACTCTCCGGGCGCCGGCCCTACCTTGGGAAGGTAATTCCCGTTGAAATGGTCGTGGATGTTGATGAGGGCTGGAAACGCCGCATACCCGTCACCGAAATGCAGCTCGAACTTGCATTTGCCTCCGAGTCGACCGAGCTTTTTCTGGTCAACCTGGATACTCGTGCCGGCGGTGGCGGTGTCAGGCGTGACAACGGTAAGACCACTCAACGAGTAGGTGGTGAGCATGCATCTTCCTTCGTAAATTCTGTCCTATTGTAGAATTGGCGCATCCTCATGTCAAGGTTTCCGCTGAGAGCTCATCCCTGGATGAAGGCTTCCAGCTCGTTCGACAGCCTGAGCTGCTTCAACTTCACGAGCGCCCGCTCCTGGATCTGCCGGACCCTTTCCCGCGTGATTCCGAGGATCTTGCCCGTCTCCTCGAGGGTGAAAGGCCCCTCGCCGTCAAGGCCGAAGCGCAGCTTGATGATGCGCATTTCACGCTCGTTGAGCTTGTCGAGAACCATGGCCAGGGTGTCCTGGAGCGCCAGCGCAAAAGCCGACTCGAAGGGCTTTTCCGAGGCCTCGTCCCGGATGAGGTCCGAGAGCTTGGTCGGATTTTCCCCGGGAACGGGAGAATCGAGCGACGTCGGGTCCCAGGAAAGGCTGATGAGCTCCTCCACGCGGGACTTCGGGATACGGAGGTAGTCGGCAATCTCCTCGTTGCTGGGCTCGCGCCCAAGCTCCTGGGTGAGCTGGCGGGCAATGGAGAAACACTTCTTGATGGTATTGAGAAGATGGATGGGGATCTTGATGGCCTTGCCGTTTTCCGCCAGCGCCTTGATGACGGCCTGTTTGATCCACCACGTTCCGTATGTTGAGAACCGGCACCCTTTGCGGTAGTCGAAGCGTTCGACGGCCTCGATGAGGCCAATGTTCCCCTCGTCCACGAGATCAAGGAGGGACACGCCCCTGTGCTGGTACTTCTTCGCCACGGACACGACAAGGCGCAGGTTGCCCAGGATCAGGCGGTTCTTCGATATGCTGATCTCGTGCTCCAACTCCGCCTTGCGGCGAAGGTACGCTTTGCGTGATACGCGGCACGCTGCGGCCTTCTTTTCCAGCCCCGCAAGCTCCTCTTTGGCCCTGTGGATGGAGCCGCCAATCTCCTGCTCGTCCTGTGCGGTAAGAAGCGGATAGCTCGCGATCTGCCTGATGTACAGCGCAAGGAGATCTCTCTCCTGCGGAGCCTCGCGCCTCGGCGCGGCGCGCGGTTCCACCGCCCGCGCTCGTTCCTCCTGACGCCGCGTCCCGCGCGTTTCTGCGTGCGCGCTGGAAAGCAGTCCCACGGCGGCCTGCAATTGCACTGCGGCGCCGACGCGGGTCTGCGGTCCTCCCTGGCCTTTTTCAAGGTGCCTTCCCATATACACCCTCTTATTCTATGCGTGGCTCTTGTCGGAGAAAAACTTCTCCGGATCGACAAACTGTCCGTTTGCTCCTTGAATGCTGAAGTAAAGCTTTGCGCCCCCGCCCTGAGGGCTCACTCCCAGCCGCGCTATCTCCGTCCCTGGACTCACGCGGTCTCCGACGTTCACCAGGAGCTGCTCGTTCCCCGCGTAGAGGATGAGGTCGCCATCGCTTGACTTGATGATGACGGTCTTCCCCCAGCCCCAGTAAGGACCGACCCACTTCACCTCCCCGCTTGTTGCTGAGTGGATCGGATCTCCTTCCGATCCAAAGAAAACAAGGCCCGATATCTTGCCCCGCAGCGGCTCATGACGGCCCGTGTGAGGCCACATGACCTCCCCGGAAGAGGCGGTCTGTGACAGCGTGTCCGCGGACGTCGGAGTCTTCCCGACGTTGTCCTGCGGGGGGAGTCGGGCGGAGACCGAATCCACCGGCTCCGAAGCGGTGAAGCCGGCGGCGTGATCGAGCGGGATAAAGACCTTCAGGCCGACCTTGATCTTGCTGCGTTCGTTCAACCCGTTCAGATCGAGCAGCTTCGCCATCGGCACTCCGAACGACCGGGAGATCGCGAAGAGCGTGTCTCCCCTTTTCACGACGTAGGGCGAGGGAAACCTGATCACGCTTCCGGCCTTCAGGCGGGATGCGTTGTCGATGCCATTGTAGGCGGACAAGACGTCAACCGGTATCTGCACCCGCTTTGCCACTGAAAAAAGCGTTTCGCCCTCCCTGATCGTGTACGAGCTTTCCCCTGCCGCGAGGCTGATCGCCATAAGAAGGAAGAATATGAACGAGAGCGAACGCATCGCTTTTCGTGGCATGGAAAATCCTCAATCTATGTTCGGCTTCGCACCTGATTGTCTTGACTCGGCTGACGGCGAAACGGTAAAGTTTTTGGCAAAGCCGGAGTGGTGGAACTGGCAGACACAGGG
>CAWJSK010000011.1:0-93550 GCA_963845535.1 uncultured Spirochaetota bacterium
TCCGAATCCCTCGCCGCCCATACAGGATTCACGACTATCCAAGGCCAAGGCTTGCGGTGATTCGTGACCACCAGTTGCTCGAGGAGCTCGTAAGGATGCCGAAGGTGAGAGTTGCGGCAGCCACTTTCCCGTTCGGACCAATCACAAATTGATATGTACCTATCGGACCGACATGCTGCGGCTCCTGTACAAAATCATAAACCAGGCGGCCATGGTTTGTCGTCGAAGTATAGCTGGGTTCGCCGAGCGCTTTGACCACCTGAGTGGCGGGCTTGCCGACCCATTGCTGAACGGGCCGGATGAGTCTTACACTCTGCTCCACGGCAAAAGCGGATGCACCAAAGCCAATCAGCATAGCGGCTGACAGAAAGAATACGGCAACAGCTTTCATAAAGCTCTCCTTCCAAGAATCCGAACCAATCTATTTTCCTATACGTGTCTCTCCGAGGCTTGGGTGCCGAAGAAGCCCTATTTTAAGAAAATTTAAACTGGCGGCAATCGAATTGAAACCGCGCTTTTCGCATGCTGAATCTGATGAAGAACCCCATCACGGTTCTGGTCGTCGACGATGATCTGAGCCTCCGCGGGCTGATCCGCAAGATCCTTCCGCTCGCGGTCGCCCGCCGATTCACCCGAGCGAACGCATCAGCATCGAAATGCGCGCCAGATGGTGGTCATCGTGCTCGGCGACAAACAACACGTGGTCGATGAGCCTCATCGGTGTGTTCAGTCGCGGGTGAAGGGCCGTTTTCGAGTAGGCGGTCCCGTCGAGCGCTTCCAGCGTCTTGACCAATTGGCCGCGCGCGGAGTGGAACGAGGAGAGAATACTCTCCAGGGGACGGTTGTTGTGTCCAGCCTCGTGGGTCTTGCGGTTGGTAAGGTCCGCGACCTGCAGTCTCTCCTTTCCCTGGATGAAATCCTCTACCCGCGCGGCCCACAGCGGCTCCAGATCGAGCAGATGGCCGGCATTCTCCATGATCGACCAGTCTTCGCCATCTTTTCGGACCAACAGGCCCCGTGGCAGTGACCCGAGCCGCTCTGAAAGCCGGGCCGGGGTCCCCCGAAGACGCTCGAGAATATTCGGGAACAGGCCGTCAGGCACATCGAACTTGAATGCTCGCTCAAACCACGGAATGAGCTCAGGCATGCATAGTCTCCTTTCTTTCCGCTGAGATCGTATAAAGAAATAGATCTATTTCTTTTGTTAGTATCCAAAATATCCATTTTTGTTGACAAACTTCCCCTTGTGCCTCTTGGCCAAAAAGACTATGGTGCATAACGATGAAAAGGCGCGTTGTTATCACCGGAATGGGGACCATCAACCCCCTCGGTGATACTCTTGAAGGATACTACAGCAACTTGATCAAGGGCACTTCGGGGATCAAACGCTGGCACTCCCTGGACATGAGCAGAATCGAGTGCAAGATCGGCGGTGACCTGGGGGACTATGACTGCAATGCGGCCCTTGCGCGCTACGAGGAGCTGCTGGGGCCCCTGGTTTACAAGAAAGTCAGGAAGATTTTCCGATCAACCACTTTCTCCGCAAAGGCATCCGTCCTTTGCACGTTGGCCGCCTGGGCGGACGCCGGGCTTTTCCGGGCGGGAACTGATTCCCGCGGGCCAAGCGTGGATCCCTACCGCACCAGCGTCATTGTGGGCGGCCACAACCTGAACTCGAATTATATCCATGAGAACTCCAAGAAGTTTCTCAATGATGAGGAATCGGTGGACGTTTTAAGCGGCGTGGAGGCAATCGACCCGAACGTTCCCGCGCTCCTCACGGAAGTCCTGGGGCTGCACGGTCCGACGTTTACGATTGGGGGGGCCTGCGCAAGCGGAAACCTCGCCCTCCGCGAAGGTGTCCGTGACATCCAGACCGGGGAGTCGGACGCCGCGGTGATTGCCGGAGGCCTTTTCGACGTGTCCCCCGGGGACATCCAGGCTTCCGTCATCATCAATGCGGTGGTCGTGAAGCCCGAATACCAGGACCGGCCCGAAAAAGCCTCCCGCCCTTTCGACTCCTCCCGCGCAGGGTTCGTTTACTCGCACGGGGCCGGGACGCTGATGCTGGAAGAGCTGGATCACGCCCTTTCGCGCGGCGCCCGTATCTACGGTGAAGTCCTGGGCGTTCGCGCCAATGCAAACGCGTGCCACCTGCCGGCCCCCGCCGCTGACGTCCAGAGCCGTTTGATCAAGGAGCTGCTTGCATCCACGGGCACGGATCCCTCGGAGGTCGACTACGCAAGCTGCCATGCCACGGGCACACCGGGCGGGGACCTCGAAGAGATCCAGGCCATCAAGACCGCGTTCGGCGGCCACGCGTACAAGATGAAGCTGAACGCAGCCAAGTCGATGCTGGGGCACACCTGCTGGGCGTCTCCCATCGTGGAAACCATTGCCGGTCTCCTGGAAATGAAGCACGGGACGCTGCATCCCACCATCAATATCGAGCACCAGGACCCGCGCGTGGACTTGGACGTGTGCGCAACGGGCCCGGTGGACCACCACATCCGTTACATGCTGAAGAACTCCTTCGGCTTCGGCGGAATCAACGCGTGCAGCCTGATCCGCCGCTACGAGGGATAAGAGGGACCGGGATGGAGAAAAATGGGGCAGCCGCCTTCGTGACCGGCGGCTCGCGCGGGATTGGCAGGTCCATTGTGACACGCCTCGTGAGGGACGGGATTCCGACCGCGTTCACGTACGTGGGCAACGAGCAAGCAATGAAAGAGACGCTGCGCCTTGCCGCCGCCGCCAACCCGGACGTCGAGACGCGCGCCTACAAGATGGACGTGAGGAATGCCGCCGAAGTGGAGAACGTCGCGGAGAAGGTCATGGAAGACTTCCCGGGTGTCGGCGTCATTGTGAACAACGCCGGCGTCATCCAGAACAACGTGGCGGCCATGATGACGGACGAACAGTGGCACGAGGTGATTGCCACGGACCTCTCGGGGCCGTTCTTCGTGATCCGAAGCTTCCTCACGCACATGATGAGCAGGCGGTGGGGGCGGATCATCAACATCTCCTCCCTTGCCCAGGAAGGCTCCAGCGGCCAGGCCAACTACGCCGCGGCAAAAGCCGGGCTCATTGGCCTGACAAAGACGCTGGCTCGGGAATACGGTCCGCGCGGCATCACCTCCAATGTCGTGACGGTGGGGTACGTGGAGACGGATATGACGGACGCGCACATGGCCCAGAAGCTCCACGATATCTGGCTCGAATACTGTCCCATCAAGCGGATCGGGAGCGCGGAGGAGATCTCGAGCCTGGTGAGCTACCTTGCAGGGAATGAAGCGGGCTTCATCAACGGAGAGGTCATCCGCGTCGCGGGAGGGCTCAGCTATGTGCCATAGGGGTGCGCAATGAGACGAATCGGCATCGAGAAGATCAACCTCTACGGATCTTCCCTCTTCCTTGACCAGAGAAAGCTCGCGCTGGCTCGGGACCGTGACCCGCAGAAGGTGGTTGCGGATTTCCTGATCGACACGCGTTCGCTCAACCCGCTCTATGAGGACACCGTCACCATGGGAGCCAACGCCGCCGCCCCTCTCCTTGCGGATGAGGACAGGGACAGCATTGGGCTCCTGGTGGTCGGCACGGAAAGCAGCGTTGATTTCGGCAAGCCCATCAGCACCAACCTTCACGGCGCTCTCTGCCTTCCCTCGAACGTGCGAAACTTCGAGACCAAGCACGCCTGCTACAGCGGGGTTGCGGCCCTGGATACGGCCCTGAACTGGCTGGCCGCCGGCCTGAACAGGGGCCGCAAGGCGCTCGTCATATCCACGGATTCCTCCCGCATGCACCTTCACGCGAAAGAGGAGTTTGTGCTGGGCGGAGTTGCCTCGGCCGTCCTTCTGAGCGATTCGCCGAAGGTCATCGAGTACGATCTGTCCTGGAGGGGCACGTGGACCACGGACGTGTATGACACGTTCCGGCCCAGCGCCCGGCGCGAGATGGGCAATAACGAGGTCAGCCTTTACAGCTATCTCGACGCGCTCGAGGGGGCGTACAACGACTACGTGGCTGCGCGCCGAAACGGGGATGGCTCGGACTTTGACCGCTTTTTTGCTCAGAACTGCTACCACACCCCTTTCCCCGGAATGGCTTTCCAGGCTCACCGCACCTTGTGCAACCTGGTGAATCCCCGGTCCAAGGCGGAGATCCAGGAGAGCTTTACACAGAAGGTCCTTCCGTCCCTCCGCTATGCCCGCCGGGTGGGCTCGACATACGGGGCAAGCAATTTCCTCGGGATCTGCGGAATAGCGGCCTGTCCCACGGGGATCAAGCCCGGGGAACGGATCAGCTTCTTTTCCTACGGCTCCGGGGCAATAGGGGAGTTCTACAGCGGGGTGCTTTGCCCGCAAGCCTATGATGAAGTGACCAAGATGGGGATCGACGCCGCGCTGGACGACCGCTCGGAGGTCAGCGTGGCGGAGTACGAAGAGATCGAGAAGCGGCGCGAATCCTGCATTGAGAAAGATACCTACGCGCCTGATTTTTCGCTTCCCGCGGGCTGGTTTGAGAAACACTACCTCGGGAAGAAGAAGCTCGTTCTCCGTCAGATCAAGGATTTCTACCGAACCTACGAGTGGAGCTAGACGGTGGCGCGAGTGGAGCAGTACGTGGACTGCCACGTGGCCGTGATCACGTTGAGTGACGGGTCGCATGGCAACCTCCTTGGACCCGAAACCCTGGCAGAGCTTGCCGCCGCAATCGACCGCTCAGGCGCAGACCAAGGGGTTCGGGCCGTCCTGCTGCGCTCCAACGGGCCTTCGTTCTGTCTCGGAATGGACCTGGGACGGCTTGCCGCTGCTTCCCCGGGGGAGGCTGACGCGGAGGCGCGCGGGGCGGTCTCCCTCTACGCGGACGTTCTCTATGGAATATTCTCATCCCCGCTTCCCTTCGTCTGCCTCCTTCAGGGTGACGTCAAAGCAGGCGGGGTCGGGTTGGCCTGCGCGTGCGACATCGTTGTAGCCACTCCTGATGCCACCTTCGAGATGGCGGAAGTCCTTTTCGGCCTGATCCCGGCCAACGTGCTGCCCTATCTGCTCGCTCTTCGCGTTCCTGCCCAGAAGGTGCGCTACCTCGTCATGAGCTCGAAGAAGCTGGATGCCGGGGAAGCGTTGCGGCTGAATCTCGTGGATGAGCTTGTTTCCGCTGATCGTGCGGAGAAAAAAGCGCGGGAGGTGATGAAACGCCTCCTGCGTTCGAAGCCCGGGGCGCTTGCGGAGGTGAAAGCGTTCACCTCCGAGCTGATGGGAAAAACGCCTCGCGAGGCCGGAGTGATTGCCCGACAGAAGCTTCTCGGGATGCTGCGGGACCAATCAGTTTCCGCCGGCATCAAAGCGTTCCAGAACGGGGACCTTCCTGCCTGGTCCGCCCAGTTTCGGCCGCAGGCCCCGCTTTCCCTCGACGTCCCGGAAAAACCCGCGGAGGCCCGTCCGTGAGCTCGATGAAGATAAGGCGTGAACCTTCGGGGATCACGTGGCTTGTGATGGACGACCAGAAAGGCCGCAACGTCTTCTCCCACCGGTTCGTGGAGGACTTCCTGGCCGCGCTGAAAGCGGTGGAGGAGCAGGGCGGCACCAAGGTCCTGGTGGTCCAGGGCAGGGAAGACGTTTTCTGCGGCGGGGCGGAGAAGCAGGCCCTGCTGGATCTCTGCGACGGCAAGGCGGCCGTGATCGACCTCGTGATCTGCGAGCGCCTCCTGGAGACCCCGTTTCCGGTGATTGCGGCCATGGAAGGGCACGGGATCGGGGGCGGCCTTGCCATGGCCTTGTGTTGCGACCTGGTCATAGCCGCGCGGGAGAGCCGCTACGGCGCCGTGTTCATGAACATGGGGTTCACGCCGGGCATGGGATGCTCAGTCCTGCTTGCGGACCTCGTCGGGCCGTTCCTTGCTTCCGAGATGCTTTTCACCGGCAAGAGGTTCCGCGGCAGCGAGCTGGCGGGAAGGGCGACAAACATCAACTACATCCTTCCCCGCGCGGAAGTGCTCGAAAAAGCGCGGGACGTCGCCGAGCAGATCGCGGAGAAGGACATTCGCTCCATCGCCCTGCTCAAGCAGGCCTTGGGCGCGCGCAAGAAGAAGCTCCTCGTGGAAGCGCGGCTGCAGGAAGACATGATGCACCGGATAAGTTTTTCATTTCCCGAGACTCGGCGTACAATCGAAGAGCAGTATCCAGAGTAGAGCCCAGGTTAGAACGGAAGAACTCAAGAGGAGAAAAGGGAGGTCCCGACATGGTCGGTGTGGATTTGCGCGGGAAGACCGCCCTCATCACCGGGGGCACGAAGGGAATCGGCCTTGCATCCGCTCGCGCGCTCGCGGAGGCGGGGGCGCAGGTTCTTCTGACGTACAAGTGGGGAAGCTCGGATCTTGACGAGCTGGCTGAATCCTTCACGAGGGCCGGCGCTCTTCGGCCCGGCTTTTTCCCGGCGGATGCCTCCGTCGAGGAGGACACCGTCAGGCTGATGGAAGAGGTGGCCGGCTCCGCCTTCCTCACCGGCGCGGCGAAGAAGATCGATATTTTCGTCAGCAACGTGAGCTTCGCGCTTCGCACGATGACCCTCGCGGACTACAAGAAAAGGTCCCTTTTCAAGACCCTGGAGTACAGCACGTGGCCCCTGGTGGATTACACGCGGCGCATCAAGGCCCGGTTCGGAAGCTATCCCAGGTACGTCCTGGGGATCTCCAGCGACGGCCCGGACCACTATTACCGCGGGTACGACTTTGTTGCCGCCTCCAAGGCGCTCCTGGAGTTCTTCAGCCGCTACCTTGCAGCGCACCTGTTCGAGGAAGGGTCGCGGGTGAACGTCCTGCGCTTCGGGACCGTCAACACCGAATCCTTCCGGGCGGTTTTCGGGCAGGGATTCTTCTCTTTCATGGAGAAAAACGGCGTGCCCCGGGAGGCCATTCTCACCCCGGAGGCGTGCGGCAGGACGGTGCTGGCCATGTGCAGCGGGCTTTTTGACGCCGTCAACGGCCAGATCATCAGCGTTGACTACGGGCTTCCCTTCAAGGATAATTCGATGATGAGATATTTATCGCAGGAAAGCGAAAGGAGTGCGCAATGACCAGGGAGCAGATCATGGACGTAATCAAGAAAAACATCGTCGCGAACATCGACGACATCGATGGCGCGACCATTGATCCTGCCAAGTCCATGAAAGATTACGGGGCGAACAGCCTGGATATGATCGAAGTGGTTTCCACCACCATGCGTGAGCTGAAGATCAAGGTGCCCCGCTCCGAGTTGACCGACATCAATAACATCGAGCAGCTTGCAGACAAGTTCATGGAATACGTGAACAAAGACAATGCATGACAAAGCACTGAGCTTCAGCCTGGCGGACTTTTTTTTCAACGACAACCCCGACGTCCTTACTCCGCCCACCGACTACCTGGACTGGATCCAGCACCCGAAAATCCAGGCCGCAATGCAATTCTTCGGGCAGCAGTTCGTGACGGCGCCGCGGGCGGAGGCGGAGGTCCTTGACACTTCCGGCGGCCGCCGCAAGGTCATCAACATGACCTCCTACAACTACCTGGGCCTGTCCTCCCACCCGGAGGTCATCAAGGCGGCACAGGAAGCGCTGGCCATCTACGGGCTCGGCGCAAGCGGCGCTCCCCTGCTCTCGGGGACCTTCGACCTGCACGTGGAGTTCGCGCGCAGGCTCGCGGAGTTCAAGCAGAAAGAAGACTGTCTCTTGTACTCCAGCGGTCTGGGCGGCAACCTGGGCGCCATGCAGGGCCTGCTCAGGAAGGGCGACATCCTGATCATGGATGAAAGGTGCCACAAGAGCCTGATCGATGGCGGCACGCTCTCCGGGGCAAAAATGCTCTTCTTCTCCCACAACGACATGAAGTCCCTGGAAGCCATGCTGGAGAAAAGCAAGGGCAAGCGGGTCCTCATCGCGGTCGAAGGGGTCTATTCCATGGATGGAGACCTGGCCCGGCTGCCGGAGATCGTGAAGCTTGCGGAGCAATACAAGGCCGCCACCTATATCGACGAGGCCCACTCCACGCTCATGTTCGGCCCGAACGGGCGTGGAGTGGCGGAGCACTTCGGGGTGGAGGAAAAGATCGGCGTGAGCTTCGGCACGCTCAGCAAGTCATTCGGAGGAGTGGGGGGGTTCGTCTGCTCGAACGCGGCAATCATCAACTACCTCAAGGGGTACTCCTCCCCCTGGAACTTCTCCTGCGCGCCTTCCCCCGCCATCGTGGCTGGGCTCATGAAGGCCCTGGAGATTGCCACGCGGGATTCCTCGCTTCGGGACAAGCTCTGGGCCAACACGGCGTACCTCAAGAAAGGTCTCCTCGACCTCAAGCTCAACCTCGGGGGGAGCGAATCCCAGGTCATTCCGATCATCATCGGGGCGTCAGGGGAAAAGCTCATGATGTTCGCGGCGGAGATCCAGAAGCGGGGGCTCTTCCTCCAGCCCGTGGATTTCCCCGCCGTGCCCGCGGATGCCCGAAGGTTCCGCATCTCCGTGTCCACGCAGTTCACGAAGGAGCTGATGGATAAAGCCCTCAACATCATTGAAGACGTTGTCGCGAGGGGTCTGCGGAACTAGCATGTGCGCCGGCGCTGATCCATGATTGACTACCAGGAACTGCTGAAGCGAAACCGCAAAAAGCCGCTTTCAGCGCCGGAAAGCTTCACGGCCCTTGATTGGGGCAGGGAGGAGATCAAGCTCATCCTGCCCCACAGGGATCCATTTCTTCTTCTTGACAGGCTTACAGG
Organism: uncultured Spirochaetota bacterium; assembly: GCA_963845535.1. GTDB lineage: Bacteria > Spirochaetota > Spirochaetia > SZUA-6 > Fen-1364 > Fen-1364. Next base: position 8,745 of record CAWJSK010000011.1, read on the forward strand.
AGTCAATTTCCCGGAAGAGTCCCTGTCCGGGTCGCGCGCGCTTTCCCCCGAGGACCCGATCTTTGCAGGTCATTTCCCGGAGTTCCCCGTGTATCCGGGATGCCTCGAAGTGGAAATGATCGGCCAGCTTGGGCTGTGCCTGAGCTATTTTCTGCGGGAGCGGACCACCACGCCGCCCTCGCGGACGGTGGCGCTCAATGTGCGCGCCTCGAGGATCCTCGGCGCCACCTACCTGGAGCCCGTGCTTCCGGGAAAGGAAGTCAGGCTGCTTGCCCGCAAGCTGGAGGCTGACGAGTACTTTGCCAGCGTGCTGGGCCAGGTGTTGGTGGATGAGAAAGTGGCATGCGTGGCCGTCTTGGAGGTCTGCTTCGTAGAAGAACCCGTAGGACCCGTCTGATCAGGACGGGCGCTTAAAGCACCCGCCCTGGAAAACCGTCACCTGTCGAAGCGCGAAATAGTTACGGCCGCATTCTCCCCGCCAAAGCCGAACCCGTTGGAGAGGACGTGGTTCACGCGGGCGTCCCGCGGCTGATTGCGCACCACGTTCAGCGTGATCCGGGGGTCCTGCTCGAACTGGTTGATGGTGGGATGGATGACCCCGTCATGGATGGCCAGGATAGCCGCAATGGCCTCCACGGCGCTTGCCGCCCCAAGGGGATGCCCCGTCATGGACTTGGTGCTGTGCGCCGGTACGCCGTTGACCCGGTCCTTGAAAACCGTGGTGATGGCCTTGCTTTCCGCAAGGTCTCCCAGCGGCGTGGAGGCGGCGTGGCAGTTGATCAAGTCGATCTGGTCGACGTTGAGCCTGGCGCTCTCCAGCGCGCCCTGTATGGCCTGGACGCAACCACGGGACTCCGGGTGCGGCGCCACGAGGTCATGAGCGTCGCTGGAGAAACCGTAGCCGGTGAGCTCGGCATAGATTCGCGCGCCGCGCGCGCGGGCGTGCTCCAGCTCTTCCAGGCACAGGACCCCGGCTCCCTCGCTGAGCACGAAGCCGTCCCTGTCTTTGTCGAAGGGGCGCGAGGCCGTCTCCGGGGAGTTGTTGCGCTCGGAGAGCGCCATGATGTTGCCGAAGGCCGCCATGCCGCTGGGGAAAATGGGCGCTTCAGCCCCGCCGGTGAATATGGCGTCCGCCATCCCCATCTTGATGAGCGAGGCCGCCACTCCGAAGGCATGGTTGCCCGTTGCGCACGCGGAGTTCACCGAAAAGCACGGCCCCTGGAGGTTCCATTCCATGGCGAAGTAGCCGGAGGCCGTGCTGGGGATGCACATGACGAAGAACGGCGATGATGACTGCATCCCGTCCCGGAGCATCTTGACCGTGTTGTTGTACCGCGTTCCCACGCCGCCCTCACCGGTCCCGATGATCACTCCGTAGCGCTGCGGCGCTTTGTCAACGTCCAGCCCGGAATCTCGAATAGCCTGGGTTGCCGCAATCTGAGCAAGGATAACGTAGCGGTCCAGCCTCTTCGCCATTTTCTTGTTCTTGAAATACGTCGACAGGTCCGGCAAGTCTATTTCCCCGGCAATCTGCACGGAGTAGCCGTCAATGGGGAACGATTGAAGGTGCCTGACGCCCGATTTCCCCTTGACGAGGTTTTCCCAGAACTCTTTCACCGAGGAACCGATGGGATTGATGGTCCCCATACCCGTAATAACCACTCGAACTTCCCGCGGATCTCTTGTCATGGTATCCAGAGTTATCCCTTCCTTATATTATGCCGTCAGTATCGATATCCCGAAAGTATCAACCGCCAGGGGGGATGGTTGTCAAGGCGTCCGCGGGCCAGTACCATGTCAGTCGATGGCTGCGCCAGAAACGGCCTGGCTGAACCCTTGGGGGAACCCTCTCCTTGCGTCCGGGGACGTGCACGTCTGGCTTGTGGCTGCAGGAGCACCGGATATTCCGCACGCGCATCTGGAAAGCCTGGTGTCTCCCGCGGAGCAATCCCTGTGCGCCCGCATGGTCAGGCCGGTGGACAAGAGGCGCTTCATTGCCGTCCGAGCCGCTCTCCGGGCAATCCTGGGCAGATACTTCGAGACCCCTCCATCGTCAATCAGTATAGCATATTCTACGTCAGGAAAACCGTTCTGCGAAAACCAAGCCGGGGACCGAGGCGCGCTGCATTTCAACGTTTCTCATGCCGGGGACGTTGCCGTGATAGCGGTCAGCCGCGGGTTGCGGGTGGGAATCGACGTCGAACGTATGCGCGAAATGAAATCACGGGACGATATTCTGGAGAGCTTTTTCAGCGCCGAGGAGCGCGCGTGGGTTCACTCGTGTCCGGAAGAAGCGCAGATGGATGCGTTCTTTCGGGTTTGGACTCGCAGGGAGGCGGCATCAAAGGCGGTGGGAACGGGCTTGTTGAAGGCCTTCACGCTTTTTTCCGTGCCCGCCGCTCCGCTTTCCTCAACGGGGTTTTCTCTGAGACTGCCCATCTCAGCCGAGGAAACCGGGCGGGAGCAGCAGTGGTGGATGCGTGACCTTGACCCCCTTCCTGACCACGCGGGCGCTCTGTGCGTCGAAAAAAAGAGCCCAGCGCCGTCATGCTGGCGATTCGCCTGGTAGTCAGGCGATACGTCGGCGCCGCGGGCCCGCGGGGCCAGGCCAGCCCACCGCGAAGCGACCCCAGTAGAACCAGGAAAAGTGTGCATCCGACTTCAATTGCGGCTTCCAGCGCCACCCCGAGTTTGCAAGCCAGTATGCTTCTATCTGTTTCCTGCCTGACAGCTTGAGTATCATGCGGATCTCGCTTTCGATGGAGGCGCGCGGCGTCCCCCGCCGTTTCTGACGATGGGCGCCTGGTTGCCCGAGACAATCCGCCGAATGTCGCGGATCGTCTCCTCTTCACCTTTGCCACCAGAAATCATCAGTTCAAGTACCATGAGGAAAAAGGTAGCGGTCCCTCGTTGCGGTCCGATTGCCGTAGGGTTAAATCCTCTTAACGGAGCACTCAGTCCTCGGAGAAAACGTAAAGCTCGAAATCGAGCGAACCACGCCCGGAGAATGGCGCGCCGGTTTGAAAGATTTCGGCTTGAAGGGCTCTCCATCCAACCCGCCAACCGACTCCAAGCGGCAAACCCTGCAGGGGAAGGGCAACTCGGATCCCGGCATCTGCCGCCAGGCCGATAGTGCCGCGCTGTCCCAGGGTCACAGACCATGTCGCCATGGTTGTCGAGAGTTGTTCGAACGACACGTACGGGCCCGCCCCGACATCGAGATGGCCAAGCCCGTGCGCAAAAGGAACTCCGACCGTGCCCCCTAGGGAATACTCCGAAAACATCGTGTCCGTTGCCACCTGAAGCTGGTCTTGAGGCGCGCTTGCATAGTAGCCTTGCTCGAACGCCACGAATGCTTCCTCATGGACGTCCTTTCTTTCCCCATGGACCAGCGCTCCAAGCCGAACGCGCTGGGCAACCGACGTGCCCGTGACAAGGCCCAGGTCGAGGGAAAGAGGCCCGAGGCCGCTCGAAGAGCTTTGCGGCCCGAGAACCATACCCAAGGCCCCGTTGCTCTTTCCCAGCGCGGGAATGTCCTCAAAGGCAAGAGCAAGGAGGCCCACGCGCATCTCGAATCCGAGGTAGGGTCCGTTTTCCGCGGATTCCACGGCGACAATGGTCGCCGGTCCCGCCCCGCCGGCCGCGCGCCACCCTCCGCCCAGGGCAAGGAGGGCGCCCGGTTCTGAGTAGCGAAGCCCGGCAACCGCCAGAAGAGATCCCCGCGACAGGAGTGAAGCGCGACCCGCCGCGACGAAGTAGGGGGACAAGGGCGTTTCCGAAGCAAGAAGAAGCTTGAACGAGGCGAGCGGAGCCACCGAAAGGCCGCCGCTGTATGCGGTGGGGACAGGCCTCTGGACGCCTGTTGACGAATGGAAAGTCTCCTGAATCAGGAAACCGCCGAAGTTGCCCGTGGCGTCAATGCCGCCGCCGAGGGAGAGCCAGACCGGGGCCTTCGAAACCAGAGAGACGGCGGCTCCCAGTGATGCCTCGTCGATGCGGGTGCCGTCCGCCTCTGACCCGGTCCGATCGGTCAGTCCGCTCATTGCGGCAAGGAGCCGCGCGGGACCCCAGGGCACGCCCAGCCGCAAGCCAAAGCTGTCCAGGTCGTCCCATTCCACAACAGGTCCCGGGCCGAAGGAATCATTGGTCATGGAAACGACCGCGGGGGCTTCCAGGGACTGCGGAGAAGGGGAGAGAAACGGATCAAGGGCAAGCGCAGAAAGAACGTTGGGCCGCGGAACCGCGGCGCTGACGGCAGCGGCGAGCGAAAGAAGGACGGCCGCGCGAGTCATTTCCCGGTGCGGGTGCCGGCGGGGATCATCTGCGCAGGGTTCCCACGGTCCCCCGGACGGCCTGCTTCGGCCCGCCGTTCCCCCTCCTGCCCAGCAGTGCGTAGACGAACCCGTCGAACAGGAGCAGCAGATAGTACGTGGCAAACCTCCAGACAAACACCGCGATGACGGTGGAGCCGACGGCGCCCGTCAGCCCGGAGTACACGAGGGAGAAAGCACCTTCCACGCCGCCGCTTGCTCCCGGCGTCGGGATGTAGAACACGACCTGCCAGAGAATGACGTACGTGATGATGACCTCGAGAAACGGAATGGAGGTCCCCGTCACGCCTTCCAGCACGAACCGGAGGGAGTACGCGTGCAGGAGAATGTTGACCACTCCCATGAGGATGTCGAGGATCATGGCCCATGTCCTGGTTGACCAGAGCATTTTTACGTTCTCACGCAGGCGCTGGGACCATTTGTGCAGGCTCGGAGCCCAGTTGTGCTTCCCGCTGATCCGCCCCACGAGGCGCCCCAGGAACGTCCGTTCCACCACGATGGCCAGTCTGCCGATGAAGTGCGGCCTGATGAGGAGGATCAACAGCAGCACCGTCACGCACAGGGAGATGCCCAGGGCCACGTACATGAGCCGGGCCCCCATGCGAAGCGTGGAGGCTATCCACGTTATCTGCGTGAGGAAGAGCAGGGAAATGAGGAGCGACGTCATTGCCTGCTCGACGAACCGGGACAGGATGACGTTGGTTGCCGTCTCCGCCGGGACCCCCACCATGCTGAGGTGGTAGATCTGGAACGGCTGGCCGCCCGCGGTCATGGGGGTGATGTTTGTGAAGAACGTCCCCGCGGCGCTGTTATAGAACGCCTGGACGAACGTTATGCGGATGCGGAACTGCGCAAGGACCAGCTTCAAGCGAAGGGAATCCACAAAGTGGGAGGCCACGAAGAGCAGAAGGGGAACGGCAAAATAGATGATCTTCACCTTCCGGATGGAATCGATGATCTGGCGCCTGTCCATCAGGAGGGAGAGGATGGTGTTGACGCCAACCCCCAGGATGACGGCCAGGAGGACGAAGCCCAGGATCCGCCGAAGGTTGGAGCGGTCGCGAAGGTCCCCGAGCATTATCCGAGCGAGCTCACAATGGCCTCGGCAATTGCCTCAGCGCCGTTCTGCGGGCCCACCTGCGAAAGGCGCTCCATGACGTCCCGGCAGCTCGCGCGGTCCTGCGCCAGGAGCCCGACGCGCTGGACGAACTGGCGCGGCCGGGGACAAAACCATCCGTACCCGTTATCGACGATGAAACGCATGTTCTCACGTTCGTTGGGCGCGCCGATATGGGTCACGATGAGTGGGATGCCCTTCTTCATCGCCATCATGGCGTACCCCGTCCCGCATTTTCCGGCCAGGACGTCGGCGGCGGCAACGATCCCGCTGATGTCCTCCTGGTAGCCCATGGGGACCACTTTCGGGCTTTCGAAACGCGCAGAAAGCTCCCGCAAGAGATCATCGTTCCTTCCCGTGAGCACCATCAGCGTTGCTCCCTCCGCGCCGTTCACGAACGCGTCCACGAAGCGCAGCGAATGGCCGATCCCTTCCCCGCCGAGGCTGAGGATGACCAGGAGGTCGTTCTCCGGAACGCCGAGGCGCTTCTTGAAGTATTCCCGGGGCGCGCCGTTGGCGAGAAGATGCGGATGCACCACCATGGGGACGCGCTGCATCTTCTGCGGCGCAATCCCGATGCGGCGCAGCCCATCCTCGATGCGCGGCGTCAGCGTGAAGTAGCGGTCCGCTCCGCAGTTGATGACTCCGTAGGTGGCTCCGAGCTCTCCGTAGATATAGAACAGCGGGATCTTGTTCTCCCCCCGGGCCATGGAGAAAAGATGCGAGCACGCCCAGTGGGTGGACATGATGAGATCCGGCTTGTCAGCCGGCAAGGTACTCCGCGGCTTTGGGGACCGCCGTTCGGAACCCCCGGCGGTTGAGGGATTTGACCAGGCGGGGAGCAAGGCGTTCCAGCGCAAAAAGGAACTGCGAGACGATGGCCGGCATCTTGAGGAAGACCCTCCAGAGGTCCTCGAATGTCCTCTTCATGACGGCGTCATCGAGGTCCCGGGCCGCGTCCATGATGCGGATGTCCCAGGATGGGCGCATCTCATGCACATAGTGCGCTATTGCCTGGGCCAGGACCAGGTGGCCCAGGCCGGCGGAAAGATAGGTCATAAGGATTTTTTTGCTCATCACGGTTGCTCCGATCTTTTGGTCATCACGCGGTTTCTCTTTCCAGCCGCTGCGTGCGCATACGGCCGCGGTACACAATGCAGTCGTTCAGGATGCCCACCAGCGCGTGGTGGAAGAGGGCATACAGGAATGAGCCGGTGATCGCGGTGATCGTGCCGGCAATGAGGCCGAGGATGAATGCGCCAAGCACTTCCGAGCTGGGGTGCCCGATGTGGTAGATGGTTGACAGGAACGTGGAGACCATGACCACCACCACGAGCCCGGGGACCGTGTGGGGAAGGAGCGCGAGGAGCGAGAAGACTATCACGCCGCGGAAGGTGAACTCCCACGGAAGGTAGTAGAGCACGAGGTACGCCGACTCGTAGATCACGAACTTCCCCGGGCTCGACATGGCTTCCTTGGAGAAGGGGTAGTACTTTTTCAAGCCGGGGTAATTGATGCCCAGGAGCAGCCCCACCGCCGTCAAAGGAAGGAACACCGCGGTGAGGGTCAGGCCGAGCCTCCAGTTGCCGGGACCCAGGCCCATGGAAAGCAGGGAGATCCCCGTGCGCGCGCCTCGAAAGAGAATAACCGCAAGAGGGAGGAGGAACAGCAGGCCGAAAACGCTTGCGAAATACGTCATGACGGGCGTGAAATCCTCGGTTGCGTTCCTCATGAGGTTCCGGACGTTGAGCACGGAGGAGAGAAGAACGAACGATATGCCCAGTGACACGAACAGGACGGCGTACGTGTCCGCAAGGATGGAGCCTGCTGTCGCCTCCGCCAGTGTTAGCCACTCCATGCTACCTTACCTCCCTCGCGACGTGGTCAGGGGAGCGCCTTTTTCCCTGGCATACCATTCCATGATCGATTCAAGTTGACGTTCCAGGTCCTGGTCAGGTTCGTATCCGAGCTCTTCCGTTGTCCGGGAGATGTCGTAACTGGTGTCACGGCCCACCTTGCTGACACGATACCACGTGAGAAGCGCTTCGAACGACGGAACGATGGCGTGGAGCGCCTGCATGAAAACAGCGAGCGCGTACGCAAATACCACAGGCACGAAAAAGCGCTGCTGCCGGCCCATGCGGAGCTGGAAATAGCCAATGAGCTGCCGCCACGTCACGTCCTGGCCGTTGGTGACGGTATACGCTGCGCCGTCCTTGCCGCGCATCTGGCAGGCGAGGTGGCACGCTTTTGCCAGGTTGCCGACGTAGCAAAAACTGAGCACGCGGTTGCCCGTTCCGGCCAGGGTAGGCCATCCCGATTCGATCCCCGCAAGGATCCTCATGCTGGACGTCCGGTCGTTGGGGCCGAACACGTCCGTGGGCCTCAGGATCACGACGGGCAGGCTTTTTTTGCGATGCCGGTCCAGGAGGAACCTCTCCGTCAGCTCCTTCGCCTTCGTATAGGACAGGTTCCCGTACGCGGGTCTCCCGCGATTTTCCTCCGAGATGTTCCGTGACCTGTGGCCCAGCACGAGGCACGTGGAGATATAGACGAACCGCTTGAGCCTGAGCTGGTTGCCTTCCAGCCGCTCCACGAGGTTCACCGTGGCGTCGAGGATGTTCTGCCGCGCCACCGCCATGGGGACGTCATCCAGCACCAGAGACGCGGCGTGGATCACGTAGTCGATCGACGAAGGAAACGATATCCCGTCCGATCTCGCGAGGTCTCCGGTCAGCAGCTTCACGGGAAGGCCTTCCAGGAAATGCAGGTCGGAAGTCTTGCGCACAAGCCCGTAGACCTCATACGAATGATCAAGAAAGTATGAGCACAGGTTTGAACCAATGAATCCGTTCGCGCCCGTGATCAGCACACGCTCCATTCTTTCCCCTTGCGATATCACGATTGATCGATGCGTGCCGAAGGATACAGGAACATCGTCATTCCTTCCATAGCCGCGGCGCCCCGTGGACCTTCACGCCTCTGGTCGGGCGCCCGGCCTGCGCGCGGGATCCTGGCGGTAGAACTCGCGCAGGAGGCGATACACGTCAGGATACTCACTCTCCAACACCTCCGGCTGCTCGAAAAAGTACTCGCTCGCCACCGCAAAGAACTCCGCGTCATCCGTTGCCGCGTACGGGTCCATCCGCGGCCTGCGGCGTTTTGCGGCGGCGCGGCGGGAGAGGTCGGCGAAAGCCGCGGAGAAGACCGCCAGCCACTCGCCGGCGCTCATTCCCTCATGAAGCGGCGGCCTTCCGTTCATCTCACCGTCGAGGAGGTCGAGGCGGTGCGCGGCTTCGTGGATGACCACGTTGTAGCCGTCACCCCATCCAGACTCCTCGACGTCCTTCCATGACAGCACCACGGGGCCCTGGGCCCATGATTCGCCGCTCTTGTCCTCTTCCCACTCGTGCGCCACGCCGGCGCTGTCCATCTCGGTGTGCTCCCCGGTGAAGACGTCGGGAACGATCACGATGGTCTTCCAGTCCTCATACCACTCCATCCCAAGGTTGAGGATGGGCAGGCACGCTTGAACGGAAATGACCTCACGGATCACCTCGGTGGGCGAAAGCCCGTCTGCTCCTTCGAAGGTTTTCTCATGCAGGAAGATCGTCGCCATCTCGCGAAGCTTCTCCTTCTCCTCAACCGAAAGACCGTCCAAGATCGGATGATCCTTCAGGAGCCATTCCCACGACTCCTGCGAAAGAAGTCCCTCCCGAAGGATGCGGGAGCGGCGGATGCTTCGAAAAATCCCCACGACGGTTCCCCGCGAATGCACCACTAACTCTATGTGATCGAAGCGAGCCGGTCAATATTTTCCGCGGGGAAAGAACCTGCCGATGCATCGGCGGCCGAGGTACACGCTTTCCCTGCACCCGAGCCGTCTCCCCGAGGGCATCCGGTCATGGCTCCGCGGCTGATTGAGGTTTGCGGCGCGCTCTGATAGCTTCCTGGGGTGAAGAGCGCCCGATGGGAGTCGAACCCACGTCATGAGCTTGGAGGGCTCAGGTAATACCGTTATACGACGGGCGCGGAGTGTCGGAACGCAATTTACCCGGGCGGCGGAGAAAGGTCAAGGGAACTTCGGCGCCCGCGCTCAGGAGGCTGGAATGGGGACCCGGGGAGAAATCTTTTCCTCGAAGGCGAATACCGCGAAGCGGACGTATTTCTTCAATGTAAAGGAGAGCCGCACGGGGGACGTGTTTCTCAACATCGTGGAGAGCAGCAAGAAAAGCGGAGACGACCAGTTCGAACGCAGGTCAGTGATCATTTTCAAGGAGGACCTCGCCACGTTCCTCGAAGGCTTCGAGGCGGCGGTGCGCTTCATCAAGGGGCAGTGACCCGAAAGGACAGGCGCTGGATCCTCGACGGCCCGGCGGAGAGCACGGCCCGGCGGTGCTCCGGCGTGGGATACCCCTTGTGGCGCTCGAAGCCGTATGCCGGCTCGATCCGGGAGTACTCCTCCATCCAGCAGTCCCGCGCTGTCTTTGCGATGATGGAGGCGGCCATGATCTCGGGGACCGTGGCATCTCCCTTGACGATGGCGTTGCTGGGGATTCCGCAGACGGGGCAGAACAGTCCGTCCACGAGCACCAAGGTGGGGCGTACGGTGAGCGCCAGGATCGCGCGGCGCATGGCAAGGAGCGTGGCGTTGTGGATGTTGAAAGCGTCAATCTCCTCATGGGAGGCCCACCCAATGCTCCAGCCAATGGCCTTGGACCGGATGACGGCAGCCGCCGCGGTCCGCTCGTCAGCGTCGAGGACCTTTGAATCATCCAGGATGTCTCTCGGGAAATCGCGCGGCAGGATGACGGCGGCCGCGGTTACCGGCCCGGCAAGGGGCCCCCGCCCGGCTTCATCCACGCCGCAGATCAGCTCGCAGTCAGTCATTTCAGCCACGCGCCTTGACCACCCCCCCGCAAGGATGTTTAACTAAGTGCCGCTGGGAGCGGTACTTCTTGGTGATGGTGAGCGTAACGCATTTCGACTGGGAGCGAAAGTGTTTTTAAAGACTCTCGAAATTTTCGGCTTCAAATCATTTGCAGACAAGGTCAGGATCGAGTTCACGGACGGGGTGGCGGCTCTCCTGGGGCCCAACGGCTGCGGCAAGAGCAACGTCGTGGACGCCATGAAGTGGGTCCTCGGCGAGCAGTCCTCGAAATCGTTGCGCGCGGAGAACATGAACGACGTGATCTTCGCCGGCAGCGACTCCCGAAAGCCCGTGAACGTCGCGGAGGTCACCCTTACCGTCTCCAACCAGGACGACGTCCTTCCCCTGAACCTCCCGGAAGTCTCCATACGGCGAAGATTGTATCGCTCGGGTGAGAGCGAGTATTTCATCAACGGGAACCTCGTCAAGCTGCGGGAGGTCCGCGAGCTGTTCTTCGACACCGGGATCGGCAAGTCCGCCTATTCGATCATGGAACAGGGCAAGATCGACCAGCTCTTGTCCACGAAACCCGAGGAACGGCGCTTCGTCTTCGAAGAAGCGGCCGGGATCACGCGGTTTCGCGTCCGCGGCCAGGAGGCGGAGAGGAAGCTCGAGAAGACGGAGGAGAACATGCGCCACGTCGAGGGGATCCTCGACGAGGTGCGCCGGAGCTACAACTCCCTCAAGGCGCAGGCGGAAAAGGCGGAAGCCTACCGCAAGCTGCGTGAGCAGATCTTCGAAGTCGAGCTCGAAATCCAGCTCCTTCGCCTGAAAGGGTTGCTGGAGGACAAGAAGAAGCGGGAAGGGCGCCTGGCGGAAAAGGAGAAGGCGCGGGATGAAATCCAGCGCGCCATAGACGCAGGCACGGCGTCCATCGCCCACCAGGCTGATCTCGTCAACTCCATGGAGTCCCAGCTCGTGGAGTCCCACAAGAAGCTCTACCAGCTCGACATGGAAAAGAATACGCGGGCCAACCAGATCCACATCTTCCGGGAGAGGATTGCCGAGCTGGAGCGCAGCATTGAAGGGGATCAGGGACGGGAAAAGAACGTCGCCGACAAGCTGCGGGAGCTGGACGCGGAAAGCCAGCGCAGGAAAGTCGCGCTCACCGAGCTTGCCAGCCGTATCCAGGAGACTGAAGTCAATATCGAGGGGTTCACGCGGGACATCGACGGCTTCGGGGCTCGCGTACGCTCGAATGAGGAGACCATTCGGGAAAACGGCTCGGCCATCACCGGGCTGGAATCCGCCATGGAGGCTCTTCGAACGGAGCTGCGCGCAATCACGGAGGATATCGTCACGCAGTTGGACGCCCGCCTCAAGGAGATGGGCTACTCCTCGGCGGAGCGGCACTCCGTGGAGGGATCCATCGAAGAGGCCCTGAAGAGCCTGCGGATCCAGCTCGGTGGGAAGATCTCCATCCTGGAGGACGCAGCCGGCGTGGAGGGCGTCTCAAAGGCGGAGCGTGACAAGGTGGTCCAGAACACCATCGCCGTGTTGAAGGCGTCCCTGGAAAAACTCACGACGCTGGATCAGCTATTTGCCCGCTATCGCGGATTCACCCCGTCATTCCTGGACGAGTTCCTTGCGCCCCAAGGCATCATCACCCGAAAGCGGGACATCGATGAGAGGATCAACGACAACGCCGGCGCGCAGCAGCGGCTACGCCAGCACAACGAGCAGCTCTCGCGGGACAACGACGGCTTGCGGGAAAAGATCGAGGAGTACCGACGGACCCTGGAAGACCTCCGCGTGAACCTCGCGCGGCTGCAGACGCAGCGCTCGGGGCTGCAGGAAGAGGTGGAGCGGCTCCGCCGGGAAAAGTCCGAGCAGGAGAAACTGCTCAGGGAGATCAGTCTCCAGATAGAAGAGACGCGCCAGAAGCGCGCTGAGACGCAACAACGGATCGCCTCCGCGGAGAAGGAGCGCGCGCGTTTCGAATCGGAGGAAAAGGAGGCGCGCTCCGCGCTGGCCGGGCTGGAGGGCCAGATAAGCTCGCAGAACAAGGAGCTTCTCGAGAAGCAGGAGGACCTGAAGCAGCGGAACGCGCTCCTGTCGCGCGCGCAGTCCGAGATCGAAAAGATGCAGATCGAGGTCGCGGAGATTCGCACGGAGATTCGGGACCTCCATGCCACCTTCACGGAGCGCTTCTCCCGCGACCTTTCGGAGTACGAGACTCGGATCCCGGACCTCGCGCCCAACCGCGACCTTCGTCCGCGGCTCGGCGAGCTGCGGGAAGAGATGAAAAAGCTCGGGCAGGTCAACCTCATGGCTTCGGAGGAGTTCGCCGAGGTCAAGGACAGGTTCGATTTCCTCACGGGACAGCTCGGAGACCTGACGCGGGGCCGTGAGGACCTGAAAAGGGTCACAACGGAAATCCGCACGGAATCCACGGAGCTTTTTCTGGACACGTACAACAAGATCAAGAAGAACTTCCACACGGTGTTCCGCAGACTTTTCGGCGGAGGAAGGGCCGAGCTGCGGCTGGAGAACCCGGAAGCCCCGCTGGATTCCGGGATCGAGGTCTTTGCGCAGCCCCCGGGGAAGAAGCTGGAAAACATCCATCTGTTGTCCGGCGGTGAAAGGTCGCTGACCGGCGTTGCCCTCATGTTTGCAATCTACATGGTGAAGCCGTCTCCGTTCTGCCTTCTTGATGAGATCGATGCAGCGCTGGATGAGGAGAACGTGAGCCGGCTCAGCACAATGCTCAAGGAGTTCGCCTCCAACTCCCAGTTCATCGTGATCACGCACAACAAACGCACGGTTGCCGGCGCCGACGTGCTGTACGGCGTGACCATGGAGGAATCCGGCGTCTCGAAGCTCGTCGCTGTCCGGCTGGAGAACAAGGAGCGAGGTGAAACTGTCCCTTCGGCTGCCCCGGCTTGAGAAAGCTCGGGAGATCCTTCGAGCGAGGGCCGTGTCCTTGCGCGGCGGCGCGCGGATCGTGGCGCGCCGCGAGGTGGCTGTCATCGCCGCCGCGGCCGCGCTTTCCGTCGTCGTCACGCTGATCGTCCTGACGGTCTCTTCCAACGCGCGGGAACGTCGCGCAGCGGATCAGGCGCGGCAGAAACAGGAAGAGGTGGCCGTCCCCCGGGACGAGGGCTCGTTGTCTGCGGATGATTTCATTCTGCCCGCCGCTCCGCCGGCGGACCAGCCGCCGGCGTATTATCCTTTCAGGCCTCGCGTCCTGAAATGGAGCAAAGAGAATGTGGAAAAGTTCTGGGTGCCTCCCCGACAGATAGCCGCCGACACTCTGGGGACAATCAACGACAGGAACATGGAAAGCATGTTCGAGAAGGTCCCGTGAGGATGAAAATCCTCCTGATCGCTGCAGCAGCTATCATGGCGGTTTCATGCGCCTCCGCGCCGCCGCAGAAAGCCTCTCAGGCCTCATCGCCCGCCGACGCCGCCTCTGAAAGACCGTCCGCTGGGCCGTCAAAGGATCAGCCGGCAAAAGACAAGCCCGTCGAAGATTCGCTGCCGGCGGGGCAGGAGGCGGAAAACGCCCCGCCGAAGCCCGCTGACGTTCCCCTTGGGCTCCCGCCGGAGCCTCAAGCCAAGGCGGCAGCCAAGGTCGAGTCAGTCCAGCCCGCGGAATCGACCTCGGCGGAGAGTTTCCCGCTGAGCGCGCCCCAGCCGCCGTCAACGCCGAAGCCGCAGACCGGCGCCGCAAAGCCGCAGGCCAGCGCCGCAAAGCCGCAGGCCAGCGCCGCAAAGCCGCAGGCCAGCGCGCCCAGTCCGTCGCAAGGCGCATCGAAGGCCGTCGCCGCGTCAAAGCAGACGGCGGCAGCCCAACCGGACGCCGTCTCGGCGCAGCCCGCGCAGCAACCTCAGCCCGCAGCCACATACGGCACATTGCGCGAGATCTACGCACGGGCAGGGGATGACGTGCAGATTGGCCTCGACGGGATCGGTTTCCTCTTCCTGGGCTTCCCCGACAGGAGTCCGAATGGAGACGGGATGTCATTCAAGGGGAAAGACACCCGGGACGGAAAGACATGGTTCAGCTTCCAGGCGTTGAAGCTGGGGACGTATGATCTGGATTTCCTGAGACAGGACAACACCACGGGGACTTCAGCGAAGGAGACGGTGCGGGTTCACGTCGTATCGGACGCGGACTTCGCGGCGGCCGTGGCGCAAGGCCAGTCGCAGACGCCTGCTTCCACGGAGGCTGCCGGTGACCCTGCCTTTGCCGCCAGGCTGGCAAGCCTGGGACAGTACGATGCGGCGCTGGCTGAGCTTCTCAGAGGCTATCGCGACGGAAATCCAAGCCTCAATGACAGCATCGCCCAGCTCTACATGCGTACCGGTGCCTTTGACGCTGCCGGCAAATATTTCACCAAGAACCTCGCCGAGCAAAGTCCGTACGGGGACAGCGCGGTCCTGGGGCTCACGAAGATCGCCGTCGCTCAGAAGGATCAGGCGGAGCTTCTTGCGCTGTTGAAGCGTCTCCTTGCCGTCAAGGACCCGGGGCTGGAGGAAACACTCCTTGTCGCGGCGCGCTTCGAAAGGGAGAGACAGGAGGCAGGGCTCGGGATCGATCTCGCCACTGAGTACCTGACGCGCTATCCGGACGGAAAGTGGCGGGATGAAGCGGACTTCATCCTGGCGCAGCTGCTGGAGAATGATTCGCAGTTTCGGGACCTGCCGCGGGCGCGCGCGACGTACAAGGAGATCCTCATCCGTTTCCCCGAGAGCCCTTTTGCCGCCGCGGCCCAGCAGCGCATTGCGTACATCGACAGGCATTTTTTCGAGATCAGGTGACGATCCGGTGACTCGGCGGGGTGGGGAGCAACCTCATCCTTGACACTGCAAGGCGTTATCGGTATATATTGGCCTGTTCAATACTTACGAAGAACGGACACTGATGCTTGAGAAACTGAGCGGCAAGCTGGCTGATCTTGTCAGGCAGATCGGCGGCAAGGCCCAGATATCCGAAAAGAACATCCAGGACGCGATCAACGAGATCAAGATCGCCCTGCTCGAAGCGGACGTCAATCTCCGTGTCGTGCGAAGGTTCGTGAACCAGGCCACCGAGGAGGCGCTCGGAGAGAAGGTGCTGCGCTCGGTCAGCCCGGGCCAGCAGTTCGTGAAGATCATCTATGACAAGATGGTCGGTCTCCTGGGAGGGCAGAACCAGGGGCTCGTGCTCAAAGGGCCGGATACCCAGTCGGTCATCCTCCTGGCCGGTCTCCAGGGCTCGGGGAAGACCACCACGGCGGGCAAGCTTGCCCTGATGCTGAAGGAAAAGGGCCGCAAGCCTCTCCTTGTTGCGGCTGACCTGCAGCGCCCCGCAGCGGTGGAGCAGTTGGCGGTCCTTGCTGAAAAGGCGGGCGTGCCGGTGCACAGGGAAGCGGTGACGGACCCCGTACGCGTCGTGGAAGGGGCCCTTGCCCGGGCGCGGAGGGAGCAGCTTGACGTCGTGATTGTCGACACGTCGGGCCGGCTCCAGGTGGACGAATCACTGATGGCGGAGCTCGTGAGGATCCGCACGGCGGCGGCGCCGGACGAAGTGCTCCTTGTTGCTGACGCCATGACCGGGCAGAACGCCGTGGAGATTGCGCGGGAGTTCAATGAGAAGGTCTCCCTCACGGGCGTCATTCTCACGAAGTTCGACTCGGATACACGGGGCGGCGCCGCCCTCTCCGTGAAGAGCATCACGGGCACGCCCGTGAAGTTCGTCGGCGTGAGCGAGAAGCTTGACGGCCTCGAGCCGTTTTACCCGGAGCGCATTGCCTCCCGGATCCTCGGCATGGGGGACGTGGTCACCCTGGTCGAGAAGGCGCAGAAGACCATGGAGGCGGGGGAGGCGCTGGAGCTTCAGAACAAGCTCGCCTCGGAGACCTTCACGCTGGAGGATATGCTGGACCAGTACCGCCGGATGCGCAAGATGGGAAGCCTCCAGTCGATCATGGAGATGATCCCCGGGCTCAAGGGGTCGGGCGTGGAGGACAAGATAGATGAGAAGGGGATGAAGCGAGAGGAAGCCATGATTCTCTCCATGACCTTTTCCGAGCGGAAAAACTATCGAATCATAGGCCCGCGGAGGCGCGCAAGGATTGCGCGGGGAAGCGGCACCTCTGTTTTCGAGGTGAACAGGTTCTTGAAAAAATTCGAGAAGACGTGTCTTATGATGAAAAAGATGTCCCGCAACTCGAAGTATCAGGCCCAGGTGCTGTCACAGCTCGGCGCCGGGGAATAGGAGGAGGACGCCAGTGAGCGTGCGCATCAGGCTGAAGAGGTTCGGAACGAAGAAGCGGCCTTTCTACCGCATTGTGGTCATGGATTCACGGACTCCTCGGGACGGCCGTGTGCTCGAGGAAGTCGGTCTGTATCACCCCATCGAGCCGAAGGAGAAGCAGATCTCCATCAGCGCGGACCGCGTGAAGGACTGGCTCACACGAGGGGCCACTCCCTCGGCCACCGTCAAGCGGCTCCTGAACAGGACCGCCAGAGCGTAGGGGTCGGCCGAGGCTCCGAACAGCCCGGCTGTGCCCGGGGCGCCTCTTCGTGCTCCGAAAAGGAGAGAAACGTGGAAAAAGATCTCGTGGAGTACATTGCGAAGACGCTCGTGGATGATCCCACGGGCGTTGCCGTGAACATGATCGAAGGGGAAAAGTCCACCATCCTCGAGCTGAAGGTTGCAGACGCCGACATCGGCAAGGTGATCGGAAAGCATGGACGTATTGCAAAAGCCATACGGACGCTCCTGAGCGCGGCATCCACAAAATCCGGCAAGCGGGTGGTGCTGGAGATCCTGGACTGAGCTCGGGCGCCGGTCGGAGATCACGCAGGCATGGACGCTGAGCTTCTGGCTGTCGGTGTGATCACGGGAACGAGCGGCGTGCACGGTGAGTTGAAGTGCAAGAGCTTCTCCGGCGAGCCGGGGCGGTTTGCCGGTGTTTCGGAGGCTCTGTTTCGAAAGGGGACCAGGGAAAAGAAGCTTCGAATAGAAGCCGCGCGTCCTCGGCCGCAGGGGACAGTGCTCAAGATTGCGGGCATGGAAACTCCTGAGGATGCGCGCAGACTGGTGGGCTGGGAGGTTTGGCTGCCACGAGAGCACGCGGCTCGCCTGGGAAAGGGTGAGTTCTATACGGCGGACCTCTGCACGTGCACGGTATGGTTCGGGACGGAGTTGATCGGGACCGTGCGCTCCATCTTTGAGGGCGGGGCAGCCCAGCTCTTGGAGGTGGTGAACCAGGCCGGCAGGACGTTTCTTGTTCCGTTCACGGACCACTTTGTGGGTGACGTTGACGTGGCGTCCGGCAGGATCTCCCTGAGGGAGGATGAGATCGTCAGATGACCGTCACCATCCTCACCCTTTTCCCCGGTCTGTTCGACGGGTTCCTGACGAGCTCCATCCTGGCGCGGGCAATCGCACGGGGGCTCATCGAGGTGCGGCTTGTCGACATTCGCGACTATGCGAAAGACAAGCACCGGGTCTGTGATGACGCGGCATACGGGGGCGGGCCGGGAATGGTCATGAAGGCGGAGCCAATCGCCGCTGCGCTGGAAGCCAACGGCGCGCGGGCGGGGGAGCCGGGCAACCCCGTGAAGGTCGTCTACCTGACCCCTGCAGGCAGGCCGTTTACGCAGGCAGTTGCTTCCGAGCTTGCGAAGGAGAAGGGGCTGGTGCTCCTGTGCGGGAGGTACGAAGGAATCGACCAAAGGGTGATCGACGCTTTCGTGACGGATGAGATATCCATTGGGGACTACGTCCTTTCCGGCGGCGAGGTTGCCGCCATGGCGGTGGTGGACTCCATTGCGCGGCTGATTCCGGGCGTGATAACGGGTGATTCCCTGGAGGAAGAGAGCTTCGCCTCCGGGCTTCTCGAATACCCGCACTACACGAGACCCGAGGTGTTTCGGGGCGTCAACGTACCGGATGTCCTTGTTTCGGGGCATCACGAGAAGATACGCCAGTGGCGCCTCAGGAAGAGCATAGAGAAGACCATGAGGTTCCGTCCGGAGCTCCTGGGGTCGGACAGCCTTCCGGTGGAGGCGCGGGAGCTTTACAGGAAGATCAGGGGAGAAGGAGTGGAGAATGAACGCAATCAAGGCGCTTGAAGCGGAGCAGATGAAGCAGAACGTGGAAGAGTTCCGCATCGGTGATACCGTGAAGGTCCATTACAAGATCATCGAAGGCAAGACCGAGCGCGTGCAGGTCTTCGAAGGGATCGTGCTGGCAATGAAACGGGACGGACTTCGCAAGACCTTTACCGTACGAAAGATCAGCTACGGCGTCGGTGTCGAGAGGATTTTCCCCATGCACTCCCCCCGGATCGCAAAAGTCATCCGGGTGCGGGAAGGCAAAGTGCGCCGCGCGAAGCTGTACTACCTGCGCGGCCGCTACGGCAAGTCCGCGAAGGTCCAGGAGCTGATCCACCGCAAGCGCGAGAAAGTGCCCGAGACCGGTTCCACCGAGCAGCCTGAGACCGCGGCCGCCGGGCCCGCGGAGAAGGTCTGAGCGGAAGGGCGCCGGCCCCCTCGGTGTGAGTGGGCCTCCTATGACACCAGGCGCCGTCTCCGGCGCCATGCAGCTTTCCCTGCGGCCGGGACTCCGGCTGCGGCCGGGTGACACTGTCGTCGTCACCGTCATCAAGCAGCTTTCGGCCGGCAAATGGGCAGTGGGGATCGGCGGGCGCGTCTATCCAGCATATTCGAACCTCCTCCTTGATCCCGGAGCGGTCCTGCGGGCGCGCGTCAGCTCGGCTGCGGGCCGGTTGCTTCTGTCCCTTTCCCCGGAAGCACAGGATCCGTTTCAGGCCGCGCTGATCCGGGAAGGCATCCCCGGCGGCGCCGCGTCACAGATGATTGCGCGGGCTCTCATCCTGGGCGGGCTTCCCGTCCGCGGGGAGACCATCGAGCGAGTGAGAGTCCTCCTCTCACGTCTCAGGCTGCCCGCGCAGAAAGGGGCGCGGCTCATCGCAACCCTTCTTGACAAGGGGATAGACCCGTCAAGCCGTGGAATCGACGCCCTCCTGGGGATGCTCGCCTTCGGCGAGCGGGGCGGAGGGGACCCGCGCCGCTACCGGGGGAAACCGCTGCCTGCTACCGCCGGAGCGGTCAAAGAGTTCGTGGCCGGACTTGCCGTTTCCAACCCTGACGCGGCGGATGCCCTCCAGGCGTTCAACCACACAAGGGGCAAAGCGCAGACGTGGGTCGTAGTGCCTTTCGTCTTCGACGCGGAACGTGACCGCCTGGCGGGAACAATCAAGATACTCTTCGACCCGTTCCTTCTCCGTCCGCTCAGGTTGGCCCTCACGGTGGAGGGGCTGTCGTTCTGGCTTCCGCTGGAAGGGAAAAAGCGGAAGCTGTCCATCTTCTGTGATGACCCGGTGCGCGCGGCCTCGGTAAAGCGGGGACTGGACAGGCTGCGGGCAAAATTCCATAACATGGGAATGGAAGTTGACGATACTGTATACGGAGGGGATGACTTTGACGGGTTTTCCCCCGTTGCGGAGGGGGCCTCCCTCCCGATCATCGATGTGGCGGGGTAATTCGTGACGGGGCGTGAGGACAAGGCGGTGGCAATCCATTATACGGAGGAGTTGCCGGCGCCCATTGTCCTGGCCTCGGGGAGGGGACGAGTGGCGGAAGCCATCGTGCGAATTGCGCGTGAGAGCGGGGTCACCCTGGTCGCGGACCCCGACCTGGCGGACGCCCTGATCCCACTGGAAATCAACTCCCTCATACCGGAGTCCCTCTACGAAGTGATTGCCGCGCTCCTGGTTTTCGTCAGAGGGTTGAAAGCAGAAAAGGAATGAAAATCATTCGCACAAGCGACCTGCGGGACGGAATGATGTTCGACAAGCCCGTCTACATCGACGGCGACAATGTGTTCGTTCCGACCGGCATCCCCATTCGGCAGAAAGACATCGACCGGCTCACGCGGTGGGATATCGGCGAGGTGAGGACGGACGGATCGCTCGTGACGGAGGAACAAAAAAAAATCTCGGAAAAGCAAAGCGACGCCGCGCTCCTCCGAGACCTCCCGGCGGAAAAGAAGAACGTGGATGCGTACCTTCGCGCCATCGACGAATACGAGCACATCGTGAACAGCGTGACGCAGGGTGAGGAGATCGACCGCGTCCGCATTGACTCAGTGGTGAACATTCTCCTCGAGCGGATCAAAGACGGCAGGAACGAGATGATCCAGCTCATCCTGATGGCGTCGAAGATCGAGCGAAAGATTGCCGCCGGGGTCATCAACGTCACCATTCTCTCCACGATCATGGGGATAGTGCTGAAGTTCACGAGCCACAGGCTCATCCAGCTCGCAACGGGCGCGCTCCTCCATGACATCGGCATGGTGAAGGTTCCCAAGACCATACTGCAGAAAAAGGAAAAGCTGAGCCCTGAGGAGCTGAACCAGATCCGCACCCATCCCATCCATTCCTATCGCGTGATCGCCAAGGAGCTGAAATACCCTGAGGAGATCGGCCTGATAGCGCTTCAGCACCACGAGCGGTGGGACGGGCAGGGCTATCCCCGGAAGCTCCGCGGGGAGGACATCAACGTCTTTGCGCGCGTGGTGGCGGTGGCGGACGCGTACGTCGCCATGATCAACACCAGGCCCCATCGGAACTCCATGATCGGCTACAGCGCCATGAAGAACGTGCTCAACGACAACGGGAGGCACTTTGATCCCAAGATCCTCAAGGTTTTCCTGGAGAGCATGGGGATCTATCCCATCGGGAGCATCGTACAGCTCAACAACTCAGCCATTGGCCGTGTCGTGGAGACCCACGCGGAAGCACCCTTGCGGCCCGTGGTGGAGCTCATCATCGACGAATACGGGAATACCCTCGGCGAGCGGGAGATTGTCGACCTGCTGGCGAAAAAAGGGGCGTTTATCGTCAAGGCCGTGGATCCGAAATCGCTTGCCCCGGCGCCCGGAAGCCCGGCAGACAGGGGCTCGTGAAATGCACGGAAAGGGCCGCACAGTACAGGCGTTGAACCGACAATCACGGGAGAAGGGCGCGGCCGGAGAGGACCGCGCGGCTTCCTGGCTCCTGTCACAGGGGTGGACCATCAGGGCGCGCAACTTCCGAAGCCGCCGAGGGGAAGTCGACATCATTGCCCAAAAAGGCTCCCAGGTGGCGTTTGTCGAGGTCAAGAGCTGGGAATCCTTGCCGCTGAGCGAGCTGGAATATGCCATCTCTGCGCGAAAACGCGCCAGGATAGAGAACGCGGCGCGCTACTATGGCGCGCTGAACCCGGGGATCACGAAACTGCACCAGCGCTTTGACGTGATTTTTCTCGGCGCGGGCGCTGACGGGATCCGTCATATCGAGGGAGCTTTCCCGGGAGGGGTCGACTGATGGTGCGGACTGCCAAGAAGACCGATCCCCAGAAGATCGCTGAGTTAAAGGTCAAGATTCATGATGAGGAATATCTCTTGCAAGCCATTCAGAAGATTGCCCAGGACCTCACGAAGAACCTCGAAAACGGAGAATAGCGGATGAGCTCTCGAAGCTTTCGTCGGCGAAACAACAGGCGCAAGCACGGCAGGCCTGGCGCGGCTTCCGACGCTCATCAGCCCAGCCAGCGCGGACCCGGCGGCCACCCCCCCGGAGGCCGGCGTTCCCCCGGGGAACGGCCGCGCGGGGCGGAGACTCTGCCCGGCGCGCAACGAGCCTCCGCTCGTGTTTCCTGACTGCCCCATCTGCAAGCAGCCCGTCAAGGACCTGGCGTCGGCGTTGACGCACCGAGAAACGCGGCAGCCCGCGCATTTCGACTGCATCATGCGCGAGCTTCGGGACTCGAATGAGCTTGCGCCGCAGGAAAAGATCTGCTACCTGGGGGGCGGGGCCTTTGGAATCCTGGAGTTCCGCCAGGGGCCCAGCCGGTTCGTCATCAGGAAACGCATTCAGTACGAAGAGAAAGAGGCTGCCCAGGAATGGAAAAAGCCGCTTTTGATCTCGCTCTGATATTTTGCTTCGATCCCTCTTCGATCCCTTTACTTTGATGCTCCCCTGATCTCATCCAGGACCTGGAGAGCCTTGGCCTTTACCGTTCGAAGGTAATTTCCCTGCGCGATCTTGACCAGCAAGCGATACGCTTCGGGGTCTTTGAGGCCGCCGGGCGTTTTTTGCGCGAGCTTTTCGATTGCAAGGCTGATGGCGTAGCCGAAGTTCTGGTCCGGCTGCGTGGGATCTTCCAGATTGTACGCGAACTCTATTGCCTGCACCGTTTCGTTGTTCTGGTTCATTCCCAGGTTGCCCAGCGCGTAGGCGGCTTCCGCTTTGACCATGGGCTCATCATCGATGAGCAGGACTCTGATGAGGGCGTTCTTGGCTTCCTCCGTTCCAACGCGGCCCAGAAGGCTGGCGGCCCGCCGGCGGACTTCCGGAAAGTCATTTATCTTGCGTCCGTTTTCCCGCGAGATCCGGCCGGACCCTTCCAGGGCCAGATACTCCAAGACGAACTCAACCTGCGCCGCATCCGAGCTGCTCAATCCCGCGTCGATTCTTTTCTCCAAATCGTCGAGCGCGCTCAGCTTGACATCACGGTCATCTGAGGTCGCTTTTTCCCTCAGGATCTGGAACTCGATGCTCTTCAGGAATAGTTCCTCTATTGTCATTTCCCGTGACCCGCCCTGGGAAGCGGTCTGCGTGCCGGATTGCCCCTGGGTGCCGCTCTGGCCGGCCGGCTGCGCCGCATCCTGCGCGGAGAGCAGGAGAGCGGGGGACAGGAAGAGCGCGGCGGCAAAAGCGCTCACGAGGAGCAGCCGCGGCGTGGCCCCTTTTTCAGCATCTCTTTTCAATGATTCTCTCATGTCTGCTCCCCAGTCCTTTCTTTTCAGTCCTGGTCTGACGACCATATTCCAACTTTCCAACGATCATCCTCACGTACCAGATAATACAGAATCACGGGATTGCCATCAATTATGCTCATTGCTTTGACGTGCGTTTTGTCCACGAACGTGATGTCCTGCAGAGTCGCCTGGACCCTGCTGAGCACGACAACGTTCTGGAAATAATCCTTCAGGGAATGAAGAACGATCCCGCTTTTCTGCAGGACGCCGCTGCGGGAGGCGCGGTCCAGGAACTTCGGGTCGCTGGTCTTGGCGACGTAGTCAGCCGTGAGATACGACCGCCATCCCTCGTAGTCCTGCGCGTTGATGAGAGCCGTCAGGGAGGCAATGACCTCTTTGACCTCGTCGAACGTCTTGTTGTAGAGCTCCGGCGTGACCACGAACTCCTTCTGCGAGGCGCCGTCGGAGGAGGAGTCCTGGGGTTGCGGCTGGGCCATGGCAGGCTTCGGATGCGAAACGCATGCGAAAAGCGTCATTGCAGCGGTAATCTGAATGCATATCCTCCACGCCGGGGTCATTGTCCACAATTCTATTCACCGGCCCGCGCGTTGTCAAAGAATTTCCCCTTGCAGGGGGAGGGAAGCTTCGTTATTCTGGCCGCATGTTCAAGGTGCTGCTCCCGGGAACTTTTGATCCTCCCACGAACGGCCATCTCAACATCCTCCGCAGGGCGTCACGCTTGTTCGACGCCGTGCACGTGGTGATTGCCGTCAACCCGCAGAAGTCCTACCTTTTCAACGCGGAGGAGCGGCTCGGCATGATGAGCGCCCTCGCGCCAGACCTGGAGAACGTCACCGTCTCCACGTGGAACGGCCTTATCGTCGATTTCGCAGACCGGATTGGCGTCCACGTCATTGTCCGCGGCGTGCGCGCGCTCGCTGATTTCGACTACGAGTTCGAGCTCTCCGTGATGAATCGCTCGCTCAATCCCCGGATAGAGACAATCTTCCTGCCCACCGATCAGAAGTATTCCGTCATTCGATCCTCGGCCATCAAGGAAATAGCGGGGTTTGGCGGGGATATCTCCGGCATGGTGCCCCCCCTGGTGGCCAAGGCGCTCCAGGAAAAGCTTCACAGTGCCAACCGCGAGCAGACACTGACGCCTTGACATTCGAAGAGCGTTAGTGTAGCTTTGCGTCCTGTCACGGCCGTTGCCGTGGCGTGTGTGTCTCATCACAACATAATCGGGGTGACCAGCTATGGCTTTGCCGAAAAGAAGAATATCACGGGCGCGGGGACGCCAGCGGCGTTCAGCGAACCAGCGCCTCGCCGTCCCGACACTCGTGGAATGCAGCAACTGTGGGAACCGGATCATGCCGCACCGTGTATGTCCGAAATGCGGGTTCTACAGGGGAAAGCAGATCCTCAAGCCGGAAGAGATGTAAAAGGGAAAATGGGGAACAACTCCACGCATTGATTGACACCATTTCAAGAGGAGGTTGAGTTCTATGGACGAGCTGTTCGAGAAAATGAAAAAACTCATCGCCGACAGGCTTGAGATCGACGAGTCGAAGATCACCCTGGATTCCTCTTTCCGCCAGGACCTCGGGGCTGACAGCCTGGACACCTACGAGCTTGTTTACGCAATCGAGGAAGAGCTCGGGATCAGCATCCCGGACGAAAAGGCAAATGAGTTTGAGACCGTCAGGGACGCTTTGGACTACATCCGCACTCAGTTGAAAAAATAGGAAGGTTTTGTTCAAAAGAAACAGAAGAGCGCCGGCCGTCACGCTGCGGCCGGAGAGGAAAAAGGAACTCCAGCTTTTCGAACGGCATGCGGGCATCCGGTTCCGTGAGCTGGAGTTTCTCAATCAGGCGTTCACCCATCGATCTTTTGCGAACGAGCTCGGCGAATCGACGGAAAACAACGAAAGGCTGGAGTTTCTCGGGGATTCCGTGCTCGGTCTCGCCGTCAGCGAATATCTCTACACGTCCCTGCCTGACCAGCCCGAAGGAGAGCTCGCGCGCATCAAGAGCTTCGTCGTGAGTGAGGCGAGCCTTTCGGAGATTGCCCGCGCGCTGCGGGTGGACAACTACATCCTCATCGGACGCGGGGAGGAGTACTCCGGAGGCCGCTCGAAAAAGGCCATCCTGGCGGACTGCCTGGAAGCCATCATTGGCGCGTACTACTTGGACTCGGGGTTTCAGCCCTCACGGCTGTTCGTTCATCAGATGCTGATCCCTGAGATCAACAAGGTCCTGGAAAACAGGCATGCCAAGGACTACAAGACTCTTCTCCAAGAGTACGTCCAGAAGCGCATGAAGACCTACCCAAAATACAAGGTCGTGCAGAAGACCGGCCCGGACCATGACCGGACGTTCTGGATCGAGGTCCACGTGGGGGACAGGTCCTTCGGGGCCGGCAAGGGCAAGAACAAGAAGGAAGCAGAGCAGGAGGCGGCGCGCATCGCCTACGAAGGAATGCACGTGGCGCAAAACCCGGTCCGCCCCGGGCGGTCCCAAGCCGCCGCGTCCCGCGCTCGCGGGGCGCAGGGAGCCGAATCCTGACTCAGCGCCGGATCATAACGCCGCATTCCCGCGCCGCGGCGTCAGCAGCCGACTAACCGCCCAGCCGTTCGCGGTGCATGCGGCCCGCGATTTCCAGGAGCTTTTCTTTTTCATTCAAACCCGGGTCCTCAAGCACGGCTTGAAGAAGCTCGTTGAGGATGACGCCCACCACGGGTCCGGGCGGGATACCGAGAGTCTTCATGATGTCGCCGCCGTGCACCGCTAGCTGCCGAAGGCTGAATGCCCGTCCCTCCTGCTTCACCGAGTGAACGCGCGCGGCGAAGTCAGCCAGACCCTGCGGGAACGCGGCTGCGTTCTCCCGGCACATGCCAATCTGGTCAGCCCTGCGCAAGGCCATCAGGTCATCGATTTTCTCCTCGCCGACGCGCGCAATGAGGCGTCGGACCGCGGCGTCGGACCATTCCTCCTGGTAGTTGAACATGTGGTGGGTAACAAGGTGGCAAACGTCCTTCACCACCGCAAGGGGGAGCTTCAAGCGCATCAAGATGGCTTCCACCATTTCCGCTGATACTTTCTCATGCGAATAGAACGTGGGATGGCCGTCGGGGGCCACGCTGCGCGTTCGAGGCTTTCCGATATCGTGGAGGAGCGCCGCCATCCTCAGGATGAGCGACGCGCGCGGAGCGGCGTCACATGCGTAGAGGGAATGCGTAAACACGTCGTAGCAATGGAGGCTGCCCTGCTCGACGCCGACTCCCTCCAGCAGCTCGGGAAGGATCACGCCAAGGATTCCCGTGTCGCGCATGAGGAAAAAGCCCGCCGAAGGCAGGGGCGACTCGATCGTTTTCAAGAGCTCGTCCCGAACACGCTCCGCCGACACCTTCGCCAGAACGCCGAGCGACCCCGGGATGGCGGCCAGCGTGGTCTCATGGATCATGAAGGAAAGCTGCGCGGCGATCCTGCACGCGCGCAACGGCCGAAGCCCATCCTCGTTGAAGCGTTCTGAGGGGTCTCCGATGGCCCTGATGAGGCGGGCCTCGAGGTCCTTGCGGCCGCCGTGCGGGTCGATGATCTTGTCCGTACGCAGGTCGCAGGCAAGCGCGTTGATGGTGAAGTCCCGGCGCGAAAGATCGTCGAAAATGGTTGGCGCGAACGTGACGCTGTCAGGCCGCCGACCATCGCTGTACCCGGCCTCCGTCCTGAATGTGGTCACTTCAAACGTGATGTCCTTGAACAGAACGGTCACCGTCCCGTGCTTGATGCCGGTGGGGATCACGCGGCGAAACAGGGACGTGACCTGTTCCGGGAGCGCATCCGTGGCGATGTCGTAATCCGTGTGGGCCCTTCCCATCAGCGTGTCGCGCACGGCGCCGCCGACGAGGTAGCACTGGAAGCCGGCCTCCCGAAACGGCGCGGCGAAATCTTTGACCACTTTGGGGACTCGCATCGCGGCTCAAGTAAACCGGTTTCGGATGGTGAGTGTCAACAAAAAGCCGCCCCGGAATCCACGTGCGCGCGCGCGGCCGTGGAGGGGCGGCTTTCTTGAGAAACGTTCCTTTCGGGACTTAGCGGAACAGCTGCAGGACGGTCTGTGGCTTCGTGTTGGCCTGCGCCAGCATGGCCGTGGAGGACTGCACAAGAATCTGGTCCTTCACGAACTCCACCATCTGCGCAGCCATGTCGGTGTCCCTGATGAGGCTCTCGGCTGCCTGGAGGTTCTCCGCCCCCACCGCCAGCCCCTTCATGGCGTACTCCAGCCTGTTCTGGTAGGCGCCCAGGTCAGCCCGCTGCTTGTTGACCAGCTTCAGCGCGTGGTCAAGCACTCCGATGGCCGCGTTGGCGTGGTCAGGAGAGGACAGCGAGATGAAGGTGGCGTTGGCAGGCAGGCCGTTTACTCCCTGGATGCCCAGGCCCTGGGCGGTCATGGTGCCAATGAACACACGGGTCCTCTGGTCCATGTTGGCCCCGATCTGCAGCCACATGCTGCCGGTGATGGCGTTCTCCCCCGTGGGGCGGGCAAAGCGGCCGGTGAGCATGTTCATGCCGTTGAACTGGGCATGGGAGGCAATGCGGTTGACCTCGGCCACCAGCTGGGATACTTCGACCTGGATCTGCATGCGGTCCTCGTCGGAGTAGATGCCGTTGGCGGCCTGCACGGACAGCTCGCGCAGCCTCTGCATGATGTCCTGGCTCTCCTGGAGGTAGCCTTCAGCGGTCTGGATGAAGGAGATGCCGTTCTGGGCGTTGTTCTGCGCCTGGTGCAGACCACGGATCTGGGAGCGCATCTTCTCCGAGACGGCCAGCCCGGATGCGTCATCGCCCGCGCGGTTGATGCGCATGCCGGATGAGAGCTTCTCCATGTCCTTGTCCGCCTGGATGCCGTTGAAGAACAACTGGCGGTCGGTGAAGAGAGCGCTCATGTTGTGATTGATGATCATCAAATCCTCCTTGAACGTGTCTACCCGGACGTCCCTGTCCGGGGTGATCTCCCTTCAATGCTCGGAAGAATCCGGGGCGGCTTGAGAAATTCCGTTCCAGCCCCAGCGCGTTGCAATCAACCGCTGAAACCGCTACGCTTGAAATCAAGAGACGCGGATGCGGGCAAAAACCAGACTCGAAGAGTTGTCGCTGGCCCTGCCTGAGAAAGAGCGCAAAGACCTCCTGGAGAGGATTGCGAGGCGCATGGAGCGCACGGAGCCGGATGAGGCTTTCCCCGTCGAGCTGAAGGAGGACGAGCGGGACAAGCTCATCTCCCATGAGATCCAGGAAGCCGGCCTGTGGATGCGGTTCCTCCTGTGGCTGCGGATGTTCCTCACCGGACGGACCCGCAAAGAGGTCTTCATCGACCTTCGGCTCAAACAGCTGAAGTCCCATATCCAGGCGGTGAATCCCGGGCTCACTGGTTTCGAGACGCGGGACCTCGCCCCGAAGCTCGCGCGGAGGCTTTTCCAGGTCTACCAGCGCGTCAGGCCTCTTTTCTCCCTCTACCACGCCCTCAGCTCGGACAAGGGCTTCAAGGGAGACGCTTTCTCCTGGCTCGTCGAAAGGCGCCTTGAGAACGCAAAAAGCTCCCTGGAGGACTTCATTGCGGAAGACGAGATGGAGGAGCTTTTCGCCGCTTCCGGCCAGACGGAAGACATCAGGAAAAGATTGTCAGCCCGGCTCAACGAATACGTGAGAGCCATTCCCGAGTCGTTTCTTTTCCAGCTGGAAGAGCAGGCGCGTCTTCACCTCTTTCTCGGGACAATCGTCTTCTTCCCTTTTGCAAGCTTGTTCAGGTACTTCAACCACATCCTGTCTGATTCGGACCAGGAGGAAAAGGCTCCGGACTTCGAGCATGCCCCTGCCATGCTGACCCTCGACCTGCTGGAGAGGCTGAGCACGGTGTTTGCGCACCTCCTGGAGCTGGCTCCCGACTTTCCCTGCGCCGAAGAGCCGATCGCCTATTACCTCAGTGTCCGCGCCGGATTGAAACCCCGGGAGGAAGGTGACACAGCCCGGGTGGAGCCGGACCTGGTACGGGTGCGCTCGGATATCCACGCGCTCACGGCTGATATCGAGCAGTTCGAAAAGACCGTGCCGCTGCTCGACATCGTCCGCTATTTTCGGTCCGACCCGTGGTATCAGCTCGTCTCCGGCGCGCCGCAGCTGTACCTGCGCAACCTGTACTTCTCGACGCTCAAGGCGCGCCTCACGGAGGAGCTGGAGGAAAGGCTGGGCGACGTCAAGGAGAAAGTCATTGGGAGGAAGATCCAGGAAGTCCTCAAGAGCGCGCGGCTCACAGAGCTTGCGAACCTGCGCGAGGCGCCGGAAGAAGCTCTTCGCAAGGAAGGACTGCCGTATCTCACGTGCGTCCGCAGCCTGACGCTTCTCTACAATTACCTGCTGCAGCAATTCAAGGGCACCGTGCAGGAGGCGGCGCAGCTTTTGGGAGAAACGGCGCTGGCCAACAACCGCATCACCCAGAACCGGCTCACCATGACCATATCGAACCTCGAAGACCTGGAGGCGAGGATCATCCTTTTCGACAGGTCATTCTCTCCAGACGAGGAGGACGGGAAGCAGCTCTCGCGGTTTCGGGAAAACCTTGCCACGGACCTGCTCTCGCAAAAAGGGTACCGCTCTTTCATCATCCAGAAGGACAGGGAAGGGAGGGACCTCATCGACAAGGCCAGGGAGAACCTGGCGGGCGTGCGCCGCATTTTCGAGGAGATCCGCCTGAGCACGTTCGAGAACACGCGCTCAATCCTCAAGACGCTGCATGCCTTGCGGGGCAGGAACCAGACTCTGGGGCAAATCCTCGCGACGCGCTCGGAGGCAATCGGCGCGTTCCTGCAGTTGCTCGATCAGCTCGTGGAGGTGGAGAAGGGCGACTGAGAGAGAAGCTCCCGCAGCCTGCGGGTGGTCTCCCGCGGGTCTTCTACAAGGACCCGTTTGCCGGCAATCAGGTCCGCGATCCCCGTCTCCCGTGGATAGCGCGGTATGATGTGCAGGTGCAGGTGGTTGATGGAAGCGCCGGCCGCGGGGCCCATGTTGAAGCCGATGTTGTAGGCATGAGGCGAGCACGCCCGGTCAAGCAAATCGAGCAGGGAGCGTTGCAGCACAGAAAGCCGGCTTTCCTCCGCCGTGGTGAGCTCCCGCACGTCCTCCACGTGACGCAGGGGATACACGAGCAGGTGGCCGGGGTTGTACGGATAGAGGTTCACCGAGACGATGAAAAGCTCGTCCCGCCAGATGCTGAGGTCCACCACGTCAGGGTTTTTGTCCCGTATCATGCAGAGAATGCACCCTGAGGGATGCTTGCCTTTGACGTATGCCATCTTCTCGAAGTTCAAGAAATAGGAGTGGTCTCCCACTGGCTACTCCAAGCCGCCAAGCTTGTCCATGATATCGAGGGTCTGAAGGTCTTTCGGCGTCAGCTTCTGGCTCGTGGTCAGGAAGAGGAACTTGATAAGCGCGGGGTATTTTGCAAGCAGCTCGCCGTACTTTGTCAGGACGGCAATGGTGGCTTCCTGTCTCTGCGTCGCTCTGCTTTGAAGAGCGTCATCCGCGGCTTGCCGCGGAGCAAGCCGGGAAAGGGCCTTCTCCCGTTCATCCAGGATGTTCATGTACGCTGCCCTGAGCTTCCCGTACAGCTCGGTATCCGGCATCTTGAGGATGATGGGGGAGATCGAAATGAACTCCAGTCGGGGAAAGCTTTCCGTGAGCCCGCGCACAACGGCGGCGCTGAACGCGCCGGCGTCCGTGGCAGGGCTGGCAGGAGCGTCTGCCGCCGGAGGGCTGCCAGCCATCCCGAGTGCAAGCTCGGAAACACGTCCCTGGATTTCCGAGCTCATCTGGTCGTACCAGTCCCCGATATTCTCCTGCCGCAGGCCTTCGCTGGCCACCAGCTCCGGAAGCGCCTCAGGGCGGATCCTGTACAGGACGGAAAGCTTGATGTCCACGGAGAAGTCCGGCCGTTCAGCCATGAGGGCGGAGTAGGCTTCCGCGGAGGGAAGCAAGGAACGGATCTCTGCGTCCATTTTCTCCACGCCAAGGTTGACGCGGTAGAGCGTCATTGCGCGCGGCACCAGGCGTTCCCAGCGCCATGTGAACCCGGACGGGCTGATGACGGATTTGTCGAACCCTTTGGCGGTGGTGAACGCCACGGCCCACGTGTCGGGAGCAAGGGAAAGTTGAACCCACCCGGCGAAGAAGCCGACGAGCACCAGCACGAGGAGCACGGCCGACGGAATGTACCAGTGATTCCGCATGTATCTTTCCCTGTCCGTGCCGCCAATTCGTGGCGCGGACCGCAACGCACCACGCTGGCGCTGCCGCTGATGGTGAACTATATTGTAACTCGGATGAAAGAATATCCCTTTCTCACACGGCTGTCCAGTTTTACGGGGAAGGCGGTCGTGTTTTTCTTTTTTCTTTCCGTGCTTCTTTTCTTTTTTTACATCCTGGGCAATTACCAGGACTTCCTCGATTCCACGCAGCTGTTCCTGCTGTCCCTCTTGAGGTTTGCTCTTTCCCTGGAGCTTGCCTGCAGCGCGTATCTCGCAATCTTCCTTATCCGCCAGAGCGTGCATGAGCGGCGCGCCTTCGTTCTTCGATGGGTGCTGCTCTTCTTCTCGATGACCGGCTCCGCCGGCCTTCTCCTGGCCTTGCAGTACGTGCGCGCGTGGCTGCATTCCTGAAAAATCGCTATACTCCGAGCATGTCCGTCTTCGCCATCGAATCTCCCGCCTCCATTCACTTCGGAGCGGGTTCCCGTCAGAAGCTTCGCGACGTCATAGCGGTTGCTGCACCGGAAGCACGGCGTATCCTTGTGCTGAGCGGCGCGCGATGGCTCAGTTCCTCCGGCTGGATGAAGGAAATCAGCCAGCTGCTCTCCGGAGTCGATCTTGAGCCGCTGGCGTGCGCGGAAGGGGAGCCCTCCACGGAATCCATGAGCCTCGGCCCTTGAAAGCGCGCGCGCGTTTTCCCCTTCTTTGATCCTGGCCATTGGCGGGGGCTCTGTTCTGGACACTGCCAAGGCGCTTTCCGCTCTCCTGCGCCATGGAGGGCCTGTTACACGGTTCCTTGAAGGCGTGCCGGGATCAATTCCCGTCCCTGGACCGGGCGTCCCGTGGATTGCTTTGCCCACGACGGCCGGAACTGGATCCGAGGTGACCAAAAACGCAGTCATTCGTGTAACCAGCCTCGGCGTAAAAAGGAGCATGCGCTCGGCGCACATGCTAGCCCGCGCCGTCGTGGTGGACCCGGAGTTGACCCTCTCCCTGTCCGCGAGGGTGACAGGGATATCCGGCCTTGATGCGCTGACCCAACTGGTGGAAGCCTATGTGACGCCAAAATCCAACCCGTTCGTGCGTTCCCTGATCGAAGGGGCATTCGGCCCCATGCTTGCCTCCCTGGAACGCCTTGCCGCGGAACCGCGCAACCTTGATATGCGCTCCGCGGCGAGTTACGGAGCGCTCATCTCGGGGATTGCGCTTGCAAACGCCGGGCTTGGCGCGGCGCACGGGTTTGCCGCGGCGCTGGGAGGCATGTTCAACGTGCCCCACGGCCTTGCCTGCGCCGTTTCCCTTCCGCACGTCCTGGAGGCCAACGCAGCGGTGATCGGCGAGTCGATGACCCGGCTTGCCATGTCGACACGCACGGGATCCCACGCGAATGGGGACCCGGTGGGATGGCTCGCAGGCAAAGTGAGTGACCTGCTGCAGCAGTTCGGGCTGCCGCTCGACTTGCGGGAATACCGGATTCCTGCCGAAAGGATCAGTGAGATAGCACAGATGTCATCGGGATCCAGCATGAACGGCAATCCGCGTCAGCTCAGCATGGAGGAACGGGAAGAAATCCTCTCGAAAATTGTCCGTGGCCAGAAGAGGTCCGCGCCGTGACAAAGGCTGCCCGAGGAGCAATCCAGGTCGTACAGAACGAGCGGCAATCCATCTACTCGGCCGCCCGGCGTCTCGTGGCCGAAATGTTGAGCGTGAACATGATCCGCCGGGAGGACATCGTCAGCATCATGTTTTCGCTGACGATTGATCTTGATGCTGGGAACCCTGCCACGGGACTGCGTGAGAAAGAGTTCCAGGAGACGCCCCTCTTTTGCGTGCAGGAGGCGAGAGTCGAAGGCGGGGTGCCCCGGATCATTCGCGCGCTTATCACGTTCGAGAGCCTGCCCGCGCGGAAGGTCAAAGCTGTCTACCTGGATGGCGCTGAGGCGCTTCGACCCGACCTTGCAACGGGGAGACCCTCGTGAGCGCTCCTCGGAGCGTGTGGCACGTCACGCGGGAGTACGCCGGGCTGGCCGAGGCGGGCGGCGTCAAGGACGTTGTCCGCGGGCTCGCTGACGCCCTGGTGCGCAAAGGCGTGCCGACGACTGTCGTCCTGCCACGGTACGGCTTTCTGAGCCGTGACGTGGACCGCGGGAGGCCGGTTGTTTCTTTTACCGTGTCTCTCCCGGATCAGGACAGGGAGAACCAGCTTTTCGACGAGCGCGTCCAGGTCTTTGAATCGCAGATGGAAGGGGTGAGGCTCCTGTTCGTCGAGTCGCCGCGGTATTCCGCGCTACGCGACGTGTACACCTATACCGCTCAGGACGAAGCCGAGAACACATGGCGCAAGAAAGGGACAGGGCACTGGGACTCCCATCAACTGAACATGGTGTTGCAGCGGGCCGCGTTGGAATCCGCCGCGCTCCTCGGCGCGGCCGGGGTCCTTTTCCATTGTCATGACGGACAGACCGCATTCCTGCCGGCCTTGATGAGAGAGTTGCCATCCTACGCGCAGAGGTTCAGGCAAACGGCTTCCGTGGTGACCATCCACAACGCGGGAAAGGGCTACCACCAGGAGGTTTGGTCTTCAGAGTTCGCCGCGCTCCTGACCGGACTACCCGGGACCGTGCTCCAAAAAGGAATGCTCGGCGGCACGATAGATCCGCTCCTGCTGGCGGGCTCCTATTCCTTATTGTGCACGGTTTCGGAGAATTACGCCGCGGAGCTCCTTGCTGAGAAGGCGGAAGAAAGAAGCGGCGGCCTGGGGAGAATATGCCGGGAGCGCGGCATTGCGCTCCGCGGCATCACCAACGGAATTGATCCGATGCCATGGGACCCGCGCTCGGTCGAACACTCCGGTCTTCCGTTTGCCTTTGATCCATCGACAGGCGATCTCGAGGGGAAGAGAAAATGCCGTCATGCCCTGGAGACGAAGCTTGGTTTCTCCTCGGCCCCCGGAGCGGAGAAAGCTCCGCTCTACGCTTTCGTCGGCCGTCTCACGGAACAGAAAGGCGTCGATATCCTCTTCAGGTCGCTGAAAGAAATCCTTTCCCGGGATTCAGACCTGCGCTTTGTGGTGCTCGGATCCGGAGAAAAGCAGCGGGAGGACATGTTCTCCGAGCTGGCGGCCCGTTCCGACGGGAGGGGCAGACTTTGCTTCATTCCGCGTTATGATCCGGCGCTTGCCAAGCTCATCTATGCGGGGAGCGATTTCTTTCTCATTCCGTCAGAGTACGAGCCATGCGGGCTTACGGATTTCATCTCCCAGCTGCTCGGGAGCATCCCGATCGTCCACAGGGTGGGCGGCCTTGTGAAGGTGCAGAACGGGGAGACGGGATTCTCCTATGACGAGCAATCACCGGCAGCCCTCGTTGCAGTCCTGAACAGGACGGCCAGAATGTTTCTCGAGGATCCAGCGTCGCTGGACGCCATACGGCGAAGATCCTTCTCCGAGATTTTTACTCAGCACACATGGGACAGGGTCCTGGAGGACGGATACCTCCCGTTCTATGACAGGGCTTTCAAAGGATGAAAGTGGACCCTGGCGTAAGCCTCAAGACGTCGATCGATGTGGCGCGAATCCGCCGCGCGTGCCGTGTGGCCGAGGATTGCCTTCGATTTCTGGCCACGCACGTCCGGCCCGGAGTGACCACGGTGGAGCTGGATCGCTTTGCGGGATCATATCTGGACAAACACAATGCGGCCCCCGCCCTCCGCGGCTACCGCGGCTTCCCCGGCTGCATCTGCACTTCCGTGAACAACGTGGCCGCGCACGGGATTCCCACCAACAGGGCCCTCGAGGACGGGGACCTCCTCTCGCTGGACATTACGGTGAGCATTGACGGTTGGTTCGGAGATGCGGCGTGGAGCTTCATTGTCGGGAAAGGGAGCCCCGACAGCAGGCGGGTTTTGCGCGCCGCCTGGAGGGCCACACTGTCAGGAGTCAAGGCTGCCCGTGCTGGCAACCGCATTGGCGATATCGGGGCGGCCATCCAGAAAATCGCCAAGACCTTCGGTTGCTCGGTCATCGAGGATTACGTGGGCCATGGGATCGGCCGCGCGATGCATGAAGAACCGATGGTCCTCAACTTCGGCACGGCCGACACGGGGATGAGGATCGTCCCCGGAATGGTCTTCACTGTCGAGCCGATGCTGAACCTCGGGGGCCGCGAGGTCCACGTCACGGAAGACGGCTGGACGCTCGTCACGACTGACGGCAGCCTGTCCGCGCAGTTCGAGCACACCGTCGCGGTGTTCCGCGATTACACGGAAGTGCTCACGTACTCGCGCGGCGATATCTTCGAGGCGATGGACTTTCCCCCCGCCATCGCGTAGTCAATACTCCGGCCATCCGCTTACCCCCCCATTGCTCTTGAACGTCGCGGATGAGGCCGGAGACCTGCTCTTCGGTGAGTTAACTTATAAACTAATAAATTAATGACTAACTATATGTGAGGTACTTGTAAACTGACGAGAAAATGTGCTACACTGTGCACAGGGCAGCTTTTATGGATGGAGAGAAAAAATCGGACGTATTCCGCCTTCCTGCGGAGGCTGCAGCCAGGGTCAAGAGGATCGCTTTTCAGGCCTCCCT
Organism: uncultured Spirochaetota bacterium; assembly: GCA_963845535.1. GTDB lineage: Bacteria > Spirochaetota > Spirochaetia > SZUA-6 > Fen-1364 > Fen-1364. The sequence continues at coordinate 44,771 of CAWJSK010000011.1, forward strand.
CGATCAGGGCCGCCGCGTGCCATTTGCGGAAATCATTATCAAGGGGCTGGATCTCCTGGAGGCGCAGCTCGGCACGGGGAAGCCACGGGGGAGGAAAAGGGGAAGTGGTAATCGCAGCACGGGCCGTGATAGAATCATCTAAAAGGAAAATGCCGAAATGAGTGGAAAGCTTCTCTATTTCGACAAGGGGATTTATTCCATACCTGATGCAGCGCGGCTGATTGGCATTAATACACGGAGTATCTCTCGATGGGCGAGAGGATACCACTATCCGCGAAGTGGAACTGTTCGAAAGAGTCCTCCCGTTTTCAGGGCGGACATCGAGCCTTATGAAGGTAGATATGCACTTAGCTTTCTAGACCTCATGGAGCTGCGCTGGGTTAAGGCGTTTCGCGAACATGGACTCAGTTTTTACAAGATCAGAATCGCTGCGACTCGGGCGGCGGCAATCTTGAAAACTCATCACCCGTTTGCTTCACAACGGCTATTCGATGACAGAAAAACAATCTTCTTTCGAATTGCGCAGGAGGAAAACGATTCTGATCTCCTCGACGTTGTAAAGGGACAATATGGAATCGACCGAGTCATTTCTCCGCTCTTTCTTCATGACGTAGAGTTTGAAAATGATTTCCCAACGAGATGGTATCCGGCAGGCAGAGATCAGGGAGTAGTGATAGATCCAGGATTTTCCTTCGGACAACCGATAGTAGCGAAGTGCAATATTCGGACATCAGTCCTCTATGCATCTTTCAAGGCAGAAGGTTCGATTGAGAAAGCCGCAAAGTGGTACGAAGTCGCTCCGTCAGCAGTGAGGCAAGCGGTTGACTTCGAAACACGTTTCGCTTCATGAAGTTCTATTTCGATAACAACTTGTCACCGCATCTTGCGCGCGCCATGAGTGGAAGGAGACGAAATTGTCCATGCGAGGGAAAGAGGCATGGACCGGCTGAAGGATCCTGAATATATCGACATACTTTCAAGAGAGGGCGGCTGGATCATAGTCACAACTGACGTGGCCATGAGTCGGAGTCCTCACCTAGTTCAAGCACTTGCGTCTTCCGGGCTCATTTCGGTAAGTCTAAGGCATGGCTGGCTCGAATTGGGCGGCCGTGAAATGGCGTCGCGGCTCCTGAAGCGGTGGTCAGAAATTCGAGAGACGGTGTCGAGAGCTCGTCCATCCACGGTTGTATTTGTTCCGATTCGAGGGAAAATCCAGCTTATCAACCTGCCTTCTAAAGGAAGGCGTTAATGTCACCGGGCCGCGCACTCTTGATAATACCTTGACACCAGACAGCCCACAAGATAGGTTTTCTCCGCATGCTGTAACGAGTTATTAGACTGACGATAACTAAGCAGTATTAAATAATTCTATACAGCATAAAGAATTGTCGCCACCTTAGCTCAACTGGCAGAGCACGTGATTTGTAATCTCGAGGTTCTCGGTTCAAGTCCGAGAGGTGGCTTCTTACCCGAAGTGGTAAAATGAAAGACATGGACGGGTCGATGGGCATAGATGACATGAGGCCGGTCTTTGAGCTCCTGAACGCGATGGTGAACGATGGTCTGTTCGTGAACTACGCGCTCGGGGGGGCGGTGGCTGCCTCGTCCTATATTGAGCCAGCAAGTACCCAAGACATCGACATTTTCGTTGTTCTCCAGCCCTACCCGGGATCGTCCCTGCTCACTGTCGAGCCGATCAACGAATACCTGAGGTCCAAGGGCGCGGTCTCGGACGGCGAACATATGGTCTACTCTGGTTGGCCACTACATTTTCTGCCGCCCAAGAACGCGCTTTACCAAGAGGCGCTTGCCCGCGCGAAAAGGTTTGACTACAATGGTGTTGAAGCGAGGGTGTTTAGCATGGAGCACTTGGCTGCTATTGCCCTTGAAACGGGACGGAGGAAGGACAAAAACCGTTTGGCGGATTTCGTCGAGTCTTCCCAGATGGACATGGGCACGTTTGAGGACATTGTCCAACGACACAGTCTCAAAGGCAAATACGAGGAATGGAAAAAATGGCTGGAAGCAACTTGAAATTCGACTTCGACGCCGCGTTGGAGCGGAAAGCTGCCCAGCGCCGAAGCTACGTCAATCTCACCTTCGCCGAGAGAATGCGCCTTGTAAGCAAGTTGCGCAGAAGGTCACGCAGCCTCGCCAACCACAAGCCCAAATAAAAACTCCCCTTCAATCAATGCCGTTCCGTTTTATGTTCTAGTGGTTCTCGGTTCAAGTCCGAGAGGTGGCTTCGTCAGAGAATCTGCCACCCCGCTGACGCAGCAGTTTCTTTCTTGTAGCGTGGACGTTACTCATGCGACATGGCGTGTTACTTCCCTTTCCTAAACTCCTTGTGGGAAGGAAAGGGACGATATGAATCTTGCGGGCGGATTTACATCGGTCGAGCTGAAGGACAGGATAAGGCTTCTGCGACTCATGCTGGAGACAACGGAGGACTCCGCCAAGAAAGAGGAGTATTTGCAGAAAATCAAGGGGTATCAGCGCCTCGTACGTTCCATTTCTCGGAACGAGTCGACCCCCGCCAGCACGTAGATCGAAGATTCCAGCGGCAAGGCCGCTTGAGCCCGAAAGACGAGCCCATCCACAATCCGTCCTTTCCGTCAGCGCTCCCGGCGCCAGCCACAGACGCTTGTGAGCTACTTGACAGACGCCGACGATTTCCCATATGACCTTGATTCGAGCACTTTCATCGGCTTTGCTCGGCTTTCGCAAACGCGAGTAAGCGTTGGAGAGCTTGGCCCTCCGCCTTTTGGCGGAAGGCCTCCGCAAATGCACTTCGTGCATTTGCTACGGGGAGATTCCCGAGTGGTCAAAGGGGGCAGACTGTAAATCTGTTGGCTACGCCTTCGAAGGTTCGAATCCTTCTCTCCCCACGAGCCTTCTTCCAAGAAATGGGAAGAAGGCTTTTTTGTTCCGCGAGCGGTCAAAGAGAACCGGTACAGCATATGCTTGACGACACTTTCTATCACGACGGCCTTCGATTTGATTGCACGCGGTGCTCGAAGTGCTGCCGCCATACCCCTGGGTATGTTTTCCTCTCCGAGGCCGACATCGGGCCCCTTGTTGCCGCGCTCGAGACCTCCCGGCAGGACTTCCTGCTCACGTATTGCCGACGCGTGCCATTTGGTCCCGTTCAAAGGCTCAGTCTCAAAGAGAAGCCGAACGTGGATTGCGTTTTCTGGGGGGAGGGTGGGTGCACCGTGTACGAGGCGCGACCCCTGCAGTGCCGCAGCTTTCCCTTCTGGGGCTCCTGCCTTTCCTCCCCAGAGGCGTGGGAAGACCAGGCTCGCCAGTGCCCTGGGATGGGCAAGGGCAGGGTGCATTCGCGGAACGAGATCGAGGCCTGGCTCGCCCGCAGAACGCGGGAGCCGTTCATTGCCGCAGGGAGCTGAGAAAGCGGGGGCTAAAGTGGATGGGAGGCATTTTTCTTTCCGATAGTGAAGAAGACGAGCTGTACGTCCTCCTCAAGCCGCGCGAGGCGGGGCTTCCCGAGGCGCTGAAGGACCTCCTCCGCCGGGTGGAGCGTTCCTTGTACGCCCGGCTGACAATCGAGGAAATCGAGCGGCTGTCAGGGCGTTTTTCGTGAAATCGTTGATTTCATGCTGCGTGAGCGCTATTTTCAGGTAGGGCCGGGGAAGGCCTGGTGGATCGATGAGCAGACGCACAATCCTTCTTCGGATCTCCGTGGTTGTCCTGGGAATAGTCGCGGTAGCATTGGCCGCGGTTCTCCTTGTCAACTCGAGCCCCGCGCGCGCGCGCTCCGCCGACAGACTTTTTTCCATCCAACGAGGTGAAACTCTCTCCCGCATCAGCCAGCGGCTTCAGGATGAAGGGTTCATCCGATTCGCGCCTTTTCTCGACGTAGTCGGCAGGATCAGGGGCACCCAAGGCGCTTTCAAGGCGGGGTACTATCGCATTCCGGCCGGAGCGTCGGCGCTTTCCATCCATTGGCTTCTCGTGGAAGGCGCCCAGACCCTTGAGAAGCTGACCATTCCTGAGGGATGGACCATCTCCAAGATAGCGCGCCATCTCGAAGCCCAGGGGGTGTGCAAGGCCTCTGATTTCCTGGCTGCCGCTCGTTCACCAGAGCTGCGTTCGCGTTTTGGCGTGCAGGGCCGCAGTCTCGAGGGATATCTTTTTCCGGATACCTATTACGTTCCCCGACCGTTCCCCGCGGATGCCATGGCGGAGCTGATGGTGAAGACGTTCTTCGACAACATCACCCGGATCGAGCCGGGCTGGCAGGAGATGTCGCCGGAGAAGCAGCGGGACACGCTGATTGTGGCCTCGATTGTCGAGAGAGAGTACCGGATGCCCGACGAAGCTCCTCTTATCGCATCGGTGTTCTACAACAGGCTACGGCGGAATATGGGGCTTGAATCGTGCGCCACTCTTGAATATATTATTACGGAGATCCAGCAAAAGGCACACCCGGAGTACATCACGACAGAAGATGAGAAGCTCAACTCACCCTACAACACGTATAAGTGGGCGGGCTTGCCACCGGGACCGATTTCAAACCCTGGAATGACGGCGTTGGAGGCCGCCTTCCATCCCGCGCAGACGGATTTCCTGTACTTCGTGCTCCGTGACGCTGATGCAGGGAGGCATTACTTCTCGCGCGACCTGAGCGAGCATAATCAGGCGAAGTACCTCTATCTGAAGAAATCGTAGGGTATGCGGATACCGGAAAGTACGCTCTCCGAGATTCAGAACCGCCTCGACATCGCGGAGGTCATCGGAGAGTACGTCGCCTTGCAGCGCAAAGGGGGGAGGTACTGGGGGCTGTGCCCCTTTCACCAGGAGAAGTCGCCGTCTTTCACCGTGACGCCGGAGAAAGGCGTGTACTACTGCTTCGGGTGCCAAAAGGGGGGCGGACTTTTCCAGTTTATCATGGATGTCGAGAAGCTCGAATGGCGTGACGCCGTGGAGCTTCTGGCCAAGAAGGCGGGGATCGAGATCCCGCGCGGTGAGGACAGAGGGGAAGGGGCCAAGCGGGAGGGGCTCCTCGAGCTGAACAAAAGGGTGGCGGGAAGCTTCCACTGGCTCCTGTGTGAGGACGCGCAGGCGGAATCTGCCAGGAAGTATCTGGCCTCTCGTGGGGTGAGCAGGCCTATTATGGACAGCTTCCAGCTGGGCTATGCGCCTCCGGAGCGGGAATGGCTGCACAGGTTCCTGATGCAGAAGAGCTATTCGGAGGAGTTCCTTTCTCAGACGGGTCTGTTCATGCAAGGTTCCCGAAGCGGCACAGCGGCTCTTTTTGCCAACCGCGTGATGTTCCCGATTGCCAACGCCCGGGGGGAAACGCTGGCTTTCGGAGGCAGGGCGCTGGGAGATGCCCAGCCCAAGTACTTGAACTCCCCAGAAACGGCTTTCTTCCGCAAGGGAGAAAACCTTTTCGCAATCGACAAGGCGGCACCCGCTATCCGGAGCGCCGGCGCGTTCGTGCTCGTGGAGGGCTACATGGATGTCCTGGCGATGCACCAGGCGGACATCGTCAATTGCGTAGCCCCTCTGGGCACGGCGCTCACGGAATCCCAGGTTCGCCTCCTGAAGCGATACGCGCAGAAGGGGATCCTGGTCTTCGACGGTGACGAGGCAGGCCAGAAGGCGACCATGCGGGCGGTGGAGATGCTTGAGCGCCAGGACCTCATTGCTGAGGTGGTTGAGCTTCCGAATGGCATGGACCCGGCGGATTTCGTTCAGAACGGGGAGATCGGCAAGCTCCGAGGGGTGATGGAAAAGCCCATGGAGAGCTTTCGCTACTTGACGGCAAAAGCGGCCGCCCGGTACGCGCTCTCCACGCCTGAGGGCAGGGAAGGGATGCGGGATTTTCTGTTCCCGTTCGTTGCCGCGGTGAGCTCGCAGCTGAGAGCGGACGGCTACCTGTCGCAGATCGCTGAATCCCTTGATGCCGAGCCGGGCGCCATCCGGAGGGATTTCTCCACGTGGAGGACGCGGGAGAAGGGGAGAAGCCAGGGGAACGCGATGAAAGCGCCCGAGATGTCCCAGACGCTTTCGGCTGATCTTTTTCTCCTTCTTGCAGTCGCGGCAAACCGGGAGCTTTTCCCGATTGTGCGCGGCGGAGGCATCTCGCTTCCCGACGACCTTGATGACGAGCGCGCCCGGGCGCTTTTCGTCGCCTTGGAGGAATGCTTTCGGGCGGAGGAAAAAGGGCTGGATGCCCTGTGCGCGCGTATAGAGTCGTCGGAGTTGAGGGACCTCGTTGTTCGGAAGATCGCGAGCGGCGAGTTCGACCTGAACCAGGAAAAGATGGTGAGGGACGGCGTGCGGAACGTGCGGCAAAGGGAGCTGGCAAAGCGGATCGATCAGCTTGGGGCTGAGATGAGACGGATGGAACGCGAGCGGCCGGATGCGGCCCGCCTTCGGGAGCTTTTGGCGGAAAAAATGCATCTGGACGATGAGCTCGCGAAACTGAACACGGGGGCTGCAAGGGCTTGAAACCGAAAACAACGACCAAGAACAGGGAAGCTCCGCGCGCTGCGTCGCGGGAATCAGCTCGAAAGAGGGAGAAGGCTGCCGGCAGGGTAGCCTCCAAGGCGGCGCGCGGGGTCGCCGTTCCCCCGGTGAGCACCGAGCTTGCGGACGACCCGTCCGTCAAGAAGCTTCTCGAGTACGCCAAGGGCAAGAAGAGCGTCAGCTATGACGAGGTGAACGACTTCCTCCCCGACGCCATCGTGCACTCCGACCGGATCGAAGAGGTCATCGGGCTGCTGGCGAAGCACAACATCAAGCTCGAGGAAGAGGAAATCAGCCTCGAGATTGAGGAAGAGAAGCCGGGGAAGGACCGCAAGAAGCTCATCTACAGCGACAAGGAATCCTCGGTGGATGACCCCATCCGCCTCTACCTCCGTGAGATCGGGAAAGAGAACCTCCTGACCGCGGAGCAGGAGGTGGAGCTTTCCAAGAGAATGGAAGAGGGGGAGAACATCATCAAGGGGGTCATCAAGAACTCCGGCGTGCTGGTGCGGGAGTTCCTCCGCCTTGGCTTGCGCGCCACCTCCGTGAAAGACCCCCGGGAGATGAACCTCACCAAGAGGGAGGCAACCGAATACCTTGCGGAAACGCGCAAGCTCGGCGCGTTCTACAAGGAGCCTTTCAAGGACCACTTGGACGGCGTGAAGCGCTACATGGAGATGAAACGCCACGCCGAGTCGGAGGGCGGGGACATCTTCGATGACGCGTTCCTGGAAATCCGCAAGGACGTGGCGGACTCCCTGAAGAAGGTCGAGCTGCGGCCGGAGGACATTGCTGCAATCGCGGACCGCCTCATTGCCGTGGCGCGCCGCATCCGTTCCATCCAGAAGGAAATGACTCGCGTGGAGAAGCGCCTCCACATCGCCTCTGCAAAGGATATGAAGTCCCTTGTGCGCAGGCTTGCCGTCAACGCCGAGCGTGAGAAGATGGAGAAGGCGGTCGGGATGGGATCAGAACGGGTGCGGGAGCTTCTGCACCTGCACCAAGGCAATGAAAAAAAGCTCCAGCGCTACGAGACGGTGTTCGAGAACAAGAGCGAAGACATCCTCGCCATGGCGGACGAGATCGAGCGCGGCCGGATCCTCATGAAAGAGGCAAAAGACCGTCTCATCAAGGCCAACCTTCGCCTCGTGGTAAGCATCGCCAAAAAGTACACCAACCGCGGGCTCCATTTCTTCGACCTCGTGCAGGAAGGGAACATCGGCCTGATCAAGGCGGTGGAAAAGTTCGAGTATCGCAAGGGCTACAAGTTCTCGACGTACGCAACGTGGTGGATCCGCCAGGCCATTACCCGTTCGATCTCCGACCAGGCGCGCACCATCCGGGTGCCCGTGCACATGATCGAGCAGATCAACAAGGTGATGCGCGAATCCCGACAGCTCATGCAGGTCCTGGGCCGTGAGCCCACGGATGACGAAGTGGCGGAGAAGCTCGGGTGGGCTACAGGCCGCGTGAAGGCCGTGAAAAGCGTGGCCCGGGAGCCGATCTCCCTGGAAACCCCCATTGGGGAGGAAGAAGACAGCCTCCTGGGGGATTTCATCGAAGACAAGGAAGTGGAAAGCCCCTCCAACATGACGGCGTTCCGGCTGCTCCAGGAACAGCTCGAGTCGGTCCTGACAACGCTTCCCCCGCGCGAGCAGGAAGTGCTCAAGATGCGCTTCGGTTTGGAGGACGGGTATTCCCTGACGCTGGAGGAGGTGGGCCTCTACTTTAACGTGACCCGGGAGCGCATTCGTCAGATCGAGGCCAAGGCGCTTCGACGGCTGCGCCACCCGACGCGAAGCCGCCGCCTGAAAGATTATCTGGAACACTAGCAGGAAGAAGGAAAAACATGGCACGGACAGTCTATGACAAGCTGAGAGCGCTCCAGGAGGTCCTCTCGAAGAAGTTCGAGGTGGAGAAGGAAATCCAGGAGATACCCAAGTCCCTGGCAACCAAGACGGAGCTGCTGAACCGTCTGAAAAAATCCTTCATGGACAAGAGCGCCACCAATGAGGCGGCGCTGGCCCGCGTGGCTGACCTCGGCCAGAAGCTCACGGACGCCGAGCAGAGCCGCACGTCCTATGAAGGCCAGATGGACGAGATCAAGACGCAGCGCGAGTATGAGGCTCTCGACAAGGAGATCAAGGACGCTACGGAGAAGGAAGGGCAGCTTCGCAAGGAGCTGCAGCGCGAGCAGGCGACCCTGGAAGAGCTGAAGAACGCAATCGAAAAAGAAGAAGCCATGATCAGCAAGCAGGAAGAGGACGTCAAGGAAGAGCAATCCAAGATCAAGGTCAAGATCAAGGAGAAGAACGGCGACCTGAAGAAGTTGCAGGGAGATGAGAAGAAAATCACTCCCGGCCTCGATGAGGACATCCTTTTCAAGTTCGAGCGGATCATCAAGAGCAAGTCCGGGCTCGGCATCGTCTCTCTCACCAAGGGCGTCTGCACCGGGTGCTACATGATCCTCCCTCCCCAGTTCGTCAACACGGTCAGGCTCGGAGAAGGTGTGGAGTTCTGCCCGTATTGCAGCCGCATTCTCTTCTACCAGGAGGATGAGGAAGACGAAAGCGTCGAGTCGGCAGCAATCGAAGAAGAAGCAGAAGAAGAGGAAGAAGAAGAGGAGGAAGAGGAAGAGGCGCCGGAGGAAGAGGAAGAGGAAATATAAGGAAGACGCGCTCATCGCTCTCGTTGAGCGCTGCCCGACCGTCGCTCTTGCCTCCGCGCGGGTTACCGCGCTAGGGCTGTTGCGACGGTCGGGCTTGCACATTATCGACCTGCGGTCGATAATGTGCTGGGCAGATCAGGTCACCGCCTTCCGCGCGTCTCCATAGGAGACGCGCTCGAGGGAGGAAAGTCCGGGCTCCAGAGAGCAGAACGCCGGCTAACCGCCGGGTCTCGGGCCTTGCGCGCAAGCGCGAGAATCCCGGGAACAGACAGTGCCACAGAAAGAATACCGCTTCCGCGTGCCTCCTTCGGAGTCACGCTAGAGCAAGGGTGAAAAGGCGGGGTAAGAGCCCACCGCTCGTCCGGTGACGGACGGGGCACGGAAAACCTCGTTCGGAGCAAAGCCAAGCAGCAGGGGGCTGCTCGCCCTCCAGCGCGGGTCCGTAGGAGCCGCGCTGGAAACCTGCGGGTAGGCTGCACGAGGGCGCGGGAAACCGCGTCCCCAGAGAGATGGTGACCCTCGACAGAACCCGGCTTATCGGTCTGCCCTTTTTCTGATATTACTTGAGCGTGCCCTGCGTGAAAGACTCATGATCCTGAACTATGACCATTACCGGACCGGCCAGCGCAAGCGCGGCCGACGGACCGCCCTTGTCACGGTTGGCGCCGGAGCGCTGCTCCTCCTCGTGGTGCTGGCGCTCGTCCTGAAACTCCCTTCCCGCCTGTTCGACCCCGGGGTGATGCGGCAGGCGCCGGGAAGGCTGCCTGACCTCTGGAAAGCGGAGAACTACGAAGGGGTCATTGCCGCCTCGGATTCCCGACTCCGGGGGGATCCCTTGGACGCCACGGCCCTGTCCTATCGAGGCTTCGCCTACTTCTACCGGGCCGTCGCGGAGAATGCCCTGGAAGAGAAGCTGCCGTTGCTGGATGAAAGCATTGTATCGCTGCGCCGCGCCCTCCTTTCCGGCACGCCGTTCGTGGGAGAGGTCGACTATGTCCTGGGCAAGGCGTATTTCTACAAGGGCAAGTACTACTACGATGAGTCCATTTCGTACATGGAAGCCTCCCTTGCCAAGGGATACGTGCAGAAGGACTCCAACGAGTACATCGGCCTCTCGTACACCCAGCTCGGGGACTACGACAAGGGCATGGAGTATTTCCTGACGGCTCTCAAAGATGACTCCGGAGACCTGCTGCTCTTGACAATCGGGCAAACTTACTACCAGATGAAGCGGACCGCTGACGCAATCGACTATCTGCTTCGGACCCTCAACAAGACCGACGACAAGGCAATCGAGAAGCGCGCGCGGTTCCTCCTGGGCGAGATCTATCTCGACCGGAATGAGCTTTTCAAGGCTGAGGAGCAGTACGCCGCAATCGTAAAGATTGATCCCCAGTCCGCGGACGCTCATTTCTTCCTGGGAGAGGTTTACTCGAAGATGAATGATCCGGTGAAGGCCAGGGCGGAATGGCGGAATGCCTTGATCATTGATCCTTCATACTACGGAGCCAAGCTCCGTTACTACTCGCGGAAGTAGTGAGCATGTGCGCCGCGGCCCGAGCCGGCATACAAGGGAGGTTTTCCTCATGGCCTGGGACAGGATGTTCGAAGCTTTCTCCACGGACCTCGGCATAGACCTTGGTACCTGCAGCACTCTCGTTCACGCTCGGGGCAAGGGGATCGTTCTGTGCGAGCCGTCCGTGGTTGCAATGGAGCGTGGAACGAAGAAGGTCATGGCGGTGGGCACGGAAGCCAAGAAGATGCTCTGGAAGACACCGGGAGACATCGTGGCCCTGCGGCCCATCCGTGACGGAGTGATCGCGGATTTCGAAGCCACCGAAAAGATGATCCGCTATTTCATCGAGAAGGTGATTTCCCGGCGATGGTTCGTGAAGCCACGGATGGTCATCGGCGTCCCCACCTGCATCACGGAGGTGGAGAAGCGCGCCGTTCGGGACTCCGCAGAGCAGGCGGGAGCGCGTGAGGTGTACCTCATCCAGGAGTCCATGGCCGCGGCAATCGGCGCCAACATCCCCATCCTGGAGCCCGCGGGGCACATGATCTGCGACATCGGGGGCGGAACAACCGAGATTTCCGTCATCTCCCTCGGAGGGATGGTCGTGACGAACGCCATTCGCGTGGGCGGAGATGAGTTTGACGAGGCCATCATCAAGCACGTGAGAAACGTGCACAACCTCATCGTCGGAGAGTCCACGGCGGAAAACGTAAAGATCACCATCGGAAACGCCTCTCCAGACAAGAAGATCGACAAGATGGAGATCAAGGGCACGGATGCAATCACCGGTCTTCCCCGGAAGCTGGAAATGGACTCCGTGGAGGTGCGTGAGGCGCTGCAGGAGCCCATCAACACCGTGATCGAGGAAATCAAAAAGACCCTTGGCCAGACGCCGCCGGAGCTTGCCGCGGACATCGTGGAGCGCGGCATCGTGATGACCGGAGGAGGCTCCCTGCTCAAGGGTTTCCCCAAGCTCATCTCCAAGGAAACCGGGGTGCCGGTGATTCTTGCCGAGAATCCTCTTTTGTGCGTGGCCCTCGGCGCGGGAAAGTTCCTTGAAAGCCTGGTGCGGGAGAAGAACTCCAAGTACTTCAACGTGAAGACCTGATCTCATGCCCGGTCTGTTCGAAGGATTCATTGCCAGGCACAGGAAGGGAGTCACCCTCACCGTTCTCATCGTCGTGTCCCTTGTGTTCCTTCTCGTCTCCAACAGGGCGGTGGTGATCAAGCCCAAGGAGGTGGGGCTTTCCTTCGTGGGCTTCTTTCAGAAAGGGTTCACGGGCTTTTTCCGATGGTTCGGGGACACGGCCGGCTCCATCCGGCAGCTCAACGCCGCCCGCGACGAGCTTGATGCCGCGCGGCAAAAGCTCCAGGACATGGATCGGGTCACGCGGGATATCGTCGAGCTTCGCCGCCAGAACGCAATGCTGCGGGAACAGCTTGATTTCGCGCAAACGCTCCCTCCGGACCGAATTGCGGCCGAGGTCATTGCGCGGGATTCGGACAACCTGTTTTCCACCATCACCATCAACAAGGGCTCGCGCCAGGGTGTCAAACCCGGGATGCCTGTAGTGGCCTATCAGGGCGACATGGAAGGGCTGGTGGGAAAAGTGCTGTCCGTCGGACCGGGAGCATCGGAGATTCTTCCGCTGTATGATCCCCAGTGTTTTGTCTCCGCCCGGCTCGACAGCACCCGAGACGAAGGTCTCGTCAAAGGAGAGGGGAAAGACCACGGAACCGTGCTCCTCCAGTACGTGAAGAAAACGGCAAAGGACGCCATCCAATACGGCGACCTCGTTGTCACCTCAGGACTGGGCGGGCTCTACCCGAAAGGCATAAACCTGGGCCGTGTGCGCGAGATCAAAGCTTTGGCATATGAGACTTCCCTGGAGATCGAAGTGGAGCCGATCGTCAACTTCGACAGGTTGGAATACGTGCTTCTCATAGACGCGGAGAGCGCTCCCGTTGTCGACCAATCCGACGCGCCGGCAGCCTCCGCGCCGGATGCGGCGCCAGGGACGGCGCCCAAACCCGCGGCGACGCAGGGAGCGGCAAGCCAGTGAACAGAGACGTTCGAGTCACGGTTTCCACCGTCATTGCCCTTGCCGTCTGCATTCTCCTCCAGTCGACGATCCTCAACCGGATAGCCATCAAGGGCGTCCGTCCGGATCTGGCGCTCATCGTGCTCGTTTTCGTGTCCATGCGCCGCGGCTCAATGGTCGGGCAGGTCTCGGGTTTCGCGGCCGGCTTTTTCGAGGACCTGATGAATGTGTCGCCGCTGGGGTTCCACTCCCTGATGCGGACCCTCATCGGCTACCTCTATGGGATCTTCGCCGGCAACGTGTTCATTGACCCGTTCCTCATGCCCATGGTCCTCACGGTGATAGCCACCATTCTCAAGGGTGTGCTGTCCGGGATTATTTCGGCGATCTTCGGCATCGCTTCCTCGGGATTCATCACTTTCACGGGCCGGCTCTGGATCGAGGTCGCCTACAACGGCGTCCTTGCGCCGTTCCTTTTTGCCCTCCTCGGCCTCTTTCGCATCTTCAAGCAGGCGGACAAGGAAGGAGCTTGATGGAAAGCGCGGGGCGGCAGCAGCGGCGGCGTTTTGTTTTTCTCACCGCCCTCGTTGCCGGCAGCATTGGATTCCTCGTCATGTACCTTTTCTGGCTTCAGATCGTGAAAGGGTTCGAGTTCAGGCAGCGCGCCAAGGACGTGTCGCAAAGAGAGGTCCCTATCCCGGCGCAGCGCGGGGAGATCTTCGACCGCAACGCGGATGAGCCCCTGGTCTTCAACGTCGACTCTTTCGCCGTGGATGTCACCCCGGGCGAAGTGTCTCCGACTGATTTTCCCGCCTTGTTTCAAAGCCTGTCGAAGATCCTCTCGATTCCCGTGCCGGACCTGGAAAAGAAAATTCCCCCGAAGCTCTACCGCACCTACCAGCCCGTGGAGCTTGCGGGCGGCGTCACCTTGCAAACGATCTCCGAGCTGGCGGAGCATTTCTCGGATTTCGCGGGAGTGAGCTGGCACAACAAACCCATCCGGAATTACGTGGAGTCAAGCTCCCTGGCCCACGTCATTGGCTACGTGGGGGATATCACCCATGAAGAGCTGCAGGTCCTGTACAACCAGGGCTATGAGCCAGGGGACGTGCTCGGCAAGGCCGGAATCGAGAAGGAGTATGACAACATCCTTCGGGGGAAGGACGGCACGCGCTACCGGGTCGTGGACGTCAAAGAGAGACGCCTCACCGGCGGGGAGGAAGAGGACATCGTTCCCCCCGTGCCGGGCAGGAACGTGGTGCTGACCATAGACCGGCGTATCCAGAAGCTTGCCGAGCAGGCTCTCGGACCGCGCAAAGGATCGATTGTCGTTCTCAGGCCGGCCACGGGTGAGATCCTCGCCATGGTGAGCTACCCGTCATTTGATCCGAACCGGCTTTTTGCGCCGGACGCGGGAGACTACTTCAACAAGGTTTCCCTCGACCCTTCGTTCCCTTTCATCAACAGGAGCATCCAGTCGGTCTATCCGCCGGCATCGACGTTCAAGATCATCATGACCACCGCAATCGTGGATGACGGCACCATACCCATCAACCGCATGGTGTTGTGCACGGGGAAGCTCGTGTTCGGGGACCGCGTGTTCAACTGCTGGGTCAAAACGGGCCACGGCTACGAGGACCTCTTCGGCGGGCTGGCACAATCCTGCGACGTGTATTTCTGGACCATGGCCAACGAGCTGGGCGTGGACAAGATCGACACCTACGCCAGGGATTTCGGAGTCGGCTCGCTGACGGGAATCGACCTCCCGGAGGAAAGGACAGGCCTTCTTCCCACTCCTGAGTGGAAGGACAAGATCAAGCACCAGAAGTGGTTGGGGGGTGACACGCTCAACCTCGCCATTGGCCAGGGGTTCGTCACGATGTCTCCTTTGCAGATGGCTGATGAAGTGGCCATGGTGGCAAACGACGGCGTCGTCTACCGCCCGCATCTGCTGAAGGAGACGCGGGACCCGTTCACCGGCCAAGTCCTCTCGACAATGACACCGGAGGTGCTTCACCGATCCGCTGTCAACAAGGACACCTGGCACATCGTCCAGCAAGCCTTGCGCGGGGTGATCACCAAGGGGACCGCGGCGCCCGTCATAACGACAAAGGCCACCGAAGTGGCGGGAAAGACGGGCACTTCTGAGACTGGCGTAGAAGGCCAGTGGCACTCGTGGTTCGCCGCCTACGCGCCTTTTCAGACCGACAAGCCGGAGGAACGGGTAGTCGTAGTTGTCATGGCCGAAGCCTCACCCAACTGGGAATGGTGGGCCCCCAAGGCCGCCAACCTGATCTTCCAGGGTATCTTTGCCAACCAGGACTACGACCAGGTGCTCGCGACGCTGAGACCGTGGTACGCGCCGGTGAAGGGGCGGGTAGAATGATTCTGGTTCGAACGCGTTCGGACAGATGCGGCTGATTGATCCCGCACGCGACCTTGCGGGAATCCTCCAGAGCGTCGAGAAACCGGCGCGGTACGTTGGGGGAGAGTTCGGCTGCGTCGAGAAGGCGCAGGCCGCCCTCGCCGTTGCCATCTCCTACCCTGATCTCTACGAGATCGGAATGTCCAACAACGCGGTGCGCATCCTGTACAACATCCTCAACAGGCTTCCCGACGTGCTCTGTGAGAGGGTTTTTGCGCCCGCGCCTGATTTCGAGGCGCGCATACGAGCCGCCGATGTCCCGCTGTACTCGCTTGAGTCGGGGAGGGCGCTCCAGGATTTCGATATCATAGGCTTTTCCCTGGGGTACGAGCTGACGCTGACGAATGCTCTTGCCATCCTCGATTGCGGCGGGGTGACTCTCGAAACTGCGCGAAGGGGAAATAACGAGCCTATCGTCATGATCGGGGGGCCGGCGGCCGGCAACCCGGCGCCTTTCGGGGTGTTCGCCGATTGTGTCTTCGTTGGCGAGGCGGAGGGTTGGGCGGAACGAGCCTTCTCTGACCTGGGCCGCATGAAGAAGCAGGGGGCTTTCCGGACAGACCTTCTTGCCTATCTGCGCGCAGATCCGTCGATATGGCACCCGGGGCGCACTGAAAAGGTCCGCCGCGCTCTGTGGAGAGGCTTCCGCTCCCACGTCGCGGACACGTGTTTTCCCGTGCCGAGCATGCGCGTGGTCCAGGACCATGGCACCGTCGAGATCATGCGAGGATGCCCCAACGCCTGCAAGTTCTGCCACGCAACAGTGTACTATCGCGCCTGCAGGCGCAAAGACCGGGACACTATTGCGCGCGAAGTGGATCACCTCGTGAAGTCCGGCGGATACAGAGAGGTGACTCTCTCTTCCCTGTCCTCGGGAGACTACGGCGGGATCCAGGAGCTCGTCCAGGACCTGAACGCGCGCTACGCGCCGCTTCTCGTATCCTTTGCGCTTCCTTCCCTCAGGGTTGATTCACTCGGGCTCCAGCTTCTTTCGGAAATATCCCAGGTGCGGAAAAGCGGTCTCACGTTTGCCGTCGAGACGGCAAAGGACGAATGGCAGAAAGAGGTGCGCAAGAAGGCCGGGCGCGAGAAAGTAATAGATATTCTCAGGGAGGCCCGCTCCCAGGGATGGCGCGCGGCGAAGTTCTATTTCATGGTGGGTCTTCCAGCGTCATTCGATGAAGACGAGTCCTCCGCCATCGTCGAGTTCCTCCAGGCCGTTCGATCGGCAACCGGCATGTCGCTGAACGTGAACGTGGCCGGGTTCATCCCGAAGCCTCACACCCCGTACGAGCGGGCCGCTCAGATCGGGGAGGAAAAAGCCCTTGAAAAGATCATGGCCGTGAAGGCCGGGCTTCGAGGCAGCGGATTCAAGGTGGGCTACCATGCCCCCTTCTTGTCCATTCTCGAGGGAATCGTCTCCCGGGGAGACCAGAGGGCCGGCCAGCTCGTCTTGGACGCCTACCGGCGCGGGGCCAGGCTTGATGCCTGGGAGGAGCACGTCAAGACGGACATTTGGCGGGAAGCGATAGCGTCCGCGGGTTGGGACGTCCTTTCCGAGACGTGCCGCCCAAGGGACGCCGACGAGCAGCTGCCCTGGCACCTCATTGCCCTGGGCCTTTCCAGCAGCGAGATCACGGACGAGCTGCCTGCGGACGTGCCGCTTGCAGGCGCGTGGCCCATGAGCGCATCGCCCGCACGTGCGCAGCCCGCCGCCGCCCAGCCCGCCAGCGCGCAGCCCGCGGAGGCCGCCAGCGCACAGCCCGCAGAGGCCGCCAGCGCCCAGCCCGCAGAGGCCGCCAGCGCACAGCCCGCGCAGCAGCCAACCCTGACGGCTGCTGCGCGGTTGGGCGGCGCGGTGTGGGTGCGCCTCCTTTTTACGTTCGCCAAGACGGGGAGGGCCGTTTTCATTTCCCACCTCGACCTCATGACGGTCATGGAAAGGGCCCTGGCCCGCGCGGGCTGCGCAGCCAGATTCACTGAGGGCTTCAACCCCAAGCCGCGGCTGGAGTTTGCGAGCCCGCTCGGCCTGGGGATCACCTCACGGGAGGAAGTGGCCTGCATAGACCTGCTTGATTTCGATTCGGAGGCATCCTTCGCGTCACGGATGAACGCGGCGCTTCCGCGAGGGCTCGAGATTCTTCGCGCGGCGCTCGTCCTGCCACCTGCGCCTCTTGCTCCCCGGAGATCGCTCATGGCCGCCTGCTGGGGCGCCGAGTACGAAGTGGCGGACGCAGGCGAAGAGCCGATGGTGATGCGACTGAGGGCTTCTGAGCCTTCGATTAAAAAGACGATGGAGGCGCGCGGTCTCTGGGGCTCAGCGCGCGCCGTGCGTACGCGCACCTTTGCGCGTGGGAAGTCTGACGAGCCTGTCTCCTATTTCGAAGCCTTCTGCGGCCTTTCTACGACTCCTCCGATTTGACCTGATTCCACAGCTGGTCCATGCGCGCAAGCCCTGCTTCAGCGGGGCTCGTCCCGTCCGCTGCGAGCCGCTTTTCGATCTCCCGAAAGCGCCTCTCGAACTTCACGTTCGTGGAGTGCAGGGCTACCGAAGGGTCAACCTTCAGAAACCGGGCGAGATTGACAACGGAAAACAACAGGTCGCCGACTTCATCCTCGACTTTTGCCGGGTTCCCTCCGTTGGCCGCCTCCGAAAGCTCCCGCATTTCCTCCGATATCTTGTCCCACACCGGACCGACGTCGGGCCAGTCGAACCCCACTTTTGCGGCCTTCTTCTGCAAAGCAACGGATTTCTCCAGGGGCTGAAGCGCTCCCGGCAGATGATCCAGCGTCGAGCCCGGGGGAGCCTGGCCTTTCTTTTCCGCGGCCTTGATCTCGTCCCACCGGACCAGGATCTCATCAACGGATTCCGCCGTGGCGTTGCCAAAGACATGGGGATGGCGTCGTACGAGCTTCTCCTGGATGGTCCGTAGGACCGAAGACACGGAGAACGTTCCCTCCTGCTCCTTCATCCACGCGATCATGGTCACGAGCAGATACAAGTCTCCCAGCTCTTCCTGGAGGTTCATTTCGTCCCGCGCCTCGATGGCGCTGACGGCTTCCCAGACTTCCTCCACGAGGCTCGGCCGCAGCGTCATGGGGGTCTGCGCGCGGTCCCATGCGCATCCGTCGGGTGCGCGAAGGCGTTGTATCGTTTCCAGCAGCTTGGCGAACGCGGCTGCCGGTTCGTCCCTGCGGGGGTCGTTGCCGCGGGAAGCCCCGCGCGATTCACCGTTCATGGCGGCCAGTAAACAGGCGGGTTCTCTCGGTGTCAATACCGGAGGGAGCTTGCCGTGAGCTTGCCGTGAGCTTGCCGTGAGCGCCCGCAGTGCGGGGAGTGTGTGCCAGCGGTGCAAAAGGCAGAGCGCGTGAGGCGCTCAGCCGGCCTTGGAAATCAGCGCCCGAAGCTCGCGCGCAAGCTCCTCACCGTTCTTTACCTCGAGGATGCGGTCGTTGATGCTCACCACGGGCCCGTGCGCGCACATTCCCCGGCAGGGTACCGTCTCCAAGGAAAACATCCCGTCGGGGGTCGCCTCGCCGCTGGAAATCGAAAGGGTCCTGCCGATTGCCTCCAGGAGATCCTGGGAACCGTTCTTTGTGCACGTCTCACCCCGGCACAAGGAGATCCTGTAGCGCGCAAGCGGTTCAGTGCGGAACATCGGATAGAACGCGGCGGTCTCGAGCACTTTTTCTCGGGCGATGTTCAGGAAATCCGCGATATACCCAACGGCTTCCGGGGAGAGATACCCGAAGGCGCGCTGCGCATCTTCCATGATCCGGACCAGGAACTCCCTCTTGGGCTGGTAGCGCGCAAAGACTTCAATCAAGGCTTGCGGCGGGTTTGTTCGGGCGTCGGCGCCGTTGGCTATGAGCCCTTCCTTTTTTCGCCTCTTGAGGTAGTGGGAGAGGATGGCGAGGCCAAGGGCGATGTTCTCATTGCGGATCACGATATCCGAGGGGACGGCGAGCTGGGTCGGGGAGAAGTTCCAGATTGCCTTGATCCCGAGGGAGACGATCCTTCCCGCCACGGACTGCGCTGCGTCCTTGGGGACACAGATGATCGCAATACCGACATCGAAGCTGCGAACGACCCTCTGGAGCGACTCCATGGGAAGGATGGTGAACGCGCCGAGGATGCTGCCCGTCTTGGCGGGATCATTATCGAAGATCGCCACCAGGCGCAGGCCGTACTGGGCGAGTCCGGGGTATTGGCTGAGCGCCGACCCCAGGTGCCCGGCGCCGATCAGGATGGCGGTGTTTTCGTAGTTGATCCCGAGGAACTCCTCGATAGCCTTCTTGAGGCCGAGGATCGAGTAGCCCGCCTTGGGCTTTCCCTTGTACCCGATGAGGGAGACGTCCTTGCGCACCTGCGTGTCATCGATGCGGAAGAACTGGGCAAGATGGCGGGACGAGACATATGACTCCCCGCGCACCTGCATCTCCGCGAGGATCTGATGATAGAGCGGGATGCGCCTCAGCGTCTGTTCGGGGATGGGATGTTCTATTGCGTCCAAGAGCTCTCTTTGTTCCACGGGCTCGACCGTCACGGGGAGAGCATCTGCAGCCGGTTCTGGAGTGAAAGGGTCTTCTCCACCGTGCGGATGCTGTCCGCCGCCGGCTGGTACTTGGGATCTATCACGAGGGTCTGTTTCCACAGCTCGATGGCCTTTGCGTAGTTGCCGTTTGCGAACTCATCCACCCCTTGCAGGTAGAGCTGCTCCGCCTTGGCTTCCCTTTCTGCGCGTCCGGAATCCCCGAGGTCGAGCTTCGCCTGGATACTGAACTTGTCCAGCGGGCTCAGCTGTCCGCTCAAGTCGACGTTGTAATTGACCTCGAAGTTCAGGGTCCCCAGCGATATCAAGGTGCCCAGGCTGATCCTCGGGTTATCCGCTTTCATGAGGACGCCCGCCTGGACGGACAGGAAGCTGGTCATGGCGACCGAGGTGCCAAGGGCGACGTTCCATACCTCCGCCGGCGGCTGCCAGGCGAACATGAACGGGTAATTGAAGTCGAAGGCCAGCGTCCACGGCCGAAGCGGGTTCCACGCTATTCCCGCGCTTGCCGTCTGGGGGAGCGTCTCATCGGAAAGCGTGGTAATCCCGAGGTTCTTGACCGCCGCTCCCACGGAGAAGTTTCTTGTCCGCGAGGAATAGAACTTCAGCAGGTTGAAGCTCGTCTGGACGCCAAAATCCGCCATGAACGCCAGGGAGGACTGGTCTGCCGCGAAGACGGCGGGGATATTGCGGTAGGCAACCTTGAGGTTCCCGCCGACCGACACACCGCTGAAGTAGTAGCCCGAGAGGAAGTTGTAGGACGCGTTGAGGATCCCCACCGTCTCCGTGATGTAATCCTGCGCCCCGGCGACACCCCATTCGTTGTACGCCGTGAAAGGAACGTAGAGAAACTTGCCGGCGAACCCGACGCCGAGGTCGTTAAAGCGCATGGTGTAGAGGAGCCCTTCCATGTTCGAGTCCGCGATCCATGCGTGGTGGTAGAACGACAATTCCGTATGATCCAGGCGGGAGCTGGCGGCCGGATTTGACTCCATGAATCCCCCGTCCGCCGCCATGGCGGTGTATGCCGTCCCCATGCCCTCGTACATTCCCCCCATGGGGATGAGGAGCGTCGGGAAAACAGTCAGGCCCGTGTTCGGGTCCGCGAAGTTCTGCAGCAAGCTGGACCAGGCGGAGTAAAAGCTCGCGCTATCCGCCCAGGCGCCTGCCTGAATCGTGACGAGCAGTGAGCAAATGGCGAAAAATTTCGCACATTTCATCTTCATTTGATTATACATCGGTTGCCGGCAACAATCCATAGACAGGGATGTCGGCGGGGCGCCGAGGCCAAGGACGGCCGAGAGGCGCTCCATAGACAGGGATGTCGGCGGGGCGCCGAGGCCAAGGACGGCCGAGAGGCGCTCCATAGACAGGGATGCGTAGCCCGCCGAAGGCGGGCGGAGGGCGGCAGCCTCCGCACGGTATGCCGAGCGGAGGCGAGAGCCTCGGCGGGGGCCAGGCGGCCCATATCGGGGGTGACCACGGCTGCGTTTTCGTCGATAATGAAAATGTGGGGTTCTGTGCGAACACATAGCCTGAAAGCCCTCGCACTAGCAGCATGCCTCCTGATTCTGCCCGTGGTTTCCGCGCTCTGCGGAGGGCAGCGCGAAGCCAGCCTGTCCGAGGTCCAGCAGCTCATCGCGCAGCTTGACTATCCCGCGGCGCTCAAGCTCCTGGCCAAGATCCAGCGGGAGCACCCCGACCAGCGCGACGAAACGCAGCGACTCATCATACAGATCATTTCTAACCAGGGACGGGAGTACAACCAGGTCATGGCTCAGCTCATCCACGTCCTCTATGACGAGCAGGACACGGAAAAGGCGCTCCCGCTCATCAATACGCTCGGCAAGCTCGACCCGTACAGGTCGGTCGAAGAGACGAGCAGGTCGCTCGCATACGTGAAGTTCCTGAAGCTCATGGATTCCGCGGCTGTCCTTCTGGCCAAGGGGCGCATCCCCGAGGCCATCGATACCTACCTTCTGCCCATCACGGACCCGGGGAGGGCGGGTTTCGACCTGGAGAAATCCCTTTTCGATGCCTCGGGGTACGGAGATCTTGCTGCGGCAAGCGTTCGCGGCACCGTGGCCAGAATAACGGATTCCGCTTCGCGGGCCCGAAATGAAGCCTCGTCCCTGGAGAGCGTGCAGGCCGCCCTCGCACGTTCCGTGAGCGCCCCGGCGAACGCTCAGAGCGTGGACAAATGGGATGAAACGGTTTCCGCTCTGGAGGCAGCGCGCCAACGGGAAGGGTCGATACTGGCGGCTGAGAAGTCTCTCGAAGCGTTGGATAAAACGTTGGCGGAAGGCTCGCTCGAGGGCAGGGGCTCGTCATACGTGCGGTACCTTGAAATGTTGTGCAGCGGCCGAAAGGGCAAGCCACCAGAAGGGATTGCCCAGGCCATTCGGGATCTGTGGGCACCGGGCGCCGAGTCCGCGGCAGATGCCGCCGCGGTGGCCGCGGCATCTGATTACTCGGCCGGCGTGAAACTGTTCGACTCCGGGGACTTTGCCGGCGCGGACCCGAAGCTCCAGGACGCCTACTACCATGCCATTCTGGCCGTCAAGGCAGCCTCGTTTTCCGGAAGCGACCTTCAACTGACGCCTTCATGGTCCTTCTCTCCCCCCGACTCGGCCCGCGTGCCGGCGCTGCTCGAAAAAGTAATACAGGACCAGGAGATGGCAGCCGAAGCGGATTCTCTGCGTTCGCTCATCACAATGGAGAAAGCCGCCCAGGCCCTGCCCGCGGATGCGTCGCTGCCTGCTCCCGCCCTCCTGTCCGCCCGGACGCAGACGCTGGCGTTGCGTGACCAGTCCATTGCCCGGCGCAAGGAATGGAACTCCCGCGCCGCTTTGCTGGTCCAACAGCAAGAGACAGGCCCGAACCTGGGTCCGCAGATCGAGGCGGCAAGCGCAATGGCGGCGCGGTTCGACTCTTTCACGGACCGGCTTTCCCAGAAAGACCTCGGGTACGCGGTGGCCCTTGCGCGCGGTGAGGCCTCGCAGTTCGATGCGCGCCTTGCGGAGGTGGACACGCAGCGTACGAACGGCCAGGACAGGTTGAACGGGACTGTGAACGGCAAGCAGCCGGCCCAGGACGCCTTTGTCCAGAGAAAGCCCGGGGAAGCGCTTCAGCTCTTCATCAATGCCGTAGCGGCGCTGGATCAGCTCCAGGCGGATATGGCTTCCTGGAGAGCGAAATTGAGCTCAGACAGCGCGTACGTTTCCTCCAGCGCCTCGATTGCGGAGGTCCTCACGGGCGCGGCCGGCACGGAGTCGAAGATCAAGACGGAGGCGAGCGAGCTGTCCCGCCTCACGGAGCTGGCCGAACAACAACACGAGGTTGCCCTTACCAAGCGCAAGGAAGCGGACCTCGCTTTCGCGGACGCCACCCGGGCGTTTGCGGCCAAGCAGTATGACGGCGCAAAGCTCCAGCTGGGGGACGCCCGGGATCTGTACCTGGATTCGCTCCTCATGGAGGAGGACGCCGCGGTGCGCAAGCGGTACACGGTGGAGATCCCGGCGCTGATCGACAAGATCAACAACACGATCGTTGATCAGTACATCGCGGAGGTCGATGTCCAGGTGAATGCGGGCCGATCGTTGTTTTCCCAGGGGGAGTTCCTCAAGTCCTTCCTCATCCTTGAGACCGCGCAGACGCGATGGAAAGCGACCTTGGGAGACAGGCCGAACACCGACCTGAACGCCCTCTTGGAAAAGGTCCGCAACGCACTACGGGTGAGCGGCGGACGCGACCTTGCCCCGGATGACTCCCGAGCCCCAGCGGTCAACGGTTTTCTCAACCTCGCAAATGACAAGGTTGCCCGCGCCGACAAGATGGCGAAGAATGATCCTCGAAGGAAGCAGCTCCTCGATGACGCGTACGCCAACGTCATGTCCGCGCTCGACGTGGCCCCCGTCTATCGCACGGCCAAGGCGCTTCAGTTGCGCATCCGCAAGCTGGAGGCGAAGGATGACGCCGCCTTCCGGGCTGAAGCAAAGGCAGAGATCGATTCGATCATTGAGGAATACCACGCCAAAAAGGGCCAGCCGGAGAGGCTGTATTTCGCGCTCAAGGACTATGAGGACATCCTGCCCGACTATCAACCCCTGCAGAGCGCCGTCCAGGAGCTGGAAGTCAGCCTGGGTTTCCGCATACGCCCGCCCTCAGCAGCCGACATATCCCGCTCGAACGATCTGTTTGTCCAGGCCCAGACGCTGTATGACCCAGCCAACCAGCTGACGTATGATCCGGCGCTGGGTGACCTGGATACGGCCATCAGGCTCAACCCAGGCAACGCCCGGGCCGTGGCGCTCCGACGAACCATCCTTCTCAAGGAGGGCAGCTCGGAGGCCAGCGCCATCTCCCCGGCCAGTCTGGCCCAGTTCGCCGAAGGCAGACGCCTCTACATCAATGAAGACTATGCCGGTTCGTTCGAGATCCTTAAAGGGCTGATGGCGGACAAGCATAACGCGAGTTATCCGCCCCTGAAGCAGCTGTACTCACTGGCAAAGCAGAAAACGGGGTTGTAATGAGAGGACGCGTTCGGATATGGCTCCTGCTGCTCGCCATTCTTCCCGTCCTGCCTTTGGCCGGCCAGGACATCTTCTGGGAGAGACCCCAGGTCTTCCCGGACCAGCAAGTCCGGTTTTCCAGCTCATTCGCGGGGGACGGACGGATGGCCGTGGCCTGGGAGGAAATCGTTCCGCAAACCGGAGGCAGCGGAGCAATCTACCTCTCCCTGGGGATGAGCACCGACGGCCAGTCCTGGACGTGGCACCGACGCTTTTTCGGACCTGTCCAGTACAGCGGGCTGGAGCCCGGGTCTGAGCCGCTCGTCTACTCCATGGTCATCGACCGTGAGGGAAGGATCCTTGTTGCCGTGACCTCGGCGGAGCGGGAGGTCACGGTCCTGGCGTCCTCGGATTCGGCGCTGACGTTCGTACCGGTGGCGCATATTTCCTCCCAACAGTCCATCGTTGCCCCGAGTCTTTTTCTGACGGACGGAGGGAGGTTCCTTCTTTTCGCCACCCAGGCCGCCGGCAATCGAACCAGTCTCTCCCTTGCCTGGAGCTCGTCCCCTGACGGGCTTTCCTGGACCACGTTTTCCCCGTTTGTCGCCCCTGGTGAGCCGGGGGACGGAATCCAGCTCCAGCCGGATCACGTCAGCTCCCACGGACGGGAGGTCGTGGTCTTCCAGTCGCAGAAACCGGGGACGGACAATTACCAGGTATTCCTCAAGGAGAGCCTTGACGGCGGGGAAACCTGGCTGCCGGCACGGGCTGTCACCGGGCTTCCCGGCTTCGCGGAGAAGGTGGGCGACACCGAGTACAAACCGGAAAACTTCACCAACCAGAGACCCCGTATCGCCGTGGTCGGAGACGCGTTGGGCCTGGCCTGGGAGCGGGCGCTCGAGGGAAGAGCGACATCGAACCTGTACTATTGCGAGCTGGACCAGAACGGGACCGTGACAACGCCAGTAGCGCCTGTGGATCCGACCGCAGGAACGCTTTTTGCCCAGGTCATTCCCTTTGCATCCCGAGAGTTTCTCCTGTACGAGCAGAGCGCCGCGGGCGCCTATCGAGTGATCCTCTCGGAGAAGGACAACGGCTGGAGCCCGGAGGTCCTCGGCCGTGGGCTTGCCGGAAGCTCACAGTTCCCCCACGCGGTCGTGTTCAAGGGGTCCTTGTACGTTTTCTGGGAAGTCAAGGGGGCATCGACATCACAGCTCGTTTCCCTTCGTCCGAAGACGTCGGTTGCATCGCCAGCTCTCGTCCCCGTGGGTTTCCAGTCCGGCGCCCCGGTCCGCGCCGACGTTGCAACGGTCCGCTGGAAACAGCCGGATGACTCGGTGGGCATAGAGCTCTATGACGTCACGGTCACCAACGGTGATTCCGTTGTCGAAAGGAAGAGGCTCACCGCCGACACCCCCGATATGACGTTCACCCGCCAGGTCACCAAGGACGGCACCTGGCGGATCGCCGTGGTGGCGCAGGATATCGCGCACAACCGCTCAAAGCCGGCATTCGTGGACTTCGTGCGAAAGACGAGCCCGCCGCGGCCCGTCGTCATTGCCGAGCTGCCGACGGACGAGTCGGGATTCCTTCCCTCCAACTCGTTCACCGTGAGCTGGAGCCCGTCTCCGGACAAAGACGTTGTGGGCTATACGTGGGAGGAGCAGAGAGTCGCCGCTTCCGCGGCGGAGTACGAGGCCAACAGGGTAAAGCTGCTGTCACCGCCGCCACGGCCCGTGACAACGGAGACTTCCGCCACGTTCAGCAACCTGGAGAACGGGGTCCACACGTTCACCGTGGAGGCAATCGACGACGCCGGCAACGTCAGCGAGCCGGCCACGGTCGTGCTCAACTTGAACAGGTTCAAGGCTTTCACCGCCATCTACGCCGTGCTTTCCACGACCGATGATGCGGGCAACGTCCAGCTCACCCTTCGCGGGAAAGGGTTCATAACCAACGGGGCCGTTCAATCGGTGTTTCTCTCCCAGAAGGGATCACCTCCGTTCGATCGGGAGTACACGGAGGGAGCGGGCGGGTTCTCCGTGGTGAGTGACACGCAGATCACCGGACCCTTGCTGGACAATACGGTCCCGTCCGGCTCGTACCTCGTCGGACTGATCCAGACCTCGGGCAAGACCTACATCTGGCCTGGAGGGAGGATCCCCTTCGAAGGAGGGACCGGCAAAACGGGCAACCTCAGCGCCCTCCTCCCGCGCTGGATTGGAGGCGGCGCGCCCCGCTACGGCGCGCCGTTCAACCGGCTGGTCGTCCTGCTCGTGGTGGCCTTGCTCGCCGCGGTCGGCCTGCTCTCCGCGCGGAAGATGGTGGCCGTGGCGCAGGAAGGGGCTCAGATTCGTGGCGAGGTCTTGGCCCTCCTGGAGGGCAGACCGTCTGCCGCCTGGGAGGAAAGGAAAACGAGAATGAAAGAGCTGCAACGGAAAGGCGTGGGCCTCCGACTCAAGTTCACCCTCCTCATGGTCGTCCTGGTGACGATCATCGTCCTGATCGTGTCGGTCCCCCTGGGCGTGCAGATGATCGGCCAGCAAAGCCAGTCCCTGGCTGACGGCCTTGAAAAGCGCACTCGGCTCCTCATTGGCACCATTGCGGCCAGCGCGGAAGCGGAGATACGAAAAGGGACTGCCAACGGCGGAGACATCGGCATTTCGAGCGTCCCTGACATCATCAAGCCCATGGAGGAAGCCCGTTTCACCACCATCACCGGTCCCGCGGACTCGCTTCGGTTCCCCGACACCCCTGCGCGGGATTTTGTCTGGGCGAGCAACAGCGACGAATGGAAGAAGCGCAAGGCCGCGGGGACGTTCGAAGTGGCCATGGAGCAGGAAAAGGACGCGCTATCCGCCCAGGTGGTGGCCGAATTGCAGAAGCGCATCAACGACGCCGCGCCGCGCAGCCTCGCTGCCGAGCTTGATGATTGGAAAAAGGCGCGGGACCGCTACCAGGAGCTGGATGCAATGCGAAACCGCACGCCGCAGCAACAGGCCGAGTATGCCGGCATCCTGCGCGACCTTCCCAAGAAGATCACCAACATCGACTCCGCCTTGAAGACGCTGCCGGAAAACGACGTGTACAGCGAACCGCGCTTCGACCCCCACAAGGCTCTTGCCCCGCGCTATCTCTTCTACAAGCCCATCGTGTATTTCGTCCCCGCTGACAGGTCCTTCTACCAGGGCCTCGTGCGCCTGGACGTCGATACCACAGCCATAACGAGGCAGATCGCGGCATCCACCTACAGCCTGATCAGGAGCACAGCGCTTATTGCCCTCCTGGCCATCGCGCTGGGAATCCTCGGTGCGGTCATCATGGCCAATATCACCGTCACGCCCATCCGGAGGCTGGCGCGGGGAGTGGAGGTGATCCGCGACACGGAGGACAAAGAAGAGCTGAAAGGCCACACCATCAACGTGCGGACCCGCGACGAGATCGGCGTACTGGCCGACACGGTGAATGCCATGACGCGTGGGCTGGTGGAGGCCGCTGCCGCGAACAAGATGCTGCTCGTGGGGAAGGACGTGCAGAAGATGTTTCTGCCGCTGGTCAAGGACAAGGACAACAGGACCAGCAACACAGCGGAGCAGGAAAACAAAGACGTCGTGATCTTCGGCTACTACGAAGGCGCAAAGGGGGTGTCGGGGGACTACTTCGACATCAAGAAGCTCGATGACACGCATTACGCGATGATCAAATGCGATGTTGCCGGCAAGGGAGTGCCGGCGGCGCTCATCATGGTCGAGGTCGCCACGCTCTTCATCAACCATTTTCGGGACTGGTTGAAGCGAAAGCAACAGATCCTGAAGATCGCGGACCCCAAGGAGAGGCAGACCGCCCTGCGCGCGCTCGAGAGGGTGGACTCTCTGGTGTCGACGATCAACGACATGGTCGAAGAGCGCGGATTCGTGGGCCGATTTGCCGCCCTTGCGGTGTGCATCTACGACTCGGCCGCCGGCGAGCTCAGCTATTGCCATGCCGGCGACAACATCCTCCACACGTTCCGGGCCGCGGAGCGCCGTATGATCCACAAGGAGCTTCCCCGGGCCCCCGCCGCGGGAGTTTTCCAGTCCGCGGACATGCCGGTTCCGTACGCGCAAGTCATCCACAGGCTCGAGCGGGGGGACACCTTCTTCCTCTACACGGACGGTCTGGAGGAGGCGGAGCGGAACCTTCGCAACGCGCAATTCGAGATCACCCCGTGCGACGAACCGGGGCTTTCGGACGGAGAAGAGCATCTTGGCACTCATAAGAAGGGCGAGACTCACGAAGACTTCGGCCGGGAGCGCATCGACGGCATCATCAACGCCGTTTTCAACAAAAGTCACTACCGACTGGTCCGCAGCCACAATCCCATCGAGAACGAGGAGCTGGATTTCGATTTTTCCACGTGCACGGGAAGCGTGAAGGAGGCAGTCCTTGCCCTTGTTGCCGTGGAGAAGGTCTACCGCATGATTCCCGACCCTAACGCCGGGCTCCAGAACAGGGTCATGGTCGACGCAAAAGTGACGGAGTTCCTGAAGCAGAGTTTCGTCCAGTACGCCCGCTACTTCTCTCACCCGGTCGAGGGCCAGCAGGTTCCCGGCTCATGTGACATTCACGCATGCGCGGGAGGACGAGCAATACGATGACTTGACTCTGCTCGTGATCCGAAGGAAGTGACGTGCCGATACAGGAGACATGAGGGTCCAATCATGAGAAGGATGCTTTGTGCGGCGGTGCTCGCTGCGGCGGTCAGCTCACTGGGCTTTGCCCAGGGGGCCAGCGTAACGATCCAGAACGAGGAAGGATCCACGTTCTACTACTCTGTGGACCCGCAAGAGCTTGCCCAGGTGACTCCGGGGAGCCCGCTTGCGGCTACCAGAGTCGCTGAGTTCTTTGCCGCCCAGGCGGACCAGCCCCAATTCACCGCGCTGGCCCCCGGCGCCCAGGCGAGCCTGACGGGGCTTTCCGACGGCGCGCACCTGCTGGTGGGGTTCTTCGCGGTGGACAACCAGGATGCTTTTCCGGTCCGGCTGATCACGCTCCAGGCGGACAGCAGCATGGGGGACCGGTTCTACTCCATCTACGGCAGCCCCGCCCTGGTGCAGGCAACCCGAGGAGTGGGAAGGCTGGCCCAGTTTGCGGGCTCTTCCGCACCTGAGCAGGCGGCCGCGCAAAACGCGCCTCCGGCGGAGGCGCAGGCGCCCACGGCGGCCGCGCCGCAAGCCGCGCAGCCGCAGGCTGCAGCGCCTGCTGCTTCACCGGCGGAGACCGCAGCGCCTTCCCCAGCGTCAGCGGCGCCCTCCGCCGCGCCGGCCGCACCAGAAGCGGGGGCCGTGACGCAGGCCGCGGCGCAGGCGGGTAACGCAACTCCCGCGGCAGCCATCCCCATTGCCTCTTTTTCTCCGAGCTACAACCCCGCGTATTTCACGCGCGAAACCAAGGGAGACTTCTCGGTCCAACCCATCGCGGACTCCCGCACCTGGAACCTCGCGGGCACCCATATCGCTTCGCTTTCCGCGAGCATCAACGAAGGGGTTTTGACGGTGACCCTCGCCTCCAGTGACGATTTCTCCCCGAACGTTTCGTATTTCATCTACGCCTTTACGACGCGCGCGCCAGGGGCAACCGCCGTTTTCACCCTGGAGCTTCGACCGCGCGCGCTGCCTGACCGGGGCGCCTGCATCCTGTGGATGAACGAGCAGGGAACGGCGACTCCGGTAATTTTCGGCTCGGTAAAAGTGGATGGAAAGACTGCCACGCTGGTGGCTGATCTGAAGGATGAGCCGGCGTCCCTGGCGCAGGCGCTCTCCGGCGCGGGCTCCTTCGACCTCACCTCATGCTCTTTCGACACGAAGAGCGGCGTCTACGAGGAGTTCTATTTCGCAACGGTTGCCGTGGCCGACATTCCCGTCACACGTTGAAGCGGATAAGGAGCACGTCGCCGTCTTTGACGATGTACTCCTTGCCCTCCAGGCGGATTTTTCCGGCCTTCTTCGCCTTGGCAAAATCCCCGCCCTCAAGGACTTCCTTCCAGTCCGCCACCTCCGCGCGGATGAACCCTTTGGCCAGGTCGCTGTGGATTTCTCCCGCCGCGGAAACCGCGGAAGAACCTTCCCGAATGCTCCAGGCCTTGCACTCGTCATCACCGACGGTGAAGAAGCTGACAAGATGGAGCGTCGAATAGACGTGTCGAAGGAACCTGTTCTTCGCCGGTTCGGAGAGCCCCAGGTCCTGGAGGAAATCCTTCTGATCCTGGGCGGGAAGCTGGGCGATCTCCATCTCCATGTCCCCGCGGATGGGGAACACGTCCATGCCCATGGCAGTTGCCTCTGCCAGCAGGTCCTCATGCGCCACGGCCTTCTCACCGACGTTCACAACGACAAAGAGCGGCTTGGCGGTCAGGAAGCCGAATCCGGCAAAAAGCTTCTCATCCTCACCGGAAAAGAAAGCGCTGCCCAGCGGCTTGCCGGCGCCGAGGCGCTCCACAATCTGCTGAAGGAGGTGGTACTCCCGGCTGTCCCGCTTCGCTTCCTTGTCCAACCGCGCGACGCGTTTTTCAGCAATCTCGTAATCCCCGAAGACCAGGGAATCCATGACCTTGCGCAGCTCGCGAAGCGGCGTGGCGGCCGCGAAAGGAAGAGGCACGGATTCGTTCTGGAAAGCCCGAACCACAATGGCAATTGCGTCAGCTTTTCTGACGTCTGCAAGACCGGCCGGCAATGCCTCCGTCCTCATTGTGCTCCAGGGGAAGGTCCTTGAACAGCACCGTGGCGTGCGTGAGCTTCTTCGGGCTGTACAGGCCAGCAAGCTTATCCAGCCGCTCGTCCGGGACCCTCACTTCGGAAAGGTACGGCTGGCGCTTGCCCCCTCCGGCGTCTCCCGTCGGCGCTGACTGTCCGGTCAGGGCGTTGAAGATGGTGGTCTTCCCTGACCCGGCAAGACCAACGATGACTGTCTCCATGTCTTCTCCTGGGGCGCAGGTCCCTGTGCGCGTAAAGGTCACAAGCCGGCGGCTTGCGCGTTCGTGATGGCCACGGTATAACGAATACCGCCCGTCCTGGCAAGGTGATTCAGAGGTGAACGTGAAGGCTCGCTACTACTGTGGAAACTGCTCCCGAGAAGTCAGCTCGAACGCCGCCGTCTGTCCCTATTGCGGCAGCAGCTTCAGCGCCGTCCGCTGCCCGAAGTGCAGCTATGAAGGAAGGCCCGCGGAGTTCAGAGACGGGTGCCCGACATGCGGGTACATGATGAGCCAGGAAGTGCGCGTTACCGCTGCCCCGCCGCCGCGCAAGGAACGGCCGCCCATGTCCAGAACGTTCTATCGAATTGCCGGGCTCACACTCCTGGCGCTGTTCGCCGTCCTCATCGTTTTGCTCTTCATCAGGCCGTAAGGCTCAATACAGGAAGCCAAGCCCGCCGCCTCCCTCGAAGGCGTAGCTTGCCGCGCCGTTGAAAACGCCGGCAGCCATCGCGGAAACGATGACCCGCGTTCCCGGTACGAGCCAGTGCGCCTCGGCGCCGAGCTGGAACGGGAAATCCGACCACGCTGAGAGGAAGCCCGCGGAAAAAGGCTGCGTCCGAAGGGCCACGGAGACTCCCGTGGTGACGCTGCCGATGTCCGCCAGGACGCCCCCTCTGAGGTAGAGCCACGCAAGCGCGCCGGGCGTTGTGGACCCGTACGGCGCCCACAGAGAGGTCGTCAGGCCGATGGTCCCGAGGATGCTCACCGGTCCAAGAACGAGCTGCGCCGGTAACGCGATATGAAGGCCGGTAGAGTCCGTGAAGACATCGGTCAAGAGGACGTTCCCGCCCGTCGGGGAGGAGTCGTACTGGAAGGACGCCTTTGCTTCCACGGCTGCTCCCATCCCGTATTCGCCCGCCGGCGAAAGGAAGTTCCACCTGACTGCGGCGCCAACGGCGAAAGGGATGGCGGTGGAAGCGGGAATGATGGCGCCCGTGGCGTCGATCTCCAGCCTGCTGCCAATCCCCAGGCGGATCCCCAGGGACAGGGGCGCCTGGTAAGCCGCCCCTTGCGCATATGCCGCGCCTAGAACGGAAGCCTGGAACTCTTCCGGCGGGAGGACCTCCGCAACGGGGGCAAAGAGAAGTCCCGCGCTTCCGCTCCACAGGGATCTCGGGGCAATCTTGAGCGTCCGATCCACCCTGAGCTCCGCCTCCTGCCGGGATGATTCGCCCCCTTTCCCCTGGCCTGAGAGCACCACCCGGTAGTCGCCGTCCGCAAGGGGGCGGCCGGCGTTGTCCCGCACGTCCCAGGCAAATGACTGGCTCCAGGTCTCGAAATCCGGGAGCGCCCTGGTGAAGACGACTGTTTCCTCGGGGTCGTACACCTCGATCTTCCCCGTTCCCGGGCCGGTCACGGCGAACCGCCCCTCCACGACGCCGAGAACGCCGGGGTTGTCCGGGTTTACCCGCCCGCGAAGGAGGGAAAAATCGGCAACGGCAAAAGGAGCCGGCAGGAGGTTCACGGAGAGCGGCGTGACCGTCTTTTCCGTGATTGTCACGTGCCCCGTGAAATCAGCGTAGCCGAAAGCCCTGACGCTCACGGTGTAGCTTCCAACGGGCAGCTCCTGCAGCCCGGGGGAGACAACCGAGTTGGCAACCGTCACCACGGCGTTCGGCGGAGAAACATCGATCTGCAGGAATCCCGTGATCCGCGTGAGGCTCGTCTGGTACAGCATGTAGTCGCTCGTGAACTGAAGCCACGTGGATACTTCCCGGTATCCCGCCTTTCGCAAGAGAAGCTGATGCCAGCCCTGCGTGACGTCGGTAACGATGAACGGCGTAAGGCCCTTGAAATCCCCGTCCACCCAGATTTCGGCCCGATCCGGATCAGAGACGATCTCCAGACCTTGCTTGGTGGTGGGGACTTGCGTGGGAGGTTTTTCCTGCTGCGGCGCTGAACCCTGCGTGACCGTAACGGGGGCGCTGCCGGATCCGGTTGTGGAGCAGGATGTCAGCATCCCGACGGCAAGCGCGGCAAGAAGTCCCGCGGCCGGCGCGGAGAGGCGGAAAACCACGAGTGAAGCGCGCGAAGCGTTCATCACGGTGTGAGTGTAGCCCCGTGGCATCCCGGAATGCAAGGAGAACGACAGTGGTGCCCACGGAGGTCTTGAAAACCGCCGATAATGAGAGGGATGATGCGATCTGCCATGATGCTGACCTTGGCGTTACCCGTTCTTGTCCTTCTTGCGCCGGCTCCGGCAGCCATTTTTGCCCAGGCCGCCTCCCCGTCCCCGGCGCCTCCCCCATCCCAATCGCCTTTGCCCCGTTCGTTCCGCGGGATCAGCCTGGGAATGAATATCGACGACGTCAAGAAGGCCCTCATCGCTGATCCGCTGTTCGGCTACCGGGGTGATCCGGACGTCAGCCTGCTGCCGCGCACCCACCAGTACCTCATAGAATGCGAGGGCGCATCGTACATTCACCGGGCCTACTTCCAGTTCGCGGACGGAAAGCTTTTGACGATGATTCTCGACCTGGACTCCGAGAAGCTCGACCACTACTCCCTGTTCAGCGCCTTGAGCGCAAAGTATGGTCAGCCCACAAGCCTCAGCCCGCAGGAAAGCGTGTGGCAGTCCGGCCTCGTGCGCCTTTCCCTGGAAAGGCCGTTGACGGTGAAATACATCGACGAGGCGGCATTCACGGCGCTTGTGGGAAAAAGCGGCGCGCCGAGCGACCTGGAAACCCTCTCCCGAGAGAAGTTCATTGAGCAGTTCTAGCCCGGGCAGCGCTCCATCCATCGCCTTGAAGCCGGGCCGGGAATCTCCCGCCCGAAAGAGGCACCACCCCTGGATCTACAGCCAGGCAGTTTCCGAGGTGAAGGCGGACCCTTCGAGCGAGGGTCTGTTCCGGGTCGTCGCCTCGGACAACAGCCCCGTCGGATGGGGTTTCTACTCTCCCGCCAGCCTCATTGCGGTACGGATGGTGAGCTTTGATGACGAGCGTCCGGAAACGGATTGGGCGGAGCGCCGGACGCACTCGGCGTTCCTTCTGCGCTCGGCATTCGACCTGGATACGGACGCCATGCGTGTCGTGAACTCAGAGGGGGACTTCCTCCCGGGGCTCATCGTCGATCTCTACGGCGACACGGCCGTTGTGACGGCTCACGTTCGGGGAATGGAGGCTGAGGTGGACCGCATTGCCGCGCGTCTCCAGGCCCTTGTCCCCCGAGCGCGGATCTATTTCAAACGCGACGAACATTACGCGCGCGTGGAGGGCCTTTCCCGTCCATCTGGGTTTGTTGTCGGAAGCGGAGAGGGCACCTGCGTCATCCGGGAAGGAGCCGTCAGGCTCATCGTGGATTTTCAGGCGGGGCAGAAGACAGGCTTCTACCTCGACCAGCGCGCGAACAGGCGCCTCATAGCGCGCTCAAGCGCCGGCAGGAAAGTCCTCAACCTGTTCTCGTACACCGGTGCCGTGGCGCTGGAGGCCGCCGCTGCCGGCGCCAGGCGCGTCGTATCGGTTGAAAGCTCGCATCGCGCGGTCGAGCTTGCGCAGGAGAACGCCCGCCTGAACCCTGACCTCGCGCGGTGCGAGCTGGAATGGGTGCAGGCGGACGTTTTTTCGTACCTGGAAAACGCGGAGAGCCAGGACGTGGTGGTTGCGGATCCTCCGCCCTTTGCCAGGAGACGCGCCGAGCTGTCAGGGGCGCTTCAAGGATATCTTTCCCTTTTTCAACAATGCATCAGGATCCTCGCTCCCGGAGGGTTTGCTTTCCTGTTTTCATGCTCGGGGGCGGTGGACAGGCCGATGTTCCGGGACGTCGTGGTGGAAGCCGGGCGCAGGGCTGGGCGAAACGTCAGGCTCCTCCAGGAGTTGCACGCGGACCTGGACCACCCCGTGGCGTCGACGCATCCCGAAGGGGAGTATCTGAAGGGATGGATGGTCCATGCTGAATGAGTTGAAGGCAAGGGCGGCGTGGACAGGGTTGTGCGCGCCGGCGGGCCGGATGCTGACGGCCATAGTCCTGGCGCTCTCCTTCGCGGGCTGCGCCCACAGCCTGGACAAGGTGGTGCTTCGGGTTGACGGCCGCGAAATAGCCGCTGATGTGGCCCGCACGGAAAGCGAACGAGAGCACGGGCTCATGGGACGTACCCGCCTTGACCTGACGGAAGGAATGATCTTCGTTTTCGACCGGGACGAGCATCTGGAGTTCTGGATGAAGAACACGCCTCTGCCTCTATCCATAGCATTCATCAGCGCTGAGGGAAAGATCCTGGAAATCCGGGACATGCAGCCTTTCGATCTCAAGATCATCAGGTCGCGGTTTTCCGCGCGCTACGCCCTCGAGATGAACCAGGGAGCTTTCCAGAAGCTGGGGATAGCCGAGGGTGACGTAGTGGCTTTCCCGCCCGGTTTCGAGCGCTGAGGACCGCTACTCCCTGTCTTCTTCCGAAAGCTCAGGGAAAAGCTCAAGCGCCGGCTCCTCGTCTTCCGCTCCGGGCTCCCGCGTGAGGATCTCCACTTTCCTTTCGACACGGGCAAGATCTTTCTCCAGGGACCGCGCCAGCTTCATTCCTTCCTCAAAGAGCGTCACCGCCTCCTCCAACGGGATCTTTCCTTCCCGCAGCTTCTCGGCGAGCTTCTCCAGCCTTTCCAGCCTTTCCTCAAAGCTTTTCGTCGGCATGCGTTTCCTCCACGGTTGCCCGCATTCGGCCCAGCGCGAGCCTGATGTCCAGCCCATCCCCGGTCTTCACGCCCTGCGCTGAAAGGAGCACCGTGCGGCTTTTCTCATGCGTGACTACGGCATATCCCCTCTGGAGGACCGCCAGGGGGGAATAGGATTCGATCTGCCGCGATGCAAGCTCGAACCTGTGGCGCGCCTCAGCAAGCCTGCCCTGGAAACCGAGGTTGACCCCTTCCCGCGCGTCATCAAGCCGCTGGAGTGAGGGTTGAAGCAGGAGCCTGATGTTCCGCTCGAGGTTCTCCGGCGTGAACTGCCCCAGGAGAAGCCGGATCCTTTCCAGCCGGCCCTGAAGCGCGCCTTGGAGGACGGATTGGAGCCCCGCAACCTGCGCCAAAAGCTCAGTGCTGGAGGCAGCCACCATCTCCGCCGCTGCGGACGGAGTGGGCGCTCGAATGTCCGCCGCCAGGTCGGAAAGAGTCACGTCAGTTTCATGT
The DNA here is from genome assembly GCA_963845535.1 of uncultured Spirochaetota bacterium. Lineage (GTDB taxonomy): Bacteria > Spirochaetota > Spirochaetia > SZUA-6 > Fen-1364 > Fen-1364. The sequence continues at coordinate 81,113 of CAWJSK010000011.1, forward strand.
CCCACCGCGGAGATGACGGGCACCGGCGATGCGGCGATTGCCCGGACCACGACCTCCGAGGAAAAGGGGAGAAGGTCTTCGAGGGATCCGCCGCCTCTGCCGACGATAATCACCTCACCGAGCTTCCATCTCCCGGCGGCCTCGATGGCGCTGGCGATCTTCTCAGCCGCCCCTTCTCCCTGTACAGGGGTCGGAACGATGACGACATCCATTCCCGCGTTGCGCCGGCGCAGGACGCGCAGGATGTCACGCACGGCTGCGCCGGTAGGCGAGGTGACCACCGCAATACGCGCGGGAAGAATGGGGAGAGGCCTCTTCCGCGACGCATCGAACAAACCTTCCGCCGCCAGCGCGCGCTTGCGCTCCTCCAGCATGGCAAGGATGTCCCCTTGCCCGGCGCGCGCGAGTGATTCGCAGATGAGCTGGTAATTGCCGCGGCGCGCATATACCGAGATGCTCCCCGTGGCGGTGACGAGCATCCCATCCTCCGGATTGAACTTCACGGATTCCAGCCTTCCGCGGAACATGACGATGGACAGCACGGCATTCATGTCCTTCAGGCTGAAATACCAGTGGCCGCTCGCCGACGGCCGGAAGTTGGAGATCTCTCCTTGCACCGTGATCCACGGGAAGCCGTCTTCCAGGGTGAGCTTGATGAGCTCCGTGATCTCCGTGACCGAGTAGCGTTTCTGCTCTCCGGGGCGCTCCGGCATGATCGTGCAGCCTACACCTTTCTTGAACTTCCCGGCAATCTGTCGATACTATCAGCGAGGGTCATGAAGAATATTGCCGTCATCAACGCCACTGACCTGCGGCCGCACGCCGCGCGGCCCGTCATCAACGGCTCTTCCTCCTTCCGCCGTGCGCTCGAGTTCGGGCGCGGACTCCCCGGCGTTGAACAGACGGTGATCTTTGCTTCCCAAGACCGCGCCCTCCCTCCGGAAACGCCCCCGGATTGCCGCGTGATTGCGCGCGCATCCTGGACGGTGGCTGATCTCACCGCGGAGATGGAAAAAGCCGTCTCGGGTTTCGAGGACGCCTTCTATTTTTTTGCCGATTGCCCGTTTCTCGACCCAACTATCGCCCGAAAAATGCACGCCAGCCACCGAACGTATTGGGCGGACTACACCTTCGCGGACGGCTTCCCGCAGGGGCTCACGCCGGAGATCCTGACACGGGAAACGGTGAGCCGTTTGCGCGCCTTGTCCTCCGCGGATACCGGCCTCCCGGATCGGGAAACTCTCTTCGCAATCATACGGAAGGACATCAATTCATTCGACATCGAGACCGAGCTTGCCCCCGTGGACCTGCGCCTCCTGCGCGTCCGGCTCGCCGCGGACACCGAGCGCAGCTTCCTCCTCATGAAGCGGATCGTGGAGAAAGGCGGCCATGACACGGATTCGATCTGCCGTGTCCTTCAGGAAGAGCCGCGGATCCTCCGTACGCTTCCCGCCTTCTTCCCCATTCAGATCGTGGAGAGATGCCCGTACGCCTGCTCCTATTGTCCCTACCCGGTCTTTGCCGGGGACGTCACGAAGAAAGGCGCGGTCATGGACCCGGAAAAGTTCGCGGCCCTTGCCGCGAAGATCGCGGCATTCAGCGGGGACGCGGTTGTCGACATCTCCCTCTGGGGAGAGCCGTCGCTTCACCCGGAGATATACCGGATCATGTCGTCGGTCCTCTCCACGCCGGGCCTTTCCCTCGTGGTGGAGACTTCGGGGGTGGGGTGGAACCCGGAGGTTTTCCGCCGCGTTCGGGATTCCTTCGCGTCTCAGCCGACCTGGATCGTGTCCCTTGATGCTTCCTCGGAGCAGATGTACCAGCGGCTTCGGGGCCCGGGTTTCGCGGAGGCGGTGAAGACGGCCGAGTCGCTGCTTTCGGTCTTTCCGGGAAAGACCTGGGTCCAGGCCGTGCGGATGAAGGAAAACGAGGAGGACCTGGAGATCTTCTACAAATCCTGGAAGACGAAGACAGAGAACATCATCATCCAGAAATACGACTCGTTCAGCGCTTTTCTGCCGGATCGGAAAGTAGCGGACCTGTCGCCCGTGAGGCGCTTTCCCTGCTGGCACCTGAAGCGCGACATGGCCGTCCTGCTGGACGGGACGGTCCCTCTGTGCAGGGAGGATGTGCGCGTGGAGCACACACTAGGAAACGCGTTCACTGAGGACCTGGCAAAAATCTGGGGCCGGGGGGAGAGCGTCTATCAGCAGCACATCGCGGAAAAATACCCGTCTCTCTGCGCCCGCTGCGATGAGTACTACACGTATAACTTCTGATTCGCCGCGCGCGCGCATCGACATCCCGGGCGCCCATTCCAGCCCTGTTCCCTACACGGTGATCGGCGGGCCGAGGTGGGACCGCATCAGGAAGTACCCTTATCCGCTTACCCTCCTCGTGATGAGCAGGGGGGACAGGCTCTTCCGCTCCGAGCTCCTCTCGGACCTCCTCTCGCGGGAGCTTGGCGAGGTTGTCTGGGTGGAGGGACACGAGCCTTCCGCGGACGTCGAGACCCTGGCGCGGGAGCACCCGGACGTGCGCTTCCTGCTCATCAAGGAGCCGGCCTCAGCCGGTGAGTGTGTCAACATCGGGATTGCAGAGGCGCGCGCGCCCTTTGTCCTCTGCTTCTGGAGCGACATGCGCCCGGGCCGGTTCCCGCGGGAGTTGCCGGAGTCCCTCGAAAAATCCGGAGTCGTCTGCACCGTGCCTCTGAGCCGCAACGCGAAGCTTCAACCAATCCCGTCCTGGCAATCCCCTGTGAGGCGGAAGCGGAGGCTTTCCATCACCTACCGCATACCGCGCCGGGACGGGGAGGACACGCTCTTCCCTTTCGACTATTGCGGCGTATACAACACGGACAAGTTTCTTCGAATGGGGGGGTTCGATCCTTCGCTCCCCAACCCCTACTGGCAAAAGCTCGACTTCGGCTTCCGCTGCTTCCTCTGGGGGGAAAGGATCACGGGCTCGACGCAGGTCTCTCTCACGTATACGGCCGCGCCTCCAACGGACAACTCGACCCCGGACCGCAGCTACAAGCTTTTCTACCTGAAGAACATGGCCGTGAGGATGCGTCGGGAAATGGGGATCCTGCCGGACCGGTTTTTCCTGGACTATCTTGTCCATTCGGACGCCAGTCCGCTTGACTCCTTGCGGGAGTTCGGCGCCGTACGCGACTGGGTGCGCGCGCACAGGTTCCGATTCCGCAGGGACCCGCGGGACCTCATGCAGAAGTGGGGGGCCGAAGAGTGAGCCTCGGGATCTCTCATCCAGGTCAGGCTCGGCTCCACGCGCCTGCCGGCCAAGGCGCTGCTCCCCGTGGCGGGCTGCACCATCATCCAGCACGTCATGCGCGCCATGGCGCGAGTCCCCGCGGATGTCAGGGCGCTCGTGACCGAGGCTCAGAGCGCGGCCGCGCTTGCCTCCGTTGCGCGGGAGGAAGGGTTCCTCCTTTTTGTGGGTCCTGAGGATGACGTTCTTGCCCGCTATTGCATGGCCGCACGAGAGTACGGCGTGGATACCATGGTCCGCGCCACCGGGGACAACCCTCTCACCTCCGCAGAGCTTGCCCGGAGCATCCTGGAGGTGCACCGAGAGAACAGCGCGGACCTGAGCCACTACCTGGGCATTCCCTGGGGAAGCGGGATCGAAGTCATCCGATCGGAGTCGCTCTTCGTTGCCGAAAAGGAAGCCAGGGACACGACGGAAAGGGAGCACGCAACGACCTTCCTGTACCGCAACGCTCATCGGTTCCGCATTATCGAAGCGAATGCGCCGCGCGGATGCGCCCTTCCTGACGCCCGCGTGACCGTGGATACGCCGGAGGATTACGAGCAGGTGAAACAGATTTTCAACGACCTGTACCGCGGAGAGCCCATCGAAACGCATCAGGTCGTGTCGTGGTTCCAGTCGCAGGCCGTTGTGCGAGGAGGCGGGGAGTGAGCGCCGGCCGCAGCTATCTGCTCGTTCCGGCGGGCGGGCGCGGCGAAGGGCTGGGACATCTCAACCGATGCCGGCGCCTGGCAGAGGAGCTGGCGCGCCTGAAGGGGGAGCAGCGTCCCCGCGTCACCTTCCTTGCCTCTGACATGGACGAGGCATCCCGCGCGTTTCTCCGGCGTTCCCTGAACGGCAAGGGCCGGGGATCGAACGTCGTCCTTGCATTGAAACCAGGCATTCGTTGGGACCTTATCGTGCTCGACCGACGGGCCACCTCGAAAGAGGAGCTTCGGCGATTCCAGGAGAGCGGCCCTGTCGTTTGCCTCGACGAGGGCGGAGAAGCGCGCCGGACAGCCTCGTTCCTGATCGACGCAATTCCACGGCTTCCCGAAAAGAGCCCGTCGCGCGGACCTCTTGGCGGCGGAAGCGCTCCCAATCTTTCGTCTCTCTCCATGCTTGAGCTTCCGAGGCGCTCGCGCGCCAAAATGAAGTGGCCTCCCCGAAGGGTCCTTATAAGCTTCGGCGGAGAAGACAAGGAAAACCTCAGCAGCGGGCTGCTCGACGCCTTGCTCGGAAACGGCATTTTCAAGCAGTCACAGATAACACTCGTCGAGGGTCCCCTGTTCGCGTTTCATGATTGGCCCGCGGGGATCACCGTTGTGCGAAACGCCTCGGGGCTGGAAGATCGTTTGCGCTCGTGCGACGTGCTGTTTACGCATTTTGGAATCACCGCGCTCGAGGCGTTCGCCTCCGGGACCCCGGCCATCCTGCTCAACCCTGGCCAGTACCATGCGCGCCTGGGCCGGACCGTCGGTTTCCCTGACATCGGGATCAGGGTCCCGGACGTCAGGCTGCTCAAGACCCTGCTTGCGGACGGCGCGACGGTGCGCGCTCGTCTGGATGCCTTCAACGCGCGGACGGACCGACGCCGCGCATGGAGCCTGCCCACTCTGCTTGCTTCCCTGCGGCCCCAGGGAAAGCCGCGGTGCCCGGTGTGCGCTCGGGATGGGAACAGCGTCCTGGCGCGGTTCCCTGAGCGGACGTACCGGCTCTGCAGGGAATGCGGGGTCACGTACCTGGAAAGCTTCGCTTCAGCCCCCACGAAGTACGGCGCGCGCTATTTCGGGCAGGAATACAAGGCTCATTACGGCAGGACTTACCTGGAGGATTTCCAGGCCATCAAGAACGCTTCCCGTGATCGACTGCGCATCATTCGCGCAATGGCGGGGGAGAGCCTGAGAGGGGACATCGTCGACGTGGGGTGCGCGTACGGACCTTTTCTTTCCGCTGTGAAGGACGAGGCACTGCCGTGCTTCGGCCTTGATGTCTCAGACGAGGCCGTGAGATACGTCCGAAAGTCTCTCGGCATCCCAGCCGTGTGCTCTTCCTTCGAGGCGGTGAAAAGGCGGCAGTTGCCCGGCCTGATATCCGCGCTCACGCTCTGGTACGTCATCGAGCATTTCACCGACGTGGGCCTTGTGCTGCGCAAGGCCGCGGCCCTCCTTTCGTCGGGCGGAATCCTGGCCTTCTCCACTCCGAACGGGCAGGGGATATCCGCCAGGAAGGATCTTCGCGCATTTCTCGACAACAGCCCGCCGGACCACTTTACGATCTTCCGGCCCGCGGGCCTTGGCAGGATTCTCGCATCATATGGCTTCGAGCTTCGGCGCGTTCGGATCACGGGACACCACCCCGAGCGTTTCCCTGGCTTGCTAGGAAGGCTCGGCACCGGGGACGCCTCGGGCTCCAGGGACGCCTACGGCTCCAGGGCGGCCTCGGGCGCCGTGGCAGCAGCGAGCCGCCTGCTGCGGATGGGCGACACCTTCGAAGCGTACGCGGTCAAGGTGGAAGAAGTATGACGACAATCATGATTCTCGGAGCCGGCGTCATGCAGATACCAGGGATCCGGCTTGCAAAACAAAGCGGTTGGAGGGTCATCGTCGCGGACGGAAATAAGGACGCCGTAGGGCGGACGCTCGCTGATCACTTCGAGGCCGTGGACCTGAAGGACCGCGAGGGGCTGCTTGCCATTGCCAGGCGCTACCATGATCTCTTCGGGCTTGACGGCGTGTTCACCGCGGGAACGGACTTTTCCTCTTCCGTTGCATGGGTTTCCGAGAAGATGGGGCTTCCCGGCATCTCTTTCGAGACAGCCATGCGCGCCACTGACAAATGCCTCATGAGGCAGGCATTCCAGGAAGCGGGCGTCCCAAGCCCCCGATTCGCCTGCGTATCCGGTTCCGTCGACCCTTTGTCTGTCCTTGACGGAATGGACTTTCCCCTCGTGGTCAAGCCCGTGGACAACATGGGCGCGCGCGGAGTGCGACGGGTCGACTCCGCCGAGGCGCTCGCGGAAGCCGTCAAGTCGGCGCTGCCGCTGTCCCGGTCCTCACGCGTAATCGTGGAAGAATACATGGAAGGTCCTGAGCTGAGCCTCGACGCTGTTGTCTACCATGGCTCGGTGACCGTTTGCGGAAATGCCGACAGGCACATCTTCTTCCCCCCGAACTTCGTTGAGATGGGCCACACGATGCCCACGTGCCTGGACGGCGCCGCGAAAGCGCGCGTCGAAGAAGTCTTTGCGGCCGGCATCCGCGCCATCGGCATCGACAACGGAGTCGCCAAAGGCGACATCAAGCTGACGCCGCGCGGTCCCATGGTCGGTGAGATTGCTGCCCGGCTCTCCGGAGGGTACATGTCCGGCTGGACGTTCCCTCTTTCCTCGGGAGTCGAGGTCACGCAGGCGGCCATGAACATTGCCGTGGGGCTGCCTCCCGGCGACCTCTCTCCCCGTCTTCACAACGTGGTTGCCGAGAGAGCATTCATTTCAATACCAGGCACGGTGGCACGGATCGCCGGAGTGGAGGAGGCGCGCGGGTTGCCTGGAATCGCGGAAGTTTTCGTGCGCGCGGCTGCTGGAAACACCGTGGTGTTTCCAGCGAACAATGTCGAAAAGTGCGGGAATGTGCTTGCCCTCGGCGGCACGCGGGAAGCGGCAGTGCAAATTGCGCACGCCGCGCTGGGCCGTATCTTCATCCACCTGGAACCCCTCCAGGATGCCACCACCCATTATCTCTTCGGTGGCTCGGGGAATGACGCGTTCCAGATCCCCGATCGGGCCGTTCTCTCGGGCCTCGAGGCAATGCCCTCGTTCCAGGGGAACCCTCGAGATTTGAAGCCCGGGCAGCCTGTTCCCGTTCTACTCCTGCCGGGGTTTCCAGGTCTTTCCTGCCGTGACTGGCATGGACTCCTGCCCGCCGAGGCGGTGAAACTGGCGCTGGATGGAGCAGGCATTCTCGTGGATGGAAAGACCAAGCCGAGGAGCGCGATGGGAGCGCAGGAAAGTTTCATGGTTTGCAGGTTGTTCTGGAAGGCCGTCCTCCGGGGGAGCGCCCAAGGAGGACGCTACCTCCTGGACAGTGTCCGCGAGGCTTCGCGTCGCGGCACCCTGGAGCGGTTCCTGGCGGGGTTATGAAGCGCCTGCGCCGTCTGCTGCCTTTCTTTCTTGCCGCCGCTCTTTCGGTGACCGCTTTCGCCCAGGACAGGGACCTGCTGTCGATCGTGGGGGAGCTGGGAGCGGGGCTGGAGTGGGACCCGATGCGGGACCGGGGAGTCATTTCCCTGGGGGAAGACCGAATCTCACTGGGGGTCGGTTTGCCTTTGGCAATCATCAACTATCGGCTTGCTGTCACCATCCCCGCGCCCAGCCGCCGCGACGGCGCGGTCTGGCTTTCCGCGGATGCGGTAGCGACCATCAGCAAAGCCCTCCAGCAGGACAGGATTGCCCGTACCGCCGGGCACCTGCGCATTGCGGCCGTGCTGATAGACCCCGGGCACGGGGGGGAAGACCCTGGAGCCACGGGCACGTACGCGGACGGAAAGAGGACCGTGACCATCCGCGAGAAGGACGTGGTCCTGAAAGTTGGACTTACGCTTGCGCGGATGCTCCAGAAGGCGTTGCCGGACAAGGAGATCCTTCTTACGCGGTCCGATGACACCTACATCACGCTGGAAAAGCGGGCGGACATGGCGAACAGGCTGCTCGAGAAGACGAAAGATACTGTGCTGTATATCTCCATTCACGCAAACTCGACATTCAACAAGCTGAGCGACGCAAAGGGGTACGAGGTCTGGTATCTTCCGCCCGAATACAAGCGAACCCTGCTCGAGGGGAACGACCCCTCCACGAACGAGCTCGTCCCCATTCTCAACAGCATGCTGGAGGAAGAGATATCCGTGGAAAGCATCGTGCTTGCCCGGGAGATCCTTTCAGGGCTCGACGCCTCCGTGGGGGACCTCACGGAAGACCGTGGGCTGCGCCAGGAGCCCTGGTACGTCGTGCGCAACACGAAGATGCCGGCCGTCCTCGTGGAGGTCGGCTTCATGTCGAGCAGCGAGGAAGCGGCGCGTCTTGCGACCGACTCGTACTTGAAAGGCATCGCGGATGGCTTGTACACTGGCATCCGTTCGTTCATCACTCGATTCGAAAGATACGGGAGCCCCGGTGTTCAGGAACATTGACTTCATCCTCGACATGCGCCTCCGAGGAAAGGCCGCTGTTGTCGGCTATATCATCCTTGGCTCGCTTCTCGTCTCGGTCCTCGCTTTTCTCCTGGTTGGCAACCGCAGGGCGGAGAGGATCCTCTACTTCCCCAGTGAGCGCGGGAACGGGTTCGTGACGGAACCGCGCTTTCTCACCCGTCATTGGGGTCTGGAAGGGAACATCACGGAGCTCGTGAACGGCGTCCTTCTCGGTCCGGCTCGACCTGACGCCGCGCGTCTTTTCCCGAGGGGCGCCACGGTGCGCGCCGTCATGGTCCGCGGGCACACGCTGTACCTTGACCTCACCTCGGCAGTGCTCGAGACGGACCCCGAGGTTCCGCTGACAGGGGACAACGCCCTGGATGCGCTGGGGAAATCCATCCGCCTCAACTTCCCCCGCGTTCATGAAATCGTGGTGTATATCGACGGACAGGTCCCGCGCTTTCCAGCAAAGAAAAATATTTGACAAAGCATCCTCTGTCACTATAATTGTGCATGTGACTCCGGAACGACCTTGCTGCGAAAGGAGCAATGCATGAAACGGCTGTTCGTTTTTGTTGTCGTTGGGCTGTTTCTCGGCGGAACAGCGCTGTTTGCCGACACCTCAGTGCTCATCGACTTTTCCAAGCTCAGCGCTGACACGACGTTAGGTACTCAGACCACCCCATCGGAGAACGGGGCGACTCTGATCGACTATAGCAACGTGGCCGGCGCTTCATTCAGTGACACGGAGAAGGCAATCATGAAGTCTTCTCTCGCCATTGGAAACTGGGGTGTGGAGCTTGCCTCCTCGGCGCGGTCGGTCGCAAACCAGAGCGTGAGCTACACGCGGGAAGCGACCATCTCTGCCACCGCAAAGCCTTTCAACGGAGAGGACTTGGCGAACAAGAAGGTTCTGGGTGTTCGCATCCACTTCCCGCTTGACCCGTACAACTCCTGGGCCCTTGTCACGCCTCCTTTCGACATTCCCGCCTACGCGGACAAGACGGGACCTGATGGGGTCACCGTGGCGCCGGCTGACAAAGGCATGGGGCAGAAGTTCGAGGACGGATACGGCGTCGTCAAGAACGTGGGAGTGCTGAAGAGCCTGTCCATCACGGTCTATGGGTCGAACTACCCCAACGGGCTGGGGGTCGTCGTTTCGGACCAGGACGGCAAAGAGCAGACACTGTTCATGGACTACCTGCAGTTCGACGGATGGCGGACCCTCACCTGGAACAACCCCAACTACATCACGGACGTCAGGAACAGGGAGCTTCGGCGGTACCCCCTGTACCCCGCCGGCATGCCGTACTTGAAGCTGATCGGGCTCGTCATCTACCGTGACGCCGCGCAGCAGGGCGGAGACATCGTGACGTACTTCAAGGACATCAGCATCACGTATGACAAGGCCCTCATCAGCACGCAGCGCGACATCAACGACGAAGCTGTGTGGGGCATCCTGCAGCAGCGCCAGGAGGCGCGCAGGCTGGCCGAGGTGAGACGCCTTGGAAACATCCAGGTCCTTCGCTTCCTCGAGAAGGAAAAGATGGACGCTGGGCAGCAGGGAACGACACAGCAGCCCGCCGCTGGGGCTACTGGGACCACCAAGCCGTAGCCAGGCATCGACAGCTCGCGTCAAATACGGAACACACGGAGGCCTTCCCTCAGGGAAGGCCTCCTGCTATTTAGAGGGTAGCCTCGATGCCGAGGAACGCGTCGAAGAAGGCAGACGGGGTGAACGGGAACTCCTTGAAGTTCAGCTTGAGCGTCCAGACGACCCCCGGGGTGGCAAAGGACACGTACGGGGAGGTCACGACCTGGAGGATGCCGGCAGTGGTGGAGGTGGAGGACTGGAACTTGAAGTTCCCTTCGAGCCCGCCCCTGACGAGGTCGTGACGAGGTCCCCGAAATACAGGTTGACGTTCACGTCGAAGTTTCCCACTTCGGAAGGGTTGTAGAACTGTAGGTAGTAGGCGGGGTGCCAGAAGAACGTCGGCACAATGGAAAACTGCTGGAGATGCAGGCGCGGCTCGAACAGCAGGTAGAAGTTGTTGATGGAGAATGAAGAGCTGGGGTCCCATTCGGGAATGCCCACTTGCGCAAAAAACTCCACGTCCTTGTTCGTCGCATAGAGCATGAGTCCCGTGCGGTACAGTCCATACGTCGAGCTGGGAGAATAGGTGCCGCCAAAGAAACCCTCGAGCTTGACTACATCGAAGTTCATGAGAGCCCGCAAATCGAAAGAGTAGGAGCCGAGATAGAGACCGGCGTTCGAGGAGAGTGTGTAGGCCGTGCCGAAGGGCATCAGGAGCTGGTCATTCGAATGAGTGTCCTCATAAGCATAGAGGCTGAAGCGAAGCGTTTCCTTGACAGGAGTCACATCCACCCTGAACCCCGTCCCGTCCACCTGGTAAATTCCCTTGTAGAGGGGGCCGTTGGAGAAATACATGAACCCCTGATAGCCCGTGGCAAACGTCGTGGCTCCGAAGTACGCAAACCCGTCTCCCATGCCGAAATAGTCGTTCTGGCCCACGAAATACGATATGTCGATGGAGGTTCCCAGGACGTCCCGCATGATGACGCTTGCACCGGAGAAGTTCAGGGGGTTGGAGGTCGACGTCTCTAGAGATGAGTAGATGTTGCCCAAAAAGCCGATATCCACCTGGGCGCCGAACTTGTACCCCCCGTCAACCTGGATGACCACGTTGCCGTACGTCTGCATGGCGAACACGCCGTTGTACGGGGAGGCGTGGGTGATCAGCTCGAAAGTAGGGACCGTGATGTTGGCGGGAAACGCGAGGGCGGAAACCAGGAGGAACGCTGCCAGTGCCGCCGCGCGCCGCGGAAGGGAACTTTTCGTCATTGAGGCCTCCTTTTCACGACGAAATTCGCTTGAAGATGTACTTTTCAAGGCTCTGTCTGTCCGCCGCGTTCATGGCCTCGAAGCGCACGGCAAGCACGCGCGGCTTGTAGACGACGACGCTGCCGGAAGGAGCCAGCGCTTTGCCGTCCAGCACGAAGTCCAAGCGGGCAACGGGGATGCCCTGCGTGAAAATGTTTTCCGCAGGGGGCTTGAACAGGTCGATTGCCATTCCCCCGAGGCTCACGTCGACGATCCGGCCGGACAATAGCTGCTTGATGCCGGAAATGCGAAACGAAACGCGGGTAAGCTCATCAGGGTCCGGGCTTACGCGGATGTGCCTGCGGCTCGCGTTGTGGGTGGAGAGCTTCGAAAGGATGGCTTCCAGCTTGGCTTTCGTGGCGTCGGGGCTGAAAGGCTTCAGGAGATAGCCCGCCACGCCCACCTCGACCATCTTGCGCACGAACTCTTTCCGCGACTGTATGGTGTGCACAATCACTGCTATCCCGCGGGTATTCTCGGCAGCTTTCAGATCTTCGATGAGCTGTATTCCCTCGACGTCCTTGTTGTCGATGTCGATGATTGCGCCCTCGATCCCGTCTTGCGCCTTGATTGCCGCCAGCGCTTTGGCGCGCGTGGGAGCGGGGAGGCCCTTGATACCGAAGGAAAGAAGGGAGTAGCAGAGCGCTTCCCTGACAGCCTGCGCGCTTTCCACGACGAGGAAGACCGAGGAAATACGCGGAGCACCGCGCGGCAAGGGAACCTCCTTCTGACCGGGATACTACACAGGAGGGACGCGCGGCGTCAATCGAGACAACCTCCGGGACAAGGCGCGCTGTTCGACGCTGGCTCACGCGCGTCAGGCCGCCGCAAACGGCGCCGACGCTGCACAAACGCCTCATCGAAGCTGCGCAAGCGCCTCACCCGCCGCGAGTCGGAGCCGCGCCCGGCCGCGAGTCAGATCGCGCCAGATCGCGTCTCTTGACAGAAGGCGTTCCCTCCGTCTATGTTCTGGCGGACGCTGATGGCAGAAACGTCAGCATTTGAGGGCGGCTAGCTCAGTCTGGTTAGAGCACCAGCTCGACACGCTGGGGGTCACAAGTTCAACTCTTGTGCCGCCC
>CAWJSK010000012.1:0-944430 GCA_963845535.1 uncultured Spirochaetota bacterium
AAACCGTAGGTCGGATGTTCGAGTCATCTCTGGGGCAAAGTCAATTCCCTATTGCAGAAAAAATCGTGAATACATGCTTTCGCCGCCGCGTCGCTGCTCAGAGTCCTGTGAGATAAGAGATGTCAGAAAGCCATCAGGCGCTGCCGCTTTGGCTCCATATCAATCCAAGTTCTTCCATACGACTCGCACTTCCGACGGTTCCCCAAAACCGTAGGTCGGATGTCTGCGTCATCTCAGGAGCAAACGAAATTGCCGGGGTCCTGAGCGCGGTGCCGCGACGCGTCCTTATCGTTGCCCTTCTCGCTAGACGCCCTGTAATAGATCACGACACCGGGGTCAACGAAAACACGCGTGAAGATCGGGATGCTGCGGTGATATCGCCCCGCCGCAAGGCTTCCCTCACATCATCGAGCTTGTACGCATCATCCAAGGAAAGATAAGGCGACCAACCGGTCTCGTCTTCCAGAAGCTCTACATCGACTTCCGCAACATACTTGCCTTCACGAACGATCTTGGTCCGCTTGCGTGTGGTCATTTCGTCCTCCTGGAAAAGTCGTCAGCCCAACGTTCCGGGTCAGGCCGATATGCAGTGATCAGAACTGCCGGAGAAAGCTCATTCCTGGGGATGCCCCAGACAGCGTGGACGGCCTTCCCTTGCCTGTCTCTCTGACGAACAAGGACGCACGGCCCTTTGGCGAAAGACGGATACTCTTCTATCTGAAGGGCATCCTGAAGTCCTTCCACTATTTCTCGTGCGGAGATTCCATCGGCGGCCAATTCATCGTATCCATGTTCCGAGATCTTCACCGTGCCGGCACGAGCGAGCTCACGGACGCGCTGAAGGGTGTCATCCATCTCCTTGAGAATACAGCCTCAGGTGATCTTCGACAATCACAAGCAGAGCAGGAACTGCGAAGATGATGATGGGGAAGCCGTTGACCCGTACCAAGGCACCTGTTCACGCCGCGGGAACTGGCAGGGTATTTCTCGAACCGGTCGCCTGAATCCCGAGCCAGTGCGCGAGTGCTACGCCACGACACGAGGCTCGGCGGGGAGATCTGCGCTCGTAGATCCCATCAAACCGAAGTGCCCATTGCCCACGTTTATCTTCATGTGGCCACTGCGGACGCTGCGCCTGCCCAACCAAGCGCCCAGACCCTCTATCGTCCCCGGAGACCCGATCCCTTGTGCAGGCCCTTCCGCCACCGCTTCCCCGAGTTCCAGGCTGCCTACGAGCAGCGCCACGCCCCCACCTTCGGCAGGTTCCGCCTCCCCCTCCTCGTGCGCGCCGCATCGGCATTCCGCGTTTGCGGAGACTGGAGCCAGGGCATCGCCCGCATCAGGTGCCCGCGGCTTCGACCGGTTGCGACCCTTCTCCTGCAAGAGCTACCTCCTCTGCCCCTCGTGCGCCCAGAAGAGAACCCTCCTGGTCGAAGAGTACCTCAGCGAGGACCTGCTGCTGCGCTTGCCCCACCGACAGTTCGGCTGGACGATACCCAAGGTCCTGCGTGTGCTCCTCCGTCACGACCGGGATCTCTTGTCTCCAGCCACCAGACGTTCGGCGAGTTCGGCGTGTGGCAGCTTTGCCTTTGTACGAGATGAACTGCCCTTCCGGAATCAATCCCTCGGGGGCCCTTTTCGGGGGACAGGCCGCTGTCAAACGCAATGAAAATGTGTCCCGGGACCATGATGAAGGCAGCATCAATACTCACCGCCTGCCGGAGCGTAGCATACAGGATCGACATGTCGCTGCAATCTCCCGCGGGAACTGGACGAAATCGATCACGTCCTTCTGCTTGGACACCTCGAGTACGGAGTCTTGGGGTTGGGCGTGTAGTTCAGGCCGTAGATATCCAACGCCTCGTGGATCGCGATTCTCTCCTGCAGGTTCTCGCTGATCGAGCGATTCTCCTTGCCCTGTACGTAGCTTGCCACGCTTCGCGCAAAGTTCAGCACCCCGGGGTCGTTGGCGCTGACATACAGCCGCCTTCGATTGTCGTCCCAGGTCATCGCGTTTCGCCCCGTCAGGGTCAGCGTCTCGATCTTTTTGTCTCGTTAGCGTTCGCGAGAAAATAACTGGAACATGTTTGATGTGTGCTATATTCCGGGTGTGACACGACTCCAGATGATCCGCAGGAAGTATAGGACCCTGAAGGCGTCGCTCAACGAACGCGGCCGCCGGATTTGGGCTGTCACGGAAGCTCAATCGCTGGGATATGGAGGCGCCTCGCTGGTCGCTCGGGCCACTGGTATCTCGCGGAGTACGATTATCCGAGGGTCACAGGAGATCCGAGAGAAGACGAGCGCCGATAGGGGTCGTGTCCGGCGGACTGGTGGCGGGCGCAAGAAAGCCACCGCGATCGACGCGAAGTTGCGAGCTGCCTTGGAGCGGCTGGTGGACCCGGTGAGCCGGGGGATCCAGAGTCCGCACTAAGGTGGACATGCAAGAGCACGCGGCGCTTGGCCAGCGAATTGACGGCGCAGGGTCATGCAGGTAGTGAATGGCTGGTGCGACAGCTGCTCTATGAGTTGCACTACAGCCTCCAGGCAAACCGCAAGACCAAGGAGGGAGGCCGACATCCGGATCGGGACGCACAGTTTCGGCACATCAACGCTGGGGTGAGCCGGCAGGTGGGACTCCGGCAACCGGCGATCTCGGTGGACGCGAAGAAAAAGGAATTGGTGGGGAACTTCAAGAACGGTGGGCGAGAGTGGCGTCCTCGGGGGAGTCCGCACCAGGTCAAAGTCCACGATTTCATCGACAAGACCAAGGGGAAGGTCATTCCCTACGGCGTGTATGATCTACGGCTGAATCGAGGCTGGGTGTCGGTGGGGGATCGACCACGAGGCGGCATCCTTCGCGGTGAACACAATCTTGCACTGGTGGAGGAAGATGGGATCAAGGGAGTATCCGCGGGCCAGATCACTGTTGATCGTCGCCGACAGCGGTGGGAGCAACGGCAATCGAGTCCGGCTGTGGAAGTGGGAGCTCCAGCGGCTTGCCGATGTAACGGGCCTGATCGTTCGCGTCTGTCATTTTCTGGTAGACCTGCCTGCCCACGGTGTAGCCAATAGACATTTCCGCATCGACTGATCCACTACTATGCCCACTGACCAGGACGATCACTCTCGTCCAGGATCTCGCGGGTCTTCTTCAGCAACTCCATCGAGCTGAACGGTTTTTGCAGGAAGTTGATGCCTGGGTCCAGCTCTCCCTGCCGTACGACTGCGTTTTCCGCATACCCTGACAAAAAGAGGACCTTCACTGTGGGGCATGCGCCCAACAGCTTCTCCGCAAGCTCCTTCCCGCTCATCCCAGGCATCACGACGTCGGTCACCAGGAGGTCTATTCCGCATTTCTGCAATTCAATCGCCGCCAGGGATTCGCTGCCTCCCGAAGCAGTTATGACGGCGTAACCGTTGTTCTCCAATACCGTCTGCGTGTACCGTCTCACCATTTCTTCGTCTTCCACGAGGAGAATCGTCTCACTGCCTCGAAACATCGCAATTCCCTCAACAGGAGCGGTTGGCCCGTCGCCTGTCTCGATAGTGCGCGGGAAATAGATTGTGAACGTTGTCCCTTTGCCCGGCTCGCTATAACATGTGATGTGACCGGCGCTTTGCTTGACGATCCCGTACACCGTGGAAAGCCCCAGCCCAGTCCCCTTCCCCGGCTCTTTCGTCGTAAAGAAGGGTTCGAACAAATGGGAAAGCACTTCCTTTCCCATCCCGTGACCAGTGTCGCTCACGGTGATCTGCACATATTCGCCTGCCCTGACGCCCGGGTGCCCCAAAGCGTATTCGTTGTCGATCGTGCGATTGGATGTCTCGATCGTCAGCTTTCCTCCTCCTGGCATCGCATCCCGGGCGTTGACAGCGAGATTCATGAGGACCTGTTCGACCTGACCAGGATCGGCCTTGATGTTTCCCGCTTCGGGCGCAAGGAGAGTTCTTAGCTCGATGTCCTCCCCAATAAGTCGTGCAATCATTTTCTCCGCGGCGCGTAGAAGTGCGTTCGGGTTGATGACCCGCGGCATCAGGACGGACTTTCTGCTGAACGCAAGGAGCTTCGCTGTAAGGTTAGCCGCCTGCGTTGCTGCCCTCGCAATCTCGTCTATGTGCGCCTTCACAGGGCTGTTTTCGGGCAATCCTTCCTCCGCAAGCTCGGAGTAGCCTTTAATGACTGTCAAGAGGTTGTTGAAGTCATGCGCGACGCCGCCCGCCAGCCGTCCGACGGCTTCCATTTTCTGAGCCTGCAGGAACTTTGCAGCAAGGGATTTCTCTTCAGTGACGTCTCTCCCGTAGAGGTTGATATATCCGCGGCTAGGAACCGGAGCAATCGTGAAGTCAAAGACTTTCTTGCGCATCAGATGCCTCGACCTGGCGGATTTCACCCGTAGCCCACGCCTGAAGAAGCTCCGGCACGTATTCGGAGGGTATCCTGCTCTTGCATGAGAGAAGGGATCGGCTGGACAGGTTCTGGTAAAGGATCGAGCCATCCGAAGAGACACGAATTACAGGGTTGGGATTCTCCTCGGAAAGCCGCGCGAGGTCATGGATGCGCTCCTCGGCCTGTTTGCGCTCCGTGATGTCCCGTCCCGTGCATACGACTCCGATGACTTCTCCCAGAGAGTTTGTGAGGGGCACCTTGATAGTGAGAGTCCAGCGTTTGTGACCATCGCGATCGAAGGACTCTTCTTCTTTGTTAATCAAGGGCGTCCCGGTCTGCATGACGGTCCGTTCGTCCGCAAGATAGCGCGCAGCCTCTTCCCGCGGAAAGAAATCGAGATCAGTTTTCCCAATTGCGTCCTGCGCCGCCTCCAGCCCCATGACACGAGCGTTCGCAATGTTCGCGATCAGCACGCGACTCTCTGTGTCTTTGACGGAGATATAGTCCGGTAGATTGTTGATCAACGTCAACAAGAGCGACTTTTCTCTTTCGAGGTTCTCTTCGAGCTGCTTGAGGTCACTCAAGTCTCTGACGATCGTAAGGACCGTGGGCTCGCCGTCCACCTCGAATAGCTGGCTCCTGATTTCCACGGGGAACTTCAGTCCCGCCTTGTTTACGGAAATGCTCTCCAAGGCTACGTGCTTTTCGGCTTTCAGCCGAGCCATCATCTCTTGCGCAATCTCTTTCCACGCACCTTCACGAGCGACGAGATCGAGGGCGCTCATCCGCAGCAATTCTTCACGGGCATAGCCCGTTCGCTCGCAGGTAAAATCGTTTACTTCGGTAATTCTCCCCGGCAGGCCGTCGGGTGTGATTCCATGGACAAGAACGGCATCGTGGGTATGGTTGAACAGTATCCGATACCGTTCTTCGCTTTTCTTCAGAGCTTCCTGAGCGCGCGTCAGCTTGGTGATATCACGGGAAATGCCGAACGTGCCCACAATGGCGCCGCGCTTGTCGCGTACGGGTACTTTTGTGGTCAAGGCCCACGTGGTGGAGCCATCCAGCCACGTCTCTTTCTCGACTTTGTCGACAATCGGCTCACCGGTGCGAATGACTTGCTGGTCGTCTTCAAACGCGGCCCGTGCATGTTCTGCAGTAAAGGCGTCGAAAACCGTCTTTCCGACTGACTCGATAAGACCTCCGAACGCCATTGAATACGATTTGCTGACATAGATGAAACGGCCCTGCAGATCCTTGAAATAGATCTTGTCATGTGTGTTTTCTTCGAACGCGTTCACGAGGAGCAGCACCACCTCGATCGCATCCACCAGCCGGTCCAGCGCGTCGTCTGTCTGTGCCTTGCCAGACGAGTCCTCCAGGTGAAGCTCTCTTGACTGCCTCAATAAGCTTCGCGATTCGTGTTTCGATCTGCTCCTTCATGGAGTGTCTCAAGCCGTCCCCCAATCTCCGCTTTCAAGCTCGCCCCAAAATAGGCAAGGCCGCTGGAAAAGACGCCGCGCGGGGGGCTGGGATCCCACCGCCGCGACGCCGATAGCCATCAACTGCGATCGACGTGCGCCACAAATGCCAGTTGCTGCTCCCTGTCTCCGTTCCTGCTGCTGCCAATCCTTGCGTGGCCATTCCCTCCTGCTGCACCCCGGATGTGCACTCTGCCTTCCGGGGAGCCTCCACCTTCGATCTTGAATTGCCCCATCAGCTGCTGCAGCTCCTGCGCCATGCTGGCAAGCTGCTCAGTAGCCGAAGACATCTCTTCCGCCGCCGAGGCTGCACTCTGCGTCACTTCATTCACAGCTTCCACCGCTTTCGACACCTGCTTCGCGTTGGTCGTCTGTTCTTCTGTCGCCGCCGATATGCTCTGGCTCATCTCGCTCACGCTGCCCAGAGCCTTCGACAGCTCCCTCACCGCCTCCACCTGCAGCGTCATGGATTCCGACAGCCCGGTGATCATGTCTTTCACCGTCTGCGAGGCCGTGCGGATCTGTTCCATCGCCGCCTGCGACCCCTTCGCGGTCTCCACCCCCCTGGTCACGTTCTTAGCGCTCTCCTTGATAAGGCTCTCGATTTCTTTGGTGGACGAAGCGCTCCTGTCAGCCAGCTTGCTAACTTCATCCGCAACTACCGCAAATCCTCGCCCATGCTCCCCCGCACGTGCCGCTTCAATGGAGGCGTTCAGCGCCAAGAGGTTCGTTTGGTCTGCAATGTCGGAGATCACCGTCACGATCCCTCCGATCTTATCCCCGCTGGCCGCGATCATGTTGATTCCCTCAACGACTTCAGAGACCGCCTTCGCCCCTTGCAGAGCGTTATCAACAGACTTACCTGCAAGTCCCGCTATCTCAGTGAGGTTTTTCGACACCTCCTCTATGGATTTATGTACCTGCGTCATGGAGGCGGTGCCCTGTTCCGCCGCCGCAGCCTGGCTTTGCGCATGTTCGGCCACCTGGTCCACCGACGCGGTCATTTCTTCCACCGATGCGCTGGTTTCCTCCAGCGAGGATGCCTGGCTCTGTGCTCCCTCGGCCAATTTCTGCGCACTGGCAGTGATCTCCTCGCTGGAGGAGGCCACTTGCTCGGCGCTGTCCTGGATGGTAGCCACCATCCCCTTCAGCTTGACTGACATTCCATTCAGTGCCTCGGCGAGCTTGCCAATTTCGTCTTTCTGGTGAATAGGAAGCTGCTGGGTAAAATCCCCTGATGCCACCAGCTCCGCGAAGGCCACTCCCTTTGCCAACCCCTTGGTGATGGTGCGGGAGAATGCCAGGTAGATCAGGAACGCGAGCAGATAGGCGATGGCGCTGACAAGTAAAATGAGATTTCGCACATCGTTCGCAGCGGCGAGGTATTCGGAATCTGGGAGCGTCAGACAGACGCTCCATCCAGTTGCCTTCACGGGTGCGAAACCTGCGGTCTTGGGTACACCCTGGTACACGTAGGAGCGAACTCCCCGCTCTCCCGCGATCATCTTCTTTGACAGCTCCTCCATGCCCTGCAGCTTGGCGATGTTGAGTTTGAAGACATTTTCAGCCTTCGGATGTGCCAGGGTCAGTCCGGTGTTATCCGTGACAAATGCATACCCGGTGTTGCCGATTTTCTCTGTCGCGATCAAATCGTTCAGAAAGCCGATTTTCAACATGAGCACGCATGCGCCCATAACGGTGCGATCGGAGACAATAGGAACAGCGACAGGGGTGATCGGTTGCCCTGAGACCTTACTGATCACCGCCGCACCGACATTTTCCTCTCCCGCCAAGGCCTTTCTCAAGTAGTCTCTGTCCGATAGGTCCAGCCCGATAACCTTCGGATCCGGATTGGCAATAACGTGTCCATTGCGCCCTACGATGGCCACTCCCTCGTAGGATGAGCCAAGCTTCGTATTCGCAGCGAACAGAGCAAGCTTCTCTTGGGCAAGAGCCGTTGCCTTCGGGATCGCCTTTTGGTCATTCGTGTCGGCTGCTGCCGCAACAGAAATAATCGCCTTATCGTTTGCAACGCTGAGGGCGATCTTGTTTTCTTCCATGTAAATCTTGTCGATCAGCTGCGCAATATCAGAGGATCTCCCTGCAAGCTGCTCATTTTCCACCTCGCCCAGCCCTTGCGTCGACTTGCTGATTGCCATCACGGCAACGACCAGGAGCGGTATCAACACGATAAGCGTTCCTACGACGATCAGCTTTACACCGATCTTGATGTTCTTTAGCATTCCTTTCCTCCTATGGGACATAGAGATCTTTGACACTTGGTTGACGGCCGCATCACGCCAAAGCAGGTTCCTTCTCCGCCGCCTTGAGAGTGTCTGCGATCTGACTCATCTCCTCGCTGTCGAGAATCCTGTCCACGTCGATCATGATGATCAGCCTGTCACCTGTCTTCCCGACCGCCGTGATAAAATCCCGTGACCGCTCACCCATTACGGCTGGGGGAGGGTCGAACTGGTCTGCGGGAACACGAACCACCTGGCTGGCGGAATCCACCACCATGCCAATTGGCTTTCCCCCCACCTCCACCACGATCACCCGTGTGCTCGCCGTTTGTTGCTCCTGCTGCAGACCAAATCTCTCTCGCAGGTCGACAATCGGAATGACATCGCCCCTGAGATTGATGATTCCTTTCACGCAGGGGGGAGCCTTGGGCAGCCAGGTGATCTGGCGCATACGGATGACCTCTTTCACCCGCAGAAGCTCCAGGCCGTATTCCTCTGCACCCACGGTGAAGCTGATGAGCTGCCTCATCTCGGCAGCATTTCGCTCTCGACTCTTTGATTCATCCATTTGTGCCTCCTGTCTTTCGTTTCCTCGGCCAAAGTAATGCGGCCGCCGGGCTGTCGGCTTCGGCCAAAGGTACAGTCGTGGGCTAGACGGACTGGGACCGAACGCAGTCGCGGATTCTCACCCCCCTGGGCCGGCGGGCTCTCCCTTGTCACTGGCGTCAGCGGAGGTCCTGACCGACAGGACCGTCAGGTTCAGGTTCCAGATCCGATTTAGCAAGCCTTGAAGCGCGCTCTGATCTGCGAGTGTCCCATCGAGGTCCGTCACTGTTCCGTCCCCACCGTCAGTGCGGTAGGAAAGCCGTAGCTCCCCCAGCCACCGAGACCAGTGAGGAGCCACCCGCCCCCGAACGGTGATGCAGCATTGGATTGGTCGGCTGTTCATCAGATTCCTCTGAGCGAGCATAACCTGTGCGGAGGAAGCCGGGACCGGACTTTGGTCCAGTTGCGGGCCGGAGACGCTGGGAAGCAGCTAACGAGTTGAAGGAAGCTTTACTCTGGAAGGATCTCGAGCTGGCGAGCCTTTGCGATTGCCTGCGTTCGGCTCGAGACATCGAGTTTTGCGTAAATGTTGGAGGTGTACCACTTCACAGTCCGAACCGACAGGTAGAGCGCGGCAGCAACTTCCTTATTTGACAGCCCCTGGGAGAGCAGTGTCAGCACCTTTATCTCTCGGACGCTCAGGGATTCGACAGAGTGCGGCTGCGTTTCGGCCGCCGCTCTGCTTTGCTGATCCAGAGGGAAGGCGGCCAGCAGCTTTCCGATGAATGGGTGGTCAACCCCCAAGGCTCGCGCACGATAGAGAATCCGGGCCAACTCCGGACCCTCATCGACAAACGGCTGCACTATCCCCCGCTCGGCGGCAAACGACAATCCGCGTTCCAGGACGGACGTGGCCTCGTCAATCTCTTCAGTCTGCCAATAGGCCTGCACCAGGACTATGTCAGCCTGGAGCGCATGTAGTTCTCTCTTCTGTTCCCGCGCCCGAAATGCGACTGGAAGCGCCAGGTCAAGGCACCCGCGAGGGTTCTTCTCGAGCAGGGCCAGCCGCGCTCGGGCCAGAATCTCCAGATCGGACACCAGCGCTTCCACATAGGAAACGTCCGTGCTCAGAACATCGTGTAGCGGAGGCTCTTTCATGAGAGCGCGAGCTTCCTGCAACCGCCCGCACCGCAACAATACAAGGGCCCGATGGGCTCCTACCAATCGAGTGAAATAGAGGGGTATGGTGGGCCTGCTGGCAAGTTCCTCAGCGGACCGCAACGCGTCGAGCGCACCGGCTTCCCGGCCTTTGGCCAGCAGGGCATGGGCGATGCCGAGGCTCGTGTAGAAGGTGTTCAGATCGAGCCAATTCGCGTAAGTCTCCATCCCTTCGCGGAAAAGCTCCAAGGCACCGTCGATGTTGCCCCGAAGCCGGCTGATTTCTCCAAGACCGATCAACGCCCAGGCCACATATCCCTTGCGGGAGCCGCCGGGGTGTGCCACAAGGTCAATAGTTCGCTGATACGTCTGCTCTCCGCTGTCGATCTCGCCGCGCTCTACCATGGCCCGCGCCTTATGGGCGAGAGCCTCCGCTGCCACCAGCAGGTTCCCGGCCTGCAGCGATTCTTCGGCCGCCGACTCCAGCAGGTCGATCGCCTCACTTGTCTCCCCCGAGGCGAGCCGCGCCACTGCCACCCTGAACTTCGCATGCCCGCTGACAAACAAGTCCGGTTCGTCGATGATTCGGGCAGCCTTCTCGGATAGCTGCAGGGCCTGCTCGTCCTTGCCTTGAAGCCCTGCGAGGTAGCTGCGCAGGCACAATACCTGGGCCTCGTACGCTCCGGTTCCTCTGATCGCGTCCAACTCCCGCTCGATCTGCCCCAGCGGCCGCCCGTCTTCGATCCCCGCCCAGGCTCGTAGCAGCATGATCACCGGGTACCTGACGCAAATCTCGTCCGGGAGCCAGCCGATCCACTTCCTGGCAACCATCAGCTCGCCTTGCTTCATCAGCCACTCGGCGCGTCCATTGATGAGCTCGGCGGCAGCGTCCATATCGCCCGAAGCGACGCGGTGATTGATCGCCTCAACGGGTTGGTTGTGTGCCACGAACCACTCCGACGCTTTGCGGTGAAGAACCGGAAGCTCGTCCGCATGATCGTCCTGCAGACGAGCCAACAGTACCTCGGAAAAGAGATGGTGCAAGCGAAACCAGCGGTGTTCTTCATCCTGTGGGCTCACAAACAGGTTCTGCCGATCCATCGCGGAAAGCACCTCGCGTGAATCCGTGCGGCCCGTCACCGCGTTACACAGGTCGGCCGACAATCGCTCTAGGATCGAACAGCGTTCCAGGAACTCCAGTATCAGTGGATCCAGCCGAGAGAGCACTTCTTCTACCAGGTAGTCGCGCAGGTAGCGCTGCCGGCCGATCAGCTCCCCGATGAGGCGGGAGGGGTCGGCGCCGTCCCTGAACGAGGAGGTCAGGATTTGCAGCCCCGCGACCCACCCCTCGGTGGCAAGAGACAGCGACTGCACCACATCCCTCGCCAAGTCGACTCCGCTCACTTCCGTGAGGAAGGCTTGTATTTCCTGGAAGGTGAGGGCGAGATCGGACTGACGGACCTCGACCAGCTCCGCCTGGCCCCGCAGCTTCGCCAGACGCAGCGCCGGGTCGACCCGGGTAATGATCACCAGGTGGGCCGTCGCCGGCAAGTGCTCGAGCAGCAGCATCACGAGGTCGTTCACCTCTGCACTCTCGGCAAGGTGGTAGTCGTCCAGGATCACGATTGTTTCCCGCCGCCGGGCGGTGAGTGCGTTGAGGAACGCGACCCATCGATTCGACCCCTTCGCGCTTTCCTGCTCTTCGAGCTGGTCAAGCGCAGCCCCGAGATACATCGTTACCCGCTGGGCGGAGTTGTCCAGCCGACCGAGGTTCACCCAGCAATAGTCGAAGGACCGTTCGCCCAGCCAGGATGCGACCAGGGTGGTTTTTCCGTACCCCGCTGGCGCGGAGACAATCGTGAGCTTGCGTGCGGCGCCGTTGTCGAGCTGCTCATAAAGACGCCTACGGTGGACAATGTTTCTAAGCGGGGGACGGACAATCTTGATCTGGAGGATCGATTCGCTTCCCAATTCGCCGTCCGTCAAAGCGGTTCTGCTCCTCAGCCACTGTTGGCGATGCAGGGATTATAGTCCGGCCGCAACTGGCGGGCAAGGACTTCAGGCCAGCCATAATCCGTACCACAACAGAACTTTCGTACAGTTACAACCGAGGTGCCTTTCGGCAATATTCGTGCATGGAGGAATGCAATGAGCACAGTTGCGGTGCTGGGCGCCACAGGGCGTACTGGGAGAATCTTTGTTCAGGAAGCCGTCAGACGAGGCCATACCGTGAAGGCCTTCGTGCGAAATGTCAACGCGCGAAAAGACTTCCCACAGGGTGTGAATGTGATTCAAGGAGACGCGACGGATGAGAGCTCCCTTCAACAATTAATCGAGGGGGCCGATGTGGTCGTCAGCCTTCTTGGCCAGGCCAAAGGCTCGTCTTCGGATCTCAAGGTGAAGTCAACAAGGCTGTCGTTGTCCATCATGCAGCGCAAAGGGGTCAAACGTTTCCTTCGGTTGGCCAGCGCTCCCTTTGGTGTCACTGGGGAAGGCGATGAACCGACCGGTGGCCAGAGGCTAATGACAGGATTGGTGAAGCTTTTCGCTGGCTCCCTGGTGAACGACGAACGGAAGGCTTCGGAAGATGTCCGCCATAGTTCCGTCGAGTGGACTCTCGTCCGGGCACCGATCCTCACCGACACACCCTATCCTGGAAAGTACCAAGTTGGCTCCTTGGGCAGGAAGTCGGGCCGAAGGGTCTCCCGGGCGACAATTGCCCAATTCATCCTGGATGAAATCGAGAATGGAAAACACATTCGCAAATCACCCTTGGTGACGGATTGACGAGGTCGCAGAGCGAGTCTTCGCCGCAAAAAAGAGACAAATAATGAACATCGCAGCGTGGGTAGTGAAAAGCGAAGGACCGTCCGTGGATTGTGAAGGAGAGACATCATGAATACGAAACGCAATTTGCAAAACAAGAACCCAAAAGAAGAAGAGAATCGCAGGCAGAATCGACAGCGTCTGGTGAGATACGCTGTCACGTATCTGATCACCGGATTGATTGTGGCGTGGCTTTATCAGCAATTCATTCTTCCCCCGGCAATGAAGATAGAGAACATCCCTTACAGCGAGTTCAAGGCCAAACTCAAAGCCGGTCAGGTCGTCTCGGTCACCCTTGGCGATACACATATTGCCGGCACGATGAAGAACCTCGCTTCTTCGTCGGAGAAGAATCCGACGGTGCGATTCGATACCGTCTCAGTCAGAAGCGGAGACCCGACGTTGATTGAAGAGTTGGACGCTGCTGGCGTGACCTACGACGTGCAGCCGCCCCCGAGCCCGCTGAGCGGTTTCCTCCTCAGTTGGGTTTTGCCTTTCGCTTTGATCGCCGGAGTCTACTATCTTTTCTACAGACGAATGGGAAGCGGCACTGCGGGAGGTGCCGGCGGCATCTTTGGCATCGGGAAGAACAAGGCCACGGAGGTGAAGCCTGAGGAAGTCGGAGTTACCTACAAGGATGTAGGCGGAGCGGACGAGGCTATCGCCGAGCTGCAGGAGATCATCCAGTTTCTCAAGACCCCCGAGCAGTTTGCGAAACTAGGCGGCCACATTCCCAAGGGCGTGCTGCTCATCGGCCCGCCAGGAACGGGCAAAACCCTTCTGGCAAAAGCGACCGCCGGAGAAGCAGGCGTGCCCTTTTTCGAGACCAGTGGCTCGGAGTTCGTCGAGATGTTTGTCGGGGTAGGCGCGGCGCGCGTGCGGGACCTGTTCGCACAGGCGCACAAGAGCGCGCCCGCGATCGTCTTTATTGACGAGATCGACGCTATCGGACAAAGCCGAGCGTCGGGAGCCGCGAGGATGGGCACGAACGACGAACGGGAGCAAACGCTCAACCAACTGCTCGACGAGATCGACGGTTTCAAGAGCGACATGACCAGTCCCGTGATCATCATGGCGGCCACGAACCGCCCTGAGGTGCTCGATCCCGCCTTGATGCGAGCGGGCGATTTGACCGACAGGTTGCCGTAGGCAACCCTGACTTGATCGGCCGGCAGCAGATTCTGAAGATTCACTGCAAAGGGATCACGCTCGCACCGATTTCGATATTGAGCAGGCTGCCCGCATGTCGCCGGGCCTCAGCGGAGCAGAGCTGGCGAACGCCATGAACGAGGCTGCACTTCTTGCTGCACGCGAGCGTCATGATGCGGTCACGCTGAAGGATTTCGAGGCTGCGATGGAACGGGCGGTGGCCGGATTGGAGAAGAAAACCCGTGTGATGAACGAGCAGGAGCGCAAGTCCGTCGCCTACCATGAGTCCGGACATGCGTTGGTCGCAGCACTTCTGCCGCACGCTGACCCGGTAAGTAAGATCAGTATCGTCCCGCGCACCCGCGGAGCGCTGGGCTACACGATGCAAGCGCCGACGGAAGATCGATACCTGCTCTCGATGGAAGAGCTGCAAGACCGCATCGCCATGATGCTGGGCGGAAGGGCCGCTGAGAAAGTGACCTTCAACACTGTCAGCACGGGGGCGAGCGATGACATACAGCGTGCAACTGAACTGGCGCGGCGGATGATCACCGAGTTCGGAATGAGCGAGAAGCTTGGTTCGGTGCGCTATGCAGGGCAGCAGCTCCAGTATCTGGGCGGAGCCATTGAGGACAATAGCCAGATCAGTCCGGAAACTCGCAAGGTGATTGACGAGGAGATCAGGCGCATCGTCACGGAGCAATACGAACGCGCGCAGGAGCTCTTGAGGAAGCACCAGGCCGCTTTGCAAAGGCTAAGCCAGTCCCTCTTGACTCATGAGTCAGTCGATGGCAGCGCGGTACGGGAGGCGCTTCAAGCCTCGCCGGGTGCCGCGTCCTCCTGATCATGCAGGATGGTGGTGACTGAGTTGGGAGCGGCAACGTGCCGCTCCCAACTTCTAGGCGGGGCGTCGCGCTACTTCGCGGGACGATGCATGCGAATCCTGATGCCCAACACAATCAGGATAACGCCGAACACGAAGGCGTAGATTCCCAAGAGCCAAATCAGCGCCAGGATCCCCGTGCCAGGAAAAATCATCAGGAGGACGGCGAAAAGGATTGAGACAATGCCGGAGAATATCCACCATACCTCCCCCTGGATCTCCTTGCGAAGGCGGATGGCCCCGACAATCTCCAAGATGCCAGTCGCGAGGCTCCACGCTGCGATGTAAAAGAGAAGGCCGACCGCGGTCACGCCGGGTGCGAAGAAGGTAATGACCCCGATACCTATCCCTAATAACCCCTCGAACAACAGCAGCCACCTGTCATCACGGGCCTTCCAGCCTCCGATGGCCTTTACTACCAGGAAAATCCCGTCGACAAAGACGTAAATACCAAAGACGATGATGAGTGCCGCAATCGTAATAGCAGGCCAGGCGAAGACCATGACACCGAGCGCAATGGCAAGGATGCCTCGAGCGATGAACGCCCACCAGTAGCGGGTCAGTACCTCTAACATGCTACTCCCCCTTGCGGGAGCTTTGCTTCTGGAGCTCCTTGTTGAACATCTTCTCCCGACTTTGACTCGATTCTATCAGAAAAGCTCGACGGCGCAAGGGAATTCCACGGCGGCCACGGCGCCGACTCCGCCGTGCAATCGCGATTTCGGACATACAATTTGGTTTTCGTCCAGTCAATTCATGATCGGATCAGGCCATCGGGGGTCATCGTCTTCATTGATGTTGAATGTGGGGCATTTCGTGCGTTCTGGAAGACAGGCCTCGTCGGAACACTGTTCGCGACACCAGACGGGCGCGGCCGCCAGCCCCCGCCGCGTGCAGACTCTTTGGAAGAACAGAGGAGGAAATTCGCGCGATCGGGCCAGCAGGTCTTGCGGATCAAGTGAACAAACGCGGCGTGACACTTCTCAAGAGCAGTAACGACATCGATCCTGATTCAGCCAGCAGCGGCACGCGGGCGGCGCCACTACAGGTCGATGCTCGCGCCGAGCGCGGAGGAATGGAAGCCGCGGTAGCTGTGATCGAAGACGAGCTCGGCGCTGGGTCCAAGGTCCATTTCGTCAGTGCAGGCAACAGCCTCAGGGTAATACGGAATGACGGCGCCACGGCGGACGTACAGGGGCACCCGTGAGAGGGGTTGCTCGACGCGGCCCAGCGCGACGGGGCCGTTGATCCGCTGACCGGTCCAGAAGTCGATCCACTCGCCGGCGGGAAGGTATACGCTCCGTACCCCCGCGGAGCTCAGGATGAGAGCCACCAGGAACGAGGCAGGGCCTGCAGTGGAAGCCATAAGGAGGCTGCACGGCATGTAGGAAGGAACGGACGGCGCGTGTGTCTGTTTCTTGCGTTTTGCCCGGGAAATGGCACAATACAGCCACCATGCGCACGCCATCCCTGCTTCGTTTCATCTCGGCGAAGCGAAGCTTCAGGTATCGGCTGATCGTTTCCTTCTGCATCCTCTCGATCGTGCCGGTGATAGTCATTCAGATCGTATCCTACTACAACATCGCGGACAAACTGCAGAAAAAGATCGATGCCCTCGAAAATACCAATCTCCTGCAGACTCGCAAGATAATCAGAACGAACTTGAACTTTTACGAGGACCTTCTCTACCAGATGTATACGGACGACCGCATCATCGACCTGGTCAATAAGGTGAACAGCGGAGACAACGTGGAGTTCAATTCGGGCCAGCTTCGGCAGGGCGCTGCATTCCTACGCCTACGCCATGCCCTACGTGCAATCGATCGTCGTCCTGACCAGCGGCGGGAAGATGGTGTTCGATGATCTCCTGACCGGCTACAATACAAAGACCTCCTGGCTGGACACCGCGGGCGGCCAGCCGTCCCAACTCTACCAATCCGTGATCGAGGCCAACGAGACACGCGTCTTCCCGACGCAGCTTGCCTCCTTTTTTACATCGAGGAAATATTACCTTTTCCATCTGGCGCACCGCCTGGTCGACTACAAGGATATAAGGACAAAAAACGGCGTCATCATACTTTCGATCGACGAGAGGATGCTTGGCGAGATTTGTGACGAGCGGCCGGATCAGCCTTCAGGCGGCACCACGGAGGACTCAATCTTCATCCTCTCCGCGGACGGGACCGTTGTCTCCTTTCCTGACAAGTCCCTTGTCGGGAAGCGTCTCGATCTTCCCGCGGATCCGACACTGCGGAGCACCGCGATCAAGCGCATGGTATCCGGCGGCGGAAGCTCGAGCACCCGGAGACTGTCGCTCTACGAGCTGCGTGACGCGAAAACGGGTTGGAGCATCATAGCGGCGCGGAACCAGGGCGCTTTGTACCAGGAGATATCGCGCCAGCAGCGGCTTACGATCGTTGTTGTCCTGTCCTCGGTGGCCGTGCTTTTTGCCATCATCTTTTTCATCACGGGACGCTTGACGAGATCGATCCGCGTCGTTGTCGCCGCCATGAATGCGGCGGCAGCCGGTGACCTTTCCGGGAGGATCGTAAAAAGCAGGGAGATGCCGCTGGAGATCGACGAGATTGCCGCGAACTTCAACAGCATGATCGGCAAAATCGGCGCTTTGGTCGAAGAAGTGCATGCCGCCTCAACGAAGCAAAGGAACGCGGAGATTGCGGCCCTGGAGGCCCAGGTCAATCCGCATTTCCTCTACAACACGCTGGACACGATCAACTGGATGGCGATTGATCGCAACGAGCTCGAGATCAGCAATGCAATCAGCACGTTGGCGGAGATCTTCCGCTATGGGATCGACAACAGCAACGGAATCGTGGAGATCGAGCAGGAAGTGGCGTGGCTGAGGAATTACATCTCCCTTCAGCAGACGCGCCTGAAGGGCTCCTTCGAGTTCAAGCTGGACCTCGATCCCGCGGCCCGCGCCTGCCATATCCACAAGCTGCTCTTCCAGCCTTTCGTGGAGAATGCCATCCTTCACGGCTTCCGTGGCGTGGAGGGCAGGCATCTGCTGGCCGTCTCCATCTCCCGGGAGGATGGAAGGGTTCGAATCGTCATCGCCGACAATGGGAAGGGCATCAGCGAAAGCGCAATTCAGGACCTGCGGAACGGGCCGGTTCAGGAGCCCGGCGGGAAAGGCCATATCGGCATGCGTGCGGCAATCGCGCGCATAAAGATGTACTACGGAAGCGGGACGCGCGTTGAGGTGGAGGGCGCCCCCGGAGCGGGAACGCGCGTGCGCATCGACTTCCCCGCGGCGTAGGCTGCGGCAGGAACGGCGGTGCGGCGGGAATGGGGCGGCAAGAATGCCAATGAAGATAGCCATCGTAGAGGATGAGCTCCGGATACGGGAAGGCCTGGCTCGTCTCATCCGCAAGATCAATTCCTCGTATGAGATCGTGGGGGAGGCGGAGGACGGCCTTGCGGGGGTGCGCATCATCACCAGGCAGCGGCCGGAGCTTGTGATCACGGACGTGCGCATGCCGGATCTCGACGGCCTCGAGATGCTGAGGCGGCTGCGGGAAAAATCCATCAGGGTCAAGGCGATCGTGCTGAGCGCGTATTCGGACTTTTCCTACGCGCGGGAGGCCATCAAGCTCGGCGTCAACGAGTACCTGCTCAAGCCGGTCAATATCGGGGACCTGACGCTGGCCCTGAAGCGGGTGGAGGAGCAGATAGCGCTCGAACGAGGGCCTCGGCGCAAAGAAGAGGGACTGACTCTTGAAGGCGTGCTGTATTCGCTCATCCTTGGCGGGGCCGGCGTCGACGAGGATCTGAGGTCCTTTCTGACGCAGCGCTGGGGGGTCAAGACGGAAGGGGCCTTCGCGCTTGCCGCCATCTACCTGGGATCCAGCTATGAGAGCGAAGCAAAGGTAGTCAAAAATCGCGCCGAGTCGATCCTTGGGACGGCGCCCGGCTTCGAGCACCGGCTTCTGGAGTTGCCCGGGACCAGCAGGTTGGTCGTGGCGGCGTTCAATTTCGAAGCTGAGCGCGCGCTTCGGGACTGGTTCGACCGCTCATTTTTGCCGCGCCTCAAGGAGGCGTCGCGGAACGGCATCTGCGTCGGATGGGCTGCATTCAAAAATATCGCCCGGCTCAAGGACACAATGCATGAGCTGGACGCCTGCCTGGACTGGAATATCGTCCTGGGCGGGGAGCACCTGCTTGTGTGGCCGGATGTCAACGGGAAAAGCTCCCATCCCCTGGCGTACCCGATCTCCATCGAAAGCGCGGTGAGATCCGCCCTTTCCGTGCATGACCGCGGGCGCTACGAGGAGGGGATAGCCGAGCTCATGCGCTATCTACGCGGGGATAATATCCATGCGCCGAGGGAGATCAAGAGCGTCCTCGTCAGGTTCGTCTGGAGCGTGCTCAATACCGCCCGAGAGATCGAGTACGAGACGTACGCCTCGCTTGATCAGCAGAAGATATTGGAACGGATCACGTTTGCCGTAACCTGGCCGGAGCTGGAACAGGCTGGAAACATCCTGCTGCGGCTCTTTCCGAGGGACGAGGGCGGAGAGGCCCCGGGGAACGTTTCAATAGTCAGGCGCGCGAAAAACCTCGTCAGAGAGCTGTACGCGCAGGGCATCTCGCTCGGCGAGGTGGCGCTGAAGGTCAACGTGACCTCCGAGTACCTGAGCGCCCAGTTCCATCGAGCTACCGGCGTGACCTTCAGCTCCTATATCCGGGATTACCGACTCAAGAAAGCCAAGGAGCTGCTGATTGGGACGAACCTGAAGCTCCACTGCGTCGGGGAGCAGGTGGGATATGGGGACGCGAAATACTTTTGCAGGGTCTTCAAAGAGGCCACCGGCCTCAATCCTTCCGAATACCGCAAGGCAAACCGCTGACGATATGCACGCAAAGCGTAAACTTGTCCACCTTTCTTAAGAGATTCCGCGTTGTGCCCTGGGGAAGGCCGCCGTACCCTGCCATACGAGCGCAGTGGGCTCGTCGCAGCCGCCGCTCCAATCCAAGGAGGTTTGGAATGAAGAGATTCCTCGTTTCGTCTCTCGTGATCTTCGCGATGGTCGCGGTGGTCACGAGCGGCGCTTTCGCCCAGTCGAAGAAGACGGTGACGATCTGGAATTACTGGGAAACGCCGAAGCATCAGGAGACTTTGGCCAGGGTCTGCAAGGATTTCAACTCGTCTCAGGACAAGATCGAGGTCGTGACGAAGTACATCCCCTTTGCGGACTTCAAGAAGCAGCTTTCCATCGGCGCGGCCGCCTCGGAGCTGCCGGACATCGTGATTATCGACAATCCTGATCACGCGTCCTACTCCGCAATGGGCATTTTTGCGGACATCACGGACATGCTTGCCTCGTGGCCCGACCTCAAAGAGTATTTCGAAGGACCGCTCAATTCCTGCAAGCTGAACGGCAGACTCTACGGCATCCCCTTCGGGAGCAACTGCCTTTCCCTCTACTACAACGAGGACATGCTGAAGGCCGCCGGGGTCAAGCCTCCGAAGACCTGGGATGAGCTCAAGAGCGTCGCCCTCAAGACGACCAAGGGGAACGTCCACGGCTTCGGCATCAGCTCGGTCCAGAACGAGGAAGGCACGTTCGGCTTCCTCTGCTTCCTCTGGGGCAGCGGCAACACATCGTTTCAGATCGACAACGCAAACGGCATCCGGGCGCTTTCCCTGGTCCGTGATCTCGCCAAGAGCGGGGCGATGCCCAAGGAAGTCATCAACTGGACCCAGGGGGACGTGATGAACCAGTTCATCTCCGGGAACCTCGCAATGATGGTCAACGGGCCCTGGCAGGTCCCGACCATGCGCCAGCAGGCCCCGAACCTGAAGTGGAACGTCGTGCTGCTGCCCGTCGGCGCCAGGCCGGCCTCCGACCTCGGAGGGGAGAACTTCGGTGTCGTGAAGGGAGACAACGTGGAGGAGGCAATCAGCTTCCTCAAGTTCGTGGCGAGCCCGGCGGAGATGAAGACCTACATCAACGACTTCGGCTACATCGCGTCCCGCAAGGACGTGGCCGCCACGCAGTTCGCCAACGATCCCGTCATGAAAGTGTTTGCCGCGCAGATGGCCTCCGCGAAGCCCCGCGGCCCGCATCCCCGCTGGCCCGAGATTTCCGACGCCCTGTCTCTCGCGATGAACGAGAGCATCACGGGTATCGCCGCCCCCGAGGCGGCCGCCGCGAAGGCGCAGAAGACCATCGACGCCATCGTCAAGGTGAAGTAGGGCAGGCCGCTGTCATTGTCGTCGAGACGGAAGCGCGCAACGCTGAACGCGGCGCGCTTCCGCTCACTGCCAGCTCGGACCGCACGGGGGAATCCATACCATGAGGGGCTTTTTCAGGCACGGGAATATCGGGTATCTGTTCGTCCTGCCGGCCATCACCTACATGGTGCTGCTCGTAGGGTATCCGATCGTCAGCAATTTCATCCTCAGCATCCAGGATGTCACCGTTACCACGCTCAACGCCGTCGGGAAGCCCCTTGTGGGCTTTCGCAACTACCAGACGCTCATGGCGGACGATGTGCTCCTGCGTTCCCTCGGGAATACCTTCATATTTACGATCGGCTGCCTCGTATTCCAGTTCGCAATCGGTTTTGGGCTGGCGCTGCTCTTCAACGCGGGATTCCCGATTGCGAAGCCCATCCGCGGCCTGCTCATGATTCCCTGGATGATTCCGATGACGGTCACCGCCCTGATGTTCAAGTTCATGTTCAGCTCGAACGTGGGCATCATCAACCAGTTTCTCCAGGCGCTCGGCATCATCAAAAGTCCGGTGGAATGGCTCCTGGAGCCTCGCTCAGCGATGTTCTCCCTGATCGTTGCGAACATCTGGATCGGGATACCGTTCAATATGATCCTGCTTTCCACTGGATTGACCACCATCCCCAAAGACGTGAAGGAAGCCGCGGCCATTGACGGGGCCAGCAAGTGGCAGTCCTTTCTCTTCATCATCTCTCCCATGCTCAGGCCGGTCATCGAGTCGGTGCTGATTCTCGGATTCATCTACACGTTCAAGGTCTTCGATCTCGTGTTCGTCATGACCAACGGCGGGCCGGTCAACTCCACACACCTGCTCTCCACGTATTCCTACAAGCTCTCTTTTGTGCTCTTCAAGTACAGCCAGGGCTCCGCCACGGCGAACATTCTCTTTCTGATCCTGCTGGCGGTGAGCATCTTCTACCTGAAATTCGTTTACGACGACCGGAGGGCCCAATGATGAGCCGGGCCCGGAGGCTGAGGACGGTGGTCCTTTCCGCCGTTGCAATCGTCATATTTGTGGTGGCGATGTTCCCGCTTTACTGGATGGTTGTGACCTCGCTCAAGAAGGAGATCGAGATATTCCAGGTGCCTCCCACGCTGCTGCCGCACGTGTTGAACACGGATTCCTATTTCGCGCAACTGCAGCACGGGGATTTCAATATGTTTCGCTCTTTCAAGAACAGCTTCGTGATTTCTTCTTGCGCGATGCTGCTGGCCCTCGTGCTTGCCATACCTGCGTCCTACGGAATCGCCAGGTTCACGTTCAAGGGCAAACGGGCATTCATCCTGGGCTTCCTGGTAACGCAAATGCTGCCTGTCTCGGTTCTCCTCACCCCGATGTTTATCATTTTCAAGAATGTTCACCTCCTCAATACCCAGCTCTCCGCCATCCTCTCTGATGTGACCATTGGCGTGCCCTTCTCCGTCTTGATCCTGATGGGCTATTTCGCCTCCATGCCGAAGGAGCTCGAGGACGCCTCTTGCATCGACGGCTGCAACAGATTTTCCGCCTTTCTCCGCATCTTCCTTCCCATCGCCTCGCCGGGCGTGATCGTGTGTGCCGTCTTCTCTTTCCTTTACGGCTGGGGGGATCTTGCGTACGGCATGACCTTCCTGCAGGATCAGGCCATGCGTCCCATCACGGCGGGAATTTTCAATTTCATGGGGCAGTACGGCACCAAATGGAGCTATCTCAGCGCCTTCGCCGTCGTCACGATTGTCCCGGTCATTTTCATCTTTGTCTTCATGCAGAAATACATCATCAGCGGACTCACCAGCGGCGCAGTCAAGGGGTAGAGCGGCGGGCGTGCCGCGCAGCGAAGGAGAGCGAAAACATGGCGATTCTAAGCAGGGTTGGAGACAGGCTCATTCGGGAAGAGGATCATGAGCTGCTTTGGATCGAGCCCTGGGGGCCGGACGCGCTTCGCGTGCGGGCCACGAAGGGGCCGGGCAATGCCGGAGGTGGACTGGGCGCTCATTCCGCGGCCCGCCAAGGCCAGGATCGAGATAACAAACGGGCGGGCATCGATTTCCAACGGGGCCATCCGGGCCGAGATGGCTCGTTCGGGGAAGCTCACCTTCTTCGGAGCGCGCGGCCAGCCCATAGTCGAGGAGTCCCTGCGTAACCGCAAGGACGTCCTGTCCGAGGACTGTTCAGCCCTGGAGCTTGAGGCACGCGAGTTCCGCCCCATCATAGGCGGGGACTACGAGATTACGGCCCGCTTCGAATCCCTTTCTCCCGAGGAACGGATATCCGGCATGGGCCAGTATCAGCAACCGTACCTCGACCTGAAAGGCACGGAGCTCGAGCTCGCGCACCGCAACTCGCAGGCGAGCGTACCCTTCTGCCTGTCGAGCCTCGGGTACGGCTTCCTGTGGAACAATCCCTCGATCGGCAGAGTCACCTTTGCCAAGAACGGCACGGTCTGGCGCGCATCCTCCGGCAAGGCGCTTGACTACTGGGTGGCGGCCGCGGACCGCCCTCGGGACATCCTGGAGCGCTACACGGGCGTGACCGGAAGGACGCCCATGATGCCTGAGTTCGCCATGGGCTTTTGGCAGTGCAAGCTGCGGTATCAGACCCAGGATGAGCTGCTCGGCGTGGCGCGGGAGTACAAGCGCCGGGGCGTGCCGCTGTCCGTGATCGTCGTCGACTTCTTCCATTGGCCAACCCAGGGGGATTGGCGTTTCGATCCTGTCTATTGGCCGGACCCCGAAGGCATGATCTCGGAGCTTCGGGGCATGGGCACCGAGCTGATGGTCTCCATCTGGCCGACGGTAGACTACCGAAGCGAGAACTTCGCGCAGATGCGGGACCTCGGCCATCTCATCCGCACGGAGCGTGGCATTCGCGTTTCCATGGACTTCCAGGGCAACACGCTCCACTTCGACGCAACCAAGGCGGCGGCGCGCGAATACGTCTGGGCCAAGGTCAAGAAGAACTACTACGACAAGGGAATCCGCGTCTTCTGGCTGGACGAGGCGGAGCCCGAGTACGCGGCGTATGACTTCGACAATTATCGCTATCACCTCGGCTCGGACCTCGCCGTCGGCAACATCTATCCCTTCATGTACGCGAGGGCGTTCTACGAGGGAATGTCGAAGGCGGGGCAGGAAAACGTCATCAACCTGATCCGATGCTCCTGGGCCGGCAGTCAGCGCTACGGCGCTCTGGTCTGGTCCGGCGACATTCACTCAAGCTGGAAGAGCCTCCGCAACCAGGTGGCCGCGGGGCTGAACATGGGAATTGCAGGCATCCCCTGGTGGACCACGGACATCGGGGGCTTCCACGGCGGTGACCCGAATGACCCCGGTTTCAGAGAGCTTTTCACGCGATGGTTCGAGTACGGGACCTTCTGCCCGGTCATGCGCCTGCACGGTGACCGCGAGCCTCGGCAGCCCCAGGTCGGCACCACCGGCGGCGCATTCTGCCGCTCCGGCGCGCCGAACGAGATATGGAGCTACGGCGAGGAGGCGTACGGGATCTGCGTCAAGCACATCGAGCTGCGGGAGAGCATGCGGCCTCGGATCACCGAGGCAATGCGTGCCGCTCATGAGACAGGCGCTCCGCCCATGCGCCCTCTCTTTTTCGACTACCCCCAGGACCCCCAGGCGTGGGCCGTGGAAGACGAGTTCCTCTTTTGCGACCTGCTGGTGGCTCCGATCCTGGCCCCCTCCGTTCGATCCCGAACCGTCTATTTGCCGGAGGGACGATGGAAGAACCTCCATGACGGCTCAGGCGTGGACGGCGGGCGGACCGTTGAGTGCGCCGCGCCCCTCGAGCGGATTCCCGTGTTCGAGCGGGTGCCTCAGTGATTCGAAGAGCCCGCCCTCACAACTCGATGCCCGCGCCGAGCGCGGAGGAACGGAAGCCGCGGTAGCCTTTATCGAAGAGGAGCTCGGCGCCGCGTCCAAGGTCCATTTCGTCCGTGCAGGCGACAGGCTCCGGGTAGTACGGAATGACCGCGCCGCTGCGGACGTACAGCGGCACCCGAGACAGCGGTTGCGCGACCCGGGCCAGGGTCACCGGGCCCTTGACGCGCTCGCCGGTCCAGAAGTCGATCCACTCGCCGGCCGGAAGGTATACGCTCCGCACCCCCGCGGCGTTCAGGATGGGAGCCACCAGGAACGAGCCGCCGCAATAGAACTCGTCCTCGATCGTCCAGACAATCGGATCCTCTTCATGGTGGAACACCAGCGAGCGGAACATGGGCATGCCGGTCGAAACCGACTCATCCGCTTCGCGCAGAAGGTAAGGGATCAGCGCGTAGCGCAGCTTGAGCCATTCACGGATGAGGTCTGCGACGGCGGGATACTCCCAGGGCTCGCGCGCGGAGGAGCCGTGAAAGCGCAAATGGGAGGTGAATACGCCCACCTGGGTCCAGCGGACGAACAGATCGTCGGAGGGGCGGCCGTTCATGAAGCTGGGAAGGGAGTGGAAGCCCGGAACGTCGTGACTCCAGAAGGCAAACCCCGACAGCCCGATCTGGAGTCCTCCGCGGATGGTGGCGGCCAGCCCATCCCACGTGCAAGCCGCGTCTCCGCCCCAGTGTACGGGGTAACGCTGGCTCCCTGCCCATCCGGAACGGGCCCAGATGATGCCGTCCGGGTAAACCTCTCGGGTCACCTCAAAAGCGGCACGGTGATAGAGCAGGCAGTAGATGTTGCGAAGCCGATCCGCGCTCATGCCGTGATATGCGGCCTGCATGTCGATGCTCTCTCCGAAATCCGTCTTGATGGCTGCCGCCCCCATGCGCAGGAGCCGCCGCAACAAGCTCTTGTACCACTCCACCGCCTCCGGGTTGGTGAAGTCGATGGTGCATCCGCGCGCGTCATCGAACTTCGACTCGAGAGGAGGTAAGGTCCCCGGCGCTACATACCGCTTCTCCCGTGCCATGGAATAGAGGCTGGTTCCTTCCGTCACAAGCGGCAACTGCCAGAGACAGACTCTGAATCCCAGATTCCGCATTTCGCGAAGAAATCCTTCGGGGTCAGGGAACCTCTCTGGGCTGAACTCCCATTCGCAACGCCAGTCCGTCTTGAACCACCCCGTATCCAGATGAATAACATCGCAGGGGAAGCCGCCCTTCCTCATTCCCTGGGCTACGTCGAGGGCTTCTTTCGCGGAGAAGTACGTCATGCGCGCCATCCAGGCGCCGTAACTCCACAGCGGCGGGAGGCGGGGGACGCCAGTGAGGCGGCGGTAGTTGTGAACAATCGACTGTACAGAGCCTCCGCCGATGAAGAACAGGTCCAGGGAAGCCGATTCCACGCTGCCCTGGACTGCCCGGGAGGAAATGTCGGCGAACGACAGACGGCTTCGGTACGAGGTATGAACGAACAGCCCGTAACCCGCGCTGGACACGTAGAACGGCACGTTCTTGTAAGCCCGCCGCGAGGAAACCCCAAGAGCGTCGGTGTTCTCCAGGACGATCGTGGAGCCGGCGAGCCCGAATCGGGAGAAACGCTCACCCGTCCCGAGGAAACGCTCTCCGGGTCGAGCGTGCAAGGAGAACAGGGAGAGACGAGGGGTGCCGCCGCGAACCACGCAGCCCAGCGCAATCGACTCGCGATGCGCCGGGAAGAAAGTATCGTGGGCCATGAAGGGGACTTCCGCGGCGCCGTCCGGGATCACGACGGCGTCGAATACGGGATCCGGATCCGGGATCAGCCGGCTCCACGGATGCGAGGGAGGCCGGGGCGCGAGAGTCCGGAACACAACCCGGCCGGCGAGGTCCTTGACAAGATACTCCCCGACCTGCAACCCGGGCTGCACGACAAGCTGTTCCGTCTGAAGCAGCGGATCGCGCTCAATCATGGGGCTTGAGTCCAGGTCTTGCAGCGGCGCTGCCGTCCCGGTGGCGCCGAGCTCCAGGGTTGCTCTCACCATGCATCCGCCGAAGCTCTGCAGGCGGAGCTCGGCGGTCAGTGGCGCGACCGACGGGTCCGCCTCGAATGATGAAGGCTTTCGCGCGACCAAAGGAAGGGTGAGAACAGCGACGCCGCCTTCCACCCGTGCCGATGTGGCCGCAGCGGCGATGTAGACGACGTCGCCAGCGGCCTCAGGCTCTTCCAGGTCGAGCATATCCTCGCGGAAACGGTTGTGCTGTCTCATCGACTCACCCCTTGATGGCGCCGGCAGTCACACCCAGTGTGACGCGGCGCTGGAAGATGAGGAACATCACCAGCGGCACGGCCATGGCAATCACGAGGGCCGCGCTCAGCGCTGGCACGCCAATGCCGTACTCCCCTCTCATCATGGCGATGCCAAGCGTGAGGGTCCGTGACGCCGGGTTCTGAAGGATCAACAAGGAGAACGGCAATTCGTTCCACATGGACTGGAAACCGATGATGGCGATGGTTGCGATCATGGGCATGGCGAGCGGCGTCATCACGCGCACGAGGATCCGCAACGGGGAGGCGCCGTCCATTCTCGCCGCCTCCACGAGCTCGTAGGGCATGTCGGTGAAATACGTGGTCATGATGTAGGTTCCAAACGGCGAGAAGTAGGCCACCCAGGTCAGGATGACGCCCAGGCCGGTGTTCGTGAGGTGCAGCACGGAGATCAGCTTGAAGACCTGGGTTGCCAGGAGAAGCTGCGGGAAGATCGTCAGGAAAAGCACCAGGAGGAACAGGGGCCGCTTCAGGCGGAACTTCATCTTCCCGAACGCGTAGCCCGCGGACACGCACACCGCAAGGTACAGCACCAGGCCGATGGGAACGAGAATGAGGCTGTTGACGGCGAACCTCAGGAGGCGCGCGCTGACCGCGGCGTACACGAAGTTCTCCCCCGTGGGCGACCTCGGGGGAAAGAAGGGGTTCACCGCGAACTCGTTGTCGGATTTGAGGCTGGCGGCGACCACGTTGTAAAGAGGAAGGATGGAGACGATGACCAGCAGGAGCAGCAGCGCCTGGACGAGCACACGGGGGCCCGTCGTGATGGCGGAGGTCTTCTTCATGAGCTTCTCGTTCTCATCAGGCGGATCTGCAGGACCGAAATGGCCGCGCAGAAGAGGAACAGGACCATGGACCATGCGCTGGAGTACCCCACGCGGAACTTCTCGAATCCCTGGGAGAAAATGCCATATTCAAGCGTGAACGTGCCGTATCCCGGCCCGCCCCGGGTGAGCGTATAGATGTAGCTGAACATGCGGGCGAACACCTCGATGAAATTGAAGACCACCCAGAACTCAATGGCGAAGCGTATGCTCGGCACCGTGACGCGCAACAACGTCTGAAAGAAGCGCGCGCCGTCGATGAGGGCCGCCTCGTAGACTCCCTGGTCTATTCCGTTCATGGCGGCCAGGAAGTAGATGAGGCCGAACCCGAGATGGACCCAGACCACCTGGACCAGGCCGACCGAGTTGATGGCAATGGATGGAGAGGTCAGGAAGCGCACCGTTGGGCCGCCGGCCCATTTGATCAGGAGGTTGAGCGACCCGTCATCCCGGAGGTAGATGGAGAAGACCACGCCAATGATGACCGGCCCCAGCAGGTTCGGGATGTAGAAGATGGCACGGTAGGCCTGCCAGCCCCGCAGGCCTTCACGCAGGAGCGCGGCAACAAACACGGTTACGACCGTGCTTACCGGGATGTAGCAGACAAGGATGCCAGTGTTGTAGATCGAGGTCCAGAACGCCTGGTCGGCTACCATGCCGCGATAGTTCGCGAGGCCAGTCCATTTCATGGGCCCGTAGCCCTTCCACTCCGTGAAGCTCGCAACCAGGTTCATGACGACGGGGTAGAGGATGAAGGCGGCAAGGAGCACCAGCAGCGGCGAAAGGAAAATGTAAGGGGCAATTCCGTCTCTTTCCAGCCCTTGATGACGCATGGCAGATGCTCCGTGGGGACAGGAGAAAGGACGGGGCCCGCGCCCCGTCCTTTGAAGAAAGCTCTATTTCGTGATGAGCTTCTGATACTCGGTGATGAACTGATCCGTCGTCAGCTCCCCCGTGACGAACATCCGGTCGCAGAGCCGGTTCGCGTCGTCCTCGTATCCGTTGTAGAACATCGGGAGGTAGTCCAGAGCCAGGCTTCCCTTGAGGTACTGCTGGACAGTCTTCAGCGCGGGATAGTCGGTCTCGAAGCCGCTCACCGATGTGTTGGGTGACAGGGCCCCTGTGGCGCCGGCGTAAATGCGCGCCCCGTCACCGGTCGTGTAGAACTTGGCATAGGCCGCGCCGATTTTCTGGTTCTTCGACCATGTCATGACGCCGTAGCCAATGCCCGCGCCTTGGGCCACCTGCTGGTCGGTATACTTGCTGTCGGGGAAATTGATGGTGGGGAAATACCCGACGTTGTTTGCACCGAGCTTGTCGGAGAACGCCTTCCAGTTGCCGACGTCGGACAGGAGCCCGACGAACATGCCGCCGGTTCCGTCAGCGAACTTGTTGATCCCGTCCATGAAATAGGGCCGGGAGAAGCCATCCTTTTCCAGGTACCCCTTGTCGACCAGCGTCTTTACGAACTCGACGCTCTCACGGAAAAGCGGGTCCGTGTACTTCACGGATCCATCTTTGAGGCCCGCGACGTTCGGCCCAAAGTCGTTTGCAACGAGGCACCTGAGCAGGAAGTCGATTGTGTAGGTCTGGCCGACCGTAATGGGGACGATCCCGGCCGCTTTGAGCTTCTCACAGGCTGCCAGGAACTGGGCGGCGCTCTTGGGAGGCTGCTCGGGATCCAGGCCCGCCTTCTTGAAGTAGTCCTTATTATAGTAGATGCCGAACCCCTGCATGGTCATGGGCAGGACCTTGATCGGCGCGCCGATTTTCCCGCCTATGGACACCATCGCGATGCTTGCAGGCGTGAACTGGCTCTTGATGTCCCGTATGTACGGAGTCAGGTCGATGAGAATGTCGCTGAACCCGTATTCGCGGGCTCCCGGGTGGAACATGGCCACATCCGGTCCCTGGTTCGCGTTGGCCGCAGCCTGGATGATTTGATAGTACTGGGGTTCACCGGGCTGCGCGACATGATTGATTGTGACACCTGGGTTCTTCTGCATGAACAGGGCGTCGATTTGCTGCATAGGCTTCTGGGCGTCATTCGGCCCGTACTTGAAATCCCAGACGGTGAGCGTCACCGGGCCCTTCGGCGCGGCCTCGCTGGAGCCGCCGGCGAAGGCCATCACCGTGACGGCGGCAGCTAGAATGAGACAGAGAATCGATTTCTTGATCATGGGTGCCTCCTTCGAGCGTTGAGTCCCCGGCAGTATCCGGCGGCCGGCAGGAGCCGTAAATGGACCGGATTGCGCATGAACATGGAATAAATTCCGTGCTATCATTTCCAAGTGGTACACCGACGCCGCACGGTCCGGGGATCCATCTTCCTTGCCGTCTCCGTTCTCCTGGTGTGTGTGCTCATTGCGTTCTCTCTCGTGGTGTATGACTACGCCTCCGGAGTGGCGCGGGAGCGGTTTGCGGACGCCTTGAGCTCGCTCTGCCGATCCGTCATGACGAACCTGGACAGCCAGGTCTCCGAGATAGACCGCCTGAGCCTGACGATGATCTACTCCCAGGTCTTCCAGAGTCTTTTTGCGCGGCACCTGGCATTTCCCCGCAACCCCTCCACCGTGGGGCAAAGGATCGCGAAGCTCCAGAACACGGAGGCACTGATCGAGATCAGCGAGACCATCCTGGGTCCGAACCGATCCGCGCCTCAGGCCAACGTGTACGACCTGCGCGGGGAGATGATCGGCGCGGGGTACTACAGCCGCCTCATCGAGCGAGATGTGTCGCGCGAACAGTGGTATTCGGCGGTGATGCGGGCAGGAGGGGAACGGATGATTCTTCCTCCTCACGGGGATCCGCTTCTCGAGCAAACCTCCATCATTGTGAAAGACAAGCGGTACGTGTCTCTCATCAGAACGTTCCAGGACGCGCTCTTGTCCACGCGAGGGATCGTGGAGGTGGAGCAATATTGCGACGCTCTGTTCGGAGAGCTGGATTTGCTGAGCGGTACATCGCAGTCGGTCGCTCTTTTCGACCCGGATTGGAACCAGTTGTATCCCTATGACGGGACCGCCGTGGACGCTGCATTCTTCCACGCCCTGGCCGCGCGGGCCGTCACCGGGCCCGTCGTGACCGGCGTCCTTCCCGGGACGCATGAGCGTCGAATCTTCGCGGTGACCACATCGAAAGACACCGGATGGACCCTCCTGATCGGCGCCCCCTCCGGCGGCCTTGCGGCGAGCGTCCTGCAATATGCCGCGCGGATCGCCCTTCTGGCTCTGATCGCAATCACCTGCTCCTTGGGAGCCTCCTATTTCATCGCCCGCCGGGTCACGGTGCCCATCAAGGCCCTGCACGCGGAAATTGAGTCTCTGCATCTGGGAAACCTGGAAGAGGTCGGCGTGGGGTCCCACAAACCGGACCTGGGAGAGATCGATGAGCTGCGGCTGGCATTCCGCGACATG
The DNA here is from genome assembly GCA_963845535.1 of uncultured Spirochaetota bacterium. GTDB lineage: Bacteria > Spirochaetota > Spirochaetia > SZUA-6 > Fen-1364 > Fen-1364. Next base: position 31,347 of record CAWJSK010000012.1, read on the forward strand.
CGGTGGAAGCTCAACGAATCCCTGCAGGAGGCCGTATCCCTGCGCGCCCAGGAGAAAGAGGCCCAACTGGTCGCGTTGCAGTCTCAGATCAACCCGCACTTCATCCACAACATGCTGCAGACCATCGGCATCATGGCGGAAGAAGGCTCCTCACCTGCTATCCAGGAGCTGATCCTCAACCTGGCACGGGTGCTGCGCTATATATCGTCCACCGACGGAACCACGGCAACCCTGGGGACGGAGATGGAGTACGCGGAAAGCTACCTCGCGGCGATGCGGGCGAGATTCGGCGGCAGCCTGGAATACAGCATTGACATCTCTCCCGACATGAGGCAGATCGTCGTTCCCCGGCTGATTTTGCAGCCGTTTATCGAAAACTGCTTCAAGTACGCCACTTCGGTACGGCCTCCCTGGAGCATCGCGTTGTGCGGCGCCTGCGTGGATGAGCGGTGGTCCATGGAGATTCTCGACAACGGACCCGGGTTTTCGGCGGAGACGCTCCAGAGGATCTCCCAGCGGATTGCCGCCCGGCAGCGGGAAGGCAATGGGCGTTCCGGCATGTCGATCTCTGGAATGGGAATCATCAATTCGTACGAACGGCTGAAGCTCGCGTTCGGGGACACTTTCGTCTTCGATGTCGGCAACCGCCCGGGCGGAGGCGCGCGGATCGCGTTAGGGGCCGGGCTCCATGGCTGACCGGAAGCTCACGTTCGCTGTGGCCGAGGACGAGGAGCGGATGCGGGACTACCTGGCCCGCAAGACCGCCGAGCTGGACCCGAATCTCGAATGCGCGGGGACCGCGGCGGACGGGGAAGAGGCCGTGGAGCTGGTGGAGCGGGTCCTGCCTGACTTGTTGATCACCGATATCAAGATGCCTCTCCTCGGTGGCCTGGAGCTTGTAAAGCGGATCCGAACGACCAACCCCGACCTTCGGATCCTGATCATCTCCGGGTACAGCGAGTTCGAGTATGCCCGGCAGGCAATCGAGCTCGGAGTGGACGACTACATCGTCAAGCCCATTGACGTCCATGCGCTGCAAGAGACTCTCCGCAGGATCCGCATCCGGCTGGAAGCCTCGGCGGGGTTGATAGAAGCGCAGTTCGGGCTTGACCGGATCGGGTCCCCGGAGGAGGACCTGGCAGACGCCGTGCAGCTGTACCTTACGGAGAACTTCCACCAGCCATACTCGCTCGAGCGTCTTGCCGCCGCTTTCGGCCGCAAGGCCGCCTATCTCCTGCGGCTGTATCGCAGGGTCAAGGGAAGCACTCCCACGCAGGATCTGATCCGCCTCCGCATCGAGAAGGCCAAGCGCCTGCTTTCGGGTCATCCGCACATGGAGGTCAAGCAGGTCGCCGCGGCAGTGGGCTACGAGGATGCGCTGTATTTCTCCCGCCTTTTCAAGAAGGAAACCGGGCAGAACCCCACGACGTTCAGGGACTCGATGCGCCGATGAGAGACGGCGGCCACGCCGGGTCCCGGGCGGCGGCTGCCATGTTGGCCCTCCGCGCATCCACGGCAGAGAGGAAACCGGCTGGACTCAGGGCGCCGGCGAGCATCGACTCGAAATCCGCCTCGACTTCCATCCATTGACCCATGATGTACTTGACCCCGCCCTGAAACGGCTCCCCGCCCAGCCGCGCCGAGCCAAGGAACGCCTGTTCGTTCGGCAGGAGGGGCACCGGCCTGGTGGGGAAGGACAGGCTTGTGCCCTCGGGCTGTCCGCTGGCGTACCGGTAGAGGTTGTCATCCCGGGTCAAGAACCGGAAGAACTCGAGCACGGCGGGGCGATCCCGGCTCTTCGCGTTTCCGAACCACGTGGGCGCGGAGCGCTCTATGCTGACCGTGCGGTTGTCCAGCCAGGGAATGGGGAACATCCCCCATGTCTGCGCCCCGGAGTCGGGGTTGGTCTTCAACACGCTTCGGGCGAACCCGATCTTGTTCAGCGTCATGGCCGCGGAGCCCGAAAGGAGAGCCGTCTTGGACCCCTCTATCGTGTTGGCCATGAAGTCGGCGCCAAAATAGCCGCGGTTGGCGGCCAGAAGAATCTGGTCCAGCGCCCTGCGGAACGGCTCGTAGTCCGCGAATTTCACCCGGTTCGCGTTGAGCCTTTCGTAGAGGCCGGGGTCCCGTTCCTCGAAGGTGGCGCCCATCTCGAAGAAAGTGAGGGAGGTATGCCATCTGCTGGCCCCTGGCTCGTAGATGGGGACGATGCCCGCCTGCTTGATCCGCCGGCAGACCGCCATGAACTGCGCGTACGTCCGCGGCGCAGAGAGACCCAACCGGCGAAAGATCTTGTCGTTGTAGGTGTAGACCCATCCAAGCGTGTCATCCCACACGATCAGGCCGTAGACATGGCCCTTGTACGAGACGGCGGGAAGCCACTCCGGCTTCAGGCGTTTCGTCCATTCCTCCGACGTCAGATCAATGCATGTCTTTTCCGGGTCGATCTCGGTGCCAAGGTACCACCGCGTGGACTGCATAAGGAAGATGTCTGCCGCCTCGCCGGAGGCAAGCATTGTCTGGAGCGCCCGGAAGTACACGTGCGGCGCATAGATCGTGAAGGAAACCTTGATCCCGGTTTCCTTCTCGAACAGCTTGGCGTTTTCGGCCATCACGTCGTAGATCCAGCCGTCTGATGCCATGACCTGGATCTTGCGAGGGACACCGGCTCCGGGGGAGGAGCTCTTCCACGCCCCGCAAGCAGCCAGGCAGGCGGAGAGGGCAATCGCAAGGACCAGCGGCGCCATGATGTTCCGCGTCCTGACCCGCGTACAGCGCGTTGTCTTTTCCATCCCTCGGCCGACCTCCGCCTACGGCCCTTCCCCGACAGGGAAAAGAAGCTTCTGGTTTTCCGGCTGGAACATGTTGGATTTGGAGATGTCGACGGATCCCGTATTGATGAACCGTGGAAGCTTCTTCCCCCGAATGAGATCCCAAGCCGCCCTGATCCCAAGGTAGCCCATATTGAACGGCTTCTGCACGACCGTGTCCTTGATGACCCCTCTCTCCACGTACTTGAGGACCAGGAAAGAGTTGTCGAACCCGATGAGGGCAACCGTCCCCTGCTTCCCGGATTCGGCCAGGGCGCGCGCAGCTCCCCGGGCAGTTGGATCGTTCAGCGCGACTATCCCTCGAAGACTGGGCGTGGTTGAGATCAACAGCGCTGCCTGGGAATACGCCAGGTCTGCATCCGCGTTGCTGTACAGCGTGTCCAGGAGCTTCACCTTTGCGGCAAGAGAGGCGCGCACGCCCATCTCCCTGTCTATCGCGGTGGAGCTTCCCTTGACGTAACTCATGACGGCCACCGTGTCTCCCGCGTGCACGTAGCGCATGAGGGCCGACGCGCATTTCTGGCCGCCCTCGTAGCTGTCCGTTCCGATCCGCACGTCAGCGTCATCCGAGTTGACGAAGGAGTCGATGCAGACCAGGGGGATTCCTTTGCGCTTGATCTCCCTGGCCAGCGGGACAAGCAGATTGTAGTCCGCGGCGGCCAGCACGATGGCGTCCGGCTTTTCCCGCAGCGCCCCTCGCACGATATCGATCTGGCCCTGGATGTCGCTTTCCAGCGCCGGCCCGCGGATGGAAACGTCGATGCCGAGGTCCTTGCCGGCGGACAGCACCCCGTCGCGCACGTTGCCCCAGAACGGAGTGGAGCGGTAGTCCACGGTCTTGAAGATGACGGTCACCCGGCGGGGAGCTTCCGGCACGGGACTGAGCAGCATGTTCCCGCGGTAGAGGAGCGTGAGGAGGACCGCGGCAAGGACCGCGGCGGCAAGGAGAAAGAGGACGGAGCGGTTTCTCATGCCACCTCCCCCGGGATCAAGGGGATCCTGATGGTGGCCACCGTTCCCGCTCCCGGCGCGCTTTCGAAGCTCACGCCGTATTCCAGGCCGAAGTACACGTGGATTCGCTCCTGGACGTTGCGCACGCCGACGCCGTTGGCCTGGTTCGGCTCGATCAAACCGTCCCGCAGCGCTTCCAGCTGCTCCCGTCCCATTCCCACCCCGTTGTCGCTGATGCGGATCACGATTGCCTCCGCCTCGCGCAGACCCGTGATCCGTATCAACCCCGGGCCTTCCATGTTCTTGATCCCGTGGTAGATCGCGTTCTCCACGAGCGGCTGGATGAGCAGCTTGAGGATCTGAAGGCTTGCCAGCTCCGGGGCGAACGCGATCTCGTAGGAGAGCTTGTCCTTGTAGCGTTGCTTCTGGATCTCCAGGTACGTCTGGACGTATTCGACCTCCGTCCTGACGCTGATCGTCTCACTTCCCCTGCTGATGCCGATCCGGAAGAACTTCGCGAGGGAGGAGGTCATGTCGATGGCTCGGTCATTCTCCCCCAGCTCGATCATCCAGATGATCGAGTCCAGGGTATTGTAGAGGAAATGCGGATTGATCTGCGCCTGAAGGGAACGGAGCTCGAGCTTCCGCTTCAGCTCCAGCTCCCTCCTGTTCTGCTCGATGAGGTCCCTGACCTTTTTCACGGCGATGTCGCAGTCCCTGGCGAGCTGGTACACCTCGTTGCGCGCGTTGACGGTGATGTCGATGTCGAAGTTCCCGCTTTCCACAGCCTGCATGGAACGCCGCAAAGACTCGATGGGCTTGGAAATGTTGGAGGAGATCAGGAATGCCACTCCAATTGCGCTCACGAAGACCAGGAGGGAGAGCAGGATGAAATAGTATTCGGCGGCGCGGCTCGCGGCGAACAGCTCGTCGAGGTAGGAGACGGCGACGACTTCCCACCCGGTCTCGCGGGAGCTTACGGCCGTGTAGAGAATGGCCCTCCCATCCACCACGGCGCTCATGTTGCCGCCGTTCAGGGAGAGGATTTCCGGGATCCGCTCCGACTTCAGATTTCCGTAGATGAGCTGCTGCCGCGGGTGGTATACGATCTCCCCGCCCCGGCTGAGAATGAACACGTACCCCGACTTCCCGAGCTGAATGTCCCGGCACAGACGGGCAATGATTTCGTAGTTCAGGTCCACCTGGATAAGGCCCATGCTCTTTCCGGAGGGCCCGCCCGGCACGGCGCGCACCAGGGAGATGACCCAGGGATAGCGGGACTCGACCAGGTTCTCCACGTGAGCGGAGGACACCGAGGGGCGGTCCGGGACGAGGCCGGCCTCCAGCTCCAGGAACCTTTTCCTGAGGTCGACTGTCGGGTTGAGCCCGCCGCCCTCGGTTGCGGCGATGGCCCTCCCGTCACCGGTGATCACGAAGACGGAGTCGATGTCGCGCCGGACAGACCGGATGGCCTCGAATGACTTTTCGATGGCGGCCCGCAGGCGTGGAGTGTCCGCGCCTGGATTTCCAATGAACTGCCGCACGTCCTCCTTGTTGACCGCCATCAGGGCGATGTCATCCATGTAGCTGATGTAGTTCTCGATGATCCTGTTGAGCTGGCTGACGAGCTGCATGGTCGTTTCTTCCGCGTTCTGGATCAGGATCTTGTGCAGGTAGTAGTACGAGAGGGACCCCAGAAGGAGCAGGGCGAAGACGATCAGGGCCGCGAAGCCCTGGATCAGGGTGTCCTGGATGCGCCTGATCTTCATGGGCGCGCGGTCTTCCTCCGCAGCTCGGCGCGAAACTCGGTTGGGGTGACTCCGATGTGCCTCCTGAACGTCGAGCTGAAATACCGGGCGTCCGGGTAGCCGGTGGCCTCCGCAATCTCGTAGGTCATGAGATCCGACGTTGCCAGAAGCTCCTTGGCGCGCTCCATTCGGTAGTCGATAAGGTAGTCTACCACGCCGCGGTCAAGGTAGCGCTTGACGAGCTTGGAAAGGTAGCTCGCGCTGATGGAGAGGCTGACGGCGACCTTCTGCACGGAAAGGTTCTGCTCCCCGTAATGGCGCGCCACGTATTCCTTGAAATCACGGACCTTCCATTCCGGGGTGGGCAGGTTGCGGCTTTCCAGGACCGACCCGGCATATTCGGCGAGCTTCAAGAGGTGCGTCCGCACCTCCTCCGCGGTCCGCAGCCGCTGCACGGCAAGCTCGTAGTCTACTTTCAAGTCACGGGAGATAGTGGCGGTGGAGACCCCCAGCTCGCGCATGGCGTCAAGGACGGCTTCAAAGAGCGTCCCGATCTCGTGCCGGACGCGCTGGGGGGAGAGCTTCGTTTCCTGCAGGAGCGCCAGGAGTGCGGTAGTCCTGACTTCCGTCTCCGCTGCCTCACCCGAGACCGTGGCCCTGCGCAGGCGTTCGCTTCGGGCCTTCAGCTCCGCGATGATGGAGGGGTCATCTTCCGCGGCTTGCGCATAACGGAATGCTTTCCCCGGTCCGTTGACGAGCCGGTAGGACAGGGCCGCGGCGGCTTCGGCGTATGTCCGAGAGGCCCCGGTCCACGCCTCGCAAGGCCTGCCGATGCCCACGATCAGGGAAACGCTGTTCGCGGCCGCGATCCTCCCGCCCAATGCAACGGACAGCCTTTCGCAGGAGGATGGATCCTGATCGAATACGAGCAGGGCTTCGCGGTCATCGCCGTGAGAAAAAGGAATGACGTGATGAACCGATTCCGCGGCGCCCGCGACGATTGTTGCAAAACTGGCGTCAGCGTCCGGCACCGCGCCGGATCCGGCCGCCGTTTCCGCGATCACCGCGGCGCAGGTCAGCCCTGCCGGCGGAAAGCCGAAAAGTTCCCGAAAGGCGGTGTCCGTGAGAGCATTCGGAGCGCCCGAAACGAGGTCCACGAGGGCGCGCGTCTTCAGGAGGCTGGAGGCAATGGTGGCCTGCTCCCTCAGGGCGTTCGCCTCCTGGCGCGAATTGAGCTCGGCATCCAGTCGAGCCCTGATTCTCATCAAGAGGCCGGTCAGGTCCCTCGAGGTGACCGGCTTCAGCACGTATTCGAAAACCTTGCTCCTGATGGCCTTCTGAGCGTACTCGAACTCGTCATAGCCGGAAAGGATTACGACGATGATCTGCGGGTGATGCCGCGCCGCATGCTCCGCGACGGCAAGACCGTCCACGCGCGGCATATAGATGTCCGTCATGACCACGTCCGGATGGAGCGTCTCTACGGACTCGATTGCCTGTTCGCCGTTTTCGCACGGCTCCAGGAACTCGAACCCCAGGCTGCCCCAGTCGATCTTGCGGCGGAACCCGCGCCGGACTATTTCCTCATCGTCAACCATCAGGAACTTGTACATCGGGGTCGTGCTCCAGGCGCCGCTCTTCCGCCAAACGAATGATAAACCCGGTGAGGCCGACGTGCCTATCCGCAAAAGCGGCCGCCCGCGCTCGTGCACGGGCAGCCTCACGGCGATCAGGGCAGCTTAGTAGAGGACGTTCTTTGCCGCCGGGGTGTCGATGTTGTCCTTGGTCACGATGATGAATCCGGTGTCGACCTTGGCCGGGACCTTCTTCTTGCCTATTGACGCGTCATAGGCGGTCTTGACGCCCTGGTAGCCCATGTTGTACGAGCTTTGCACCGCGATGGCCTGCAGCGTGCCGTCCTTGATGAAGTTCTGCTCCTGCGCGGCGCCGTCGAAGCCGATAGCCACGATCTTACCGGCCAGCCCCGCCTGGGCGATTGCACGCCCCATTCCGATCGCTGTCGGCTCGTTGGCGCCGAAGATCCCCACAAGGTCGGGATTTGCGGAAAGCACGTTGGTAGTCTGATTGAGCGCCGTGGGCATGTCCGCGTTGGAGTATTGGGTGGTGACGATCTCCAGGTGCGAATTCTTGGCGATGTAATCCTTGAAGCCGCCGACGCGCCCGATCTCTGAGCCGACGCCCGCGACGTAGGACATGACCGCGATCTTTCCGGTGTCGCTGCCGGTTGCTGCCTTCACGCGGTCAATCAACTCCTTCGCGCATGCCCTTCCCGCCGCGTCGTTATCCGTGGCCAGGAAGGACACGTAGTTGGACGTAGGCCCTGCAAGAAGCGAGTCGATGATGACGACCGGTATTCCGGCTTGCTTCGCCTTTTTGACCGCGGGGACAAGCGCGGTGACGTCTGACGGTGCCAGGACTATGGCCTTCACGCCGCGGTCAATGGCGCTTTCCACGATATTGATCTCCTCCGCGACGTTGCTCTCTGACTGGGGTCCCAGGAACGTGACGGACAGCTTCGGGGTCTTTGCCTTGAGCTCTTTCTGAGCGTCAAAGCACCCAGTCTGGACATTCTGCCAGTAGCTGGAGTTGCCTGTCTTTACGATGACCGCGATCTCCTGTGCGGAGACGAACCCGGCTACGAAGGCAAGCGCCACGAGAACGAAGAGCAGTTTCCGCATATCAACCCTCCTTGAATATCTGCGCGGTCCATACGGACCGCGTTTTTCCATGGTCAAGAGTCCCTTGCGCGGGACCGGGCTCCTCCTTTCTACTTCCTCCGGAACTGGTCGAAGTAGACGGCGAAAATGACGACGAGACCGATGATGATCTGCTGCATGAAGTAGTTGGCTCCCTGCATGGTGAGGCCCACGGTGAGGATCCCGATGATGAACGATCCTATGACCGCACCTCCCACGGTGCCCACGCCTCCCATGAGGCTCGTACCCCCGATGACGGAAGAGGCAATCGCGTTCAGCTCATAGCCGATGGCGCTGTTGGGCTGGGAGGTGACCATCCGGGAGGCGAGAATGGTTCCGACTACACCGGCACACAAAGCGCAAGTGACGTAGGCGAGGATTTTCACCCGGTCGACCTTGATCCCCGAAAGGCGGGCCGCTTCCTCGTTCGAACCGACGGCGTAGGTGTACCGTCCGACACGCGTCTTCTTGAGGATGAAGTGGCAGATCGCGGCGACGACGACCATGATGATCACGGGGTAGGAAATGCCGGGAAACTGGTTGCCGGTTCTGAAAATGGTGTCATTCCCGAGCGCGCCGAACGCGTCCGGGGCAGGCCACGCGTTGGCGTTCGTGATCGTAAGGGCAACGCCGCGGATGACAAACGTCATGCCGAGCGTTGCGATGAACGGTGGGAGCTTCAGCTTGGTTATCATCAGGCCGTTGGCAAGGCCGCAGACGCCCCCGGCGGCCACGCCGATGAGCCAACTGATCCAGATGGGCACCCCGGCAATGGCCGCCATGACCGCAACGGTGCCGGTGAGCGCTACAACGGATCCGATGGAAAGGTCGATGCCGGCGGTGATGATCGTAAACGTGACGCCGATGCCCATGAGGGTGGTGGTGCTGGTCTGCAGAAGCAGGCTCAGGACGCTTCGCATAGTGAAAAAGTTCTTCGCCGTGACGGAGAAGACGACAAAGAGGACGACCACAGCGCCGAAGGTCAGGAACCTGTCCAGCGCGACGCCGGACTTCCCTTTTGCCGTAATGGTTTCGAGGCCGCGTTGGATCTGCGGATTGCTCATGATTGAGCTCTCGCTTTCTCACCGAGCCCTGCCGCGTAGTTCAAGATTTCCTCCTGCGTGGTTTCCTTTGTGACGAGCGTGGCTTCCAGCCTGCCTTCGTGCAGCACCAGCACGCGGTCCGTCATGCCCATGATCTCGGGAAGCTCGGAGGAAATCATGATGACCCCCACGCCCTCCCGTGCCATGCGCTCAATCAGCTCGTAGATGGAATACTTTGTGCCCACGTCGATCCCGCGGGTGGGCTCGTCGAAGATCAGGATCTTTGAATGGCAGAACAGCCACTTTGCCAGGACCACCTTCTGCTGGTTTCCCCCCGAGAGGTTGTTGACCACCTGGGTGAGGCTGGGCGTGCGGATTGTAAGCTCATCCACGTACTGCTGGCAGGCCTTCATCTCTTTGGACCGGGAAATGACGCCCAGGCGGGGGGAAACGGCGCTCATGTTGGCCATGGTGACGTTCTCAGCAAGCTGCATCTTCACCGCAAGGCCTTCCTGTTTGCGGTTCTCCGAGAGGTAGGCAATCCCAGCCTTGATGGATTCCGACGGAGAACGGATGGAGAGCTTCCTGCCGTTCATGAGAATCTCTCCGCCATCCACAGGGTCCGCGCCGAAAATGGCGCGCGCCAGCTCGGACCTGCCCGCGCCCATCAAACCCGCGAAACCCAGGATCTCCCCGCGGTACAGGTCAAAGGAGATGTCGTGAAGAACCCCCGTCCGCCTGATGCCGCTGACCTCCAGGATTTTTTCCGTCGTGGGGACATTGTGACGGGAAGGGAAAATGTTCTCGAGCTTTCGCCCCACCATGCGGCTCACGATCTCATCCATTGAGATGGCCGTGTATTCGTCCGTGCTCACCGAACGGCCGTCACGGAAGATCGAAATGCGGTCCACGATATGCTTGAGCTCTTCCAGGCGATGCGAAATGTAGATGATGGCCACGCCGCGGTCACGCAGCGTGTGGATGACGGAAAAAAGCTCGTCGATCTCTGACTCGGTCAGTGCGCTGGTGGGCTCATCCATGATGAGCACCTCTGAGTCGAAGGAAAGGGACTTGGCAATCTCCACCATCTGCTGTTTGGAAATAGGGAGCCGGTTCAACGTGATGGCGGGGTCGAGGCGGAGGTTAAGCCGCTCCAGAATGGCAACGGCGTCCCTGTTCATCTTTTTCTCATCCAGCGTCCCGAACCGGGTCAGGGGCTCCCGCCCGATGAAGATGTTGGCAGCCACGGAAAGGTGGGGGATGAGGTTCAGCTCCTGGTAGATGATCCCAATACCGGCGTCCCGCGCCTGCGTGGAATCATGGAACCGTACCTCGCGCCCCTTGTAGCGGATGGCCCCGGCATCAGGCTGGTGGACCCCGGAGAGGATTTTCATCAGTGTCGACTTTCCGGCACCGTTCTCTCCCACCAGGGCGTGGACCTCGCCCTTTCGGAGGTTGAACGAGACCTGATCAAGCGCCTTCACGCCGGGGAAGCTCTTGGAAACTCCCTCGACCTCGAGGATCACGTCTTGCATGCGCAGGAGCCTTCTTTCCGCCCATGAAGGCATGGAACGCGGGCAAACACAATCGAGAAGACGGCACAAAATGTTGGATTTCCGGCACTGCTCAGGTGCCGGGTCGCACTAGAACCCGCGAAGGTCGGTGCTGGATCTTTGAGGCATCCCTGCGGCTGGGACACGACGGAGCACGAGATACTCGATCCCGTGCTCGCGGCAAAACTCGCGCTTCTCCGCTTTGTCGCCTTCCTCGTTCACCGCGTACACCTGCGCTCCGATGTCCCCGATCTCCGGCTCGGCATCCATCCATCCCGACCCGGTGGAAACGAGAGAACGGTATACGTGGCGCACGGCCGCCGTCATATAGCGGCGTTGTTCCTGGAGAAACCGCGGGTGGCCGTCCCCCTTGAGAAGCCTCACGTTGGCGTCATGCCCGACCACGACGTACAGCTCCCCGTAGCCCGACACTTCCTCGAAGAATCGGACGTGACCGGAGTGCAGCCAGTCGTAGCAGCCGGTCACGACGACGCGGCGTTTCGACCTGTCGGGGTGCGGCAGCGGAGGTTCGGGGAAGCCCTCGAGATCGCGGTCGGTGAACGCGTGAATCGGCGCACCCAGGGCCGAAGCAGTGCGGCGCGCCGACTCCGCTTCCGCCATACTCCCCCGGGCGTCCACGCACACGACCGGGCTGCGCGGAAGATCTGCCACCTGGCGCCACGGCTCCCGTCTGTCGTCCGCGACGAGCACGCGGCTCACGAACCGCAAGGACTCGATCAGGTACCGCCGCTCGGCAAAGGCGAACTTCGGCAGCGCACCAGTGGCGGCGGAGATGACGGCGTCAGTCCAGAGGAGAGCGATCACTTCACCGATGCGGGAACACTCGTGCAGGAAGCGCACGTGGCGGAGGCCGAGGTCATCGAAGCCTCCGACCACCAAGGCGGTCGTTGAGCTCACGCGCCGGCTTCTCCGGTTCGCACCTGAACGTTGAAAGACCCGGACACCGACGCGTCGCTCACCACGTAGAGATATCCTCCGCCGCAGCCGGAGTACATCGCTCCATGAGAGCGCTCTTGATAGTGCCGCAGGAGCCCCGCCAGATCCACTGACGAAGACGGCGACCGCACCACGTGCGGCAGGAGCGTCTCCCAGCAGCGCATGCACTCGTTCATGGACTCACCCAGCGCAGGTGCGTCCATCGCCAGGATCGCCTCCCAGCACGCCAGCCCGGACTTCCCTCAGCCGGGCGATCCACGCCGGATCGAGGTTCTGAACCGCCAGGGGCTCGTAGCCGGCAGGTCGCGGAGCAACCGGTAGAACCTTGATGACGCGCTCTATCCACCGGGCCACGGCCCGGTCCGTGCAGCTTTCGACACGCGCAGGAAACACGCCTGCTTCCACGGAGGCATCGTAGTCAAGCCGGCATACGCCCGGGTACAGGAGGCCCACCATATCCTGGGAACCGGAGGGCTCTGCGCTTCCTCGGTTCTCCGCTTCGTACAACTCCCGCACCAACTGCTTCGGGTCACCGAACGGCATACGGCCGCCCCAGTGTTGGAGCGCCACGCCGCGAGTCGAGGTAGCCATGCCGCACCGGTCCATCCACCGAAACGTGGGCTCCACTGCAACGGTCACCATGGAGCCGGGGGCTCGGGGTTGAGCCGGGAGACGAAGGGCTGGTCGATCCACCCGCCGGCGAACGCCATGCGGTAGGGAAACGGTCCGATGACGTTCGTAATGTCCCCTGCCATACGCGCTCAGCTCACCGTGGTCCTGCCCGCCTTGCGGTCGCGGTACTGTTGGTCGATCCAGTGGTAGGTCTTGGCGAGGCCGACTTTCAGCGGGGTGTCCGGCTCCCACCCCAGTATGCGATGGATCATCGTGTTGTCGCTGTTGCGTCCGGCCACTCCGCGAGGAGCAGCTGGATCATAGCGCCGGGCCAGCTTCACGCCGCCGATCGTCTCCGCGAGGGAAGCCAGATCGTTGATGGAAACCAACTCGGAGGATCCGAGGTTGATGGGTGTGGCCACGAGCTTCTCGCAGTGCATGATCTGGTCGATGCCTGTCGTGCAATCATCTATGAACATGAAGCTGCGCGTCTGCGTCCCGTCACCCCAGATGGTGATTTCACCCGAGCCCGTGTCCTTTGCCTCGATGACCTTGCGGCAAAGAGCAGCCGGCGCCTTCTCCCGACCGCCGTCCCAGGTGCCGAAAGGACCGTAGACGTTATGGAACCGGGCGATGAAGGTGGGCAGACCGCGCTCGGCGGTGTACTCCTGGCAGAACATCTCCGAGAGCAGCTTCTCCCAGCCGTAGCCGCGCTCCGCCATGGCCGGGTAAGCGTCGGATTCTTTCAACGCGCGGACCTTCGGGTCCTTCTGCAAATCGGTGTTGTAAGCGCAAGCCGAGGAGGAGAAGAAGTACCGCTGCGCCCCGGCGCGCCAGGCCGCCTCGATGAGGTGCGTGTTGATGAGGATGCTCCGCAGGCAGTCCACGCGGTGGCGCTCGATGAAGCCCATGCCCCCCATGTCCGCGGCCAGATTGTACACCTCGGCCGCGCCCTCCGCGGTCCGCCGGCAGTTCTCAGGATCGCTCAGATCGAGGGTCAGGCTCTCCACCCCCGGTGTCCGCTGGTACCATTCCGTCAGCGGCTTCTTGTCTACCGCGCGAACTCGGGTGAAGCCGCGGTCGTGGAAGTAGCGGACCAGCGCTCCGGCGATAAAGCCGCCCGCCCCGGCGACCACGATCAAATCGTTCTTGTCCATTCTGTTCCTCCCCGGGATAGCGTAGTGCCGGCATGGCTTTCCGGAATGCCTGAAATGCGTATACTTTATCACGTTTTGCGAACTGTCAGCGACGGGAGGCGGGAGGCGGACCGGGATGAGGGCGGGGCGACGCAGGCGTGTGGGGTTGTTCATGGGGCTCATCGACCACTACGAGCATGGGATCGCGCGGGGAGTAGTGCGCTTCGCTCGCGGACGGCCGGACTGGGACCTGTACGGTTACGGCTGGATGTTCCAGGCCATGGGCTCGCTGGAGCGTTGGGACGGGAACGGCATCATCGCGCGCATCGAATCGGCACGGGACGCGGACCTGCTGGCAGCGCGCCGGATCCCCGTGGTCGACGTGGCGGGCGCGTGGATGCGGACGGGCTTCCGTCAGGTGAGCAATGACGACATGTCCACGGGCCGCCTCGCCGGGCATCACCTGGCAAGCCTTGGACGCCCCAGCTTCGCGTTCTGCGGAGTCAGCAGGGTGGGATGGTCCGCCGCGCGCCGAGACGCCTTCCGGGGTACTGTTCCCGCCTTGTCCGTGTTCGAGAAGCCATTGGTCTGGTGGGAGAAGCTTCACAGGTCGGACCCGTTCGACCGTTGGCTCGCGCGTCTTCCGCGCCCGTGCGCTCTCTTTGCGTGCAATGACACCGTGGGTCTCAAAGCGGCCGCCGCGTGCCGCCGGCTGGGTCTCGAGGTTCCGGCCGACATCGCCATTCTTGGCGTCGACAACGAGGACATCCTCTGCGAGCTTTCCGTACCGCCGCTTTCCAGCATCGCGCTGGACCTGGAGCGCGTCGGATGGCTGGCGGCCGAGGCGCTGGCGGCGTTCATGGACGGCACCGCGGGGCGGGGCCCACAAGTGGTGGTGCCGCCACGCGAGGTCGTGGAACGGGATTCCACCCGTGCGATCGTGACGGGGGACACGCTCGTGGATCAGGCGCTGCATGCCATCCACGGTGCGGCCTCCACGGCGGTCACCGTGAGCCAGATCCTGTCTTCCGTCCACTGCTCGCGCCGAACGCTGGAAAAGAGGTTCAGGGCCGCGCTGGGCCGAAGCATTCACCAGGAAGTCGTCCGCCGCCGAGTGGAGTCGGCGCGTCGCCTGCTTCGGGACACCACGCTCACGATCGCCTCGATTGCGGGAGAAGCAGGCTTCGCAAATGCCCAGCGCTTCTACGCGTCCTTCAAGAAGGTCCAGGGCGTCACGCCGGGCGCCTACCGGCAATCCTACCGGTCCTGACGAATCACGAGGCCAGCGGGAGGGGACCCAAATGTGACTGGAATTGTGACTGACAGCGCTGCTCTGTCACGCTTCGAAGCGCCACAGAAGAAAACGCAAGGCTACATTCCGCTTGCGCTAAGTCCCTTGGCGATATACAGTAAGGCACAGAAAGCTTTAGACGGCTACAAACCGCCACGCGACGACCGGCGCATAGCCCGGATTCCTAAACCGTAGGTCGGATGTTCGAGTCATCTCTGGGGCAAACATAACTCCCATAGACCAAAGGATTGCGGAAGTTGCGCCAGACGACATCCGGAAAACTGCCGGTTCTCGACTCAGGATCGACGAAAAAACTTCGGATAACGGATTTTTCAAGTAAGGCTCTCTGTTCCGCCACACTACCGGTCCAGCCTGAGGGTAATTCCGAAAAGATTCGGAGGAAACATCAGGTATCCCAAGCCGAGTGCGAGCAGTCATTCCTCAAGACCGATTGTTATAAGCTTTGACGAGAGCCATTCCAAGCTCGAACAGAGGTTCGCGGCATTGGGACGCACCGACTTCGGCCGCCAACTGACTGTCATTTTCACGACCCGTGGTTCGTTGCTACGAGTCATTTCAGGTCGGCCTATGAGCGGACGAGAACGGAGGATTTATGCCAAGCGCACGCAAAGCGGTGCCTGAGTTCAGGTCAGAAGCCGAAGAGCGCGCCTTTTGGGAAGAGCACGATAGTGCTGACTATCTGGACTGGTCGCGGGCAGAGGCCGTCCTGTTTACGAACCTCAGGCCGTCTACTTCCACGATCTCGCTACGGCTTCCGGCTCAGCTTCTTGCTGACTTGAAAGTCCCGGCAAACAGGCGTGATGTACCATATCAGTCGCTGCTCAAGGTTTATCTGGCGGAACGGATTGCGAGAAAGCGCCAAGGCACTCCCCGGAAACCTTCGCGACGTTCTAAGTCGTCTTCGCCCTCCAAGAGGAGCACGCGGCTCGCGAAGAGGGGTCACTCACGATCGAGCTGAGCCCGGTTCCACGGGCATGCCCGTCGTGAGGTCGCCGCTGTCAAGGACCTCTCGGACCTTCGCCGACAACTGTTTCATGCTGAATGGCTTCTGCAGGAATGGAACTTCCTCTTCGCTGCCATCGGATCTTCGAGAAACGTCCGCGGAGTACCCTGAGGCGATTTGTGAATAGTCCGTCATCCTGGGTGCTGGACGGCGAAAGGGCGCCATCGCCAGAGGGGCGTTCGGTACGTCAGAGGCTGTTGCCGGGAGGGATGGTCAAGCTGGAGTTGGTGCTTGAGCCCGACGAGGCGTATTTGATCCTGTGCGCCGTGGAGCGTGCCCGGGAGGTGAGCGCCTGCGATTCTGAGGAACGCGAAAGGCCGCCCCAGCCGATGGCGGGGACAGAACGGGCCGCCGAAACGGCCGGCGGTTCCGCGGAAACGTCCCGGCCGTCGCGGGCTGACGGCGCGGTGAAGCTCGCAGAGTCGTTCCTAGCCGGCAATCCGGTAAGCGGAAGGGGCGGCGAGCGTTTCCAGGTCATGGCTCATTTGGATCAGGAGGTTCTCGGCCCGGATGGCGCATGGGCGGCCACCCTGGAGGACGGCACCCGCGTTTCCGCGGAAACGTTTCGAAGAGTGGTTCAGAACCGTCTCGTGAGGCGACAAACGGCGTCGATATCCTTGCGGCCCTTGGTCCCGAGTTTCTCCGCCAAGTCGGGGGTTCGCTCACTTACACGAACTCGAGGTTCTCATCGTCCGCCATGATGGACGGGATGCTGCCGAGGAACGGAAGCTGGAGAAGTCCGTGCCACCTCCGCACGAGGTGGTAGGTAGGCGAGGTGAGAAGCCGGCAGCTTTCGACTGCTTCCCTCCATTCCGCGCGACGGATCTCGCGGAGGGTTTCCTCGTCCGGCAGGATCCCGAAATCCCAGGCCGAGCACAGACGGGCCAGGTAGTCGACCTTCTCAGGGAACGCCCTGAGGGAGGCCGGCTGCTCCTTGTCAGGATAGAGACTGCCATCGATGCGGAAACTCACGCGAGGAGCTCCCTCTCAAACCATGAACGGAGCGCGGCGGCACTCTCCCTCTTCGCTGTGTCCCGGATCCGTTCGAGGGGCCGAGCCACGGCCAATCGGGCGAGATGGGTCATGATCGCGGCGCGCGCGCGCGAACGATCAGCGTTCCCCCGTGCCAGCCTCTGGCGAACCTCCCACAGCTGCCAGCAGCGGGCGGCTGTGCAGTACCCGGCAGTACAGAGGGAATGGATATCCCGGAGGTCCCGGGGGGCTCCGCGCTCGACGAGGGCGACCATTTTGGCCGCGACGAGCTCGTCCAGGCTGTCGAGCGCGATGCCTCCCGGCCACAGGCCTTCCACGGGGGGGTCGATCTGCGCGGACCGCCGGGCAACCTGGAAACTGAAGACGGTCTTGCCGTCCCGTTCGAGCTCGACGCTCACCACATCACCCCACTCCCGCTTGCGTACGGCGCCAAAGCGTTCCAAGGCTCGCGTCACCGATCCGACGACCGCGAGCTCCTGCTCCCTCGTGACGGGGTCTCGCCACCACGCATCCACGTCGTGTGTCGGCCGGTACTCGTAGTAGTGCGCGAGCGCGAAGGCACCCCCGATCGAGATGTGACGGCCCAAGCCTTCCGCGGCGAGGGCATCCAGGCAGGCGCGGGCGAATGGTGAAATGTCCTTCGGCAGGTGGGGTTCGTGCACGGGCGCAAGTCTATCAGCCGTGAATCCAGCGGTCCAGCCTGCCGCGGAAACGTGCCGCGGAAACGGCGCGCACCGATGGTTCATCGTGTGTACCCCTCCGGGGGCAGCGCCAACCCGACCCGCTGGCGGGACATTTCGCCGTCGCGAGCGATGTTCGCGAGCATGAGCGCGGCCGCGTCCTGGTAAGGAACGACCAGCTCCGACATGCGACTGCTGAGGAAACGCAAGGCGCTCGAGTCTGAGAGGGACTGGATTTCGTCCGGCATTTCCAGTGGCAGTCGGTCCAGCGAGATGCGCAATCTGGCGAGTCCCCGGGGACGCTCGTCTACCATGGGCCCCGGACACAAGATTCGCCAATCCAGATTGGTTTGGCGGATACGGTCGAAATTGGAGCGATGAGGCCAGTAGTTGTCGCCGATCATCGGCAAGTCGACACCCTTTTGACCGCGCCCATCGATGTCAAGCGAGCTGGATGGCGTTGCTGCCGACGCAAGTGGAGCCGCCCCACACGAGGACCTTTTCGTTTCGATCGACTGGGTGGAGGCTGGGCATCGCCAATCCGAGGTGGTCCTGCTGGAACATCCCGGTGGCTGGCATCATCCCTATACTGAGATGCGATAGGAGAGATTTGCTTGACAATGATGCGGAATTATATTACTAATCAATTTACTAGTTGAGAATTGAAATGCTGATAAGCAATTCGCCTCTCGAGACTTTGTCTGTGGCAGGCGGATGAACTGCAACACGGTATTGCGATTGTCAGAGTCCCGCACGCTTCCGGTTGGTGCAGTAGTTCTTAGGTTGGAGTAATGAACAGTGAAAAGCAGAGAGTTCAAGGACGCCGTATTCGAGCAGTTTGCGCGCGTTGCAGCTGCCTTCGCCACTCCGAAGCGCATCGAGATAATTGATGTCCTGGCGCAAGGGGAGCGAAACGTGGAAACCATTGCGGCTGAGACCTGCCTTTCGGTGGCAAATGCCTCTCGCCACCTCCACGTCTTGAAGGCGAGTCGGCTCGTCGCCTCGCGCAAAGAGGGGCTACAGGTGATTTACCGGTTGGCCGACCCACGGGTGCTCGAGGCATATCGTATGCTCCGCACCCTCGCCCAAGAGCGGCTTGCCGAAGTCGACCGTCTGGTACGGGACTACTTCGAAGGAGCGGACGGCCTCGAACCGATCTCCCGAGCCGCGCTTCTCGACTTGGCCCGACGGGACGAGGTGATCGTCGTGGATGTGCGACCGACGGAGGAGTTCACCTCCGGACATATTGCAGGCGCCCTGTCGGTACCTCTTTCCGATCTAGAAACAAGGCTGTCCGAAATTCCCTCAGACCGCGAGGTTGTCGCGTACTGTCGGGGCCCGTACTGCGTGTTTGCCGCTGAAGCGGTGCGGCTATTGCGCATGCGCGGCTATCGAGCGGTTCGCTTCGAGGAGGGCTACCCTGAATGGCGCGATGCCGGGCTTCCGGTGGAAATGGCGGCAAGTTCCGCTCGCTGAAACAGAGTCAATAATTGATCACGAAAACAGTTCTCTCGCCACAGCACGTTCGCGACATCGGGAAGAACTTTCCGCAGTTTGCGTTGCTGACACTGCAAGTGATGTTTGTCGGTCTCGTACTGGGAAGCGAACGCACGGTGCTGCCGACGCTTGCAGGTGACTTCGGAGTAGCTCAGGGCGCGTTCCTGTGGCTGGCTTCCTTCGTGATTGCGTTCGGCGTCGTCAAGGGGCTGGTCAACCTTGTTGCGGGTACACTCGCAGATCGCGTCGGCCGCAAGCGCGTGCTGTTGTTGGGTTGGGCGGCAAGCCTACCGGTGCCATTTCTGATCTTCTACGCGCCGAACTGGAGCTGGGTGGTCGTAGCCAACATTTTTCTCGGCATCAACCAGGGGCTCGCGTGGTCGGTGACGGTCATCAGCATGGTCGATGTTGCAGGCTCCAATCAGCGCGGGCTTGCGGTCGGCATAAACGAGTTCGGTGGCTACGCCGCAGTCGGCATAGCGGGTCTTGTTACCGGTCTTTTGGCTGCACGGTATGGACCCCGGTCCACGATAGTCGCTTTCGTGGGCATTGCCGTGGTCGTCGCTTCGATTGCAGCCCTGTTCGTGGTCGAAACACGAGGCTGGGCGCACGCGGAAAGCGAGGCGCGACAGAAAGAGGCTGCCGATGATGTCCCCCGCGCCCACGTGGCCCGTACTCGCTCGACAAACCCCGGTTTGGGAGAGATCTTTACGCTGGTCTCCTTTCGTCATCCGACTTTCCGGGCGCTGTCCCAAGCCGGGGTGACCAACAAGATCGCCGACACCTTGGTATGGGTGGTGTTTCCGATCTATCTGCATGATCGCGGTTTTGGCCTCGGCGCTATCGGCTGGGTAACCGGAGTCTACGCGGCCGTGTGGGGAGGCTCCCAACTCTGGAGCGGGCCGCTGTCCGACCGAGTCGGGCGAAAATGGCTCATCACCTGGGGATTCTGGTTTCTTGCGCTCGGAATTACCGGTGTGCTGCTGCTATCCAGTTTCGCGTTGTTGATTGCGGCTGCCGCACTCATGGGGATCGGTATGGCGATGCTGTATTCGAACCTCATAGCGGCAGTCAACGACATATCCGACGCCCGGTGGCGCGGGGCTTCATTAGGCGTTTACCGGTACTGGCGCGATACCGGCTATGCCGTAGGCGGGATTGTGCTCGGTGTGATCGTGCAGACGACGTCGCACGTAGCGCTTGCGTTTTGGACCACCGCCGTCATCCTTGTCGCATCCGGCGTATGGGTGGCGCTGGGAGCTGAAGAGACACACCCGCGCAAAAGGCGGGCCACGAACCCGTAACTGTTCAGCGTTTTGGTACTATCCCCAAAAACACCAACAGCCGGAATTTGCACTCGATTTGCTTTCTGGCAACGGATATGCTATAAGATAAGGGTATTCTTTCGTATGTGTAGTTGTCAGTCGGTTTTTCGAAAGAGTCTTCATTCATATCTTCAGCAATAAGGGGCGGAAGTCGGCATACAAGCGCGAGTGGGGGATAGCCATGAAAAACAATAGATTCCTGTATGGTGGAATTTTTCTCGTTATCGTTCTCCACGTTATTTTGTTTCTAACTCTTGTCAAGCTTTTCCCCGTGCCGGCAATCCTTCCTTTAGGCATCGGCGCCATCGGTGACGCTGTCATCTTCATTGTCATAATCACAAGCGCCCTCAAATCCTTTTTCAAAAAAATGCAGCAAACGCCCTCAAGCTCACTCCAGAAGATAGATAGAAGCGTGTATGAAAACCTGATGTCCGTGTCTGAAACCGTTGCCTTCGACACGCAGCAGCTGCTGTGGCTGTCACAAGATAATATCGCGGCGTTCGATCAGATCGTCAAAAGCTTCTACTCCATAGAAGGGTTGAGCCAGCAGAATACCGCCAGCGTGCAGGAAATCAGAGCGAGCATCAATGAGCTTGTCGAAAGTTCGGAAAATCTACAAGGAAGCATTGTCAGTATAGAAGAAAATTCCTCAAAATCGCTTGAAATGCTGAAACGGAACCGGAGCACGATCGATGGCATTGGTGGATTGCTCCTGGACCTCATCGGTGTGATCAAGGGGGCCTCCGAAATCAACTCGCAACTGCAGACGTCATCGAAAAATATCCATAAGATTATTGAATATATCGGCGACATATCCAGCCAGACTAACCTGCTGTCCTTGAACGCGGCCATAGAAGCGGCGCGAGCCGGCGAAGCGGGAAGGGGCTTCTCCGTCGTTGCACAGGAAATTCAGAAGTTGTCTGATGCAACGCGAAATTCCATTTCCGAGATAGAAATGGTCATCAAGGGGATATCGGAAGGAATAGAGAAATCCAGCATTGCGATGAGCACCTGCATGGACAAGGTCAACGTTGTGGAAGCGAGCGCCGGAGAATCATCAAACGTCGTCATGCAAATCGAGGACATCGTGGAAAATCTGAAGAAATCGCTTGGCGACCTCACGGAGGTGTCATCGAAACAGGCCGCCGTCGCAGTCGAAATCGATTCGACCTCACACTCGATCAACCTGGCGGTGGAAGACACATCCAACATGACATCATCGCTGATCAAGAAGGTGGATATCCAAAAGGAAAAAAACAACGACATGCTCCAATTCAGCACGCGAGTCGGCAACATGGCCGGCGATCTCCAGGAGGTCGTGGTACGGCTGAAAACGAGCACGGAGCTCATCTTTGGAGTGAATCCCTTCACGTCTCCGGAAAACATCAGGAGGATATACGTCCCGATTCTTGAATGGGTGTGCGAACGAATGGGGTATAAGGCGAGGACGATGATACTCCGCAACTATGATGTTTTTAATGAGGGAGTCAAGAAAGGAATCATCGACGTGGGATGGCTTTCGCCATTCGCATATGTCAACGCGCGGGACAAGAGCGGAGTCATACCCA
Organism: uncultured Spirochaetota bacterium; assembly: GCA_963845535.1. Classification (GTDB taxonomy): domain Bacteria; phylum Spirochaetota; class Spirochaetia; order SZUA-6; family Fen-1364; genus Fen-1364. The sequence continues at coordinate 53,273 of CAWJSK010000012.1, forward strand.
TGGTGACGCCCAAGGTGAATGGAAGGTTCACCTACAACGGGTTCATCGTCTCCAAGAAAGGCAGCGGCGTGAACAGCCTTCAGGATCTCAAAGGCAAGCACTTTGGATATGTCGACGAAAAGAGCGCCTCGGGATATATCTATGCCCGTCACATTTTCAAGATGAATGGTCTGGATCCTGACAAAGTGTTCGGCAAGGTTTCTTTCATGGGGAGCCATGACAACGTGATTAAGTCCGTGCTTTCCGGTGACTTGGACGGCGGAGCGACATACAATGAGGCAATTGATATGGCCGCTGTGAAGGGATTGCCCGTTGGTGACTTGCATATCATTTCCAAGACGGAGGATATCCCCAAGGATGCCATTGCGGTGCGCCCAAGCATGCCAGAAGCCATTGTCAGCAGACTGAAAGAGGCCTTTCTTGCCTATGACGGATCAAGGAGCAAGAGCTCTCCCGTGGAAGGGTTCGTTGAAAGCAATGACGACAAGTATAATGTCGTGAGGGCTGTTGCAGGCGAAAAACAGGTGACTCGGGCAGGAGCGCTTCCCCCGAAGCCTTCCGCCAAGGCGCCGACAATGCTTCCTCCGCGGCCTCCCACCAAGCCCCCCACCAAGCCCACCATGAATGCGAAATCATGAGCGCCTTCGATAATATGCGATTTTCTGTTTGACAAACGACAATATGAGGATTAACGTTTGTGAGGAACAGGCCAGGTTTCGTTGGCTGCAGGCACGAGCAATCGTGAGGCGACCATATCAAATCCTAGGAGGCACGGAATGAAGAAGCTTATCAATCAGCCGGGCAACGTTGTGCAGGAAGCGCTTGCAGGTATGCAGGCGGCCCACGGTGACCTTTTGAAAGTCCACTACAGTCCGGATTTTGTCTCCAGGGCAGACGCGCCTGTGAAAGGGAAGGTTGCCTTGGTCTCCGGAGGCGGCAGCGGTCATGAGCCTCTCCACGGAGGCTATGTGGGCCTCGGCATGCTTGATGCGGCCTGTCCGGGAAATGTGTTCACCTCCCCTACTCCGGACCAGATCGAAGCAGCAACGAAGGCAGTGGACGGCGGCGCGGGGGTCCTCCATATTGTCAAGAACTACTCGGGCGACATCATGAACTTCGAAATGGCCGCGGATCTCTGCCGGGAGGCCGGGATTGAGGTCGAGGCGGTGGTGATCGACGACGATGTTGCCGTGAAGAACAGTCTCTATACCGAAGGACGCCGAGGAGTCGGTTGCACAGTTTTCGCGGAGAAAATCTGCGGCGCCGGCACCGAAAAGAAGATGAACCTCAAGCAGGTCGCTGACCTGTGCCGCAAGGTGAAGACGAACGGAAGATCCATGGGAATGGCGCTGACCTCCTGCACTGTTCCCGCGGCCGGGAAGCCTACGTTCGACATCGGCCCTGACGAGATCGAGATGGGTGTCGGCATACACGGTGAACCCGGTCGGGAACGCATGAAGCAGATGACCGCGCGAGAGTACGTGGAGATGATGGCCCAGGCAATCGTGTCCGACGTTCCGTTTCGAAGTGGTGATCAGCTCATCGTGCTTCTCAACGGGATGGGCGGCACCCCGCTCATTGAGCTCTACCTTGCGTACAACGAGTTTGCGAAGTTCTGCCAGGGGAAAGGGCTCGTCATTGCCCGGAATCTCGTGGGCAACTACATCACCTCTCTGGACATGCAGGGCTTCTCAATCTCCGCGCTGAAGGCGGACGCGCAACTGCTGGACCTCTGGGACGCTCCTGTGCTCACGCCGGGCCTCCGTTGGGCCAAGTGAGCAAGGGACGAAATGAATGCTGAGCATATCACAGGTCAAGAGGTGGCTTGCCGCCCTGAACGAGGTGTACACGAAGCAGAAGGATTATCTCACCGAGCTTGACTCAGCCATTGGTGATGCAGACCACGGGATCAACATGGCCCGCGGATTCGCTGCGGTGACTGAAGAGGTGCAGAAGCAGAACCCGCAGAGCATCTCGGCACTTATGAAGACCGTCTCAATGACTCTCATCCGCACGGTGGGCGGCGCTTCGGGACCTCTGTACGGGACATTCTTCCTGCGTTTTTCACAGGCGACTGATGGAAAAGACACTCTGAACAACGCAGACGTCTATCACGCTCTCGATGAAGGCGTCAAGGGCATCATGCAGCGCGGAAAAGCGCAGGTGGGCGACAAGACCATGATTGATGCGTGGACCCCGGCCATGAAGAGGCTGGATGAGCTGGCCTCTTCGGACCTCCCGTTGTCCAAGATCATGGCGCAGGTCTCAGAGGCCGCGGAGTCGGGACTGACCAGCACGATCCCTTTGATTGCGAGACGGGGAAGGGCGAGCTATCTGGGGGAGAGAAGCAAAGGTCATCAGGACCCCGGGGCCACCTCCACTGTGTATATGCTTCGCGCCGCAGCCGAAACATGGTGAAATGCCGGGGAGACTGACGTCCATCGAGACCCGGAAAGACGGTGCGTGATGGTTGGTCTTGTCCTTGTCTCGCACAGCAGGAAGCTCGCGCAGGCGGTTTCAGAGCTTGTTGCTGCGACAACCACAACACCAATACCCATTGCAGTTGCCGGCGGAGCAGGCGAAGGTCACGAATCCTTCGGAACTGACGCCACAGATATCATGGACGCCATCGAGACGGTGTATTCGTCGGATGGGGTCGTCGTGCTCGTCGACCTGGGGAGCGCGGTCTTGAGCGCTGAGACCGCACTCGAGCTTCTTGGTGACACAAAGAACGTTCGCGTCCGCATTTGTCCAGCTCCGCTTGTCGAGGGGGGAGTCTCAGCCGCAGCGCAGATCGCCATTGGCTCGTCTCTTGACCAGGTGATAGATGAGGCGCTTTCGGCCCTCGTGCCGAAGCAGGACCATCTCGGTGAAGGCACATTGGCGGGAGCAGGAGACTCTGGCCCGCAGAAGCGTGATGGATCAGGAGCCGTGGCTGGTGAGACATCGATCTCCGCCGCCGGAGCCGTTGAGCCGCCGCGAGCTGAGTGCCGAATCACCGTTCACACCGCCCATGGACTGCACGCTCGCCCGGCTTCCCGCTTTGTCCAGACAGTGGGACGTTTTGCCTCTGAGGTAAAAGTCAGCAATGTGACCCGACACGCAGGGCCGGTCTCCGCGCGGAGCCTGAACAAGATATCGACTTTAGGCGTGCTCGCCGGAGATGAGATTCTCGTGGCTGCCACGGGCGGGGATGCGCAGGCCGCCATCGAGGCGATCGAGCGGCTCGCGCAGGCCAACTTCGGAGATGAGGCACGCGGGGAGCCGCGGCCAGCGGGCGGTGAGGGTGCGCCGAAAGCACGAGCAGCCACGCGGGCATCCCTCTCTGTCAATGTGTCGGATGGGATAGCAGTCGCGCCCGCAATGCATCTCCGCGGTCGTGAGACCCGCGTTGAGCGGCGCACGATCGCTGACGTAGCGGCTGAGATCAAGAGGCTGGACTCCGCCATCGAGGTGGTTTCTGCCGAGATAGACAAACGCCTGAGGCGCCTGGAAGGCATCCTGCCGCCGGACGACCTGGAGATCTTTGTCGCGCACAAGGCAATCCTGCGCGACCCTGACCTGCGGGAGGATGTGCTCTCGCTCATCACGGAAGAGCACTCCTGCGCTGAGTTCGCATGGTTCACCTGCATTGAGAGGGTGAGAAGCCAGTATCAAGCGCTCGACGATGAATACCTCCGCATGCGGGCCGCAGACGTGCAGGACGTCGGGAACCAGGTGCTTGCCCATCTGGCGGGCAGCGGGGTCCAGCAGATCTCTTTCAATCAACCGACGATACTTCTTGCCGAAGAACTGAACCCATCGGAGGCGGCGTCGCTTGGCAATGCAAACGTCGTTGGCATCATCACGGCGCTCGGGGGGCCGACATCGCATGCCGCCATCATAGCGCGGAGCCTTGGCATCCCCTGTGTCACCGGCTTTTCCGGCCTGAGCCGGATCCGCGACGGCCAGTTCGTGGCCCTGGACGGATTCGAGGGGAATGTCGTTGTCGAACCCTCCACGGCCGTTCGCGACCAGTACATGCGTCGTCGCGACGAGTGGCTTGAGAAAAAACGCCGTTCGCTCACTGCCGCGCTGGATCCTGCGGTCACTGCGGATGGCGTGGCGGTGCCCGTGTTGGCGAACATCAGCAGTCCGCAGGAGGCTGAAGCCGCCGCGAATGCTGGAGCGGACGGCGTCGGTCTGCTGCGAACGGAGTTTCTCTTCCTCGACCGCGCGGCGGCCCCGACCGAAGACGAACAATATGAGACGCTGCGCCGAATTGGCAAGAGCTTTGGAAACAAGCCAATCGTGGTGCGGACGCTCGATATCGGCGGCGACAAGGAGCTGGCATACGTTCCCCTGGAACGGGAGGACAATCCATTTCTTGGCGTCCGCGGCGTGAGGCTGTATGAGCGGATCGAGCCTCTCATCACCGCTCACCTGCGCGCCATCCTTCGGGCGGGCGCGAGCTTCGATTTTCGCATCATGATACCGATGATTGCCCAGGCGCAGGAATTGCGCTCGGTGCTCGTGTGGCTTGAAAAGGTCCATGCTGATCTGCTGAATGCCGGAGTTGCGCACCGTTGGCCCATAACGACAGGAATCATGGTGGAGACTCCGTCCGCCGTACAGCTCTCGGATGATCTTGCAAGGATCGCGAAGTTCTTCAGCATTGGAACGAACGACCTCACGCAATACACAATGGCGGCGGAGCGCGGGAATGCGTCGCTTTCCGGATATGCAGATTCCCTTCACCCCGCCGTGCTGCGTTCCATACAGCGAACCGTGGAATCTGCGCATGCGGCGGGCATCCACGTGGCTGTCTGCGGAGAGATCGCCGGTGATTCCACCGCCCTCCCCGTCCTCCTGGGTCTTGGGGTGGATGAAGTCTCGCTCAGTCCCGCAAAGATACCGGAAATCAAGGAACGTCTGCGGAGAAGCAACCGCGTAAGCGCCGCCGGGTTGGTGAAGGAGCTTTTGCATTTCGATTCCGCAGCTTCCGTACGGAACGCTCTGAGGTCTCACGCCGGGTGAGAAGGACGCGCGCCAGGCTGGTTCCTGTTCCGATCAATTTCCCTGACGGTCGCCTTCACCGACGAACTGTTTGACCAGAGACCCTGTCTTTAGTGCAGAGGTCCGGTTTCCTGCAGATCTGTTTGTCCGCCGGTCCCCAGCCCCTGCTCGGCAAGCAGCCGCAGGCGCGTCTGCTCCGTGCGGTCATGGAGGCGCCTCAGGGAGCCCATCACGTTGTCTGCAACGTGTTGCTTGGGATCCTCGATGTGGCTCCGGCCCTGCAAGGCCTCGCGCCTGAACTCGGAGCACTTGCGCACCGGGCCCACCGTGTAGACCATGAGGTCCTTGGCGATGAAGTCCTCATCCATGCGGTCATTGGGGTTCGGAAGCAGGCAATTGCCATTCACCGCGATCGTGACCATGTACGAGTAGAACTTCAGGTACGTGTCGATCTCCCGAAGGCCACGGCCCGTGGAGGGGTCCCATGGCCGATACCGCGTCCCGGAGGGGAAGACGAGGATCAGACGGCCCTGCTTGCGAAGGGAGTTCAGCATCTTCATGGCCGCAATGTTGATCCGCGCGCGCCTTTTCTCCGCCTCTCGAAGCTCCCGCGGGTCCTTGATGCGCTTGAACGAGCGCGCTGGATACAAGACCACGCGCGTGAAGACCTCCGTGAAGGCGAGAACCAGCTTGCTCGTCTCGTTCAGCTGTACCCCCGCTACAGAAACGATGGAATCTGCAACGCTCCGCATCTCCTCATTCCCATGTTCCAAAAGCTCGTAGAAGCAGGGAATGTCGAATGTGCTGTAATGCTCCATGAGGATGAGGCATGCCTTCTTCTTCTGGGCCAGAGAGTGCAGCTCCCTCAGGTGCTCCCGACCGATGATCCTGCTGCCGCGCAACATGACATCCTGGACTATTTGCCGCAGGAGCGGCTTGTTGGTGGGATTTCCTTCCTGGTAGACATTCTTCTCCGTCACCATCGGGGAACCGGTGGAGCTTTCGATCATCCTGCGAATGATGTCCACGTACTTGCTGTTGTTCAGGACGGACTCTTGTTGCATGACAAAGCCCAATTATGGACGATGGGGAAGAAAAGTGTCAATGGCTTTCTGTGAGCGCTATCCCCAGCGGCAATGCGTCCTGAGTCTTTTTGCACCCACCGCAGAGGCGGAAGGCGGAGGCGGCGGGAGCTAAGAGCGGGAGACGAAACTTGCAGTAGGCTACGCCGAGCTGGGCCGGATTCGAGACGGACAAGTGGTGGCGATTGGTGGATTGGAAGGAGCCGTTGTCGTCGAACCGTTTGCTTTACCCCGACAAATGCAATAATTTGAATATAGGATTGAAGCTTTATGGCTGTTGGTCCGAAGGAGTTCTTGCATGGGTACTACTCTTCAGAAGAGGTCGCGGGAGCAAGGAGAGCATTCCGAACTTCCGGTTGGGCGCGTGAATAATGCGCTTTCCACGGGCGGAGAACACGCCGAATCGCCGATTGGACGTGTCACCAATGCCTTGATGCCGGGCGAAAGGCAGAGCGAAATGCCGATCGGGTGTGTGAACAACGCCTTAGTGCCGGGCGAAAGGCAGAGCGAACAGCCGGTTGGGCGCGTGAAGAACGCACCGAAGGCAGCGTAGCGGAAGACTCGCTTATACGGCGCCCCCCGATGTTTGCAGCGGAGGGCGGCCGCTTTTCGATTGAAGAATGTTGAAGCCGCGTCCGTGCCCCGCAGTATGGGGCGGCCTGTTTTCCTTTCCAGAGCCATGTAGTGAGAAACGGGCTCGCGAGACCTGGCGCTTCACTGGTCATGACCCTCGGGCTGCGGGGGCGGCCGGCCCTGAGCGCTTCGCCGGCGCTCCCAGACCAGATGCGATAAAAACCACCCAGAGGACCCAGCTTATCTCCCGCTGGAACGGAGCTGAGATCCTCCCTGGCATTTCCCCACAAGCGGCTTGAGATACCAATACAGCGAACCCAGGGAGACGGCTACCATGAGGCTGAGAAGGCCGTACGAGATCCCCGTGACGAGAGGGAAGCTCACCCAGGCAAGCTGGTTGGCCAGGATAAGAGTCACGATGATCAGGGAGCCGATCACTTGCAGGACCGTCTTGAGCTTCCCGGCGGTCTTTGCTCCCAGATCCAGCTTCCGTGCCATGCTCACGGGACGGACCACGCCATGCTGGGTCAGCTCGCGAGCCAGGAAGAGAGCAAAGAGGAACCACGGCATGATGCCGAGCAGAAAGAAGGAAAGATAGACGAAGAAGAAGAAGATGAAGTCGGCTAGCGGATCGATCCATTTGCCGAACGTGCTCACGGTGTTTTGTTTCCGCGCGAGCGTGCCGTCCAGATAGTCGGTGCAAAGGCTCACGACGATGATGAGAAGCGCAGAAACCACGCGTGTGACGCTCAGACTGGCCATGAAGAGGAAAAAAAGCACTCCCAGCGGAACACGGGACAGAGAGAGTATGTTGGGAATGTTCCTTCTGAAGAACGTGCCCGACAACGAACGGTCCATGGGATCAGGAGCCCGGCCGCGAGCCATCCGAAGCCAGCTGGAGGACGCGATGCGCCGTTGGCGCGTCCACAATCAGCTCTGTCATGTAGCCAGCGCGGAGCGCCGCCAGGAGCCCCGCCGCCTTTGCGAGCCCCGAAACCACGCAGATGCCATGGCGGGCCTTCTCGAAGAGGGTAAGAGGGGGTCCGCTTGCCCGGGCGTTGATCTTGATGTCTGACCAGCTCCCATCCGCGCGGAAGAAGACCGTGGCAATGTCACCGATCACCTTGTCCTTCTTGAGGGCTTCCTGATCCTCGCGCTCGAGGTAGCCGCCGGCGTGGATGTGGCTGGGCACCCCGGCGGAGACAGCGCCAATGCTGTACAGGAGCACATCCGCCTTGTGCTGGAGCTGCAACACCCGGCGGACACTCTTTTCTCTCCACATCGCCTCCTTGGTCTCCTTGCGATCGAAGAAGGTCGGCACGGGAAGGAGATAGACACGGGCGTTGTAGGCGTCCGCGAAGACCTTCAGGATGGTTGCCGCATAACTGTTGTCGTACATGAAGGTATTTCCCGACCCGTTCAGCTGGACAATGGACAAGTCATAGACGTTTGTAGGCACAAGGTGCTCGCTGATGGCGCTCATTGTGGTCCCCCAGGCGACGCCGACGGAGGAATGCGCCTTCAGGACGGTGTTCAGATGTCTGGCCGCATACTTCGCCACGCGCTCCAGCCAGATCACCTCGTCCAGCACCTCGGGGACGCTCACGATATGCACGGCATCGAGCTGGAACTGCGCCTTGATGAGCTCCTCCATGGGAAGGAGCTGGTCCTGCTTGTCACGGACCCTGATCTCTACGAGCCCCTGCTTCTTTGCGAGGCTGAGGAGCCGCGAAACGGTAGGACGAGACACGTTCAGCTCTTTTGCGATTTGCTGCGTGGTAAGGTCGGAGTAGTAGTAGAGTTTGGCGACCTTGGCGGCGTCCTGGAGGGACTTGTCCGTATACTGCACAAGGAATTCGTGCCGCGTAACGCTGAAAAAGTCAAGGAAGAGTGAAGGAAGAGTGAATGAAATACCGTTCATGTAATTCTTGACATTTGTTCATCCTGGCCTTATAATGAGTGATCCAAGCCTGAGATGGTATTCCTGCAAGTTTTCCCAAGGGGGGAAACCCGGGAAAAAGCTGGGCGTGGAGCGTGAGGGTGAGGCTTCTATGCGTACACGATTTGATGTGCTCATCATCGGGGCGGGCATCGTTGGCTGTCTGATCGCGCGGAGCCTCTCGAAGTTCAAGCTCTCCATCGGGGTTATTGACCGCGCAAACGACGTGGGGACAGGCGCAAGCGGCTCGAACAGCGCAATCATTCATTGCGGCCATGATCCCGAACCCGGGACGAACAAGGCCATCATGAACAGGCGCGGAAACGAGCTTTGGCGGCTCAAGATCGCAGAAGAGCTCGACGTTCCCTTCACGCAGACGGGAAGCTACATCATTGCGGTGGGGCCCGAGGAGTTTCCGCTGCTCAAGCCCCTCCTGGAGCGAGGGCAAGAGAACAAGATCGAGGGACTGGAGATCATCGGGCGGGATGCCTTGCTGGCAAAGGAGCCCTTGCTCTCTCCGCAGGTGAGCGGGGCGCTCTGGACGCCCACTGCTGGCGTTGTCGACCCCTTTGCGGGAGTCTATGCCGCCGCGGAAAACGCGGTGGTGAACGGAGTTACTATCATTCTGGATGCCGAGGTACAAGACCTCGTGATCCAGGAAGGCGTCATCAAGGGCGTGGTGACCAGCCGTGGGGAGTACCAGGCGACATGGGTCATCAACTCCGCGGGCGTGCATTCTGATGACATCATACACATGGCAGGAGACCATCCGGAGTTCAAGATCAATCCGAGGAAAGGGGAGTACTTCATCTTCGATCCGGCGCGAATCCAGCTTACCAACGTCTTGTTTCCCTTGCCCACGGAGAAAGGCAAAGGCATCCTGGTGACGACCACCGCGCATGGGAACGTCCTGATCGGCCCAAATTCGCAGGAAATTTCGGACAAGGATGATCTTGCATTGACGCGCCCCGGCATGGAGGAGGTCTTCAGCAACGCAAGGCGGCTCGTCCCCAGCCTCGACAAACGCGCCATCATAGCCAGTTTCGCGGGCGTGCGGGCGACGGGAAACTGGCACAAGGACTTTCTGATCGAGCATTCCGCATCCGCGAAAGGGCTGGTCAACCTTGGCGGGATCGAATCGCCAGGATACGTCTCCGCGCCCGCAATCGCCGAGCGGGTCGAAGAAATGCTGCGCGAGGCAGGCGCGCGCCTTGTCGAGAAGGAGGGCTGGAATCCCCGCCGCGTTGCGCGGCCATCCTTCAAGAAGCTTTCCCATGAGGAGCGGGCCGCGCTGATCAAGGCAGAGCCGCTCTATGGCCGTATTGTGTGCCGGTGCGAGCAAGTGACGGAAGGCGAGGTTGTCGCCGCCATTCATTCTCCCGTCCCCGCCCGAAGCTACGATTCAGTGAAAAGGCGCTGCTGGCTGGGAACGGGACGCTGCCAGAGCGGCTTCGATACTCCGAGGGTTTTGGAGATCCTTTCCCGGGAGCTTGGCGTGCCCATGACGGCGGCGACAAAGAAAGGCGTCGGTTCCGAGTACCTGTATCGGCGCACAAAAGACCAGCCCGGGGCAGAGACGCCCCCGCTGCCGAAGCCTTCGGCAGCTACGAAAAAAATGGCCACGCCAAACATGGCGGCGCAAGAAAAGGCCACGCGAAGAGTGGCGGTGCACGCGAAGGCCCGAAGAAGGCCGCCCCAGCACGGAAGAAGGCGCAATCATGAGTGACTACAACGTGGTTGTTGTAGGCGGAGGACCGGCGGGCATGGCGGCCGCAATCGAAGCCAAGAAGGCGGACGGTGCCCGGGTCCTTATCATCGAACGAAACACTGCTTTGGGAGGAATCCTCCCGCAGTGCATCCACAACGGGTTCGGCTCCGTCATCTTCGGGGCCGATCTGCCGGGGCCTGAGTATGCCCTGCGCTATCGTGACCAGGTGGAGAAGCTCGGCATCGACGTCATGCTGGATACCATCGTCACGGAGATTGCCCCGGACCGCGGGATCTACGCAATGAACAGCCATGACGGCTACATGCATTTCCGGCCTGACGCCATCGTTCTTGCCATGGGCTGCCGGGAGCGCACACGGTCCCAGATCCAGCTTCCCGGAGCCCGTTGCTCAGGCATCTTCTCCGCCGGCACCGTGCAGAGGCTGGTGAACATCGAAGGCTACATGCCGGGGAAGCGGGTGGTGGTCCTCGGTTCCGGAGACATCGGGATGATCATGGCCCGGCGCCTTACCATCGAGGGCGCGGAAGTGGTGGGCGTATTCGAGCTTCTGCCCTTCCTGACGGGGCTGCGCAGGAACTACGTCCAGTGTCTGCTCGACTACAACATCCCCCTGCATCTCAGCACGACGGTGACGAACATCTTCGGCGGCCGCCGTCTGGAAGCAGTGGAGGTCACGCGGGTGGATGAAAAACTCTCGCCCATATCGGGTACGGCGCAACGCATCGAGTGCGACACCCTCCTGCTTTCCGTGGGGCTCATCCCTGAAAACGAGCTTTCCCGAAGCGCGGGAGTGGAGTTGGACCCGAGGACTGCGGGGCCATTCGTGGACAACTTCATGGCCACGAACGTTCCGGGGATCTTCGCCGCGGGCAACGTCGTGATGATCTACGACCTCGTGGACTACGTGAGCAAGGCGGGGGTCGTGGCTGGGAGCAACGCCGGGCGCTACGCGAAAACCGGCGAATGGAAGACGGGGGATTTCATCACCCTGTCTGCCGGCGAAAATGTCGGCGTGCTCCAGCCGCAGAAGATGCGAATCGATGGAGAGGATCAAGAGATCCTTCTTAAGCTTCGCTCCAGCGCCCTGCTGGAGCGGCGTGTGACAGTGGAGGTCCGAGACGAGAACGGTCCAGTGATCTCATTCAAGGAGAAGTACGCCAGACCGGCAGAAATGATCATTCATCCTTTGAAGCCGAAGGAAATCCAGGCAATCAAGAACGCCGCCTCGCAGCGGCTGACGGTGGTGATACAATGAGCGACAAGAAACTTGCTTTTGACAGGTATTCGCAGGCAACAAGAAGCATCATCTGCCTCAGGTGCCCCATCGGGTGCGAAGTGCAGACCACGGTGGATGCCGCGAACAACGTCATCGAGGTCAAGGGGAACACCTGCAAGCTGGGCAGGGAGTACGTGCAGACAGAGGTTGCTGACCCCCGCCGTGTCTTCTGCAGCACTGTCCGCGTCAAGGGCGGCGTAAAGCCGCTGGCCGCCGTGTGGACTCCCAAGCCCATCCCCAAGGACATGCTCCTGGAGCTGGCGCGTGACACCCGCCTCGTGGAGGTCGCGGCCCCAGTCCATGTGGGCCAGGTGGTCATTGCCGACTGGAAGGGGTCGGGGCTCGATCTTGTTGCCAGCGACGAGGTGCAAAAGGCCTCCTGACCCTAGGGCGGCGTATGCGGGCCACTACGACGAAACGATATACCCTCTCGCTTGCTCGGCATATGCGGATACCTGGTGCGCGCACCAGGATGAGTCCCTTCGGAGCTCCCGGGCCATGATCTGGGCGACCTTCGGGGCTGCCTCAATGCTTCTTCGTGCATCGAGGAGCAGCGTCCTGGTCCGTCGCGCAAGAAAATCCTCCACGCTGCGCGCCATTTCCTCACGAACTGCAAAGACGACCTGCGCCGCGATCACGTCGGGCAGCTGCGGGTGGATCGGTGCGGCGAGCTCGGGGTCCTGACGCGCGAGCTCCTGGATCAACGGCGCGTCGCTTCCGTAGTACCATAGCTCTCCGAGCTCCCGGGGATTTGTGTGGTATCCGTGGACATGCGTTTCTTTCGTGACGCAGGGCCGGACAGGGAGGCCAGCCACAGCCGCGGCCCTCGTGACTGTCTTTTCAGCCATGTTCCTGTATGTGGTCCACTTCCCCCCAGCAACTGTCACGAGGCCTGATGAGGAAACGAGGATCGTCTCATCCCTACTGACGGCCGCGGTGTTCGCCGTGCTGCTCGGCGCGACCAGCGGACGGATGCCGGCATACGCGCACAAAACGTCCTTTCTTTCCGCGTCGCGCGAAAGGTAGCGCGCAAGATTGCCGAGGATGAAATCCACTTCATCTTCCAGCGGGCGCGGTTCCAGAACGGCCTTTTCCACCTTCGTGTCCGTTGTGCCGACGATCAGCTTCTTGTGCCAGGGCACAGCGAAGAGCACGCGTCCATCGGTGGTGCGCGGGACCATCAGGGCGGCGTCTCCCGGCAGGAACGCCCGGTCCAGCACGAGATGCACGCCCTGGCTGGGGCTGATGATCCGCGCGGAGGCCGGGTCATCCATCTGAAGCACCGAGTCGCTGAACGGCCCCGTGGCATTCACCACCACCTTCGAGTGGAACTCCAGCTCTTCTCCGTTCTCTTCGTCCCGTGCCTGCACCCCGGAGATTTTCCCGCGAGTCTTGAGAAAGGCAGTCGCGCGCGTGTAGTTCAGAAGCACTCCGCCGTTGTCTGCCGCCGTGCGCGCCAGGTTGATGGCAAGCCGCGCGTCATCGAACTGCCCGTCGTAGAAGAGGATTCCGCCCCGCAGCCCTGTGGTCTCCACGTTGGGCAGCAGGGATTGGGTTGTCCTGACGGAGAGGACGCGGGATCCGCCGAGACTGAGCCGGCCCGAAAGCATGTCGTAGAGTTTCAGGCCGATGCCGTAGTACGGCATTTCCCACCACTGATAGCGGGGCACGATGAACGCAACCCTATGGGCGAGATGGGGGGCGTTTCGCACCATGATGCCCCGTTCCCTCAACGCCTCCCTCACCAGGGGAACGTTCCCCTGTTGGAGGTAGCGAACCCCGCCGTGCGCCATCTTCGTGCTCCGGCTGGAGGTCCCCTTTGCGAAATCATGTTGCTCCAGGAGCAGAGTCCGATACCCCCGGAGCGTTGCATCCACTGCCGTGCCCAAGCCGGATGCGCCGCCTCCGATGACGATGATGTCCCAATCGTTTGAGGAAGCTCGCGCACGGCTGATCATATCATCGCGCCGCATACCATACTCCTGTGGCAAATATACTGTGTTTGACGGTAGCGTTGGACTTTCTGGGTGAGGAGGTTGCAGAGAAAGGCTTCCAGCCTTTTCCCGCTATCTGAAAATGCGGTAGAAAAGCCTCATACCGAAAAAGATGACCCAGATGAGGCCGCCGAAGAGGAGCGCGTACAGGAGGCCGGTAATCCACCCCCTGACAGGGATGACCTGCCAAGCCGTGAGAACCGCCATGAAAATACTGACAACCGTGATAATGGCCGTCCCGGTCTGAAGGGGAATCCATCCTCGTTGGGGCGGATTGGCGGGAGCCCCAGCTTCTTTGCGCTTCCCCGTGTTCTCTGGCTTTGCCATCGAGAGCTCCTCCGCGGCGCGACGGTGCGCCCTTTCCTCACCCTCTGCCGCTAAAAAAAATCAAGGGAGGGCCGCCACGTAACTCCTACGGCCCTTCCCTGAAATCAATTCAGAGACACAATGTCTCTCAGGCCTCGACCCAGTCGAAGGTCCGTGTCACGGCCTTCTTCCAGGACTTGTATTCCTTCTCTCGATGCGCAGAATCCATCTTCGGGGTCCACTCCCGATCCTTGCCCCAGTTGGCTCTGAGGTCTTCCACCTTGCTCCAGAAGCCGACTGCGAGACCAGCCGCATATGCAGCTCCCATGGCAGTCGTCTCAGCAACCGTCGGGCGGATGACAGGCACGCCGAGGATGTCCGCCTGGAACTGCATCAACAGCTCGTTGAACACCATGCCGCCGTCAACCTTGAGCGCGGTAAGGTTCACCCCGGAGTCCTTGTTCATGGCATCGAGGACCTCGCGGGTCTGGAACGCCGTGGCTTCCAGCACGGCGCGGGCGAGGTGCCCCTTGTTGATATAGCGCGTAAGACCGACGATCGCTCCGCGAGCATCGCTCTTCCAATACGGGGCGAACAGGCCGGAGAAGGCTGGGACGAAGTAGATCCCTCCGTTGTCATCCACAGTCTTGGCCAGCGCTTCGATCTCAGGCGATTTGGCGATCATGCCCAAGTTGTCGCGAAGCCACTGGACCAACGCGCCCGTGATTGCGATGGAGCCCTCGAGGCAGTACACGGCCGGTTGATCGCCGATCTTGTACCCGAGAGTGGTCAACAGACCGTTCTTTGACTGGACGGGCTTGTTCCCAGTGTTGAGCAGCATGAAGCATCCCGTTCCATAGGTGTTCTTGGCCTCGCCTGCGCTGAAGCAGGTCTGTCCAAAAAGCGCGGCTTGCTGGTCACCCAGATCCCCTGCGACGGGAATGCCAGCAAGATCTCCCGTGGCCTTTCCATACTCAGCGCTCGACGGCATGATTTTGGGCAGCATTGCCTTGGGGACGCCCATGATCTTCAGCATGTCGTCGTCCCAGTCCAGTGTATTGAGGTTCATCAACATAGTGCGCGACGCATTGGAGACGTCAGTGACATGCGCCCCACCCTTCGGTCCGCCCGTGAGGTTCCAGATCACCCAGGTATCCATATTGCCGAAGAGCACTTCGCCCTTTTCCGCCTTTGCGCGGATGCCCGACACATTATCCAGCATCCACTTGATCTTCGGTCCGGAGAAGTACGTCGCGAGGGGAAGCCCCACCTTGGTGCGGAACCGGTCCTGTCCGCCGTTCTTTGCCAGCTCATTACAGATCGTATCTGTGCGGGTGTCCTGCCAGACGATGGCGTTGTGCACCGGTTTGCCGCTGGCCTTTTCCCACAGCAGAGTCGTCTCACGCTGGTTGGTCACGCCGACCGCAGCGATGTCCTTCACGTTGACTTTCTTCAGTACGCCTTTGATCACATCCTGCGTGCGCTGCCAGACTTCCATTGCATTGTGCTCGACCCAGCCCGGTTTGGGGTAGATCTGCTCATGCTCTTTCTGCTCGACGGCGACCACCTTGCCGCCGTGATCGAAGACCATAAAGCGCGTGCTGGTGGTTCCCTGGTCTACCGCGGCTACGTATTTAGCCATTTCTCATATCCTCCTCCTGAAATGTCGGCAGGAGAACCGCTGGGCCCGCCTGCCAGATCATCAATAGTCTGGAACCCGCCCCTAAGAAATAGTGGGAGGCGGCGCGGCCTCCCACTCGACGCCTGCGGGGATCAGTTGTCGATCAGCTTTCCTTGAACGCGGCCGATACGAACCAGTCGTAGAAAATCGGCCCCAGGATGCCGCCGATGATCACCGAAATGATTGGCGCGGCCAGCCAGTAGATTCCATCGAACAGGCCTGTGGTCCCGACCACCAGCCCGAAAAGGCGCGGCCCGAAGTCACGGGCAGGGTTGATGGCATAGCCGCTTGGCCCGCCGAGGGAGAGACCAACCGCGAGGACGGTGAAGCCAACGAGGAATGGCCCCAAGTTGTGCATGAGACCCAGATTCTTGGAGTCTCCGCTCGCAAGGATGCCCCACATAAGAACCATTGTGCCGAAAATTTCTGTGAGACACGCCGTGATCAGACTGTAATGGCCTACAGCCGTCGCACCCCCGCCTCCCCAGAATGCTTGCCCGAATACGGACCCGGGACCAGTGCACCACACGTTCGGAAGCCCTGCGGCCACGAGGCCGTCACGATAGCACAGGTAGACGGCCAAGGCGCCGAGGAACGCACCCACCACCTGAGCGATGATGTAAGGGAACACCTTCTTCCAGGGAAAGCCACGCTTCACCGCCAACCCTATGGTGACTGCCGGGTTTATATGCGCACCCGACACGCCGCCAGTCACGTAGACTGCAACGATGACCGCGAATGCCCATCCCAATGTAATGGTGTTCCAGTTGTAGGCGCCCGCCGCGAGACGAGGGGCAAGCCCAACGTTCGCGACGACGCCGTCTCCTAATAGAATCAGAATGAAGGTCCCGAAAATCTCACCAATCAGCTCTCGTCCCAAGCTCTTTTCTTTCATTGCTTTCGCCTCCTTGATATTGCTTTGTTCTTGCCATTCAACGGAAACAACTTTTCCACACTATCAAGCTATCGGGCTGAAACGCAAATCTTTCCCCATGGGATATTTGGTTAAACCCTCCTTCGTAGAGCGCCGGAGTCTAAAAATTGAACATCTGTTTAAACAGTATTGCACGAATGTTAAACCAACTTATGTCGGCTGTCAAGTTTTTTTTTGACGACCGTTTGACGACCTTTTTTGGCGTGATGTCATGGAGCTGCCCGTTGCGATCGTGAACGCCGGATCGAGGTGAGCTCCAAAGCTCCCGAAGCCTTCGTGCAAGCTCTCTCCCGCTCATTCGTGGCATCACGACATCGCTAACCAATAAATCGACCGCGGCGCCGCGCCAGCTACCGTAGCCGTTGAGCCCTCGCCTCCTTTCCGCCTGACCGCCGTTCGATGCCGCAATGCCTTGCAACCTTCGTAAGCACCATTCACCGCATCTCAACCGGCCAGGGCCATGAACCTCTTCAATATGGCCTGGGCAGGGTCCTGCGCCAAGTCGATGGCTTTGCAGCCCTCGGGGATGCGGACCGTGGGCCGGGGGGTGACCTTCTTGCCGGTGAACTGGGGGAGCCATCGCCTTTCGGCCTCCAGCATTTCCGAGGTCATGTCGCGGATCTCCTTCAGGGTGCACACGGCGCTGGACAGCGGATCCATGGCGATGGCCTGCACGAGCTTCTCCGTGTCCCCTTCGATCGCCGCCTCCGCCGCAAGGAGCTGCACGTTCACGTTCGTCATGCACGCGGCTGCGCACTGGGTGGGAAGCCTCCCGACGCGCATGGGGTGCAAACCGGTGTCATCCGCGAAGGTGGGAACCTCCACGCAACAGTCGGCGGGAAGGTTCGTGATGAAGCCGTCGTTTCGGACGTTGCCCATGAACTTGAAAGGCTTTCCGGTGGCAACAGCTTCCATGATGTAGGAGCAGTACTCCACGCTCCTGGCTTCGAGCTTCGTCGACTCGTAGTCAAGCTGGTTCTTGCCCTCGTACTTCTTCGCCACTGTTGCGCACCATGTGTAGTAAGCGCCCGTCTCCCCGCCGAAGCCCGGCTCGTCGCAGTAAAGGTCCAGGGCGGCCTGGTTCTTGCGGAACCAGGGCACGTACTCCGAGAGGTGGCCGGTCGTCTCCGTCATGAAATAGCCGAAGTGCCGGAACACTTCCCCACGCACTTTCTCGCTCTTGTAGATCTCCGGACGATCGATGGCTTCCGCCAGGCGCGGGTACAGGTCCTTCCCCTTGTGCGTCAGCGTGAGGAACCAGTCCATGTGGTTGATCCCGCCGCACGTGTACACGATCTCGTCCTTGGGAACGTTCACGAACTGCGCGATCTGCTCGATGGTGGTCTGCACGCCGTGACACAGCCCGACAAAGGGAACGCTGCTCGCCTTGCCCAGGGCGAGGCAGTTCGCTGCCATCGGGTTGGCGTACTGCAGCATGATGGCGCCCGGCCGGGACACCTCCTCCATGTCGCGCGCGATGTCCAGCAGGACCGGGATGGAGCGCATGGCGCGAAACACGCCGCCGGGCCCCAGGGAGTCTCCGATGCACTGGTCCACCTTGTACTTCAGGGGGATGCGCCAGTCCATCTCGAAGGCTTCCACGCCGCCCACCTGGATCATGACCACGACGAAGTCAGCTCCGCGAAGCGCTTCCCGGCGGTCCAGCGTGGCGGTGACCCTTCCCTTCACGTTGTTGTCGGCGAGCATCCGTTTGCCGAAAGCCTCCATGGCGCGCAGCTTCGGCTCCGTCCTGCTCATCAGGGCGAACTCGCTTCCCGCCAGGGCCGGGGTGGCCATGATGTCCGCCATGAGCGTCTTGCAGAACACGACGCTCCCCGCCCCGATCATTGCAATCTTCTTCCCCATCGTCTTTCCCTTCCTTCTTGTGCAGCCTTACGCGGCAGCATTCCAGGAGCCGCGGATCAGCCGAAGCCCCTCCGTGTAGACCACATCCGTGCTCTCGTACAGGTCCCGCCAGATCTTCGTGGCAGCGGCGAACGCGGGAATCACCCGGCCGAAAGCCTCGATGGTGAGCCAGTTGTCATAGCCCGTGGAGCGCAGGGCCTTGAATATCGCCGGCCAGTCATTGTGCCCGCGGCCAGGCACGCCCCGGTTGGTTTCCGAAATGTGCATGTGCGTGATGATGCCGCGGTGCTTGAGGATGCTCTTGACGGAATTGTCCTCTTCAATGTTCGCGTGGAACGTGTCGAACATCGCCTTGAAGTTCGGCATCCCGACCGTTTCCACGTGCTCGGCGATCCCGTCCATCGTCGTGAGCACGTACGCCTCGAACCTGTTGAGGAACTCCACGGCCAGGGTGATGCCGGCCCGGGCGGCGTACTCTGCCGACGCGCGCGCGTGCTCGGCGGCCCGGGCCTTCTCCTCCGCCGTGGGCCCCGTGCCCGTAAAGACGGCCACGGGCTGGTAGAACGGGCCGCACAGCAGCTTCGCTTCCAGGGCCTGCGTGCAGTCAATGACGCGCTTCATGAAGTCCAGCGCGTTGTCCCGCAGTTTCTTCTCCGGGCTCACGGGATTGTGGCTGGCATCCGGCATGTTCGTGACGACCGTGCAGTCAAGGCCATTGTCGCGCACCGCCTTGAGGACGCGGCGATAATGCTCCGGTGAACCCTCGAGAATGGGGATCTCCAGCCCGTCGTATCCTGCCTTTGCGAGCTTCCTGAAGAGCGGGAAGTGCTCTTCCTGCACGAACGAAGTCCAGAGAAGCAGATTGAAGCCTGTTTTCACGTCGTTGTCCCCCTGTGAGTTTTCATGCGGCGGGCGAAAGACGCCCGCGCTACCTTCTGCGCCTGTTGCTGACATAGACAATCAAAAGAACGAACAGAACAATCCCGAATCCGAGCCACTTTCCCGCGTCGCCCCACCCCAGGGCGACAAGGAGATTTGTCAGTGTCTGGAGGAAAACGGCGCCGAGAATGACCCCGAAATAGTTACCGTTCCCCCCTGTCAAGGATACCCCGCCCACAACGGCTGCAGCGATGCTCGGCATCACGTAGTTGGACCCCATGTCCTTGAACGCGATTCCCATGTTTCCCACAAGGAGCAGACCGACGAGGCTGGCAATCAGCCCGCTCGCGACAAAGGAAACGCAGCGCACCATCCGGACGTTCACGCCGCTCAGGTGGGCCGCGGTTTCGTTCGCCCCTGCCCCGAAAAGCATCATGCCCCACTTCGTCTTGTGCAGGATGATCATCGCGATCGGCGTTACGACAATGAGGATCAGCAGGATGTTCGGGAAGATTCCCGTCGACTTTGCGGCAAGGATCTGCAGCACCGGGGACGGGCGGCCCGTGATGTTCCTGCCGGCGGTATACACGTTGATGGCGCCTTGCAGAATATTGGACATGGCCAGGGTGACGACGAGGGGCGGCAGCTTGACATACGCCGTCAGGAGGCCGTTCAGGAGCCCCACGGCAATGCCGATCCCGACCGCCATGAGAAGGGCCATCCAGAGGTTTGCGTTCATGCCGTCCATGATGCTCGCCGTGAGCACGGCCGTGATCGTGGCGGCATAGCCCACCGACAGGTCCAGGCCGCTGCCCCCGCCGGCAATGACGATGAGCTGGCAGAGGCCGAATAGCGCAATGAACGCGGATAGTTTCACCGTCAGGAGGACCTGGCCGAGGCTGAGAAAATTGGACACGGTGACCTGGCCAAGAACAAACAGGAAGACGATGAGCAGGAACGCAATGACAAGGGCCCTGTGCCGGTTGTACAGAAGGCCGACGGCGAAGGTGGCGCTGCGCTTCATCGCAATCAACCCAGCCTGCCCGCCATGGTCGTCATCGCCTGCCTGTTGTACAGCGTGTACGCCTGCGAGCTTGCGATTGCGGCGATGACGATGACCCCGCCGACAAGGGTCTGGTATGCATACGGGATGTTGGCAAAGAATATGATCTTGTTGACGAAGCTGAGGATGAGCGCGCCGGCCAGGGCAAACCAGATGCTCCCCCTCCCGCCCGTCAGGGCAATGCCTCCAACCACGGCCGCCGCGATTGCCCGCAGGGTCAGCGGATCTCCCATGCGGGCGTCCCCGGACTGGTTCTGGCCCACGAAGAAGAGGGCGGCAATGAAGATGAAGACGGAGTTGGTCATGCACGCGTACATCTGCACCCGGGCCGTGTTGATCCCGCTTTCGTAGGCGCTGTCATTGTTGCTGCCCACGGCGTAGATGTACCTGCCCACGCGCGCCCGGGCGAGGAATGCCCAGAACGCGGAGGCGAGGAGCACCAGAATGAGGGCGGGGGGAATGATGTCACCGAACGCCTTCACGGAGGCTGGAACAGCGGGAATGTCGCCCGCGTCATAGAACCACTTGAACCAGGCCACCGATTCGCCGCCCGGGGTGGGCCGCAGGAACAACGCGGCGCCCAGCCAGATGAAAGAGGTGGCAAACGTGGCAATAACGGGGGGGATGCGAAGATACCCGATTCCGACACCGTTGATCACGCCCACCGCCATGGCCACGGCGAAGGCGGCCAGCATGGCATACACGCCCGTCACCGGGTCCGCCTTTCGCATCACGGTGGTCATGACGCAGGTGAGGAGCGAAAGGGCGGTACCGGTGGACAGGTCAATCCCGCCCGAGATGATGACCACCGCCTGTCCCATGGTCAGCAGCACCAGCGGCGTGAACGCGTTGATGTTCCTGACCACGGATTTCATCTCGAAAAAGTTCTTCTGCAGAATCGCGGTGAGCCCGACCATCGCGACCAGGATGAGGAGTATAGAAAACTCCGGCTTGGAGACGAATCTCCCTGCCGCCGTGGCGCGCATGCCGTTGCCTGTCATGCTAGCGAACCCGCATTGAGGTGGCCACGATCGTGTCCTCGTTGATGTCCGCCCCCTCGAGGGTCGACACCACCTGCCCCTCGTACATGATGAGGAGCCGGTCACAGTGCTGGATCAGCTCCTCGTTGTCGCTGGCGTACAGGATCACGCCCATCCGCCGCTGCCTGGCCTGTTCCGCGATGTACGCATACAGATCCCTCTTCGCTCCCACGTCGACGCCCTTGGCGGGATCCGCCAGCAGCAGGACGTTCGTTTCGAAAGACAGCCATTTCCCCACCACGACCTTCTGCTGATTGCCGCCGGACAGGGTGCGCACGGGCATGTCCAGCCCCGCGGTCTTGATGGAGAGGGTTTCGACAACGCGTTTGCATTCCGCCTCGTATTTCCTGCGGGGGGTGAAGAAGGGATGCTGTCTCAGCCCGAGCCGGGGAAAGACGAGGTTCGTGAACACCGAATGCCCGCTGAAAAGCCCTTCCTGCTCCCTGTCCCCGGGGACGAGAAAGATCGCGTTTCGGATGGCGTTCACCGGCCGGGTGAGCTTCACGCGTCTGCCGTTGACCTCCGCGCTGCACGACGCGCCGGGATACTTGCCCGCCAGGGCGAGCATCAGCTCACGCTGACCCTGGCCGGCAAGTCCCCCGATTCCCAGGATCTCGCCCCGGCGCAGGTCGAAGGATATGTTCTGGAGGAACTTGCCGTAGGTGAGATTGCGGATCCGAAAGACCGTCTCATCGCAAGGATCTCCGCAGCTCTTCTTGACTGCGTCCTTCTGCGGCTCCCCGGTGATGTAACCGATGATCTTCTGAGGATCACGCCCGTCTATGGCAAAGTCGATGGTACCGACGTTCGCGCCGTTTCTGAAAATCGTGATGTCGTCGCAGATCTCCATCACCTCCCAGAGCCGATGCGAGGTGAAGTTCAGCGCTGTCCCTTTCTCTGCCAGCCTCCGCATGCACTGGAAAAGGCTTTTGACCTCGTTCTTCTCCAGCGCCGAGGTGGGCTCGTCCAGGATCAGGAGCCGGGGCCGCGCCGTGACGGCCTTCGCTATCTCG
Source organism: uncultured Spirochaetota bacterium (assembly GCA_963845535.1). Taxonomy (GTDB): domain Bacteria; phylum Spirochaetota; class Spirochaetia; order SZUA-6; family Fen-1364; genus Fen-1364. The sequence goes on from CAWJSK010000012.1 coordinate 75,643, forward strand.
ACAATCTGCATCTCACCGGGGCTCAGTTCATAAGCCATCTTCCTGACGTCCAGGCCGGGGAGAAGCTGATTCACGACCTCCCGCGCAACCTCCCGGGCAATCCTGTCATTCAGGAAAGGACCGCGATTTTCTTCGTTGCCCAGGACGATATTCTGCCAGACGGTGAGGTCCGCTACGAGGCTCAGATTCTGGTAGACCATTGCAATTCCGGCGTGCCTGGCTTCGTTGGGATTGCGATAGCGAACGGCTTTCCCGTTGTACCGTATCTCCCCCGCGTCGGAGCTGTAGACACCGGCAATGATCTTTGAGATGGTGCTCTTCCCCGAGCCGTTGGCCCCCAGGAGGCCGGTGATCCGACCCTCCCGGCAGACCAGGTTCCCGTTCGAGAGAGCCACCACGCCTCCAAAGCGCTTTTTGATTCCTGCCGCTTCCAGGACCGCCACCAAGCTCACCGCTCCTGTCGGGGAGGGTCCGGGAGGCAGGCGAGACCTGCCTCCCGTGACCCTGTTGAGAATAGCACACTGATCACGCGCAGAAGATCTACTTGAACAGCGCGTTTACCTTGTCTTGCGGCATGATCTCGCTCAGCAGATAGTCATCCGGCTTGTCCTTGAGAAGCTGCCAGCCTTCGTCGAAGTTCTTGTCCGTGATGAGCATCCCGACCTTGTAGAAGTACGTGTTGTTTTTCAGAATGCCGGGCTTGAACTGCTTGCCGTTGTAAAGCTGGACCGCCATGCGGAACGCCGTGCCCCCGATTCCGGGGGGGTTGGGCTGGGCGACTGCCTTGAAGTCGGCTCCCCTGTCGCGAAGCTTCTTCCATTCCTTGAAGAAGGCCGTGCCGGGGTCGCCAAACATGACCTTGGGCAGCTTGTTGGCATCCTCGAATGCCGACAGGACGCCGTACGCCTCGCCATCCTGCGTGATCACCGCATCGATTCTCTGACCCGAGCCGATGATCTGCGTTGCCACTTCCTTGGCCTTCGTCTGGTCCCAGTACCCCGTGGTGTTGGCTATGAGCTTGATGTTGGGGTATTTCTTCAGCACGTCCGCGGTGGCGCGGATCCGCTCATTGTTCGCGGGATGGCCGTCCAGGCCGTAGATCTGGATCGCGTTTCCGCTCTTGAGCGTGGAGCAGATGAACTCGACGTTCTTCAAGTTCCACGCGTAGTGGTCCAGGGTCACATTGACCACGTTCGGAGCGGTCACCGTTGCGTCGAACGCCATGACCAGGATGCCGGCGTCCTGCGCTTCCTTGATGACGCCGTTCAGCGCATCAGGGGAGTTGGGATTCAGCAGGATGATGTCCACGCCTTGCGCGGTGAAGTCACGGATGATGTTCGCCTGCTCGGTGGCGTCCCCGTTGGTGACGTTGTTCACGAGCTTGTAGTCCGCGATCGTGCCGTCCGCCTTGTACTCGGTGCCGACCGTGTTGAGGGCGTCGATCATGATGTTTCGCCAGGAAGTCCCCGAGGAACCGGTGCTGATGCCGACCACGGGCGCCTTCTTCGCCTGGGCGCCGACAGCGAGCGCGCTGAAGGCGAACACCATGGCGAAGACGATGAGAATGGTCCGAAATGCCTTGCTTTTCATGCGATTCTCTTCCTCCTTCGGATTTCGATTTTCAGGAAAACCAGAGTGCTTGAAACGAAGCTCATCAGTTTGCCGCACCTCCTTTCCCGGTTCTCTCCCTCATCCGATCAGAGCCGGACTTCCGTTGGCAAGTCTGTGACAACCGCGTTGTTGGCGTTGAGCCGCAGATCCCTGTCCAGGGTCAGGCCGAGGTTCGCGCCATCCGTCACCGCGCCCCGCAGGTTGCGGACCTTCTTCGCATCACCGATCCTGGCCACCACGAGACCCGCGGCGGCATAGCTCTTGTACAGGCAATCATCTGACCGCATGCCGGCCAGGACGATGTTGTCCACCGTGAGAATGGATTTCTCGAACTTGCTGTTGACCACCACCACTTCCCCGTTCTCCCGGATCTCCAGGACCGAGGAGCTGGGAATGATGGTGACCGGGTGCTCGAAGGTCTTCATCGTGAGGCCTTCCCCGTTGCCGCCCTTGAAGCGCTTGTCCATGACGTCCTTGTTGCAAGGCTCCAGCCAGGAGGCGAACTCCCGGTTCTCCGTGACGATGGTCACCTTCTTGCCCTCGTAGGCCAGCTTCTCCGCGGCATCCGCCGCTCCGAAGTGATCCCCCCAGATGAGGACGGTCTGGCCGATCTCCGCGGGAGGCAGCTTGCCTCCCTTGGGCCAGTATTCGCAGCTCTTCGTCTTGCAGCGCAGCACGTCCTCGAAGGTGCACACGCGCTTGGAGTCGATGCCCTTGATGTCGGGCCTGTCCACGGCGCCCCCCGTTGCCACCAGCACTGCGTCGAACTTCGCAAGCTCCTGTGCCGTCGGCGTGCTCTTGTACTTGATCTCGACGCCCATCTTCGCGATCTGCGCGCGGATCCAGTCCGCATACCAGCGCATCTTGTTCTTTCCGTGCACCGTACAGCAGAACAGGATGGCGCCCCCTAGCTCCTCGGATTTCTCGAAGATTGTCGCCGTGTGGCCGCGCAGCGTGGCGATGCGCGCGGCTTCCAGGCCGGCCCGCCGCCGACGATTGCCACTTTGAGCTTCTGGGACGCCGGCTGGATGTGGATGAACCGCTCGTCCCCGATTGCGGGGTTGATGGCGCAGCGCATGTGCCGCTTGACCATGAGGGATTCCTGCCAGCAGCCCACGAGGCAGGAGATGCATTTGCGGATCTCGTCCTTCTTCCCGTCCCGGGCCTTGTTGGCCCATTGGGGGTCAGCGATCATCTGGCGGGAAAGGCCGACCATGTCCGTCTTCCCTTCCGCGAGGATCTTCTCGCAGTAGTCGGGATCACGCAGGGTATGGCTGGTGATGACGGGCACCTTCACGTGCTTCTTGATCTCTTCCGCGGTGTAGGTGTTCCAGCCCTGCGGATAGTACATCGGGTCCATCGTCGGGCCGGGCAGCTCGAAGATGCCGGCGCTGATGTCCAGGTAGGAGACACCGTGCTCCTCGAGGAGCATTGCCGCCTTGACGCTTTCCTCAAGGTTGCGGCCGCCCTCGATCCACTCTTCACCCGAATAGCGGATGCCAACAGGGAAGTCCGGGCCGCACTTGTACTGGATGGCATGGATGATCTCCAGGGGAAACCGCATGCGCCCGGAGAAGCTGCCGCCGAAACGGTCGTTTCTCTTGTTCACATACGGGCTCATGAACTGGGCAATCAGGTATCCATGGGCGCCGTGCAACTCCACGCCATCGAAGCCCGCCTGCTGCACCCGCCACGCCCCTTCGGCGAACTTCTCGATGAGCTCGTAGATCTCCTCCACCGTCATTGCCCTGATGGACTTGCCATGCGCGTCGGCCGCCGCGTAGACGACCTCATGGCCGGCAGAGGCGGGGATGTTGGCCACCATGTCCGTGGCTGACATGAGATCTTTCCGCGGCCAGGCGGACTGACGGCCGGGATGCTGAATCTGAACGATCGTCTTCGCTCCGTGGCGGTGCATGGCCTCGGCAAGCTCGGCGAGCCCTGGGATCAGGGGATCCTCGTCCACCGTAAGGCAGGTAACCGTGGGCCGGCCGGTGTTCCTGTCCGGGCTGGCAGCTCCGACGATGATGAGGCCGCAGCCTCCCTTGGCGATCTCCTCATGGTACGTAATGACCCGCTGGTTCACCGAGCCATCGGCGTTGGCCGAGGAAATGTCGGTGGGGACGTGGCAGATGCGGTTGGCCACTTCGAAGTTCCCGATGCGAATGGGGGTGAACAGATGAGGATACGTGGGCTCTGTCATAGGTCGCTCCCTCTCCTTTGCTTGCGTTCTGTATTTACAACGACGCCGGGCCGGCGCCGATTCCGGGAACATCCGGGCGGGCACCCGAGGAAGCGGCATTCGCCGCCATCTGCTGCTCCAGGTGCTCCACGAGCCGGTTGGCATGCTCGCCCAGGTTGGCGGCAAGCTGTTCGACATCGCCCGCTTCGGCTGCGTGGAGAATGCTCTCATGCTCCCGTGCCAGTTCCTCCGGGTCCACGATGTGCAGGTAGTCCATGATGAACTTCGTGCGGACTTCGAAAGCCAGGGAATCCCAGACGCTGAGGAGTATCTGGTTTCCCGATGCCGCCACCACGGCGCGGTGGAAGTGCTGGTTCTGGTTCTGGTACTCGACGAAGTCCCGGCGCAACGCCGCTTCCTCCATGGGAGGTACGTACCTGCTGAGCTCCGGCACAAGCGCCTTGATCCGCGCGCCAACCGACCTTGCGGCAAGCGCCTCCAGGACAGCCTTGACCTTGAGGGCGTCCACGGTTTCCAGGATGCTGACTTCCCGAACTCGTGCTCCCTTGTGCACGAGATACTCGAGCACTCTCTTTGCCACCAGCTCCCGAATGGCTTCCCGAACAGGGATTGTGCTTACGCGGAGGTCTTCAGCGATGCGCGCCTCGATGATGCGGGTGCCAGGAGGAAAAGCGCCCGTTGCAATCCTTTCAAGGATGTAATTCCGAACCTGTTCGCAGAGAGAGTAGCGACTTGCAATAGTGGCAGAAATATGATTCATGTGTTCTTGGATCATATATCATATATTATATTTGTCAACCTTTTTTGAGGGGACTTAATGAGCGAAAAAGACATGGAAACCATTCTCCACCAGATGACTCGCGCAACGCCAACGGCCCTCTGGAACGATTCGTGCTCCATCCGCGAGCTTTCCGAATCCATTGAGAAGAACGGGGCCGTCGGGGCAACGTGTAACCCCGTCATCGTGCTCGGAGTACTGAAGAAGGAATGGAGCGCGTGGAAAGACAGGATCCCCCAGATCGTCCAGGAAATGCCGGAGGCATCGGAGGAAGAGGTGGCCTGGAAGGTGACGGAGGAAATGTCAATCAAGGCAGCGGCGCTTTTGCGGCCGGTCTTCGATGAGGAGAAGGGCAGAAACGGGCGACTGTCCATCCAGACGAACCCGAAGCTGTTCAGGAACGCGCGGGCCATTGTCGAGCAGGCGGAGAGATTTTCCGGGCTTGCTCCCAACATGATCGTCAAGATTCCCGTTACCCGGGCAGGGGTGGAAGCCATCGAGGAGGCGACCTACCGGGGAATCAGCATCAACGCGACGGTGAGCTTCACGCTTCCCCAGGCAATCGCGGTTGCCGAGGCCGTGGAAAGGGGTCTTACGCGCCGGGAAAAGGAAAAGAAAGACATCTCGCGCATGGGGCCGGTTTGCACGCTCATGGTGGGACGGCTGGATGACTGGCTGAAGGTGGCGGCGGAAAAACAGAGCATCATCGTGAATCCGTGGATCCTGGACTGGGCCGGTGTTGCCGTGATGAAAAAGGCCTACACGATCTACCGAGAAAGGGGTTACCGGCTGCGCCTTCTCTCAGCGGCCTTCCGCAATCACCTGCACTGGAGCCAGTTCATCGGGGGCGATGTGGTCATATCTCCCCCCTTCGAGTGGCAGACACGGTTCAACTCCTCCGACGTCCCTCCGAGCAGTCGAATGGAAACCCCTGTGGACCCGGGGATCGTGGATGAGTTGCAGCGGAAGTTCCTTGATTTCCGGCGCGCCTACGACGAGCGGGGGATGATGGTCCCGGAGTTCGACGAGTTTGGCGCCACGCGCCGCACCCTCAGGCAGTTCTGCAAGGCCACGGATGATCTGGCGGCCCAGATCAGGGACGTGATGATTTCCAACCCTGATGCCTGAGCGGCCCGTGGTGACCTGCGCTGGTCAGGAGAGATCCGTGGAAAATGCTCCGAGGACTTCCCCTCCCTTGTCCGTGACCAGTATGTCGTCTTCGATCCGAATGCCCCCGAAATCCTCGAGATAGACGCCTGGCTCCACGCTGTGGACCATTCCGGCCGCAAGAGAGTCCCGGCTCCAGGGAGCAAGGAGCGGCAGGGATTCGTGGTAGCGGTAGCCAAGGCCATGGCCCGTTATGTGGACAAAAGCGCTGTCCAGGCCTGCTTTCCTGACCACCACGCGCGCCACCTCATCCACGCCGGCGCCCGTGACGCTGGACTGGGCTGCGGCAATGGCCGCCTCCTGTGCCCTCAGAACCACCTCGTGGACATCGAGCTGCCGCTCCGTTGCCCTGCCTGCAACTCTCGCGCGCGTCCTGTCGCACCAGAAGCCGTCCGCCACCACGGCCAGCTCCAGCAGCGCGATCTCCCCGTTCGCCAGCCTGCGGTTGGTGGTCACCTCGGCCGGGCGCCAGCCGCGGAACGTTTCCTCAGGACCCGTCGCAACCTGCGCAAAGGCGCGCACGCGACGAGCGCCTTCGAACCCCGTGCCCTTCACCAGGATGGCGGACTCCACCGCCGCCACAAGCTCCACGCCTCTTGCCCCGGGCGCCACCCCGCGGCTGAACTCCTGCAATCCGAAGCATGCGATGCGTGAGGCTCTCCTGACCTTGGCCACCTCGTACGGGGTCTTCACTGACCGCCCGGACTCCAGCGCTCCGGTGACGTCCACCAGGGACGGCGCGCCGAAAGCTTCCTCCAGAAGCCGCCTGCTCGGGGCCGCCGGCAGACATGACTCCGCGGCGCTCCACGCAGGCGCCGCGGCCTCGAAGCTTCCCTCGAATCCAACCCTGCGCCAGGCACCTCCGCCCCGCGCGCTTTCCAGGCAGCGCCGTATTTCCCTTCCCTGATCCACGAGCTCCTTCGTGCCGAAGGTATACGTTGCCAGCGTCGTCTCCTGGAGCTCCGCGCGCGCCTCCTGCTCCTCGGTATCCGGGGCAATGCAGACGGCCTGGCCCTCGAAGGGAAGGACCGCGTACACCCACCCGCAGATAGGCCAGTAGCCGGTCAGGAGAAGGACGTTCTCGGGCAGCCGGCACACAAGGGCGTCAAGCCGCTCCCGGGCCATCATCTCCCGCAAGCGCTCCCGCCGCAGCGAGTTGCCGGCCGGGGCGCTGTCCCCTGCAACCCGCTCATCCGCCACGGGCGAACTCCGGGTACAGGGTCATGCCGCCGTCCAGGTAGATCGTGGCTCCGTGCACATAGTCCGAGTCGTCGGATGCCAGCCACACGGCTGCCCTGCCGCAGTCCTCGGGCTCCCCGATCCGCTTGTACGGGATGAACGTGAGAAGCTGCCGTTCGAACTCCTCCGGGCTCGTGAGCTTTTCCACGTTCATGGGGGTGCGGATGGCTCCGGGGGAAAGGCTGTTGATCCTTATGCGCAGGGGCGCAAGCTCCTGCGCCATGCTCTTCATCAGCAGCATCACGCCGCCCTTGGCAGTGGCGTAGTTCACGTGACCCGCCCACGGAATAATGTCGTGCACGGAGCTGATGCAGAGGATCTTTCCCAGGGCGCACGAGATCTTGCCGTCGAGCCCCTGGCGCTTGAAACATCGCACCGCTTCGCGGGCGCAGAGGAACTGGCCCGTCAGGTTCGTGCCGATCACCGTCTGCCAGTCGTCCACGCTCATCTGGTCGAACGGCGCATTGCGCTGCAGCCCTGCGTTATTGATCAGGATGTCGATGCGGCCGAGCTGCTCCGTCATGTGCCGGAACATGGCGATGACCTGCTGCTCGTTTCCCACGTCTGCCGGGAAGATGACAGCCTTCCTCCCCGCCGCCCGGACTTGCGCCGCCACTCTCTCAGCGCCCGCCCGGTCCCCATGGTAGTTCACGAGAACGTCGGCGCCCGCCTGGGCCAGGGCAATTGCAATCCCCTCTCCCACTCCTTTGCTCGCCCCGGTCACCAGGGCCTTCTGCCCTTCCAGCACCCGGGCGATGGGCCGTTTCGGCGCCTCGTTCGGCGGTGCGTAGCCTTTCTGCGCGCTCATGCATCCTCCTCAAGCGCGGTCCCGCGCTGGTGCGCGGTCATGCGCTAAATCGTGTACGATGAGTAGCCCCCGTCGATGGGGACTACGTCTCCGGTAACAAAACGTGAGGCGTCCGACAGGAGCCACACTGTTGCCCCGATCAGCTCCTCAGGCTCCCCGTACCTGCCCATGGGCGTGTGGGCGACGGTTTTCTGCGCCCGCGGCGTGTACTGTCCCGTCTTCTGATCGATGTGCAGGAAACGAAGCTGCTCGGTCATGAAGAAGCCAGGCGCCAGGGCATTGACGCGAACACCGGTGTGGGAAAAATGCACCGCGAGCCATCGGGTGAAGTTGGCCACCGCGGCTTTCGCCGCGGAGTACGCCACGACCTTGGTGAGCGGGACGACACCTGCCATGGAGGCGATGTTGACAATGGAGCCCTGGCCGCGACGGACCATGGCCCGCGCAAAGACGCGGGTCGGCAGGAGCGTTCCGACGAAGTTCAACCCGAACGCCGCCTGGAAATCCTCCAGTCTCATGTCGAAAAATCCAAGCCCCTCATCCCGGTCGATGTCAGAGCGCTCCAGGAACTCCTGGGTCGTGCTGGCCTTCGGGCTGTTGCCCCCGGCGCCGTTGATCAGGTAGTCCGGCGCGCCCCACAGGTCCTCGATCTTCGCCCGCGCCTCCTCGAGTTCCCCCTGGTCCAGGACGCTGCAGGTGAACGCGCGGGCCTCTCCACCGCCGGCGCAGATCGACTGCGCCCGCTTCTCGGCGTTTTCGCGATTGAGATCCAGCAGGGCCACCCGCACCCCCAACTGGGAGAGCGCGTCGGCCAGGGTCCCCGGGAGCGCTCCGCCTCCGCCCGTTATGACGGCGGTCTTCCCCCGTACGTCGAACAGCTTCTCCAGGGTCATGCGTCACTCCTTTGTCACGATGCGCTGAAAATCCGCGGCATCCGCGGTCATGTTGATGGCCAGGGTCATGCGGTCTCCCCGGCTGACCGAATGCGTCAGCTCGACGGGCAGCCCGTTTTCCAGGTACGTCAGCCGCTGAGTCGCGAACGCCGCCTGCGGTTTGCGGGATTGGCACTCCAGGAGGCCGGCGTCCTCGCGGCCCAGGATCATCGCTTCGTAGGACTCTTCCGCATGGTGAGGCAGGAGCTGCCGTTCCTCTGTCAGGATCCGGTACAAGGAGTCCTTCCGGAGATCCTTCTCCACGAGCCCAGGGCACAAGTATTCCGGGATCAGGGTCGTCTCCACCAGGATGGGGATGCTGTTCGCCTTTCGGACCCGCACGATGCGCGTGACGCGGTGATTGGCCGCGGGGAGCTGCAAGGTCTGCGCGAGCTCCGCGTCCGCCTCCTCCACTGCCAGGGACACCACCCGGGAGCTCGGCCTCAGGCCCAGGTGCAGCATGTCGCTGGTGAAGCTGTAGACCTTGGCGATGTTTCTTCGCAGCTTCTGCGGCAGGACATAGGTTCCGCTTCCCTGCCGGCGCTCCAGGAAGCCCTCCCGCACCAGCCGGTCTATGGCCTCCCGCACGGTGATACGGCTCATGCGGTAGCTTGCGCCGAGCGCCGCCTCGCTCGGTATTGCATCCGCCGGCTTGAATACCTGGCGGAGGATCTGTTCTCGAAGAATCCGCTCAAGGCGGATGTACTTGGGAACCCCTTCCGCGCTGCCCTTGTCCTGCATGTGCGTCAGCCGGAAACGAACTGCCTCATGTAGCGGCGGCTCAGCGCCAGGGCCGCCTTTCGGTTGTCCAGGCTGCCTTCGAACGCCCTGTCCTCCGCTTCGATGCAGGCCGGGCCGTCGTACCCGATTTCCGTCAGGGCCGAGATGAACTTCCCCCACTGCACCTCCCCCAGGCCGGGAAGCTTCGGTACGTGGTACTCCAGGGGGGTCGCGAGGATGCCCACATCGTCAAGCTTGTCCCTTCGGATGACGGCGTCTTTCACGTGCACGTGGAAGATCCGGTCCGCGAACTCGTAGATCGGCTTCACGTAGTCGATCTGCTGCCAGAGCAGATGCGAGGGATCAAGGTTGAGACCGAAGCTTGGAGAGGGAATCTCGTTGAACATCCGTCTCCAGATGGCAGGGGCATACGCCATGTTCTTCCCGCCCGGCCACTCGTCCTTGGAGAAAAACATCGGGCAGTTCTCTATTCCAATGCGCACCTTCCTGCCCTCAGCAAAGCTCACCAGCTCGGGCCACACGGAAGCGAACTTCCTGAAGTTCTCCTCCAGGTTTTTCGCGGGATCCCGGCCGATGAAAGTGTTCACCACGCTGACGTGGAGCTGCGCCGCGGCCGCGATCACCTTTTTCAGGTGCTCGCGGAAATATGCCGCTGACTTCTCATCCGGGTCCAGCGGATTGGGGTAGTAACCCAGGCCGGAGATGGAAACCTTCGCGTCCGCAAGGACCTTCAGGAGCCGGGCAGCGTCTGAGCCCCCCAGCGCATCCACGTCCACGTGCGTCACCCCCGCGTACCTGCGTTCCGCCTTGCCGCGCGGCCAGCACATCAGCTCGACGCAGGAGAAGCCCTCATGCGCTGCGAACCCGACGACCTCCTCGAAGCTCAGCTCGGGGAGGATGGCGCTCACGAAACCCAGCTTCATCATGGCAATCTCCCTTCCCTTTAGACTCGAACCCAGGCGCCGGCGTCCCGGCTCTGGAGGATCTTCTCGCAGAGGACAAGCTCGCGGAGCCCGTCTTTGAACGTGGGGAACGACGGATCACCCTTGCCTCCGGCCGCGATGTAGTCATAGAACTCCCGGAACATCTGCTTGGAGGTGTCCGGAAACGCCTCGTTGTGGCCGCCGGGGAAACCGATGAGGGACCGCACCTCGGGATACACGAGGGAGGGATCCTTCATCATCACCTCGTTGTTCCCGTCCCGCCTGCCGATCCACATACTGTTCGGATTCTCGGATTCCCACGCGATGGCTCTTCGCGATCCGTCGATCTCGAAGGAGATCCTGTTTTTCCTCCCGGCCGACACCTGGCTGACCGTGAGCGCCCCATGGGCGCCGTTTGCGAAATGGAAAAGCACTGTCGCGTAGTCTTCCGTATCGATGGGAACGTCGGAATAATCTTCAGGCTTGAGGATCTTGCCAGCGTACGTCTCCACGGGCTTCAAGGGCTTCTTCCTGGTCTTGTGGAACGTGGCGAAGTCCGCAAAGACCTCTGCGATCCGCAAGCCCGAAATGTATTCGATCAGATCCATCCAGTGGGACCCGATGTCGGCAACGGCCCGGGATCTTCCCGAAAGCCGGGGCTCCAGGCGCCAGTTGTAATCCGTGGCGTAGTACAGCCAGTCCTGCAGGTAGCTTCCGTGCACGGAGAAGATGTCCCCGACCTCGCCCTTCTGCGCCATGAGCCGCACCTGGCGCATGAGGGGATAGTAGCGGACATTGAAATGCACGGCATTGACGAGGCTCTTTTTCGCGGCAAGCTCGACGAGCTCGGAGGCCTCCCGCGCTTCCGTTGCAAGGGGCTTCTCGCAGACAACGTGCTTGCCCGCGTTCAAAGCCTGCTTTGCCATCTCGAAGTGCAGATGGTTGGGCGTGCAGATGTGAACCACGCGCACGTCGTCTCGGGCGAGCAGCTTCCTGTAGTCTCCGTAGGCGCTGGGAACACCCAAGGCCTCCGCCTTGCTTTTCGCCGTCACTTCGTCAACGTCGGCGAGCGCGACCACCTCCACATTGGGAAGCCTGCGCATGGCCTCCACGTGCGCGGGACCGATGAACCCGGTCCCAATGACGCCCACAGGCACTTTTGTCACGGTCTGCCCCTCCTTCTGTACGCTTCTTCCATGATCGCCTCGGTCTGTGTCGCCCCGAAGCGCGTAACCCCGGCTTCTCTCACCTTCAGCGCCATGTCGAGGTCCCGGACTCCCCCGGCGGCCTTCACCTGGACCTTCGCGGACACTGCCTTGCGCATGAGGCGCAGGTCCTCCAGGGTGGCGCCGCCCTTTGCGAACCCCGTCGATGTCTTCACGAAGTCCGCTCCGGCCTCCTCACACAAGCGGCAGGCGATCTCCTTCTGCTCGTCGCTCAGGTAGCAGTTTTCCAGGATCACTTTGACAAGCGCGCCATGGGGATGAGCGGCATCCACAACCGCCTTGACGTCGGACCTTACGTACGGAAAGTCCCCGCTGCGCAGCCTTCCGATGTGAAGAACCATGTCCAGCTCCTGCGCTCCGTCCCGAATGGCCTGCTCCGCTTCAAATACCTTTGTCGCGGTCGTACAGTACCCGTGCGGGAAACCGACCACCGCGGCAATCCTCACCTCGGACCCGCGGAGCTTCTCCTTCACCAGGGCAACGTCCGAGGGGGTACAGCAGACTGCTTTGACCCGGTATTTCCGGGAGATCTCGCAACCCTGGACGATATCCGCTGTTGTCAGCTCGGGCCGCAGGAGGGAATGGTCGATCATGCCTGCAATATCCGCGGGGCTGTAATCCATGGCCTTCCTTCTTGATTGGCGATAGTTGATATGTCGTCATGACGACATATCAACTTATTCTAAGGCGGGTAGCGCCGTCCGTCAAGCGGCATTCTGGCATTCGAAATCATTGCCGACGGGAGGTGTTCTGCGCCATCCGCAAATGGATGACCGCATCGAGATTGCACGGATCACGTGAGAGGACGTCCTGGAAAAATCCGGCAGCTTCTTCCGTCTTGCCCCTGCCCAGCAGGCCAAGACCGATCATGAATCGGCATTGGTCACGGTTTCTTGCATTGAGATCCTGATCGAACACAAGGAAGTCAGGAAGCGAAACGGCGAAATAGTCGATCGACACTGAGTCGTTTTGATGCTCGCGACCGTACTCTTCAATCTGCTGGAAGAGCGTCTCTGCGGGACCCGGCATGGCAAGCGCGTGATACGCGAGGCCGCGGTAGAAGCTTGCATCCGGCGGCTCATCGTTATAATAGAGGAACGATGAGGGCTGGAAACGGCCGCCCGCGGCCCTCCGGAGGAAGCCTTTCGCTTCCTGTTCCCTGCCGAGCCCCCGCAAGGCCAACCCGAGGAGCCACAGGACCTGCCTGTCCAGATTCTCAAAGAGCTTGCCTTCGCCGAGGTTGTCGGGGTAGCGAAGGGCCCCGGAAAGCATTTTCACTGCCTCCTCGAGACGGCCCGCGGACACTTCCTGTTTGGACAGCTCCATGATTGCCGTCAGGTATTGCCTGACGACCTTGCCCTCTCCGCCCTCCCAGGGCCGGAACGTGCGCTCGTCGATGCGCGCGAGCGCTTCGCCGTGTTTTCCCAAAAGGTTGAGAAGCGTGATGCGCTCGATTGCAAGATCATCCCGGGATAGAACGAGGTTCGGAAAACCGTCCAGGAGCTCGAGCCTTTCAGCGGGCTGCGCTCCCTGAGCTTTGCGAAGCTGGTCGTACTCATACAGCACACGGGCGTCGGTGCGGTCCAGCTCGAATGCCCGAGAGTACAGCTCGAGGGCGCCCTTTCGATCCCGCTTCTTGTTGGCGTACGCCATTCCCAGGTTGCGATGGACGGTCGGGAAGCCCGGATCCAGGGCGCGTGACTGCTCCCAGCATTCGATGGCCTCGGTGTATCGACGGTTTCCATACCAGAAGGTGCCCAGATAATAGAGAGTCCGGGCATCAGGCCCGTTGAGCCGGAGAGCGCTCTGCAAGGCGAGCGCGGCCTCCGCCCCATGCGGGAAGCAGTAATCGGGCGGGAGATCCTTCGCCTGAGACAACCACGCGCGCGCCTCGTGAAGGTTTCCGCGCTGTTGCTCAATCCATCCGAGAAAGTAATGAGACAGGGGATCACTCCGCCTGTTGTTTGACAGCAGGAAAGACGCTTCCTCATACAGCCCCGCATGCGCATAGTCGAGGGCAATCTCAATGGCGTTATTCGGCGGGCGGCCGGCAAGCCGCAGATAGCTGTCGTCACCCCCCAGCAGGAAGCGCTCGTAGAGCACGCCAAGGTCCATGGGGTCAAGGGCCGCGGCAACGGCAGCCTCCGAAAGCGCGAAGGCCGGGCGGCCGGCTTTTCTGGCGCACGCTATTTCCAGGTGGCGGGCGCGATGGTTGAGCCAGTTCGCCTCGAGCGCGCACCGTGCATGTTCAACCGCGAGGTCGTGGTCCCCCCGGCGGCTGTCGATCCGCGCAAGCTCGAAGAACGCGGGACTTTTCAACGCCTGGTTCCAAACCGCCTTGTAGAAAGCGTCATACGCCTCGTCGTAATTCCCTTGAAGTCGAAGCGCGAGCCCGAGGTTGTAATAGGGCTCGCCATCGTACGGATTGGGGTTGCGAACCGTGATCCGGGCAATGGCGCGCCTGAAATGGGCTTCCGCCTCGCCAAACACGCCGCGGCGAAGCAGAAGCAACCCCATGGCGTTGTTGCATCTGCTTTCTCCCGGGTCCCGTCTCAGCGCCTCTTTATAGTAGAGTTCGGGCTCCCACGTCGCATGTCGGTACTGCTCCAAATGCAATCCGACGAGAAACAGTTCCTCCACTGAGGGTATCTCACCAGGAGGTCTTGGAGCCTCGGCAGGCTTCGGAATCTCCTCTTCTCCCGGCACGGCAGGAGAATAACGGACTAGCTCCGCGCCGTCGGAAGATACCCTGAGGAGCAACTGAGAAGGCATGATCCCCTGGGGAACCCCGACACCTTCGACAAAAGGGCTTTCCGGACCAAGCCGGAGGTTCCTGTCCAGGATAGCGCTGTCGGAACACAGCAGCTCGATCCTGACGTTCCTCGGTCGAGTCAGGTAGACACCGACCGTCGCCTGTGTGCCGTCGAGGTCGAGATTGACAACGGCTTCCCGGGAAGCATTCTTTGCGGGGCCTATTTTTCGATAGGGCATGAATACCTGGCTGAACCGCTTTTCCTCGCCCGGTTGAAGCCACGAGAAATCGGGCTGGTTGTCCGTGAAAGCGCCGCACATCAGCTCGACGTACGGTCCATCGTCATCGGTGAGCTGGCGCTCCCACGCGCGGCCGAAATCCCCGTTCCCCCAGGTCCACTGCTTCTTGCCGGGAACCACGTGATGATCCGCGACATGCAGCATCCCGGCGTCGGCTCGATGGTCGTAGCTCCCCAGGAAGTCGAAGTTCGAGCGATAGGCCATGTAGGAGGTCGGCGCGGGAATGTTTTTGTATCGGGAGATGTCAGTCCCCGGGGAGTAGTCGACCTTGTAGTAGGTGCCGGTTGCAATCGGGAAAGCGGATACGTCCCGTTTGCCGTGGTCCATCACCGCCGTGACATCCGGAGGAAAGACCGACTCGTAGTCGTCATGCACGTGGACCGCTGGGTTGGCCCACCAAAGAAACGTCTGGGGCTCGCTTGTCCGATTGCACAAGCGCACGGAGAGCTCCAGATAGGCGCGCTGCGGGAAAAGCGTGAAACCCACCATGCCCTTCATGCGGTACATGCGCTCGATTTCGCCGAGCCAGACTGTCTTGCTGCCGTCGGCATTCTCAGCAATCGTCCAGTCAACCGGCTCAAAGGTGCTGGGCCGGTGATGCTGGGGCCAGTTGAACTCGATGCCCCCCGCCACCCACGGTCCGGTGAGTCCCACCAGGGCGGGTTTGATCACGCGGTTGTAGTAGATGAAGTGGAAATCATCCGTCTTATCGAGAGCCATGTAGACGCGGCCGCCGATTTCAGGGAGCAGGACTACCTTCAGGTACCGGTTTTCCAGCGTGATGGCTGTCCAAGTCCTGTCCTCTTTGCGCGCGGAGATCGTCTCAATGATGGGATACGGATATACCGCGCCGCTGCTTCCCTGATAGACGCGCTTCTCCAGGAACATGGGGTTCTTGTCCGGCTTCCCGGGCGGATATGTTGGTATTCGCATGTGCTCGACCTGCGCTCGAACGACGTCATTGGGCGATTCGCTCACTTTCGAGCCTCCGATGTGAATCTTTGCAGAGATGTGAATCTCTGCAAAGATAAGGGCAAGCGAGTTGAATCGCCAATGGACGATAATCCTCTGAAATGGACGATTTTGCCGTTCTCGATAGATCGTCTCGAATCAGGGCAAGATTGTCCAGCTTTTCCAAATATTGTCCATTTGCGCCGCCTATCGACTCACCTAAAATCAAGCCGTACTATCGGGGATTTCGCGGCCAGTGGCCACGAAGCGGTCAACGGCGTTCATCGCTCTCGGAGATATGGGCCGGAAGGGAGGTGGGGGGAAACAGAAGCACTGGAAACGATGGTCTTCGGTTTGCAATTTTCGAGATCAAGGAGGCAGGAACATGAAAAGAGGAATGGCATTTCGCAGGATCCTGGGCGTGGCGGTTTTTCTTTCTGCGGCTCTCTTCCTCATTGCAGCCGCTTCGGCCCAGACCTTGAAGGACGTCCCGCGCAACCGGACGCTCGTTCTGGGCTGGAGCATATCCTCTCCGATCGGGGTCACGAACCCCTGGGCCGTCCCCGGCTACACCCACCAGGAAGGCAACAACTTCATGTGGGAGCCCTTGTACTACTTCGCAATCTTCGCCGACAAGGAGATCCCCTGGCTTGCGGAGAGCATGAAGTATTCCAGTAACTATAGGGTGCTTACGATCAAAATGAACCCGAAGGCCATGTGGAGTGACGGAGTCCCGGTGACCTCCCGAGACGTCGTTTTCACCTTCGAAGGCCAGATGAAGAACGACAAGCTTCCGTACCACGCTCAGTTCGTGGAGTTCGTGAAGAGCGTGCGGGCCCCGGACAAGTCCACCGTCATCGTGACTTTCAAGGAGCCGTCTCCCCGGTTCATGTTCGAGGTGCTGGAGCTGAAGTTCGACACCGGCATCCCCATCGTCCCCGAGCACGTGCTGGCGCCGCAGACGGACGTGACCTCCTTCCCCGGGGGAAACGACATCCCTCACTCCGGGCCGTACAGCCTCGTGAGCTGGGACAAGAACCAGAAGATTTTCGATTTACGGCCGGACTGGTGGGCGGTCAAAGCCGGCTTGATCAAGACTCCTGACGTGAAGCGGATCGTCATGGTCAACCTGGGGGGGCAGATCGGCCAGAATATGGATCTCGTGGCGCAGAGGATCGTCAACAACGAGTTCGACTGCGCCCTGGACATGAGGGCCTCCCTCATCTCCAGCATCGTGAAGCAGAACCCCAAGGTCACCACGTACACGGGGGATCAATCGCCCTACGGGTACCTGGATTGGTGGCCAAACTCGATGTGGATGGACACGAAGCTTCCCCCGTATGATGACCCGAATATCCGCAGGGCAATTGCCTTGACGATTGATCGTGACACGATCAACAACGTTCTCTACGAAGGGGCCAAGATCGCAACGATCTATCCCTTCCCGCTCTACCCAGGGCTCGTGAAATTCGTCAACAGCCCCGCCGTGAAGGCCCTGGAAGAGAAGTATCAGCCCGGCAAGTTCGACCTGGAGGAGAGCGCGAAGCTGATGCAGGACGCGGGCTACACTCTGAACGGCGACAAGCTGTGGGAGAAGGACGGAAAGACCGTGTCCGCCGTTCTCAATGCTTTCGAAGGGATCCATAGCGACATAGCGCCGGTGCTCGTGGAAATGCTCAGGAAAGGCGGCTTCGACGCTTCCGTGAACTTCGGCAACGACGCCATGCAGAATATGCTCGACGGCAAGGCCGGTCTTTACATGTGGGGCCACGGCGCCAGCATGAGGGACCCGTATGCCGCCCTGGAGCTGTTCCACGGGAAGTACAGCGCATCGATCGGAACCACTGCGGGATCCAACAGGTGGTCGCGCTATTCGAACCCCGCCTACGACAAGCTGATCGACGCCATGGCGCCTCTTGCCTCGGATGACCCCAAGTTCCTCAGCCTTGCCGCCCAAGCGCTCGGGATTTACTGGAGGGACACAATCGACATCCCCATCATCCAGTGGCTGCACAGGATCCCCTACAACCAGACCTATTGGACGAACTGGCCGACAAAGGACAACCTTGCCGCCGGAACCAACGGGGCATTCTGGGCTCAGACCGGCACGCTCGTCGTTACGGGCCTGAAGGCGGTTCAGTAGGGGACCGCTTGAGTCTTGTATGCGGCTGCCAACGCCACGGGCTCTGCCCTGTGGCGCCCCGGCAGCCGCTTGTTTTCAGGGGGAAAAACAGGAGGATCAGGCACCGTGAGGCTCATGTCAATTCTGCGGCGGCTGGGATTCCTCATACTGGTGATCTGGGCGGCATCGACAATCACATTCCTCATCCCCCGCATTTCGCCCCGCAATCCCGTTCGAGAACGGTTCATGGAGCTGGCAAAAACGGGAGGATACTCTCCCGTCGACATGGAGAAGATCGTTGCCTCCTACAGCCAGAAGTTCGGATTGACCAAGCCGCTCTACCAGCAGTATTTCGACTATATTGGCTCCATTGCCCGGCTTGACCTGGGCGTTTCAATGAACAAGTTTCCCAAGACCGTCTGGCAGTTGCTCATGGAGTCTCTGCCCTGGACAATCGGGCTGCTCTTTGTCTCCACGGTCCTGTCATTCATCATCGGCAACTTTCTGGGGGCGGTGGCAGCCTGGCCGCGCTCTCCAAAGTGGCTGCGCGGGCTGGCCACCCCCTTTGTCCTGCTCATGGGCGTTCCGCCCGTGCTCATGGGGGTATTTCTGCTCTTTTTTGTCGCATTCAAACTGAAGCTCCTGCCCATGGGAAATGCATACTCGATCGGCGTCATTCCCAACTGGTCCCTGAGCTTCGCCATAGACATTCTCAAGCATCAGATCCTTCCCGCCTTGTCCCTCATTCTCGGGACGGTGGGCAGTTGGGTGCTGTCCATGCGGGGCATGGGCGTCACCATCCAGGGTGAAGATTACGTCCTCTTTGCGGAGCACAAGGGGTTGAACGGAAGGACGATCTTCCGGGATTACTACCTGCGCAACGCGCTCCTGCCCCAGGTCACCGGGCTTGCCCTTGCCGTCGGCACCATGGTGACCTCCGGAATCGTCATCGAGCAGTTCTATGGGCTGCCGGGGATCGGCTCCATGTTGTATGACGCCATCAAGGTGAATGATTTCCTCGTGATCTATGGGATCGTCCTTTTCATAACGATTGTCATTGCGGTCCTCATGGTCGTGGTGGAGATGCTCTATCCGCTCCTTGATCCGCGCGTGCGTCAGAAATGAGGAACGCCATGTCCACGGCCCTTGCCTCTGACCAACAGAGCCTGATCCCCGGCCCGTTCCAGCTCACGCTCAGATACCTGCGTCGGAACAAGAGCCTGGCCATCGGAGTCTTTGTCGTTCTCCTTCTCACCGCGTTCACCGTGATCGGCCTGCTCACCATTGACGTGAGTCACGCGTATCCGCTTTCGGTGAAGCCGAAGCAGCCGCCGGGCGCGCAGTTCCTCCTGGGAACGGATTTTTTCGGCCGTGACCTCCTTGCGGAGATGGTGGTGGGCATGTGGCAGACCGCGCTGATCGGCGTCCTGGCGGGCGGCCTCGGCACCATCCTTGGGGTCATCCTCGGTTTCGTTTCCGCATATTTCGGCGGGCTCGTGGACGCGCTCATCAAGGGGACCTGCCAGATCCTGACTCCCATCCCGGTATTCCTGATCCAGGTGGTGATTGCCGGGTCCCTGGACAAACGGGACGTTACAATCTACACGATGGCCTTCATTGTCCTGGCCCTGGGATGGATGTGGCCGACGCTGGTCATCCGTTCGCAGGTCCTCACAATGAAGGAAAGGCAGTTCGTTTCGGTGGCGAAGCTCTCCGGGCGGAACGACATGGGGATCATCTTCGCGGAGATCATGCCGAACCTGCTCCCTTTCATCGCGGCGGCATTCGTCGGACAGGTTTTCTCCGCCGTGTTCGCGTCGTTCTACCTCGCGGTGCTCGGCCTCGGACCGCTCCGCGAGCCTCTCCTGGGGAACATCATCTGGGCGGCCCAGTCGCAAGGGGCATTCTTCAACGGCTGGTGGTGGTGGCCCATCTGGCCCGCCATCGCCATGGTGCTCATCCTTGGCTCCCTGGCGCTCATCAACATGGGGCTGGACGAGCTGGCCAACCCTCGCGTAAGAAAGGTGGAGTGACCCGTGGCGGAAACCCCGGTCCTTGAAGTCACGGATCTCCGCGTTTCCTATTACACCGACGCGGGACGCGCCATTGCCCTGGACGGCGCAAGCCTGACGCTGCAGCCCGGGGAAAAGCTCGGGCTGGTGGGTGAGTCGGGCTCCGGCAAGAGCACAATGGCGCTGGCAATGATGCGCATGATCAAGCCGCCGGGACGCATCGAAAGCGGCCGGGTGGTCGTGGCGGGGACGGACCTCATGAGCCTGACCGAGGAGGAGATGCTGCGGGCCCGGCTGAGCAGGATCGCCTACATCCCCCAGGGGGCCATGAACTCCCTCAATCCCGTCATGCGTGTCGGGGCCCAGATGGTGGACGCCATCAAGGCTCATGAGCCGCGCAGCTCGAAAGCGGACAGGGAGGAGCGTTCCCGTCAGACCCTGGAGTCCGTGGACCTCACGCGGAGCGTCTTCGAGATGTACCCGCATGAGCTGAGCGGCGGGATGAAGCAGAGGGTTTGCATTGCCATCGACATATTGCTGAAGCCCAACCTCATCATTGCGGATGAGCCTACCAGCGCCCTGGACGTGGTCACGCAAAGGCAGGTGATGGAAACCATCAATCGCGTGCAGAAGCAGATCGGCGCGGCGGTCATCCTGATCGGACATGACATGGGGCTCATGGCCCAGTTCGTCGACAAGGTTGCGGTCATGTACGCGGGAAGGCTGGTGGAGCTCTCCGGCGTCAGGGACATTTTCACCAACCCGCTTCACCCGTACGCCCAGGCCTTGATCTCCAGCCTGCCCCGGCTGGAAAACAAGGGCGTGTTCCAGGGAATCCCCGGCCTTGCGCCGTCCCTCCTGCGGCTGCCCGGTGGCTGCGCCTTCCACCCCCGGTGCCCCCGCGTCATGGAGAGGTGTCGGACGGACCGGCCTGACCTTCTGAGGCAGGCCGACGGCCGCGGCGTGGCCTGTCACCTGTATTCGAAAGGGACAACCTGATGGCCGCCCTGATGGAGCTGAGAGGCGTCACGAAGGTTTATTCACGGGGCCTGGTGGCGCGAACCAGCACCGTCGCGCTCCGCGACGTGTCGCTCACGCTGAACCAGGAGGAGCCCACCATCATGACCGTGGCGGGGGAAAGCGGGAGCGGCAAGACCACCCTGGCCATGCTTCTCCTGGGCTTCATCCCGCCCACAAGCGGCGCCATCCTCTACAAGGGAAGGGATATCAGCAAGCTTTCGGGGAATGACAAGGTGACGTTTCGGCGGGAAGTCCAGGCGGTCTTCCAGGACCCGTTTGCGGTCTTCAACCCCTTCTATACGGTGGATCATCTCCTGTCGGTTCCCATCCGAAGGTTCCACCTGGCAAAAAACAGGAGCCAGGCGAGGGACAAGATGGTGGAGGCGCTGACGGCAGTGGGACTTCACCCGGATGACGTTCTGGGAAGGTTCCCCCATCAGCTCTCCGGGGGACAGCGCCAGCGCATCAACGTTGCGCGGGCTCTTGTCCTCAGGCCGCGCCTTCTGGTTGCGGATGAGCCGGTATCCATGGTGGACGCCTCCTTGCGCGCAAGCATCCTCGAAACGCTGCGCGGCTTGCAAAGGGACTATGGCGTCTCCATTCTCTACATCACGCACGACCTGACCACCGCGTACCACATCTCGCGTTCCATCATCGTGCTGTACCGGGGTTCCGTCATGGAAGCGGGAGACACGGACAGCGTCATCACGCGGCCGCAGCATCCCTACACCCGGCTGCTGATCGACTCCATTCCCTGGCCGGACGTCGACCGCCGGTGGGGAGAGACCGAGATCAAGGCGAAGGAAGGGGAGGCCGGGGACCACGCCCCCGGCTGCAAGTTTGCGTCCCGCTGTCCTTTTGTCATGGACAAATGCAAGGTCACACCTCCGCTTTTCCGCCTTGCCGAGCATCACGCCGCATCCTGCTACCTGATGGAGAAGCACCCGACGCTGGAGTCGACGCGGCTGTCCGAGCTCCTGCCGATGTGACTGCCCGTCTGACGATCACGCTTGCGGGCACGCTTCGACCGCTTCGACCGCGCTCGTTGACCGCTGCATTCAAATGCGCAATACTCGGATCGGGTTGGAACGGAAGCAATGGTTCCACGTTATTTCCAGAAAAGAGACGGTTTCAGAGGTGAAATCGCTTTCGTTCTTCCTCACGACGTGGTCAGGCTGTCGGCGCAGCACCCACTGACGCACTCCCTGCATGTCACCGACATCGGCTTCTACCCGGCGGCGAAATACCACTTTCGCGAACGAGATCGCGGCGCTCCCGTCGAAATCCTCATCCTGTGCACGGCCGGCACCGGATGGGTGCAGGTGCGAGACCTCAGGCTGACCGTCCATCGGGATGAAGCCGTCATTATTCCCCGTGACGTGCGTCACGCGTACGGCGCATCTTCTCATGATCCATGGACAATCTACTGGGGGCATTTTTCCGGAGACTGGTCGCGGTATTTCGTGAGCCGGTTGAAAGACCGCCATCTTGTCCTGCCGGTGAGTGAGACGGCGAGGAATCGGGCTGTCCAGACTTTCAACTCCATATTCGAGACTCTCCGACGTGGATACACGGCGGAAAACCTCATCAGCTCTGGGCTGGGATTTGCGGAGATACTCGGCGCGCTCATGTTCGCAAACGAGTCATTCCATCCGGACCTGGAAAATGACGCAAACAGGCGCATCGATCTCACGATCCAGTACATGCTGTCCGCGATCGAGGAGAATCTGGACCTTCAGCAGCTTTCGGCAAAGGCGTGCCTCTCGGTTACGCATTACTCAAAGCTGTTCAAGACGAAAACCGGCTTCTCGCCAATGGAGTACTTCACGCGGCTCAAGGTGCAGCATGCCTGCTATTATCTCGACTCCACAAACTGGAAGGTGTACGCGGTCAGCGAGAAGCTCGGCTATGCTGATCCCTACTATTTCTCGAGGGTCTTTCATAAAGTGATGGGGATGTCACCGTACCAGTACAGGACCCGGCACCAGGGGCATGACATCGAAAGCCAGCCTGTGCGCGACGGGCGTGCTCGCGTCGAACACGGCGTTTGAGCGCGGATTCAAGGAGTCATGTGAGATAAACCCTGGAAGGCGCTCATCAATCTTTGACGGGTCCGCCCATCTGAGCCAGCCGCTTCCTGATCGAATCCTGAGCAGCTTGGTCGTGGTCTCCCAGCTTTGTCAGCAACCATGACAAAGCTTCCTTCTCCGTGGGGTTCCCAACTCTGCGGATGGTGATCACATTCGCCAGAATGATAATAGCAGTGCTGCCCATGGTCGTGGGAGTCTTTTCCAAAGCGGCATCGAGTTTGAAAGCGCCAAGGAAAAGAACATTCCCTTGGGCAGAAAGGTAAAGACTCTTCTCGTCGTGGGGCGAGTCCAGTTTGGTCATTGAGCTTCTGTCTGAAGGGTCATAAACGGAAATCCGTTCAACACGAAATGTCCCAAACGGCAGATGGCCCCAGAAGTATCCGTCCGCGCCAAAAGCCAAGTCCCAAAGTCCGCCTCGCGGGTCCGTTTGTCGAAGCTCCACGCTCCCGAGATGGCGATGGAGAAGCACCGAAGCGTCAACGAATCCCACCACGACTGAGTTGTCGACCTGTCGGGGCTTTTCCCTTTGGGTCGAGGCGCAGCCCCCGACGCCAAGAATCAAAGATGTCAGCAGTAGTAATAAGGAGAGCTTCTTCAACTCATTTCCTCGAAGAACGCCCAGCCGACCGACGGGAGGCGCCTCCTCTTTCTTGCAAACGCCTTTTGGTCCTGCTGGAGGAGAAGCTTCGCTATTGACTTGTCTGCGGGATCTGTTTTTTTTCGTTGCAAAACCTCCGCCACATCAATGCTGGCTGGACGGAAAGGGGTTGTCAATCGCCGCTACGGACGAGACTATGCTCGAGATGGACAGCGCTCGCCTTTCGGGCACGAACACTCACTTTCGCGCCCCGCGCGAGGGTCGCTCTCAGTATGTCTCGTCGTCGATACGACGAGGAAAGAAGTCAAACTGCCTCAGCAGCCCTTAGTCTCCTTTGAGTTGACGGTTGTATATGCTCATCGTATACATGATCTGGGATGAGCACACGTGAGCGACTACCAAAATAGCGACAAAAGACGTCGAATACTCGCCGAACAGATCGCTCACGAAGAACAACGCATCTCGGAAATCCATGCCGAACTCGAAAGACGACGTGCCCATGTTTCCTCTTTCAAAGAACAACTGGCAGCCATCAAGCCAAGACCCGACGAACCGGCGGCTGTTGACGAACGCGCTACAACCAGAGCGACAAATCTTTCAAGCGAAGCAAAAGTGCAACTGTTTCGTTCGCTATTTCGCGGCCGAGAGGACGTTTTCGCGCGTCGTTGGGAAAGCCGCAGGACAGGAAAGGCCGGCTATTCGCCGGCCTGCGCAAACGAATGGGATCCGGTGCTTTGTGGAAAAGGAAGAGGTCCAGAAAGCATCCGAAAAGCAAACTGCCTCGAATGCTGTGAGCACGCGTTCTTTCGAGTCACTGATGGGGAGATCGAGAAGCATCTGAAAGGCGTTCAAGTCTTGGGGATATATCCGCTTCTTGTCGACGAGACGTGCTGGTTTCTGGCCGCAGACTTCGACGATGGCGCGTGGGAGGACGATGTCGCTTCGTTCCGTGAAACGTGTCGTTCACACGACGTTCCCGTTGCGATCGAGCGATCACGTTCGGGTGGCGGCGCGCATGCTTGGCTCTTCTTCTCCGAACCCGTCCCCTCCAGCCTCGCGAGGAGTTTGGGGTGTTTCCTGATAACCGAATCCATGGCTCGTCGCCACCAACTTTCGATGTCGTCCTATGATCGGCTTTTCCCAAACCAGGATACGCTCCCCAAAGGTGGCTTCGGCAACCTCATTGCTCTTCCCCTTCAACGGGAAGCGAGGGCGAAAGGCAATTCGGTATTCGTTGATGCACTATTCACTCCCTACGAAGACCAGTGGGCCTTTTTGTCGAGTATCCAGCGTATCGATTTGAATCGTGTTCGAGAAATCGTTCAAGAAGCCGGCCGTCGCGGCCAGGTGATGGGTCTGCGAATGGTCGATACCGAGGAGGAATCCGATCCCGCTCCATGGAAACGGCCTCCATCGGGATACGCGGAAAGGGTATCAATGAACGAGACCCTTCCCCGCGAAGTGCACGCTGTCATTTCTCAACGCTTATTTCTTGAACGAAACGGCCTTCCCTCTCCGCTTCTGAATCAAATCAAACGCCTGGCTGCCTTCCAGAATCCAGAGTTCTACAAAAGGCAGAGCATGAGGCTTTCCACTGCACTTACTCCCAGGGTTATTGCATGTGCTGAAGAGCTTTCCGAGCACATCGCTTTACCTCGTGGGTGCTGGCCCGACGTTGAGGCTCTGTTGAACGCATATGGCATTGCCCTTTCGGTCGTAGACAAGCGCGAGGAGGGCGCAGCGCTCGATTGCTCCTTCACGGGTACTCTCACCTCGAGTCAGGAGCGAGCCGCAAAGGCTCTCTTGGCTCGCGACATAGGCGTCCTGGTGGCACCTCCCGGGACTGGCAAGACCGTCGTAGGGATTTTTCTGATCACCATGCGGCATCGAAACACGCTCGTTCTTGTTCACCGCAAGCCTCTCCTCGATCAATGGGTCGCACAACTTGCGTTGTTCCTTGGCAAAGAACCGAAAGAAATCGGCCAAATCGGCTCTGGGAAAAACAGACCTACCGGCGAGGTCGACGTTGCGATGATTCAGAGCCTGATTCGCCTTGGCCGTGTAGCCGACCTTGTGGCTGGCTATGGACACATTATCGTGGATGAATGCCACCACGTTCCTGCCGTTTCGTTCGAGCGCGTCCTCTCAGAAGTGAAAGCCAGGTTTATCACGGGACTCACTGCAACTCCGCGCCGCCGGGACGGTCAGCAGCCTATCCTTCATATGCAACTCGGTCCTGTGCGGTTCGCTGTCGATTCCCGAAACAAGAACGTGCAGCGCCCATTTGTTCAATCTCTCGTTGTCCGCGAGACCGAGTTCGCGATTAAAGAGCAGGCCGAACGAACCACTATCCAGAGGCTCTATTCGAGGCTGGCCGCCGATCAGGCGCGCAATCGTCTCATCTGCAAGGATGTGATCCAAGCCCTTGAAGACAGACGCTCCCCGATCGTGCTCACGGAGAGGCGCGACCATCTAGAAATGCTGGCTGATAGGCTGCGTGAGCACGTTCCGGATCTGGTCGTGCTCCATGGGAAAATGAAGACTTCGGCGCGTCGTGAAGCGCTTGCACACTTCGCCACGGTACCCGACGGCAAACCGCGCCTTCTCCTTGCGACAGGGCGATACATCGGCGAGGGATTCGACGACGCACGATTGGATACCTTGTTTCTTGCCTTGCCGGTGTCGTGGAAAGGGACGCTGATTCAGTACTCGGGCCGTCTCCATCGCCTGCATGCCGGCAAGACAGAAGTTCGGATATACGACTACGTGGACCGAAAAGTTCCAATGCTTCTTCGCATGTTTGAAAAGCGTGTCCGTGGCTATCGGGCAATGGGGTACATTCGTGAAAAGAACGATCGTGAGACAGGGGAGTTATATGAGGCATAGACAACGGAGGCCGAGCCGCCGCGGTTCAACTGCCTCCCCCTCACGGCTCTATGGTGCTTGGCATCCAGGTCCGGCAGCCGAGCACCGTTAGGTCGGATGTTCAAGTCATCTCTGGGGCAAAGTAACTCCCGGCAAGGGCGCCTACCTCTTCGGATCCGATGAGCTAACCCAGAAGCAGAGACTCGAAGGGGCACCACGATGATCCGCGAGCTGACCGCGTGAGTCTCTGCACAGGCACAGGCCAATACGCCAAGTCGAGCCTCAGGATGAAGGTCGGGCTGGGGGCGCCCACGGCAACGATCGCAAAGGAGGCAGGAGTCTCTAATGGGTCACTATTCACCTACTTCGAGACAAAAGCCGACTTATTCCTGATCAATTCATCCGGTCAAGACCGGCATCTACTACGGCGAGCGCGGGCAGTCGAAGCAGGGCTCCGCGCTCGTGCGGGACCCGACGTTTCAAGACCGCGTCGCCGCCGAGACGCGTGCCTTACTGGCGACGATCAGTCAATAGGTTCCGTGCTCTATGTCCTCTAGCAAACTTCGATGGACGGGAGTCCAATTCAGCCGTTCGCGGGTCAGCCTGGTGGAGACCAGGTTGTCAAACCCGACGAACATTCCCAAAAACTCGAAGTGTTCGGCGGCCTTTTCCGCTGGAATCGAGACGGCGGGAACACCCACTTTCCGGCCGATGGCCTCGGCGATCTGGAGGAACGGTATCCCCTCATCGCCGGCGGCATGGTACCGGGAACCCGCCTCGCCTTTTTCCAAGGCCTTGACGAAGATCGACACGGCATCCATTCGATGTACCGCGGGCCAACGGTTGAGACCGTCGCCGACGTAGCCGGAGACGCCCTTTCGACGGGCGAGGTCGATCAGCCGGACCGTGAAGCCGTGCGGTCGCCTTCTCCGTGGACCAGGGGAGACAGGCGGACTACCGCGCTCCGGACGCCTCGCGCGGCCATGTCCACCACGATCATCTCTGTGGCGCCCCGGGGGTTTTGACTGGAAGCGACGGTGTCCTCGGTAGCCCCAGGCTGCCCGGCGACCATAAGGGTTCCCGAAGCGATCACGAGAGCCCGGTGGGACCCTTCCAGAGCGGCACCCATGGTCTCGATCGCGCGGCGGTCGGTCTCGACCGAAGCCATGAAATTCGAAAAATCGTGGATAAACGCCGTGTGCATTACGCCGTCGGAGAGCTGGGCTCCCCGTTTCAACGATTCCAGATCCTCGAGGCTCCCGCGGTGGACTTCAACCCCCGCCGTTCGGAGTTTCTCCGCCGCCGCGTCGGAACGGGCGAGGCCGAGTACCCTGTGTCCCGCACTCTGAAGCTCGCGAACGATTCCGGACCCGATGAATCCCGTGGCTCCCGTGACGAAAACTCTCATGATCTGTCCTCCTTGCGGCCACACTGGACAACGATTTTCCCTACGTTATTGATCCCTCCCAGAAAGGCTTCGAACGCCCCCTGCAATGGCTGAGGAGCAAAAGGCACGATCTGCGTCACCACCGGCTTCAGCTTTCCCTCTTCATACCACACCAGCGCCTGCTTCATGCCGGCCACGAGCTTGTCGGATTGCGCGATATAAACCGGGTCGGTACTGTATCGACCGCAGTCCGCGATCATCAGATTCGCCCCGCGGCGTTCAACAACGGATGTCATGTCTCCGATGCCGAAGGCCGTGAGTTGCATCGGGGTACCAAGCCGGATGTATTCGCCCCTGGACGCCACAACCGCCGCCGATACCTTGTAAGAACCCTGGGAATAGGTCGAGTCGTAGACGACGTCCGCACCCCGTCCACCGGTGAGGTTCATGATCTCACGTACGAGATCCTGCCCGGAGTAATCGACGATGTGGTCGACGTGAAGTCGCCCGAGAAGATCGAGAGATGCCGCCTTGCCGGCGCTGCCAATGACCTTCAGTCCATGGAGCTTGGCAATCTGCACTGCAAAGTGGCCCACACCGCCGGCGGCACCAGCAATGTAGATGGTTTTTCCTTGGTGTCGCCGGATGTTGCCGGTGATGACCAGGGACTCGTATGCGGTCAGAAAAGCAACTCCAAAAGTGCTGGCCTCCTGGGCCGGCACGGCTCCCCGAAGCAGCAGGTTGCCTTTCTTTGCGACAAGGTACTCGGCAAAACAACCGCCGGCACCCGTATTCCCGAAGACTTGATCTCCCACCTTGAGCCCACCTTCGCTTCCCACCTGGATGACCTCGCCGCTGAAGTCGAAGCCCAGGACGTAGGGCGCGGGAAGTTGGAAACGATTCACGTTGGCCATCATCGGGTCCATCTTGTTGATGGACGCGTAGTCGACACGGACGAGCAGCTCGTCTTTGTTGAGGGACTCAATGGTTTTTCTTACCAGGCTTACTGGGGAACCCGGTTGCTCAATCGCGAGAGCGTTGAAAGAAAGCGGAAAGGTCATGTCTCCTTCTCTTGTCTTGATTCGTACCGAGTCCTAATTTAGAGTCTCCCGGAACGACGGAAAAGACGTGACCTTATCGTAGGAGCAGGACTAACAGGATGCCCAGGAACCACGATGACAATGCCCTGGGGAATTTTCTCAGGGACCGGCGCCGCAGGATCGACCCGGCCAGCCTCGGCTTCCCCACGACACGCCGGCGCACTCCCGGCCTGCGTCGGGAGGAGGTGGCCCTGCTGACCAACGTGAGCCCTGCCTGGTACACCTGGATCGAGCAGGGACGGGGCGGTACTCCTTCGACCGACGTCCTCGACCGGCTGGCACGGGGCCTGCGCCTAAGCGAAGCCGAGCGGGAGCACCTCTACCTGCTCGCCCAGAATCGGCCCCCCGAGGTTGTCCCCCGGGAACCCGAGGTGGTGGGTCCTGGGCTGCAGCACATCCTCGATTCGCTCGAGCTGAGCCCTGCGGCCATCCGCACCTCCGCCTGGGACGTGTTGGCCGCCAACCTGGCTGCCCGGGTCATTTTTGGCCCAGGGAAGGTGGTACCTGATCGGTACAACATCCTGGAGAACTTCTTCGCCGGGGCCGACCAGAGGGGCAAGGACCTCGAACCGGCTTGGGCGGCGGTGGCCCGCACCGTGGTGGCCCAATTCAGGACCGAGGCCTTTCAGGCCGGCTTCGGACCTCGTGCTCAGGAAGTGGTCGAAGGCCTGGTCGGCAGCTCCCCTGAGTTCCAGCGACTGTGGAGCGGACTCGATGTGGGGCTTCACTTCGAGCCGATAAAGACCTTCGTTCTGCCTGGTCGGGGGCCCCTGACCTTCGAGTTAGCGACTTTTTCGGTCGACGGGCATCCCGGACTGAAGCTGGTGATCTTTACTCCGGCAAACCACGAAGACCGGCTCCGGGTAAAACAGTTGTTGGACGAGTCAAAGGCAAGATAAGCGACTGCGCCCCGATCGTTCACCAGATTTCCCCTTGACAATCGGAACATAGTTCCGTATATTGACATACAATAGGAACATGGTTCCGCTTAGCTTCAATGTAGCATAGCGAAGCGGCGTTGACCACACATCGGATGCAAAGAAGGAGATTACCATGCCGAACAAACCCGTCGTCCTGATCACCGGATGTTCGTCCGGGTTCGGTCTCGAGACCGCCCGGTACTTTCTCGATCGCGGTTGGAAGGTCATTGCCACAATGCGCACGCCGCGTGAGGACGTTCTGCCGCGTTCCGAGCGTCTGCGCGTGCTCGCCCTCGACGTCACCGATCCGCACAGCATTCGTCAGGCCGTGGAGGCCGCAGGGCCGATCGACGTCCTTGTCAACAACGCAGGGATTGGCATGCTGAACGCCCTCGAAGGCACCACCATGGAGATTGCCCGCGAGGTCTTCGACACGAACACCCTCGGTACGATCGCGGTGACGCAGGCGGTGCTGCCGCAGTTTCGGCAACGGAAGGCCGGTGTCATCGTGAACGTCACGTCGAGTGTGACCTTGACGCCGCTTCCCCTGCTTTCTGTATATACAGCGAGCAAAGCGGCGGTGAATGCGTTCACCGAGTCTCTTGCGCTGGAGCTCCAGCAATTCAATGTTCGAGTGAGCCTGGTGCTGCCGGGACGGGCTCCGGAGACCCGCTTCGCTGAAAACGGAAAGCCCCGGATGCAAGGGGGCATCCACGATGCCTATACCGGCCTGGCGCAGAGCGTCTTTGCGGAATGGGCGCAGTCGTCTGTGGTCACGCGGTCGCTGGACGTGGCGGAAGCGGTGTGGCGGGCGGCGACCGACCCATCGTGCCCGGTTCGCATTGCCGCTGGCGCTGATGCCGTGGCGTTGGCTGAGTCGGCCTGACTCGAACGGAGGTACCTATGCACGACAAACGCGTCGCCCTGGTTACCGGGGCTAATCAAGGAGTCGGCTTTCAGCTCGCTAAGGAGCTCGTGGAACACGGCTTCACAGTGCTGGTCGGGTCGCGCAATTTCGAGCGGGGCGAGGCTGCGGCCAAGAAGATTGGGCCGGGCGCCATCGTGCTCCATCTTGACGTGACAGATCAGGCCTCGATCGCCGCCGCGGCGGAACGCATCCGCAAGGAGTCTGGCCGCCTCGACGTACTCGTTCAACGGTGATGGAAGAGAATGGCATGAAATACCGCACGCTCGGAAGAACCGGCATCAAGGTCAGCCCGTATTGCCTGGGGGCCATGATGTTCGGCGCCGTTGGCGGCAATCCCGACCACGACGACGCGATCCGGATCATCCACAAGGCTCTGGATGCGGGGATCAACTTCATCGATACCGCTGACAGGTACAGTCAGGGGGAGTCGGAGGAAATCGTCGGCAAGGCTCTCAAGGGGCGGCGCGACAACGTCGTGCTCGCCACCAAGGTGAACAACCCGATGGGCGATGACCCGAACCAGCAGGGCAATTCGCGACGCTGGCTGATCCGCGAAGTGGAAACATCGCTGCGCCGCCTGCAGACCGACCACATCGATCTCTACCTGATTCACCGTCCGTCACCGGATACTGATATCGAGGAAACCCTCTCGGCCCTCACCGATCTGATGCGCTCTGGCAAGGTGCGCGCGATAGGATCATCGACGTTCCCTGCGTCGGAGATCGTCGAAGCGCAATGGGTCGCGGAGCGGCGCGCTCTGGCACGGTTTCGCGTCGAGCAACCTCCCTACTCGATCCTGAGCCGCGGCATCGAACGCGAGGTGCTGCCGGTTTGCGAGCGCTATGGGATGGGCGTGATGGTATGGAGCCCCCTGGCCAAGGGCATGCTCGCCGGCCGTTACCGCAAGGGCCAGCCGCTGCCCGACAGCCTACGCGCCAGGGTGATGCCGAAACAGATGAGCGACGAACACCGACTGGATGCGGTCGAGCAGCTCATTTCGATCGCCGCGGAGGCGGGGATGCCGCTGACGCATCTGGCCCTGGGTTTCGTGATGGCTCATCCCGGTGTGACGTCGGCGATCATCGGCCCGCGCACGATGGAACAGCTTGACGATCTGCTCGATGGCGTCGGGGTCACGCTTGATGACGGAGTCCTCGACCAGATCGACAAGATCGTTCCCCCCGGAACCGATGTCGGGACGGACGCGGCGGCCTACGTAGCGCCGGAGCTGACCAACGCCGGCCTGCGCCGCCGCCCGAACAACGAGCGAGCAGCAAGCTGACCTGTTGATGAGGCCGCGGCCGCGCCAGAGAGGCTGCATCGTGCGCGAACTTACGAAAGGAGAGAAGGTTTCATGAATGTAATCGCTGTAAACGGGAGCCCGAGGAAAAACTGGAATACTGCTACTCTTTTGAATAAGGCAATAGAGGGGGCAAAGTCAGTTGGAGCGGAGACAGAGCTTTTTCATTTATACGACCTCAACTTCAAGGGGTGCACAAGTTGTTTTTCATGCAAAAGAAAAGGCAGTAAGAACAACGGGATATGTTCAATGAAAGATGAATTGACTAACTGCCTGAAGAAAATCTCAAAATGCGACGTCCTTTTTTTGGGTTCTCCCATTTACATTGGCGCAATAACCGGAGTTATGCACTCATCTCTCGAACGATTACTTTTCGCTCCATTGGCTTATGATGTTGGACATGGTTCAATTTTTCCAGGGAAAGTGTTCTCTTGCTTCTTCTATACATTATTGAGCCTCGCGTAAATAGGTGACGTTTCAGTCAAATGAAATCCCTGCATGTTTGAGGAAAGAATAGGGAAGACTGTTGCTTTGTGAATGGATTCGGGAAAATCCATCGCGCACTCCATCTACCATTCCTCCCAGGTCATCGGCGCATCGGTTGGCTAACTCTTGGCCCTCGATATTCGCCCAAGCACTCTCAACCGGGTTCAGCTCAGGGGCATAGGCGGGAAGGCGCACAACGGTCAGCCATTTGTCTTGTTGCTTCAAATAACTGGTCATGCGGCGGCTTCTGTGAGACGGCAGGCCATCCCAGACCAGAATAACTTTCTTCCGAAGGAACTCTTTGCGAAGCTGTGAAAGGAAGTCGCTCAACTTCTCGTCGTTGAAGCTGTCAGCAACAATGCGAAAGAAAAGCCGAGATTCTTTGCCATCCCATCGATAGCCGAGGGCCGCACAGATAGACAGTTTCTTCCAATTAAAGGT
This sequence comes from uncultured Spirochaetota bacterium, assembly GCA_963845535.1. GTDB lineage: Bacteria > Spirochaetota > Spirochaetia > SZUA-6 > Fen-1364 > Fen-1364. Next base: position 108,542 of record CAWJSK010000012.1, read on the forward strand.
ATGACAGAGCACGGGTGTCTTGCCTCGTGGCGCCCAGGTCCGTCTCACGGGAGGCTTCTGCGAAAGGCCGCTTTCATCAAGGAAAACTACCCATGCGCGCCAGAGGCTAGCGTTTTTTTTTACCTCTTCCCATCTCTGAGTCTTCCACTGAGTAATCTTTTCTTCGTCTCTTTCCTTTGCTTTCAGCGTCGGGCGCTGCAGACTCCACCCCATCTGGCGCAAGATTCTCCACACGTGACCCGGATGATAGCTTACCCCTGTCACACTACTGATGAGCTGGGCCACACGAGGGAGGGACCACAAATCCGTTGCGTATCCATGAGCCGTCGCTCCACGCAGCAGTTCCTTCTCCACCAGCGCCAGTTGCTCCTTCTCCAATTTGGGCTTTCGCCCGGCTCTTGTTGCCCCCTCCAGGGCAGCGATGTTACCGCTATGCCATGCCTGCCACCATTCGCTGACGCTCTGGCGACTGACCCGCAAGTGCAAAGCCACCGCGGCTTGGCGTTCACCCTGCTCGAAGAGCGCAACGGCCTTCTCGCGGCGTTTGCGTAATTTTTCAAGCCTCTTTTTTCCCCTCTCCATGAGCAAGATTATGCCACAAACAAATTCTTTTGTCCGGAAATTTTGCGAGCCTCAATAGGAGCGCCAGAAGAGAGGGCGAAATCTCAAAATTACCAGGCCGTTTTTCAATTCAATGAAATGGGATTAAAAAGACTTCATGGAACCTCGGAGTATCTAGTTTCATATAATACGTATCAGTTCGACGACTATTCCAAATATGATGCCCCCATGTTTGACGAAAGGGCAAAGGCAAAATATAAGGCAGAACATTTCCCAACGGAATGCCAAAAGGCGTTTGCTATTGGAGCAAAACTTGCGGGACAGGCAGGGAAACAGCTTTGAGCCCGCACAAGAGGTGCAGGATGCGAGTGTTTCTGACAGGCGCCACCGGCTTTATCGGTTCCTTTCTCGTTCCGGAGCTCATCAACGCAGGCCGTTACGTGGTCGGGCTCAGCCGTTCGGACGCGGGCGCCGAGGCGCGCACCCGTGCCGGGGCAGAGATCTTCCGTGGCGAGAGCTGGCTCAGTCGCCTGGTCAGCCCTTTTCCAGTATCCTCAAGAGGGCTTCCAGCTCCTCGTGGCAGTCGCGGCAATTCGCAAGGTGATGGTGGACAAGGGGCAACAGACGGGCCGGGTCCTCGCCTCGGGCGACGATTTCCGCGTATTGATCCAGCAGTTGGTAGGCCTCCTCGCAGCCTATTTCTTCGATGGCAGTGTTTGCGACCATGCCAGTGAGCATTTCCATCTTTGCGGATTCCTTCATTCGTAATCGCTTTCGCGGCATCCAGCCCCTGAGCCATTTCAAAAGCATTCCCGGCGGTCCTCTCCCTTTCACGTGACGTCTCTCCCACTCACAATCTTACCCGGACTCCCGCGTGAGTTCCTGCACCGACATGCCCTCGCGCGCCAGCCTGCGTTTCAGCTTCAATCGGGCATCATGAATAGACTTGTAGAGAGCGTTCCTGTTGGTCCCGAGCCGCCGGGCCACCTCCTCGAGAGGCATCCCTTTGAGTGCCACCGCGGTGATGGCCGTGCGCTGTTTTTCCGACAGCTCCTCGATCATGATCCTGCTGAACGTCTCCATGGACATGGATTGCGCCGCGCGCGTCGCAGGATCCGAGCCTTGTCTTTCTGCCAGTGCAGGTGTCTCACCGGCTTCCATCAGATTCTCCAGCGACACGTCCTTCCAACGTCGTCGGCGAAGCTCAGTCAGCGCAACACGCACAGCGATCTTGTGGGCCCACGTCGTGAACTGGCTGCGTCCCTGGAAGGAATCGAGATTCTCCAGGACCTTCATCAGGGTTTCCTGGACAAAATCTTCGGCAAGGGAATCGAACTCCCGCCCCGACGTCTTCACCCATCCTTTCAAAGCGCCGGCAAGCCCTCTCAGGAGTATGGCCCGCAGCCGAGAGATTGCAGCGTCGCGTGAGGCGCTCGACGAGCGCAACTCTGATAGCCAGTCTTGATTGGTTTTCAAGCGGTTTCAGTATATTTGCCAGGCCTCATGGGCGCAAGCAATTTCCGAGCTCATGACAATCAGAACGCAACCACCACCGCCGTTATTTTTCCATATCCAGTCCTCCTCTGACCGATGGTCCGTGCTGGCGTGCTCAGGAATGTTCGTGCAACCTGAAGACCTTCTCTCCTGCGCGGATGGGAACGTTGAGTCGATTCTCGGCAGGCGGGATAGGACAGGACCACCGATCGTTATAGGCGCAGTAAGGGTTGTACGCCTGGTTGAAGTCGATGTGGAACTTCCCGTCCTCGTGACGGTGCGGCTCCAGATATCTGCCGGCAGGATAGGTTTCCTTTCCCGCGAGTGAATCGACAAACGGCAGGAAAAACGTGTGATCGCTCTGGTAAATGGTGAGCTCGGCCGTCTTTCCGTCCACGGCAAATCGAAAGCGCCCCCAGCGGACATGCTTCTGGCTGTCCCCCGTTGTTGTCTGCATTTCGACCTGCCGCTTCTCGCGGTACTCTTCCACCTCCACCTCAATGCGAAGCGCGGGATTCTCAGGGAAGTACGAAAGCCTCTTGAACCTGCGTTTCTGATCGGGTGTCAGCGGGCTTTCACGATCGGAAGCGAAGAACGGTCCTTTTCCTTTCGACGCTGTTCCAGTTGGTTCATAGCTTGTGTCTCCATCTCAATGCTTGGACGACACGAGCCGCAGGAATATTACTTTGGAAGATACGACGCAGTGACCCTTGCAGGGCTCCCTGCGGCTTACTCGAACGCAAGCTCGCCGGCCTCGATGCGCAGAGACAGCGCATTCTCGATCGACGCGAGCGGGCAAAGCCATCGGGAGTCATACGCGCACGATGGATTATAGGCATAATTGAAATCGAGCAGGATGTCGCGCGGACCTGCGCCGAGATCTGCGCCCTTGATTGTGTCGTAGAGGTAGCGGCCTCCCCCGTAGGTCTCACGCCCGCTCGTCTCGTCTCTGAAGGGCAGAAAGAGCCCTCCCCCGTACCCTTCCAGCCAGTACAGGGTCAGTCGCACCGGCGCGCTGTTCGGTGGCGTGAGCTCCGTACAGGCAAAGGGTCGATACTCCAGCTTCCCTTCCGGGAGCTCGAAAGACCCGCTTCCCTGCTGCTGCCCGCTAGCGACTTCCGGCCCTGCCTTCAACGGGAGGACCCGCGCCGTAAACCGCAGGGCGGGATTGAAAGGGAAGTAGCGCAGCCCTCTGAAGGCCCGCTTTTTCTGCTCATCGAGCGGAGATTGCGGATGTGATGCGAACATCCCGTCCCGCGCCTGGCGGAACCGCAGACACGCATCTGGAGCGTTCGCTGCGCCGGCGCTGCGAACCGCCGCGTACATTTCCGCTGTCAGCCGGCGCCAATGCGCGAGCTCGAGGGGCATGAACGTCATTCTCGAGGATTCTACGTGCCGTGGATTGCCGGATCAAGCGGGAACCCTTTGTCCGGGTAAGACTTCCGGTTTTCGGGACGTCTATGGGAGTGAGCGCGGCAATCGGCCGCGCAACCTGAAGTTCGAGGAGGACAGTCATGGTCAAGGCTGTATGGAACGGCAAGGTTCTTGCCGAAAGCGATCAGACAGAGATCGTTGAAGGCAACCACTATTTCCCTGTCAAAGCCGTGAGGAGAGAGTACCTTCGGGAATCCGATCACCACACGGTGTGTCCCTGGAAAGGTACGGCCAGCTATTACCACGTCGTGGTGGATGGCAAGGTGAACCAGGACGCCGCGTGGTTTTACCCGGCACCCAAGAAGGCCGCTGAGCACATCACCGGCCGCATCGCCTTCTGGAAGGGCGTCAGAATAGAGGACTGAGAGTGGCACGCAAATGCCGTTCTGCTTGTCCTGGCGCTCCTTCACGAGGAGCTTGTTGCTCACCCTCGGAAGCGGTACGATCAACGCGCGCTTATGACGAGCTTGACGCAAGGACCCGGGCCGCGGGAAAACCCGGTACCTCGGACGACCGGGATCATGACGCTTGGCGTACGCACGAAGATTCTCATCCTCTGCATCTCCTGCACGCTCGCGGCACTCGTTCTGCAGACGTTGTTCTTTCAATACTCCGCATCATCGATCATCTACCGCCAGGAACAGGAAGCCAGCCAGAAGTCGCTGGAGCACATGCAGGATGAGCTGTACACGTGGGTCAAGTCCTACGAGAACAACCTCATCAAGATCTACAACCAGACGGAGCTCATCCGCGACCTGGGGGCGGCCCTGCCGCCGGAGGAGCTTCACCGCCGCTATGACCGCATCGCCTACGACCTGGCGCTCACGGTCTTCGACCCGGCCCAGAACGTGAACGCGCTGTACGTATACACGATGAAGCAGGGATTGGTGTCCTACTACCGCAGCGCGAACACGCCCCGGTTCAACTACCCCGAGGACATCTACCAGGCCCCCTACCAGAACAACACGGATGCCGTCACCTCTTATGTGCAGTCCGACAGGCGCGTCATGCTCGTCTCCAGTTACCTCAACACGAGCCGGGGGAAAGACATCGTCCGCTTCGTCCTGAAGATCTACGCCAACAACGTGACGAAGAAGATCGGCTTCGTGGTGTGCGACGTGGACAGCGGAAGCTTCTCCCGCATCATGGAGAAATACGTGTATTCGGACCGCCAGCTCGTGTGGCTGCAGCCGGCGGGGGACCGCCCTGCGGTCTCCTTCGGCAACCCCAATCCGCGGGACACGGAGCTGTACCAGTCCCTCACCTCCCGGATGGCCAGGGCGGCCGGGATCGAAAGCGGCGCGCGGAAGATCGGGGACTCGGTCCTCTTCCAGGTGCCGCAGCGCAAGTACGACCTCACGGCCTACTCCCTGACGCCGCAGTACCTCCTGCAGGAGAGCCAGCGGGTCCTGCGGCGAAACATGCTCATCATCGCGCTCATCGTCGTGACAGTGGCCATTGTTTCCGCCACCCTGCTGACGCGGTCCCTCACCACGCCCCTCTCCCGGATCGTGCGCAGCCTCCGCCAGATCAAGGACGGCGCCACCGATGTGAGGCTCACCGGGCTGAAGCGGGACGAGATCGGCAGCCTGGGCCAGACCATCAACGAGATGCTGGACCGCATCCAGGCGCTCATCGCGGAGGAGTACAAGGTCACGCTGCTCTTGAGGCAGGCCGAGTACAAGGCCCTGCAGGCCCAGGTAAACCCGCACTTCCTGTACAACTCGCTGGAAACCATGCGGGACGTGGCCGCCTCCCAGCAGTGCCACCCGGTGGCCGCCATGTGCCAGGCGCTGTCCAACATCTTCCGCTACAGCATCGACATGAAGGATCCCCTCGCGACGGTGGAGGAAGAGATCCTTCATATCAAGAACTACACGTACGTCATGAACGTGCGTACACACAACGGCGTCGAGCTGGAGGTGCGCGTCCATGATGAGCTGTTGCGGGAGCGCGTCCCCCGGCTTTCCCTGCAGCCGCTGGTAGAGAACTCCTTCACGCACGGCCTGAAGAACAAGCGGGGTCCGAAGAAGATCGTCATTTCCGGCGCCATCCAGGACGGCAGCATCGTGCTCTCGGTGAGCGACAACGGCGTGGGCATGGACGCGGATGAGGTCAACCGGCAGCTGCAAACGGGGGGGCCGGCTGAGGCGCTTGACAACATCTCCTCGGTGGGCCTGGGCAACATCCACGCCCGAACGCGGCTTCTCTTCGGAGAGAAGTACGGCGTGGTGGTCCAGAGCGACCCTGGGGAGGGAAGCACGGTTACGTTGGCCGTCCCTCGGGCGGGCCAGGGCGCGTCGTGAGTGACAGCTCCTTTCGCCTCTTGATCGCAGACGATGAGCACTGGGTGCGTGAGAACCTCATGCACGTCCTGGACTGGCGGGACCTCATGATCGAGACCCTGGAGCCGGCCGTGGACGGAGAGGATGCTCTCCGCAAGGTTGAGTCCGGTCGGCCCGACATCCTCATCACCGACATCAACATGCCCTTCGTTTCCGGCAACGACGTGATCCGCAGCGTGAAGGAGCGCTACCCGCGGACCGCGGTCATCGTGCTCAGCGGCTACAGCGACTTTGCCTTTGTCCGGGAGGCGCTGATGTGCGGCGCGGTGGACTACCTGCTCAAGCCGGTCTCCAAGAGCGCCCTGCTGGGGGCGCTGGAGAAAGCCATCGCCGCCCTGGGCAACCTCAGGGCACGGGAAGCCGCGGAGGTGGAGCTCAGCGAGAAGCTGCTCAGCGCTTCCTCGTTCCTGCGTGATCGCGAGTTGAGCGCGCTCATCGCGGAGGAGGAGACCTCGCCGTCCTCCGAAGCCCTGATCTCCGAGCTCGAGCTGAGCCACGCGGCGTTCCGCCTCGTGCTGATCAAGCTCACACGGTTCCCCTCGTCGCCCCGAAAACCAATCGCGGATGATCCGAGGCGCGCGCACGAGATCAAGAACCTCATCGCTCGGATGGCGCCCGGTTCCCTGGTGTTCCACAACGTCTACGCGCGAAACGAGTTCGTCGTCATTTCCAACCTGCGCGAGGACGGTCTTGCGCGACTGTGCCGGGAGCTCCCAAGCCTGCTGCAGCGGCACACGGGCTGCCGCTCAACCGTCGCCGTCAGTGGCTCCTCCTTCTCCTTCACGCGGCTGCGCTCCGCCTACTGGGAAGCGCGCTCCGCGATCCTGGCGTGCCCTCTCCAGGGGGACTCCGCCGCGATCCGGGTGGAAGACGCCCGAAAGCGCTCCATGCGGCGACGGACGACCGCAGAGCAGGAAAACAGGCTGGTCTACGCCCTCCAGTCGAACAACCGGACCCTGGCGCGGGAGGTGATCTTCGACCAGGTCGGCCTCGGGTCGTGCAGCAAGGACCACTGGCCGCTGGCCGAGGTGAAGGAAACCGTCGAGTACCTGGCCGCCGTGATCTTTCACAATGCCGCCGCCGGTGCCGCCTCTGGAGTATCAACGGAGAACTTCACGTACCTCCTGGACGAGGCGCTCGAGTCCCAGGACGCCGGCGAGATGTGCAGCCTTGTGGAGCAGGCGCTGGAGGAAGCGCTGCCGGACGCCGGGGACTCAGGGACCAGCGAATCCATGCAGGCGGTGGTCCGCCGGGTGCAGGCGTACATCGAAGAGAAGTACTTCCGGGATCTCTCCCTCACTTCCCTGGCCGGGCTGTTCCGGGTCGAACGCTCGTATCTCTCCAGGGCCTTCAAGCAGGTCACGGGACTGAACCTGATGTTGGCCATAGCCAGGAAGCGCATCGAGAAGGCCCAGGAGTACATTCGAACGGGGGATCCATCCTCCCGGCGGGACCTGAGCCTCGCGGACATCTCGTCACTCGTCGGGTACGAGGAGTACGCATACTTCAACCGCGTCTTTCGCAAGATCACCGGCGTCAGCCCCCGGGAATACAAGTCCACCGTAGAGACAGGTAAGCCACGATGAAGCGAGCCTTCCTCCCCGCGGCCCTCGCGCTGAGCTGTCTCTTCGTGGTTGCCTGCGCTCCCCGCAACCCCGGGCCCGCTCCGGGCGACACCCCAATCCGCAAGGTCCTGCTGACTGTGCTGGCCGGGCAGTCCACCTCCGACGCCGGCATAGAAGAGATGATCAACGACCTGTTGAGGAGCCGCGACCCCGACGTGGAGCTGGAGTGGGAGCGCATGGACTGGGGGGAGCGATTCGAGGCCCAGATGCAGGCCAAGCTGGCCTCGGGCGAGGTCCCCGACATCATGGTCGGCAAGGCTCAGGACGTGGCGACGTATGTCCCTACGGGGAACATCGCTCCCGCGCCGGCTCCCCTCGTGCAGCACATCAGCCCCGTGGCCCTGCCCGCGGTCACCGTGAAGGGCCGCGTCTACGGCCTTCCGTATAACGCGTTCTACCAGGGAGTGTTCTACAACAAGGACCTCTTCGACCGCTATCACCTCCAGCTCCCGACCACGACACCCCAGCTTGCTTCTCTGGTGCGCACGTTCACTGCCACGCACATTACGCCGTTTGCCGCGCACTTCGAGGAGGACTGGTACGTCGGCAATATCGTAATGCAATTTGCCGTAGGCGATGTGTTCAGCCGCGAGCCGGACTGGGGAGACCGATTCCGCGCGTTCAAGGCTTCCTTCTCCGACTCCGCCGCCTTCCGCCGGGTGTTCACGACCGTACGGCAGGTCCGCGAGCACTCCTGGCCGGACGCCCTCTCCATCGGCCAGGCTGAGTGCGATGAGCGCTTCGCCAAGGGGGAGGCGGCGATGTATGTCAGCGGGTCCTGGACGCTGCAGACCATCAACGCGGTGAATCCCCGGATGCACGTGGGCATCTTCCCCTTCCCGAACCAGGCGGGGGACGCCAAGCTGCTGTTCGAGCCGAACATGACGTTCATGAAGAGCTCCAAGAGCGAGCACGCGGACGCGGTGGACAAGGTGCTGCAGGCCGTCTTTGAGAGCAAGGACCTGGCATCCCAGATCTTCGACTACACCAAGACGTCCTCCCTGCTGAAAAACATCAGTCCCGAGGTCCCGCTGCTCATCCAGCCCGACATCGACCGTTACCTCCGCGCGGGACGCGTGACCGACGTGACCGGGGGCAATACTCAGCTCATCTGGTCGTTTCAGGAAAAGGTCGCCTCCCTGCTGCAGGACTGGCTGAGGGACAAAGCGAGCCTGCAGTCCGTCCTCGATTACGCGGATCAGAATCGAACCCTGAGCGCCCCGTAGGCGCGCTTTTTCCGTTTCTTTCCTCGTTTTTCAAATCCGTCCAACTCTTTTTTCCAGTTTTGTCCTACCAGCCATTTCGTGAACCGCGGTAGGGTGGACCCGAGAGTCTATTCGCAAGGAGGTCATTCCGATGAAGAACGCGCGTGTCCTTGGGGTTACGCTCGCCATCGCGTTGCTGGCGGCGCCGGCTTTCCTTTTCGCAGGGGGCCAGAAGGAGAACGCAGGCGGGCCTATCACGCTGAAGGTCCTCTGGGGCCAGTCCACGACGGATGCCGGCAGCGAGAAGCTGATCGACGCCGCCCTGGCCGCCAAGTACCCGAACATCAAGGTGGACTGGGACATCGGGGACTGGGGCAAGACGTTCCAGCCCAAGATGCAGCAGTACATGCAGAGCGGCCTGCCCGACGTCATGATCGGCAAGGGACAGGACGTGCCCACCTGGGGCTCGCAGTCGGTCCTGGCCGACCTCAGCGGCAAGCCCTACCTGTCCAACGTGCTGCCCGCCGCGGTGCAGGCCGGGAGCATGAAGGGGAAAGTGTACGGCGTGGTGTTCAACGCGCTGTACCAGGGCGTGTACTACAACCGCAAGCTGTTCAAGGATAACGGGATCTCCATCCCGACCACGCAGGCGCAACTGGCGCAGGTGATTGCCAAGCTCAAGTCCCTGGGGATCACCCCCTTTGCCTCCCACTACGTGGACACCTGGAGCATCGGCAACCAGACCATGCAGTTCGCCATCAACGGCGTCTTCGCCACGACGCCGGATTGGGGGGATCAGTTCCGCGCGAGCAAGGTCAACTTCGCGGATTCCGCCGCGTGGAAAGCGGTATTCGGCTACAACAAGCTCATCTACGACAACACGTGGACCCAGGAGACCTTCTCCCTCGAGGAGACACAGTGTGATGCTCGCCTGGTGCAGGGCAAGGCCGCGATGGACGTGTCCGGCTCGTGGTCCATCCAGAACTTCCTGGCGGTGGACCCGAACGCCGACTTCGGCGTTTTCCCCTTCCCCAACGAGGCCGGCAACTCCAAGCTCATCTTCGAACCGAACATCACAATCATGGTAAGCGCCAAGACCAGGAACATGGATGCGGTGGACAAGCTGATCAGCGTCATCACGGGTGACAAGGACCTGGCGCTGAAGATCTATAACCAGACCAAGACCGCCTCCATGCTGAAGGGCGTGACGCCGACGTTCACCAACCCGAGCCAGAGCGACATCGACGCCTACGCGTCCAAGGACATGATCGTGGACGCCGGAACTGGCAACAACCAGCTCGTGTGGGGCGGGTTCCAGGATGAGAACGCCAAGGACATCGCCTCCTGGCTGCAAGGGCAGGAAACACTCGACCAGGCTCTTGCGGCCGCGGATTCCCGGAGGGCAGCCAGCCGGCCGTAGCCGAGCTGGATCAAGCCCGGGGAAGGCGCTGGCCTTCCCCGGGTCTTGTCAAGATGAGGCGTGAAGGAAGATGAGCAACCCCTCGGTGGGCCGGAAGATTCGGATACAGTACGCAACTCTTGTGGCGCCGGGGATGCTGGTGTTCACGGTCGGCCTGATCGTCCCCATGCTCCTCGGGCTGCGATACTCGCTGACGAGCTGGAACGGGTTTACGCGGAACCTTCCGTGGGTCGGGCTGGGCAACTACGTGAAGATCCTGCATGATCCCTACGCGCTGGACGCCTGGTGGTTCACGCTCAAGTTCGCGTTCTGGAACACCGTCGTCCAGAACGTGCTGGCCCTGGCGTTCGCGGTGGTGCTCGACAGCGAGATCAAGGCACGCAAAGTCTATCGCACCATCCTTTTCGTTCCCTGCCTGGTCAGCCCGGTGATCGTGGGGTTCGTCTGGCTTCGCATGTTCTCCAACGTGCTGCCGGCCATCAACTCGGCTCTCGGGACGAACATCAACTTCCTGCTCCTGGGCAACGCCCGTTCCGTGCTGTCGGGTCTCCTCGTGGCCAATAACTGGCAGTGGATTGGCTACTGGATGATCATATACCTCGCGGCCCTGCAGTCGATTCCCCGGGAGCTGTACGAGGCGGCCCACGTGGACGGCGCTTCCTGGACGCGGAGGTTCTTCGGCATCACGGTCCCGATGCTGGCGCCGGCCTTCACGATCTGCATCGTGGGCATAACCATCGGATCGCTCAAGGTCTACGAGCTCATCGTATCCTCCACGGGGGGCGGGCCCGGCCGGGCCTCGACCTCCATCGTCTACCAGATCTACAACACGGCCATCAGCGGCAGGCAGTACGGCTATGGCTCGGCGCTATCCATGACGCTGGTCGTCGTTTTGCTGATCGTGGCGGTCATACAAGTGTCCGTGCTGCGCAAGCGTGAGGTGCAGCTCTAATGCACGCCTTCCGTCGCGCCGGCGCCGTACAACGGACCGTCGGCCAGGTCTTCGCCCAGCTCGCCGTGGCCATCGTGGCGGCCGTGTTCCTCCTCCCGCTTCTGATCGTCGTGGGCTATTCGTTCAAGACGACCCGGGAGCTGTACCTCGGCAGCCCTCTTTCCCTCCCGCAGAGCCTCAACTGGGAGAACTACGCCAACGCCCTGTACCGCCTGAACATGGGCACGAGCTTCCTCAACACCCTGTTCTATACCGGGGTGTCCGTGCTGATCCTCGCGGTCTTTGCAGGGGCGGCTTCCTGGGCCATCGCGCGTAACCGCGGACGTTTCTTCAAGTTCTCCTACATTTACTTCATTATCGGGATCCTCATCCCCTACCAGGCGCTGTTCCTTCCGATCTATATCATTGGCTACTCCTTGCACCTGACCAACACCGCGTACGGCGTTATCCTCATGTACGTGGCAACGGGCATGTCCTTCGGCGTGTTCCTCATGACGAGCTTCATGTCCACCGTGCCGGTGGAGCTGGAGGAAGCCGCCCGCGTGGACGGCAGCTCGTTGTACCGCACGTTCTTCAGCATCGTGATCCCGCTTTTGAGGCCGGCCATGGCCACGCTGATCATCATGGAGTCCTTCCTGATCTGGAACGACTACCTCATGGCCAGTCTCTACGTGAGCACGGGCCGGCTGCGCACGCTCACCGTGGCCATCCAGTCCCTGTTCTCGCAGCAGACCAATGACTACACGTCGGCCATGTCTGCCATCGTGATCTCCGTGCTCCCCATTGCCACGTTGTTCGTCGCGCTGCAGCGATACTTCATCAAGGGCATGACCGTCGGCGCCCTGAAGGGGTGATCCCGTCATGCGCGCATGTCCAGGGGAGGAGCGGTGACTATCGAGTGCAACGAGAACGGGATTTTCCTGACGGTCCAGGTGACCGACGAGGGCGATGTCCGCCTGCTCTCGCTGTCGGCGCATCCGCAGTCGCGTCCGCCTTCGCAGCCGCCCGCAGAGAGCAGCGCCCGCGCTTTTCGACTGGTTGAGGTGCACGAATCGGGCCAGAATCAGAACGATCACCACGGCAGCAAGCACACGGGCTCCAGCCCCGGCTCGCTCCTTCGGTACGTGAGCTCCCGTGACACCCGCAACCGGTTCGGCAGGAAGTTGGAGATCACGCAGCAACACGACGGGCTGCTGGTAACCAGCCATCTGCAGCTCTTCGACGGGATTCCCGTGGTCCGAAGCTGGACCGAGCTTGAGAACCAGGGGGAGCGGGAGCGGCCTATAGAGTACATCAGCTCCTTTGCGCTGACGGGGCTCTCCCGCGGCGCTCGCGGACCTCGGGACCGTGACGCCGTGGTGCGCATTCCGCACAGCACGTGGTACGGGGAAGCCCAGTGGCGCTCGTACACTCTCGCCGAGCTGGGCTACCTCGCGGTGAACCGATTCTCGATGAAGCGCATCTCCTGCACAAGCACGGGGACATGGCCGGCGTCCGAGCACCTGCCCATGGGCAGCTACGAGAACACCGACCTCGGACAGACGCTCACCTGGCAGATCGAGACCCACGCCTCCTGGCACTGGGAGCTCAGCGACATCGCCGGCGAGCTGTACATTCAGCTCTCGGGTCCCACCTACCAGGAGAACGCGTTCCTCCGCCGGCTGCGCACGGGCGAGCGCTTCCTGTCTGAGCCCTGCGCCGTCGTGGTGGTGCAGGGCGGATTCGAGCGCTCGATCCAGGAGCTGACTCGGTATCGACGCGCCATCCGCCGGCCCAACGATGACAACGAGCATCCCACCGTCATCTTCAACGACTACATGAACTGCCTCTCCGGCGACCCGACCACGGAGAAGCTCCTCCCGCTCATTGACGCCGCCGCCCGGGCCGGCTGCCGTTACTTCTGCATTGATGCCGGCTGGTACGCGGACGGCGCCTGGTGGGACGGCGTCGGGGAGTGGCTGCCTTCGAAGGCCCGGTTTCCGGGCGGGATCCAGGAGCCGCTGGCTTACATCCGCAAAAAAGAGATGATCCCCGGCCTGTGGCTGGAGCTGGAGGTCATGGGGATCCGCTGTCCCCTGGTGGAGCGCGTTCCCAAGGACTGGTTCTTCCAGCGCAACGGCCGGCCGGTCATCGATGAGGGACGCTACCAGCTCGACTTTCGCCATCCCGGCGTGCGTGACCACGCGGACAGCGTGGTGCGCCGTCTCGTGGAGGAGTGGGGGGTCGGCTACATCAAGATGGACTACAACATCAACGCGGGACCCGGGACCGAACGGGACGCCGACAGCGCGGGCGACGGCTTGCTGCGGCACACGCGCGCCTACCTCGACTGGCTGGACAGCGTGTTTGCCCGCTACCCCTCGCTGGTGGTGGAAAACTGCTCCAGCGGCGGCATGCGGATGACCTGGTCGCTGCTCTCTCGTCACAGCATCCAGTCCGTGACCGACCAGACCGACTACCGCCTGATGGCCGCAATCGCGGCCAACTGCCCCACTGCCCTGCCCCCTGAGCAGGCGGCCATCTGGTCATACCCGCTGCGCGACGGCACCGTGGAGGAGACCATCTTCAACATGGTGAGCGCGGTCCTGCTTCGCATCCACCAGAGCGGGCACCTGGCCGAGCTTTCCGAAGAACGCCGGCAGTTCGTCCACGAAGGAATCGCCTATCACAAGGGCATCTGCGAACGGTTGAACCGGGGCGTACCGTTCTGGCCGCTGGGGCTCGCAAGCATGGCCGACGAGCACATGAGCCTTGGAATCGACTGCGGCAGCACGCTCTACGTGGCAGTATGGCGGACGGAAGGCAAGGAGAAGGCGGTAGACCTTCCAATCCGGCAGGCGGCCGGCAAGCGGTCAAAGGCGCGCTGCGCCTTTCCAAGGGACAGGGCTCCCGCTTTCGATTGGAATGAAAGAGAAGCGATCCTGCACGTAGCGCTCGCCGACGGCAGTGCCCGTATCTTCGAAATCACAACGTGACCAACGCACAACCCGGCAATTGACGAAGGCAAGCTTCACTGGTAGATTTTTCAGGGCGATGGAGTTCACCCTAACTGCTGCAAGGCTGATAACTCCTAATCCAAGAACGCCGCTTCGTGCGCACCGTGCACGGAGGTTACTTCATGCGTCGGAAAATCGTTATCAGCCCGCGCCAGGATGAGGTCAAAGAAGAGCAGATGCGGCCCAGCAGGTTCCTGGGATATGACAGGGATTCGCTGGGAATGTACGCCCTGGGAAGGGAGATGTTCGAGGTCGCCGAATCCCAGTTTCGGCGGGCGGCATACCTTAACCCGTTCGAAGCCCGATTCAAGCAGCACCTCGCATGGTGCCTGTACAAACAGGAGAATTATCCGGAAGCAAAGAGGTGCATCATCGAGGCCCTCCGTCAGGATCCGCACGACAAGGACAGCAGCCATATCCTGTTGAAAATCGAAGAGAAAATGGCGTCCGGTCAGACCAGGTGACCAGACTTCTTCTCGTACGTCACGGGCAGACGGATTGGAACGTGGAGGAGCGATTTCGAGGCCGGCTTGACGTTCCGCTGAACGAAACCGGAATCCGCCAGGCGCTGTACACCGGGTTGCGTATCGCCGCCCGGTGGAAGCCGGCAACCCTCTATTCGAGCCCGCTCTCTCGGGCCGTGAGCACGGCCGAGGCCATCGCGGAAGCGGCCTCTTTGAAGGTCGAAGTGCTCCCCGCGCTTATCGACATGGATTTCGGTCAATGGCAGGGCCTCTCGCCAGATGAGGTTCGCGTCCAGTGGCCGGATCTGCTTTCCGCCTGGCATTCGTCTCCCCATACGGTCCACATGCCGGGTGGAGAGTCACTGGATGACGTACGGCAACGCTGCCTCACGGCGCTTGGGATCATCGCCTCGCGTCACCACGGGCAGACAGTGGTTGCCGTGGCGCATACCGACTTCAATCGAGTAATGCTCCTGGTTGTCCTTGGGCTGGGAAACGATCGACTCTGGCACCTGAGGCAGGACACGTGCGCGATCAACGAGATAGAGATGGAAAATAACGACTTCACGCTCGTTACGTTGAACGATACGTCGCATCTTCCCGCCTCTTGATGGCTCGCCTGGCAAGCGTATATATTTGGAAACGGAGATGGCATTCCTCCGCGAAACCGCCCCTACTGGCTGATGATGCCTGAGCACAAAGCGAGCCGGTGGACGCCGCTCTTGCCCGCCGGCACCAGGGAGAATGGAGGGGTGAGATGCCATTCAGTGAAAATCACAGACGTTACTTGCTTGCCAAGTTCATCCACATAGACAAGCAGCTCGCGTCGGCCACGGCAAATCTGAGCCCGCTGAATGATGACCTGCTGTTTCCTCCTTGCCTGCCTGATGCCACGCCCACCCAGCGGAAGGTCATCGCTGACTACGTGGCCTCCTTCCGCGGTATCGCGCGGCAATTTCTCGAATCGGGAGGAATCGCCTTGGAAAGCCCAACAATGGGAAGCCTCAGGTCATTCCGTCTGGCCCTCGACGCCGTTTGGATCGCGCTCGCGGAAATGGAGCCCAAACGCCTCGCCGCCTACGGCCCCCTGGATGCGGATGCCGCCGAGGAGACCAGGCGAGCGCAGGTGAAATTGCTATCCATCCTGCGCCAACTCTCGGAGCAGGTGGAAAAGAGCCTCGACAGCGACGTGGCGCACGTTTTCCCCATGATTTTCTGCAGCGTGCTTACCAGAAAAACCGATGGCAGCATCACACAAGAAAACACCGAGGCGCCACAGTTCTTCATTGATCTGAACCTGGATCAGATTGTAGAGGCAATTACTGCCACAAAGCAGGAATACAACCTGAAGCCGTATTATTACGCCCCGCTCCATGACGTTGATGCAATTCTGTACCGCCAGGAAATAATGCAGGACATCGAGAACAAGCCCCTCTTTGAGAAGATAGAGTCGTTTGCGCAGAAGATGCGGACCATGCGCCAGCATTTTGCCCAGGCAGACAAGCTGCATTACAAGTACCAAAAAGAAAAATGGTTCCTGGACGCGGTTGAGATTTACTGCGAAGCCGTATGGTGCCTGACGCGCGACCTGTCCCTCCTCGAGCTCAAATCCCGCGGGCTCCTGGCCTTCCGCGAGTACGTAGCTGGATATGTGTCGTCAGAAGCCTTTCGCTCCCTCCAGGCGCAGATAAAAAAGCTTCAGACCGACCTGTCTTCAGTGCGCTACAGCGTTCAGGTGAGGGGCAACCACGTGAGAGTTCGCGCCTACGAATCTGAAATGGATTACAGCGCCGACGTGGAAAAAACATTTGAGAAGTTCAAACAGGGCGCAGGAAAAGATTACCTGGCCAAGTTCCGAGACGGAAATGACATGAATCACATAGAGGCGCAAGTTTTGGACTTGGTGGCCCGGTTACATCCGGAGATATTTCAGGACCTCAGCGATTTTGGAGTACGGAACGCCGGCCACCTGGATGAAACGATCGCCGTTTTTGACCGGGAAGTGCAATTCTACATGGCGTACTTGGAAATCATGGCAGGCTTGAAGCACAGAGGACTGCAATTCTGCTATCCCGGCGTTTCCGACACGCGCAAAGAAGTCGAAAGCGTTGAATGCTTCGACTTGGCCCTGGCACGCAAGCTTGCCGCCGAAGATTCCTCCCCGGTTTGCAACGACTTTTCCTTGAGCGGTAAAGAGCGGGTTTTCGTTGTGTCGGGTCCGAATCAAGGCGGTAAGACGACGTTCGCGCGCACCTACGGGCAGATGCACTACCTTGCAAGCCTTGGGTGCGCTGTCCAAGGCCGGGAAGCGCGACTTTTCCTTTTTGACCGGCTATTCACCCATTTTGAGAAGGAAGAAGACATCCGGAATCTGAGGGGAAAGCTCGAAGATGACCTTGTCCGGATTCACCAGATCCTTGCCCAGGCCACTTCGAACAGCATCATCATCATGAATGAGATCTTCAATTCCACGACCCTCAAAGACGCCGTCTTCCTCGGTAGGAAGGTGATGGAGAGAATACTCCAGCAGGATTCGTTGTGCGTTTGCGTGACGTTCCTTGACGAGCTTTCCACGATGAACGAAAAAACGGTCAGCATGGTCAGCGCCGTCGACCCCGAAAACCCGGCAGTTCGGACATACAAAGTCGTGCGCAAGCGCGCGGACGGGCTGGCATACGCGATATCACTCGCAGAAAAATACCGGCTGACCTACGATTTCCTGAGGGAACGAATACCGTCATGAAAGCTTTTCTCCTGTACAAGGATCAGGACTTTGACCTTCAGCGGAAACTGCCATCCAATGAGCTGGCCCTGACGCAGGACTTGGAGCTGGAAACGCTGTTCAACGCCATGTCACGCGGCGCCAAGGATCTCCGTGAGGTGGCAAGGAAGGTTGTCCTTTCACCTCTCAAAGATTTGGATTCCATTCGCTATCGCCAGGATGTCCTGAGGGATTGCCTGAAAAATCCTGGTATTGTCCGCGAGATGTATGAGCTGGCGGTGGAATCTATCGAAAAGGAGAAGAAGTTTTACCTGGGGATCTTCAGCAACCTTCCCTCCACGATTTTGCACAGGTCTGTGGATGTCCTTCAAATGTTCGTCGGTCAGCTGAAGAGGCTGCGGAGTATCGCGGACGAGCACGCCGCCGCGTTTACCTCAGAAGGGTTCACCCGGCTTTTCGCCATGCTCAAGGCAGAGCTTGACGAAGAGTATTTCACCGCCATCCAGGCTCACCTCAAGACGCTGGCTTTCCGAGATGGCGTGCTGATAAGCGCTGAGCTGGGGAAGGGAAACAAGGGCAGCACGTACGTGCTTCGCAAGCCGCACGATAAGCGGAGCTTGATGAAGCGGATCTTCGCCAGGGGGTCTCCTTCCTATTCGTTCTCCATAAGCGACAGAGATGAAAATGGGGCAAAGGCCCTGGCGGAGCTCCGTGACCGAGGGATCAATCTTGTGGCAAACGCTCTGGCGCAGTCCACGGACCATATCGTCAGCTTCTTTGCCATGATGAGAGCTGAGCTTGCCTTCTCTGTCGGATGCCTGAATCTGTTTGACCGTCTCGAAAGGAAGGGCGAATCCGTGTGCTTTCCTGAGCCTTTCCCGCCCGATGAACACAGGCTGTCCTTTCGGAGCTTGTATGATGTCTGCTTGACGTTGACCACGGACCAGAGAGTCGTCGGCAACGACGCTGACGCAGACGGGCAAAATCTCATGATAATCACCGGGGCAAACCAGGGTGGCAAATCAACTCTGCTGCGAGGGATCGGGCTCGCCCAGCTCATGATGCAGTGCGGCATGTTCGTGCCTGCGCAGTCCTTCAGCTCCAGTGTCTGCAGCGCCATTTTCACGCATTACAAGCGGGAAGAAGATGCCACGATGAGAAGCGGCAAGCTGGACGAAGAGCTGAAACGCATGAGCGAGATTGTGGACAGCCTGACCCCCCATTCCGTTCTCTTCTTCAATGAATCATTCGCCGCAACGAACGAAAGAGAGGGCTCGGAGATCGCGCGGCAGATAGTCCGTGCGTTATCGGAAAAGAAAGTCAAGGTTTTCTACGTTACCCATCTTCACGATTTTGCGCACAGCTTCTACGACATGAAAATGGAAGATGCTATCTTCCTTCGAGCTGAGAGAAAAGAAAATGGGGCTCGCACTTTCAAGTTATTCGAAGGCGAACCCCTGGAGACGAGCTTTGGTGAGGATCTCTACAGGAAGATCTTTGAAAACGAGAACTGACGCGAATGCGCGGCAGTCTTTTCAGCCGGCCGCGTTCTTGAATGCGGCCTTTCCCGCGAACCTCGCCTGAGATCCAAGCTCGTCCTCGATCCTGATGAGCTGATTGTACTTGGCAATCCGCTCACTCCTGCATCCAGATCCTGTCTTGAGATGCCCCGCGCCCGTCGCTACCGTCAGATCAGCTATCGTGGTGTCCTCCGTCTCCCCTGAACGGTGGGAAACGAAACAGTTGTAGCCGTGTGAGCCGGCCAGCTCCATGGTCTTCAGCGTCTCACTCAAGGTCCCGATCTGATTCAGCTTGATGAGGACGGAGTTCGCCACGCCCTGCTCGATTCCCTTGGCAACGATCTGGGGATTCGTGCAGAAGATGTCATCTCCGACTAGCTCGATCCGGTTTCCAAGCTCCTTTGTGAGCGCCTGCCATCCCGGCCAGTCGTTCTCCGCCATTCCGTCTTCCAGGAGAATGATGGGGTACTGCTTCACCCAGTCAGCCCAGTGCCGAACCATCTGCTCGGGCGTCTTGGAATCCGTATGGGACTTGAAGAAGACGTATTTGCCGTCCTCCCACATCTCGCTCGCGGCCGGATCCAGGCAGAGGGAAATGTCAACTCCAGGCTTGAACCCGGCTTTCGTGATTGCCTCGAGTATCAGCTCCACTGCCTCCCCATTTGACTTGAGGTTCGGCGCAAAGCCCCCTTCGTCTCCCACCGCGGTGATGTACCCCTTTTTCGCAAGGATTCCCTTCAGCGAATGGAAAGTCTCTATTCCCATGCGGATGGCTTCCGTAAAACTGGGGGCGTTGTGCGGCGCAACCATGAACTCCTGGAAGTCCACGGTGTTGTCCGCGTGCCTGCCTCCGTTGATGATGTTCATGCAGGGAACCGGGAGGAGAGCCGCATTGACGCCGCCCAGGTAGCGATACAAGCGGAAGACCCAGATCCAGAGCGGCCGTGCGTGCGACGGCAAGGGAAACGCCAAGAATGGCGTTGGCGCCAAGGTTCGCCTTGTTCGGGGTGCCATCGAGGGCAACCACTGCAGCGTCGATGGATCCCTGCGCGGTGACTTCCTGGCCGATAACCGCTTTCGTGATCTTTGTCCTGACGTTCTCCACGGCCTTGCGGACGCCCTTACCGCCGTACCTGTTCTTGTCTCCATCGCGGAGCTCAACCGCCTCTCTTTCGCCGGTGGATGCTCCCGACGGAACGATGGCGCGACCCTTGAGTCCCGAGTCCAGCTCCACCTCGACTTCAACTGTGGGATTGCCGCGAGAATCCAGCACCTCGCGGGCATGAATTGCCCTGATCTTTGCCATGAATCTTCCTCCACTCGTGGTTTCTTGTAGGAGTCATCGGCCCTCGGAAAAAGGCGGTTGGATTGGGGGGACTCCATCCCCAGTCATTTCACTTTAAGATGCACGGATAATTCGCGTCAAGAGACGGCGAAAGACGGCAGCGACCCATCGGACCGCGGCCTCTTGAAGCGGGGGCGCCATCGAGAGAAAGATATGGGCGCCGTTTGAGCCGACCTCCAGGGTATTTCCCTGGATTCGCACTCCTGTCATTCGCGACCTTGGGATGACAAAAGAATCAACTCCGTATCGTTCGGTGGATTCCATCGGGTCACACAAGTACACCAGCTCAAAGGGGTTCAAAACAAGGAGTTGCCTGCGCTGTGCCTCATGGCGGGACCTCCCGGGGACGGCTGCAAATGAAGAAATAACCGGGGAGTCCTCTTCAAGCCTGACCAGAGGCTCTTGGAGCAGAACTTTCCATTTGTAAGGCGGTTCAGCCTTCCACGCCTCGGCACGGGGGACGGGCCGGGCGGATCCTGCCAACCTCTTCCTGAGGCGGAGGAGCGCCGGCTCCATTTCACGGCGCGCTACCGTATTGTAACGGATGGTCAGCCGGTCCCCAAAAGGCACAAAACTGAGCCGACCGTAGAGAAGGATCGCCACGTCCTCGATTGCGGCCACTTTTTCCAGGGGAATCGAAATCTTCACGCCTGGCTGTGGTTTTTCCGTCCACAAACCAACCGCCCGATCTCCGAGGGCCAGGACGCTGTTGGGAGAAATCACCTTCTGGCTGAGCCGCCCGACAGAGCGGACCGCCCATGGGATTATGAATATCTGGCTTAGGTCCTGAATACCGCACGTATCCTCAAGAGGCTCGCGGGCGCCTGACGGGATGTCGTCTTCATGACGAGGAGTGTACGGGTGGCTGGCGCGCTCGCTTTTGAAATAGGAGCCCCCTTCCGCTTCGGTAAATTGGATTTCCCAGGTCTCGGCAGGATCTCGAGAATGAACAGATTCTTTCATGGCTGCGCTTATATGTACGACGAGAACGTTGCATCGTCAATCCGCGATCAACGCGATCAACGCGGCACGAAAGGACCGCCCCGCTGCGAGTCGAGGCAGCCAATCAGTTTTTCCGCCATACGCTCGTTCCCCCGAAAAAGACTTCATCAATCGGGGCAATACCCGGGCGGAAAGCGAGGATCCCCGGGGTCTCCCCGTCAAGGAGCAGGAAGTCGGCGCGCTTTCCCGCGGTGAGGCTCCCCACCTCGGCGCCGAGCCCGAGAGCATACGCGGCGTTGAGTGTCGTGGCCGCCAGGGCCTCCGTCACGGAGAGGCCCATCTGCAGCACTGCCAGCCCGAACGCGAACGGCATGGATTCGTTGTACGAGGAGCCTGGGTTGCAGTCCGTAGCGACCGCCACCGGAAGGCCCATGTCGATCATGGCGCGCGCCCGGGCATACGGCTTGCGCATGCTGTACGCGGTTGCCGGCAGCAGGACCGCGACGACACCGGCGGATGCCATGGCCCTCAGGCCTGCATCGGAAGAAGCGAGGAGATGGTCAGCGGATGCCGCGCCTGCCTCCGCGGCAAGAGCTGCTCCTCCCGTGTCATGGAGCTCGTCAGCATGGAGCCTGCATCCAAGACCTGCCGCGCGCGCCGCCTGGAGGATTCGCCGCGACTGTGAAAGCTCGAAAACGCCCTGTTCGCAGAAGACGTCGCAGAAACGCGCAAGTCCCTGCCGGGCGACGGCAGGGACCATTTCCTGCACAATGAGGTCCACGTACGCTTCCTCGCGTCCCCTGAACTCGGCCGGCACCGCATGGGCGCCGAGAAAAGTGGCAACGATCCGGGGCGGCGCTTCGCCGGCAACCCTGCGGATGACGCGCAACTGCTTGAGCTCCGCCTCCAGGGAGAGGCCGTAGCCGCTTTTCACCTCCATTGTAGTAGTGCCCAGCCGCAGCGCGGAGTGCGCGCGGGACAGGGTGGCTGCAAACAGCTCCGCTTCAGAGGCCGCGCGCACTGATTCCACGGAAGAGAGGATCCCCCCGCCGGCGCGCAGGATCTCCAGGTAGTCAGCGCCCCTGAGCCGGGCCAGGAACTCTCTTTCCCGCGGTTTCATAAAACACAGGTGTGTGTGGGGATCCACAAAGCCCGGGATCAGGCACCGGCCTCCGCAGTCCGTTTCCGCCTGCACGGCGGGCGCGCCTTGCGCGGCAAGCGACCCGAGAACCAATGCCTCATCTCCCACGGAAAGAACCCGGCCGTCGCGGCAAAGGAGGGCGCCTTTCTCCCACGATTCGACGCTCCCCTGCTGCTGCCCGCGCAGGGCGCGCCCCGCGTCGGGTGGCGTCCAGATGCGCGCGTTGCGAAAGAGGGAGACGCTCATTGCTCGCCCTGCCCCAGAAGGTCCAGGAGCCTGAGGTCCAGAACCTGGGCCAACTCGAAGTCGGCCAGCAGGAGGGAGCGCGCCGCGGCGGCCACGAGCGCTTCTGCGGGAACCAGGCCGTATATTTCTGTTTCCGCCACCTCGATTCCCCTGGCCGCGGCCTCCTTCCGCACAAGCTCCAGCACCTCGTGCAAGGGATTGATGCGGAAGTCGGTGACGTTGATGCTGACCTGCACCATTCCCTTGTGCTTCAGCTCCACGCCCACGGCCTTCACGTGGGAAAGGCCGCCGCCGGAAGCGCGGATGGTGCGAGCAATAGAACGAGCGCCCGCGATGTCCCTGCTCCGCAGGTTGATGTTGAACGCCACGAGGAATTGCCGGGCGCCGATCACCGTTGCTCCGGCGCTGGGGTGCACGCGCGCCTCCCCCACGTCTGGGGTGCGATCCGGGTTTCCCATTTCCTTCACAAGCGCTTCAAACTGGCCGCGGCGCACGGCTTCCAGGTTCCGGCGCTCCGGCCGCAGCGCCGCTTCCTCGTAGAGATAGACCGGCACTCCCGTCTCCCGCGCATAGCGCTCGGCGAAGCTTCGCGCCATGGCCACGCATTCCTCCATTGAGATGCCGCGCAGGGGCACGAAGGGGATCACGTCCACCGCGCCAATCCTGGGGTGCGCACCGACGTGAATACGAAGGTCAATCGAGGCGATTGCCGCGCGCGCCGATGCCAGCAGCGCATCCTGCAGAGGCTGCGGGTGGCCCGCAAGGGTCACCACCAGGCGGTTATGGTCGGGGTCGGCCCGCCAGTCCAGGAGGTGGACGCCGCGCGCGCCGCGAAACGGGGCGACGATGGCCTCTATCACCTCCTGCCTGCGGCCCTCGCTGTAGTTCGGCACGCATTGCACAAGGCTGGGGCTCATGCGCCGCCTTCCCCAGTCATGGGGATGACGACCCCTCGCTCCTTCGCCGTCTCGATGGCCTTCTCGTATCCCGCGTCCGCATGGCGCAGAATGCCGGTGGCAGGATCGTTTCTGAGAACAGTAGTGACGCGAAGCTCGCCCTCCGCCGTTCCGTCAGCAACGGTCACCTGGCCGGCGTGAAGCGAGTAGCCAATGCCGACGCCTCCGCCGTGGTGAAAGGACGCCCAGCTCGCACCCGATGCAACGTTCACCATGAGGTTGAGGAGCGGCCAGTCCGCCACCGCATCCGTGCCGTCCCGCATGGCTTCGGTCTCCCGATTGGGAGACGCCACGGATCCCGCATCCAGATGGTCCCTGCCTATCACGATGGGCGCCTTGACCCTGCCGGAGGCCACAAGGTCATTGAAGATCTTTCCCGCTCTGTCGCGCTCGCCATAGCCCAGCCAGCAGATCCTTGCCGGCAGCCCCATGTGCTTCACGCGAGATCGGGCCAGGCGGAGCCATCGAACCATCCTGGTCTTGTGCGGGAAAGCTTCCAGGAGCGCCTCATCGGTTGCGTCGATGTCCTTTGGATCACCGGAAAGCGCCACCCATCGGAAGGGCCCCTCCCCTTCGCAGAAAAGGGGACGGATGTATGCGGGAACGAACCCCGGGTAGTCGAATGCGTTCGTGACTCCATTTGCCAGGGCCTGGCCGCGGAGGTTGTTTCCGTAGTCGAAAGCCACCGCGCCGCGCGCCTTCATGTCGAGTATGGCCCGGCAGTGCACTGCCATGGAACGACGCGCCGCCTCGATGTAGCGCCCTGGATCGGACTTACGCAGCGCAAGGGCAGCATCCAGGCTCATGCCATGAGGCACGTAGCCCCCAAGCTCGTCGTGCGCGCTTGTCTGGTCCGTCACCACGTCGGGGATGAACCCCGCCTGGACCATCACCGGGAGAACGTCCGCGGCGTTGCCCGTCACGGCGATGGAGAGCGGCTTCTTTTTTTCCGCGGCCTCCCGTGCCATCGCCATCGCGGACGCGAGGTCCTTCGCCACGGCGTCCAGGTAGCCCGTTTCCTGCCTTCTCCTTGTCCGCGCGGCGTCCACCTCCACGCAGATCAGCACGCCGTCGTTCATGGTCACCGCGAGGGGCTGCGCGCCTCCCATTCCGCCCAGTCCCGCGCTCACCACGATTTTCCCGGCCAGAGTCGAGCCGAAATGTTTTTCCGCCAGGGCGCCGAATGTCTCGAACGTCCCCTGCAGGATCCCTTGAGTTCCGATGTAGATCCAGGAGCCCGCGGTCATCTGCCCGAACATCATCAGGCCCCGTCTCTCCAGCTCGTGGAAATGCTCCCACGTGGCCCAATGCGGGACAAGGTTGGAGTTGGCGATCAGCACGCGCGGGGACATGCGGTGCGTGCGCAGAATCCCGACCGGCTTGCCGGACTGGACCAGGAGCGTCTCATCGTCGCCAAGGTCAAGAAGGCTGGTCACCAGGGCGTCGAAGCAGCGCCAGTTGCGGGCGGCCCTCCCCGTCCCGCCATACACGATGAGCTCGTCCGGCTTCTCAGCGTTGCCCGGGTCCAGGTTGTTGCACAACATCCGCAGAGCCGCCTCCTGGTGCCACCCCTTGCAGTGCAGCTCCACGCCGCGTGGCGCCCGCACAGGCCGCGCTGCCCCGCTCCCGATACCGAGCTCGGCCAGAACCTTCTCCCTTGCTGAACCGCTCATGTATAGCCTCCTCCGCCGCCTACGGAACTGAGATATGCCTCAACCACTTTTGGGTTTTTGGCCAGATCAGCGGCCGGGCCTTCGAGGACCACCCTGCCCGCCTCGAATACGTAAGCCCGGTCCGCCGCCTCAAGCGCGATGCGCGCATTCTGCTCCGCAAGAAGAATAGTCTTCCCCTCGGCGTGCAACCGCGCAAGCACCTCGAACAGACGGTCCACCACGATGGGGGCAAGGCCGAGTGAGATTTCATCCGCCACGATCACCGAGGGGTCCAGAGCGAGAGCGCGACCGAGTGCGAGCATCTGCTGCTCCCCGCCGCTCAGGCTTCCGGCGGTCTGTGTCCTGCGCTCGGCAAGCCGGGGGAACAGCTCGTAGACTCCATCAAGGACCTCGCGTTCCTTTTTTCCTGAGAGACGGGACGAGGTCACTCGCAGATTCTCCTCCACGCTCAAGTCAGGGAAAACATGGCGCCCCTCGGGGACGTAGCCAATGCCCAGCTCGACGCGGCGAAATGCCGGAATCTCCAGGAGCGAGCGGCCGCAAAAGGTCGCCACACCCGTTGCTTTTACCAGGCCCATGAGGGACTTGAGCAGGGTCGTCTTGCCCGCGCCGTTCGCGCCCACGATCGTGGTAAAGCTTCCCCGTGTTGCCTCGATGGCAACGTCGTGGAGCACCTGTATTTTCCCATATCCCGCATGGAGGCCAGAAACGGAAAGCAGCGCCTCTCCACTCATGACCCGTCCCTTTCGGCGCTCTTCGGGCGGGTGGACCGAGAGCCTTCCTTCCCGAGATACGCGCCGATCACCCGTTCGTCATTGCGCACCTCTTCCGGGACCCCTTCCGCGATCTTCCTCCCCTCGTCCAGGACCACCACACGGTCCGAAAGCGACAGGGCAAGGCCGACGTAGTGCTCCACCAGCATGATCGTAAGCCCCGAGCGGTGCACGCTGCGGATGAGCTCGGCGAGCGGCCCTATCCCATCCGCGCCTATGCCGGCGGCCGGCTCGTCGAGGAGGAGAATCAAAGGGCGGCTCGCTATGGCCCGGGCGATCTCCAGCCGCCGCAGCTCGCCCATGGTAAGCTCGCCCGCGCGGCGCTCGGCTTGCCCTGACAGCCCCACCTGCTCCAGCGCCTCGTCGACACGCTCCGCGACGGAGCGGTTTCGGCCGCACGGCGCCAGACAGCGGAGCGTATGGAGGATGTTTTTGCCCGCGGCCGAGATCCGGATGTTTTCCCGGACGGTCATCGAAGAAAAGGGACGCGGGACCTGGAAGCTGCGCCTGACGCCGAGGTGGCTCATGTGCGCCGGCATTTTGCCTTGCACCTCCGTCCCGTCGAACAAGACCTTGCCGGAAGTGGGCTTGAGCGCCCCGGCAATCACGTTGAAAAGGGTCGTTTTGCCGGCGCCATTGGGACCGATCACGGCGAGGAACTGCCCCCGCTCGACGGAAAGGTCGATGGCGTCAAGCGCCTTGAGGCCGCCGAAGCGCACGCACAGGTCCGTGATTTCCAGGAGCGCCATGGCTCTTACGACCTCCCCATGCCCGAGCCTCCCTGGCGGGGGCCCGGAAGCTGCTTCCTGAGCGGGGCCAGGGCCATTCCAATGAGGCGCGACGCCGCGCTCGCTTCCCCAGCCAGGCCTTGCGGCTGGAAACGCAGCATGAGGAGGAGAATCACCCCGAAGGTGAGAAGCCGGAAATTGGAGATGAACCTGAAAGCTTCGGGAAGGGCTCCCAGAATGAGCGCGCCAAGAAGCGCGCCCCTGATGGTGCCGATTCCTCCGAAAATGAGCATCGAAAGTATGACGACTGATTCGGTGAAACCAAAGCTCGAGGGGGTTATCGCGCTCAAGAAGGGCGCATATATGCTTCCCGCCATGCCCGCGAAGGCGGCACTCAGCGTAAAAGCGGCCACCTTGTAGGAGGCAACGGGAATACCGACGGACGAAGAGGCGCTCTCGTCGTCCTTGAGCGCCGTCAGCGACGCCCCGAGCCAGGTTCGCTCCAGGTACTTGCTCGACGCAACGACGAGGGCAAGCATGCATGCGGCCACCAGCAGAAAGTCCGGATTGCCGAACTGCCGTCCCCCGATGGTCGGCAAGGGGATCGAGTAGATTCCGACCGCTCCCCCGAAAAACGGCACGTACTGGAATATCGCGACAACGACGAAGTTGAGGCCGATGGTGGTGATTGCGAGAAAGTCCTCGCGGAGCCGCAGGCTGACGGCGCCGAGGATGAATCCGGCCATGCCGGCGACGCTGAAGGAGATCGGTATGGTCAACCAGAAACTGAGATGATAACGGGTTGACAGCACGGCCGCGAAGTAGGCGCCCAGCCCGAGAAAAGCGCTCTGCGCGAGATTGGGTTGGCCGGCGTAGCCCACGACCATGTTGAGAGCGACGGTAAGCATGGCGTAGATCATGATGGTGACGCCAATGACGATGAGGTAGCTCACCGCGTCCCCCTGGGGCCGGGAAGCAGGCCCTGGGGCCGCACGAGAAGTATCACGATAAGGACGATGAAGGCTATTGCGTCGCGCGGCAGCACGAAGCCGGCATACATGACGACGAAAGTCTCCACCAGCCCTATGAGCATCGCGGCCGCGATGGTCCCCAGTGGATTGCCAAGGCCGCCGAGGACGATGATGGCCAGCATCTTGTACGCCGGTATGTCACCCATCGTGGGGTATACCGTATTGTAGTTTATCCCGAGCATGATGCCCGACACCGCGGCAAGGGAGTAGCCAATGACGAAGATGGAGGCGATCACTGCGCGCGTATTGATGCCCATCGCTTCGGCCGTCGGCCCGTCCTGCGAGGTGGCGCGCCAGAAAAGTCCGAGTCTTGTCCGGCGCAGGGTGAACCAGGTGCCAGTCAGGACGACGCAACCGATGATGAGTATGAGAAGCTGAGCTCCCGTGATGACCGCCCCTCCCAGGCGGAGCGTGCGCAGGGGAACCCGCGCGGGGAAGGCCAGCGGATAAGGCCCGAACACGAGTCGGAAGGCCTCTTCCATCGCGATGAAAGTCCCGATACTCGCGATCAGGGGAATGAGGGGTCCTCGATTCAAGATGGGCCGGTACAGGAACCGTTGCAGCCCAAGGCCGAAGAGGGCCGAGGCCACTATCCCTGCGCCGAGGCCCAGGAGCAGCGAACCGGTGACTCTCCAGATTTTCAGACCCACATAGGCGCCGAGGGTCAGCCCTGCAGCATTTGCGATGTCCAGAACCCGCAAAAGTCCGTAGATCAGCGATGGGCCAAGGGCGATCAGGGCGTAGAGCGAGCCGGTCGCAATGCCGTTCAGCAGGCTGGATAAGAACATCCGGTCTTCTCTTTCGCCCTGACCTCACTCACGTGGCCGCTTTGTGCTCCTGCGAGGACTACGGCGTGATGACGGCCGGATCATCCACGATACCGTAATGATGGGGTAACCCGTCCTTCACGATCTGCAGCTCCACCGCCTTCACGACCTCCCCGGTGGCGTTGTACTTCATGATGGTGCCCGTCACGCCGACGAAATCCTTGACGCTTGCAATGCCCTGCCTGATTTGGCCCGCGGCGGTTCCCCTGGCCATGGCGTTCTTGAGCACCAGGAAGGAGTCGTACGTGGTGGCGCCCACCATGTCTGGTGCGTAGCCATAGGCCGCCGTGAAGCCTTTGATGTAATCGACAACGACCGGTTCCATGCTGTCGCGATTGAAGGGCGTCGTGAACACGAGCCCGTTGGCCTGGGCCCCGACCGGCTGGAAGAACTGGGTCGTTGAGTCCACGCCCTCCGTTCCGACGATCGGGAGCGAAAGGCCGAGAGTGTTCCAGTTGTTCAGGAACTGCTGTCCCTCGGAATAGTACTCCACCATGAAATAGCCAGTTGCGCCCTTGGCCTGGTCGCGCATGAGTATGGGCGTGAAATCCTTCTCGCCGAACTGGTTGAAGTCCGTTGCGACGACCGTTGCGCCGAGCGCTGCGGCCTCGGCCGTAAAGCCTTGAACGAGCGCGGTCCCGAAGTCGTTCTTGATGGCGACGATCGCGATCTTCGTCACGCCGAGGTCCTTGACAAGAGCCACGGCGGCGGCCTTGCCTTCGACCACTCCGTTGAAATCCTGCTGGAAGATGAAGCGTCCGGTCGCGGGAATGCCGGGGTTGACCGCGTACGCGGCGAGCATCGGAATGCCGTTCCTCTGGAAGATCGGGGCGGCCGCAAGGGTCTGGTCGCTGTAGGAGCCGCTTACGACAGCGTCGACCTTGTCCTGGGTGACGAGGCGGGTGGCAATGCTGACCGCCTGCTTGGCGTCGCTGGCGTCATCGTAGTTGATGAGCTGGATCTGCCTGCCATTGATGCCGCCTGCCTTGTTGATGTCCACCACGGCGAGCTTCGCGGAGTCATAGGCGCTCTGCCCGTCAGCCGCAGCGAAACCGGACTCGGGAGCGAAGAAAGCCGATCTTGATGGGAGCGCTGCTGCTGGCCGATGGGAAGCTCACGAGGGCTGCAACGACAAACAGCGCCATCAGAGTGAGCCTGGGGATGTACCCGTGCGATTTTTGCATCTCTTCCCTCCTGTTTCCATGACGTAGCACGGCGCATGCAACGGGACGTGGACGCCCCGCCGCCCTGATCCTCAACGAGGCTGGGTCGGTCGTCTGCGCCGGGCGGATTGCACTATTTCAGGATTGAAGCACCGTTCCACACTAACACCGGGTAGTTGCGGGGTCAAGTTTGGCTCGCGACTCTGGGCGGGTAATTTTCACCCGCTCCCGAACACAGCCGCAGTCTCTTTCAGGAAAGTGCGGATCGGGATCCCCTGCGGGCACAGGTCCTCGCACTGTCCGCACTCCGTGCACGCGTCAGGTTTCCCCACGATTCGGGTGTAACCGGTAAGCCAAGGGTCCTTCGTATTCCACATTGATGAGGCATTGAGCGCCGCCATCAACTCGGGAATGGCCACGCCTTGCGGACACGGCTGGCAGTAACGACACGCGCTGCAGTCCACCTTCATCCGCGCTTGCATTGCGGTCCGCGCGGCGTCGTACACGGAAAGGTTCCCCGGCGTCAGAGTACTGGGCTTGGCAACGTCAGCGACCCGAAGGTTCTCTTGGAGCTGCGCCGGATGGTTCATGCCTGACAACAGGAGGCTGACGCCCGGCTCGTTCCAAACGTAACGCAAGGCCCATTCGGCCGGGCTCCAACCCTCGGGTTGGCCGTCGAAAACTGCCTGCATTTCAGAAGGAAGGTTCTTTGCCAGGCGCCCGCCTTTCAAAGGTTCCATCACCACGACGCCCAAGCCCTTCTTTGCCGCGTACTTCAGGCCGGAGTAGCCCGCCTGGTAGGCGGTATCAATGTAGTTGTATTGGAGCTGGCCAAAAGCCCAGCCGTCGTACTCGTCAATGATGCGAGGGAAGTCCTCCGATTGGCCGTGAAATGAGAAGGCGGCAAAGCGGATAAGCCCGCGTTCCCGTGCTCCGTCCAGAAACTCCCGTACGCCCAGGTCCCTCATGCGGTTCCACGCATCTCCGTCAAGCCCGTGCACGAGGTAAAAGTCGATGTGGTCCGTTTGGAGCCGCTCGAGCTGTTGCGCCAGAAAGCCGTCCATGCTTTCCCGGGTGGTAATGATCTGCTGCGGCAGCTTGGTTGCCACCTGAACCCGATTGCGCCATCCGCCTGCCAAAGCGTTCCCGACGAATGGCTCGCTCTGCCCCGCCTGCCCGAACTTTGGAGCGTGATAAAACCACGCCGTGTCCACGTAGGTGACACCCATTTCGATCGCATCGCGGAGCAGCTTTGTCGCAGCATCCGTGTCAATACGGTCCGAAGCGCCCATGGTGGGCAGCCGCATGCAGCCGAAGCCCAAGGCGGACACCTTGATCCCTGTGCGCCCAAGAGTACGATAGAGCATAGAAAACCTCTTCTACCGCCGCAAAAGGCGGAAACTCTCGACAGTTTGACTCATGACTTCGGTAATGGCGGGCTTTATCCGAGAAACTGTGTGGCGTGCTGTGTTCCGCAGTTCAGCCGTGCGGCCGCACCGGTCTCACTCTACGCCATTTCGATCCTGCGAATCAACCTATGATGCCGTCACCTCACTGCTGACTCGGCTCTCGCATATGGTGTATAGTTTCTTAGTTCGATCACATCGTCGCACAGCGACTGCATCTCGCGTTCGCACAGGTTGTCCAAGGAGTTATCATGAAGTTGCTTCGTTTCGTCTTTTTGATCGTTTTTCTTTGTGGTGCGGCTGGTTCCACCGCATTTGCAGAAGGAATAACGCTTGAGATTGGCGCTCTCGGTGCCGCGCTGAACGCTTTTTCTTCTGCGCAGCAGAAGCCAGGGGCCCCAACGGTGGCGATTACGAGCAATGCCAATCTGGTGCCGGACCCCTACGTCAATGGCTATTATGCATTGAAGCTGAATGAGTCCACCACAGTACGGCTTGGCCTGCGCGCAGAAGACATGATGGGCACGATATCCCCATCCTTCGTGAACCTGGCTCGTGCCGAGCCTTTTGCGGATTTTCTCTACGGGCCTTTGTCAGTGCGCGTGAGCTTCCCTTTGTACTTCATCGGTGCAGACACGACACATGATCCCGCGTACGCTGAAATCAAGTATCTCCTGGATTACGCGTACAAGGGGATCTCGCTGGGAACGTTCTTCGGCAACGGGATGAACACCTTTCTCTTTACAAACTACGAGAATGTCGCGTACAAGCTCTCTTTCGACAAGACGACTGCTTTGGTTTTCTCTGTCAGCACCGAAATCGGAATCTCTCCGGCGTGGCTGTATGACGTCAAGCCTCAGGTGAGCTTCATCTACGGGCCTTTGCAGCTCGACCTGCAAGAGGCCGTCTATTTCGCTGATCAAGGGAGCACATCTCCCTCATTTTCCGACTCAAAATACAACCTGCGGCTGTATACAGGCCCCAAGCTGACCTTTGATTTTACAAGCGTAGGGGTCACTGGGCTCAAGGCGTATGTCATGGCCTCTTTGTACACATACGACGACTATCCGAACGGCGCTGCTCCGGGCTCCGCCTTCTACGGAAGCACCTCCGGCTCTGCTATTGCGAAAGGATCCAGCCTGTATCCTGGAATCATCTATTCGAGAGGGCCATTTTATGTCGAGGCAGTGTTCAAGATCCACAACTATGACGATTCGAACACCGACGGGTTTACAAATGTGAACCCGACTTTCGATCCCTCGGTGAAAGTCTCGTACACGTTTCATTTCTAGCCCAAGCCTACGGAGCAGGAAAAGCGTTTATCGCCTTGCCAATCTGGTCCGGATACTGAAACATGACGCCATGCCCGCCGTCCGGGAACTGGATGAGCCGTGAGTCATGTATTCCGATGGCAAGCAGCGCGGAGTTCCTCGTCGGGAACACGATGTCCTGATTCCCCGTGATTATCAGGGTCGGGCACTGAATTTCGGCCAGATGCAACGCAACTCCCTCCCAGTCCTCAATGGCCTTGAGCTGCCGCAGCGTGCGCTCGCGCGGGTTCATGGTTGCGTTGACAGGAAAGTAATTCCACACGGCAGGATGAGCGTTCAGCCAGGCTTCAGGAAAAAGCAACCCCAAGAGACGCAGCCCTCGCGCCCAAGGGCCTCCCGACGTATCGGTGAGCCGTCGCAGGACCTCGGGGTCTGGCAACACCTGCTGCGCCCCGCCCGGAGAGCCTGAAATGAGGATGAGGCTCGTGACCCTGTCGGGGTGAGCGATGGCCAGCTCCAGCGCAACTTCGGCGCCCATGCTCCAGCCGAGAATCACGGCCTTGTCGATGCCGCGGGCGTCCATGAGCCCGAGCGTGTCCGCCGCGAAAAGGGGGATCGAATACTCGGCGTCCGAGGAGGCGGAGTGCCCCATGCCCCGGTTGTCGAAGATCAAAAGGTGATGCGAGGCGGACAGGATGTGCAGCAACCGCGGGCTCCACAAGTCCATGGAACCGCCGTATCCCATGATCATGACGATAGTATCCCCCACGCCCAAATCCTGGCAGGCAATTTCAATGTCGCCCACGGGGACCGTCGTGAAGGGCTGCGGGTCGCTCCATGCCCACGGGAGGAGCGGCCAGGCCGCGCAGAGGAAAAGGGTTATGCCTATCGCAAGAGTCCGCTTGGACGTCATCTCGGCGGGACGGTTTCTAAGAGATCGAGTAGCCCCCCAGTATCACAAGACTGTAGGCGCCCAGCGGAACGGGCGGTGCTGAGGCACCCGTGGTCGAGAAAAACCTGTAGAGCCCCCGGCCCTGGACGAAGAAGTTGCCAAAGTGCGCCGTAGCTGAAAGCCCCGTCTGGGCCGCAACGCCGTTGACCCTGTTCTCGTAGTCCTGGTAACCCCACCCGCCGACAAGGACGGCAAACTCCGCAAGACCAAGACGGGGGAAATGATACGACAAGTCAGTGCCGAAGAACAATTCCGGACCCGCGCCAAAGCCTTGCTGCGTGTAGGAAGCCGAACCGACGGGCGAGCCGCCAAGGAAGAAATCCATGCCGAAGGTCTCCCATGAGCTGACGTGATAGACGTCCTCCACGAAGACCTGGGGGACCAGCGAGGACAGCGGGCTGTTGCCGGATTCGTAGGCCGCCCCCGCGCCGAGGTTGATCTCCGCGCTCGCGCTGACTGCCGTCAGCATGAGAAAGATGAAGATGGCGAAAGACCCTGCTTTCGAGAAAGACCTTGTTTTCATGGTTGCTTCTCCGGTTGACTCTTCACGGCATCTGCCGGTTTGAAAGACATCGAAAAATCCAGCGGTGAGGCCAGCACCAGCAGGCGCAAAAGCGGGATCCGGAACACCACGGTCCCCGCGCTCACCGTTCCTCCGGTCTGGGAAACAATTTCCCCTTCGGGCTGGACCGTGATGGCTATGGAAGAACTTCTGACTTGCGCCGGTCCGTCATCCCCCAGGGAAAATCGCACCATTTCCAGGTAATCATTCTCCGTGGTCTTCTGGTCGACCTGCGGACCCAGGCTTTGAAGGACGGGGCTCTCCAGCATCGGAAAGAAGGCCGCAATCTGGCGATAGTTCGACCTGTCGAGATGGATCTTCAGCGTATCGAGACCATCGGATTGCGTCAGGGAGATGGCATTTGCGCTTTGCAGCCCCGGTTGACTCTCGAAGAGCCGTGGGAGGGAATCAAAGGCAACCTGGACGTCCAGCGAGCGTTGATCCGCGGAGGCAACGCCCTGGACCGTGATGCCCGGCTGCGCGGCAAAGGCTTTGCGGATGGCCGCGAGGTCGAATATCGCGTCTCCCGCGGGATCACGCGACTCCCCCGACACTTCAGCCAGCCCGGCGACGTAGTCATGCAGGAGCCTGGTGACCTCCAGATGCAGCTTCATGGTCCCCGAGCCGTCACCCTTGAGAACGACGGTCTGCGTGGCGCTGCACCCTGCCAGGACCAGAACCACAGTTAGTGGAAAAATACACGCGAGTCGACTCACGCCACTCGGCATGACTGAACGCTACCCGATGCCGCCGGATCGAGTCAATCGCAGGCCGGGCATCGCAAGCGAATCGCAGGCCCGGCATAGACATCGCTGCGTGAAAACCCATAGTATCGCCGCAATGTCCACGATACGAGTCGAACCGCTGGGGAAGACGCTGGAAGCGCAGAAAGGCGCCGTCCTCCGTGACGCGCTTCACGCCGCGGGGATACTCCTGGATTACCCCTGCGGCGGCAAGGGGCGCTGCCGCCAGTGCCGCGTGTCGGTCTCTCAAGCGGCTGAAAGCTCGGAATCGAATGACGGCGTGCTGCTTGCCTGCCAGTTCGTGATCCAGAACGACTGCACAGTGACGATTGCCCCTGAGCGCTTCTCCGCGCAGGTCTGGAAGCAGGGCATGCGGGATGAGGACCTCCGCGCTATTGATGCGCGCTCTGGAATTAAGCGGATTCGAATCAAGGCGCCCGAGCCGAGCCTTGAAGACCAGCGGCCTGACTGGGAAAGGCTTGCCGAGGCCCTTGCCGCGCAAGGGTTGGTTGTGGCTGAGCCCGACCCGCAGGAGTTGGAGCGCGTTTCAGGCAGCCTTCGGGAAGGCAATTGGAGGGCCGAGGCAATCTGCTGGGAAGGGTCCCTTCTGCGGCTGGATGCCCGGAGCCGGCGCGCCACCGGGTTTGCGGTGGACGTCGGCACCACCACGGTGGACCTCGCCCTGGTGGACCTGGAAACGGGCGAGCTTCTCGGCCGCAAGGCGTTCCTCAACGGTCAGGTCGCATTCGGCGCGGACGTCATATCGCGCGCTCAAAGCTTCCACGACAACAGGGGCCCGGTGCGGGAAGCCTGCCGTGCGACGATAGAGGACGGGGCCCGTCAGATTCTCACGCAAGCGGGAGAGAGCCCGGAGGGAGTGGTGAAAACGGTGGTGGTTGGCAACCCCATCATGATGCACATTCTCCATGGGATAGACCCGTGGCAGTTGACCCGCCTTCCTTATGTGCCGGTCACTTCCCTGCGCTTGCGCCGCACTCCCCGCGATCTGGGATTGGCCTTCCAGACCCACGGCTTCGTGGAAACCCTGCCCCTGATTTCCGCCTACGTCGGCGCGGATACCGTGGGAATGATCGTCGCCCTTGATCTGGATACGGAAAAGACCACGTCGCTTTCGATTGATATAGGCACCAACGGAGAGATGGTCCTCTCGCGCGGCGGAAGCCTGCTGGCCACCTCCACGGCCGCGGGACCCGCCTTCGAGGGCGCCCAGATCTCCTGCGGGATGCGTGCGCTGCCGGGCGCCGTGGTAGCGGTTGCCATCAGCCTCGACGGCGCGGTCAGCCTCCAGACGGTGGGGGACGGGGCGGCCAAAGGCATCTGCGGGACTGGCCTTGTGTCCGCCGTCGCGCAGCTCCTGGAGCGCGAGGTCATGGATGCAACAGGAAGGCTCCTGGATGCCGCGGAGATTGTCGTTCCCGCGCTTCGCGCTCGGGTATTCTCCCTGGGCAGGGAACCCGCTTTCGCGCTTACCGAGGACAGGCGCGTGTATATCTCCCAGAAGGACATCCGCACCCTCCAGCTTGCAAAGGCAGCGGTGCGCACGGGAATCGACACCCTTCTTTCCCTTACGGCTCTCGAGCCGGACGGATTGGATGCGCTTCGCCTCGCCGGCAATTTCGGCGCGGGGCTGGACGCCCGGGCGGCCATGCGGATCGGGCTCATTCCCCCCATGGACCTGGGGAAGGTGGACGTGGTGGGCAACGCAGCGTTGAAAGGGGCGGTCATGTCGCTTTTATCAGAGGAGTGCATCAGGAGGTCTGACACCGCCGCGCGCGACGCGCGGTTCATCGAGCTGGGCGGCAGGCCCGAGTTTCAGTCCCGTTTCACCGAGGCTCTGCTGTTCTAGCCATCACACGACACGCTTTTAGTCGAGCTTCCTGGCGGGCGCCGAAAAGACGCCTTGCAGGAACCCGCCGCGCGGCTGGCAGACGAACCAATGGCCCGAAATCTTGCGCGCTTTTTCGTCCAGGGTTCGGTCAATGAACTCCGCAAACTCCTCCACGCCGGCGCCGGAGCTCTGGAAGCCGTTCACGATGATCCCCGTCCCGTTTTGGCTCGTCATGAGGGACGATGCAAATCCGCGAAACCCTTCGCGCATTGCCGCCTGGACCGCCGTGTCCGACCCCGCGGACGGGAAGCTCACCATTGCGAGAAGCCCGCGCTTTCGAGGCGGGAAATAGGAGAGGACTTCCCGCGCAAGGAAGACCGGCCCCTTGGCCTCATCGAAGGAACGCTCGATCTCCGCGCTTGCGGCCTCGGGAAGCGCGTTCGCTGACGGGCACGGGGCTTCCAGGATGAGGATCTCGTCCAGCGCCTCGACGGCATTGAGGGCGGCAAGCAGGACGTTGCGGGCAGAAAGGGGGGACCGGCGGTTCCACGGCACGACCAGATGAGCGTCATCCTCGCTTTTGATGCGCCCGGCCCCTTCGCCGCCGACAGGAGTGGTTGTCACCACGGAAAATCCTTTCGCGCGGAACAGGCGCACGAGAGCGGCGCCCAGCGGTGAGTCTCCCTCTGTAACCAGAACTGCCTTCCCCATCCGGGCGAATGATACCCCGGGCCCGCGGCGCCGGTCAACCGAAGCCGCAATGTCGAAGCTGACGCCGAAGCCGGCCGATGCAGATGCCAAAGCCGAAGCCAAAGGATGCGCCAGGACGAAGGTGCGTTGCCCAGCCTCTCCTTCCCTGGTAGATTTGGTCCATGAAGATCGCCTGCGGCCAGATAAATCCTACGATCGGTGACTTCCCGGGCAACCTGGAAAAAGTGCTCTCCTTTTCGCGGCGTGCCAAGGACGCAGGGTGCGGCCTTGCTGTGTTTCCCGAGATGTGCCTCTGCGGGTACCCGCCCATGGACCTCCTGGAGCATGAAAGCTTCGTGGAAGAGAACCTGAAGACCCTTCGTCGGCTGCAGACCGACGCCCCTCCCGACATCGGGATCATCGTGGGATACGTGGACAGGAACCGTGGCAGGCCCGGCAAGGGGCTTCTCAACGTCGCGTCTCTCATCTGCGACGGCAAGGTCCTTCACACGCAGGCAAAGACGCTCCTTCCCACCTACGACGTGTTCGACGAAGCGCGCTGGTTCGAGCCCGCGGACCGCAGGACCGTCGTCAGCTTCGGCGGAGAACGTATCGGGATAGCCATCTGCGAAGACCTGTGGTGGGACGGGGAGACGGCGCCCGGCCTGCGCTATCCGGTGGATCCCATCGCGGAGCTGCTCGACGCAGGGGCCACGCTGATCGTTGCCCCTACCGCCTCTCCGTTCCACGAAGGGAAGCCACGGACGCGCCTCGAGCTTTTCTCACGTGTCGGCAAGGCGTCGGGGGTGCCTGTCGTGTACGTCAATATCGTAGGCGGGAACGACAACCTCATCTTCGATGGCCAGTCCATGGTGACCTCGCGTGAAGGGAAGCTCGTGCACCTGGGCTCCCCCTTCGAGGAACAGCTTGCGTTCGTGGACACGGAGACCAAGGGACCCGAGGTCCCGCTCCCGGCCGACCCGTGGGAGCAGATCGAAGGGGCGCTCGTCCTGGGGATCAGGGATTACGTGCGCAAATGCGGCTTCACGCGGGTGCATCTCGGCCTTTCCGGCGGGATCGATTCCGCGCTCGTGGCAGTTCTTGCGGTGGAGGCGCTCGGAGCGGAAAAGGTTGAGGTTTTCGGCCTCCCCTCCCGCTACTCCTCCGAAGGAAGCGTGAACGACGCTCGCGACCTGGCGCGCAACCTCGGTCTCACGCTCACGGTTCTGTCTATCGAAGACATTTTCAAAGCGTATCTCGATTCCCTCGCTCCTGTTTTCAAAGGCAGGCCCGCGGACATAGCCGAAGAGAACATCCAGGCCCGTATACGGGGCACGCTTCTCATGGCGTACTCCAACAAGTTCAACTCCCTCCTCCTCACCACGGGCAACAAGTCGGAGCTTGCGGTCGGGTATTGCACGCTCTACGGAGACATGAGCGGCGGGCTCGCCGTCATTGGCGACCTGTTGAAAGGCCAGGTGTACGGGCTGGCTCGGTCCATCAACGCCCGCAAACGGTTGGTCCCTGAATCCATCTTCACCAAGGCCCCGTCAGCCGAGCTGCGCCCGGACCAGACGGACCAGGACAGTCTTCCCCCCTACGAAGTGCTGGACGAAATCCTCGATGAATACCTCGTGCAGAACAAGTCCGCGGAGGCGATAGCAGGCAACGGATTCGATCCGGCGCTTGTAAAATCCGTGCTGAGGATGGTGGACAAAGCGGAATACAAGCGGCGCCAGGCGCCGCCGGTTCTCAAGGTTTCCCCGAAGGCTTTCGGGACCGGGCGCCGCGTGCCGATTGCCCGGAAGGTTTAACGGCCCGGCCGCCGGGGGACGTCCCAGGTTTGGCGTCCTGCTTTTGGCCCGCCGGGGACGCCTTGGCGCGACCGCTCGCGGCAAGAAGGCCGAAAAGAATCTCGCCTGAAAGCCGCCGCGAATCGATTGGCCCGACCTTCCCCGCGCCAGGGGCCGTTCCATCCTGGTCCCAGGCCGTGTGTTGGAAGAAAGAAGTGCCGGGCGCAAACCCCACGCTGCCGGAGAGGCAAAGGCGGGAGACGTCGAGCAGGAGCTTCTTGAGCTCCCGTGAACCGGCAAGCTCCGCGAGGCGGCCGAGCAGGTACGCCGTCTCATTGCCGGCAAAGAGGAGGCGCTGGCGGACGAACGAATCCACCAACGTTCCATTCAGCCGCGGCTGCCCCTGCCCCTGCTCGCCGTGAGCTCGTATCCAGGGGAGGAGAAGCGACGCGAACAGCCGCACGCTTTGCGCGGATTTCGATTTTACGGACGCGCTGCTCCCGGGAGGCTCGGCGGGCCTGAACCCGCGCCTGCGCAGCTCGAGGAACATCCGGACGGCGAGCAAGGCTGCGGCGCTGTCCGCATCTCGCCCTGCGCGAGAGGTGGGAGGATGAAAGACGTCCCACGACGCACGGGAAAACCGGGAAGCGATAGTCGCCAGGGCCTTCTTGTGCCTGTCCCTGCCCAGCCGATCCAGGACTCGGGCCAGCGGGAAAAAAAGCTCCCAGCACGCGGTATCATCATCGCCGGGCACGAGGTCCCGCCCCGGCGTGTACAGGCTCCCTGGCAGGATGCATTTCCCCCTGTCATCGACGAACAGATCGACGAACCGCTGCCCCGCGAGGAAATACTTTTCGAAAGGCAACCCTTCTCCGGCCAGGTCCTCCGCCAGCATGAGCAGCAGATCGGCAATCCGCGCCGACTGCGGGATGGAAAGCGCTGCGCGCGCCGGCTGACCTTTCACCCCGCGCCACTCCCGGTCAGCCAGGTGATAGTTCTCATACAGGAGTCCCGAAGCGAGCTGGCCTTTGAGCGAGAAGTCCGCAAGCCGCAGGGCCGTCTCCCCCAGCCGCTGGTTACGCGGGAAAAGCCTGCGCAAGGATACGGCCAGGGCGAGGCCTGCCGCGGAGGAGACCCACGGGCTCCCGGGTACGTCGCGAAGCCCCGTCACGCCTCCCTCCTCAACCAGGTGAGTGGCAAGGACTCCCTCGGCTTCTCGGCCGAGCCTGGCCGAGGCCGGAGCGGATTTCTCCCGGCTCTTCGGGGCAGGCTCTGCTTTTGCGGCAGGTCCGGAAGCGAGTCTCCGGAGAACGGCCGCGGTGGCCGATTCAAGGATTTCCTCCCGCGGCGAAAAGGCGAGAAAAAGCTCGTGCGTCCGCTCGAGCGTTCCCGAGCATTCGATTCCGATGTCTTCTGGATCCCTTCTGTTCTCCGGCCTGGGTCCCGTGCGCGAAAAGGGCTCCTCCACCCCGGGGAACCTCACCTCGACGCGCAAGCGCCTTCCTGCCTCCTCATTCTCCACCCGACTGATGCCAATGCTGGCGAGGTCCTCCCCGCTTCGTGCCTGGCGGGAAAAAACCGCGGCGGCCTGGTTTCCCAAGCGCACGATCAGCGCCGCAGGGTAGCTTGTCCGATCTCCAAAGAAGGAGACCTCTGCGGCGGGAAACCCTTCCTGGACGTGGACGCCGGGGAACAGGCAGATCGCGTCGTCCGGGGCCTCGAGCTCGACGTCGAGGAAGACCTTCACGAGCCCGGGAGTCATGACGTTCCAGCTCCTTGTCAGGGAGATCCCGGCCGCGTCCTCCGTTATCCTGTCCCTCACCATGCCAAAAAGGAAAAACGCCTTCACGTCCGCGACGGCCCGCGTTCCGGCGCCGCTCGTCTCCAGGACGACGCTCGCCGGTTCCCGGTCGTGCCCGTTCCAGGAGAAGCGGTACGGCAGAAAAAAACGTATGCCGCTTTCCGTCGTGATGCTGATGGTTCGTGAGTCCGGCTGAGTGATCTTCATGGGCTTTGGGTCGGGCATCATCATAGCGGTGAGGGACGCCTTGCGCAACGCGCTCCGTGCCCCTATCCTCGGGAAATGCGGCCCAAAACGCTCTTCGAATGCACCGGTTGCGGACACCAGGAACCGAAATGGCTGGGGCGCTGCCCATCATGCGGGAAGTGGAACAGTTTCTCGGAGGTTGCCGGCGCCGCTCTCCCCGCGCGCGGATCAACGGATCGCGCCAACGGAAAGGGGCTGGCCATCCCGCTCTCTTCCATCGAGACGCGGGAGGGCATGAGGCTCGACACCGGGATCGCCGAAATGAACAGGGTGCTGGGGGGCGGGTTGATGCGGGGGTCCTCCGTCCTGATGGGCGGCGAGCCGGGGATCGGCAAGTCCACACTGATGCTCCAGCTGGCCGCAAGCCTGCAGGTCCGGGGGAGGACCCTGTACGTGTCGGGGGAAGAATCGCCGGGGCAGCTTCGCATGCGGG
The DNA here is from genome assembly GCA_963845535.1 of uncultured Spirochaetota bacterium. Taxonomy (GTDB): domain Bacteria; phylum Spirochaetota; class Spirochaetia; order SZUA-6; family Fen-1364; genus Fen-1364. The sequence continues at coordinate 149,851 of CAWJSK010000012.1, forward strand.
CGGACAGGATTGCCGTCTCCTCTGAGCGCATCGAGGTGGTTTCCGAGACCGAGCTGACGGCCATCATGCAGGTCCTGGAGCAGGTGAAGCCGGTGCTCATCATCGTCGACTCCATCCAGACCCTTTACACGCGCGAGGTCAACGCCCTGCCGGGCACGGTCAACCAGATCAAGGTGTGCACGCAGGAGCTGGTGGACTGGGCGCGCTCCCGGGGGGCGGCCGTGCTGCTCGTGGCGCACGTTACCAAGGAAGGCACGATTGCCGGGCCGAAGCTGATCGAGCACCTCGTGGATACCGTCATCTCTTTCGAGCAGGCCAGCGCGGAGATCAGGACGCTGCAGGCCGTCAAGAACAGGTTCGGGTCAGTGGATGAGATCGGCTTCTTCCGAATGACGGAGACGGGCCTGGCCGAGGTGGATGACGCCACGAGCCTGTTCCTCACGCGGCGTGAGGGCGGAAATCCCCCCGGCGTGGCGGTGGCGCCAGTGTTCGAAGGTTCCCGCGTCCTGCTCGTGGAAATCCAGAGCCTCACCGTCCCGGCCAAGAGCGGCATCAGCAGGATCTATTCCGACAGGATCGACGGGGGGCGCGTGGCGCGGGTGGCCGCGGTGCTCGAAAAGCATCTCGACCTGCATCTCGCTGAGCACGACATCTACGTGAACGTTGCGGGCGGCATCCGCATTGCGGAGGTGGGCGTCGAGCTTCCCCTGGCTCTCGCGCTGTACTCGGCGCGCACGGGACTGGCGCTGCCTGCCGCCACGGCGGTCACGGGAGAGGTCAGCCTCACGGGGGAAGTGCGTCCGGTGCCGGGGATGGAGAAGCGGGCGCGGGCGTGTCGTGACATGGGATTCCAGACACTCATGGGCCCGGGGGGAGCAGGCGCGGACAGGCCAGAGACGGGAGCGTTCAGCGCCGTGGAAATGGTGAAAGAGGCGGTCCGGCTTGCATTCGCGCCGGCGTCAAAGGCCCAAAGCTGAGGGACATGAGCTCGCGGGGCTGTGGCGTAGAAGGATCATAGAGCGTGCAGCTTCATCGAGCCAGCGTGTCGATCTTCAGCGTGGTGGCCGGCAGCTCTTTCCGTCCAACCAATTTTAAGCGTGGGAGGCCGGCATTTCCGGCGAAACGTCCTGAAATTTGTTGTATGTTAGGCCCATGAACTACAGGACTCTCGGTTCAACCGGATTGAAGGTGTCTGTTGTCGGGCTGGGCACGTGGCAGCTCGGGGGCGAATGGGGGAAGCAGTTCACCCCGAAAGAGGTGAGTGAGATTTTCGATACGGCGCGCCAGCAGGGAATTACTCTCGTGGATACCGCGGAGTGCTATGGAGATCACCTCTCAGAGAAGCTCGTGGGCCAGGCAGTCAAAGCGGACCGGCCGCGCTGGATCATCGCAACGAAGTTCGGACACCGCTACACAACGCCTTTCGAGCGGGAGCAGTTGTGGAGCGTAGCTGACGTGCAGAGACAGCTTGAGGATTCTCTCAAGGCGCTTGCCATCGACACGATCGATCTCTACCAGTTCCACTCCGGAACGAACGCTGTGTTTGAAAACGACGCCCTCTGGACCATGCTCGACAAACAAAAGGCGTCAGGAAAAATCGGACACATTGGCATGTCGATCTCCAGCTCCATGGGCCAGGAGGACCAGGTCCGCCAGGCGCAACGCGCCCGTGCGGTGGGGGCGGAAAGCCTCCAGGTGGTATACAACCGGCTGCAGAAGACTCCCGAGGAGTCGATCTTCCCGATCTGTCTGCAGGACAAGCTCGGCGTCCTGGCCCGTGTCCCCCTGGCAAGCGGCTTTCTCAGCGGAAAGTACCGGGAAGGCGCCCAGTTCGGTTCTGATGATTTTCGATCAAGAAAAACTTCGCAGGAGCTGGATGGGATGGCCGCGGAGGCGCGGAGGATCCGAGAGCAGGAGGTTCCCGCGGGGGTTGGCATGGCGGCGTGGGCACTTGCTTGGTGCCTCAGGAACCCCGCCGTGACGGCGGTGATCCCGGGGTGCAAGAATGCCGAGCAGGTGACGCAGAACGCCAGTGCGGTGGAGTTGCTGACGAGGTAGCCGCAGAGATGGGAAGGCCCGCCTTCTCTGGCGGGCCTTCCGGAAAGTTCCAGAATGCCGTTGTATTTGAGCCCGATGGTTGCAGTGAGGACCACAAAGAATCTGTGTAGGTCTTGCCGTCAACAAAGGTGTAGTTGTTTTGGTTGAATGCCAGAGGGGGTACGCTGCGTAATGTTCGTAAGCCCCATGTTGAACTGAACAGCTGAAGGAGAAAGGAAAAGATTGCTGCTCAGCGCAATGTCCGCTCCACCGGTAAAATGGAGACCGAACGCCGCGATAAGCGTGGTGCATTGAGCTGAGAGTCAGGAGGTCGGCGAAGAAGATCCAAGGGGCCAAGCTATTTGTTATGTTCGTTGAGTTGGCCGCCCATGAAATGGCCGATAAAAGCCGCCCGCCCGCAAGCTAAGGCTCACTGGCTTTGCGAAAGCGGGATTCTCGATGTCAGCGCAAAAGGGACGATGAGATAGACATAATTATTGTCAGATGATTGTATCCGTAAACGCCACAGCGGGGGAGGGAAATTCACGATGCCGTGATTGGTCAGGTAGTCATACTCGAGGCCTGTGGATATGCCAAGATCCACAGGACCAAGACTGAGCAGGAAAAGGTCGGCTTCTAACCCACCTTGGAGAGCAAGCCTCGGAGATCCCGTTTCTGCGGAGTTGGTTGGTCGATCCAGAGCCCAAGCCCACCCGCAACCTTCGCTTCAATGTCCAGACCGATGGCGCCGGCAGCGAGAGGTAGCGCAAGTGCAATAAGGGCAGCCAAGACCATGAGTGAACCAAAAATGACGCATTTTCCACCTCCACGTTGAAGTACATAGATGCGCAATGCATAGGTTCTCTATGCATTGGCAGCCTATACTAAGGGCAGGTGGTCACCTTGTCAACGAAAACCTTCAGCCGAAAACTTTCCGACGAAAATCTTCACACTCCGCGCGCGAGATGGTAGTAGGCCCCGTTCCACCGAAGCTCTTTCTTGAAGCCGGATACCGTGGTGTCCTTCCCTATCAGGACGAACTCCATTCCCGCCATGTCCGCAAAGTCCTCCAGGTGTTGGGCGGTCACCGAGTGGCTGAAGCCCGTGTGGTGAGCGCCTCCGGCGAGGATCCATGCCGCGGCAGCCACTTTCAGGTTGGGCCGCGGGGTCCACAGGGCGCGCGCCACGGGCAGCTTCGGCAGCGGCTCCAGGGGCGGGACAACGTCCACCTCGTTCACGATCATGCGGAACCTGTCCCCCATGTCGACGATGGTTGCGTTGACGGCGGGACCGGCTTTCGCGGTGAAAACAAGCCGCGCGGGATCTTCCTTGCCTCCGATGGAAAGCGGATGCATCTCCAGGGACGGCTTGCCGTCCGCAATGGATTCGCAGACCTCCAGCATGTGGGCCCCGAGGACCTTCATTCCGCTCGGATCGAAGTGGTACGTGTAGTCTTCCATGAAGGAAACTCCGCCCGGCAGCCCCGTGGCCATCACCTTCATGGAGCGTACGAGGGCCGCGGTCTTCCAGTCCCCCTCCCCGCCGAATCCGTATCCGTCCGCCATCAGGCGCTGGACGGCAATACCCGGTAACTGGGGAAGGCCGTGGAGGTCCTGGAAGTTCGTGGTGAACGCGTCGAATCCTCCGTCCTCCAGGAACCCGCGCATCCCCAGCTCGATGCGCGCGGCTTCCTTGAGCGCCTGCCGCTTCGCGCCACCCTGTTTCAAGTCCTTTTGAACCGTGTATTTCAGATCGTACTCGGAAAGGAGCCTGTCGGTCTGGGCATCCGTAACCGCGCGCACGCGCTCCACGAGGTCGCCAATTCCGAAACCATTCACCGAGTAGCCGAAGCGCATCTGCGCTTCCACCTTGTCACCTTCAGTCACCGCCACTTCGCGCATGTTGTCCCCGAACCGAGCCACCTTGAGGCCCTGGGCATCATGCCAGGCAGCCGCGGCCCGCATCCACGTGGCCAGCTCCGCGAGCGTCTCCGCGTCCTTCCAGTGTCCCACCACCACCTTGCGGTTTATGCGCATCCTGCTGCCCATGAACCCGAACTCCCGGTCCCCGTGGGCGGACTGGTTCGTGTTCATGAAGTTCATGTCCATGGTGGACCAGGGAATGTCACGATTGAACTGCGTGTGAAGGTGCGCGAATGGCTTCTGGAGGGCGGCCAGCCCCGCAATCCACATCTTGGCCGGGGAAAACGTGTGCATCCAGGTGATGATACCCACACAGTTCGGGGAAGAGTTCGCCTCACGGACCAGGCGAAGGATGGAGTCGGAGTCCGTGGACACCGGCTTGAACACTACGCTCAGGGGTATCTGCGGCGATCCCGACAGGGACCGCGCGATTTCCTGGGAATGCTGCGCGACGGTGTCAAGAACTTCCTTGCCGTACAGCACCTGGCTTCCCGTGACAAACCATGCTTCGAGCTTCTTGAGATCGATCATCCCGGTCCTCCCTACAGCTATTTGCCGTGAGTATAGCGGCCGCGAACACGCGAGGCAACCTGGACGCGGGTCAGGGCCCCGCCTGCGCACGGCTGGTAGCGCTGGCTAGGGAAACTCCTCACGCAGCGCGGCGAGCGACTCCTCCAACTGGCCGCGAAGCAGGCCGTCCGTGTACTCCCGCCCGAGCTTCGGCCCGGGAAGCTCGAGGTAGCCGGTGACGTCATCCGTTGGAAAACGCGCGGAATTCCTCGACAAAAAAGCACGCAGTCGCTTGAGGTCGACAATGCCGTGCGCCCGCTCCGCCGGACTGAAGCCAAAGGTCGAATTGAAGATGGAGTCTGTGTTCTTGAAATGGAACTCCCACATCCAGGGAATTTCCAGCTCGAACATGTCCCAATTGTCATGCAGGACGTGCTTCTGCTCGTCAGCAACTCCATGAGAGATATCCCCGCACAGGTAGAGCGGGACTGTTTCATCCGGGGCAGCCGCATGAGCGGCGTCGAAGACACCGGTCATCTCCCGCACGTGCTCCGGCGTGGACGGGTACTCCCAGACCGAGGACATCGGCTCGATCGTGATCCCGCGAAGCCCTTCCCGCCTGGCAAGGCGCATCAGCTCCTTCAGGTTGGCGAAAAAGCATTCCTGGCCGCGCGCGCGCCTCTCTGGCTGGTCCCTCATCAGGATGCCGGCGCTGGAACCTGCGGTGTCGGCGCCCACCAGGGCAGCCACATGGATCAGGCGCTCCCATCCCCAACGCGCAGTCGCCTCCAGGGACGGGTCCCCGCTCCCCCAGCCCCCCATTTCCCGGTGGGACGTAAAAACGCTCGATATCCGGATTCCTTTTTTCTCCGCGGTCCCGCGCAGCCGCCTGAACCAGCTCTCATCCGCCGTGAAGGTGGGGAAGGAGCTGCCCATCTGGAGACGGTCCACATGGAAGTCAGCCATGACGCCGAACAGCCAGTCGAAGCTGTAGCGGTTTTCGATTGGATCACTTTTGACCCCGAGGCGGACCGTCATAGTGCAAACACGACCTTGTTGAAAGATTCGGTTCGCGAAACGACGCGGCGAAACACATCCACGCCCTCGGCAAGCTTGGGAGTGTGGCTGATCAGGCGCGCCACTTCGATGGTCCGGCCAAGGCTGGAGAGAACCGTGGTCCACTCGTTCCTGCCCTCGGGGACCACGCGTGAGTTCCACGTCCCGCGGATGACGAGCTCGCGCCGCAGGATGGAGGAAAAATCCTTCTCCCCGATCTGAAAGCTTCCCCGTATGTTTCCCAGGAACACCACCTCGCCGAAACGCGCCGCCGCCATGACAGCCTGGAGGAACGTCTGGGGGAGGCCGACCGCCTCGACTACCCTGTCAGCGCCGTAGCCGCCCGTTTCTTCCAGTATCTGAGCCACGGGGTCGCCTTTTTGGGAGTCGACGGGAATGAAACCCATGTCCGAGGCAAGGAAAAGCTTTTGACGGTCGATGTCAACCAGGAACACGCGTGAGCAGCCGCGCAAGCGCATCCACTGGGCCGCCATGTTTCCTATGGGGCCCGCGCCGAACACGGCGCCCGTGTCACCGGCGCGGATGGAAAGCTTCCCGACTCCATGCAGCGCCACGGCGCACGGCTCGGTCATGGCGGCGTCACGCATTTCAACCCCTTCGGGGACGGGCAGGAGGTTCGCGTCCGGCGCCCACACCCGTTCGGCAAAAGCCCCATCCCTTCGGGAGCCCAGGTAATCATAGTCAACGCACTGGGCGAAGTCGCCGGTCTGACAGGGAATGCAGCGGCGGCACGGAATCAAGGGAAAAACGATCACACGCGCGCCCTTTGGGAACTTCCCGCCCTGCGCTGGCTCGTCAACGACCCCCGAGAGCTCGTGTCCCATGATCAGCGGGTAATGATAGGAGGCTCCCTCGAAACCGCGATGAATGTCGGAGTTGCAGATGCCGGAGTAAGAAACTCGAATGAGGGCCCAACCCGGTCCAGGGCGCTCGGGCTCCGGGACGTCTTTGTATTCAAGCGTTTTGTCTCTCACAAGGACGAGAGCTTTCATGAAAGCCAACGGTACACAACCTCGCCTTGACAATCAAGTGGTTTGTGATCGATTTTGCTCTTTAATGATCGAAATTGCTTGAAATTCTGCTCTGATTTGAGTATGATAACACCAAGACGCTGGCAAAGTCAGAACAGTGAATCCCATGTGCATGCCAGCCGTGCGCCGGCGCCTCTGCCATGGAGGGCTTCATGAAGGCTGCAATTCTCGAATCCCTTGGAAAAATCACCGTGCAAGACACGAGTGAGCCTGACTGCGGGGAAAACGAGGCCATTCTCAAAGTGAACGCCTGCGCCGTCTGCGGGTCCGATATCCGCATTTTCCACTACGGCAACGAGAGGGTGAAGCCGCCAACCGTCATTGGCCACGAGATCGCCGGAGAAATCGTCCGCGTTGGCAAGGCTGTGAAAAGCGTCAAGGAAGGAGACCGGGTGGCGCTCGGCGCGGATGTGCCCTGCGGAACGTGCTACTGGTGCACGAACGGGATGGGGACCAACTGCAGGATCAACTACGCCATCGGCTACCAGTTTCCGGGCGGTTTCCAGGAACGCATGGTCCTGAACGAGACCACTTTGAAATACGGCCCGGTCACGCCCATGCCGGCAGGGCTCCGCTTCGCGGAGGCGGCAATCGCGGAGCCGCTCGCCTGCGCCGTCAACGGCCTTGAGCTTGCGCAGTTCGGCATGGGAAAAAGCATCTGCATCATCGGGCTCGGGCCCATCGGGTGCATGATGCTGGAGCTGTCGAAAGTGTTCGGCGCCTCACGCGTGTTTGCCGCCCAGCGCTCGCGCGCGCGGATGGAAATGGCGCGGCAGTTCCTGCCCTCGGCGCGCTTCATTGCCGCCGAGGACGAGGATCTCGTCGACGTGGTCATGCGGGAGACCGACGGCGAAGGGGTGGACCTGGCAATCACGACAGCGGGCACGGTCCAGGCGCATGCGGATGCAATCCGCATGGTCCGCCACCGCGGCTTCGTGAACCTCTTCGGCGGCCTGAAGAACCAGCCCGCGCTGGCCCTCGACTCGAACCTCATCCATTACAAGGAATGCTTCGTCATGGGCAGCCACGGCTCGTTGCCGCGCCACCACCGCACCGCCGTCGGGCTGATTGCGAGCGGCGCCGTGCAGGCAAAGAAGTACATCTCCAGGGTTTTCCCGATTGCCGGGACGCGGGAGGCCTTCGCGTTCCATGAGTCGCGGGCCGGACTGAAAGTCCTGGTTGCCCCCAACGGGGAAGATGCGGCATGGTCGTGAAAACGGTGAAGATAGCTCCCTCGCTGATGTGCGCGGACTTCATCTCCCTGGGGCCGGAGCTGGACATCATGAGGTCCGCGGGCATCGACTACCTCCACATCGACATCATGGACGGCCGCTACGTGCCCAACTTCACACTCGGTCCCGACTTCTGCAAAGGGTTGGCGGCGTATTCCCCCATCCCGCTGGACGTCCACCTCATGATCGAAGACCCGGACGCGCACGTGCAGAAGTTCGCCTCTTTCCCCGGGGCGGTGGTCTCCTTCCATCCCGAGACCTCGCGCCACCCCTTGCGGACCATCGACCTGATCAAAAGCTACGGCGCACGGGCGGGGATTGCCGTGGATCCGGCCATGCCTGCCTCCCAGGTGAAGGAGATGCTGCCGCGCGTGAGCCTGGTCTGCGTGATGACCGTCAACCCGGGATACGCGGGACAGAAGCTCATCCCGGAAATGCTCGACAAGATCCGCCAGATTGCCGGCATGGCCTCCGCGCTGGATCACCCCATCGAGATCGAGGTGGACGGAAACGTGAGCTGGGAGAATATCCCGCGGATGATCGATGCGGGAGGGAACGTGCTCGTGGCTGGCACCTCCTCCCTGTACGACGGCAAGGCCGGCCTGGCGCAGAACATCGAGAAGATGCGCGTCCTTGTCAGCGCTGGAGCTTCTCCACGATGACCGATGAGGGCCCCTTCCCCCTCCCGTTGCCGCTCACGCGGGAAAGCAAGCCGAACGAACCAACGAAAAAAACGATGGCGCCGGCGGCCCCCATGGGTTGCGTCGCGCCCGGGGCGCGCAGCGCCGCCGCCAGGAGCGCCCCCGCCCCATAGCCTGCAAAGAGGAAGGCGAACGGGACGAGGAAGAGCAGGAGCGCGGCGGCAAGGGGCGAAGGACTTCGGGTCTGGACGCGTACTTTGTCTCCCACTGATACGCCGAGCCGGTCGACGGCGCGCGCAAGCATATGGTCGCCTGCTTCCGAGAGAGTGCAGAGCGTGCATCCCTCGCACGCCGCCGAACGATCTATCCGTACCAGAGCCACGCCGTCGGCGCGCTCGATGACCGTGCCTCTTTCCTCCATAACCGGATGCGATATCAGGCCGGAGTCTCGTTCACTTTCGAATCGAGCATGGTGTCACCGTCGAATATGAAAAAACCATTGAAGCCTCTTCCTTCGAGAAGCATCGGCAGCCACAGAGAATCGTCAGCCCACATTCGGTCATACGGAATCCGTTCCAGAGGCGTCCAGACGGGGGCTGCCTCCCGGGTCTCGCACAGCTCGCCTTCAAAGCTGCTTGCGGTGAAAACGGTCCCGTGCAGCGAGTAGCCGTCCACGAACTGGAAGGAAAGCTCGCCGGCCTGGCGCACGCCGGTGGGCGTCACGCACAGCTCCTCCTGCACCTCGCGGATGGCGCCCTGGCGCGCCGTTTCGCCGGGTTCAATACGGCCGCCGGGGCCGTTGATCTTGCCGGCGCCGAGCCCCGTCTTCTTATGGATCAGCAGGATGTTGCCGTCACGAAGAACAAAAAGCAGCGTGGCCCGTTCCGTCGGAATCCACTCCCGCCAATCGATCTGGCTCACGCGCCGCGGTATGGACCTCATGCTCTCTTCGGTCATCGAATGAAAGGTACAACGGCGGGGGTCCTTGTTCAATTGTGCCGCCGCAAACGGCGTCCCCTCATTTCCCCTTGCATTCCCGGATGGCTGGACGTATAATTGCCCTGATGAATCCCATTCATCATTGAAGGGGATTGTGAGAAGCAGGGACCTCCCGACGGAGGATGAAGGGCTCTCGAAGAGAGTCAACCCTGACATGAGCCTCTCACATCCCCTTCCCCTTTCCTGAAACATCGCCCCCTGAAACATCGCTCCCCTGAGATTTGCCGCCGCCGCTTCCATTACCGGAAGCCGAGCATCACCGGCACGATGCTGGGGGCGAAGATGCGCAACCCGAGGAGAGCCTGGATAACGGCGCAGCCGGCCGCGGCAAGCAGGAACAGGCTTCGGAGCACCACGTCGCGGAAGCCGCGGAGAACCAACCTCGACAGGAAAAACGAAGCGGCGCCCGCTCCCACTGCCGCAATTCCCAGGAGGGCGAGCCGCAGCGCCCCGTCAGAGGCTCCCCATCGCCGATATGCCTGCCAGCCGAGAAAAAACGCCAGCAGTATGGCGACGCCAAGAGCAAAGCCGGTCCGAACGCGCTCGGTTCCGTGCGCGGCGCTGAGAAGGACGGCCAGGACGACGAGCAGGTCGATGGACGGGACAGCCAGAGAGGCCAGCGGCGAAACAAGGGAGAAGCGGGGACCGTTCAGGAGAAGGTCGAAACAAACCATGCCGGCCAGCAGCCCGGGCGCTCGAAGCGGTTCGACCATGGCGGGTCAGACCACCTTGAGGTAAATGACCTTTGCGTCCCCCGGCGCGTAGAAATCGTCCAGCACGGCAACGGGAGAATAGCCGCGCGCGAGATAGAACCCCCGGGTGGGCTCGTACAGCTCCCTCATGGAGGTCTCGATGTAAACGCGGTTTCCCCCGAGGCCGCGGATGGCTTTCTCACTGGCGTCGAGGAGCTGTTTCCCCAGTCCCTTGCCACGATAGCTCCCGGCAACGACGATCCAGTACAGGTCGAAGCTCGTGCGGGTGCAGGCGATGGGACCATAACTGGTGTACCCCACGGTCTGCCCGTCCTCTTCGGCGAACAGGAAGTGGTATCCGCACCGGGGTCCCTTGTCCAGCCTGTCCTCGATGAGCTCGACCGCTGTGTCGACCTCCTCGGGATAAAAGAACCCCGTGGACTCCGTGATGGAACGGATCCTCTCCACGTCGGCTCTTTCGACAGAGTTACGGATGGTGATCACCTGGGTGCCCATGTATTTGGCTCCTTCGTGCGTCGGCCCGGCATGAGCCGCGCCTCGGCTTTTCTGTAAGAATCCTCTACTACGCGACGAACCACGTCGTCCCGTGAAAGTCCCGCCCGAGCGGCGGCGGCCATGAAACCGGCGTCCGGCGACAGGCAGGGGTTGGTGTTGACCTCCAGGACCCACGGCTTGCCGTCAGCGTCGACGCGAAAATCGACCCTCGCATATCCCCGCAGGCCGAAAAGCTCCCAGCATGAGAGGCTGAGATGCTTCAGGGTGTCCAGCAGCGCGGCGTCCCGAGGGGTGAAGTCGAAGCTGCGCGGCGTGCTGCCGTACTCGAACGAGCTCTCCTCCCACTTCGCGTTGTACCCCACGAAGCGCGGTTTCCCCTCTGGATAGCCGACGAACGTGATCTCCGCGGGCGGAAGCCCCTGCGGACAATCACTGTCTTCCTGCCCTCCGAGCAAGGCAAGGTTGAACTCCCTCCCTTCGATGTAGCGTTCGACAAAAAGCTGGTCCGCGCTCTCCCGGGAGGACCGACGGCGCACTTCGGATTCAAGCTCATCCAACGAGCGCGCCACCGCGCTGTCCGCCATGCCAATGGAGGCGTGCTCCCAGATCGATTTCACAATGAAAGGCGGCGCAAAATCCAGCTCCGAGCGCAAAGCTTCCGCGGCAGTGGTCCACGCCGGCGTCTCGATCCCGGCGGCGGCCAGCATCTTCTTTGCCAGCAGCTTGTGAGAGGTAAGGAAGACGGCTTCCGTGGGGGCCCCCGTGAAGGGGATACCGAGGCTTTCGAGGAGGCTGGGGGCCAGGTGTATCAGGCTCCCTTTCCCCTCGACGGTCTCAGCAAGATTGAAGACGAGCGCGGGATTCAGCGACCGAAGTCTTTCCGCGGCGCTGGAAAGATCAAGGGCCAGCTCCACCTCTTCGGTGGCGTACCCGAGCGATTGCAGTGAGTCGCGCACCGTCTGGACTTGGACGAGGACATCTTTTTCATCCTCTCCGGCTTCAGCGTCAACCCGCCCATACAGGAGCGCTATCGTTTGTTGGCCCATGGAAGGTCGTACTCAGCTCCGCCGCGGCCTGGCCGCGGCGGAGCATCATCTCTCCTTATCGACAGGGCTCTTGAGGATCTGGGTAGCGGAAATACAGGTCCTGATAGTTCCTCAGGACCAGATCATCACCGTCCCAACCCACCGTGTAATCAGGCAGAAGAGGTATCTTCCCGCCCCCTTGCGGAGCATCGATCACGTAGTTCGGCACGGCGTACCCCGAGGTGTGGCCGCGCAGACCCTTGATGATCTCCAGGCCCTTGCGGACCGGTGTCCTGAAGTGGGCCGATCCGATGATGGGATCACACTGGTAGAGGTAGTACGGCTTCACGCGCGCCATGAGGAGGCCGTGCATGAGGCGCTTCATCACGTCTACCGTGTCATTGATTCCCGCAAGCAGGACGGTCTGGCTCCCGAGCGGGATGCCGGCGTCCGCCAGGCGCGCGCACGCCTCCCGCGTCTCCTCCGTCAGCTCGTCCGGGTGCGTACAATGGATGCTCATCCACAAGGGGTGGAAGCGCTTGAGCATGCGCGTGAGCGCCGGGGTGATCCGCTGAGGCATCACCACGGGGGCCTTGGTGCCGATGCGCAGGAACTCCACGTGGGGGATGCGGCGCAGCCGGCTCAGGAGCCATTCGAGCTTCTCATCCGACAGCGTGAGCGGGTCCCCTCCGGAGAGGAGGACGTCACGCACCTCCGTGTGCTCCGTGATGTAGGCAATGGCCTGCTCCCACTGGGCCTGGAAGAAGATGCTGTTGGCATCCGGGTTCTCCACGATGCGCGACCGCGTGCAGTAGCGGCAGTTGGAGGCGCAGGTGTTGGCCACGAGGAAAAGGACCCTGTCCGGATAGCGGTGCACGAGGCACGGCACCGGGCTGTCCCTGTCCTCTCCCAGAGGGTCTTCAGCCTCTCCCGGCGCGCGGAGGTATTCCTCCATGACGGGAATCATGGTCCGCCGAAGCGGCTGATTGGGGTCATCCGCGTCGATCAGGCTGAGGTAGTACGGGGTGATGGCGAACGGCAGGGACCCTGTGCGGCGGTTGATTGCCGTGCGCTCGTCCTCCGAGAGCCGGATGATCTTCTCCAGCGCCTCCGGTGTGCGGATCCGGTTTCTCATCTGCCAGCGCCAGTCACACCATTCCGCGGCCATGGCAAACGGAAAGAAGCGGGCGCGGAACTCTTCAGAGCGCCGGGAAGTGGGAAACTTCGGCGATGGCGGGGAGCTTCTCTTGAAAGTTCTCTGGTAGGACTTGAAAGGTGGGATCGTAGTCCGGATACCGGCAAGCCCGGCAAGCTCCTGGACTACGGGGCTTGTACCTGGAGGTTCTGCCTCCTCAGTGCTGAGCACTCTGGTTTCCATCTCTGTAAGGACTCCTTCATCTCATGCGGCCGCTGCCTTGCGCGGTCTGTCCGCGCAGTTGCTGCGGCACTCTGCTGGAAGGTACAACGCCCTTCCCATGGGCTTGAGAGTTTCCCGTGCCCTGTCACGCTTGTGCAAGCCACGTGCGGGTATGCGGTTCCCCTCCCCCATGAAGCTGTCAAAGCAATGCATACTACATCAAAAAAAAGAATGCAAGCGAGATTTCGAGCCGCAGGGCTCTTTTTGCGGCCCTCCTCACCGGTTCTCCCCTACTTCCGTGAAGTAGTGCATCACGATCTGTATCGGCGCGTTCTCCCGAAATCTGATACACTCTGGTCCGTGTCTCGTGACAAGGCAATACTCGTCGGCGTCGAGCTGAAAGGGAGGGAAGCGGCCTGGACCATCCAGGATTCCCTCGAAGAGCTCGGGCGCCTGGCCAGGACCGCCGGACTTTCCGTTGCGGGGCAGACCTGGCAGAAACTTCCCCGACCTAGTGCATCGACATGGATCGGATCCGGCAAGGTGGAGGAGATCGCCCGGCTCATGGCCGCGGAAGATGCCGCCTATGTCCTTTTCGATGACGAGCTCTCCCCCGGGCAGCAGAGAAACCTGGAAGAAGCCCTGGGGGAAAACGCGCGGGTCATAGACCGCACGCGGCTCATCCTCGACATATTCAGCCTCAACGCGCGCTCGGCCGAGGGCAAGCTCCAGGTCGAGCTTGCCCAGTACCAGTACCTGCTCCCCCGGTTGGCCGGCATGCGCAGAGGCCTGGCGCAACAGGTGGGAGGGTCTGGCGCCGGTCCCGTGGGACTTCGAGGGCCTGGGGAAACACAGCTTGGAAATGGACAGGCGGCAGGCGCGGCGGCGGATCACCGCGTTGAAGCGGGGTCTCGAAGAGGTCCGAACCCAGAGGCGCCAGCACCGAAGGCAGCGGCTCAGGGCAGGCCTGCCCGTGATCGCCCTCGTCGGCTACACGAACGCCGGCAAGAGCTCGCTTCTCAACGCGCTGACCGGGGCAGGCGTCCTGGTTCAGGACCGGTTGTTCGCCACCTTGGACCCTACCACGCGCCGCCTGATGCTTCCCGGCGGCCGGGAGGCTCTGGTAACGGACACGGTCGGGTTCATCCGAAAGCTGCCCCACGAGCTGGTGGCGGCATTCCGCGCCACGCTGGAGGGCATCGAAGAGGCGTCCTTGATCCTCCACGTCGTGGACGGGAGCCATCCCCACGCATCTGAGCAGGTGGCGGCGGTGCAATCGGTGCTCTCGTCGCTTGCCATCGCCCATACTCCGCTGCTCATGGTCTGGAACAAGGCGGACCTGCTCCCTGACCGCAGCCTTCCGCAGCTTCCCGGCACGGCCCATCACGGCTCGCTGTCAATCAGCGCAAAAACCGGGGAGAGCATCCCGGCTCTTCTTGCGCAAATAGAGCGGAGCCTGGCCGAGGGTCTTGCAGACATGGACCTCCTCATCCCGTACGAACGCTACGACCTTGTGACGCAGCTCTACGAGCAGGGAACCGTGTGGTCCAAAGAAGAGACGCCGGAGGGGGTGCGGATCAGCGCGTCGGTCCCGCGGGCGTTCGCTGAGAAGCTGGAGGGGTTCGCGCTTTCAAAAAAAGAGCATCACGGCAGAGGCAAACGTCAACACCTGCATGGAGACGTTGAACGCCTTCTGGGGGAGGCGGCGGGCGGCGAGGATCCCGAGGACAGCGCCGGCAAGGACGGCCCCTGAGAGGACCGCGTCGAACGCAAGGGACGCGGGGGTGATCAGGCCCAGGCTGATGCTGAACGGCACCTTGACCCAGTTCAGCACGGCGAAAAACCAGGCGCCGGTGCCGAGGAACTCGTCCTTGGGAAGGCGCATGGCCAGCAGGTACACCATCATCACCGGCCCCGCGGCGTTTGCAAGCATGGTCGTTGCGCCCGCCAGGAGCCCCGCCAGGGCGGCGAACCACCACGCGGACGGGACGTCTGCTTTTCCCCGGGACGCCAGGTCACGCCACAGCCCGACTCCGAGCATGACAATGACAATGACGCCGATCACCGGCCGCAGCTCGACGGTCGTTGATCCTGCCCATTGCAAAGAAACCGATGACAATGCCCGCTAATGCCCACGGGAAAAGCCGCAGGAGGTGACGCCACACCGCGTGCCTGCGGTACCAGATGACGGCAACGGCGTCCCCGAGGATCAGCAAGGGAAGGAGCGCGCCGGTGGAGACCCGGGCGGGCAGGACGAACGCAAAGAGTGGAACGAAAATGATCCCGAGACCCGGGATGCCTGTCTTGCTGAGGCCGGCGATGAAGGAGCTGACCGCTGTCAGGGTCCATCCGCCGGCGGTGAGGGCGTAGGTGCCCGTCACCAGGAAGCTCTCCCCGCCTTCTCCCGGTATTCGGAATACGTGGTGAACGGGTCGCTGATGGACGGATCCTTGGAAGGATCAACGAACGCCACCGTGTTGCGTGACCTCTTGGCGAAGTACAACGCCCGGTCGCTTTTCTCCACGGCCCGCGAAAGATCCGTGACGCCCGTGACGTCTGCAACCCCCAGGGAAAGCGTCCCGCACGGCTCCCCGCTCGCGCTTGCAAGCTGGTGCACGTCGCTCATTGCCTCATGCCCAGCCACCGCCTGTTCCTGGGCATAGCGCAGCCTCTCCGCGAGGATGATCCCCGTGTGCAGGTCCGAAGGAATAACCACAAGCAACTCCTCGCCTCCGTAGCGCACTCCGATGTCTCCTTCCCGGATGTTGTCCAGGATAAGCTGCGCAGTGGATTTCAGCACCTCGTCTCCCCGGGGATGCCCAAGCTCGTCGTTCACCCACTTGAAGTGGTCAATGTCGATCATCAGGAGCGTAAGCGGTTTGCCCTGCGCTTTGAGCTTCGCAATCTTCTTGGAGAGCTCGTTTACGAAGTAATCTTTGTTCCTCAGGCCGGTCATGGAATCAACGTAGCGGCCGGGGAACTCTTCCTTGAGCGTGGCCTGGAGGGTTTCCAGCGCCCCCCTTCCCCGCGCGCCGCGCTCCCGTGACCACCGTTCCGCCTCCGCCGTGGATGACACCACGACTCCGTGGCCAGCAGCGGCGGCGAAGCTCTTAGGGTCATTCAGGAGGTAATTGTACAGCTCGGCGACCCCCCGGAAGATGTCGATGAACCCTATCTGAGCCTTCTGGGGGATGTCAAGGACGGACTCGTGATGCCGGGCCTCGATCCAGCGGCGCACCTGGCGCGTGACGGGTCGGTAGTCCGGGGATGAGGTCTGTGACCTGGCAATGAAGTCCACGAGCCTTCGGGAGGCGAGCTCGGCGGCCACCTTGGCGCGCACGGGGTCATCCGCGCCGAGCAGCTCCTGGTTGATGACCCGCCCGACGTCGGCAAGCAGCTCAGCCAGGCGCGCCGCCAGCTCATACAGCTTGGGCCCCTCGTAATGGTCCGGCTCCGTGATCACGTGGCCGAAACCCTTGATGACCCGGTTGCGCAGGCGGTTGATCCTCTCCTCGATCCCCCGGGCCCGCTGGCTTTCCCGGAACAGCTTCACGAACCTGGCGTCCCCCTCGATTTCACGGGCAAACTCGCGGACCTCGTCGAGGTACGGGTCGAACAGGCGTCCGTACACCTCCGACCAGAGGCCGCGCAGCGTGATCAGCTCCCCAGCGAGGGTCTCCCGTCCCAGGACCTTTTCGAGGGCATACGGCTCCATGGAGGAGAGGAGGTCATCCAGGATGGTATGGAAGACCATGACCAGGCCAATGACGTCGGAGGAGGCGAGGTGCTCCATGTCGGTGAGCCGGGACTGGAACAGCGTGGTGCGCGTGAACACCCTGTTCACGAAGTACGGAAGGACATATTCTCCCTGATCCACACGCTCGATGCCGGAATCCGGGAACAGCGTCATCAGCGTGGAAAGAGTCCCCTCGAACTGAATGGAAAACTTCTCCTCTTTCTCCTGCTCCAGCCTTTCAAGCTCTTTTGCTCTTTGCTCGGCAAGCGCCTGTTCCTGCTGCTCGCGCGCCCTGCGCTGCCAGCTCTCCCACGTGAGGACCTGCTCCTCCCGCAGCTCCAGGAACGCCAGCACGCGCTCGCGTTTCTCCGGGCTCTGGTCTTGTTCGTCGTAGAAGGATGCGATCATCTTGAGGAGCGCCGGGTACAGCTCATGGCCGTATTTTCTCAGGTTCTGATAGGCCGCGCGAAAAAGCCCCTCCGCATCCGTCAGATCGCTCAAGCTTTGTTCACCAGGGTGAAGCGACAGGTTGACGTCCCGTACGACGTCGAAAAGCCCGTCCAGCTTGTCTCTCTCGACGGCTTCGGTGACGGCGATGAGCCGGCAACCGTCCTTCACGACCCGGGCAGTCTCGGCCACGCGCGCGCGCCCTCCGGAGGCGAGCTTTGCTTCCAGGTAGGCAAGGCTTTTTCGAAGCATCTCATAGGGCTGGGTGAACTCCCCCAGGAACTCGAGCGCGAAAGGCTCCCGGGAGCGAAGTGCCCGCACAACGTCGTCTCCGCGCGCATCCCCCCCGGTCTCTTCCGCGGGCGCCGTCCCCACAGGTCCGCGCCCCAGGAGCGAGCGCGCACTGTCACGCAGCGCATCCAGGTTGTCGACGAAGGAAAGCTCGAACGGGTTCTCTCCCTGATATCCTTTTCGCTCGGCGAGGAAACGCATGAATCCGGCGCTCACAAGGTCTTCCCGCGCGGGATCGAAGACGCTGAGCAGGTCCTCCACGCGCTCCAGGAGCCGCGTAATGAGGAATCCGTTTCGATACGCATAGCGGTTGATCCGCCTGCGAAGCCACGGAGGCACTGTAGGCAGCCAGTCGATTGCCCGCTTGCCGGATTCCCCGACAGTGTTCTGTTTTTCCCCCTGCTTTTCGGGCGCTCTCTCCTGCCCCAGGCTCACCAGGCCGGAGGCGGCGGCACGGTTCAGACCGGCCTCTCGCGTCAAGGTCTCGTCCCGCGCGGGGAGAACCCTGCGGGCAGCGGATGCATTGGAGACGGGGGCGGGAGGCGGCTCAGCGCGCCTGTCCCGCACTACGGGCTGCGGCTTCGGCCGCTCCAACGCGGCCCGGGTCCTCCGGCGGACCTCCTCCTCCCCGTAGCCTTTCTCCCGCAGGTCTCGGTAGACCCGTTCGATTTGCTGGCGGGAGACGCCCTGCTTGAGCAGGTTTTCATAGAGTGTGTTTTTTTCCTTGTCCTCAGGGGGCATCTGCCACGGCTCCACCTACCTTCGAGTATAACCCGCAATCATGGCCGCGGCGGCCCGAATCTCAGCGGTCCTTCCCGAGAAAGCGCAGAGAGAGGTCCGCAGGACGACCCTTCGGCGTTCCCGGGCGTCAGCGGAGCACGAAACGCAGGATATCACCCCCGTCCCCGGTGACTCGGGCGCGGATGGTTTCCTGTGCTGCGGCTCACCGGCACCCGGGCCGTCCTGACCCTCTCCCGGGACCTCGAATGCCTTGACCAGGAGCTGGCTTCGGCCGTCATCGTGTTCGTCGACGCAGATGATCTTCCGCGTGAGCGGTTCCGCCCCGGCGCTTCTGTCGCTAGCGCCCCTGGCCTCGAGCGTCTCCGCGCTCCCGGGAACCTGCGTGAGGTTCCAGAGCCATACGCTGGCGGGAATTTGACGGGAAACCTCCAGAGTGGTTTCCTCGACGTACCCTGCCTGCCGCAGCCATCGAGTCCCCCACGCGTCGGAGATCTCCTGTTCCTCGAGGGATCGCAGTCGCCGCTGGATCCGGAAGCCGAGCATCGTCCCTGATTTCCACGCGTGGACCTCGCCCTTGTTCTCCATGGAGAAAACGCCTTTCTCTGCGGCGCCCTCGTAACGCCCGGGGTCCAGGGATGGTGGAGGGACGGTGTCGTGCGGGAAAAACTCCTCTCGCGGGCCGAGCCAGATCCGGTCCCCGCCGGGGTTGAGCCAGCCGTCGTCCTTGGCGCCGATTTCCAGCATGCGGAGGAAATCGGGGTTCACCCACAGCGCGTTCTCCCCCCTCCAGTGCGGCCAGACCCCGAGCACGCGCCCGTACTCCGGCAGGATCAGGACGGCGCCGTCCGCTCCGGACTCCAGCACGGTGTAGTGGATCCCCAGGCGATTCATGCTGACCGCAAGCTCTTCAAGCCCCACCCGGCTCCCTCCCCCGCGCGGCAGACCGCACCAGGGCTACACGTCCCTGGACATGACGAGGATCGTGGCGCGCTCCTCCCAGCCGATCCTCCTCCAGAACCGTCTGCCCTCCTCATTGTCGGCAACAACGAAAATGTGGCACTTGCGCATGCCCAGGGCTGCCAGCGCCGCGAGGGACCGGCCCACGAGCGCCCGGCCGATCCCCTGCCCACGGGACTCCCGGGCAACGGCGCAGTGGTAAAGAAAGCCGCGACGGCCGTCGCAGCTTGCAAGCAGCGCGCCGACCAGGGAGCCGTTCGATGACAGGGCGGCAAAGCTCAATCCGGGGTTTCGCTCCAGGAAAGATCCGATGTTCTCCCGGGAATCAGCGGCGCTGAGGCCGATCCCTTCACTTGCCTGCCACAAGGCGTATGCGGCATCGTAGTCCCCCATATCGAACGCCCGTATGCGTAACTCCGTGCTCATTGCGCGAACGCTACCATGTTTGGCCGATTTTGGGGTATACCAGGGACGTGGAGACAATCCTTCGGATCATGCAGGACTCCGGGCTCCCGGGCCTGGACACGAAAAAGCTGGACGCGTTCAGGGCCGCGGGCGCGTCCGTGATAGGCGGGAGAGACGCGCGCATTTACCGACGCTCCGTCAACGCGCGTGACGGCGTCCTGTATTTCATTGGCGCCGCGAAAAGCCAGAAGAGCCTCTACATGGTCCGGGAAAAGCCGTTCGCGTCCGGGTTCGAGGGGACAACGGCCCGCATGGGCGGCTTTTCCATCCTGAAGGCCGCCCTTTCGCCGAGGAACGCCGAACGCCTTCATGAGGAGTTTCCGTTCACCATGCCCGCGTCCCTTCGGGACAGGATGACGACCATTGGATGCGGCGACCGCCTGGGGCTTGCCACTGCCGGCCACATCCGGGCGGTGGAGAAGTACGACGCCGCCCCTGTCCTTGCCCAGCAGTCCATCCGGGAGCTCACGCTCACGGGCCGAAACTACCCCGGCGTTGTCGCGGACGTGACGTTCCTCGTTTTCCAGGAAGGCTACCGGCGAGGCTACGGCGCGGATGGCGACCATCTCAAGACGATCACGGATATCGATGCGGCCCTGGCGGCCGGCATGCCCATGATCACCCTGGATCTGAGTGACGTCATGTCAGCCGAGCCCGCGCTCTGGAACGCCGGCCGCGTGGAGGAGCAGTTTGGGAAGCTCGGGGCTGATGTGCGGAGTCACGTGCTGGACGGCTACGCG
The DNA here is from genome assembly GCA_963845535.1 of uncultured Spirochaetota bacterium. Classification (GTDB taxonomy): domain Bacteria; phylum Spirochaetota; class Spirochaetia; order SZUA-6; family Fen-1364; genus Fen-1364. The sequence goes on from CAWJSK010000012.1 coordinate 170,267, forward strand.
GACAAAACGTTCCGGCAGGGAAGCTCGACAATCCGGTTCACCGCGCTGGAAGCCAGGCGCTGCGCGCTGATGTACCTTCGAGCCCTCGACTTCTCACGGGAAGCGGACAGCCATATCAGGGCCAGGCGGGGGGACCAGTACGACCTGGAAATCAGCATCGATGAGACCACTGCTCCGACACTGCCGGAGCACCACCTCTTCATTGCGAACGAGCTTGCGCTGCGCGGAGTAAGGGTTAGCTCGCTCGCTCCACGCTTCGTCGGCGAGTTCCAGAAAGGGATCGACTACATCGGAGACCTTGGCGAGTTCGAGAAGCAGTTTGCCGTCCACTGCGATATTGCGAAATCGCGCGGTGGCTACAAGGTTTCCATCCATTCCGGGAGCGACAAGTTCTCCGTCTATCCGGCAATCGGCCGGCATACGGGGATGCGTGTGCACCTGAAAACCGCCGGAACGAGCTGGCTCCAGGCAGTCTCCGTGATTGCCCGCGTCAACCCGCCGTTCTTTCGACAGATGGTGGACAAGGCGCTCCAGTCATTCCCGGACGCTTCCCGGCTCTACCACGTCAGCGCGGACCCCGCCGCGGTCCCTGCCGCGAGCGGTCTGTCCGACTCGGAGCTGCCCAACCTGCTCGACGCGAAGGATTCGCGCCAGATCCTGCACATCACCTACGGCGGGCTTCTGAATGATCCCGCGACCCGCGCCGGCATCTTCGAGACCCTCGCCGCAAACGAGGACGCGCACGACGCCGCGGTGGAGGAGCACATCGAGAAGCACCTGCGCCTGCTTGGTGTGGCGCCGCGGGCTTAGCCCCCTGTCTTCAAGGGGATTGCAAAGTACTCGGCGGCGTTGGCAAAGCAGATGTCCCTGACCATCCCGCCCAGGAGCTCGAAGTCCTCCGGCGCCTCTCCCCTCTCCACGGCATCCCCAAGAAAATCGCACAGGACCCGACGAAAGCATTCGTGACGGGGATACGAAAGAAAGCTGCGTGAGTCAGTGACCATCCCGACAAAGCGCGCGAGCAGGCCGATGTCGGAGAGCATCTGGAGCTGATCGCGCATCCCGTGGGGCTGATCGTTGAACCACCACGCCGGGCCGAACTGCACCTTGCCTCGTATTTTTTCCCCGGGGAAGTTCCCCGCCATCGCGGCAAGGACGCCGTTGTCCGCGGGGTTCAGGCAGTAGAGGATGGTCCGGGGCAGCATGTCGTTCGAGTCGAGCGCGTCGAGGAACCGGGCAAGAGAGGCGGCAACAGGGGAATCTCCAACCGTGTCGAAGCCGGAGTTGGGGCCAAGGCTCCGTGAGAAACGGGAGTTGATGTCCCGCAGCGCCCCGATATGAAGTTGATGGACCCATCCGGCTTCCGCGTCCATTCGCGCCAGCTCCCGGAGGATGGCGGACTTGAAAACGCCCGCGTGCGCGGCGTCAGGGGCCTTGCCTTCCCGAGCGTCGAGGAATATCGAGCGGACCTCCGACTCCGTGAAATCATCCGCAAAGGGCACCTCGATGCCGTGATCCGAGATCCTGCAACCGTGCTCGTGAAAATACCGATGTCGATTGCTCAAGGCGTCGATCAGGCTCTGCCAGTCTTTGATGGGGACGCCGGCGCTGTTGGCAAGCCTGTCCACCCAGGAGTTGAACGCAGCGGGATGCTCGATTGCCATGACGCTGTCAGGGCGAAAGGCGGGTACCACCGTCACGTCGAAGGTACGGTCAGAGCCAAGGTGCTCGTGGTATTCGAGCGAGTCGACGGGATCATCCGTGGTGCACACCACTCGGACCGACATGCGCCGCAGGAGGCCGCGCACGCTGAAGTCCTTGCGGGAAAGAAGCTCGGTGCAGGCGCTGTAGATCTCCTTCGCCGTCGCGGGGCCAAGGAGCTTTCCTGAAATCCCGAAATAGCGTTTCAGCTCGAGATGGGTCCAAAGGTACAAGGGGTTTGGAACGGTTGACGGCACGACGTCCGCCCAGGCCTTGAACTTGTCGAAATCCGACGCGCCTCCCGTGATCAGGCGCTCCGGCACGCCGCTGGCGCGCATGGCCCGCCACTTGTAGTGGTCTCCACCGAGCCAGATCTCGGTGATGCTGCCGAACTGCCGGTCCTCCGCGATGTCCTTCACCGGCAAATGGCAGTGGAAATCGAAGATCGGCATCGCCTCGGCATGATCGTGGTACAGCTCACGCGCGGCGCGGCTGCCGAGAAGGAAATCTTCATCCAGAAAATGCCCCTTCATTATGTGCCTCCCGTCGTCTATTTCCCCATCGCCTGAAGCATGGCGCGCATGTAGCCGATGGCGTAGGCCATGCCGGCGTGCCACGGCGCCGAGCAGTCCACGAGCGGTGTATGGTCCGGAATGAGAACGCCCTGATACCCGTTTCCCTTGAGGATCCGCATGACCCGCGGGACGTCGATGTCCCCCTCGTCGATGAACACCTCATGGTAGCGGGGGATCTTCCCGCGCACGTTGCGCAGGTGTACGTACGCCAGCTTGCCCTGGGCGCTGTAATGCTCCGTGGCCTGGTAGACATCCCCCTCCGTCATCTCGGCAATCGTGCCGATGCAGAACTCCAGCGCGTTGGAGCGGCTGGGCTTGAGGTCCAGCAGCCTCTGGTACATGCCGGGCTGGTACACAAGCCGCGGCGTGCCGCGAACGGTCTGCGCCGGCGGGTCGTCCGGATGTGCCGCCAGGATCACGCCCGCCTCCTCGGCAACGGGGATCAGCTCCTCCAGGAACCGCGCAAGCCTCCGCCACAGCTCGTCATGGCTGATGGGAGCAAGCGTCCCGGGGGCGGCATGCCGGTCATAGATCATGTTCCAGACCATGCCGACCGGCACAGGGGTCTGGTCCACTCCGTCCACGCCCACGGAGTCAGCACCGCCCCGCGCAAAGGGACCGGTCACTCTTCCGGCCACCCCCGCGATGCTGAAGTTGTACCCCATGATGGGGATCCCCGCGGCGCCCACGTTTCGAACAAGGCGCTTCACGTTCTCCATGTGCGCCGCGCGCAGAGGCCCGTCGAGGAGCACATCATACCAATGCGCCGGATCGAAGTTCTCGATTGCCTCCAGCCTCAGGCCTTCGGCTTCGATCTGCCGCCGAATGTCGCGAAGCTCCTCCGCCGTCCACAGGGCACCCGGGTCCCCCGCGATCCCCCAGCCTCCCGGGCCGCTGTCCACCGGTTGGTTGTCCGCACCCGCGGCCGGCTCAGGCTTGCGGAAATAGTCCACGAGGTGGATCACGACGTGCGAACAGCCGATCTGCCTGGCGAACCGGTAGTTGGCGGGAGTGAGCATGTGCCGATAGAGGCCGATTCCCAGGTTCATGTCAGACGCAGTCCACGAGAAAGCCGCCATCCACCGGGACGCACGTGCCGGTGACGAAACCGGAAGCTTTGTCGCTCGCAAGGAACACCACCGCGCCCGAAAGGTCGTCCGGGTCGCCAAACCTCGCAAAAGGGGTCCGGGAAATGATGTCGCGCCCGCGCTGCGTAAGCTGCCCTGTTTTCTCGTCGACCAGAAGCGCCTTGTTCTGCTTGCCCAGGAAGAAGCCCGGCGCAACGGCGTTCACCCGTATCCCATGCGGCGCGAACTCCTTTGCGGCCGCCATCGTGAGGTTCAGGACCGCGGCCTTGGCCGCGTCGTACGCCCAGACACCGGAGAGCGGGACATAGGACGACATGGAGGCCATGTTGATGATGGATCCATGCGTTTTCGTGTCGATCCAGTGACGGCAGAACACTTTGGTCGGCACCATGAACCCCCCCACGAGGTTGAGCTTGAGGACCTCTTCGAACAGGGCGATGTCGGTGTCCAGGAACGCCGTCTTTCCTTTGTTCCCGCCAACCGCATTGACCAGGACGTCTATGACGCCGAGCCTGGGAACGGATGTCCGCAGCGCCTCCGCCATCGAGCTCTCGCTTTGGGCGTCGGCCAGCACCCAGTCCACACGATCGCCGGCATCCGCCGCCCGGCCCGCGCGCTCAGCCGCTTCCGCAAGCGAATCAGGGTGCCTGCCCCAGAGAGACACGCGCGCCCCCGCGCGCAGGAGCGCTTCGGCCATGGCGCCGGCAAGCACGCCCGCTCCCCCCGTGATGACCACGGTCCGCCCGTTCAGCCCGAATCTTTGCTCCAGGTATTCAGTGCTTTGTCCCATCGCCACACCCCCTCTTGGCCGACATTGTCCGCAAAACGTTTTGCCGCGATACCCGACACGATTTTTCCCTGACGGCGGCGCGATTTTTCTTGACAGGAAAGTGAAGCGGGTTCACAATATCTGCCATACAAGTATGGTAGCATCGGAAGGGCTGCAAGTCGAGATCCTCGAAAAAGAAAAAAACCAGCCCATCCATCAGTGGGTTTACCAGACGCTGAGAAACAGCATCATCAAGCTCATCCTTCAGCCCGCGCAGCAGATCAGTGAGAACGACGTTTCGGAAGCGCTCGGCATCAGCCGAACGCCCGTTCGGGAAGCGTTCATCAGGCTGGCGGAAGACGGCCTCATCAACATCACCCCGCAGAAGCGCTCAATCGTCTCCCTCATAGACCTGGAACAGGCGGATGAGGCGCGGTTCGTGCGTCTTGCGGTGGAGAAGGCGGTGCTCCGGGAGGCATGCGTGCGGCTTTCCCCTGCTGATCTAGCCATCCTGGACGCCAACCTCCAGGAGGAAGAGACCTGCCGCGCGGAGAAGGCTTTCGACCGGATGCTGATCGTGGACAATGACTTCCACCGCCTCATCTTCCGCGGCTGCGCCAAGGAAAGAAGCTGGCTTTACCTCAAGAAGCTTGATTACAACTACGACAGGTTGCGCGTCATGGTCATGCCGTTGTCCATTGACAGGATCATTTCCGAGCATGGCAGGATCAGGGACCTCATCAGAAAAGGGAAGGCAGACCACGTGGAGGAGGTCCTTGACCACCACCTCACGTGGGAGATCATCAATCGAGTGGTGCGGGATTACCCGCCGCAATATTTCAGGCAGGACAGGAGGGAAACATGAAACGGTCTTTTCGGAACGCGGTTGTTTTCTGCGCGCTGGTCCTTGCGCCGGCGCTTCTCTTCTCCCAGGCGAGCTGGTCGGGCAAACCGGTGAAGCTCAGCATCATCGACGTGGCGGGGAACCTGAAGCTCTCAAAGCCTGCCATCGAGGCGTTCAAGGCAGCCAACCCGAGGATGATCTCCGACATCGAGTACATCATTGCAACGGCGCCCGAGCTGGTGGCGAAGATCAAGGCCCAGCAGATGGCCGGCAACCTGGACACCACCATGGTCCTCACCGGCTATGACGGGATGGCGGCGGGCAAGGAACAAGGGGTGTGGCTGCAGGTCATGCCGAAATACAAGGCGGTCTTCGAGAAGTCCATCAACTCCTACCTCCCCGGCGCCCGGGCGGCCTACAACCTGTTCGACGGATACGGGATCGCGTACGTGTTCTGTCCCGGCGGCCCAATGTTCACCTACAACCCGGATACGGTGAAGAACCCGCCCAAGACCGCGGCGGAGCTCCTGGCATGGGCGAAGGCAAACCCTGGCAAGTTCATGTATGCCAGGCCGGCGAACTCGGGCCCGGGCCGGGCTTTTCTCCAGGGGTTGCCATACATCCTTGGTGACCCGGATCCGAAAGACCCCTCCACGTGGACCAAGACCTGGGCCTACCTGAGGGAGCTGGACCAGTACATCGACTACTACCCCACGGGGACCGGCACCACGTTCAAGGAGCTGGCGGAAGGGACCCGGTGGATCGTTGCCAGCCATCTGGGTTGGGACATGAACATGCGGATCCTCGAGACCATCCCGGCAAACTTCCAGGCCTTCTTCCTCGAGAACACGACCTGGGTCAACGACACCCAGTTCATGTGCGTCCCCCTGGGACTGGACGAAAACCGTGAAAAAGCCACCATCGCGCTCATGGAATGGCTCATGCGGCCGGCTGAGCAGGCCGTCACGTATGACGACGGCTACTTCTATCCCGGACCTGCAATCCGCGGCGTCCCCCTGACCATGGCGCCCCTGGCAAGCCAGGAACGCATCAGGCCCGCCATGCGGAAAGCCTATGACGAAGCCGCGGCGAAGTTCCCCAACGCATCGCAACTGGACGCCAAGCCGCTTGTGCAGGCTTTCGACATGTGGGACAAGCTGGTCGGCTCGAAGACCAGGTAGACGGTTCACGGGAGGCCCGCGGTGAAGGACTTCACCAGTTTCGTCATCAAGGACGTGACGAAAGAGTTCGACGGAAAGACCGCCCTGGCCCGGTTTTCCCTTTCCATCTCGCACGGGGAGTTCGTCACGTTCCTCGGCCCCTCGGGATGCGGGAAGTCCACGGCGCTCAACTGCATTGCGGGCCTCCTTCCGATCTCGAGCGGGGAGATCTCCATTGACGGGGATCTCATTGATGACGGCACGCGGAAGGTGCCCGCGGAGAAGCGCGGGTTCGGCCTCGTTTTCCAGAACTACGCGCTTTTCCCGCACCTCTCCGTATTCGGGAACGTCGCTTTCGGGCTGCACATCCGCAAGCTTCCCAAGGCGGTGGTGGCCGACAAGGTGCGCGCGGCGCTGAAGCTCGTGCACCTGGAAAGCCACGAAGCGAAGTTCCCGGCGCAGCTATCCGGCGGCGAGCAGCAGCGCGTCGCCATTGCCCGCTGCATCGTGCTGGAGCCGCGGCTTCTCATGCTGGATGAACCGCTGTCGAACCTGGACGCAAAGCTGCGCGTGGAGATGAGAAACGAGCTCCTGGCGCTCCACATCCGCCTGAAGGTGACCACGATCTACGTCACCCATGACCAGCAGGAGGCGCTCGCCCTTTCGGACCGCATCGTCGTGATGCGCCTGGGCCACATCCAGCAGGTCGGCACGCCGCAGCAGGTGTACTCGGATCCCGCCAACCTCTTTGTCGCGGACTTCATGGGATTCAAGAACATCTGGGATGGGGAGCTGGAGTCCGTCCAGGAAAGGGCGGACGGGCTGGACGCACAGGTTGCGGTTTCCGGGATGCGCCTGCGCGCCCGCCTTCCTTACCCCTCGGGGGACCCCCGGAGGGACGCGCTCCTTGCCGCCTCACGCACGGACAGGAAAGTGACCACGGCAATCCGGCCGGAGGACATCACCGTGGGCAGGGCCCCGGACGGCTCCTGCGTGCGCGCGAAGGTGGCGCTGGTGGAGTATCAGGGGCAAGCGAGCTTCGTGACCACCCGCGCGGACAACGGGACCATCATCGAGCTGCGGCCGCCTGCGCCGGTGCGGATTGCCGACACGCTGGAGCTCGCCATTGCGCCGGAAAAGATCTTCGTGTTCGCGGGAAACGGGGGGTAGGTCATGCAGCCGGGATTGCGCGGCGGCAGGCTCCTTCTCCTTGTTCCCGCCATCGCGTTCGTGCTTCTCCTGTTCGTCTACCCGTTCCTCTACGGATTGTTTCTCAGCTTCACCACCACGACCGGGACCCCGACGCTCGCCAACTACGCGCGGTTCTTCCTCGACCCCTGGGAGCTGCGGACCATCTGGGTGACGCTGTGGATCTCCGTGCCGGCAACGCTCATCAACGTGGCGCTGGCCATTCCTTTCGCCGTGTACATGCGCCACGGGATGCGCGGAGAGAAGCTCATCACGTTCTTCCTGATCGTCCCCCTTACGCTGGGGACCGTGCTCCTCTCCGAGGGGATGCTCACCTACATGGGGCCCAACGGATGGCTGAACCAGCTTCTCCTGGCCATTCATCTTGTCGGAAAGCCGGTCCGCTTCACGCACAACTACACCGGCGTGCTGCTTTCCCTTGTCATCCAGGGGTTCCCGTTTGCCTTCCTCATGATCCTGGGCTACGTCTCGGGGATCAACCCGGACCTGGAAAAAGCAAGCCGCATGCTCGGCGCCTCGCGCCTTTCCACCTTTGCTCGGGTGCTGTTCCCGCTCATGGTGCCGGGGATTGCCATCTGCTTCTGCCTGAACTTCGTCATGGCGTTCTCCGTGTTCCCCTCCGCCATGCTCCTGGGGGAGCCGTCAGGCCCCACACGCGTCATTGCCATTGCCGCCTGGCAGTGGGCTTTCGAGAAGTTCGATTTCAACACGGCTTCCGCAATTTCCATGGTCATGGCCGTGATCGAGCTGATCGTCATTTCGGCTGTCCTCGTCTGGAGAAACAGGATGTACCGGGGCGCCTCCATGGTGGGAAAAGGATAAAAGCGATGCGGACAAGGAAGGTCACCACGGGCGGTGTGTTCTTTATCCTTGCAATGATCGTGTACGTCGGGAACGTCCTCGGCATCCTCTTCACCGTCATCCTCAACTCCGCGTCCAAGGGCTGGTATCACGGGCTGCTGCCCAGGATCATCACGGTTGAGTGGTACGCCTACGTGGCGGGGGACCACGACATCGCGTACTTGTTGTTCATCACGTTCCTGGTCGCCATCGTCGTTGTTGCCGTCTCCATCCTGATTGCCTTCCCGGCGGCGTACGTGCTGAGCCGCTCGGAGTTCCGGGGGAAGGGCGCGCTCCTCTCCGTCTTCCTGCTGCCCATGATCGTACCTCCCATGACCTACGGGATCCCGCTCGCCATGGTGCTGTACAAGTTCCACCTGGCATCCCGGGTCATCGGGGTGATCCTGGCCAACCTCGTGCCCATAGTTCCGTTCGTGATCCTCATCCTGATGCCGTTCATCGAGCAGGTAAGCGCAAACCTGGAATCAGCGGCGCAGATGCTGGGCGCCCGTCGGTGGACCGTCTTCCGCAAGATCCTTGTGCCGTTGACGCTGCCCGGGATGCTCACTGCTGCCATTCTTTCGATTGTAAAGACGATATCGATGTTCGAGCTGACCTATCTCGTTGCGGGGGCCAGGTCCCAGACCATCGTGGTTGCGCTCTACGCGGACGCGTACGCCGCCGGCGCCCGTCCTCCCCAGGCCGTGGACGCCCTGGCAGTCATCTACTTCCTCACCACGATGGTCTGCCTCGTGGTAGCGCTGCGCTTCGTCAGCCCCACTCAGATGGTGTTCAAGATCAAGTAGGCCGCTCAGCCGGGCTTGGCCGCCCTATGGCAGCCTATCATCCCCGCCAGGATCGTCTTGCTGGATATGTCGCGGTAGCCCAAAGATGCAAGCACCCGGGAGAGCTCTTCAGCGGAATAGAACATTGACAGCGTGCTGATGAAGTAGCGCTTGCATTCCAGGGCGGGAGGACCGCTTCGGAAGAGGAAGCCGGTGAACGCGAGCGAAAACCGCAGGTAGGCGAAATAGAGCTTTTCCAGGGTCTGGTTCCCGGGGCGCAGCATGTCGCAGTGATGAAACCGTCCACCCGGCTTGAGCACGCGGTGGATTTCGGAGAACACGCGGTCCACGCGCAGGTGACGGGACGCGTATTGCAGCGTGACGATGTCGAAATGGTTGTCGGGATACGGGAGGGCGTGCGCGTCCCCCACGGTCCCGTGGATGGCAAAGCCAAGGGACTGCGCCCGGGCCCGGCCCACCTCCTGCATTTCGGCGCTCCTGTCGATGGCGTGGACCTCGAGGTTCGGCTCGCGCTTCAGGAGCGCAATGCCCACGGCGTTCGTGCCGGCGCACACGTCCAGGACCCGCTGCCCGGGGCGCACGTCAATGATGGACATGAAGACTGCCAGGAACCATTTCCACAGGCCGAGGCTGGCAACATTGTTGGCGCGGTCGTAGTACGGGGCGACGTCGGCAAACACCGCGCCCAGCTGCTGGTTCCACACTGTGCGGAACCGCTCCTCACGCTTTTGCTCCCGAATGGCAAGAGGTGGCGGACTCATATGACGGCTGACTCCATCACAAGTTAGAATCGAATCAACCTGAAGTCAAGTTGAAGCGGTTCGCCCTGGCGGCGCATTCATCGAGCGTGCCACGCCTTGGCACGGACGAGCTGCGCACGTTGTCGTCTGCTCGGTCGCAGTCTATGTTAAGGAGGGAGGAATCATGGAGAAGCATCGACTAGGGGCCCGGGGGCCCGAAGTATCAGTTGTCGGTCTTGGCTGCATGGCCATGTCCGGCACATATGGTCCCACGGAGGATGCAGAGAGCATCGCCACCATTCGCGAAGCCATGGAGCGGGGAGTGACACTGCTTGATACCGGGGACTTCTACGGGAAGGGCCACAACGAGCTTCTTTTGAGAGAGGCGCTCAAGAGCGGAAAAAGGGACCAAGTCTTCCTGCAGGTGAAGTTCGGCGCACAACTGGAGCCTTCGGGCCGCTTCATCGGCTTTGACGGACGCCCGGCTTCCGTCAAGACATTCCTCACCTATACGCTGACGCGGTTGGGAACGGACTATGTGGACCTTTACCAGCCCGCACGTTTGGATCCCCTCGTACCGATCGAGGAGACGGTCGGCGCCCTTGCCGACATGGTGAAAGCGGGCTACGTGCGCTTTATCGGGCTATCGGAGATGGGAGCGGCAACGATAAGACGCGCGCACGCCGTTCACCCCATCACCGCACTGCAGATCGAGTACTCACTCATGAGCAGGAGCATTGAAAAAGAGATTCTTCCCGCCGTCCGGGAGCTGGGGATAGGCGTGACCGCATACGGTATTCTTTCGCGCGGGCTTCTCGCGCGCACGGGATCGCCGCAATCAGGGAAAAGTGATATCCGTGGCCGGTTTCCGCGGTTCCAGGGAGAAAACCTCGCGCGAAATCTCCGCCTGGTCCACGTCCTTGAGACGCTTGCGAAACGGAAAGGGACCACGACGGCGCGGCTGGCCTGCGCATGGGTCCTTTCTCGCGGCGACGACATCATCCCGCTCCTCGGGGCAAGAAACAGGCAGCAGTTGCGTGACTCTCTTGGCGCTCTCGACCTCTCCCTCACAATGGCAGACGTGGAAGAGATCGAAAAGGCGGTCCCTGCCGCGGAAGTTGCCGGGGGACGCTACGATGAGGCAGCCATGTCCAGCTTGGACAGCGAGCGGACGAAGGCATAGAAGCACGGCGTCCGGTGCTCCCGGAAGCTACACTTGGAGGAGCACCTTGCCCATGGACATTCGCCCCTCGAGATACTTGTGCGCGCTTGAGGCGTCGGAGAGCCGAAACACCTTATCGATCCTCAGCTCGATCTCCTTGCGGCTGATCCACCCCAGGATGTCGCCGGACCGCTGGAGCAGCTCATCACGGGCGGAGACGTAGTTGGCCAAGGTGGGCCTGGTGAGGAACAGGGAGCCCTTGCGGTTCAACAGGAGCGGATCAAAGGGAGCTACGGGACCGCTGGATTGGCCGAAGAGCACCATCATGCCGCGGGGCCGGAGGCAGCCTAGGCTTTTTTCGAACGTCGCCTGGCCTACGGAATCATACACCACGTCCACGCCTCGGCCGTTGGTCAGCCGCCTGGCCTCCGCCTCGAAATCCGCGCTTGTGTAGATGATCACATCCGATGCTCCGGCCGTGCGTGCCAGTTCCGCCTTTTCCTCAGTGGAAGCTGTCCCAATGACGCGCGCGCCGCGCAGGCGCGCGATCTGGGTAAGGAGCCTCCCGGTTCCTCCCGCGGCGGCATGGACCAGCGCCGTGTGCCCGGCGCTGAGCGGGAACGCGCTGACCGCCAGATAGTGGGCAGTCATGCCCTGCAGCATGGCCGCGGCGGCGAGCCGCGTCTCAATGGCGGCAGGGACCTGCACGAGGTACGCCGAGCGGATGACGGCATACTCGGCGTACGAGCCGCTCTGCATGGCCCATGCCACGCGGTCTCCCACCTTGACCTCGGTGACCCCGCTGCCAACAGCGTCCACCACACCGGCTCCTTCATCCCCGAGGATCCGCGGGAGCTGTCCCTTGTACAGCCCTTTTCGGCCATAAATGTCGATGAAGTTCACCCCGGCGTACTCCAGGCGGACACGCGCTTCGCCAAGACCGGGCTTGGGCGTCTCCACCTCTTCCAGGCGCAGGACATCCGGGCCGCCGTTCTCTCTCATGAGCACTGCTTTCATGACGACCTCCCTTTTCCGTATGGCACTTTCCTGAAACCTACCATACAACACAACCGCCGGCGTCGGCCATTGCAACCCCGCTCCCATTCAACCGCGGCGTCGGCCATTACAACCGGCGGCGTCGGCTATCAGAACCGGCGGTCCCGGCTATTCTCCCACGGCTTCCAAGCGTGCTATAAGGAGCCATGCGTCGCACTGGAAGGGCTGACCTCATCACGGCCCTCACAATCTCCCTTGTGCTCTGGGCGTCCGCGTTCGCGGGGATCCGCTTGGGGCTGCGTGGGTTCGGTCCGGGACAGCTTGCGCTCCTTCGGTTCAGCATTGCGTCTTTGTCCCTGCTCGTCTACGCGCTCGTCACACGGCTTCCCCTGCCTGCGCTGAGGGACCTTCCCATGCTCTTCCTCATGGGCTTCCTGGGGTTCACGGTCTACCACGTCGGCCTCAACGCGGGGGAAGTTGCCGTTCCCGCGGGCGCGGCAAGCTTCATCATTGCCTCCGTGCCGGTCTTCTCCACGCTTTTGGCCGTCATCTTCCTCCGGGAGCGGCTGACAGCCATAGGCTGGACCGGTGTCGCCATCAGTTTCCTCGGTGTGGCCGTGATTTCCGTCGGCACCGGCACGGGGTTGAAGTTCGAGCCCGCGGCGCTTTTCATCGTCCTTGCCGCCGTCGGCGAAAGCCTCTACTTCGTCATCCAGAAGCCGTTTCTTTCGCGCTATACGGGGCTCCAGCTCACGACGTACACCATCTGGACCGGCACGGTGTTCATGCTGGTGTATCTGCCGGGTCTCATCAGCCAACTGGGCCACGCGCCACTGGCATCCACACTGGCCGTGGCGTATCTGGGGATTTTCCCCGCGGCCATCGGGTACGTGCTGTGGTCTTTCGCGCTCTCACGGGCGGACGTCTCCCGGGTGACCAGCACCCTGAACCTTTCTCCCATCCTTTCCCTCGTCATTGCGTTCCTGGTTCTCGGTGAAGTGCCGACCGTTCTTTCCTTGGTCGGCGGCCTCATCACGGTTGCAGGCGTCATTCTTCTGAACACGCTCGGCAAGACAAAACAGCCCTCCGTCCCGCGCAGGGCGCATAGCGAGTGAAAACCGCGGCGGCGCACGGCTCATCCGTCACGCTTCGCCAGGCGCTCCAGTACCAGCCGGTGGAGCTCGAGTTCGGAACGAGCGGCCTGCGCGGGCTCGTGAAGGACATCACCGACCTCGAAGCGTACGTCGCCACGCGGGCATTCCTGCAGTTTCTCCGGGAAGCGGGGGATGCCCGGGCGGGCGGGAACGTGTTCATTGCCGGGGACCTGCGCCCCAGCACCGGAACCATCATGGTCCCGGTCTGCAGGGCTGCCGCGGATGCAGGCTTCTCCGCTGTCCTGCTGGGCCGCATTCCCTCCCCAGCCCTCCTGCTCTACGCAATCAAGCGCGGGTGCCCGAGCATCATGGTCACCGGCAGTCACATCCCCTTCGACCGCAACGGCATCAAGCTGAACAGAAAAGGCGGCGAGGTCCGAAAGGCGGATGAGCAACCCATACGCGCCGCGCAGAAACGCCTCCGCGAGGCGGAGTACGGCAGGCCCCTGGCGAAGAGCATGTTTGATGAACGCGGGGCGCTTCGGGCGGCATTTCGAAGCGCCCTGCCCGCGGAGGTTCCAGAAGCGGCATCAGAGTACCTCCGGCGCTACGCGGAGGCCTTCCCGCGCGGCGCGTTGAACGGAAAGAGAGTCCTCGTGTACCAGCATTCCGCGGTGGGCCGGGATCTCCTTGTCCAGGCGCTGGAGAACCTCGGAGCCATCGTGGTATCCGCCGGGCGAAGCGAGACGTTCGTTCCCGTGGACACGGAGGCGGTGAACGAGGAGATGCTCCGCCAGATTCAGGACCTCGTGGATGCCAACGGCGGCGCTCCGCTTGACGCGGTGGTCTCCACGGATGGGGACAGCGACAGGCCGTTGGTGCTCGGTGTTGACGGCGGGAAGGTCAGCTTCTACCCCGGGGACATCCTGGGCATCGTGACCGCGGACTTCGTTGGCGCGCGGGAGATTGCGGTGCCCATCAGCGTCAACGACGCGGTGGACGCTCATTTTGCCCGCCGAGGGATCAAAGCGGTGAAGACGCGCATCGGGTCGCCATATGTGATCGATGCAATGAAGCAGGTGGGCTGGGAGGCGAACGGCGGGTTCTTGACCGCCGCGCCCGTTGCCGTTCCCGGGGGCGGAACGCTTGACGCCCTTCCCACGCGGGACGCTCTGCTTCCCATCCTTTCGGCGCTGTGCGCCTCCCTGGGCAGGGGGGAAACTCTCACGGCGCTTTTTTCGCGGTTGCCGCCGCGCTTTGGAAAATCGGGCCTGCTGCGGGATTTCCCCCGTGACAAGGCGCTGAAAATCATGAGGCGCTTCTCCGTTACTGATCCCTCCGTTTTCGAAGCCCGGCGGGGTCCGTCCGGGCAGTGGTCGGTCCTTCGCGCGGATTCAACCGCGGACAACCTTGGAGAATCAGATCCACTCGCGCGCTCCCTTCGGGAGATCTGCGGGGACCTGAGCGCGTTCTTCACGCCAGGGGATGGCTTCGGCTACGTAGCGTGGATCAACTGGCAGGACGGCGTACGGGTCGGGTTTGAAAGCGGAGATGTCGCGCATATCAGACCTTCGGGGAATGCCCCCGAGCTGCGCATGTACGCCAACGCGGGAACACCGCGGAGGGCTGAGGCAATCGTAAGGCTTGGAACATCGGACAGCGGAATTCTGAGACGCCTTGCCGCTGCCGTGGATGAGCGCCAGGCAATCGACCTGTTCCGTGCCGCTCCCCGGGCAGTGCTGCTCGAATGCCCAGTACAGCACTATGCATGGGGAGGTTATGATTTCATTCCGTCGCTCCTCGGCAAGGGAAACCCCGGGCGGGTCCCCTACGCCGAGCTGTGGATCGGCGCGCATCCCCTTGCTCCGTCGAGCGCAACCGTTGACGGCGCCAAGGTCCGCCTGGATCAGCTTCTGTCGGGCGCGCCGGAAGCTCTGGGTGACCGGGATGCCGCACGTTTCAGGGGCAGGCTTCCCTTCCTGATGAAGGTGCTGGACGCCCGAACCATGCTCTCCATCCAGGCGCATCCCTCACGCGAACAGGCGGCGGCCGGGTTCGCGCGTGAGAACGCCGCCGGAGTTCCGCTCCAGGCGCCCGAGCGGCTCTACAAGGACGACAACCACAAGCCCGAGGCGCACGTGGCGCTCACCGAGTTCTGGATGCTGCACGGCTTCCGCCCGCTGGAGGAGATCGGGATGATCCTTGAAGGCATCCCCGAGCTCGGCGCCGCCATGCCTGATTTCACCACACGGCTTCGCTCAGCGGGGCGGCAGCCCGAAGAGCGGGAACGGCTCCTGCGGGAGCTCTATTCCGCCGTGATGACCATGGCGCAGGATCGAGTGGATGATCTTCTTTCACCGCTTCTCAGCCGGCTCACCGCGCGGGATGGCACACGGACCATGGACAAGGACACCCCTGATTTCTGGGCGATGCGCGCAGCGCGCGAGCTGCCTCTCCCCGGCGGTCACAGGGACCGGGGGATCTTTTCGATCTATCTGCTCAACCTTCTCCATCTGCACCCGGGCCAGGGTACATACCAGCCCGCCGGCACTCTTCATGCGTACCTGGAGGGCACGAACATCGAGGTGATGGCGAGCTCGGACAACGTGCTGCGCGGCGGGCTCACCCCCAAGAGCGTGGAGGTGGGGGAGCTGCTTCGGACCGTCTCCTATGCGGACGGGCGGCCGCCCGTGTTGACGGGCCGGGAGATCTCCCCGGGAGTGCGCGCCTATGAGACCGCGGCGGAGGAGTTCGTCCTGGATCGCATTGACCTTGCGGCCAACGCCCCTCTGCGTGTCGGCGCGGAACACGGGGTGGAATGCTTCATCACCGTGGAAGGGTCCGCCCGCCTGGGATGTGCCCGGCGGGAGCTCACGATGGATCGGGGCACTGCGGCCATGGTCCCCGCGGGGACTCCCTACGATGTTCGAGCCACGGCCGCCGGCGCGCTGCTTTTCAGGTCCAGGATACCGGGCGCTTAGCCGGCGCGCGCCGCGCTGGCGAGGCCTCCCGCGGAGCGCCGGCTCCTCACACGAACCTGCCGCCGAACTTCTCCGCCACCAAGCCCTGGAGCTTCTTGATCTCCTCAGCCTTGTCCCGACGGCACACGAGAGTTGCGTCCGGTGTGTGGATCACAACGAGGTCCTCACAGCCGAGGACCGCAACGAGGTGCAGAGGGTCGCTTGAGGCCACGATCGTTCCCCGCGTGTCCAGGAGGAGGCTCGTTTCAGCGGCCCGCCGATTCCCCGCTTCATCCGCGCCGCAGGTCTCCGCGAAGGCAGGCCACGAGCCCACGTCCAGCCACGAGAGGTCCATGGGGATGGCGGCCACCCTCACCTGCGGGTCACGGGAGGCTTTCTCCATGACGGCAAAGTCCACGCTGATCTTGCGAAGCAAAGGGTAGGCAGCCCCGATCACCGCGGAGAATTGCGCCGTCCCCCAGGCATCCGCAATCCGGGAAAGGACGGCGGAGGTCTCCGGCTCATAGCGGCGGATGCAGTCCAGGAAGACGGAAGCTTTCCATACGAACATCCCACTGTTCCACAGGAACCGCGACGGCCCCGACGCCACCCACTGCTCCGCGGTGGCCTTGTCAGGCTTCTCGCGGAACTGCTCCACAATCCTGGCGCTTCCGCCGAGCCGCGTTCCCAGGCTGAGGTAGCCGTAGCTCGTTGCTGCGCGCCGCGGGGTCACCCCGAAAGTGACAAGGACATTCTTCTCCTGCTCCGCCAGCTCGTACCCGCTCTCCACGACCTCCCGGAACCTGCCCGCCGGCTCGATGATGTGGTCAGCCGTGAAAACCCCGATGGTGGCGTCAGGGTCCGCGCGCGCGACAACCGCGGCAGCGTACCCGAGCGCGGCAAGGGTGTCCCGGCCCGTTGGTTCCCCGAGGAACTGCCCGGGGCCCAGGCCGCCAGGATCCTTCGCGATGAGGTTCGCGCTGGTTGTCCGCCGCGCACACGAGCCGCCGACGCGGTTCGACCAATCCTTCCAGGCGCTCCCAGGAATGCCGCAGGAGGCTCTTCCCGCCAATGAAAGGCAGAAGTTGCTTTGGCAGGGAATGCCCTGCTCATGGGCCACAGCCGGGTGCCTGAGCCTCCGGCAAGGATCACCGCGTAGCGCATCTCTCACCTCGCTGACTGTCACCCACCATACAACGAGACGAAGACGGCGTTCCATGGGCTGGAGACGTTCGTTTGTCTCACGGGAGATACTGGAACGCATGCAGTCACGAGTCGCAGCAGGTCAGGAAAGGATCGACAATAAAATCTTTCAGGAAATGCTGCAGCGGGCAACCGACGGCGTCGTCTCCCTGGGAAACGCGAAGCCCGGGGACAAGACGTGGACGCTTTGGCGCCGGCGCTCGAATCGTACGCAGCAGCCTGCGCCGCGGGAGCCGATTTCCCCACCGCCCCGGCGGCAATGGCCGCGGCTGCGGAGAGAGGCAAGGAATCCACCCGAGCCATGGGGCGCTCCATGACCACTCTTCTCAACGCGCTGGCGTGAGCACCCGCCTCCCCTCCATGAAAGGCGTCGGCGTCGCCTGCGGCAAAAGCGTGAGGACTCCGTTCCTCCAGTAACACGGCGTCTGCGAGGCGGACGTCTCGGTGTCCCCCACGATGTAGACGTTCCCGCTCGTATCTACCGCGGCGCCGTTCGTGTAGCCGTATGATTGGGCTCCTGCGCCCGTGGGCAAGAGTGCGAGCGTCCCATTCCGCCAGTAGCACGGAAGAAGGGTCGTGTTGGAGGCGCCAACGGCACCGGCAATCGACACGTTCCCAGAGGTGTCGACTGCCACGCCGTTCGCCCACCCAACCGTGTTTCCCGTCCCGACGGAGAGTATCGTCAGACTGCCGTTCTCCCAATAGCATGGCTCCACGGCAGCGCTCGACGTTCCGACCACCCCGGCGAGGAATACGTCCCCTGCGGCGTCGATTGCAATGCTCGTCACCAATCCGTACGAGTTTCCCGTGCTAAGGGTGGGAAGGTTCAGAGCGCCGTTCACCCAACAGGCAGGCAGCAGCGAGGATCCTGAGGGGCCTACAGCGCCGGCGACATACACGTTTCCTTTTGCATCGAGGGATACGGCGAAACCCTGCCCATACGAGTTTCCCGTCCCCAGCGGAAGCAGGGTGAGAGCGCCATTCGTCCAGAGGGATGCGGATAGGGAAGAGGTCGAAGACCCGACGCCTCCGGTGGCGTAGAGGGTCTGCCCGCTTGCGAGGATTCCCGAGGCCACGCCGGCGGCGCTCGTGCCTGTGGTCAGGTATGAGAGCGCCCCGTTCTCCCAGCAGCAGGGAACAAGCAAGTCCGTCGTCGACCCTACTGCCCCCGCGATGAAGAAATTGCCGGATGTGTCGACAGTGCTCCACCCTATGGCGAAGGCATAATTGCCCTGGCCTACCGGCAGCGTTGTGACAAGTGATCCATTTTCCCAGTAGCAGGGCAACTGCGAGCTGGTGGTGCCCGTCACCCCGCCGATCAGCACGTTGCCGGAAGTATCAAAGGCGATATCCACGGCGTCCCCAAGAGAGGGGGCTCCCAACCCGGGGGAATAATTCGAGGGTTGGTAGCAGCCGTCCATCAGGACCGGTATCAGGACGCAAATAATGCTTATGGGCAAGAATGCCCTTGAGACCTTCATAGAGTCACCCGCTCACTATACCCGCGGGGGCGTCATTCCGTTTTGAAAATTGCTACGTGCCGGCCAGCTCGCGGACCCGCTCCACAAGGGTGGCTACTTCCCGCATTGTCGTAGTGGGGCTCATGAACGCCAGGCGCAGGTATCTCTTCCCGTTGAGCTCAGCGGTGGAGAGATAGTGGGTTCCGCGTGAGATGAGGGCACTGCGAATGGAAAGCTGCAGGTCATCCCCTCCCTCAACGCGGAAGCAGAGGATATTCGCCTGCGGCTCCACGGGGCATTCGAAACCGGGCTGCGCGCGATATGTAGCGGTACGCGTCGGCAGCCAGGGCAAACTGCCGCTCGACGTAGTCGGCAAGGCCGCGCTCTCCCAGCGCCGCAAGGACGGCAAAGAAGCGGAGCCCCAGCCCCGCCTTGGTGCATTCGACGGTACGGTGAATGAAATCGAAGCCCGGCTGTTCTTTGTCGTGGAAAAGGTAGCTCGCCTCCTGCTCGAAAGCGGCGTCGAGCGTGCGCGCGTCCTTGACCAAAACAGCGGCGCACAGCGTGGGAGTGCACATGAGCTTGTGCGCGTCCCAGACTACCGAGTCCGCGAGCTCGATCCCGGAAAGCAGATGGCGCAGGACCGGGCTTACAAGCGCGCTGGCACCGTGGGCGCCATCCACGTGCAGCCACACTCCGCGCTCCCGGCAGGCAACCCCAATCTCAGAAAGCGGGTCATAGATCCCAACTGCCGTGCTGCATGCGTTGGCAACGAGCGCAAAAGGCCTTCTCCCGTCATCCTGCACGCGCTGGAAGACAGGACCGAGCGCGTCGGGGATTACCCTCCCCCGTCCATCGACGGGAAGCTCGTAGATCGCCGCCCGGCCCATCCCCATGATGCCCGCAGCGCGCGCAATCGAATAATGCGACTCCGCCGGGGCCAAGAGCGCAAGGTCGGCCGGCGCGCCGTCTTTCCAGGTCCGCGGGGCAATCCGCCCGCGCGCGGCCAGAAGCGCGGTGAGGTTTGCCAGGGAACCCTCCATGGGTCAGGACCCCTCCTCCCGAGGCAGCCCCCTTCGACGGCCTGGCGCGGGGACGGCGCCGGCGCCCACCCCACTTTCTCCAGCATCCAGTTGATGACGAAAAACTCGACTGCCGCGGCCGCGGGGCCCATCTCGTAGATCGCCATGGCGTTGTTCGTGAAGCCGTCGATCATTGCCGCTAGGGAGCCGGTCGGGTGAGGAGCGGCAACCTGGTGGGCGAGATACGACGGGTGATGCAGGCGCGTGGTGGATTCAAGGTAGCGGCGGAGGAACCGCATGAGCGTTCTCCCGCGCAAGCCTCCGCCCGCGGCAAGCCGCTTCAGCTCAAGCCCTTCCACGAGCTCTTCGATGGGGACTTGGTGAATGACGGGCCGCTCGCCGGCAACGGACTGCCTGAGGAAACGGGCCAGCTCCCGTGAGACGATCCGGGCGTCGCGGGTGAAGCTCATTGTGCCGCCTGGGGCTGCGGCCTTCCGCCGCACGCGAGGATGGGGATAGCGGCTGCGCACACGAAGGCGGACAGCACGATGACGTTCCCGATGCCGTGCGCAAGCGGATTCCTCCCTGCCTCCATCACCGTTCCGCGGTTGCCCTCGAACCGGAGAAGAAGAGGAAGGAGAAGCGAGGCAAGCGCGATGCCGAGTGTCATGGCCAGGTTGCGCCCGGCAGCGGAAACACTGGAAGCGATGGCCGTCTGAGCGCGAGGAAGGGCGTTCATCATCTCCGTGTTGTTGGGGCTCTGAAACAAGGCGCTGCCCAGGGCCAGGAGCACGAACAATCCCCCCATGGCGCCGAAACCGAGCTGCTGCCGGGCGAGGAGTCCAAGGACCAAGAGGGAGGCGGCGGCGGCCGACACTCCAATGGTCCCGTAGTGGGCGAACCTGTGCCGGTCATACAGCCATCCGCTGGCAGGTGACGCCACCACCATGACCAAAGGCACGATCAGGAACACCATCCCGACCTGCGTCGGACGGAATCCCATGACCCCTTCGAAGTAAAAGGGACCCACGATGTTGATCATGAAATTAGAGACAAAGAAGAGCATCATGGCGATGACCGGATACAGGAAAGCCTTATTGGAGAAGATGCGAAGGTCAAGCAGGGGCTGCCGCGCTGAGCGCTCACGAAGGATGAATCCCAGGGTCGACCCGACGAAAATGGCTCCAAGCACGAGCGCCGTGATGAACGTTCCCGTCATGGATTCGACCTGGGAGAGGAAAAGCATCAGGGAGAAAAGGGAGACAGCCAGCGTGGCGGCGCCTCCCCAGTCCATGTCGAGCTTCGGAGCGCGCTCTTCGCGGACCCTGAGAAAGATGATGGCGCAGGTCACAAGGACTATCCCGATGGGAACGTTGATCAGGAAGATGTACTGCCAGCCCAGCGTGTCAACCAGGATCCCTCCCAGGATCGGGCCCAGGATACTGCCAACCGCAATGGTGGACCCCATGTATCCCATGGCCCTCCCGCGCTCCTGCGGCGGGAAAGCCAGGAAAAGGATGGCGCCGCTGATGCTGAAAACCATGGCTCCGCCGACGGCCTGGATAACCCGAAAAGCAATGAGCTGGGTCAGGGAAGTGGACAACCCGCAGGCAAACGAAGCAAGGGTAAAGATGGAAAAACCCGTGATGAAGAGCGGGACTTTCCCGGTGAAGCCGGAAAGACGCCCGAAGAACAAAAGCAATGCGGTGAGGGTGACCATGTATCCGGTGATGGACCACTGGGAAAGCCCAAGATCCACGTGAAACGCCGCTGTGATGGTGGGAAGCGCGATATTCACGACAATGCCGTCCAGCACGGACATGAGGACGCCGACCAGAACGATGATCATGATGACGTACTTGTGGGAATTGCCCGAGGGCGCCTGAGACATTCTTATCCCTCCGTTGGTATGCCCGGACTATACAGGAATGGGGGATACCACGCCAGCGGACGGAACGTCCCGAAGCTGTCTCAGAATGCTCCTTTTCTCAGATTGATGCCGTGCTCCAGGTACGCTTTCAGGCAGCAGCTCATGTTCATCCATCCCTGGCAATTCCCATAGGATCCCTGCAGCCCTTCCTCTGTGGAACGCCATTCCCCCTCGACGATCTTCACGAGCGTCTCATTCTTCCCCAGCGGCTCGAAGCTCATCTCCACGGTCGTGTCGTATCCGCCGGGATGCGGCGCAGAACCCGTGACCGGATCATACAACCCTTCGCTGGCCGCCCAGGAGAACCGGATCAGCCTGTCCCGGACGGTCTTTGTCACCTTCACCGGGACGGTCACCGCCTGTGAGCCGGTGTCACTGAAAGTCCACAGCACGGTCTTTCCTTCATCCAGCGGCCCATCCGATCCGCCGGTGGTGAAATACCCCCGCAGCTTCGCGGGATTATAGACGGCGTCGAACACCTCATGGACGGGTTTCTGAATCTTGGTCTGTACGGTGAAACGCAGCTCCATGGGAACCTCCTTGCAGCCTCTCCCCTCTCCCGAAGAAAATATGTTATAATATTATAACGTGTCAAGGAAAAAAAAAGATGACTTTGTCTTCAAGGCTCTCGCTGACGCCCGGCGCCGCCTCATGCTGGACCTCATGAAGGACGGCCCCAGGACCACGGGGGACATATGCAGCCGCTTCCCGCGGCTCGACCGCTGCACGGTGATGCAGCACCTCGGAGTGTTGGAAAAAGCGGACCTCATCATCGTGAAAAGGGACGGACGCAAGCGCTGGAACTATCTCAATCCGCTCCCCATCCGGGAGCTTCACGACCGATGGATCAGCCGCTACGCTTCCGGGGCAGTGGACCTGCTGGCGCGGATGAAGCGGGAAATTGAAACGTAAGGGTCAGGCGAACCAGCTCGCGGCTCGGGCTGAGAACAGGCGCTCGGCCATCTCCCGGCGCGCGTCGATTTCCATCTGGTAGGCGGCCGCTGCGACCTGGCGCAGCGCGGGGGAAGAGGCATTCGCTGAAGCGATCTGGAGAAGCATCTCCGCCTGCATGATGACCGCCTGGGGAGAAGCTGCGGAGAGACTCGATGAAGCCGCGGTAAGCCGTGATGCAATTGACGGGCCCGCCGAACGCGGCGCAGGAGCGGGCGTGCCGGTGAGGCCAGGCGAACGAGGCGCCGGTCCGCGCAACGCCTGCGGGATGGGTCGAGGTGCCGTGCGCTCTCCCGTCACGAGCGCGCCAGTCATTCCGAGAGGACTCACTGGATTCCCTCCCTACCCGAAAGTCTTCTCTACGATGAGTATACACGAACGGGCGGCAATCAACAATCGTTCGTTCGGCGCGCTCCTCGCGCTTCTGCATCCTTTGCCCGCCCCGGGTTTGTTTGTATCTTTTCTGTGAAATGCGAGACATCATGGAGGACGTCCAGCGCTGGCTCGACTCGGGCGAGCAGCATATCGTTCTCGCGACCGTCACAAAGACCTACAACTCCGCCCCACGGGCCGCAGGCTCGAAAATGGCCATCCGCGCAGACGGCAGAATCACCGGTTCCGTCAGCGGCGGATGCGTTGAGTCGGCGGTCATCGAAGAAAGTCTGCGGATGGCCACGGGCCAGCCTCCGAGGATCCTTCACTTCGAGACAGCCGATGAGAGAGCCTGGGAGGTGGGGCTTCCCTGCGGCGGAAGCATCGATGTTCTGGTCGAGCAGTTGAACGTGCAGCACTTCCGGTTCCTGAGGGAGAAGTTGCTTCAAAACGAGCAAGCCATCGCGGCCACCATAATCCGGGGACCCCGAGAGCTTCTTGGAGAGAAGATCGCGGTTTCCCGGTCCGGGGAGCGGCTCAGCGCGGCCCGTACGACGCTGGCTGAGCAGCTCAGGCGCGCCGCTTCCCAGCAGACCCGCTCCGCGACGGTCGACATGGGCGACGGGTTGGAAGCCTTCGTGGACGTTTTTCCGCCGGCGACAACCCTGGTCATTGTCGGCGGGGTCCATGTTGGTGTGGCGCTGGCGCGACTGGCCAAGATCATCGGATACCGGACAGTCGTGATCGACCCTCGAAAGACCTTTGGAAACGCCGAGCGTTTCCCGGAGGTCGACCGACTCCTCCAGGTCTGGCCCGATGAGGCTTATGCGATGATGGAGCTGACGCCGGAGACCGCCGTTTCGGTGCTCACGCATGATCCCAAGCTGGACGACCCTGCGCTCGCGGGAGCGCTGCGGAGCCAGGCGTTTTATGTCGGAGCGTTGGGAAGCGCGCGTGCCCAGGCGCAGAGGCGGAAGAGACTCCAGCAGGCGGGCTTTTCACAGGCTGAGCTTTCCCGCATCCACGGCCCCATTGGGCTCGATATTCACGCGGCGACCCCGGAAGAAATCAGCCTCTCCATCCTCTCCGAGATCGTTGCCCTCACGCGAGGGGCAGCCGCCCTGCTTTCTCAACGCGCGGCGCGACGCAGCTCCATGAGCACCATTTCCTGATCGATCGGCAGTCGATCCACGCGTACGCCGACGGCGTTCCAGAGGGCGTTCGTGATCGCGGGGGCGGTGGGGATGGAGACGATCTCTCCGACACCCTTGGCCCCGAAAGGTCCGGTGGAAACCGGATGCTCAACGACAAGGGAGACGATCTCGGGGACATCACCGATGCACGGAATGCGATACCGCGCCAGGCGGTCGGTGATCACGTTCCCGCCCTCCACGATGAAGCGCTCGGTCAAAGCGTGCCCCAACCCCATAATTGCCCCGCCTTCGATTTGCGCGCGCAGGCCGAGCGGGTTGATGACCGCCCCGACGTCGTTTGCGCTGATGATTCTCGTTACGCGCACCTGCCCTGTCAGCGTGTTGACCTCCACCTCGGCGGCCTGCGCGGCGAATGAAAAGGCAAAATGCATGTCGCCTTCTTCCCCGAGGGGCCGGGTCGAAGGCGCGCTGTAGCTCGCCGAAGCGCGAGGCGTTCGTCCCCAATCGATCATGCGTTCCGCCACCTCGAAAAAGGTGAATGACAGGTCGCCGGCGGAAACGGTCCCCTCGGAGACGCGTACGTCTTCAGCGGGCACGGCATAGCGACGCGAAAGCTCGCCGCACATCAGCGCACGGAGTGCCGCGGCGCTTTGCCGGACCGAGTTCCCCGTGACGTAGGTCTGGCGTGACGCAGTGGTTGGCCCGCCGTCCGGCGTGAGATCCGTGTCCGAAAGAAGCACGCGCACATGTTCGGGGGAAACGCCGAGCTCTTCGGCGGCGATCAGTTGGAGCACCGTAGGAAGCCCCTGGCCAAGCTCCGCCGAGGAACAACGGACTTCGAAGCTGCCGTCTCGAAGGAGCTCCACTTCCGAGGTGGCGCCGTCCGGCGCGCCTCCCCCCAAACCGGTGTTCTTGTAGGCGGCGGCAAAGCCCCACGCTCGGCGCAGATAGGGCATCCCGGGAATCTCCTTGGGGGCGAAAGGGTCGGGACCCCCGAGGCGCATCATTTCCGCTTCCACGCGGTCGATGCACTCCAGAAGGCCGACGCTTTCGCGGAGAAGCTGGCCGGTGTTGGTGACGCTTCCTGGACGCAACGCGTTGATACGCCGGAGCTCCACGGGATCAAGATGGAGCAGCTCGGCCAGCATGTCCATCGCGCTCTCGATGGCAAATGCCGATTGCAGGACGCCAAAGCCGCGAAACGCCCCGGCAGGAGGGTTGTTCGTGAACATGGCAAAACAATCCACCTTGACGTTCGGAACCGCGTACGGGCCGGATGAGTGGGTGGTGGCCCGTGTCATCACTTTCTCCCCGAGTGAAGCGTAGGCTCCGGTGTCCCCGTACAACTCGGTTTCACACGCGGTGAGTCTTCCCTCCCGCGTCGAACCGACCTTGACGCGGATCTGCGTTGCATGGCGTTTGGGATGCACCAGGAGGCTTTCGCGCCGATCGAAAAGAAGCTTCACCGGCCTCCGAGTGGCCCGAGCGAGCAAGGCGGCGTGTATCTGCCCGGCAATGTCTTCTTTGCCGCCGAAACCTCCCCCGATCAACTGGCCGACAACGCGCACCTGGCTCTCGGGAGCTCCGAGGGCGGCCGCGACCTGTCGTCGATCGTCGTAGGGGATCTGAGAACCGACGTACACCTCCATGCGTCCCTCGGACGTGGGACGGGCGATGCTGCACTCCGGTTCCAGAAAAGCATGATCGTACGAGGGGGTGTGAAAAGTATGATCGAGGACCACGTCGGCCTCCGCAAAGCCGAGCTCCACGTCCCCCTTTTTCACCTCGATGTGCTTGAGCAGGTTGCCGTTCGGATGGATGGCGGGAGCAGAGGATTGAAGCGCCTCCCGCGGACCTCTGACGACCGGCAATGGGTCGAACTCCACGTCGATCAGCGCAAGCGCCCGGCTCGCGATGTCCCGCGTCTCCGCGGCCACGAGCGCAAGGGCGTCGCCGACGGTGCGCACTTTCTCACCGGCCCCCACGAGGATGGGCCAGTCCTGCACGATGATGCCGTGGTTATGGTCTCCGGGAATGTCGGGGGCCGTGAGCACGGCGGCCACACCGGGAAGCGCTTTCGCCCGGCTGACGTCGATTTTGCGCACGACGGCAGAAGGCACCATGGCCCGCTTCACCCGGGCGTGGAGCATCCCCGGGAATGTGAGATCATCGGTATAGATCGCCTTGCCGGTGACTTTGTCGATCCCATCCATGCGCGGAACGAGCTTTCCCACCGAACGGTGCGGAATGCGGGACTGCGGAATATCAGGAGGCAGCCCGACCGGCACGCCGTCCTTGAGGGAACGGGCCGCGGCCCGAACGGCGCGAATGATCCCCGAATAGCCTCCGCATCGGCAGAGGGTGTCCTTGAGCGCTACCTTGATGTCTTCTTCGCTGGGATCGGGATTCTCGCGAAGCAGGGCGTATGCGGTCATGAGCTGCCCGGGAGTGCAGAAGCCGCACTGAACGGCGCCGTATTTCACGAACGCGTCCTGGAGCGGATGGATGCCGGTGGATGGGGGCTGCATTTTCCCCAGGCCTTCGATCGTGATCACTTCTTTTCCGGGCGCTTTGGACGCGGGATAGCCGCAGGAAAGGACCGGCCGCCCATCCACAAGCACCGTGCAGACGCCGCACTCCAGCTCGTTACAGCCGATTTTCGTGCCGGTGAGCCGAAGCCGGGAGCGCAGCAGGTCCGCGAGCATTTCACCGGGCTGCTCGTCAAGAACGACTGTGGCGCCGTTGACGGTGAGCTTGATCGTACCGGCCATCACGCCGCCATTTCGACCATCCCGGCGCTCTCCCAGGCCCGTGCGACAATGCGCTGCAACAGGACCTCGCTCAGCAGATAGCGGTAGTCAGCGGTTGCCCGTTGAGGGCTTGTGCGCAGATGCAAGGAAGTCCTGATCATCCGGAGCATCCCCTCCGCGCTTCTCTCGTCGAGTCTCTTTCCCCGAAGGGCGTTCTCCAGCTCCGCGGCACGGAGAGGAACGGGTCCCGCGGGGGCCACGACTATCCGAATATCGTGGATGCGCTCTTCACGCCGCTCCAGCCAGACAGCGGCGTTCAGAATGGGGAGGGCCACGCCTTGCGGCCTCATGATCCGGTCAAAAGCGGAAGACTGCCCCGCGCGGCGCGCGGGGATGTGGAAGCCGACCAGGATCTCGCGGCCGGCAGCCAGCGTTGATTCGCCTGGTCCGCGATAGAGATCGAGAAGCGGGACGAGACGGCGGCCGCGGGAGTCGGCAATCTCCACTTCAGCTCCCATGGCAACCAGCGCCGTTGTTCCGTCCGCGGCAGGCAACGCGCGCGCAACGTTGCCGCCGAGGGTGGCGGAGGTCCGCACCTGGGGCCCGCCCATCATGTCGCAGGCCTGAGCAACCGCTCGCGCATGCTCGCAGACAAGAGGGTGCTGCGGGATTTCGCGCACCGGGACCGCGGCGCCCAGGAAAAGACCTTCACCACGCAGCTCGATGCTGCGCAGCTCGGGAATTGCCGAGATGTCCACAAGCGTGTGTACGGGAGCGTGAAGACCGAGCTGCAGCTCGAGGAGGAGATCAGTCCCGCCTGCAACGGGGCAAGCCAGACCTTCCGTCTCCTGCATGACCTCGAGCGCCTCCTCAACGGAACCGGCGGGGATGTAACGTGACCAGAGACTCATATCGGTGGACCTCCTTCCAGAGGATGGCGGCACTTTTCGACGGATTTCTTGATCCGACGCCGGCACGGACTCCCGTGACGACCACCGATTTTGAGAACCGCTCTAATACATTACCACTTTGGTCAGGAATTAGCAATGCACAAATTACCCAAACACGAACGCCCATCTGGGAAGTGCACCCGCAGGCCGTCCTGGGCCTTTTCACCTGATGCTCTGCACGGTGTCCTTTGCGGGGTCGAAGCTGATGAATCGCTTGAATGACTGGAGAAACATGAACGGCATGCCGACAACGATTGTCACCGCGAAACACGCGCCCATGAGAAATGGGATTGGAATGAACTCCGCCAGGACACCCGCAAGGGCGAATGCCACGGGGGTCAGCCCCTGCGTCACCATTCCCATGAGGGAGAAGACCTTGCCGCGCATGTTCTGGGGAACCGCGAGTTGCATGACAGACATGATGAAAACGTTCAACACGGCGTTCGCAAGGCCCGAGATCCCCAGAAGCGTGACGGCAACAGGAAAGCTTCCCACGAATGGAAAGACGATCATGCAGGCAAATGAGGTGATGCCGCAGAGCTGGAACAGGAAGAATCGCAGGGACGGCCGGATCTTCACCACCGCCGTGAGGGCCATGCCGAGGAACATGCCGCCCGTGAACAACGCCATGGCAATCCCATACTTCACAGGCCCGAGTGCCGGGTTCTTCTGATAGAAGGGGAGAAAGAGCATGAAAGCCATGTTGGCGAAGAAGTTGATCACGGCGGCAATCAGGATGAGGTAGCGGAGACCGCGGATCTTCCAGACGAAGGACAAACCCTTTTTCAGATCTGTCCAGAAGTGGGCCTTTTCATGGGCGTGCTGGATCCGGGGAAACCTTGCAAAAAGCAGGTTCACAGCGGAGAACAGGTAGGACACGCCGTTGAAAAGAAAAAGGAATGGGGCGCCCAGGACCTGGAAAAGCACCCCACCCGCCGTGTTGCCAATGATACTCCCTCCCGTCTGCAGCATGCTGAAGACGGAGTTGGCCTGCACGACTTTGGACGGCGACGTGATATCAGGGATGACGGAGCCGACTGCGGGAGTGAAGAAAGCGCCGCAAAGTCCCAGAATGATCCCAGCGGCAAAGACCATCCACACCTGGAGAAAGCCGGCAACGGCAGCAACTCCCACAGCCACGACGGCCGCGCCTCGCGCCGAGTCCATCCAGATCATGAGCATCCGGCGGTCGGCCCTGTCGACAATGACGCCCGCCACCGGCGCGGCCAGGATGCGCGGGAGCGTGGAGGCTGCCAGCAGTCCGCCCATCAGCGCCGTGGATCCTGTGACGGCGAGCACCCAAAAGCCCAGAGCAATCGCGTAGACAACGTCTCCGAGGACCGAGATGAGCTGGCCCTGCCACAGGAGAAAGAAGTTGAGGGTCCAGAGCGGCTCGCGTCCGCCCGTGTGCGCCCTTTGGGAATCCGCTACGTCTGCCATGGCGACCCCGCCTCAGACGGTCTTCTCTGCCAGGAGGTCCCGCACCCGGTCCCTGTTGTTCCAGAGAGCGCAGCCGGTGGAAGTCTCGGCAAAGAGGTCGTGATTCTGCCGCATCACCGCGAGGAACCGGGACTGAAGCGCTTCCTTCAACGGCATGCGGCTCACGTTGGCGTCAGAATACGCGGCAAACGGACAGGGTTCGAGGTCCCCCGTGGCGCTGATGTGCACGAACCCCCGCCCCGACGCAAGACAACCTCCCTGCTCCTCCTCATCCCATGGCACCGCAATGAAGACGGCTTTGAACCGACTGCGAAAGGATGAAACGAGGTCCTTCATCTCATCCCGCTGCGCATCCGTGATGACCCATTCCTCCGTTCCCTCCCTGATGGGGGTGTATTCCAGGAAGAGGAAGAGCCGGCAGCCTTCCTTGATGGCGCTCTCGATGAAGTGCGGGTCAGTGACCGTGGCAAAGTTGTCTCTGGTGATCGTCAGCGAAAGGCTGAAGAAAATGCCGGCGCGCCTCAGCGCCTCCATCCTGCTTTGCAGCCGGGCATGCACCCCCGCGCCCCTCCTGCCGTCGGTTTCCGTTTCGTTGCCCTCTATGCTCAGGACTGGCACCGTGTTGGGCTGGTCCCTGAGGCGCCGCACAAGCTTCTCATCCAGCAGAAGGCCGTTCGTCACCAGGAGAAAAATCACGCGGCGGAAATCCCGTGTGATGTCGACGATCTCAGGCCGGACAAGCGGCTCCCCGCCGGCAATCACGAAAAAAGACACTCCGAGATCCTCAGCCTGCGACACGATGCCTCGGAGCGCTTCCGCTGACAGCTCCTCCTGGGTCTCTCCGCGGATGGCCTGGGCGTAGCAACCCTTGCAGTGCAGATTGCACCTGTTGGTGATGCTGAAGATGGCGATGGGAGGGACCGTCACTCCTTCCCGGGCCTCTGCTGCGCGACGGCGGGCGGCCCTGCCCTGCCACAGCACGGTCCGCGCGAAAAACAGCGCCTGAGACGGGTGGCGCAGGCTCACGCGGACAAACTCGGAGAAGAAGAGGCGCAGACCCTGGTTGAGGTGCGCAGTAGCGGACATTTTTCGAGCCATTGAACGGCAATCTCCTGCTGCGATGATTTGGGACGCCGGCCAGCGTAGCACGAATGGCGTCCCTTGAGAATGGAACACCGTGCGTCCAGCTTTTTGTCCCGGGAATAATGGTCAGGCTGACTCCAACAGCGGCGCGTTTTCCTATATTGATTGCCAGACGGCGCTTATCATTTGGCACGTTGCCTCCAGGTCGCGCGCCATTCGAGCTCCTGTCCGAGCCCCCTTGTGAATCTTATTCCTAGGCACGTCCACATACAGGACCGACGAGCTCGGAAGACCAAGCCCTGAGTCCTCCGCTGCCTGAAACATCACCTGTGACAGAATCTTTACGAGTCGGTCTGATGGCGCATTCTTTCCGAATTCAAACTTGATGATCTTTTCGGCGCCCTTTTCCCTAACGTGCAAGTCCGGGGCGACAGTAATGGTCACGTCATCAACGGTATAGTGCAGTGTAAGGTCACCCAGAACCTCGTACTCGCGGTGTGCAAAGTGCTGTCGATATTGCGTGAGGGCTCGGGCGTTGTGGCCCAGACGAACCCGCGTCTGTCCCGAATTTCCTGCCGCGAGGGTTGCAATGCCATTGGCCTGCGCATCCAGCCAGCCGGGCTCCTCTCCATGCTTGTGATAGGCCGCAATTCGGTCGCGTGCTTCTCTGTAGTAGACGATCTTCGCGCGGGCCTCATCTTCGTCAGGATGTTTGTACTGCCACAAGATGGTTCTTTGCTTGGCGGGACCGGCGCTCATGAAGTCGGCGAAACCTTTGAGAGACAACTTGATCATAAATACACTCCTCGAACTTTTTCGATCCGCACCTGATCATCAGCCGGCTTCGGCGAGGAGTTCCATACAAATTGATATAGAGGCCCTGCCGCAAATGCCCTGCGTCGCTGTGGCGTCTTCCCTACTTGCGCCAGCTGTATCGGATGGGATTCGCAGCTCCGCGCGGACGGAACTTATCTGGTACACGCTTGCCCACGTAGAGCTGCCTGATCTCTGCGGGAGCCTCGCGCCCAACGAACCCAAGGCGTCCTGGCCTGTCCTCCCTTCCGGGGAAATTGTCTGCCGTGGCCTCCAGCCAATCAGTAGCCATGAATGCGCCGACGATTAGGCCTCGCTCGGTTGCCAGGATCACATCGGCCTCCTTGGCTTTGGACACGCTGATCTTCCAGGCGTAGCGAGTAGCCTCGTAGAGTGACCTTTCCGAGGCAGACCGGTTGACGTTGATCATCAGCGCTTTGTGTTGAAACACTGCCGGCTCGGCAGAGTAGCGCGTGATGATCTCTTTCGCGTGCATGGCTCCATAGTCGTTGCTTCCGGATCCACCGACCTCGTTGGTCAATCCAGGGAACGCATCGATGAGAGCCGCTTCAACTTCAAAGGCCGTCCGGTCGTCCAAGCCGTGTCGGTGTATGACATGCGCTACTTCAAAACCGGCACGGCGAATTTCTCGAATCCGTTTCAGCTTGTTGTCGAGCTCGTCGCCTTCGACCTTCTCGTGGATGTGAGAGAAGACGCGGTTGCCCTTTCCCTTCCCGACATAGAAGGCCTCACCGTTCCGTGGATCGATGAGCCGATACACGTATGTCTTCAGCTTGGAGGCCACACCTGGGGGGAAGGACTCGATTTCCTGCTTACTCATCCGATTTCTCTCCGTGTCCTGGCGCTTCAAGGCAGAGCATACAGGGCGGCAGGGCTCGTTTCCACACTGGGGGACGCTACGGGCTTCCCTCGCGAGCGCCTGCAGTATCTTGAATCGGTGGCCAGCTCCTGCGAGTATCTTGGTAAGGAGGAAGTATGAAGCTTAGCGGTTTGGCCTTGAGTCTGCTAAAAGACGCTGCGCAAGATCCCCAAGGCGTGATTCTTAGAATCTATTGAGGCTCGCAAAATTTCCGGACAAAAGAATTTGTTTGTGGCATAATCTTGCTCATGGAGAGGGGAAAAAAGAGGCTTGAAAAATTACGCAAACGCCGCGAGAAGGCCGTTGCGCTCTTCGAGCAGGGTGAACGCCAAGCCGCGGTGGCTTTGCACTTGCGGGTCAGTCGCCAGAGCGTCAGCGAATGGTGGCAGGCATGGCATAGCGGTAACATCGCTGCCCTGGAGGGGGCAACAAGAGCCGGGCGAAAGCCCAAATTGGAGAAGGAGCAACTGGCGCTGGTGGAGAAGGAACTGCTGCGTGGAGCGACGGCTCATGGATACGCAACGGATTTGTGGTCCCTCCCTCGTGTGGCCCAGCTCATCAGTAGTGTGACAGGGGTAAGCTATCATCCGGGTCACGTGTGGAGAATCTTGCGCCAGATGGGGTGGAGTCTGCAGCGCCCGACGCTGAAAGCAAAGGAAAGAGACGAAGAAAAGATTACTCAGTGGAAGACTCAGAGATGGGAAGAGGTAAAAAAAAACGCTAGCCTCTGGCGCGCATGGGTAGTTTTCCTTGATGAAAGCGGCCTTTCGCAGAAGCCTCCCGTGAGACGGACCTGGGCGCCACGAGGCAAGACACCCGTGCTCTGTCATACCTTTAATTGGAAGAAACTGTCTATCTGTGCGGCCCTCGGCTATCGATGGGATGGCAAAGAATCTCGGCTTTTCTTTCGCATTGTTGCTGACAGCTTCAACGACGAGAAGTTGAGCGACTTCCTTTCACAGCTTCGCAAAGAGTTCCTTCGGAAGAAAGTTATTCTGGTCTGGGATGGCCTGCCGTCTCACAGAAGCCGCCGCATGACCAGTTATTTGAAGCAACAAGACAAATGGCTGACCGTTGTGCGCCTTCCCGCCTATGCCCCTGAGCTGAACCCGGTTGAGAGTGCTTGGGCGAATATCGAGGGCCAAGAGTTAGCCAACCGATGCGCCGATGACCTGGGAGGAATGGTAGATGGAGTGCGCGATGGATTTTCCCGAATCCATTCACAAAGCAACAGTCTTCCCTATTCTTTCCTCAAACATGCAGGGATTTCATTTGACTGAAACGTCACCTATTTACGCGAGGCTCAATATATGAGGGGTGGAATGAACATCCAAACGAATGGCAAGCGCTTCGCGGGTAACAATGCTGCAGATGAGGCGGAATTGAAGGAAGCCTTGTCGGTTCTCGAGTCCGAGGGATTGATAGAGGAATCTGGTAGGGAGTCTTTCAAGGTCACAGCGGAAGGACATCGCTTGGCCAAAGGATAGGTCAGCGAATCCTATGATGCAGTCACGATAGAAAAGATAATCAGCCTCCTTGAAGAGACAAGACACGAGATGAAAAAGCCTGCGACGGATGAAGTTCTCGACAGCCTGAAGTCAAAGATAGAAGCCCTCAGGTAACTGTTCAGCGATGGCTGGAATACAAGGGGGACGCTACGGGCTTCCCTCGCCCCCCTTGCCGCCCCCCCCCCTCCCAGCCCCACCCCCCCTGCTTACCCCCCGGCTAAGGTACCCTATGGTCGTCTGGGAGGGGGAGGCTCAAAAGGGGGGCTTCGGTGGCGGTACGCTCGCTACCGCCAGCCTTCCGCTGCGGGTGGTGAGTGGTGCTGGTGTGCTGGCGCACGAACCGGAAGGGCCGCAACTTCCTTGAAAACTAACGGACATTTCGGTGCTCTGCTGCGTTCCTCGAAAAAGACGCTCATTTCAGCAGCCGCCCAACAACGAACGCTTGCGCCGAGTCGCGCTGTTCTTAGACCTCCGAATTACGTATAATGCGCATCCGCAGCCGGAGTCGGTAGCTATTTACCAGAGGCGGACATCGTAGGCGGCGCGATTACGACGTGCTGGATATGTTGATCAATCGGAAATGAACATGGGGACACCGAAAACGAAAACGCATTCGTCAGGAATAATCTCTTGGCCTGAGGAAGAACGCCCACGCGAGCGGCTGCTCTCGCGCGGCCCCCAGGCGCTGACCGATGCCGAGTTGGTGGCGATACTTATTCGCATAGGCTTCCAAGGAACCAGCGCGGTTGAATTGGGGCGGCAACTTCTGAAGCGCTTCGGTTCGCTAAGCGGAATGGTGGAAGCTCCGATTCTCGCTCTCTTGAAGGTCAAGGGATTGAAGGGCGCTAAGGCGGCTCAATTGCTGGCCGCGATGGAAATCGCCCGCCGCGTCGTAGTGCCTGCGAAACGAAGCGAACTTCAGTTCAAAAGCACAAGTGTGACAGCTGACTATCTCGCTAATCGCCTTCGGGGGCTTTCCGACGAGCATTTCCGCGTCCTCTATCTGAACCGTCGAAATGCGCTGCTGGATGATGCGCTAATTGCACAAGGTGCGGCCAATTCGGTTTATCCGCCGCTACGGAATATCATCGCGCGTGCACTGCAACTGAATGCCAGCGGGTTAGTCGCCGCGCATAACCATCCTTCAGGTTCAGCGGAACCGAGCGAATCCGACCGTCTGCTCACTAAGGATCTCATTGCCGCCGCTCGGCCGCTCAGCTTGCGGCTGCTGGATCATGTTATCGTAGGTGAGGGGGTGATCTTTAGTTTTGCCGACAGCGGTCTACTTGACGAGCTGGAGCTCGAATGTTTGGCCCCGCTAGATACTAAGAGAAACCGCAAGCTAAAGAAGGAGGCCAACTGAGATGACGCCAGAGCAAGGCCAAGAACTGGTCCGCCTGATACAGCAGGGCGAGGAGATCTCCCCGGAATGGGCGCGAATTCTGTTCCCGCCGGAGAAGCGAGAATATGAGCTGGTGTATCACGGCAAGGAGCGCGAAGAAGACATTCAGGCGAATACACTGGCCGTACCGCTGCAACCGGTGCGCACCTTTGGCAAGAATGGTGGCAATAGGCACAACATGCTTATTTTCGGCGACAACCTGCAGGTGATGAAAAGCCTGTTGGAATTGAAGAAGTCTGGCAAACTCTGCAACGCTGACGGAACACCTGGCGTACGGCTTGTTTACATCGATCCACCATTTGCAACAAAACGGGATTTCTCGGGAAAACAGGAGGAGCGGGCGTACGAAGACAAAGTGGAAGGATCGGCTTTCGTTGAGTTCCTGCGAAAGCGGCTGGTTCTCATTAGGGAACTTCTCACTGACGATGGATCCGTGTATGTCCACCTCGACCAGAAGAAAAGCCACTACATAAAGGTCATCGCTGATGAACTGTTTGGTGAGCACAATTTCCGCAACGAGATCGTGTGGCGAAACACGAACTCCCACAGTAAAGCAGCAACGTTTGGGAGGATACACCAAACAATACTGTTCTTCTCAAGAGCGCAAAATCTCCGCTTTCATAAGATCCGTCGTCCACCTTTTAAAGACTACATCGGCCAGAATTTTGATGTTGGCCAGGACGGCACGCTGGTCTCGAAAGCTGATTTGACCGCTGAGGGAGTTCGCAGGGGCGATTCGGGCAAGGAATGGCGGGGGTATGATCCAACGTTGCGCGGAAGACACTGGGCTATTCCCGATTTTGTCTATGACCTGCTGGAGGAGGATATCACAGAGTTACCTCTTCTCAAGAAGCTGGACCACCTGCGGTCGAAGGGGATGGTCTACTTTCCAGATAAGGATGGCGGGCAGCCGCGAATCTTGCGCCCGCTGACCGATAGCGTTGGCAATTTTCTGATGGATCTGTGGTCATACCAGCCTTACACAAATGGAATCTACGAAAAGAGCGACGAGGGGATTGATGAAGATGTCGGCTGGTCGATATCGAAGTTCGAACGCACAGGATACCCGACACAAAAACCGGAAGGTTTACTCAGCAGGGTGATTCGTTCCTCAACGGATGAAGGTGACATCGTTTTAGACGCATTCGCCGGTTCCGGTACGGCCTGCGCCGTGGCTGAGAAGCTGGGGCGGCATTGGATCGGTATTGATTGCGGGAAGCTGGCCATCTACACGATCCAGAAGCGAATGCTAAATTTGAGGAGGGAAATCGGCAACAAAGGCCCTGCTCTTAAACCCAAGCCTTTCGCGCTCTACAACGCGGGTCTCTATGATTTTTCAAAACTCAAGGAGTTGCCGTGGGATTCATGGCGGTTCTTTGCCCTTCAGCTATTCCAATGCCGGGATGAGGGACACAAGATCGGCGGGATCGAACTGGATGGCTACCTCAAAGGGGCCAGCGTACTTGTCTTCAACCACCAGAGGCAGCCGGGAGCCCGGATTGACGAGGAGACCGTCCGCAGCTTGCATGAGGCGCTTGGGACAAAGGTCGGCAGCCGTCTCTTCATCATCGCCCCCGCACTAACATTCGATTTCCAGCAAGACTACCTCGACCTCGACGGTGTACGCTACTACGCGTTGCGCATCCCGTACTCAATCATCCACGAGCTGCACCAGCGGGAGTTCACTGCGCTTATTGAGGCTCGCAAAATTTCCGGACAAAAGAATTTGTTTGTGGCATAATCTTGCTCATGGAGAGGGGAAAAAAGAGGCTTGAAAAATTACGCAAACGCCGCGAGAAGGCCGTTGCGCTCTTCGAGCAGGGTGAACGCCAAGCCGCGGTGGCTTTGCACTTGCGGGTCAGTCGCCAGAGCGTCAGCGAATGGTGGCAGGCATGGCATAGCGGTAACATCGCTGCCCTGGAGGGGGCAACAAGAGCCGGGCGAAAGCCCAAATTGGAGAAGGAGCAACTGGCGCTGGTGGAGAAGGAACTGCTGCGTGGAGCGACGGCTCATGGATACGCAACGGATTTGTGGTCCCTCCCTCGTGTGGCCCAGCTCATCAGTAGTGTGACAGGGGTAAGCTATCATCCGGGTCACGTGTGGAGAATCTTGCGCCAGATGGGGTGGAGTCTGCAGCGCCCGACGCTGAAAGCAAAGGAAAGAGACGAAGAAAAGATTACTCAGTGGAAGACTCAGAGATGGGAAGAGGTAAAAAAAAACGCTAGCCTCTGGCGCGCATGGGTAGTTTTCCTTGATGAAAGCGGCCTTTCGCAGAAGCCTCCCGTGAGACGGACCTGGGCGCCACGAGGCAAGACACCCGTGCTCTGTCATACCTTTAATTGGAAGAAACTGTCGATCTGTGCGGCCCTCGGCTATCGATGGGATGGCAAAGAATCTCGGCTTTTCTTTCGCATTGTTGCTGACAGCTTCAACGACGAGAAGTTGAGCGACTTCCTTTCACAGCTTCGCAAAGAGTTCCTTCGGAAGAAAGTTATTCTGGTCTGGGATGGCCTGCCGTCTCACAGAAGCCGCCGCATGACCAGTTATTTGAAGCAACAAGACAAATGGCTGACCGTTGTGCGCCTTCCCGCCTATGCCCCTGAGCTGAACCCGGTTGAGAGTGCTTGGGCGAATATCGAGGGCCAAGAGTTAGCCAACCGATGCGCCGATGACCTGGGAGGAATGGTAGATGGAGTGCGCGATGGATTTTCCCGAATCCATTCACAAAGCAACAGTCTTCCCTATTCTTTCCTCAAACATGCAGGGATTTCATTTGACTGAAACGTCACCAATTTACGCGAGGCTCAATAAGCAGCCATCCGACGAACTGGCGGTGAACGACACAGTAGAGGCAGTTGGCTTCGACTTCATCCGCACGCCGGAGTTGCACCGCACATGCGGCAGCAGCAAACGCAAGGGCGAGCAATTGGCAGAAGCCTTCATCCGGATCAATACCTTCAAAAGCGAGGCGGTAGTGCGGGAGCCTATACGGAAAAAGGGTAACCGCGAGACGCTTTCGATGGTGATGCTCGACTACGATTACGATGGCGATATGTTTGATCTTGATGCCATGTTCTATGCCGACGCGATTGCAGAGGCGGGCTGGGAGGTGCGGTTTCCTGTGGAGTCGCTCGGGCGGCAAGTGATGGCCGTTTTCGTGGACATCTACGGGAACGAAACGCGCGAGTTGATCGCGGCAGCGCAGTTTGGCATCAAGAACGACAGAGCGACGGCGCCCGACAAACGAAAACAAAAGCGGAATTAGATCAATCATGAACATACGAGGCGACCGGCGCACCTTCCGCAACGAAGACCTTGTCCTGAAAGTCAGCCCGGACATTGACCCCAAAGTTTGGGATGAATCGAAGTATGAGGAGTTCTTTGATGAGTTGTGCGGAGTGCGAGAATACCAGAAGCAGGCTCTCCGGACGACCTTGCGCTACCTGCTTGGCGGTAAATATGCCGACCTGCAAGCGCTGGCGAAGGAAAACTTCGAGCGAAATTTGGAACTGAACCAGCGCTACGGTTCATGGTCGGGCATGGAGCGGCATTTGCAGCTGCCGGATAAATTGTCGTGCTCAATTGACCAGGCGACAGGCACGGGCAAGAGCTACGTGTTGTATGGCCTAGCGGCGACTCTGCTCGCGGAGGGCGCGGCAGATCGTGTGTTGGTGCTTTGCCCCTCGAATACGATCGAAGCAGGGTTGCTGACCAAATTCAGGGAACTGGCAGCGACCGGCGACTTACGCGACCTCTTGTCCGACGATGCTAGGGTACGGACGCCCAAAATCATTAACGCCTCCGAAAGCATTGTGGATGGTTCGATCTGCGTGGAGAACTACCATGCGATTCTTGAAAACGTGAGGTCATCCATCCGCGACAGCCTCAAAGGCCAGGGCGCACGGGTCGCGGTGCTTAACGACGAGACACATCATGTGGCCAACGAATCGGGGATGGCTGCAAAGCGATGGAAGGAATTTCTTGTCAACCCGGAATACGGCTTCCGCTTTATCGTCGGCGTCTCGGGTACCTGCTATGTGGGGGACGACTACTTCGCAGATGTGGTGAACCGATACTCGTTGCGGCAAGCGATTGAGGAAAGGTTCGTGAAAAGTGTCGAGTATGTAGCAGAGATGCCCGATACGGAGAATCCGGACGAGAAATGGCAGCTAATCTACAACCGGCACCAGGATTGGAAAAAGAAACTCAAAAAACGCGGCATTCGGCCACTTACCATTACCGTGACAAGGGACATCAAGACCTGCAAGAGGGTAGCAGAGGAGTTGCAAGGGTTTCTTCAGGATTGGGAAAAGATCCCCGCCGAGCAGGCCGAAGCAAAAGTCTTGCCCGTGACTTCGGCCAAGGAGCACCAGCCAAACATTGCGCGACTTAAACAGGTCGACAACCCGGCAAGCAGGGTGGAATGGATTGTCTCGGTGTCTATGCTGAGCGAAGGTTGGGACGTGAAGAACGTGTTCCAGATCGTACCACACGAGGAGCGAGCGTTCAACAGCAAGCTGCTCATCGCCCAAGTACTTGGCCGCGGTCTTCGGCGGCCCGACAACTGGCAGGGTGAGGACCCCATCGTATCGGTCTTTAACCACGATGCTTGGTCGGGACGCATCAAGCACTTGGTCAACGAGATACTGGAGGTTGAACGGCGGCTTACATCGAGGGTGGATCCACGCTCGCCCTACAATTTCGAGCTGCACAATCTGAACTACGATCGCATGGAGGACATCAGCGAATACACAAAGAAAGGCGAATATCGCCTTCTGGAGGAAGGGTTCGTTGAACTCCCCACCCAAGTGGAGGCCGAGGATGTCACAGTGGAATTCGAGCGCGCTGTGAGCGGCGATCATGTGAGTTTCAAGACGCGCATCGAACACAAGATTTTTACCGTTGAGGAAGTTGCAGAGCAGATGTTCCAGCGGCTGAAGTCCATTGACGAGGAGTCAAAAGACGCGGAAAACCCAAGAGACCGAACGCATTACGGCAAGAAGTATCCCTTTGAGAAATGCGAAGTCATTGTCCGAGAGTCTCTTAAGCGCGCCAAGATACGGGGCGACAGGATCACCGACGAAAACCGCCAGAAGTTCTTGCAGGCCCTCGGCACGCTGAGGCGGAAAATGGCAAAGCGCGTGGTTTACAAGCTTTCCCCAAAAGCCCTGCTGACGCTGAGCACCGCCGAGCGGCAGGCGGAAAGTTGCAGTGCTGCAGAGCTCCGGCGATGGTCGAAAGCCATTTTCTACACTTCCGGATGCGTGAACACTCTGGAAGACGAGCAAAAGGAGTTCTTTCAGGAAGTCGAAGACCCAGACGGCGATTTCGTCAACGGCCGCATTCGCGTAGAAAACTCCAACGATTTCAAGACGCCGGCAAACTTCGTAATTGCCGACGCTACGCCGGAGCGAAAGTTTGTACGCGACCTGACTAGCCGGGAGAACTCTAGCGAGCTCGATGGTTGGCTGAAGAACACCCCTGTTGGATTCTACTCGCTGGAGTACGCATGGAAGAAGGGCAATAAACCGAAGCGAGGCGAGTTCAGCCCGGATTTCTTTATCAAGCAGGGCAATTGGATCTTTATCACGGAAATCAAAGGGGACGAAGAGATTACCGACGTTTCGCCGGAAAACGTCAAAAAGCACGAATACGCAACGGAGCACTTTAAGCGGCTGAACCGGTGGCTGAAGAACGTAGGTGCTACAATATGTTATCAGTTCAACATGGTGACGCCCAAGGATTTCGGCAAGTATTTCTCAAAGCTTAGGGAACACCAGTTGGAGGGCTTCAGGTCGGAGCTCGATGTCAAGATCGTGCAAGCAGAAAAAATCGGAATGAAATGAACACGTGCAAATTGTCTTCGCAACGAGAAAGAGCCATTCACGCCCACGGGCCGGCGTACGGCCCTTCCAGTTTGTGCGCCAGCACGGCAGCGCTACTCACCCCCGCAGCGGAGGGCTGGCGGTAGTGAGCGGAGGCGAAGCCAGGGATGGCGGAGCCGGAGCGAGCGTACCGCCACCGAAGCCCCCCTTTTGAGCCCCCCCCTCCCAGACGACCATAGGGTACCTTAGCCGGGGGGTAAGCAGGGGGGGAGGGTCTGGGAGGGGGGGGCGGCAAAGGGGGCGAGGGAAGCCCGTAGCGTCAACCGGATGCGACCAGTCGCTTCACTGACCGGACCAGAAGGGGTCCCCTACACCTCCGGCCACCGGAAAGTGATCGCACCGCTTACGGACGTACAACAGCCTGTTGCTGGGCTGAACGGTCTGACGATTTCCGTCGTATTCAAGATAGACAGCAGGCCAATCATGCTGACTCCAAGGGGTCAAGAGACCAACGAAGATGCCAACAGCAAGAGAAGCGAGCACACCGTTTGGCCATATGACTTGTGGACGGCTCCCTGCGGCGCCGTACCGGGCCGCCTCCTTGGAGAGCAAATCCTCATTCAGGAAACCGAGGCATTGCATACACGGGGCACCTGGCATCGAAAGAATGACCTGTCCTGATACGACGTAACCATCGGTTCCCTCTGATACATCCATGCCGATATCGATGTACGGAATAAGCAGCCGGCGACAGAACGCCTCAATGTCCCACCGGGCTGCGTAAGAATCCACGCATCCGAAAACCACCGCACAATCGTGCACACTAAGCGATTCCAGCTGCCATGGCGCGGCGACGCAGACCACCCGCGCAGACGGATTGATGCTTTTGATCAACCTTAGGGCCACGGTCGTCTTCAGCGTACCTGATTCGGAGTCAGCAGCGGTGCCACCCACAAGCCTGTTAAGGTTACTTTCCTCCACTTTGTCGGGATCGCAAATGACGAAGTCACACACGCCGATGTGCGCGAGCTGCTGAACCACGTGCGAGCCACCCCCGCCCAAGCCGATGACTCCTACCCGAACTGAACTCAAGATTTCGTCGCTTCGAATTCCAAGAAAGCTCTGACGAGATAGACGCTCGCTCATGCCCAGTCCCTCAACAGCGTCATTGGGCGGCCCACCACGTCGAAGTCACTTATTCTGATCGGCTTACGATTTGCCTGTACCCAGCAAAGACCGGCCGCCGAGTCCATGCTTAGGACCAGCGCTCCATGGGGGTACTCCGGACGCACGTGCCAGAAGTCCGGCATGAACTTGCGGTTCTCGCGAAGATCAGTAGAGCTGAACCAAGGTCTGCCCTCATGCTCATGGACATGCACGTGAAACATTGACCTTTTGAGGCCGTAGGCCAGTTGCAAGGCCTTTCGGATTGCATCCGCACCCATCATGGCGCCAACGCTCTGGTCGTCGATATAGTCCTGATCGGCCACCGGATGATACTGAGAGGCCAAAACCATGATCCCCCCTTTCGAGCGAGCAACTCCACAGGAAAGGAAACCCACCCGCTCTGCCGCGAACGCGTGTGGGCGCGCAAGATCCTGCCGGACCTCCTGGAGAAGAGAGGAGGTCATTTTGAATAGGATTTTCATTTCAGCGCGTCCAAGTGCCCCAAGAGAATCTGGAGCGGCCTCAGGGTCGCCGGCACCCCGTTCCAAGACCATGTATGCCAAGCCTTGCCGAGGATTTGATGCACCGACCAATTTGCTCCCTTGCCTGGCACAGGCGAGGAGAGAAAAAGGCGGGTAGCGTACCCGCCGTGCTGCTGCGGGCAAAGCAGCGCCTCCACCACAGTGTCCCCGCCCGGCAGCTTCAGCTTAGGGAGGTGGAAATAGGGCACCCCGGCTTCTGTCATTTCTTCTGCTCCAGGGCATACTAGGCGTAACTCAGCTATGGCATGGTCGCTGGCCATCTATGCCGAGCCTCCCTGCCGGACGTGACTCACGAAAACTTCCCCACCCCTGAGCGTGATCCGCTGGTCGTCTTGCAGCGGCTGGAAGACGCCTTCGACCACTTGGTCCAGAGCCGCGTTTGCATCCACGCCTACTTCCCTTTTGAACTCAGCCACAACCCAGCTCCCGCGGTGAACGGTCTTGGGTTGCGTGTCGACCGTGACCACCACATCAGGACCGGTCTGCGGATGCTCCTTCACCTCTTGCTGTTCGCTGTCCATGTACATGCTCCTGTTTGCAGCT
Source organism: uncultured Spirochaetota bacterium (assembly GCA_963845535.1). Taxonomy (GTDB): domain Bacteria; phylum Spirochaetota; class Spirochaetia; order SZUA-6; family Fen-1364; genus Fen-1364. The sequence goes on from CAWJSK010000012.1 coordinate 213,206, forward strand.
TCAAAAAGCCGCATGATTTGTGAGGCACCGGCACCAAGTGCTGCGCCCCGGCTCGGCCAACGGCCGTATCCGGGGAAAGCATACCCCGGAACGGCACTTCATGTCAACCATGCAAACTTATACTAAGGCATTAGGTTTGTATTACAAACATGTTTCCATGGTTGACATTTCTTATTGTTTGCGATAGCGTAGATGGATGCCTGCAAGCAGCCTGACGGTATACCGCGCGTTCGGCAGGCGATTACGCGACGCAAGACGGAAAGCAGGGATGACCCAAGCTCGGCTTGCAAAGGCTGTGGAGATTTCAAGGACTTCGATTACCAACATCGAGGCCGGTCGGCAGCCCGTCTATCTCCATTTGTTCATGAGGCTCGCGGAAGTCCTTGGCTTGGCTGGAGCTGACTTGCTTCCCACGAGCACGGAGACGGAACCGTCGGGAGAGATGACCGAACTATTGAGCGGGCTGCCCTCAGACACGCGCGACTGGATCAATCGGGTCATCTCATCCCCTGAAGAAGGAGGACCCAATGCCGCCGAAATTCTCGCTCGCAAGACAGAGAGCCTCGGACCTTCTGGAGGAAGGCGCCGTACGAAAGACACCCGTGCCCGTCGAAAGACTCGCTAAGCTTGTTGGCGCCTCGGTCAAATACGAAGACTTCGAGGGAAAGCTGTCTGGAATGGTTCACCGGAAACCCGATGGGACCGTCATCATCGGGGTGAATGGCAAACATGCTCCAACCCGACAGCGCTTCACAATCGCGCACGAGATCGGACATGTTTTGCTACACAAGAACGAGAAGCTTCATATAGACGAGAAATCCCCAATTGGCTTCCGTGACCAGAAGTCCGGCTTAGCTATAGACGACCAGGAGATCGAGGCCAACCAGTTCGCCGCGGAACTGCTCATGCCTCGTCCATTGCTCGAGAAGGACGTCGAGCGCTTGCCTGGAGACATCGAACTGAACGAAGCGATAGATCGGCTGGCCCATAAGTACGAGGTTAGCGTTGAAGCGATGACGATTAGGCTAAACGCGCTGGGGTTCGTCTCATAGAAACGCTCCCGACCGGCTGAGGGCAATCTTCAAACCGGGGCCACATAAAGTCCTGCTAGGAGACCGTAGGGCGTAGAAGCGAGCTTCACCGTGTCGCGGGCTCCGATGGCCATCGCGTTTCCGCGGAAGCGTCGCCGCCTTCCACGGGACTCCCGAAATGCGCTCTTCCGTCGGTGAAGCGTCATTCATCTTGGTTGCTATGCCGTGCAGGCGGCCAGGGAGGCGGGTTCAGGACCTTGGGTCGGCCGATGTCGGAACAGCTTCAGTAGATTGTGTGCGAGGCAGACGAACGCCCATTCCCGCCGAACCTTCGCCAATCTCACGCTGTGAGAAACGTCGAAAGCCTCGTGCCTGCTCGATCTGGCCAAAGACCGGCTCCACAATGACCTTCCGCCGGGAGTAAGCCGCCTTGCCTTTGACGGCATTCAGCTTCTCTCGCATGCAAGCTCTCTGCGTCTGGGCTGGAGTACGCACAGTTGCTGCCAGCGCTTGTTGAGCCTCCCCGCGGCCCACAGCGATATACGGCTCAACGTGGCGAGCCTGCAATTGCTGCACGCCCTCTGCGGAGAAGTACCCGCTATCGGCCAGCAGGGCCTGAGGAGGCTGACCCTCCAGGGCGAGCATCCGTTCGACCATCGGCACCAGGTACTCCTGGTCCGGAGCCTGATTGCTTACCCCGTGGGCAAGAATGACTTGGTGGGCTTCATCCACGACCACCTGCGCGTTGTAGGCATGAATGTAGGCTCCGTCCTTGACCATAATGCAGCTCTCCGGATCGGTGAAGTTGCGCTGCGCCGTCAGTGTGGGCTTTCCGTCCACCTCGCAGGCAACCCGATGCAAAGGTAGTTCCGGCTGCTCACCGCCCTTCTTGTCCCCCTCCTTCTTCTCGGGGGCGATCGCATCGGCTTGTTGTGTGGCCTGCTCTGCGCGCGTACGCGAACGCTTGCGTTCGTGATCCGGCAGTGATTCGTCATCGGCCTTGGTGCGTTGCTGTTCGGCTTGCTCGCGTAACTGCCCCGCCCGGTTCTCGGCGGCCTCCTTCTCCAGTTCCGCGCGAGCCTCGTGTAACCGCTGCAGACGCGTCTCCCGTCGGGCCGTTCCGCCGGCAAATCCTCCTTATCCTGACCGGACCCATATAGCTCGTCTTCTTTCCTATCGGCCTGCTCGGCGCGTCGAAGCAACTCCGCCACCTGTCGCTGCAGGCGTGACTCTTCCTCGTTCATTCGTTTGTAGCTCATCGCTTTGTGCTTGCTCGCCGCCGCTTTGATCTTTGCCCCATCCAGCGCCACCAGCCCCAACTTCACCAGTCCGGCGGCTTGGCACAACCGCAGCCCCTCGACGAACAGTCTGCCCAGCGATTCCCCGTGATCAAGTCGAAACTGGTTGATCGTTGTGAAATGCGGATACTCTCCGCCGCTGATCACTCGAAAGGCCACATCCTCATAAGTGGCCCGTGCAATGCGCCGCGAGGAATAGATCCCGACGCTGTAACCGTAGAGCAACAACCCCACCATCATCCCGATCGCATAGGGCCGTTCTCCCCGAGGATTCTTCTGGTGGACTTCCTGAGCGATCTCCCCCAGATTCAATTGCTCCACCACATCCAGGATGAAATAGGCCAGATGACTCGCGGGCAGCCAGTCCATCGGAGAAGGGGGCAACAGGTACTGGTTGAAGAAGATCACATCCGGCGTGCCGCTCAAGGATGCTGCCTGCAGGATGGCACCGTCCGAGGGCGCAAGAGCGAGGATCTTTCCTGCGTCGCAGGCGCAATACAGGATCTGCCCGTCCGCGTCCAGGTCAAGGCCGTGCGGGCCAGCGGCAGGGACAGTCAGCTCGCGCGTCACCTTGTCAGGATGCGCCGCCTCCACCACCAGGATCCGGGGCGGGTCGGCGATATTGACGTAGAAGAGGTCCTCGGGAGGATCGAATACTGTCCAGCGCGTCCGTCCCGGGACGAGGATTGAGTGAATCATCTTCTGGCGCGTGATGTCCACCACGGAGAGCGTAAAAGAGCCGGCCTCGTCAGGGCTGCCCACGTTGGCAGCAAGAAGCAGGCCGCGCCGCGGGTCAAAGGAAAGGCCGTTGGGGCGGACGCCAACGGGGACCTTGAAACGCCCCTGCTCATTGCCAGGTGCGAAAACGGACACCATATCCTCGCCCCGGTTGGATGTGAAAACGAGGTCCCTCTCCTCTGAAACCAACGCACCGGCTGCGCCGGTCAGCCCGGGAACGGAGCGCAGAAATTGGCCCGATGCGCAATCGATCACATCCACGGCATCGTTGGCGGTGTGGGCCACGTACAGGAGGTTCTTCCCGCCGTGCACGGCCGCATGGTCGAAACCTCCCGGAGCGTGATGCTCGGGCAGGTCGACGAACCGCAGGGACCGAAGGCCCATCACTGCCACCCGCGCATGACTACTTCTTCGCCACCTGCAGACGGCACCACGCGTACAGCGCGGTCGGTACACGTATCACCTACTGGAATCACACAGCTTCATGACGCACGGCTTCCCTCGCCGCCCTTGCCGCCTCCCCCTCTTGATGCGTTGATTGACAGCAAAGGAGGTATTATGCTCCAAATGCAATTAGAGACGAAGTGTGTCCCTAACAACACTTGTAATGTATCTGGCCGGAGCCTCAATATGAACGATCCTTTCGGGTGAGAAAATAGCTCGCGGATTGAGCGCCAGAGAGCGCGCCGTGCTCGCCACGTTCATGCGGAAGGGCCGCGTTACCGTCGATGGCAAGGACGTGGCAAAGGAGTTCGAGCTCAGCCGGCCTCTCGCCAACAAGATCCTTATGCGCTTGGAGCGGAAGGGCTGGCTTCAGGGAGGGAAACGTGGGGTCTATATCTTCGTCCCTCTGTCCGAAGCACTCACGCAGTAGGCCCACGTGCAGACCCTGGAGCAGGTAGCAGCTCAAGTATTCCGGCGGCTCATTCTCCCGCGATTTCTTTTCTCTCATTCTCTTTGATCCTGAACTCGACGATCTTCTTTATCAGGCCCAATGGAAGATCCGAGCGATAGGGAAACTGAATTGTTCCGCGCCCGCTCTGTTTGTATCCCCTCAGCTCATCGTGGAATTTGTCGAAAACCGTTATGCTCGCCGGGTAGAAACCGATATGTTTCTTGAAAGCGCAAAAGTAAACCAATCTTCCTTTGTAAAAGAAGGCGGGCATGTCGTAACTGATCCTGCCCTCCGCGTGTGGTGTCGCCTTGCGGATGACCCTGCAAATCGCGTCCAATCTCTTTCGAGCTTCTTCATCCTGGCTCAAAAGATACTCATCGATTGACGCAAAGCCGGATTTCGTAGGCTTTTTCATATCCTTGTGCCTCCGCGCGACAGTCTGATGGCGCGCCAGGCAACCGTCGCAACCCATGAATAATCGACTACTACTATGAGCCTGTCCGTAAGACCCACATACCCAATGACGCCGGCGGGGGCATGTGCCGTCGGCCCCGCGCTGGGGTCCATCTTGATGCCGGCCAACTGAAAAGAGAGGATCAGGACGACAAAGCTCCCCGCGAACAATGCCACGGCTATCCATGTCAAGTTGGCCAACCAAAGAAGAGGTCTCTTTGCGACAGACCACCCCGGCGAACGACTGAGAACCGAGGTTGTCAGCATCGCGGCAACAGGCAGACCAAAAATTCCGAGATAACCGGCCACGTCATGCAGCGGATGGTTGATATCAAACAAGGTTGCCATGGCAGTGCCTGCGCCGGCAACGAAAAGGAAGACAAGACCTACCTTGAAGATTGCTTTCCTCTTCTGCCCCCAGATTCCAACAAGGAGGGCCCACTCGCTGGTCCCCCAACACGCGAACATGAGGGACAGTATCGAGCCGTATCTCCCGTTTGCGTATTCGCTGATCATGCGCCATGAAGGGTCGAACTCCGGACTCACCACGTGCAGGAGGGCCAGAAGAACCAGCGCGCCTGCCGCTGCCCCAATTGCTATCCAATTTGCGACCCGTGCAGACCTGGTTAGAGTTCGCGAGAAAATAACTGGAACATGTTTGATGTGTGTGCTATATTCCGGGTGTGACACGACTCCAGATGATCCGCAGGAAGTATAGGACCCTGAAGGCGTCGCTCAACGAACGCGGCCGCCGGATTTGGGCTGTCACGGAAGCTCAATCGCTGGGATATGGAGGCGCCTCGCTGGTCGCTCGGGCCACTGGTATCTCGCGGAGTACGATTATCCGAGGGTCACAGGAGATCCGAGAGAAGACGAGCGCCGATAGGGGTCGTGTCCGGCGGACTGGTGGCGGGCGCAAGAAAGCCACCGCGATCGACGCGAAGTTGCGAGCTGCCTTGGAGCGACTGGTGGACCCGGTGAGCCGGGGGATCCAGAGTCCGCACTAAGGTGGACATGCAAGAGCACGCGGCGCTTGGCCAGCGAATTGACGGCGCAGGGTCATGCAGGTAGTGAATGGCTGGTGCGACAGCTGCTCTATGAGTTGCACTACAGCCTCCAGGCAAACCGCAAGACCAAGGAGGGAGGCCGACATCCGGATCGGGACGCACAGTTTCGGCACATCAACGCTGGGGTGAGCCGGCAGGTGGGACTCCGGCAACCGGCGATCTCGGTGGACGCGAAGAAAAAGGAATTGGTGGGGAACTTCAAGAACGGTGGGCGAGAGTGGCGTCCTCGGGGGAGTCCGCACCAGGTCAAAGTCCACGATTTCATCGACAAGACCAAGGGGAAGGTCATTCCCTACGGCGTGTATGATCTACGGCTGAATCGAGGCTGGGTGTCGGTGGGGATCGACCACGAGACGGCATCCTTCGCGGTGAACACAATCTTGCACTGGTGGAGGAAGATGGGATCAAGGGAGTATCCGCGGGCCAGATCACTGTTGATCGTCGCCGACAGCGGTGGGAGCAACGGCAATCGAGTCCGGCTGTGGAAGTGGGAGCTCCAGCGGCTTGCCGATGTAACGGGCCTGATCGTTCGCGTCTGTCATCTGCCCCCGGGGACGAGCAAGTGGAACAAAATCGAACACCGACTGTTCTCGTTCATCAGCCGCAATTGGCGGGGCCAGCCACTACTAACGCACGCGATGATCGTGGAACTGATTGCGAACACGCGAACCTCTACTGGCCTGAGTGTACGATGTATTCTGGATACCAAGCGCTATCCCAAGAAGATTCAGGTCAGCGACGAACAGCTCGCCGCCGTCCGTTTGAAACCCGATGATTTCCACGGGGAGTGGAACTACTCAATCCTGCCTCATCCCAAATGAGATGATGCAGTTATTTTCTCGCGAAGACTTAGTTCGATGTTGTTGTCTGCCACACCTCTGCTCCTTTCCAAAGAGTTGTCACTTCTGCGCGTCCAGCGTGTAGTCGGAGCAGCTCCGCAGTTCTCTACATCGTCCTGGAAAGAGGAGTGGAGTGCTCTTCCGACGGTTGTGGCTCACCGGAGAGTCGCGCTGCCTGCAAGAGAAGGTAGTTGCGTTCCTGCAGGTTCTCCGTTTTGGTTGCCGCAGCGCGGTAAAGCTCTATGGCGCCGGCGCGGTCTCCAGAGAGCTCCAGCAAATGCGCTCGGGCCGCATCGAGGCGGTGATGCTCCGCGAGACGCGGATCAACTTCGAGACCGTCCATCAGCTTCAGTCCCGCTGCTGCGCCATGAACCATTGCGGCCGCGATGGCATGATTCAAACCGACTATCGGGTTGTCAGACATTCTCCTGAGCAGATCATAGAGGGCAAGGATCTGCGGCCAGTCGGTCTCTTCGACATTGGTGGCTTCGTCGTGGAGGGCGGCGATTGCGGCCTGCAGTTGATAGGGACCGACCGACCCTTTCGGCAGCGCCTTCGAGATGAGTGCAATTCCTTCGGCGATCTCCTCCTTGTCCCAAAGTGTCCTGTCCTGTTGATCAAGCGGGATGAGCTCGCCCTCCGCCCCTGTCCGAGCAAGACGGCGGGCATCAGTCAGCAGCATCAGCGCAAGCAATCCGGCAACCTCCGGCTCGCCCGGTTGGAGACTGTGGACCATCCGCGTCAAGCGTATCGCCTCATGCGACAGGTCATCTCGGCGGAGTGCGGATCCGCCGCTGGTGGTGTAGCCCTCATTGAAGACGAGGTAAAGGACGTGGAGGACTGCGCGAAGACGCTCCACTTTCTCCTCGGGAGTCGGCAGTTGGAACGGAACGCCAGAGCTCTTGATGGTTTGCTTGGCCCGGCTGATCCGCTGCGCCATGGTCGCTTCGGGCACGAGAAAAGCGTGCGCGATCTCCGCGGTTGTCAATCCGCCCACCGCCCGCAGGGTGAGCGCAATGGCGGATGCGCTGGTCAGGGAGGGATGGCAGCACATGATGAGAAGCGCCAGGCTGTCGTCTTCCTGGGGCGAACGCTCGATTGCGGACTGCTCTTGAGCGGGATATGTCTCCGCGGCCGTCCCACTTTCGCGACGACGGCGGGCGGACTCGCTGCGGATCTGATCGACCATTCGCCGGGAAGCGACCTTTACAAGCCATGCCAGCGGATTGTCCGGCAAACCCTTGCGCTGCCACTGGCCTGCCGCGGCAACGAACGCTTCCTGGACTGCGTCCTCCGCAGCCTCGAAGTCATGGAATCTTCGCACGACAATCCCGAGCACCTGTGGGGTCAAGTCCCGCAACAGGTGCTCGAGCGAAAAGTCTGGCCCTTTCGTCATTGCCACTCTTCAGGCGCGCGATCCATCACCGGCCGGACCTCAATGGGCATCGTTGCTCGGCCTTTTGGTCCTGGTCCGGCCGACGCCCGGGCGGCGATCCTGTATGCCTCTTCTGGACTCTCGACGTCGACAATCCAGAATCCGGCAAGGAACTCCTTGGATTCGGGAAAGACCCCGTCAGTGATAGGCTCGCCATTGCTTCCTGCGCGAACCATCCTGGCCTTATCGGCAAACGCCAGGCCCTCGGTAAGGACGAGCACTCCCGAGTCCCCAAGCTCCTTGGCGAACTTCCGCATGAAGGCAACCTGCGCGCGGAGCTCCTCCTTGGACAGTCTCAGGTACGATTCGAAGTCGCGTTTCGTGCCAGCCATCATGAGCATGTACTTCATGATCCCTTCCTCCTATCCTGCGGCGCCTTTCTGGCGCGTTTTCTGGCATAGTCGGAGCTGAATTGTAGTTCTCGACATCCCTTCATAATCATTCTGATCGTCCCACGGTCGCGCTTTGCGCCCGGTTTCCTTCCCAAACCAAAATACCGCACGTCACGTGGGACCGCCAAACGGCAGTTAGAAAAGTGGAGCGGTTTGTCAGGCATGGCAAGAGCTGGTGGCAGCGAGAGGGCCCTTCGCCGCGCGCAACAAAGTCTGCGTATTGATCCAGCAACTGGTACGCCTCATCGCAGCCTGATGTAAGAAATGGCTCCCACCGCGCGTCAAGAAAGTGCTGGTGAACGGAAACGACGGCTCGCATGACCCGCCAAATAGCCGCCAGCACAGGGAGGATCTGTGATGAAAACTCGACGACCCGCTTGGGCAATGAACCGCCTGGCGTTTGTGACGGTGATTCTCGCGGCGATCGCAGTGTCGGCCGGGGCTCAGGACAACAGCATGTCTGGATCGGGCAACGACATGATGGGGAAGGACATGAGCTACAACGCCCTCAAGAAGAGCGGCATGCTGGCGGATACGAAAATGGGCAACCAGCTCAGGCTGGCCCAGAGCACGGGCATGAAGACCATATACACGGACCTGAAGTCGGCCCAGGCCCTGGCGGCAAACAATCCGACCGTGCTCTTTTTTGCCGCCGACTGGTGCCCCTCGTGCCAGATGGACCTGAAGGACATCAACGCAAATGGCTCGCGCCTTGGGAAGGTGAACGTCGTCGTCGTCGACTATGACAAGAGCGCAAGCCTCAAGGCCAGGTACGGCGTAACGGTCCAGGACACATTCGTTCAGATCGACGCCAAGGGCGCCAGGCTTGGGATATGGAACGAGGGCGGCGTGGACGGCGTTCTTCAGCACGTGAAGGAATCGATGTAGCGCGGTGGGAAGGGGCGATCGTGGCGCCGGCTTCGGCTCGCCGACCGCCCCTACGGAGGGAGAATCAGATGACAGTCCTGCTCGCATTCGCTTTTCTATCGGGGGTGATCACGATCCTCTCACCCTGCATCCTGCCCGTGCTGCCAATCGTGCTCGCGGGAGGAGGCTCGGGCGGCAAGGGCCGCCCCTTCGGCGTGATCTCCGGCTTCATCGTGAGCTTCAGTTTCTTCACCCTTGCCCTGTCGACCATCGTCCAGGCGCTTGGCGTACCCGCCGATACCCTGCGCTACGTCGCTATGGCGCTCATCGTCCTTTTTGGCATCGTCATGGTTGTGCCCCGTTTTCGCGAGCTCTTCGACGTGGCAACATCGCGCATCGCATCAGGGGGGAGCCGTGCAGCCGCCAAACCGCGTGCCGGATTCTGGGGGGGCATCCCCGTGGGCCTCAGCCTGGGGCTCGTCTGGACCCCCTGTGTGGGACCAATCATGGCTTCGGTAATCAGTCTTGCCCTCGCCCAGAAGGTGGACGGCGGTTCTGTTCTCGTCACGGTTGCCTATACCCTGGGCACAGCAATCCCCATGCTCGCCATCATGCTTGGCGGCCGCGCCCTCATCGCCAAGGCTCCTGCCCTCTCGAGGAACGCGGGCACAATTCAGCGGGCGTTCGGTGTCGTCATGATCCTCATGGGAGTCGCCCTGGCGTTCCAGTGGGACCGGCAGATCCAGATCGCAATACTAAGGCAGTTCCCTTCGTACGGCAGCGGGCTCACGGCGATAGAGAGTGTCGCCCCCGTTACGACGGCGCTCCAAGCGAGGAGTGGGGTTGTTTCCGCCGCCCGAACGCCGCCACAAGGCATGCCCTTGAAAACTACCCCGGCCTCCGGGAGACAGTGACTCGTGAGGGCCGTCCAAGTGAGATTCTCTATTCATGTGTGACGGCCGCAGGACATGCCTTGACTTTGGGAATCAGCGAACCTACGCTTCATTCATGAGGCTGTCCGACCGAGAGCGCAACGCCATTGTGAGCGCCGTCCATCACTACGACGTAGAGGCGCAGATTTTCCTCTTTGGCTCTCGCGTGGATGACGCGAAAAAGGGGGGAGATATCGACCTCCTTGTGCGGTCGGTATCCATCGGGCCGGCGGAAAGAAGGCAAAATCGCAGGGCCATCTGCGACTCCATCGGAGAGCAAAAGATCGACATCCTCGTCGCCGCCGATCTTGTCAGTCCCATGGCACGGCTGGCGCAAAACTCGGCAGTCCTTCTCAGTGACGGCTGACATTCTGGCGGTTCTCCGTGAGAACCCCAGCGGAATGCAAAAGTCGGCTGTCTGGCTCAGGCGTTCTTATACAAAGTGCACGCGGATCGGGGTGAAAGAAAACTACACGGAAGATGAGTTCGACTCCTTCAAACAGCGCCATTCCGCTCCCGTGACAAGCGGTGCAGGAAGAACTTGACGCTTCCGCAAAAGGCTGCTATATTGCAACCGGTTGCAAAGAATGGCGAGTAAAAAGCTGAAGTCGATACAGGATATTGCCAGGATTGCCGGCGTCTCGAAATCCACGGTGTCCCGGGCACTCAACGACAGTCCGCTGATAAAAGCTGAGACCCGGAACACCATTCAGACCATTGCCCGGCAGCACGAGTTCAGGCCCAGCGCCACGGCGCGCAACCTGTCGCTTCGCACCAGTCGAACAATCGCCTTTGTAAACGATGCCTACAGCAAGGGGGCTTACGAGGTCTCCTGCCCCTTCACCCTCGAAATCATGGGCGGGATTACCATTGGCCTCCACGAGCTTGGATACGACCTCATGGTGGTTCATGTCAACCCGACTGACTCGGACTGGGCCGCGCAATACATGGATACCGGACGGGTGGACGGCTTCATCCTCATGACGGAAAGCGGCAAGCGAGGCCAGGTCGACCTGCTGGTCTCTCGTAAGGCGCCCTTCATTGCATGGGGCGCAAGCTCGGGCGGGTACTGCACGGTGTGCGGTGACGACAGGCTGGGAGGAAGGCTGGCCACGGAGCGCCTCCTCTCGGACGGCAAGCGCCGCATTGGCTTCCTCGGGGGGCCGCGCGCGGAAGGCGAGGTCCAAGGGCGGTTGCTTGGATACAAGGATGCGCTCCGCAGCGCGGGGAAAACCTTCGACCAGACCCTGGTCGAGTATGGTGATTACAGCGAGCGCTCGGGAGAGCGCGCCATGGAGGCGCTCCTTGCCCGGGAGCCAAAAATCGATGGCGTATTCTCCAATAGCGACGTCATGGCGATAGCGGCAATGCGCGTTCTCAAGGCCCAGAGGCGCAGAATCCCGGATGACATTGCCGTGGTAGGCTATGATGATCTCTCCCTCGCCTCCTACGTATCCCCCGCTTTGACAACCATCAGCCAGAAGATCCCTCTCGCCGGCGCGCTGCTGGCACGGGACCTCGTGGCATTCCTGGAGCACGGCACCGTTACACACACCGTCGTTCCCGTGGAGCTTATCGAACGTGATTCAGCATAGGTTTTTTGACGCATCGAAATGCAACCGGTTGCAAAAGGAGGGTTCTTATGAGTTATGCTCGTGACGCGCTTGATCAGGCCGAACGGGAGAGGCAATGGGAGGAAGAATACCGGCATTTCGAGGCTGCACGGGAGCTCAGGCGGGCACGAATCAAGGGCCTGGTGCGCATGATCAGCATGGCGTTCCGGCCGGCCCGGCGTTTCAGTGACGGTGCCCGGGGGTTCATCCCCATCGATCACATCGTTGGCATGATCGATGAAGAAACAGGTCGGCGTTCCGCTCTTCGCCTGTCTGGACGGGGAATCGCCCGGCAGTGGGACAGGCTCTTCAATCAAGACAATCACGACGCGTGCCCGAGCCTGACGGTTCTGAAAACCGCACGGGGCTGGTACCTGACGGGTGGAGCAGCTTCCCTGGTCCGGCTGGAAGTGCTGCGGGCAAAGGGCCATCGCACCATCTGGGTCACGCGGGCATGCCGGGGAACAGGTGCGCCATTTCGCGGTATCTTTGTCTCATCCGGAGGCTGCGGCCCGGCGTATGAGATTGAGCAGGAAGGGGGAGACTATGAAACGGCATAAGATTCAACTGCCGCTGGTCTTCGCGCTTGTTCTGGCTGCAAGCGCCGTGTCGCTTGCGGGCTGTGCATCAGCCCCTACCACCCGGGCGGACGTGACGCCCGGAGGCGCGGCGCTTGTCATGAAGGCAAGCAACTTCGCCTTTGATCCGAATATGGTTTCCGTCCATGGGACGGGGGTCGTCACGATGACCATATCGAACACAAGCGGCACGGGACACAACATCACCGTTGATGACCCCAAAGGGGAAAGTAATCACCAACGTGGAAATACCGCCGAACGCAACGGTGAATACCCAGATCAGCATTTTCAGCCCCTGGGGACTACTACTTCTTCTGCAACCATCCCTTCCACGCCAGTTTCGGCATGAAAGGCCACTTCATTGTTTCAGGAAGCTGAGGGACGGGGTTTCCGGAAGGTGACGGGGCTCAGGAAGCTGACGGGACGGGCCCTCAGGTGAGTGCAGGGTAGGCGTCCGCCATGATGGCGACGCTTGCAGTCGAGCCAATCCGGTCGGCGCCCGCGGCTATCAGGGCAAGGGCAGCGCGGGCGCTGCGGATGCCGCCATTGGCCTTGAGCCCAACCTCAGGCCCCGCCACCTTGCGCATCAGCGCCAGGTCTTCGGCGGTCGCAACACCGCCGAGAAAGCCCGTCGAAGCCGTTAGGAAGCCCGCCCCCGCCTTGCGCGAAAGCTCGCACGCGAGAACCTTCTCCTCCTGCGTGAGAAGGACCATCTCGATGATGACGTTGAGAACCGTGGTCCGCCGCGTGGCCCGGCGAACGGCTCTGATGTCCTCTTCAACAGCCCGGTAGTCCCTCGATCTGAGAAGGCCGCTGTTGATCACCACGTGTATCTCGGATGCGCCGTCAGAGACGGCCTCGCGCGCCTCGAATGCCTTGGCCCTGCTCGTCATTGCCCCGAGCGGGAAGCCGACAACAGCGCAGACCTTCACGTCGGTTCCCTGGAGCTTGCGCGCGGCGTGCGCCACGCGGCTTGCATTGACGCACACGCCCGCGAAGCCGAACTGCACCGCCTCCTGGCACAGCCGCTCTATCGAGGCTGTGGATGCCTCCGGCCGAAGCTGCGTGTGATCGATGAACCTCGCCAGTTCCGCCGGCTCGATGCGGGGCGCCGCGGAAGCGCGGGCGGTCCTCAGCCGGGCCGCCACATCGGCGACAATCTTGTCGATGAGCGCGTTGCGATCCATGAGCTCTTAGCCGGTGATTGCGCCCTTGCTCGCGGAGGAAACCAGTCGGGCGTACTTTGCCAGCGCGCCCGTTGTATAAGCGATTTTCCTGGGCTTCCATCCCGTGCGGCGTTTTTCGATTTCTTCCTTTGAAAGGTCCACCGAAAGGATCCCTTTCTTGGCGTCGATAGTGATCCGGTCACCGTCACGGAGGAGCGCAATCACGCCGCCGTCAACGGCCTCAGGGCAGACGTGGCCGACGAGCATGCCGTGGCTGCCGCCGGAAAACCGCCCGTCCGTGATGAGAGCCACGTCCGAAAGCATCCCGGCTCCGGCAAGCGCGGAGGTTGGGGCGAGCATCTCCCGCATCCCCGGCCCGCCGCGCGGCCCTTCGTTTCGGATCACCAGGGTGTCACCCTTGCGGATGGTCTTTTTCAGGATGGCCTCCAGCGCGTCTTCTTCACTCTCGAACACGCGCGCTGGCCCCGTGTGGCTGAACTCTCCGATCCCCGCCGTCTTCAACACAGCCCCGTCTTCCGCGAGGTTCCCCTTGAGGATGCTGATGGGACCGTGAGGGTCGACTGGATTGGAGAACGGATGAATGACGTCCTGGCCCGCCAGGTCCGTGGGAACCTCCGCGAGGTTCTCCTTGACCGTCTTTCCGCTCACGGTGAGACAGCCGCCGTGCAGGAGGCCCTCGTCCAGGAGCAGTCGCATGACTTTCTGCACGCCGCCTGAGCGGTACAGGTCATTCATGACGTAGCGGCCGCCTGGCTTCATGTCGCACAGCGTGGGCGTGGTCTGGTAGAACTTGTTGAAATCGAAAATGTCGAGCTTCACCTGGGCCTCCGCCGCAAGGGCAAGGAGGTGAAGGACGGCGTTCGTCGAGCCGCCCACGGCCATGACGACCCGGATGGCGTTCTCAAAGGCTTCCCGGGTCATGATGTCCCGGGGGGTGACGCCGCGGCGCACCAGATCCATGAGCGAAGCTCCCGCGCGCTTCATGTCGTCTTTCTTTGCGGGCTCCACGGCGGGGATGGAGCAGCTTCCGGGGAGGCTCATCCCGATTGCTTCCATGGCGGAGGCCATGGTGTTGGCCGTGTACATGCCGCCGCACGCTCCTGGCCCGGGACATGCCGTGCACTCAATGCCGTGCCGCTCCTCCTCGGTGATCTTCCCGGCTGAGAACCGGCCCACCGCCTCGAAAGCGCTCACGATGTCCACAGGCGTTCCCTGGTAGCTCCCCGCTTTGATGGTGCCGCCGTACACGAACAGGGAGGGAAGGTTGAGCCGCGCCATGGCCATCACCGTGCCGGGGATGGTCTTGTCACACCCGCCGATCCCGAGGATGGCGTCCATCTGGTGGCCCCTGACCACGAGCTCAATGGCGTCCGCTATGGTGTCCCGGCTGACCAGGGAGCACTTCATGCCTTCGTGCCCCATGGCCTCGCCGTCAGTCACCACGAACGTGTTGAACTTCATGGGCGCGCCGCCTGCTTCCTTCAGGGCCGCCTTGGAAATGGCGGCAAGGTCATCCAGGTGGACGTTACACGGGGTCACCTCGCTTCCCGCGGAAGCAATCCCGATGATGGGCTTGTCGAAGTCTGCGTCGGTGAAACCTACGGCGCGCAGCATTGCGCGGTTGGGCATCCGTGAGACGCCCTCCGTCATTGTGCGGCTGTGTGTGTTGAGGCGCTGGTTCGTCTTTTCAGCCACGGCTGCCTCCGTGCGCCGCGGCAAACCCGTGGACGTACGGTATGCGGGCCGCGGTTGCCCGGATGGCGTCCTTGTTGGAGAGGAGCATGGCGGTTGTGTCCCAGGTACCGGACGCCAGGCTCTTCCTGTCAGCATCCGGCATGGTGAAGGAAAACTGATCACGGCCCGCGGTCACGGTAAGGGACTCCAGGTCCACGCTGATCTCAAGGGAAGGGTCTTTCTCCACAAGGGCCTGGATCCGCACGGCGTCTTCATGAGAAACACGCGCCGCGGGAAGACCCAAAGCGGTGCAGTTCCCGGAGAATATCTCCGCAAACGACTCTCCCACGAACGCCTGGATTCCCATTCGCATGAGCGACTGGGGAGCGTGCTCCCGCGATGATCCGCAACCGAAGTTCCGGTTGACCAGCATGATGGTCCCACCGGTGAAGCGAGGGTCGTTCAGCGGATGGCTTTTGGGCTTTCCTGCGTCATCGAAGCGCTCGTCATAGAACGCATACTGGCCCAGCTCTTCGAAGGTGATCATGCGCAGGTAGCGCGCGGGGATGATCCGGTCCGTGTCGATGTCATCCCCCGGCACGACGATGCCCCTGCCCTTGATGAGCTTCCTCACGCTTCCAGCATCCGCCATCACGACCTCCCGTTGCCGCTGCCCCCGGGCAGCACGCGCCGCGCATCCACCACTTCACCGGCAACCGCCGCGGCTGCCGCCATGGCCGGGCTCATGAGGAGCGTTCTCCCGTGCGGGGACCCCTGGCGGCCAATGAAGTTCCTGTTGGACGAGCTTGCGCAGACCTGGCGGCCGCTCAGCTTGTCGGGGTTCATGGCAAGGCACATGGAGCAACCGGCGTCCCGCCACTCGAAGCCGGCCTCCCGGAAGATCTCCGGCAGGCCTTCCGCCACCGCTTGTCGAAGCACGGCTTTGGAGCCGGGGACCACAAGTGCTTTCACCCGTGAAGACACCTTCCTGCCCTTGATCACCCGCGCAGCCTCGCGCAGGTCAGAGATCCTTCCGTTCGTGCAGGACCCGATGAACGCCACGTCCACGGGAAGCCCCTCGACGGGCTCCCCTTCCTTGAATCCGGTATGGTTGTAAGCCTTTTTGAGCGCGTCCTGGTCCGAAGCTCGGGCGTCCGACACGCGCGGGAGCTTCCGGGAGACGCCGACCGCCTGTCCCGGATTGATGCCCCAGGAAACCATGGGCTCGACGGAGCCGCCGTCAAGCGTGTGGGTGTCCGCGTAGTCCGCGTCTGCATCCGACGCCATGCTCTTCCAGAACTGGACGGCTTTGTCGAAGTCCCCGTCCTTGGGCACGAACCGCCTGCCCTTCAAGTATTCGATGGTTACGGAGTCAGGGTTGATGTACCCTGCGCGCGCCCCTCCCTCGATGCTCATGTTGCACATGGTGAGGCGCGACTCCATGGTGAGCGCGCTCACGGCCGGCCCGCCGTACTCATACGCAAAGCCGATCCCGCCGTTCACCCCGAGGTCCGCGATGATCCGGATGATGAGGTCCTTGGCGGTCACTCCGGCCGGGAGCGTCCCTTTCACCTCGATCCTCCTGACCTTGGGCCGTGTGAGGGCAAGGGTCTGCGTGGCCAGGATGTCGCGGATCTGCGAGGTCCCCACCCCGAAAGCAATGGAGCCCAACGCGCCGTGTGTTGAGGTGTGCGAGTCCCCGCAGGCGATGGTCATGCCCGGCTGCGTGAGGCCAAGCTCGGGTCCAATGATGTGCACAATGCCCTGGTCATCCGTGTTCCCGAAGAACGTGATCCCGTGCGCCTCGGCGTTTCGTTCGATGGCGCGCATCATCTGCTCCGCCAGCTCGTCGGCGAACGGCCTCCGCTGGCCGTCAGTGGGCACGATGTGATCCACCGTGGCGAAGGTCCGCTCGGGGAACAGCACCTTCAGGCCCCTGTCCGTAAGCGCCTGGAACGCCTGGGGTGACGTCACCTCGTGAACGAGGTGGAGGCCAATGAACAACTGGTCCTGCCCAGATGGCAGGGTTCCGACCTTGTGCAGGTCCCACACCTTGTCGAGCAGCGTTCTTCCCATGATCCCTTAGGTGACCTCCTCACCACGAGCCATCAATACCTTGCCGGTCCGAACCATTTCTATCACTCCATATCCGCCCAGCATCCGGTGCAGGGCATCCAGCTTCTCCGTGTTCCCCGTGATCTGCGCGGTGAGCGCGTTCTCCGAAAGGTCCAGCACGTGGCCCTTGAACGTGTGCACCACGTCAAGCACCTCGGTCCGCTTTTCCGGAGGACAGCGCACCTTCACCAGCGCGAGCTCCCTCTGGATGACGTCCTTGCCCGTGTTATCGACGGCATGAACCACGTCCACGAGCTTGGCGAGCTGCATCAGGATGTGCCCGATGGTCCTCTCGTCTCCTGTGGCCACGATGTTCATGTGCGAGAACGCCGGGTCATGCGCCTCCGAGACGACCATGCTGTCGATGTTGAACCCCCGCCGGGCGAACACCAGCGCAATGCGGTTCAGCACCCCGAACTTGTTCGCCACGTAGAGGCTCACCAGGTGCTTCCGAACGGTCCCCGTGGCGGCCATCAGGAGCGCTCCTTTTCGTTTCCGGGCCCCAGGATCATGTCCTTCATGGAGGCGCCGGCGGGGATCATGGGAAACACGTTATCCTCTTTTGCCACCTCAGCGTCAATGACCACAGGCCCGTCCGTGTGCGCCAGAGCTTTCTCCAGCACCGAGGTCACCTCCCCGTTCCTGCGGATGCGGAAGGCCTTGCACCCGTAGCTTTCCGCAAGCTTCACGAAGTCCGGGTTCCCCACCAGGTCCACGCCGGAAAGGCGGTTCTCCCAGAACAGGTTCTGCCACTGGCGCACCATCCCGAGGTAGCGGTTGTTGATGATGAGCACCTTGATGGGCAGCTTCAAGTTGACCGCGGTGGAAAGCTCGTACATCGTCATCTGGAAGCCGCCGTCACCGACAACCGCGCACACCAGGTCATTCGGCCGCGCGAGCTGCGCCCCAATGGCGGCCGGAAAGCCGAAGCCCATGGTGCCGGCGCCACCGGAGGATATCCACTTGAATCTCTCCTCCGTAAGGTAGAATTGCGCGGCCCACATCTGGTGCTGGCCCACGTCCGTGGTGACGATGGCTTTCCCCCCGGTGAGGCGGTACAGCTCGTCAATCACGTACTGCGCTTCGAACGTCCCTTTCTTGTGGTAGTGAAGCGGGTACGCCTTCCGCCACCCGGCAATGCGCTCCCGCCATTCCGTGGTGTCCCCGGGGACAAGCTGCTTGTTGAGCTGGGCAAGGACGGCGCGCGCGTCTCCCACGATTGCGCAGTCCATCTGATACAGCTTGTTGATCTCCGCGGGGTCGATGTCGATATGGATCTTCAGCGCGTCGGGACAGAACGTGTCCGGGGTGCCCGTGATCCGGTCATCCCACCGGGAGCCCACCGACATGATCAGGTCACAGTCCACGACAGCCTTGTTGGCATACGCTGTCCCGTGCATCCCGAGCATTCCGACGCTCAGCGGATGGGTCTCGGGAAAGGCGCCCTTTCCCAGGAGCGTGTTGGTGACCGGTATCTGCATGGTCTCCGCAAGCGTGCGAAGCTCCGCGCCTGCTCCCGATATCACGGCGCCGTGGCCCGCGAGAAGGATGGGGCGTTTGGCCTGGTGGAGGAGCTTCGCCACGCAGGCCACCTGCTCCGGGTCGCCTTCCTCAGGCACATGGTAGCCGGGGAGATGGAACTCCTCATCCGTGCGCAGCTCGATGGTCATATTGGAGCAGTTTCGGGGGATGTCGACGAGCACCGGACCCGGCCGGCCGCTGTTGGCCAGGTAGAAGGCTTCCCGGAGCACGCGCGGGATATCCGCGGCATCCTTGATGAGATACGAGTGCTTGACCACAGGCAGGGAAATGCCTGTGACGTCGGCCTCCTGAAACGCGTCCATCCCGAGGTCCTTCACGCTGGCCTGGCCCGTGAGCACGACCATGGGAACGGAATCCATCTTCGCGGTCAGGATTCCCGTAATGGTGTTGGTGGCGCCGGGTCCGGAGGTGACCAGGACCACCCCGGGCTGCCCCGAGGCGCGAGCAAAACCGTCAGCCATGTGCGTTGCGCCCTGTTCATGTCGGGTCAGCACCAATTGAATGGAAGAATCCACAAGGGCATCGAACAACGGAATGGCCGCGCCGCCGGGGAGACCGAACACATACTTCACCCCCTGCTGCTGCAGTATGTGCACCACCGCCTGGGCGCCCGTGAAGGAGCGCTTTGCCTTTGCATCTCCCATGTGTCCCCTCTCTGAACCCTAGGAGCTTAAAGTACTGAGCCGAAAGAGCCAAAAACAAGCACATTCGCGCGCCCGCCTGCCTGAAATCCTTGACTCCTCCCGGGCAAAACGATATCACGATGGGACTTATGAGCTCGAACAAAGAATGGCCCTTCGTAGAGGCCCAGAGGATCATCGACCACCTCTCGCACACCGGAAAGACGAGCGTGGTGGCGGAAACCGGGTATGGGCCCTCAGGGCTGCCTCACATTGGAACATTCGGCGAGGTTGCGCGCACCTCTTTCGTGCTCCAGGCGCTGGCCACCATGGCGCCCCAGGTGAAATCGAAAATCATTGCGTTTTCCGACGACATGGACGGCTTGCGGGAAGTTCCCAAAAACCTCCCGAACCCCCAGATGCTCAAGGAGCACCTCGGAAAGCCGCTCACCTCCATCCCTGATCCTTTTGGGGAGGAGAAATCTTTCGCCCATTACATGAACAAAAAATTGAGGGAGTTCCTTGATTCTTTCGGATTCACGTATGAGTTCGCCTCCTCCACGGACAAGTACTCTTCCGGCGCCTTCGATGACGGGCTGCGCAAGGTGATGGAGCACTACGAGGAAGTGGCCGACCTGTTTCGGGCAACCATCGCGGAGGAAAAGCGCGCCGCGTGGAGCCCGTTCTTCCCGATCTGCGAAAAGTGCGGCCGCATCTATTCCACGCGTGTTACCAACCATGACCCCCAGGCCCTCACCATCTCCTACACGTGTGACATCGATTCCCCGGGCAAGTACGCGGCGTGCGGTCATTCGGCAACGACGAGCATCCTGGGCGGCACGTGCAAGGTGGGATGGAAAGTGGACTGGGCGCTGCGCTGGTACTGCCTGGGCGTGGACTACGAGATGCACGGGGAAGACCTGCTGGAGTCATCCCGCTTGTCCTCCCGCATTGTGAAGGTGCTGGGTGGAGAACCGCCTGAGCTTTTCAAGTACGAGCTTTTTCTGGATGAAAACGGGAAGAAGATCTCCAAGAAGATCGGCAACGGCGTGTCCTTGGAGCAATGGCTTCGTTACGCTCCCGTGGACTCTCTTCTGTACTTCATGTACCTCAAACCCCAGCAGGCCAAGCGCATGGGCCTTCCGCTCCTGCCGGACATCATTGACCAGTACCTGGAGCTGGTGGAATCCTGGGACGGCTCGGAGGACTCCCCGGTCCCGTTCATCTCGCGGCTTTCCAGCAAAGGCCACGCGGCCAAGCTTGCAGACCAGAAGACCGTCACGTACTCCCTCATCCTTCAGCTCATCCTGGCGCTGAACCAGGATGATCCGCGGATCGTCCGCGACTATCTCCTGAAATACCAGCCCGACATCGCGGGCAACGTCGGGTACTATGAGAACCTGATCGAGGACGCCCTTGCCTATTACCGGGACGTGATGCTGCCCAACCGCGCGAACGAACAGGCGGGCCACGAGATGGATGAGGCGCTGGCCGAGCTCCGTGACATCCTCACGCAGCTCAAAGAGAGCGGTGCCGCCACGGACGCGGATTCCCTCCAGACGAGGGCTTTCCAGGTCTCCAAGGATCGCAACCTCAAGATGAAAGACTGGTTTCGAACGCTCTACCGCGTGTTCCTGGGACAGTCCCAAGGGCCGCGCATCGGCAGCTTCATTGCGCTCCTGGGCTTTGAGAATACCATCGAGCGCCTGAACGCCCACCTGAAGGGAACGCGTAGGGGAAGCTCATGACGGTAAAAAGCGGTGATGTAAAAACACTTCGAGATGCCGAGACCGTCCTCTCCGGCACGAAGAAAACGGGGGCGCTGAAGCGCATCCTGCCTTTTCTCGGGCCCGCTTTCATTGCCTGCGTGGCCTACATAGATCCCGGCAATTTTGCAACGAACGTCCAGGGAGGCTCGGAGTTCGGCCTCATGCTGTTGTGGGTCATCATGGCCGCGAACCTCATGGCCATGCTCCTCCAGACCCTCTCCGCGAAGCTCGGGATTGCCACCGGGAAAAACCTTGCCGAGCACTGCCGTGAGCGCCTGCCCCGCTGGCTCGTGATCGTGATGTGGATCGTGGCGGAGATTGCCGCCATGGCCACGGACCTTGCGGAGTTCCTCGGTGCCACCCTCGGGTTCGCCCTCCTGTTCGGCATCCCGCTATGGCTCGGCGTCATCCTCACCGCCATTACAACCGTCATCATCCTCAGCCTGGAAAGGTTCGGCTTCCGTCCGCTTGAGGCCGTGATCACCGCGTTGGTCGGCGTTATTGCAGTCTCGTACGTCATTGAGATGGTGCTCGTGCGCCCGCCCATGGGACAGGTCCTCCTGCACTCCGTGGTGCCCCAGCTTGCCGGCACGGAAAGCATCCTCCTTGCCGTCGGCATCCTTGGCGCGACGGTCATGCCGCACGTCATCTTCCTGCACTCCTCTTTGACTCAGAGCCGGATCGTGGTGAAGGAGCCGCGCAAGCTGAAGCGTCTCCTTCGCTTCGAGATTACGGACGTGGCAATCGCCATGGGGCTGGCCGGCATCATCAACATGGCCATGCTGATCATGGCGGCACAGACTTTTCACTCGCACGGGCTCACGAACATCGCCACCATCGAGGACGCCCACAAAACCCTCGTGCCTCTCCTGGGCCCCGCGGCGAGCTGGGTATTCGCAATCTCACTCCTGGCTTCCGGCCTCTCCTCCTCTTCCGTCGGGACCATGGCCGGCCAGGTGATCATGCAGGGCTTCATCCACCGCCAGATTCCGGCATGGATTCGCAGGCTTGTGACCCTGATCCCGTCCGTGGTGGTCGTCATGTTGGGAATCGACCCGACCCGGGCGCTCGTCCTGAGCCAGGTGGTGCTGAGCTTTGCCCTGCCCTTCCCGGTCATCCCGCTGATCTTCTTCACGCGGCGGAAGGACCTGATGGGCGTCCTTGTGAACAAGCCCGTGACGACGATTGCCGGCGTTCTGGCGGCGGCCGTGATCCTGGGGTTGAACGTGTATCTTATCTATCAGACTTTCACGGGAGGGTAATGCGATGTTCAAGCACATCCTCGTGCCGCTTGACGGTTCGCGGCTCGCTGAGTCCGCCCTCGCAATGGCGGCGTCCCTCGCCAGGAAGCTCGACGCTTCCCTCACCCTCATCCACGTGATCGAGAAGGACGCCCCGTCTGAGATCCACAACGAACGGCACCTTGTTTCCGCGGGAGAGGCGTCAGCGTACCTTGACGAGGTTGCCAACCTTTCCCTCCTGGCCGGCGTGCGGGTCTCCACGCACGTGCACACCTCCCAGGTGATTGACGTCGCGGACAGCGTCACCGAGCATTCCGCGGAGCTTGCCCCTGACCTCATTGTGATGAGCAGGCACGGCAGAGGCGGCGCCCGGCGTCTCCTGTTCGGCACCATCGCCCAGCAGATCATCTCCCGCGGGCGCACGCCCGTGCTCGTTGTCCGCCCCTCCACGGACGTCCGCGGGGAAAGCTCGAGCGCGGACTGGCGCACCATCCTGGCGCCTATTGATGGAGACCCGTCCCATGAGAAGGGACTGCCGGTAGCCATTGACATGGCGCTCGCCTTCCACTGCCGGCTGCACTTGCTGATGGTGGTGCCGACCATCGGAAAACTCGGGGGATTGCAGGGCGCCTTGTCCCTCCTCCTGCCCGGGACCACTCGGGTGAAGCTGGAAATGGACAGCGCCGGCGCGGGAGACTACCTGGCGGCGCGGGAAAAGGAGCTGCAAAGCGCGGGCGTCCACGCCGGCAGTGAGACCTCACGGGGGGATCCCGCGCGCGCCATCGTCAAGGCGGCGCGCCGCCTGACTGCTGACCTCGTGGTCATGGGCACGCACGGCCGCGCGGGCACGGATGCGTTCTGGGCGGGCAGCGTGGCCGCGCAGGTGGTGGCCCGCGCCAGCGTCCCGCTCCTGCTCGTCCCGTTGAAGGAGTAGACGCGCTGAAAGAGTAGACGCGCCCGCCCACGCCCCGCCGTCGGCACCTACTGCGAAGGCTGCCGAACGGGAGGCTTCAACGGCATCAGGTCCAGATCCGGCCCGGGATCAGGGAGGAGGGCTGGCAGCGCGTTGATGCCTCCGTCCACGGCCTGCACGCCTTCGTGATCACGGATGACCTGGTCGTCCTGCGCCATGGTCATATACCTTTCGACGGAATCTTCCAGCGACTTCTCGGATTCGGTCCTGATGAGCCCAGTCAAGCTGAAAAGCCCTTCCTTCGAATGAATGACCCCCGGCCACGTGCTTCGGGCGCTGGTGAAGCCGGCCGCTTTTGCCGCGGCAACCACCCGCGAGTCATACTGTCCGAACGGGTACGCAAGGGAGGTCACGGACACCCCCGTGTGGGACTCGATGTCCTGCCTGGCTCCGGCAAGCTCTCGCTTCAGGTTCTCATCCTTCCTGATGCGCGTAAGGAAAGGGTGCGTATACGTATGGCAGCCGAGCTGCATGCCCGCCTGTGACAGCTCCTTGATCTCTTCCCAGCTCATGTGGTGCTTCCTGCCCACGACCACGACCCAGATGTAGAACGTGGCCGTGTAGCCGTACTTCTTGAGAAGCGGCAGCGCGTAGCGGTACTGGTTTTCCCAGTCGTCGTCAAAGGAGAAGATGACCGGTTTGGTTGGCAGGGTCGCGCCGGCGGTCACGTGGTTGACAAGGTCGTCAAAGCTGATGGAAACGTAGCCGCTCTCTTTCAGCCAGGCCAGCTCCTCATCCAGCGTCTGCGGCGTGGCGATGTAACGGCGAACGGCCGGAGTGTCACTCTCCACGTACGGCCTGACCGCGTGATAGATGAGGATGGGGACGAGGGTGGTTGCCGTGCCCTCTCCGTCACGCGGCTCGGGGGGAATGAGGCGTGAACGCTGCGTCTGGGGCAGCGCGGCTTGAGCAAACCCTGATGCGTGTATGCAAAGGGCAACCAGAATGAGCGCCCGTAATTCCATGGTCCCAGGTGTATGTCACGGAAAGAGGACCAAGGTCAAGCGTTCAGGCCGCCTGCGCAAGCGCCTCCTTCGCCTTGGGGACTGTCTCCTCGGGCTTCACGCCGTACCAGGCGCGCAGCACCATGCCGCTCTCATCGATGAGAAACGACGAGCGGATGATGCCCATCGACTTCTTTCCATAATTGTTCTTCTCCCCCCACACGCCGTACGCTTCGGCAATCGCATGGTCCGTATCCGCCAGGAGCGGGAATCCGAGAGAGAACTTCAGGTCGAACTTTTTCTGATCTTCAGGGGTGTCGGGGCTGATGCCGAGCGCAGCCACGGAAAGCTTGCGGAAGTCCTGTCGCGCGTCGCGCACGGCGCAGGACTGCGTAGTGCATCCCGGCGTGTCCGCCTTCGGGTAGAAGTACAGAAGCACCTTGCGGCCTCGAAAATCCGACAACTTCACGGTCTTCGAGTCCTGGTCACGAAGGGAAAAATCAGGGGCGGCGTCCCCCACGGCGAGCTTATGCTCCATCATGCGCCTCCATAGTGAGAAAAGGTACGGCGCTGGTCGGACATCGTCAAACGCGTCAAACCTTCCTGCTTTTCGCGCGTGAGGCCGCGGCGTATATTTAACGGATATGGTGCACAAGATCGGAGACAAAGCGCCGATCATCGAACCTTCCGCTTTCATTGCCTGGAACGCGGAAGTGGCAGGCGCGGTCCGGCTCGGAGCGGCAACGAGCGTGTGGTTCAGCGCCACGCTCCGGGGAGACCTGGCCGGCATCACCGTGGGAACCGGGTCGAACGTGCAGGACGGGGCAACGCTGCACGTGGACACCGGCCTGCCGCTCACAATCGGGGAAAGAGTCACGATTGGGCACAACGCGGTGCTTCACGGCTGCACCGTGGGGAATGACTGCCTCATCGGGATGGGCGCGGTGGTCCTGAGCGGGGCGGTGATTGGCGCGGAGAGCATTGTCGGGGCCGGCGCCCTGGTGACCGAGGGCAAATCGTTTCCGCCCCGGTCTGTCATCCTCGGCAGCCCCGCAAAAGCGGTGCGCAGCGTGGATGATGCGGCCGTGGACAAGATCCGGGAGAACGGGCGGGCGTATGAGGCTCTTGCCCGTCAGGCGGCGCGGGACTACCGGGAACAGGGCGCTGCCGCCCCGGTGCGGACCTGACCAGCCCTTGGTCACGCCGGCGCTGGCACCTGCATGAGCGTCCCTTCCGAAGCTTCGAAACGCCGGGCCGTGGACCTCCCCCGGCTTTCCAGCGGCCTGCTGGACGCCATCGATTCCGCCATCCTGCTCCTCACCGAGGACGGGACCATCATCCAGAGCAACCGCTACGCCATCCAGATGCTCAAATACGCCGACGGCCGGCTCGACGGGGAGAACATATCCGCGCTCTTCCCGCGGGATGACATGGCCGTGGAGTTCATGAAAAGAATCAGCGCCCGCTCGAAGGAAGGCGCCGCGCCCCGGGGACGGACCAGGCTGCGGGATGCAGGCGGCGGCTTCGTTCCCGTTGCGTACCGCGCCTCCCGTCTCAGCGTTGGCGGAGCAGACGTCCTTCTTCTGGATGCGGCTGACGTTCGCGCGGAGAACGAACAGGACCAGCACACTCGAAGCATCGCGCGGTTCTCGGACGAGAACCCTTTCCCCGTCCTTCGGATCGCTGATGACGGGACCCTCCTGTACGCCAACCCCGGGAGTTGGCTCCTCCTCATGCACTGGAACACGGCGGAGCAGCAACCGGTCCCGGCCGAATGGAAGACGACCATCCAGGAGGCGCTTGCACGGGAGGAAAGCCGCGAGGTGGAAGCGCAGATCGGTTTCAAGACGCTGCTCCTCAATCTCGTCCCCGTGCCCGAGATGGGGTACGTGGACGTGTTCGGCCTCGACGTGACCAATCGGAAGCAGGCGGAAAGGAAGCTCCAACTGGACGCCCAGGTCTTCGAGAGCGCCACGGAAGGCGTCATGATCACGGACGCCGAGCAGAGGATCCTGGACGTCAACCGCGCATTCACCACGATCACGGGCTATTCCCGTGAGGAGATCCTCGGAGAGAACGCCGGCATCCTCCAGTCCGGCCGGCATGACGAGAGCTTCTATCAGGCGCTCTGGAAGGACGTCCGGGAGCGCGGGAGCTGGCAAGGGGAGATCTGGGACAGGAGAAAGAACGGCGAGGTATACCCGAAGCGGCTCTCCATCAGCGCCGTGCCTGACGAGCACGGACAGGTGATCCGCTACATCGGGCTGTTCTCCGACATCACCACGGTGAAACAGACCCAGGAGCAGCTCTACCACATGGCCAACTACGACAGCCTCACCGGGCTTGCCAACCGCAGGTTCTTCCATGACAGGCTCGAGCGGAGCATCCAGGAGGCGCGGCGCTCCGGGGAGATGGTGGCGGTGATGTTCCTCGACCTTGACGGGTTCAAGCTGATCAACGACAACATGGGCCACCGCGCCGGGGACGCCCTGCTGCGCGCCGTGGCGGACCGCATCCGGGAGAACGTTCGTGACAGCGACACCGTGGCCCGCATGGGCGGGGACGAGTTCACCGTCGTGATCCCCCGTCTGCACAACTCGCAGCACCTCGTGGGCGTTGCCCAGAAGATCCTGGCAAGGGTTGCAGAGCCCCTGACCCTGGAGCACCAGGAGCTGTTCACGAGCTCGAGCATTGGCATTGCCGTCTTCCCCGCGGATGCAAGCGACGTCGAAGGGCTGTTGCACAGCGCCGACACGGCGTTGTACCGGGCCAAGGAGCGCGGGAAGAACGGCTACCAGTTCTACTCCCGGGACATGAACAAGGCCGCGGTGGAGCGGCTCCAGCTCCAGATGAAGCTCCGACAGGGTTTCGAGGCCGGTGAGTTCTCCCTCAGCTACCAGCCTATGGTGAGCGCTTCCACGGGCCGCGTCATGGGGCTGGAAGCCCTGGCCCGGTGGAGGAGCCCGCCTGACAGTGCCGCCTCTCCGGATGTCTTCATTCCCCTCGCTGAAGAAATCGGCCTCATCCACGACTTGGGCGCCTTCCTCCTGCGCCTGGCCTGCGAGCAAGGCAAGGCCTGGCACGGACGCTGCAGGCCCGAGCTGAAGATTGCGGTCAACATTTCCCCGTACCAGCTTCGACGGTCCGATTTCCTGAACCGGGTGGAACAGATCGTTGCGGAGAGCGGGTTCTCGTTCGGGAACCTGGATTTCGAGCTCACAGAAGGCACCCTGCAGGATGAGCTTCCGGAGATCAGCGGCAAGCTCGAGCGGCTCAAATCCCTCGGAGCGACAATCACCCTGGATGACTTCGGCACCAGGTCATCGTCACTTTCATCGTTGCGGAGGTTCCCCATCGATCGCCTCAAGATCGACAGGTCTTTCATCAGGGACATCCCCCAGGACCCCCACAGCGTGGAGATTGCCGGAGCGATCATCGGGATGGGACGCAGCCTCAGTTTTGCCGTCGTGGCGGAGGGCGTGCAGACGGAAGAGCAGGCGGCCCTGCTTCGCAGCCACGGGTGCGACTTCTTCCAGGGCAACTACTTCAGCAAGCCTCTTTCTGCGGACGAGCTGTTTCCCTACCTGACGCGCAGGTGCGCGGACGGGCACGAGGTCACCGAAGGCGTTCCGGGCGCTGCATGAGCATGGGCAGCTCATGCTCGAACATGGGCGTGAGCGAACCTGTCCCCACCATCGTAGTGACCTCCCGCAGAGTGAAAAACCGCACTTCGTCGATCTCAACCGGATCAGCCGTGACGGTGCCGGAATGCCTCAGAAGGAAGCATTGGGCAAACTCCGTCTCGAATGCGCTGCCGTAGAGATAACCGTACAGGAAGACGGCGCCCGCGGCGTCAATCCCCAGCTCCTCCCGCGCCTCACGGCGCAACGCATCCAGCACGTCTTCACCCGCCCTCACGTGGCCGCCCACGGAAGTGTCCCAGCGTCCCGGGTTCGTGTCCTTGGTCATGGCCCGTTTCTGAAGGAGGAGCCTGTCTTCGGAGTCCAGCACGTGGAGGTGGACGACAAGATGGATCAGGAGCGGGTTCCCGTGGCACTCCTCCCGCGTTGCCCGGCCCGCGGGGCGGCCTTCCCGGTCAACGAGCTGGAAAAACTCAACGGCCACCGTGTCTCCTCAGATTGTAGGACACGAACGTGTCCAACGAAGTGATGGCGGAACGGATGTCGGTGTAGACCGGCAGCCCGCCCTCCTCCAGGACCGCCACGAAGTCCTGGTAGTAGCGGCCGGCATTGACCGACACCACCATTGGCTTGGCGTGACGGGAGGCTATCTGGACCAGGCGATTGGCCAGGCCGTCAGGATCACGGCAGGTCTCAGGGACGGTCTTGAGGGACACGGCGTGGGGGACGATTGCCACGAAGACACAATCCACTGCGTCATCCTCGATCACGGCTTCCGCGAACTCCGCGTACATGGCGTCGTCCGCCATGGGGGTTATGTCGAGGAACGGGGAGGAGACGTCCACCAGGCCGTGCCTGTTGATCCGGGCAAGCTTCTCCACCGTCTTCTCACCGAGCCTGGCCTGCGTGAGGCCCTGCAGCTCGTCCGCGCCCACCGTGGATTCGAAACCCGCGTTCACGACTCCTGCCACCCGGTTGCCCCGGGGGGACCGTGAGGAAAGGAGGGAGAAGGTCTTGATCAGGTCGTAATACTCCTCAATCGTCTCCGAAAGGATGACGCCCGCCTGCTGGCAGGCCGCGCTGAAGACGCTGTAATTCCCCGACATCGAGGCGGTATGGGATGCGGCGGAGCGGGCGCCCGCCTCCGTGCGTCCTCCCTTGTAGGCGAGGATGGGCTTGCCGGATTCCCGCGCCTGGTCGAAGAACGCACGCCCTTCGCCGGCGTCAAGACCCTCCAGGTAGACCGCCATGACGTCGACTGCCGGGTCTCTCTCGAAATAGGAAAGGAGGTCTCCCACGCGCACGTCGAACTTGTTCCCGAAGCTGACAACGGCGCGCAGCGGGCGGCAGTTGCGCAGCTTGTCGATCACGGTGACCGCCAGCGCCCCGCTTTGGGTCAGGAGCACGGCGTTGGCCCTCTCTGAGGAACGGACCTCGAGCCTCTTCTCGTTGATGAACAGCGTGTTGAGCCCCGGTGCATCCGGAGCCGCCGCATGATAGACCCCCATGCAGTTGGGTCCCATGATCCTGATCCCCGAGTGCAGCGCGCCTAAAAGCTCACGGGCGTATTCCGCGTACGGAGTGGATGCCGGCACACCGGGGATCAGGATCACCGCGCGGACGCTGCCCCCGGAAAGCGCGCGCAGGAACTCCGGGGCAGCCTGCGCGGGAGCCGCGTACACAGCCAGCTCCACCGGGGAGGGCAGCTCCTTCACGTCCTTGTGAAGCTTGTACTCCGTGTCCCCGAACCTGATGGAGCCGCCGCGCGGGTTGACGAGGAACAGGTCCCCGTGGCGCAGCTCATGGAGCAACTCCGCGACGTCACGCGCAAGGTTGTACTTGGAAAGGTCCGAGGAAACCCCGATCACGGCGATCCCCTTTGGACGGAAAAAGGCGTCCAGGTTCGAGACGTTCACGCGCGTGTTCCAGTCACGCAGGTCCGTTGCGGAAACGAACTCCGCAAGGCCGTCGATGGCGACGAACCTCCCGTCCGAGGAAACGGCGAACGGGTTCACCTCGAACGCGGTCAAGGCGAACCGGGGCTGGGAGACCATGGGGGAGTACGCCAGGGCCAGGCTGCTGAATCCCGCCATGGCGCGGGCCATCAGCTCGAGGTATTCCGTATGGCCGATCTGCTCGAACTTGTGACGGATGTGCATGCTGCGCGTGAAAGCGAGCGCTTCGGGGTATTCCATGGGGGGCAGGAACAGGTTTGCCGGGTCGTAATGCGCGGCAAAAAACTCCGCGTCATCCCCGCCCTTGCTCACCGTGAGCACGGGCCCGAACGCGGGGTCCGCGCGGAACCCGATGAGCACTTCGTAGCCAATTGCCTGCGTGTGGGGGATGTATTCGACAAGGAGAAAGCCGGCGATCCGCGGAGCTGCGTCGGAAGCGAAATGCGAGAGCACCTCTTCCTTCATGCGCGACAGGACGAACTGGACGTACAGGGGATCAGCGGCGGACACCTTCTTCACGCCGCCGAGCTTTTGCTTGTGCGGAATGTCGGGGGAGACGATCTTCAGGATGAGGGAGTGGCCGAAACCGCGCAGCTCCTGCTCGGTCACCTCCGCCGCGTCCCGGATGAAAAGGAACTTCGGGACGCAGAGGTCCAGCGCGGACAGCACCCCGTAGACCTCGTGCTCGAAAAGGGATTTCCTGCGCTCCCGCCCGGCGCATTCGAGAATCCCGTCGATCTTTGCTTTTGCCGTCGATGACAGACCGTCCATTGCTGTTCCCCCGTGGCGTGTGCTTGCCCCCAGAGTACCACGATTGGCGGTTTCGGGGCAGCTTTTTTACATCAGCCGGACGATGGCGTCCAGGCGGAAAGTCCGTTCCTCACCGCGAAGCCGGCAGAACGCGCGGAAGCATATGGACCCGCCCACGATGACGAAAGCCAGGGGCCGCACGTCCCTTTCCGTGGTCTTTGCGGCCGCGCTCCTGTACTCGATGCGGATGTCGGCTCCGGTGCGCATTGCTTCCGCCAGCCGAAAGGCAAGCTCGGCGTGCCGCGGAGCGTGACAGATGAAGTCCAGAGGCGCGCCGCTCGCCGACACCAGCGCTGACGGAGAAGCATCTTCCCCGATTGTTTGCCGGCAGCGCAGAAAAAGCTGCCTGCAGGCGTGGGCATCCGCGAGAGCCCTGTGCGTCCCCTGCTCAAGGCGGAGATCCCGGGAGAGGTTCTGCAAGCTGTAGCTGGCGCGCGCGGGGAACGCGCGCCGCGCCAGCCCGCGCGTGTCCAGGACGGGGCCGGCGGGCGGAACCTGGCCCGTGCGGCGGGCGTCCGCCGTGATGAACCCGACGTCAAACGTGGCGTTATGAGCGACAGGCGTGCCCTTGCCCAGAAAGCCGAGAAAACCGGGCAGCGCCTCCTCGATGGGTGGCGCGCCGTTCACCATCTGGTCCGTTATCCCGTTGACACGGGAGGCGGCCTGCGGAATGCAGACGCGCGGATCCACCAGGAGCTGGAAGCAATCCAGGACGCGGCCGCCCTCGAACATGACCGCGGCAAGCTCCAGGATGCGGTCCACCCCGGGAATAAGGCCGGTTGTTTCCACATCGAACGCCACGTAGGGGACGGACATCAGCGCCTCTCAGCGCTTAAAAGAAGGAATCATACTCGGCTTTGCGGTTTTCCTTCGCGTCCGCGACCCAGCCCTGGTCCGCGTAAACAACCTTGCAGACGTCATCCTTGAATGAAATGCCGATGTAGGTCCGCGGCAGCTTCCAATGCGAAAAGGAGTCTCCCGAATCCGAGGGCGCACCATATTTCTCCTTCAGGATGTTCAGAATCCCGGTGTACGTCCTCATGTCATCCTCATCATCGAACTTGTACTGCGCGATGACGAGCTTGTCGTTCTCGAAGATGTAGTTGAGGATACCGTTGTGGCCCATCACGTTCACGTGGGAGGTCAGCGTGGTGTTCGACGCCTCATCCATCTGGGAGAACGTCAGCGCGCTCTCCGCGGAAACCACATCATCAACCGACATCCCCCACGTGACCTTCCGGAAGTCCTGCGCGAACGCCGACGCCGCAAGAAGGAGGAGAACCGCCGCGACACGCCAGGCCCGGAGTCTCATATCTCCCCCTTCAGCTTCTCCGGGGTGGCTTCCCCCAGAAGGAGCTTGCAGATGTTCTTGTACCCGACTTTTCGCCACGTGCGCAGGATGTCCGCGAACTGCTCATACGCCAGGGGCTGCTCACCCTTGAGCTTCTCCAGGCGCACAAGCACTTCCCGAAGGTCATCCAGGGAAGCAAGCGCTGCCATGATCTCCTCCGTTTTTCGTGAATACCTTGATCTCGTAAGATAGGGTTGGCTCCGGAGGCTTGTCAAGGCGAAGGGAAAGCGGATACTCGATAGCTGTGACGGAAAAGCTGTATTATCATGACCCTTCCCTCCTGGAGTTCGACGCCTCCATCAAAGAGGACAAGGCAAACGGCCCGGTGCATGAGGTGGTGCTTGATCGCACGTGCTTTTTTCCGGGAGGCGGAGGGCAGCCCGCGGACCGGGGGATGCTCGGCAACGCCCGCGTGGTCGACGTGAAGGACCGGGACGACGAGATCATCCACGTGGTGGATGCGCCGCCGGGCGCCGCGGGGAAGGTCGTCCGCGGCGCGGTGGACGCCGCCCGACGCCACGACTTCATGGCGCAGCATACGGGGCAGCATGTCCTCTCCCAGGCCCTGCTGACGGCAGGGAAGCTCCCCACGGTATCCGTGCATTTTGGCGATGAGACGGCCACCATCGAGCTGGAAGCCGCGTCGGTGGAGGACGCCGTACTACGGAACGCTGAGGAGCTCGCGAACTCCATCGTCAGGGAGAACCGTGCGGTCCGGATCCACGAGGTGGACCCCAAGGATGCCGGGCGCTTTCCCTTGCGAAGAACTCCCCCCGAGGTCGGGCGGCTTCGCGTCGTCGAGGTGGATTCCTACGACTGGGCTGCCTGCAGCGGCCTGCATGTCGCCGCCACGGGACAGATCGGCGTCATTAAGATCGTCTCCCAGGAGAAGATCCGTGGGCGCACCCGAGTCCACGTTTTGATCGGGGGCAGGGCGATGGATGACTATGGAAGGAAAATCTCCATCGTCCAGACGCTCATGCCCTTCCTGACCTGCTCGGAGGCGGACATTCCCGCCCGCGTGGAAGAGCTGGCGCAGAAGGCTCGCGAGAGCGAACGGGAGTTGGGAAAGCTGAAGATCGAGCGCGCCGGAGCTGACGCGGACGCCGCAGTCCTGCAGGCAAAGGACACGGGCAAAGGGTTCGTGATCACAAGGATCTTCGACGGCGCCGGTCCCGCGTACCTCAAGGCTTTCGCCGAGCGGGTGGTGGCGACCCCCGGCAGGGCCGTGATTGCAGTGGACCGTTCCCCGCAGGCCTTCCAATGGATCATCGCGCACTCCCGGGGAGAGGGCATCCCGCTGCCGTCATTCGTGGCGCCGCTCCTGGGGTCGTTGAACGCGAAGGGCGGCGGCCGCGGCGCCTGGATGCAGGGCGCCGGCGGCTCCGCGGCGGAGGCGGAGGCGTTCGCTGCCGCCATGGAGGAAGCGCTCGGAAGGGGGCTGCGGTGAAACTTCGAATCCGCTACAACTCGCCTGTCATCCTGTCCTTTGCAATCGTCGCGGCGCTCGTCCTCCTCATCGACCAGATCTCGGGCGGCATCTTCATCAAGACTTTCTTCGTCCTCTACCCTGATTTCAACGCATCCTCCGCGCTTTCGTGGCTGCGGATGGTGAGCTACGTCATTGGACACGCGAACTGGACCCACCTCATCGGCAACTTCTCCTTCATCCTCCTCATTGGTCCGGTGCTCGAGGAGAAGTACGGCTCCCTGCCGCTTTTCCTGATGATGCTCGTCACGGCGGTGGCCACCGCAATCCTGAACATCCTCATCGTCAGGACGGGCCTCCTGGGGGCAAGCGGAATCGTCTTCATGCTGATCCTGCTCAGCTCGTTCACGAACATCCGCCAGGGGGAGATCCCCTCACGTTCATCCTGATCGTCGCGCTGTACCTCGTGAAAGAGTTCGTGAACGCTTTTACGCCCAGCACGGTGTCCGAGCTCGCCCACATCGCGGGCGGCATCATCGGCGGAATGTTCGGATTCATCATCTCGCGTTCGGAGAGGGCCCCGGCTCTCGCGGACGGCGGAACAAACGACAAAAAGGAGTAAAGCATGATCACCCATTCATGGCGGATCGCTTCCCTTGCCATCCTCGCCTCGTGCGCCGTCCCGGGGGTCCTGGGGGCCCAGGAGGAGAAGGACGCCGTTGTCCCTCTCACGCGGCTCGTCATGTTCACGAGCGGGGTGAGCTATTTCCAGCATGACGGGACGGTGGACGGAAATGCCCGCATGGAGCTGACTTTTTCCGCAAGCCAGATCAACGACCTTCTCAAGAGTCTCGTGCTGCGTGACCTGGACGGCGGTTCGATCTCCAGCGTCACCTATTCCTCGCGTGATCCCATCACGCGCACCCTCAAGAGCTTCTCCCTCGACCTGACCGCCAATCCGTCCCTGACCGCGCTCCTTGCCCAGGCGCGCGGCGAGCAAGCGGAGGCAACGCTCACCAGTGGCACGAAGGTGACGGGAGCCATCGTCGGAGTTGAGACGCGCCAGGTGGCAACGGCTGGGAAGGAACCCGTGCCGGCAGACTTCCTTACGCTCAATGCCCCCACGGGACTTGCAACATTTGCCCTTTCGGACATCGCGGGGATCCGCTTCCTGCGCAAGGAGGTGCAGGACGACCTGGCGCAGGCCCTCCAGGTGCTCTCTTCGTCCCACGGCATCGAGAAGAAGAAGCTCGTCCTCCACTTCAGCGGAAACGGAAAGCGCCGGGTGAGCGTGGGCTACATCCTGGAGTCCCCCGTGTGGAAGACGAGCTACAGGCTCGTGCTCGGGGACGCTGCGTCCCACCTTCTCCAGGGTTGGGCCCTCGTGGAGAACACGACGGACGGGGACTGGAAAAACGTCGGCCTGAGCCTCGTTTCCGGCCGGCCCATCACGTTCACGATGGACCTGTATCAACCCTTGTACATCCAGCGGCCCGAGGTCCAGCTCGAGCTGTACCAGTCCCTGACACCCAAGACGAACGACATGGCCATGGATGAAGCCCAGGCGAAAAGCGAGGAAGCCCCTGCGGCGGCTGCCTCAGCGCCTTCCCCCGCCAGACAGTCCATGGCCTCCCTGGCCAGGAAGGCAGCGGCCCCGGAAGGCGCCGGAGGGGCGGGAGAACCCGGCTCGGCGTTCGGCATCTCCCAGGGCGTATCCGCGGCGGCCCAGGGCGGGCAGGTGGGCGACCTTTTCCAATATTCAATCGACAAGCCCGTGACGCTTCCCCGGCAGGAATCGGCAATGCTGCCCATCCTGAACCAGCAGGTCGGCGGTGAGAGAATATCACTGTACAATGAGGCAACGCAGCCGAAATATCCCCTGAACGCGGTACGGTTGAAGAACACGAGCAGCCTGCACCTCATGCAGGGGCCCATCACGGTGTTCGACGGAGGCGGCTACGCCGGTGACGCGGAAATCACGGACATGCCGCCGGGGGCGAGCCAGATCATCACCTATGCCCTGGACCTCGACACGGAGGTGGAGGCTGTGGCGGGGCCCGCTCCGGAGAACCTCGTTTCGGTCAGGATCTCCAAGGGCGTTTTCTTCTCCACGAACAAGCAGCAGACCGAAAGAATCTACAACGTGAAGAATCGCGGTTCCAAGGACCGCACTGTCCTCATTGAGCACCCCTTCCTGCCCGACTGGACGCTGGTCAGCCCCACGGAGGCAACCGAACGCACCCGGGACGTGTACCGATTCTCCCTTGCCGTGGCTGCGGGCAAGACGGGGAGGCTCTCCGTGGTCCAGACACGGACCGTGGACCAGAGCGTGTCCCTTTCCAGCCTTCCCGGCGACCAGGTCGCCTTCTACGTCAGGAGCTCCGTGGTCAGTCCGGCGGTGAAGGCGGCCTTGCAGAAGCTCTCCGCCCTCATGCAGAAGCTTTCGGGCACCACGTCGCTGCGCACGCGCAAGGAGGCGCGTGTGACCGAGATCGGGCAGGACCAGGAGCGCATACGGGCCAACATGGAACGCCTTTCGGAGACCTCTGACCTGTACAAGCGATACGTCAAGACGCTGGGCGCGGAAGAAGACGAGCTTGCAACGCTGGCGGACCAGATTGCGAAGCTGCGCGATCAGGAGGCCGCGCAGACGAAGGACGTCTCCGACTTCATCCAGACCGTGGACGCCCAGTAGGGATAGCCGGCAAACCCTTCAGCGCGTCCGTACTCCGTCCGACAATGGAAATGGTGACGGAGCACAGGGGACATGTCTGAAATTGCACTGCATCCAGGTGACGCCGAGTTCTCGGGCAACTTCGAGATCCTCAGGCTCATTGGCGAGCTTCGAGACGTTTTCGAAAACAACTTCGACCGCACGTGGTTCAGCCTGATCCTTGATGGGATCCCCGTGGACCTGCGCACCGTGCGCAATATCCGCGACCTGGTTTCGCTAACCACGATCTACCCGGGCGAGGAGTGGCAGATATGGCGGGGGATCCAGGAATTGGAAGCCTTCCATGCCACGGTGAAGCGGTTTCTCCTCCCCGTCCTCAAGGAGAGGCTCGGGATCTCCTGGCTTCTGCCGCAGAAAAGGGTCAGGGACCCGCACCAGTACATCCTTCGGAAGTTCGTGGCATTCACCTTCCCCTACAACCTGGAGCGCCTGCGCCGTCTC
Source organism: uncultured Spirochaetota bacterium (assembly GCA_963845535.1). Classification (GTDB taxonomy): domain Bacteria; phylum Spirochaetota; class Spirochaetia; order SZUA-6; family Fen-1364; genus Fen-1364. Next base: position 249,770 of record CAWJSK010000012.1, read on the forward strand.
ACCCTGAAGCTGAAGGCGAAGCTCCTCGCGTACTATCCGTCCCTGTCCTGACTGTGGTACATTCCGGTTGATGGGTGACCCCGCCTCACCAGTGAGGCCCACGCTGGATTTCGCCGCATCCCACGCCCTTTCCAACCGGCTCATCGAGGGAATGGAGACGGTGATCCGCGGAAAGAGGCGGGTGCTGGAGTACCTCGTGACCTGCATCCTTGCCGGAGGCCACCTCCTGATCGAGGACGTGCCGGGCCTCGGTAAGACGACCCTTGCCAAGACCGTGGCCCGCCTCGTTTCCCGCTCCCGCAAGGGAAGCCACGTGATTTTCCGCCGCATCCAGTTCACCCCTGACCTTCTTCCGTATGACATCACCGGCGTGGACGTGTTCGACCCTTCCACGGGAACGTTCGTGTTTTCCCCCGGCCCTGTTTTCACGAACGTCCTCCTGGCGGATGAGATCAACCGCACTACTCCGAAGGTGCAGTCCGCGCTTCTGGAGGTGATGGCGGAAGGGCAGGTGACCATCGGGAACAAGACCCACCGCGTGGATCCCTTCTTCTTCGTGATTGCCACGCAGAATCCGGTTGAGGTGGAAGGCGTCTATCCGCTGCCCCTGGCGCAGATTGACCGGTTCCTCATGAAACTGCGCGTGGGGTACCCTGAGGCGGACGTCGAGGTGGAGATCGTTCGGGATGATCCTTCCCGCACCGTGATGCCGGAGGTCCAGGCGGTATGCGGCCGGGACGAGATCCTGGGCGCGCGCGACGCCGTTGGGCAGGTCTTCTGTGACGAGAAGCTGATCCGCGCGGCGGTGGGAGTGTCCGGAGCCACGCGCAGTCACCCCGGCGTTTCACTCGGCTCTTCTCCGCGCGGGAGCCTGATGCTGGTGAGGGCTGCCCGGGCCCTGGCGCTGGTGAGGGACCGTGAATACGTCATTGACCAGGACCTCATAGACCTTGCCCCGCTCGTCATCTCCCATCGCCTGCGCCTGAAAGACGCGCGGATGGACCCCGAAGCGCTGACCCGGGAGATCACAATGACCCAGCTCACCCATACGCCGTATTGACGGCACGCTCATGAGGTCCGCAGAGAGGACAAACCTTGCAGCCGCACTGCTGCGCATGGCAGCCGCGGTCTTCCCCTTTTCCGTCCGAGGGTTTCTCCTGTCCCTGCTTGCCGCCGTCCTCCTTGCCGCGGGCCTGATCCGCTCCGACCTGGCTTCGCTGTACTGGGGCGCAAGCTTCCTCCTCTATGCCGTCTACTCCCTCCTTGCGAGCCACGCCACCATGTTTTTTCTCAGGCGCAGAAAAAGCGCGCAGCCTGACTTCCTCACCGTCATCCTTCCCCAGTCCGGGATGAACCCGGGCGACCGTGAGGAGGCGCACGTTTCCGCCCGACTTCCGCGAGCCATGGCTCCCGGCTTCCTTGTGCGGTTCTCTCTTCCCCTTTCATGGCACGATCGATCAGTCGACTCGGTTTCCTGCCGCCTGCGAGCGGGGACCACTGAGCGCACCGTGCCGTTCAGCGTTGCAGCGCGAGGAATCTACCGCGCTGACGCGGCTGTCCTCGAAGTGCGCGACATCCTTGGGTTCACCGCGAATCGGCTGAGCGTTCCGATGACGGGAGCCCTTGCCGTGCATCCAACCGTGACCTCCGAGCAGTCCTGGCGCATCCTGGCCGAGGGGGAGGCCCCTTCAGCTACGACCAGCCGGCGTCGGCGCAGCGAGGAGCTCCTGGAGGTCCGCAAGTACTACCCGGGCGACGACGCACGGCGCCTGAACTGGAAAGTGTTCGCCCATTCGCGCGAGCTTTTCCTCCGCGTAGGGGAGGAAACGCCGCCTCCTGAGTCCCGCGTCCTGTTCGTCCTTGACACGAGCGAAAACCCCCTGATCCCCCGGCAGCTTGCCGGCCCCTACCTTGACGCCCTGGTGGACTCTTGCGCCTCCGCCGTGAACGCCCTTGTGAGCGACCGCACCGCGGTGCTCCTCTGCCGGCCCGGGGCCAGGGAGTGCAAGGTGTACGAGCGGGAGAAACGCGCGGTGCTTCTGGACGAGCTGGCCGATCAGTGGTGGACGCCCGCGCCGTGGCAGCCGCCTCTTCCCGTCCTGCCGCGCCTGCACGCGGCGGTGTTTTCAACGCCGGGGTCGCCCGGGCTGGCAACAATCCTTTCCGCCGTCAGGGACAGGGGATGGACCACGAGCCTTTTCCTCAAGGAACCTCCCCGCGCGGACACCAGCCCCCGGCTTCGCCTTCGAGAGCTGCTGTTCGTTCCCGAAGACAGGCCGTCAAAGGCGTTTGCCGCGGCGCTCGGAAAGGCGCGCGCCGTCCTGGGCCGCGCGTTGGCGCAGGACCTGTCCACCTACGGCGGACCGGCCTGGAAGGTGCTCCATGCCCGGGAAATCTGAAGCCGTTTTGACATCTCCCTGGACACCTGAGAGGCTCCACGGATTTTCTCTTCTCATTCTCAGGAACCTGATCCTGTTCTTTCTGCTTCTCAACTCCTTTCTGCAGCTCCGCGATCAACTGGACCTGTCATTCCTGAGCGCCGCCCTCATTCTTGGCGTTTGCGCGGGGGTTCTCACGGAGCGAGCGCGGCTGCGTTTCCTTTCCGCGCTGGCGCTTGCCGCCGTCATTCCGATTGTGTTGCGCCTTGTTTTCTTCCTTGTCTTCAGGCTCCAGAGAGACATAGCTTCAGCGCCCGCAACGGATTTCCTTTTCTTCTATTTCGACAAGGATTTTTTCCCCGCGCTTGCCGGCTACGGCGTGGCATGGCTCTTCAATTTCCTTGCCTTGCGTCATCCGCGATTCCCCGTCATTGAGGCGGCCTTGAACTCAGGCCTCCTCGTCACGGTGTTCTGGAACCAGGCCGGCTACCGGCTCACCCTCTATCCCCACCCTCTCATCTTTGCGCTGGCGCTTTCCCTCTTTGTCATTGCCGAGTTTTTCGTGCTCCTCCTTTCGGGAAATGCGCCGCCTGGCCGGCGCGCAGACCCGGAAGCCGGCTTCGACGCCCGGGCCATCCTGAACTTTGCATGGATCGTCCTCCCGCTGCTCCTCGTGTTCCTGTTCTTCCTCCTGGGCAGGTACAGTGAGAGCGCCGTGAAGGCCGGCGGAGGGCTCATGCGGCCCACGCTTTTCCGTTTCGACTTCGCCCCCTACGTGAGACTGGAAAGCGAGATTCGCACCTCCAACGACACCGTCATGCTCTTTCGCACCGAAGGCAAGGCGGACCGTTTCCTCCTGCGCCGCTTCGTCCTGGGCAGCTACGACCCCCAGCGCGGCTTCTTCATGGAGCCGGGTCATGGGATGGATGAATCGACTTCCGTCGTGCCGGATTCCCCGCAGACCTATCCGGACCCTGGCTACCGAGACCGCGAACGACTCACGCAGGAATACTATTTCCTCACCCTTGATCCCTCGTCCCTGATTGCCGTCAACTATCCCGTTCGCGTGGCCCCTCTTTCCAACTGGAAGTCATCCTCGTTCCTGCGCGTCTACCGGGTGGTGTCGAGGATGATGCGCTCCACGGCTGCCCCGCAGAACGTCACGACCCGGCCCGCCATGTCGGCCGCCGACCTGGCCTACTACACACGGTGGGGGAATGATCCTCTCATCAAGGGGCTTGCCGAGCAGATCACGGAGAACAGCGTGGGGTACTACGAGAAAGCGGCGGCCATCGAGGATTACCTGAGGACTCATTACCTCTACTCTCTGAAGCCGGGGATCGCGGCGGACGGCAACCAGCTCAATCATTTCCTTTTCGAGTCCAAGAAGGGCTACTGCTCGTATTTCGCTTTCGCCATGGCGCTGATGTGCAGGAGCCTCGGGATCCCGGCGCGCGTCTCCGTGGGTTTCTACGTGGACCCGCGCTCGGAAATCCTCAACTTCTACGAGGTCAAGGCTTTTCAAGCCCACGCGTGGGTCGAAGTGTGGTTCGGAAACATTGGCTGGGTGGAGTTCGACCCCACCTCGGACCAGCTCGCCCCCGGGGAACAATTCACTCCATACGCGGGCCCGGACAAGGACAGGATGGCGAAGCTCATTGCAGAAATCCTCAAGAACCAGTCCGGCATGACGGAGGAACGCGCGGCGCGGCACCCCGTGGCGGCCTCCGTGCGCCAGGTGGGCGCCGCCTTTGCGCGCATTGCCCTTTTTGTCGCGCGGCTGTGGTATCTCACCCTCCCCACCCTGTACGCGATCTTCCTCCTGTCAGTGAAACTGCTGCCTTCCCTGCCCGAGCTGTTTTCGACAAGCAGGCGCCGCAGGGTGAAGGGCGCTTACCGGCTGCTCCTCGTGACGCTTGCGGGCGTCGGCCTGGCGCGGCGGCCGGGGGAATCTCTCCTGGAGCACGCCCGCAGGGTGGAGCGTGACCGCGCGGTTCCGCTGCCTCGCGCTACGAGCGAGCTTCTCAAGGCGGCCTTTGCCCGTCTTTTCGATGAGGCCGATGCAAGGACGGCGCGGCGCGTGTCCCGAGAGTTCCGCGCGGCGTTCCGCAAGCGCATCCCGCTTGCCCGCCGGCTGCTGGGCGTGCTCAACCCGGCCGGCTCGTTCACGAGGATGATCTGAATGCCCCGCGCGAAGGCCCTCGCGGCCCTCCTTGCCGTTTTCCTCCTGACGCCCGGTATCCTCCGCGCGCAGTCCAGCCGCGACGAAACCCTGAACGAGATGTACGGTCAGGCGCGGCAGGCAATCTCCCAGGATGCCTATGAGACCGCGGTGCGGATCCTTACCAAGGCGAAAGAGCGTTTCCCCGAGGCGCCCAAGGTGAACCTGGCCCTTGCAGACCTGTATTATGACAAGGAGCTGTACGGCCTGGCGCTGGGGGAATACCAGGCAGCGGAAAAGAAGGGGGCCACGGACATCACGACCCTCACGCAGATCTCCCGCAGCTTCGGAAAGCTCAACCAGGAAAAGAAATCCATCGACTACCTCACGCGAATCCTTGCAACGTGGCCGGACAGCGCCGACACGGTGGACGACCTGGGCTGGATGTACTTCAAGACTCATCAGCTGGACAAAGGGGAGTCCGTGCTGCGCAAGGGGATTGAGCGCCTGGGGATACAGCGCGGCCTCGCGATGACCCTCGGGACCATCTACTCGGGAATGAACCGCTACGAGAGCTCCCGGGAGTACTATCAGAAGGCCATTGACGAGGCGCTTCGCGTCGGGGACCGCAGCTTTGCCGCAATCGCCTACTACAACCTGTCGCTCCTCGAGCATAATTTTTTCCACTACAACTCCGCGCTTCGGGACACCGATGAATCGATCGCCATGGATGACCGCCCCTCGGGCCACCTGGCGCGCGGGGAGCTTTTCGAGTCGCGCCTGGACTTCTCCTCGGCGCAGGCGGAGTACCAGAGCGCGTACGCCCAGGACACGACGCCGCTCTCCAAGATCAACATTGCCATCCTGCTGCAGAAGTCGGGGCAGTTGGAGCTTGCGCGCCGCTACGGAGAGGAGGTGCTGTCCTCCAAGGATCTGGCGTGGATCGTGTACTACGGGACCGACGTGGTGCGGCACTTCAAGGATGTGCACGAGCTGCTCAAGGACGTGTACGCGGGCCTGGCGCGCCAGGAAGCCGACAGGCCGACCGCGGGGATCCTGGCGCGCCTCTCCGCGCTGTTTGCCGCTGCGCGCGACATCGTCCTTTCCTGGCGGCATCGCGAGATGTTCCGCATGTACTCGCTTGTTGTCGGCCGACAGTACCTGGCGGAAGGGTCGTTGGAGGACGCGTGGTGGGAGTTCTACCGGGCAAACGAGGGCTACCGTGAAGTTGCGCTGAAATACCTGGAAATGGCGAGACGCCTGGAGACCGCGCGGTCTCCGCACGCGGAGTACTTCTACCTCCAGGAGGAGGGGAAGCTCCTTCGGTCTCCCGATCTTTTGCGCGGATCGATCGAGGGTTTCGATCCTTTCTGGGAGAAAGAGGCAACGGCCGACTCGCTGCTCGCCCTCGCCCCCCTTCTCCGGGGACAAGAGCGCCGGGACACCATCGCGCAGCTCTACCAACTGAACCCCGGAGCGCTTTCTCAGGCAGGATTGGGACTTCCGTTGAACGTGGAGTTTGCGGGGAGCGGCTTCCAGCCTCGGGAAAAGAGGCTGATTCTGCGGTATCTTAGAAGAGCAGGCTCCGAATGCGTCTCTGGCCCGGGTGCCGTGATGCGGTACTCCCTCACCCTCACCCGACAGTCCAACGGCACCGCTCGATGGTCAGTGACGGATTCCGTTTCAGGGACCACGATCGCCGGCGGCAATCCGTCATTTACCGGAAGGCCGCCAGTACGTTGTGCAACCTTTGTACAGGCAATCCTTGAAGAGCTGTATACGGTTCACTAAACTATATGTGACGAGGGGAAAAAGGGAGACTCTGTGCCGAATCTTGTTCTGAAGGTAGCGGAAGGCGTTCCTGAGCTTCCCGCCGTCGTGCAAAAAGACAAAGCGCTGGCGGTCCAGCGGGTCCGCCGTATGAGCACAGCGTCGTCGAACGGCGTCGACCTGGTTGGATGGCTGGTGGACAATAGCTTCCTGGAAAAGAACGGCAAGGCCCTGAGTGATCTGGAGCCGGGCTCGGTCCTCCTGTGGAACCCCGGCGGCAAGGCTCCGGCGCCCGAGGGCTCCCTGCCGGATGAGCTTCTCTACGAGGAGGTCTTTTCCTTCACGCGGCCCACGGAGCTCCAGCGCACGCTGAGGAACCTGTTTCACCGGCTCCACCTCGAACGGGAGCTGGCGGAGAAGGACAGGCTGCTGAAAGCGAAGGAAACGGAGAACTCCGAGCTCCTCCAGGTCGGCATTGCCCTTTCGGCGGAGCGGGACAACGACAAGCTCCTGTCCTACATCCTGCGTCAGCTCCGCCAGATCACGCGGGCGGACGCGGGGACCCTGTACCTGGTGGACCGTGACGAAGCCGGCAGCGCGCAGCAGCTTCGCTTCAAGATTGCGCAGAACGACTCCAACCCTCGCGACTACACGGAGTTCGTGATGCCGATCTCCACGAAGACCATCTCGGGTTACGTGGCATCCACGGGCTCCGTCCTCAATATCGAGGATGCGTACAAGATCCCGGCGGACAAGGAGTATGGCTTCAACGTCAGCATGGACAAGTCCACCGGCTACCGTTCCAAGAGCATGCTCACCGTGCCCATGCAGGACCACAAGGGGGAGATCCTCGGAGTCATCCAGCTCATCAACCGAAAGACGGATTTCGCCCTGAAGATCGCAACCCCCGCGGACGTGGACCGGATCGTCATTCCGTTCTCCCGGGACGTCGAGCAGCTGGTGCTTTCCCTTGCCTCGCAAGCGGCGGTATCCCTGGAGAACAACAAGCTCTACCAGGACATCGAGACGCTTTTCGAGGGGTTCGTGAAAGCCTCGGTGACGGCAATCGAGTCTCGAGATCCCACCACCTCCGGCCATTCCACGCGGGTGGCCGGTTACACGGTAGGCCTTGCGGAGGCGGTCACGCGCGCGGGTACGGGGGCCTACCGCAACATCAGCTTCACGCCCGAGCACATGAAAGAGATCCGCTACGCGAGCCTTCTCCATGATTTCGGCAAGGTCGGCGTTCGGGAGCAGGTGCTGGTGAAGGCGGACAAACTCTATCCGGGCCAGCGAGAGCTGGTGAGGATGAGGCTCGCCTACATTCGCAAGGCGAAGCGCTACGAGCTTCTGAGGGAAAAGTTCGCCGCGCTCCTCAAAGACGGCGACCAAGGCTACCGCAAAATCCAGGAAGAGAAAGACCGCCAGGAAAATGCGTTCATGGAGGAGATCGACCGCTATCTTCAGACAATCGAGGCCGCCAATATCCCCACCGTGCTTGCGGCGGACCCCTCCCGGCTGTTGGACGAGATCCACGGCAGGACGTTCCCGGACGGCGAGGTCACGGTCCCCTACCTCACCGACGACGAGTACGTGAAGCTCAAGATACCCAAGGGGAGTCTCGACGACGAAGAACGGGAACAGATCAACAGCCACGTCTCACACACGTACAAGTTCCTCCAGACCATTCCGTGGACCAGGGAGATGCGCAACATTCCCGTGATTGCCTGGGGGCACCATGAGAAGTTGGACGGGTCAGGGTATCCCCGCAAGATCCGGGGAGAGGAGATCTGCGTTCAGACCAGGATGATGACGGTCTCCGACATCTACGATGCCCTGACCGCAAGCGACCGGCCGTACAAGAAAGCCGTTCCTCCGCAGAAGGCCCTCGACATCCTGAACGCCGGCGTCAAGGACAGTGAGCTCGACGCCGACCTGGTGAAAATATTCATCGAGGCGAAGGTCTGGGAGAAGAAGCCCGAAGCTTGATGATCTCATCCTGCTCGGAGAACCCGAGCAGGCTTCTGCGGCCGTCGCTTTCAAGCCAGACCCCATCCCCGGGCTTCGTGATGATGCCAATCACTGTCGCCGGGATCCCGCTGTCCCTGACTCTCTGACAAGCCTTTTCAGCCGCTGGAGGCGCGGCGGTGAAAAGGAGCGCGCCCGAGCCCAGCAGTCCGAGCGGGTTCATCCCAAAACGCCGGCAGAGCTTTCGGGTCTCATCCCTCACGCCGAGTGACTCCGCCTGGATCACCGCGCCCACACCGCTTGCGCGACAGATCTCGTGGATGCCCATTGCAACGCCGCCCTCCGTGGGGTCATGACAGCTCGTCAAGGGCAGCCCCTGGAGGAGGCGGCCCTCCGCCACGACGGAAATCCCCGGCTCATCCAGCCACCCCAGCACCGCCTCATGGGCTTCGCGTCCCAGCTCGGCCAGCGACTCCTGCGGCCGCTCTCGGGCTATCGTGGTGGAGCCCTCCAGCCCGGCCCACTTCGTCATGCAGAGGTGATCCCCGGGACGGGCGCCCGCCGTGGAAAGCGGAGGGCCTGAGAGAAAGCCGACTGCCTGCCCGCACACGACGGTCCGCGTCACCGCGAGGGTCACCTCGGTATGGCCGCCCACCCAGAGGAGGCCGGCACGGTTGCAGGCGTTCGAAATGTCGCGGAAAACCTTTTCGAGGTCCTCCTCCGTTGCCCCGAGGGGAAGCAGGACAGTCGTGGTCAGGTAGATAGGAACGCCGCCCATGGCGACGATATCGTTGGCGTTAACCGCAACAACGTACGCGCCAAGACGTTCGTCGGTGAATGTGACGGGATCCGCGGTGAGGACGATCCTCTCCGCGCCACGCGCCACTGCGGCGTCCTCACCCGGTCCCGCCCCTACTTCGATGAGCGGCGAACGGGACGTGAGCCGCAAGAGCTTCTCCAGCAGCTCGGAAGGCAATTTCCCTTCGGGGAGCGGGGGCTTCATGTCCGGCCAAGAATCCGCGAAAGCCCGGCCTTCGTCAAGGAGAGGGAGCTTTCATTCGCAAAAGACACGATGCAGAGCATCAGCTGATCTGACCGCCGCCAAGTGATTGATCCTGGCTCTGGCTGCCGTCTTTTCTTGCATCGTGCCTTTGAGCCAGGCTTCCGTCTCATCCAGAAAGGCATTTAATGGTAGACCATCAATGCGCGGTTTGATGAACGCACGGTCTCCCCGGTAGAGGAAATAGCCGCGGCTGATCAGTTCAAGGCGGCAGCCGATATGGAGCGGCCACCAGTGCTTGTTCCAGGGCAGCCTGGATTCAGAGAAACAGAATCCTATGCGATCGTCTCCGGTATCAGCTATCAGGTCGATCTGGCGAACGTTGCCCGTCTTCCACCAGAAGAAACGGGTCGTGGGAGCCCAGTCGATTATTTCCGGGATGATTGCATCAATGCAAAAGCCCCGAAAAGACTCCCGGCCTGGGCCATATGCGTGACGCAGATAGAGCATGGGCATTCTGCCGGAGCCCAGAAAAGGAAGCAGTCGAATCAGGCCTTCCTGCTCCAACTCCTGTACGAAGGCGGCGGCGGTGGTCCGGGAGACATCAAAGCGCTTGGCGATTGCCGTCTGATTCACAATCTTTCCATTCCACTCCGCCAGAAGATTAGTAAGGCAGCGCGACCTTGATTCCGGACACAAACACCGCATACCTATGAAAAACGAGGAAATTGTCCAAAAAACTTGCACTTCTGGCATTTTTTCAATGCTTGTGTGCGGAGCGTACGGCTTGTGTGCGGAGCGTACGGCTCGGGTGGGGAAGCGAGCAGCGACGCCTGGCAGGAGGGCAGGCGCGCGGGGCGGGTGCGGCTTGCATGAAGCGGCTTGCGCTGCCGGAGGCGCCGGAATACAATAGGGCCCTCATGGAAAAATCGCGAGCTCAGGAATACATGCAAAAGTTCGGTGACCAGTCCATCCGTTTTACGCCGTTCGCATTGAAAAAAACGGGGCTCGTCCCATCCCAGGTGTTTCTCAAGATCGAGGACTACCTCCTGATCTGCGCCCCCTTCCAGCTCTCCATGAAGCGGGGCATTTTCCTCGTCGTCTTGAGCGCCCAGGAGATCTCTTTTTCCAGCAGTTCCAGAAGAAGCTCTGCTCGATCAACCTCACGTTCCAGCAGACCGGCGGCAAGAAACCGCTGACCCTGCTCGTGCGAGGAACGCTGGACAGGGTCGGTCCCGTGAAAGGCAAGCAGAACGTGTGCATGATGGACGCATCGTTCAGGGCGTGCCCCAACGACCTCGCGGAGATCGTAGGGGAGTATCTGTACGCCTACGAAGGCCTTCGCAACCAGTACGAGAACTTCTCCGGCAAGTCCATTCCGCTGGATCAGGCCACGGCAAGGCTCATGCGCTACAACAACTACGTGGAGCTGGTTGTCGGCGCAACGAAAGCCAGGGCGACTCTGGTCTCCATCGCCGCCAATTGCCTCTCCCTGAGGCTTCCCGCGCGTCCCGCGGAGCTTTCCGAAGGGGCCGCATGCTCGCTTCGGCTGTATTTCCAGGTCTACCAGTTCACCGCCAACGGGAAGGTGACGGCATTAGAGACGGGGGACGGAGGGCAGGTAACGGCCACAATCTGCCTCGAGTTCACGCCTGAGTTGATCGAGATCGTCGACGACTATTTCTTCCGCCAGAGCATCGAGGCCCGTGGGAAGGCATAGCGCGGCCGCAGCTCTTTTTTGCGAATTTTGTGACACTCCCGTGACTTTCCAGATACATATTATTGGAGGGAGGCTCACGTGAAAACGAAAGCTCTGGTAAAGGAACTCCAAAGGCAGATCAAGCCGGACGTCGACGCCCACTACCCGGGGCAGGCGCTCGTGGATTGGTTTTCGCGAGGCCAGGACGCGGACCTTTGGCGCATCAACGCCTTTGTCGTTGCGGAGCAGCTGGAGGTTGACCGCGGAAAACTCCTTGCGACTTTCCTCCGGCTCGTGCGGGAGGGCGTTCTTGACCTGAGCTGGGACTTCCACTGCACCACGTGCAACGCCGTTGCCGGCAACCACCGCCACCTCCAGGAAGCCACCGCCGGCGGCCACTGCCCCTTGTGCAACGTGGACTTCCGCAATGACCTTGCCCGCAATGTCGAGGTCACGTTCACGCCGAGCGCCAATCTCTACACGGTTGACCGGAGGTTCCTGGACGACCAGACCCGGATTACCGTCCAGCTTCACAAGGAAAAGAAGATCAAACTGCCGGGCACGTACGTTACCGGGATGGATTGCCTGCACGTTCCACTCTTCCGCGAAATGTTCGAGACCGAGACGCTGTCCATCCGGGAAAGCCTGAGCATCAGCCAGGTGTGCATCATGTTCACCGACATCAAGGGATCCACGGCCCTCTACGACCGGCTGGGGGACTCCTCTGCATACGCCCTCGTGCGGGACCACTTCGACATACTGTTCAAGGCGGTGGAGAACCATGGAGGCGTGATCGTCAAGACGATCGGGGACTCGGTGATGGCGTCGTTTCGCCGTCCTGCCGACGGCGTGGCCGCGGCCATGGCAATCCAGGAGGGGTTCGAGGAGTTCAACAGGCGGGAGAACCTCAAGAACGAGATCATCGTCAAAGTCGGCGTTCACGCCGGCAGCACCATCATGGTGAACCTCAACAACAGGCTGGACTATTTCGGGCAGGTCGTGAACATGGCCGCGCGCATCCAGGGCACGGCGGACGGAGGGGAGATCATCATCTCGAAGGATGTGCGGAGCGACGCAGGAGCCATTGAGCGCATGCGGGGCCGCGTGAGAGGGCTCACCCGGCGGCTTCAGACGCTGAAGGGCATTTCCGGGGCGCAGGAAACGTTCCGCCTGGAGTTCAGCCCCGCGTGGAAAGCCGCAACCGTCCCGACGCTTACCCGTTGACCGACATGAGGCGCGTAAAGCGAACCAGCTGGCTTGGTCTTCGCAGCGCGCCCCCTATCTTCACCCGGCCCGTGAGCAGCCCCTTTCGAAGCGCACTGCCCTCTTTCCCGAAAAGGAAAGGGAGACCGAACATGATCCTGACGGCGGCCAGCCCCAGGAGCCCTTCGGCAGAGGCGCGGACCCTGATGTCGGGCGCGCCATGGATGCCTCCATGCACCGTAAGGGCCCCGCGGTCGAAGGCAAGGGTGACCGAAACTTCCGCATCCACTGCTTCCAGGGAAATAAGGGAATCCAGCCGGGCGAAGTCAGCCCATTTGCCGGGGCTCTGCTCGAGGTTGGCCCGTATGAGGTCAGCGAGCATCACGGCCAGCCCGACCTCTGCCGCCCCCTCTGCAAGGCGCACGTACTCCCGTGCTTCCCAGCGGGGAGTCATGCCGGCTTTCCGGACCACGCCGCTTTCAGCACGCGCAGCACGTCCGCCGCGTTGGTGACAGGCTTGGGGTTCTGCACGATTGCGCCGTCTGACAACGTCATCTCCGCGCAGGCGGCAAGATCATCCTCAGGGACCCCCGCCTCCCGGAAGGTGCGGAGAAGGCCCACCTCCCCCACGAAGGCTGACACCGCCTCGGCTGCTTTCCCGCCCGCGGCCTCGTCACTCATTGCGCGAACGTCCACACCCATGGCTTCCGCAACCAGTCTGTGACGGTCAGCCACCACGTCGTTGTTATACCTCATCACGTGGGGCATGGCGATGGCGTTCGCAAGCCCGTGATGAACGCCGTGGCGCGCCCCCACCACGTGAGCGATGGCGTGGAGCAATCCCACCTGCGAGTTCGAGAACGCGGCTCCCGCCAGGGTGGCCGCAATCAGCATCTGCCCGCGGGCGCCGATGTCAGAGCCGTTCTTCACCGCAGTCGGGAGATGCCTCCGGATCAACCTGATGGCATGCAGGCCGAGCGCGTCAGAGATGGGCTCCCGCAAGGCGGAGGTGAGCGCCTCATAGCCGTGGGAGAGCGCATCCAGCCCCGTGGCCGCGGTGAGAAACGCTGGCAAGCCGACGGTGAGGTTCGGGTCCAGGATGGCCACGTCCGGAATGATGTGATAGTCGCCGAAGCTCAACTTGCGCTTTCTCTCGTGGTCCTTGATGACCGCGAAATAGGTCACCTCCGAGCCGGTGCCCGCGGTGGTGGGGATGCAGATGTGGGGGGTCTGGCGGCGGGTGAGCAGTTGAAACCCCTGGTGGTCCAGGAGCGAACCGCCTTCGGTGAGGAGGATGGCGATTCCCTTGGCGGTGTCGATCACGCTGCCGCCGCCAATGCTCACAATGGAGTCCGCCCCCCGCGCGCGGCCAAGCTCGGCACCCGCGTTGACGGTGTGCACTCCGGAGTCGGGGGGAACGTCGGAGAAGACGCCGACGCAGGCCGGCCCGAGGGACGCAACCACTTTTGCCACGAGCTCGGTCTCGTGGAGAAAACCGTCGGTGACTACGAGCGCCTTCGCGCAGCCAAGGGCTGCAAGCTCCAGACCCACCTCTCGAGAGGCGCCGGCGCCAAAGACCACCTTCGTGGGGTTCGTGAACAGGAATGACAGATCCGACGGATAATCCACGGCGTTGCTACTCGTCGAGGAACTTCGTGTCGAGCTTCGCCGCGGAGTTCACAAGCTCCTGCGCTGCCTGCACCGCGCGAACGATTGTGGGCAGGTCTCCTTTGAGCTTGAGCTTGCCCTGCATCATGCCTTTGATGGGCTCAAGCTCCTTGCGAAGCACCTGCTTCCACCTTCCATAGTCTCCGGTGATGCAGAACGGGGCCTTCATGGCTTCCGCGACACTCACGGACTTGGCCTCCCGGCACACCCCCCGGTCGAGGTCGAGCCAGATCCCGACGTCACCGGGAAAAGCGGGAGGCTGGGCCTTGCAGACCAAGGCGACCACGCCGTAGATCCAATCCGCCGCCGCCGTCTTGTAGGCGGGGTTGCCGTTGATGGCGGCCTTGTACGCGGAGATCCATTCCTCGGTGAAAAACGGAATGCCCATGGACGCCCCCTTTTTTCTCTAGTCGTTGAGGATGTAGTCGTACCAGAACTTCTTCGACCTCGGAAGGGCGAGGTCGACGTGGATATGCTTGACCTGCGTGTATTCCAGCAGCCCGTGCGGTCCCATCTCTCGGCCCACCCCTGACTGCTTGTACCCGCCGAAGGGCGCGCGGGCGTTCAGGAGGTGGAAGTCGTTGATCCATACCGTTCCTGTCCTAATGCGCTTGGCAATGGCGATGGCTTTCGGGATGTCCCGGGAGAAAACCGCTCCTCCCAGGCCGTAGATGCTGTCATTCGCCATCGAGATTGCGTCATCCAGATTGTCGTAGCGGATCACCGTGAGCACGGGCCCGAAAATTTCTTCCCGCGCAATCGTCGAGGTGTTGGAGACGCCCTCGAATATGGTGGGCTGCACGTACCAGCCCTTCTTCATGTCGGCCGGCGCGTGCCCGCCGCACACGAGGCGCGCCCCTTCTTTTCGGCCCGTCTCGATGTACCCGAGCACGCGCGTGAGCTGCGCCTTGGAGACGAGAGGCCCCAGGGCGGTCTGGAAATCAGCGGGATCACCGACGGTGACGTGGCCGACCCTCTCCGTGGCGCGCTCCATGAACTCGTCATAGATGGAGGACGAGACAAAGCATCGCGTGCCGGATTCGCAGGCCTGCCCCGCAAAGAAGAACGTGCCGAACAACGCCCCATCCACCGCAACGGACAGATCAGCATCATCACAGATGATGGTGGGGCTTTTTCCACCCAGCTCCAGGGTGACTTTCTTGATGGTGTCCGCCGCGAGCTTCATGACGCGCCGGCCCGTCTCCGTGGAGCCGGTGAACGCCACCTTGTCCACCATCGGGTTCGTGCACAACTCCTCCCCCACTTCGGGGCCCGAGCCGACTACGACGTTCAGCACCCCCGGCGGGAGATCACACTCGGCAGCCGCCTTGGCCAGCTCAAGGGCCGTCAAGGGAGTGTCGCTCGCGGGCTTGAGGACCATCGAGTTGCCCATGATGAGCGCGGGGGCGACTTTCCAGACCGCAATCATGAAAGGAAGGTTCCACGGGACGATCCCCGCGCAGACGCCAATGGGCTCGCGGTTGACGAAGTTCCATGAGACGGCCGGGACGTCGATCCAGGGCAGGGGCTCATACGTTGGCACGCGTTCACCCAGCTCCACGAGCGTCTGGAAGTGCTCGATGCCGAAAGGGATCTCCATGAACGAGGTCTGGCGGATGGTTGCGCCGGAGTCCGCGGACTCCAGGCGGGCAAGCTCGTCCTGGCGGCCCTTGAGCTTCTCCACGATGCGCATGAGGACTTTTGCGCGGTCCCGCACATCCATTCCGCTCCACACGCCGGAATCGAATGACCGGCGGGCAGCTTCGATGGCGCGCCGCGCGTCTGCCTTTGCGGCCACAGGAACGAGGGCGATGGGCTCCTCAGTTGCCGGGTTGAGCGTCGGCCTGCATTCGCCAGAACCGGCATCCACGAACCTGCCGTCGATGTACATCTGGTACTTTTCCATGCGCGCCTCCCCCGAGGAAACAGACACGGGCATGATACCGGGTGCGGAGTGAGAACGCAAGGGAATGGGCTTCTGGGCTCCCGCCTCCGCGCGCCAGGGGCGCCTTCCGCGCATCCATGCGCTCGGCGCCCCTCCGACATCCAGGTCTAGGGCAGCCTGTTGAACCACAGGAGGGAGAATGCTCCGGCCACCAGCAGCAGGACAGCCGCCGCGGCAACGAACAGGGCCGTTATCTCGGTCTTCTCACGATCCACCATCAGGCGCGTGCTGAGGTTTTCGTATATCCTGTGCAGGTCCTCTTCGCTGCTCGCCTTCGTGTAGGTGCCGGCTGTTTTGCCCGCAATAGCCTTCAGCGTGGCCTCGTCGAGGATCACGCGAAAAGAGAAGCCCTCGAACCCGATGATCGCCCCTTCCTTGGTGCCGACCCCCACCGTGTACACGCGCACGCCGAGGTTGGCCGCCTTGTCCGCCACGTCCAGCGGGTCAGGCCCCTGGTTGCTCTGGCCGTCGCTCATCAGCACAATGACGGCGCTCTTGTAGCTCCCCGGCGGCACCGGGGGAGGCTCCTGCTGGTCGGGGGGAGGCGCGGCGGCAAGGGGATTGTTCGGGTCCGGCGGCGGCGTGTCAGTTGCGGCGGCCTGGTTCTGGTCCGGCTTCTCGAAGATCGTATCCAACGCCGCCTGCAGCCCGCTGCCAATGGCGGTGTAGCGCTCGGGATGCATCCGGTTGACCGCTGCCATGAGCTGGTCATTGTCCGTGGTGGGGGGCTGGATCAGCTCCGCGGTGCCGCTGAACGCGACAATCCCGATCCGTACGTTGCGCGGCCTTCTCTGGATGAAGATCCTCGCCGCTTCCTTCACGGCTTCCATTCGGGTGGGCTTGATGTCGGTGGCTCTCATGCTGCCGGACACGTCCATGGAAAGGATGACAATGCCCTCCTCCGAGGGAATATCCACCGTTGCGCTCGGACGCGCCAGGGCAAAGATGATCACTGCAATGCCGGCCAGGAACAGCGCCGCGGGAATGTGGCGGCGGATCCCTGGCCCCTTGCCCAGGGCGTCCTTGACGAGCGTCAGGCTGGCGTACCGCAGGGCGTATTTCTGCCTGCGCCGCTGGGCAAGCACGTACAAGCCCGCCAGGACCGGTACGAGCGCCAGCAGCCACAGCATTCCGCCCCAGATGAAGCTCATGAGCAACCCCTCATAACGAAAGAGACTCTTTCACGCTGCCAGAAGCAGACGCCGGCCCGGCAGCGGGAAGCGGCGAGGTGACGGCGGCCCCTGCCACGGCGCCAGTCCGTGAAGAGGCCAAATGCTTGCGCCTCTTGCGCAGCGTGGCAAACTTGACGATCTCCGCCACGAGGTCTCCCTCCGTGGACACCTCGAGCCCGTCAGTGGCGCAGCGAGCCAGGGAAGCCGCGAGGTCCGCCTCCCTCTTCCGAGCGAACCCCTCGAATCGGGCCCGAAAAGCGGCGTCGTGCGTGTTGAGGAACAACTGCTGCCCTGACTCGGCGTCCTCCATGATCACCATCCCGATGTCGGGAAGGGAGAGCTCGCGCGGATCGAGAAGGCGCACGGCCACCGCCTCGTGCCGCTGGGTGAGGATGGCAAGCGGGCGTTCCCAGCCGGGGGCGCTGATGAAATCGGAAACGACGAACAGGAGCGACGGCCGCCGAACCACGCGCGCGGCGGCTTCCAGGAGCGTGCTGAGCCGGGTCATGGGAGCGCGCGGCAGGCGCGGCTCCGAGAGCAGGTCGGCAATCAACCGAAGGACCTGCATCCGCCCCGTCTCCGCGGGAATGACGCGGATCGCGTTCCCGTTGTAGATGAGAGCGCCCACGCGGTTGCCATGGCGCGTGAGAAGGCGCGCAAGCACGCCCACGCAATCCACCAGGAGGTGTCTCTTGCTCGTGCGGGCGGTCCCGAAGTCCATGGATGGGCTGAGGTCGAGAAGAAACCACGCCGTAAGGTCCCTATCCTCCACGCGCAGGCGTATGTAGGGGGTCTGCATCCGCGCCGTCACGTACCAGTCGATGGCCCGCACGTCATCGTTCCACTGGTACTCGCGCAGCTCCGCAAGCTCGAGACCGAACCCGCGGAACACGGTCTTGTAGCTCCCCTGGAGAAGGCCGTCCAGCCGGCGGATCACCGTCCAGTCCAGCCTCTGGAGGACCCTTTCAGGCGCCGACGCTGGAGCTGGCATTGCCGTACACGGGCTGGGGCGACGGAACGGATTCCAGCACCCGCTGCAGGATGGCATCCGCGGACACGCCGTCGGAGAGAGCCTCATAGGAGGTCACGAGGCGATGGCGCATCACATCGAACGCGAGGTCGTCGAGGTCCTGTGGCACGGCATAGGACCTGCCCCGGATGAAAGCCAACGCCCTGGCGCCGATGACGAGGTTGATGGGCGCGCGCGGGCTTGCCCCGTACACGATATACTTGCCGATGTCGGACACCCCGAACTTCTCGGGATCCCGCGTGGCAGCGGCCAGGCGCACCGCGTGCTGGATCAGGAGCGGATCCACGAACACCTTCTGCGCCGCGCGGCGCAGCTCGATCAGTCGATCACTCGTCGTGACCGGGTTCACCGGAGGGAGGTCCGCGATCATCCTTTCGACAATGACGTACTCCTCGGTTTCCTCGGGATAATCGACGAGCACCTTCATCATGAACCTGTCCACCTGCGCCTCGGGCAGGGGGTAGGTTCCATCCGTCTCGATGGGGTTCTGCGTCGCCATGACGAGGAACGGGTCGGGCACCTTGTAGGTCTCCCCGCCGATGGTCACCTGCCGCTCCTGCATCACCTCCAGGAGCGCGCTCTGCACTTTGGCGGGCGCCCGGTTGATCTCATCCGCCAGGAGGAGGTTGGCGAACACGGGCCCAAGCGCGGTGTAGAAATCCCCCGTCTTCTGGTTGTAGATGCGGGTCCCGACCAGGTCAGCCGGGACAAGGTCAGGGGTGAACTGAACGCGCTTGAACGTTCCCTGGATAGTCTGCGCAAGAGTCTTGATGGTCAGTGTCTTGGCAAGGCCCGGGACCCCTTCAACAAGAAGGTGCCCCTGGCACAGGACGGCCACAAGCACGCGCTCCAGGAGGTGGTCCTGGCCCACAATGACCTTCTTGACCTCGTAGAGGATCTGCTCCATGAGACGGGCTTCGTCGGTCTGTCCCGAGCTGCCGTCCGTTGTTTCCGAAGGGGGGCCGGATCTGTACGACTCGTTGAGTTCCATGGAATGAAAGCTCCTTTCAATCAATACGGAAGACCGCCCATCATGCCCGCGGCGGTCTCGATGGGGATGGCGAACCCTATCCCAATGAAGACCTCCTGGGCTGTCGGGTTGAGCAGCGCGGTGACAATCCCCACAACCTCCCCGTTGCGGTTGACCAGCGGTCCGCCGGAGTTGCCCGGGTTCACCGCGGCGTCAAACTGTATGAGGTCCTTGAGCGTCGCGCCCGTTTCCTTGGAGGTGAAGGATCGTCCCTTGCCGGAAACCACTCCGGCGGATGCAGAGTTCAGGAGCCCGAAGGGGTTGCCCACGGCAATCACCTCATCCCCCTGGCTGAGCGAAGAGGAGGCAACCAGCGTGGCGGGCTTGAGGTCGTCAGGAATGGTGTTTGCGCGCAGGACCGCCAGGTCATTCTCCGGCTGGCGCATGACCACCTGCGCGTCCGACTCGGTGCCGTCATCCGCGAAGATGACGCGCACCCTCACCGCGTCCTTCACCACGTGGAGGCACGTGAGGATGATTCCCGTGTCCGTGATGACCACCCCCGTACCCAGCGCTCCGCGGCCGCCCTTGCCTTCCGTGTTGACGAAAATGTCGACCAGGGAAGGGTAGATGGTCTGGTAGGCAATGGATGCGTCTGAGGGCTTGACGGGAAGAGCCTGGAGCGTGCGGCCCACGGCCGCGTCTATGTCCCTCTGCGTAAGCCGCTGAGGAGGCGGTTTGAGGGCGTCGTAGATGAGGATGGCCGCAACCACCAGGACGACATTGGCCGCAATAATGATGAAACGGCCAAACCGCGCATATATGCGTCGGAAGAACCCCTTCACGAGCTGCCAGTCTGAGGGCGGCTCGGCCGGAGGTTCCTCACGGCCTTTTTGAGGGAGGGATATGGTCATGCGTCGCCGCTCGCCAAAGCTTCTTGACGTCCTGCGGGTAAAACGCACGCCTTTTCCCTCGTTGCCAGGGAACACCACGGTATAACTTACTGCCGGAACGGCCGGGGGGAAATGATGAACGCCAGTCCCCAAGGACCCAGCGCGGTTGACTCCCTTGTCGAGACTGCCCGCGCGCGCATGGGCGTCTCCTATCTCTACCCTCTCCAGCGCTTCGTCATCTCGAACACGTTGGACGGAAAATCTCAGATCGTCGTTCTTCCCACGGGGGCGGGCAAATCCCTCTGCTTCCAGCTCCCCGCCCTGCTTCTGGGCGGACCGACGCTCGTCCTCGTTCCCCTTCTTTCCCTCATGGCTGACCAGCTTCGCAAGCTCCAGGAAACAGGCGTTGCAGCCGCGGTCCTTCGCGGTGGGTTGTCACGGCAGGAAAAGGCTGACTTGTTTCAGCGGATCCGCGAAGGCAAAGCGCCCCTCGTGTTCGCCACCCCGGAAGCCTGCCTGGTGGAATCGAACTTGTGGCAGCTTCGCTCCTGCGCGTTTCGCCACCTCGTGATCGACGAGGCGCATTGCGTCTCGCAGTGGGGTGACAGTTTTCGTCCCGCGTATCGGGAAGTCGGCGCCCTGGCGCGCAGGCTCGCGATCCCCGTGCGGACGGCCTTCACGGCAACGGCTTCCCAGGCCGTGATCGACCGGATCAAAGAGCTGGTCTTCGGCGATGGGGACGTGAGGGTCCTGGCTGCCGCGCCAGACAGGCCGAACATCTTCTACGCCGTTTCGCCGGTCCTGTCCCTGAGCCACGCGCTGGAGGAAGATTGCGCGCGGCGCTCCCCGGCCCGTCCTTGCGTTCTTCCGCACGCGAAACGAGACGGAGATCGCGGCGCGCACCGTGCGCCGCCGCCTTGGGGACGAGCAAGTACGCTTCTACCACGCAGGGCTTTCGCGGGAAGAGCGCGGGGACGTCGAGGAATGGTACCTGGCGAGCGCGAACGGGGCCCTTTTCGCAACGTGCGCCTACGGGATGGGGGTCGACAAGCCTGATATCAGGACGGTTGTCCACGTTGGAGCGCCGTCCTCGGTGGAAGCGTATCTCCAGGAAACGGGGAGGGCTGGACGGGACGGGAAACCATCACGCGCGGTGCTCCTTGTGTCACGGGAGGACACGGCGTTCGTGTCCGGCCTTCCGGAGGGACGGGACCGGCAAAGCTACCAGCGGATGCTCGCGTACGCGCTCCTCTCATGGCGCCTGCCGGCGCCAGATGCTCCTGGACCTCATTGGCGCGGAGCCGGTTGCGTGTTCGGGATGCGACGTGTGCGCCGGCGCCGAGTCGGCCGCGGCGGCAGGCGAGCGGGAGATCCTGGACTTCGCGCGGCGCCTGCCGCGCAGGTTTGCCGTGGCGCAGGCGGCGGAAATCCTTGCCGGCGCGCGCGGGCCGCGGCCGACTCGGCGCTTTCACGACTGCGTCAAAGGGTATGGCAGCCTTGAAGGCTGGGCAAAAGAGGATGTGGAAGCGGCCATCCGCGAGCTTGTGATCCGTGGATCACTTTCGGTGACACGGCGAGGTCCCTGGAAGCACACCCTCAGGGCGTAGCCTCCGAACGGCGGTTACGCCGGCCCGGCCAGCTCATCCACCTCGGTCGAGGTCGGAAGCGCGTTCATCACGCCCTTCTTCCGCGCCGTGAGCGCGCCTGCGGCGTTTGCCCACCTGATGTCCCGCTGAAGCTCGGCCGCATCCATCCGCGCCAGCGCGCCGCGACGGGGAAGGACCCGCACCAGGAGCGCAGCCATGAAAGCGTCCCCGCAACCCGTGGCATCCACCGCCGCCACGGTGAACCCCGGGGCCGTGCCGGCGCCGGCCCGCGTTCCCCACGCGCTGCCCTTCGGGCCCAGTGTTGCAACGCAGAGCGCGGGGCCCTTTTCCGCGATTGTGCGGCAGCCCTTTTCGGGCTCCTCCGTGCCTGACAGAAGAAGGAGCTCAGTCTCGTTGACCTTCACGACGTCCGCCATCGCAAGGGCGGCGGCAATCTCAACCTTGGCGTGCGGCTCGGCGTCCCAGAGCCCCGGCCGGTAGTTCACGTCGAATGACACGGTTGCCCCAGTGGCGCGCGCCAGGCGCGCGGCTTCCAGCGTGGCGGCGCGGCACGGCTCCGCGGCAAGGCTGACGGAGCCGAAATGGAATATCGCGGTCCCCGCGAGCAGGTCTTTATCGAGCTCAGCCGGTTCAAGCAGCATGTCAGCGCCAGGATTGCGGTAGAAAAGCATTTCCGTGCGATTCGCATCAGGCAGGGTCATGAAGTTCAGCGTGGTACGATACTTCTTGTCGAACCGCATGCCCGCGAGTATCCACACCATAGCTGTCGAGCACCCGCTCCAGCCTGCGCCCGAAGGGATCCTCCCCTGCCTTGCCGATGAAAGCCGACTTCGCGCCCAGGCGCGCCGCCGCGACGGCAACGTTTGCGGGGGCCCCGCCGGCCACCGGAATGAAAGCCGAGACCGTAAAGAAGTCCTTCCCGGTTTCCGATCCAAACATGTCCAGAATGATCTCACCGAGGCTGACGATATCCATGGCGGCAATCCTACACACGCCACCGGTTGCACACAAGCGCCTCATATGGTAGAGTTTCCGCAAGCCCAGTTCGCATCCAAAACGACCCAAAGCAAAGAGTGCTCGCGTTGTAGCTGCCCACAGCCGAAGGAGCCTACATGGAAGAGGCGTTTCGAGCCCTCCTGGAAGAATGGAAGGCCATCAAGGGGAACGTCATCCCCCTGCTTCAGAAGACCCAGGATATCTACGGATACCTTCCCGAGGATGCAATGCGCCAGATCGCCCGGACCACCGGGAAAAGCGCCTCCGAGATCTATGGTGTCGCCACCTTCTACGCCCAGTTCCGGTTCACCCCCATGGGGAAGCACGTCATGAAGGTCTGCCACGGAACCGCCTGCCACGTACAGGGCGCGGACTCCCTGGACACGGTGATAGAGAGCAAGCTCGGGGTGGCGCCCGGGAACAACACTGCGGACGGCAAGTTCACGATCGAGCGCGTGGCATGCCTCGGCTGCTGCTCGCTTGCCCCCGTTGTGATGATCGACGGGGAGGTCTACGGCCGGCTTACCGGCGACAAAATAGGCAAGATCGTTGCGGGAATCGGAGACAAGAAATGAGCGCGCGCGCTGAAGTTGCAGTGGGGATGAGCTCCTGCGGGATTGCCTCGGGAGCTCGCGTGGTGTTCGAAACGCTGAGAAAAGACGTGGCAGACCGCGGTCTTCCCGTCGATGTCGTAGAGACTGGCTGCGTCGGCGCCTGCCACGCGGAGCCGCTTGTGGAAGTCCGCCAGGCGGACGGAAAGAAGTATCTCTACGGAAATGTCGATGAAGCCAGGGCCCATTCGATCGTTACGGCCCACCTTGCGGGAGGCTCCCCTGTTGCTGACCTCCTGATCCCTGACGACTACACGTACCTTGCCCGGCAGAAGCGGATCATCCTCTCCAACTGCGGCGTCATCAATCCTGAATCCATCGACCAATACACGGCGCGGGACGGGTACTCCGCGCTTCGCAAGGTCCTCGCCTCCATGACCCCGGAAGCCGTCATCGAAGAGGTGAAGAAATCAGGCCTGCGCGGCCGCGGAGGCGCCGGGTTCTCCACGGGCATGAAGTGGACCTTTGCCAGGGACTCGAAATCCGCAACGGGCAGCAAATACGTGGTCTGCAACGCGGACGAAGGTGACCCCGGAGCCTTCATGAACAGGTCCGTCCTGGAAGGGGACCCCCACGCCGTGCTCGAGGGCATGGTGATCTGCGCGTACGCCATCGGCGCCACGGAAGGGTACATCTACGTGCGCGCCGAATACCCCCTGGCCATCAAGCGGCTCCAGATAGCTCTCCGCCAGATGGAAGAACATCACCTTGTGGGAGATCGCATCCTGGGGAGCGCGTTCAGCTTCCACCTGCACATCAAGGAAGGGGCAGGCGCGTTCGTGTGCGGGGAAGAGACTGCTCTCATGGGCTCCATCGAAGGACGGCGCGGCATGCCGAGGCTCAGGCCGCCCTTCCCGGCCGTGCGCGGCCTGTGGGACTCCCCGACGAATATCAACAACGTGGAGACGTACGCAAATATCCCGCACATCCTCACCATGGGCAGCGCGGAGTTCGCGAAGGTTGGAACGGAAAAGAGCAAGGGCACCAAGGTCTTTGCGCTTGCCGGAAAGATCAAGCGCGGTGGAATGGTGGAAGTCCCCATGGGGATCAGCCTTCGGGAAGTCATCTTTGACATCGGCGGAGGCATCCAGGGGGACAAGAAGTTCAAGGCCGTCCAGATGGGCGGTCCGTCCGGCGGGTGCGTGCCGGAGAGCATGGCTGACCTCAAGATCGACTACGACTCCCTCTCCGCCTCCGGAGCCATCATGGGATCAGGCGGCATGGTAGTGATGGATGAATCCACCTGCATGGTGGACGTGGCGCGCTATTTCCTCAGCTTCGTCCAGAGCGAATCCTGCGGCAAGTGCACGTTCTGCAGGATCGGCACCAAGCGGATGCTGGAGATCCTCACGCGGATCACCGAGGGCACGGGGGAAGAGAAGGACATCGCTGAGCTGGAAGACCTTGCCATGAAGATCAAGATGTCGTCCCTGTGCGGCCTCGGGAATACGTCACCGAACCCGGTCCTGACAACGCTGCGCTACTTCCGCGCGGAGTACGATGACCACATCAGGAACCACCGCTGCGAGGCGAAGAAGTGCAAGGCGCTCATCCGCTACACGGTGAACGCGGACGCGTGCACCGGGTGCATGCTGTGCGCTCGCGTGTGCCCCACCAAGGCCGCGCGCGGAGAGCGCAAGAAGCCCCACACAATCGACCAGGATGCGTGCATCAGGTGCGGACTGTGCCACGAGGCATGCAGGTTCGACGCAATAGAAATCACAACAGGTCGGGAAGCGCTCCAGACGGCGCACACGGGAGCGCCGAAGACGGCGTCGAGAGTGGTATGACGATGGGCACTGACACAATCGAGATCACTTTCGACGGCAAGAAGCTCCAGGTCCAGCCGGGGCAGACCATCCTGGACGTTGCGGAGTCCCAGGGGGTCCGCATCCCCACACTCTGCAACGACAGGCGGCTTGATCCATACGCCTCCTGCTTTGTCTGTCTTGTGAAAGTGGAAAAGGCGAAAGGATTCGTTCCGAGCTGCGGCACACGAGTCGCTCCCGGCATGGTCATTTCCACGCAGGCACCCGAGGTCACGGCTGCGCGGCGCATGGCTTTCGAGCTGATCCTCTCCAGCCATTACGGCGACTGCAAGGCGCCTTGCTCGCTCACCTGCCCCTCCAACATCGACATCCAGGGCTACCTGGGCCTCGTTGCAAACGGGAAGCCGCAGGAAGCGCTGGACCTGATCAGGCAGGACAATCCAATGCCCGCGGTCATCGGCAGAATCTGCCCCCGACCCTGCGAGCAGAAGTGCCGAAGGAACCTCGTGGATGAACCTCTCAATATCAACGGCGTGAAGCGCTTTGTCGCTGACCTGGAGGCCCAGGCAGGAGGGATTGCGGCGCGGCCCATGCCGAAACGCATGGGCAAGAAGGTGGCCATCATCGGCGGAGGGCCCGCGGGGCTCAGCGCTGCATGGTTCCTCAGCGAGAAGGGCGTCGATGTGACGCTCTACGAGGCCATGGAAAAAGCGGGCGGGATGCTTCGCTACGGCATCCCTGACTATCGTCTGCCGCCGGCAGTGCTTGATGGCGCCATCAGGGATATGCTCAGCCTGGGAGCCACGTTGAAGACGGGTGTGCGCCTGGGCAAGGACGTGACGGTGGAAAAGCTTCGCGCCGAGAGCGACGCCGTGGTGGTGGCAATCGGGGCCTGGAAAAGCAGGACGCTTCGCATTCCCGGGGAAGACCACCCCGCGGTGCTCTCCGGTATCGACTTCCTCCGGGACGTGAACGCGGGCAAGCCGGTGAAAGTGGGCAGGCAGGTTGCTATCGTGGGCGGAGGCAACACCGCCCTGGACGCGGCGCGCTGCTCGCTGCGCCACGGCGCCGAGAAAGTGACCATGTACTACCGGCGCACCAGGGACGAAATGCCCGCCTCCGACGCGGAGATAGAAGAGGCCATCGAGGAAGGGATCCAGATCCAGTACCTGGCGGCCCCTGTCTCCATCCAGACTGAAGGCGGAAGCCTGAAGTCTCTCACACTCTTGAAGATGGAGCTGGGAGAGCCGGACGCCTCCGGCAGACGGCGGCCCGTTCCCGTGGAGGGATCGGAGTACAGCGTCCCCGTGGACACCATCATTTCCGCGGTCGGGCAGTTCTCCGACACGAAGCTTCTTTCAAGCCTCGAAGGCGTCGTTGACGCGAAGGGGAACGTAGCCGCGGACGTGGAGACGGGCATCACGTCGGCGCCCGGGGTCTTTGTGGCAGGGGACTTGCTGACCGGGACTGACATCGCCATTCGCGCCGTGGCAGGCGGAAAACATGCAGCCCGCGCGGTTCTTGCGTACTTCGAGGGGCGGACGTATGCCCGGCCCAAGGAGTTCCTTTCGAAGAAAGCGGACTTCAAGGAGCCTGTTTCAGCAGACTTCAAGGACACCCCGCGCGTGGCAAGGGAAAAGCCGCGCGTCATGAGCGCGGAAAAGCGGAAAAAGAGCTTTGTCGAAATCGAATCCACCATCACCGCGGAGCAGGCCGCCGCGGAGGCCTCCCGATGCCTGGAGTGCGGCTGCCAGGACGTGCGTGACTGCGCGCTGAAGCAATACGCCACCGAGTATGATGTTTCCGCAAAGCGTTTCACCGGCGATGTTCCCATCCACCCCGTGGACAATTCCCACCCGTTGATTGCGCGGGACCCGTCCAAGTGCATTCTCTGCGGCCGCTGCGTGCGAATCTGCCTGGAGGTGCAGGGGATCGGCGTATTCGGCTACATCCACAGAGGGTTTGCGTCCGTCATTGCCCCGTCGTTCGGGACGCCCTTCGGCAATGACACGTCGTGCATCTCCTGCGGCCAGTGCGTCTCCGCCTGCCCCGTGGGCGCCCTGACGGAGAAACTGCCCGCGCGCAAGAACGTTCCGCTTCCCGAGCGGGCGGAGGAAGGGATCTGCTCGCTGTGCTCCGTGGGGTGCGCAATCGAGTATCGTTGGCACGGGACGCTGTTCACGCGTGTCACGGAGCGCTATGCGGCTCCCAATAATGGAAAACTGTGCAAGAAAGGGAAGTTCGGGCACGATTTCCTGAACTCTCCCGAACCGGCTCCCGTGGACCTGAAAACCGCGCGCGCCGCGGCCCACGCTCTGCTGGCGGGCGCGCAGTCGCCTCTCATGCGCATCTCCGGGAGGCTCTCCGGTGAGACGATCGATGCCTTCCTGGACGCGGCGGCCAGAAAGCGCATACCCGTGGTGGCGGAAGGACTGGAAGGGCTTGATCCGCGATGGGCGGACCTCGAAGCTGCCCAACCGCAACGGACTGGCAACGGCACCAAGCCCATCCGCATCCTCGTAGGGGACATCGCCGCGTCCCACAACGTCGCGTTCACGGAAGCCTTTCGGCAGCACCGGCAGGGCTCGATCGACCTCTGGATCGCCTGTCATGACGATGAGACCACGCGGAGGGCCGCCTCACGCGTGGATGCGGACCTGGCCGCGGCGCTGAATGGCGCACTGGCAAGCGATGCGCCGGTGGAGGTAGTCGTGAGCCCGGAAAATGCGCCCCACCGAGCGCTCGAGACGCTGCTCGCCGTGCGCTCCCGGGTGCGGATTTCCCTCTACTGGAGCTCGCGAAATGCGGGCTACCTCTTCCGCCGTACAACGGGTATGAGCCGCATGGCGAAGCAACCCGACCTTCTTCTCGACGTCGGGGTGGAGGCAAGCTCGAACGGAACGAAGCGGATTGCCTGGGGAATGACGGCGGTCAAGGCTGACCTCTTCATCCCGCTTGCGCGCGAGCTGTGGCTGCGCGGCCGCTCGCACCCCACGGGAAGGGAAAGCGTTCAGACCGGGCCGATTGCCGAGGGAGCCCTCAAGGAAGCGCTGGTCATCGACTGACTGCTGCCGGGTTGACCGAAAGCCCGCAGCAGCGTTTCCGTCACGGACTTCATCCAGTCCCGCCTGCGCACGGGATCAGGTCCGCGCATGTCCCTGACGACATAACACTCGGCCTCCATCCCGCATCTGCCCAGGACGGCATCTTTCCACAGGGACTCCAGGGCACCGGGCCGCTCCCCTTCCTCAGCGTCAGATGTGCAGAAAACAAGGCCCTTCTTGCCGGCAAGGAGCCCCTTCCACTTCTTCTCTGAACCGTCCTCACCTTCAAGCTCGTACGCAACGCCCTGGCGGAAAACCCTGTCCACCCAACCTTTGAGCATGGCCGGCGGCTGGCTCCACCAGTCGGGGTGGAAAATCACGAGCCCCTCCGCCTGTGAGAGCTGGCGGGAATGCTCCTGCACGAGGTCATCCAGGCTGTACAGCCGGGAGAGCTCGGAGGAGTCCAGCACCGGGTCGAACCCCTCTTCATGGAGGTCGTGGAAATAGACCTCATGGCCGAGGGCAACCAGCGTGTCCCGAGCGCTGGCGGCGAGCGTGTGATTGAAGCTCCCGGGCCGCGGATGGCACAGGATGAGCAGAACTTTCATCGTATTAAACTTGACTAAATAAGTCAGGTAAGTCAATTTATTAGCAGGAAGGATGGAGGGAACATGGTATCCCGGGACGCTGTTTTCATGGTGCTGAAGAACGTCGAGGACCCCGAAATCATGATGAACGTCGTGGACCTGGGACTCGTGTACAGGGTTG
The DNA here is from genome assembly GCA_963845535.1 of uncultured Spirochaetota bacterium. Taxonomy (GTDB): domain Bacteria; phylum Spirochaetota; class Spirochaetia; order SZUA-6; family Fen-1364; genus Fen-1364. The sequence continues at coordinate 278,422 of CAWJSK010000012.1, forward strand.
ACGTCAAAGAAGATGCAATCGAAGTGGACTTCACGCTCACCTACCCTGGCTGCCCGGCAGAAGAATTGATCCGCAATGACATCATTGAAACGCTCAGGGACGCGTTCGGCCTCGAAGTGAAAGCTACTATCGTATGGTCGCCGATGTGGGGCCCCGAGCGCATGAGCGAAGAGGCCCGTCTCGCTCTTGGATACCCGATCTAGCGCGGCCGAAGGCCGCGGACGCCCAAGGGCGCCAACAGCCAAGGAAATGAAAGGAACCAGATGGCAAAACTGATACAGGTAAAGAATCTCCAGGCATCAATTGCGGGGAAGCCCATTCTCCAGGGGATTGACCTGACCCTTCGCGTGGGGGAGGTTCACGCGCTCATGGGCCCCAACGGGTCGGGAAAAAGCACGCTTGCAAACGTGCTCATGGGCCACCCCGCGTACACGGTGACAGGGGGCAGCGTGCTCCTGGACGGAGAGGACTTCCTGGCCCTGAAGCCTGACGAGCGGGCCCGTCTCGGCGTGTTTCTTGCCTTCCAGTACCCCGTGGAAATCCCCGGTGTGACAGTGGGCAAGTTCCTGAAGCGCGCCTCGGAGTTGCGCGGAGCGGGGCCGCGCACGGACGGCAAGGGAATGGACGTGACCGGGTTCATCAAGCGCCTGCGGCAGGCCATGGACTTCATGGAGATCGACCAGGCCTTCATCAACCGCTACCTGAACCAGGGCTTCTCCGGCGGAGAAAAGAAACGCATGGAAGTCCTCCAGATGCTCATGCTCGAGCCTTCTTTCGCCGTCATGGACGAGACGGACTCCGGCCTGGACATCGACGCGCTGAAGGTGGTCGCGCGGGGCGTGAACAAGCTTCGCGGCGAGGGCTTCGGCGCTCTCATCATCACGCATTACCAGCGGATACTCACCCAAATCGTGCCCGACTACGTGCACATCATGTACAAGGGCAGGATTGCCACATCGGGTGGAAAAGAACTGGTGGAGACCCTGGAGAGCAGGGGATACGACTGGGTGCGCGCACAGTACGGCATAGAGGAGGACGTTCATGAAGTCGCAAGCGCCGTCAACGGTTGAAATAGGCGAGTACCAGCACGGTTTTTCTTTCCCTGACGAATCCGTCTTCAAGACCCGCAAGGGCCTGGACGAGGAGGTCGTCAACGCGATCTCCAGCCACAAGGGAGAGCCGGAGTGGATGAGGCAGTTCCGCCTGCGCTCCCTGCGGGCTTTCCAGAAAAAGTCCATGCCCAACTGGGGCGCGGACCTCTCCGACATCAACTTCGACGAGCTGTACTACTACGCCAAGCCCACGGATGACCAGAAGAAGAGCTGGGATGACGTTCCCGCGTACATCAAGGAGACATTCGAGCGCATCGGGATCCCCGAGGCGGAGAGGAAGTTCCTGGCGGGAGTGGGAGCGCAGTACGACTCCGAGATGGTGTACCACAGCATCAAGGAGGACCTCTCGAAGAAGGGCGTCATCTTCACGGACCCTGAGAGCGCGGTGCGGGACCATCCCGACCTCGTGAAGCAGTATTTCGGCACGGTCATCCCGTACCTCGACAACAAGTTCGCGGCGCTCAACAGCGCCGTGTGGTCAGGCGGGAGCTTCGTGTACGTGCCCAAGGGCGTGAAGGTGGACGTGCCGCTCCAGGCGTACTTCCGGATTAATGCAAAGAGCTTCGGCCAGTTCGAGCGGACGCTCATCATCGCGGATGAAGGAAGCTTCGTGCACTACATCGAGGGCTGCACCGCCCCCATCTATGCAACGGAGTCCCTCCATAGCGCGGTGGTGGAGATCATTGCGCTGCCGGGGTCCCGCGTCCGCTACACCACCATCCAGAACTGGTCCGCCGACGTGTACAACCTGGTCACCAAACGGGCCATGGCGTACAAGGACGCCACGGTGGAATGGGTGGACGGCAACATCGGGTCAAAAAGGACCATGAAGTATCCCTCCATCTACCTCATGGGCGAAGGCGCCCACGGGGAGGTCCTCTCCATCGCGTTTGCCGGAAAGGGCCAGGAGCAGGACACCGGCGGCAAGGCCGTCCACGCGGCCAGCCACACCTCCTCCATCATCACGGCAAAGTCCATCAGCAAGGGAGGCGGCGTGGCAAGCTACCGCGGCCTCCTCAAGGTGAACGAAGGCCTTCATGACGTGCGCTCCCGCGTGGTCTGCGACGCCCTCATCCTCGATGAGAGGTCCCGCAGCAACACCTATCCCTACATGGAGATCAACTCGGACGACGTGTCCATCGAGCACGAGGCGAGGGTCAGCAAGATCAGCGAAGAGCAGCTGTTCTACCTCCAGAGCCGGGGCATGAGCGAGGCAGAGGCTTCCACGATGATCGTCAACGGGTTCCTGGACCCGCTGGTCAAGCAGCTTCCCATGGAGTACGCCGTGGAGCTCAACCGCTTGATAGAGCTGGAGATGGCGGGGACGGTAGGCTGATGGCGGACAGAAAAGAACCCGTCTGGATGCAGGAGCTGCGGGCAAAGGCGCAGGAGCGGTTTGACGGAATGAGCTGGCCCACCACCTCGGATGAGGAGTGGCGCCGCACGGATGTGAGCGGGATCAACGCCCTGTCCTTTGCGCCCGCCCCTCGCGCAAACGGCGTAAAGCCGGTAATCGCCAACGCCGATGGCGTGGCGGGGACGCTGCGCTTCGACGCGGGCCGGCCCGTAGAGGCTGGAATCTCACCCGCGTGGAAAGACCGCGGCGTTCGGCTGTTGTCCCTGGCGGATGCCCTGGAGGAGTTCGAGAAACCGCTCAGCGACATTTTCGATGAAGGGGTGGACGCTTCGGACAACCGGTTCACGATGTGGCACTACGCCTCCTGGAGCCATGGCGCGTTTCTCATGGTCCCGGCCGGCCTGGAGATACCCGAGCCTTTCCTCATCGATTTCACGGAAAGAGGGGACGGGGTCCTGAGCGCTCCCCACGTCGTGGTGGTCCTGGGTGAAGGGGCGCGCGCCTCGGTCATCCACAGGATCACGGGAGAGCGTGGCGGGGCCGGGGAGCGCATCCTCTGCAACGCCGGGCTGGACCTCATGCTCTCCGACGCCTCCGCGCTCCAGTACTTCGAGGGCCAGTACCTGGGGCCGCAGTCCCTGTACTTCCGCCAGGCGCGCACGCGCGGCGGGCGGGACAGCTCGCTTCGCCACTACGACGCGGCGCTGGGGGGCAAGCTCGTGAAGACGCGCATTGACTGCGGGCTTGCCGGCAAGGGAAGCGAGGCGTTCCTGAACGGCGTGTACTTCTGCCGCGACGGCCAGCACATGGACATCCGCACCGTCCAGCGCCATCACTCCCCTTCCGCCACGAGCCGGGCCTACTACAAGGGCGCGGTGGCAAGCGGAGGCCGCTCGGTGTTCCAGGGCTTGATCGAGGTGGATCCCGGCGCATCGGGAACGGACGCGTACCTCACCAACCGCAACCTGATCCTCGGGGACGCCGCGCGGTCGGACTCCATCCCGACCCTGCGGATCGGGAACAACGACGTGCGCTGCAGCCACGGCTCCACCACGGGCCGCCTGAGCGAAGAGGAGCTTTTCTATCTTGAGAGCAGGGGGCTGTCCCGCGTCGAGTCGCGCGAGATGCTCGTGATGGGCTACTTCGAGGACCTCCTGGACCACGCGCCGGAGGCGTATCGCGAGGGAGCCCTGGAGCAGATCCGCGAGCGCCTGGCCAGCGCGGCGTGAGCGCCGCGGCAGCATGAGCGCGTCGGTGGAAACGTGGGTCAGGGTCGCCTCTGAAGAGGAGCTGGTCACCAGCATCTGCGTGACCGTGGAGGGGAAGGCCATCGCGCTCTTCCGATCGGAGGAAGGGGTTTTCGCGCTGGATGACGTCTGCTCCCACGAGTACTCCCGCCTGTCCGAGGGAGAGGTGTGGGAGAGAGAGGTGTACTGCCCCAAGCACGGGTCGCGTTTCGCCCTTGCCACGGGGGCCGTGACGGGCCTTCCCGCTACGCAGCCGGTGCGCTCGTGGCCGGTCAAGGTTGAAAACGGGGGGATCTGGATAGCATGGCAGTCGCAAAAGTAGCCGCCATGGGCGGACGCACGGTGGAAGACGTGCGTGAAGATTTTCCCATCCTTGACCGCACCGTGCATGGGAAGGTGCTCGCCTACCTGGACAACGCGGCAACTTCCCAGAAGCCGCGCGCCGTCCTGGATGCAATCCGCGTGTACTACGAACGGGGAAACGCAAACGTCCACCGCGCCCTTCACGCGCTCGGAGAGGAAGCCACCGCGGCTTTCGAGCACGACCGCGCGAAGGTCCAGCGCCTGGTGAACGCGCGCTCGAAGCGCGAGATCATTTTCACGCGCGGGACCACGGAGGCAATCAACCTCGTGGCCAGCTCCTGGGGGGATGCGTTCCTGAAGAAAGGGGACGTGATCCTTCTCAGCGACATGGAGCACCACTCCAATCTCGTGCCATGGCAGCTCGTCTGTGCGCGCAAGGGCTGCACGCTTGCGTTCATTCCCCTCACCCCGCAGGGCACGCTGGACCTGGAGGGGGCGGAGAAACTGTGGACGGACAGGGTCCGCATGGTGGCCGTCACCCACGTCTCCAACGTCCTGGGCACCGTGAACGACGTGAAAGCCATCACGGAAATGGCTCACGCGCGGGGGGCGCTGGTGCTGGTGGACGGCGCGCAGTCCGTACCGCACTTCCGCGTGGACGTTGCGGACATCGACTGCGACTTCCTGGCGTTTTCCGGCCATAAGATGTGCGCGCCCATGGGCATCGGCGTCCTGTACGGAAAGGAACACCTCCTGGAACAGATGCCTCCGTGGATGGGCGGCGGTGAAATGATCAGCTCCGTGCACAAGGAAAAGTCCACGTGGAACGAGCTGCCGTACAAGTTCGAGGCGGGAACGCCGAACGTTGAGGGAGCCATTGGCCTGGGCGCGGCAATCGACTACCTCCACGCGTTGGAGTTCCCGGCCATCGAGGCATGGGAAGCGGAGCTCACGCGATATGCCTTGGAACGGCTGCAGGAAGTTCCCGAGCTCACCATCTACGGTTCGGCGGCGCATCGAGGCGCCGTCATATCCTTCAACCTCGGCTCCATCCACGCTCACGACGTGGCGCAATACCTGGACAAGGAGGGGATTGCGGTGAGGGCAGGCCACCACTGCGCTCAGCCGCTCATGCGGCTGCTTGACATCCCCGGCACGGCCCGCGCGAGCTTCTCCTTCTACAACACGTTCTCCGAGATCGACCGTCTCCATGACGCGCTCCTGGCCGCCGCGGAGTTCTATGCATGAACCCCTTCGATGACCTGTACCAGGAGATCGTCCTCGATCACTACCGTTCGCCGCGAAACAAGGCAAAGCTGGACAACGTCCCGGAATCCATGGTCCATGAGAACCCTTCTTGTGGAGACTCGATCAAGCTGGAGGTCATTGTGGACGATTCCGGAAGGCTCAGCGGCGTCAGGTTCGACGGGCGGGGATGCGCCATCAGCACGGCGTCCGCGTCACTCATGACCGAGAAGCTCAAAGGCCTGACGGTGGAAGAGGCGCGCGCCATGGCGAACAGCTTCATCAGGTCCCTCCGCGGCGATGATCCGGTTGAAGCGCTGGAAAACATGGGTGACCTGGTGGCGTTCAAGGGAGTCGCGCAGTTTCCCGTTCGCGTGAAGTGCGCCACGCTTGCCTGGCACGCATTCTTGCTCTCGTTGCCAAAAGCATCGGCAGCCTGAGGGCCCCCGGGCTGCGCGACGGTAGTTTTCCTCGCCCCACGGACCGGATTTCCCTATCTTATGTCCATGTTTGAATGCTTTGATCCTCGCCAGGGCAAAATGCTTTGCCTGCTCGACGAGTCTGGAACGCTCCACGCGCCTCCGGAAGGCTTCCCGCTCCTTAGTGACGAGCAGGCTTTAACCGCGTACCGAGCCATGATCCTGGCCCGGGCAGCGGATGAGTGGGCATTGAGCCTCAACCGGCAGGGCAGGATGCCCACCTACGCGCTGAACGAGGGCCAGGAAGCCAACTCCGTGGGCGCCCTCATGGGGCTGCGGCCGGATGACTGGTTCGTTCCCGCCTTTCGCGAGCTGGGCGGCATGCTCATGCGCGGCTTCACCCTCGCGCAATACTACCTGTACTGGTACGGCAACGAGGAAGGGAGCAGGCTTGACCCGGAGAAGTTCCACATGATGCCGGTGGCCATTCCCGTCGGGAGCCAGATGGTGCATGCGGTGGGGATTGCGTGGGCGGAGAGATACAAGGGCACGGACCGCGTGGTGACGACATTCATGGGTGAAGGGGCAACCTCCGAGGGGGATTTTCACGAGGCGTGCAACCTTGCCGGCGTGTGGAAAGCCGGGGTCATCTTCTACGTGCAGAACAATCACTGGGCAATCTCTCTTCCCTGGGAGAAGCAGAGCGCGTCCCCCACAGCGGCGGAGAAGGCATTTGCATACGGTTTCGAAGGGGTGCGAATCGACGGCAACGACATCTTTGCGGTGTACGCAACGGTGAAAGCCGCCGCCGAACGCGCCCGTCGCGGAGAGGGTCCGACTCTCATCGAGGGGCTCACCTATCGATTGGGGGCTCATACCACCTCGGATGATCCCACGCGGTATCGCGCGGACGAAGACGTGAAGCGATGGCGGCAGCGCGACCCCGTGACGCGCCTCGAGCGCTTCCTTCTGGAGCGGGAGATACTCACCTCGGAGGACATGCGCGCCATCCGAGAGGAGTCGGTCACGTGGGCGCGCGAAAGCTTCGAGGAGGTCGAGCACTCGACGGATCCCACGCTGGAGGATACGTACCGCTACCTCTACCATGAGGTCCCCCCCATCCTCCAGGAGCAGATGGACCGGAGGAAAGGGTGAGAGTCCTTACCCTCCTGGAGGCTGTTACCGACGGACTTCGCGCCGAGATGGCATCGGACACGTCCGTAGTGGTCTTTGGCCAGGACGTCGGTGTCGAGGGTGGAGTCTTTCGGGCAACCGCGGGACTCCAGAAGGACTTCGGAGAGTCGCGGTGCTTCGACACACCGCTCATGGAATCCGGGATCGTCGGAGCGGCTATTGGCATGGCGGTGGCAGGGCTGCGCCCGGTGGTGGAGATCCAGTTCTCGGGCTTCATGCTTTCAGCCTTCAACCAGATCGTCAATCACGCCGCCCGGATCAGGAACAGGACGCGCGGCTCACTGAGCGCGCCGTATGGTGATCCGCACCCCGTACGGCGGAGGCATCCGCGCGCCCGAGCACCACTCGGAGAGCATGGAAGCGCTGTTCGGCCACACCCCCGGGCTCAAGGTCGTGGTGCCTTCCACGCCGCACGACGCCAAGGGCCTTTTGATCTCCGCCATCAGGGACCCGGACCCCGTGATCTTCCTGGAGCCCGCGCGCGCCTACCGCGCCGTGCGCCAGCAGGTGCCCGAGCAGGCGTACGCCATCCCCATCGGCAAGGCGAAGATCGAGGAGCCCGGGACGGAGCTGACCCTCGTGTCCTACGGGGCGCAGATGATGGAGGCGCGCCAGGCGCGCGCGGCCCTGGCCGCGGAGGGCCGTTCCGTCGAGCTGATCGACCTCCGGACCATCTATCCCTTCGACGCAAAGACCGTGGTCGACTCCGTCAGAAAGACCGGGCGGCTTCTCGTTGTCCATGAAGGCCCTCAGAGCTTCGGTGTGGCCTCGGAGCTGATTGCCACGGTGCTGGACAAGGCATTCGACGCGCTGGAAGCGCCGCCGTCACGACTGACCGGCCCTGACGTCATTGTGCCGCTCCCTCGGGGGGAAAGGCACTACCTTATCTCCGCGCAACAGGTGATCGCGGAAGCCAGGAAGGTGCTCAGCTATGAGCCATGATCCAGCGGTGCACGAGTTTCGGTTCCCCGACATCGGAGAAGGTCTTACCGAGGGCAGGGTTGTGGAGGTACGGGTTGCCTGCGGCCAGCACGTCCGGCAGGGGGACGCCCTTGCCGTGGTGGAGACCGACAAGGTCGTCACCGAGATCCCGTCCCCGTTCGACGGGGAGATCGTGGAGCTTCCCGTCAGCCCCGGCACGGTCGTTCACGTCGGTGAGATCGTAGCCCTGATTCGCACGGCAGTGGCGGAAGCGGCAGTGGCGGAAGCCCAGACGGACCACTCGGCCTCCGTCGTGGGCAAGCTTGATTCCACGATTGGCGGGCTTCTCCCGCCCAGCACCGAGGGACTGGTCCCACCTGCTTCACCTGCACTTGCGGCGTCCCTGTTCAGCGGCAACGGCGCGGAGGCTCACGCCACCGCGGCCGTGCGCGCCACCCCAGCGGTGCGCGCCACCCCCCTTGCCCGAAGAATCGCTTCAACCGCCGGCATAGACCTCTCCTCCATCCGGGAACCGGCCCGGGAGGCAGGATTCTGAAGAAGGACGTCCAGGAACAGCCGAGAGGCGGCGCAGCTTCCGAAGCGGCTCAAGAGACCTCTCAGCCGGCGATCGGGCAGCCTCGGCTGAAACTGTCCACGCTCAGGACCGCCATCGCTGTAGCCATGGAGAAAAGCCAGGCAATCCCCGCGGCCGCGGTCCACGACTGGACCGTGGTGGATGAGCTTCTGAAGCTGCGCAAGGCGATGAACGAGGGCCTCCGAGAGAAGCTCGGCCTCCTTGCATTCTTCATCAAAGCCGCGGCAGAGGCGCTGCGCAAGTTCCCGCTCCTCAACTCCATCTACTTCCCCGAAAAGCGGGAGTACGAGACGGGGGAGACCCCGAACATCGGCGTCGCGGTGGACACGGATGAGGGCCTCGTGGTGCCCGTCATACGGAGCTCGGACGCGCTCAGCGTTGACGAGATCCAGGCGGAGCTGACGCGGCTCACCGCCCGGGCAAAATCCCGGCAACTCGCCCTGGAAGAGATCCGGGGAGGCACTTTCACGATCTCCAACTTCGGCTCCTTCTCCGGTGTATTCGGAAACCCCATGATCCTGCCTCCGCAGGTGGGAATCCTCGGCGTGGGACGAATCCACGAGATGGCAGTGGTAAAGGATGGGGCGGTTTCCGCCGCGTCCGTGCTTCCCCTGTCCCTCGTGGTGGACCATCGGCTCATCGATGGCGTCTACGCCTGCAAGTTCCTGGCTCGATTCATGGAGCTGATCTCCAAGCCTTCGCTCCTCGTGGCTGCTTAGGATCGTTTTCAAACGATATCTCCCGCAAGGGGTGGCCTGTGCATTCCGGACACGCGGCCACGTCACGACATCGCCTGCCCCTTGTTCGTAGATTCGCAAAGGTCGCTGCAGCGAACGGCCCATCCTCGCCTTTGCCTATACCTGAGTAAAACACTAATATATAATCGTCTTGTGAACCCATAGGAGGTAGAAAATGCCGTTCACACTTCCGGATCTTCCGTATCCTTTCAGCGCCCTTGAGCCGCACATAGACGCCAAGACCATGGAAATCCACCACGACAAGCACCATGGAACGTACGTCACGCGCCTGAATGCCGCTCTGGAGAAAGCCCCTGCCTTCCAGAACAAGCCCATCGAAGAGATATTGCAGTCACTGGACAAAATCCCCAAGGAGGTTCAGGGAGCCGTCCGCAACCATGGCGGCGGGCACTACAATCACACGTTGTTCTGGAAGATGCTTGCTCCCCACGCGGGCGGGAAACCCTCGGGAGACCTGGCAAAAGCCATCGACAAAAAGTTCGGAAGCTTCGACGTGTTCAAGGAGCAGTTCACTACCGCAGCCTCGAACCTTTTCGGAAGCGGTTGGGCGTGGCTCGTGGTTGATCCTTCCGGCGACCTTTCGGTCACCACCACTCCGAACCAGGACAACCCGGTTTCTCAGGGGCTGAAGCCGATCTTCGGCCTCGACGTCTGGGAGCACGCGTACTACCTGAAGTACCAGAACAGGCGGCCCGAGTACATCACCGCTTTCTGGAACGTCGTGTCCTGGGGCAACATCGAGGACAACTTCAAAAAGGCGCAGTAAGAGGGATGGCGGCAAAACGCGTCGTCGTGACCGGGGGAAGCGGGAAAGCCGGGCGCGCAATCGTTCGGGATCTGCTCGAGCATGGCTATGAGGTGCTGAACGTGGACCTTGCGCCGCCCGCGGAACGCCTGTGCCCGTTCCTCAAGGCGGACCTGTGCAAGTCGGGTGAGGTTTTCGAGAGCCTTCAAGGCTTCAACGCCGTGGTCCACATGGCGGCCATCCCGGCCCCCGGTCTGATGACGGAAGAGGCGACGTTCCGCACCAACGCGGAGTCGACGTTCAACGTTTTTGCCGCCGCCACAGCGCTGCGGTTGGAGAGGGTAGTCTGGGCTTCCAGCGAGACGACCCTCGGCCTGCCCTTTGATCGTGAAAAGCCTGCGTTTGCGCCGATCGATGAGAGCCACCCCTTGTACCCGGAATCCAGCTATGCGCTCTCCAAAGTGCTCGGGGAGGAAATGGCGCGGCAGTACAACCGATGGACGGGCATCCCGTTCGTCGGGCTTCGGTTCTCAAACATCATAGAGCCGGGAGACTACCAGGCATTCCCCTACTGGAAGGACACAAAGCTTCGGAAGTGGAACCTCTGGGGATACGTGGATGCGCGCGACGTTGCGCAAAGCTGCAGGCTGGCCCTGGAGAAACCCGCCCGAGGCGCGGAGGCGTTCATCATTGCCGCGGCTGACACGGTCATGAATCGGCCGAGCAAGGCGCTGATGGCGGAGGTCTACCCTTCAGTCTCTCTTCGGGGGGATGTGGGGGAGTTTGAAACGCTTTTGTCGATCAAAAAGGCCCGCTCGGTGCTCGGCTATTCGCCCCGCTGGTCCTGGCGGGACCACCTCAAATAGTAATAACCGCCGCTCGGGAGTACTAGACCACTTTCACGATCTTGCCGCCGCGCAGGCAGCGGGTGCACACCTTGAGAGTGGTCTTGGTCAGTCCGACCATGGTCTGGACTTTATGAAGATTGGGCTTCCACGTGCGGCGCGTCCTGTTCTTGGCGTGGCTCACCTTGTTGCCCGTTACCGTCCCCTTGCCGCATATGTCACACCTGCGTGCCATAATTCCCTCACATTGCTCTGTTTGAGTGCTTGACTCGGAAACATACAGAAAAATGGCGCTTATGTAAAGGGGCCGGTCAGGCCGGTCCGATCCGGCCGGCGCTCCCGGCCACACAAGGAGTTGCCTACACGCACCTCGTGCTTCCATTATTACTAGCGGGGATTGGAGTTTCCATGGTGCTGCCAACCGCACCGACTGCCGCGCTCAGCTCGGTCCTCCCGACTGACATGGGCAAGGCCGCGGGCGTCAACAGCACGCTGCAGCGCTTCGGCAGCGCTTTTGGGGTGGCCATGGCAACCGCGGTCTTCGCGGCACACGGCCACCTGGGGGCCGCCATGAGCTTCGACGCGGGCTTTCGGCCTTCGCTCGCGCTCGCCTTTTCTCCGTGCTCGGCGCCGCCGCCGCTCTTGCCGCGGCGGGACGGGCGGAACGTGTGACGAATCGCGAGCCCGTGGCAGTGTCGGTCAACTCGTAGACCGGCCCGCGGGGTTGCGGGAAGGGAGCCACGGTATGTCTGAAGAAGACCAGGGTCAGCAGAACAAGCCTCTCTTTGGCAGCAGAGCGCGCGCGGTAGCGGACCTTGCCGAGGGCCACATCCTTGCCACAGTGGAAGTGCCGGCTCCTCCAGAGCGCGTGTTCCTGGCCCTGACCTCAGGAGAAATCACCGAGTGGTGGGTGAGGGCTGGCGTCTTCGACACGAGGGAATGGACCGGTGACGTCCGGGAAGGCGGCGTCTGGCGCGCCACCGGGGTGGGCAACGGCAAGCCCTACGCGCTGGAGGGTGAGTTCCTGGAGGTCAATCCGCCCCGAAAGCTCGTGCACTCCTGGCGCGCTGCCGGGGCGCCAGGCGGTGAGCCCACCACGGTCACTTACCTCCTGGAGAGGCTGGACGGGGGGAACGCGGGTGACACTGCGACACACGGGGTTCGCTTCCCGTGAGGCGTGCCTCAACACCTGCATTGGGTGGGAGACGAGCTTCCAGAAACTGGCGGAGATCCTTTTGTAGAAGGGCGGAGCCGCCCCGCGCACGAGCCCGCCTCGACCGCAGCGGCGGGCTGGGGCGCCGAGCGCCGGCCCGCTCGTGCGCGGCCTGGGGGCTTACGCCAGCATGACCTGCCCGCCGGTCACGGGCAGGGCCTGCCCTGTCTCGTATTCCTGTTCCACGAGGTAGAGGATGGCCCGCAGGACGTCCTCCACCCTGCATCCCCGGCGCATGGGCACGCGGGATTCGTAGGACGCGCGCACGTCCTCCACCGTCTTTGCCCCGGGGACCTTCCCCGTCTTCAGGTATTGAACGAACAGCCCCGTCTTCGGATCCGACCAGAGAGGTCCCTCGAAGAAGTTCCCCGGGCAGATGGCGTTCACCTTGATGGAGTGCTCCACCAGCTCGAGAGCAAACGACTGGGTGAGGCCGATCCCGCCGAACTTGCTCCCCGCGTAGGCGAAGTTCTTGTTGCTTCCCTCCAGGCCGGACTTGGAGTTGATCTCGATGACGTCCATGAACCGGCCCGGTGCATGTTGATGCTGGAGCTTCATGATGGGAGACAGATGCTTCACGCAGAGGAAATACCCCGTGTAGTTCACCCGTGTGACGAAATCAAAGGCTTCCGGGGTCATCTCCTCCAGGGAGCCGGCCTTGAGCACGCCGGCATTGCTTACCAGGAGATCCAGCCCGCCAAAGGCGCACACGCACTCCCGAGCAAGGGCCGAAAGGGACGCCGGATCCGTGACGTCCGCCCGGGAAAAAGCCGCCCGGTTCGCCGCGCCTCCGGCAACCGCCGCGGCATTCAGCTCGACAGCAAGCGCGCGGCCAGCCTGCTCGTTCAGGTCCGCAATGAGGACATTGGCCCCTTCCCGAAAGAGCCCGTCAGCAATCCCCTTGCCGAACCCCTGGGCTGCGCCGGTAACCAGGGCCACGCGCCCGTCCACCCGCCGCCGGGTGGAGGCGCTCTTTGCAACCTTGCGGCGATAGTTCTCCACCTCCCACGTGTCGATGAACTGGATGTCCCTCGGCGTGAGGAACTTCGGGCCTCCGAAGTTTTCCGAAAGCCAGCTCACTTTCATGAGGTCCTCGAACACGTCCAGGCAGATCTCCACGGAGCGCGCGCTGTCCTCCACGGCCACGAGCCCCACGGCGCTGATCATGAGCATCTTCGGCGGGTAGCCCCAGCGCTTCTTGTATTCCGCAAGTCCGGACGGGAAAGCGGCCAGCGCTTCCTCGGGGTCCTTCTTGAAGTCGAGAAACAACGGCGCGGATTTGCAGTACACGATGTCGTCCGGCATGAAAGGGAGGGAAATCTTCTCCCGGTTTTCCGGACGCAGAAAATGCTGGACAACGGTGGAGTTTCGGACACCGGCCACCTTTGCGTCTCCCCTTCGGAAAGCAGCATGCGAAGCGCGGGGACTACACGGGCCACCGCGTCCGCGACGGGGAGGGGCTCCCCCGCAAGAGGTTTTCGGAACTCTCCCGCGAATCTTGGAGAAGACATCCTCCGTGAGGGAACGTATCTCAGCGGTAGTGTTGGCTGCAACCACGAGCCCGTGGTTTCTCATCAGCACGACATGCGGATGCGCGCCGTGGCTTTTCTTGTGGCGGGAGAGCTCGTCCCACATCAGCTTTGCAAGGCGATATCCAGGATCAGTGTACGGGACAAGGAGCGCGGCGTCCCCGAACAGCTCTTGCATCACGTTCTCAGCGTCCCGGGCGCACATGAGCGCGTTGACTCTCGAAGGGATGCGTGTGAACGACGTATTTCCAGTCGAGCATCTCATGAAGGGAGCTTTCCACGGACGGACGTCCGCCCTTCTCAGGGTCCGTCCGGCTCGACAGCAGGTCATTCTTGATCTGCTCTTCCCGCTGAAAAGGCTCCTCGGCGTACGTGCGCGAAAGGATCTTCCGCACGGACGGCCGGGACAGCTCGACGAAGCCGGCTTCCGTGATGTCCCGAAGCCCCACGCCGCTTGCCTTGATGGCGAAGCGTTCTTCGTCCTTGACCGAGGTGTTGCCGCCGCCGGCAATCGTGAAATCGTTTCCCTTCCCGTAGAAGCGGGATATCTCGATGAGCTCTTTCAGGTCCATGCAGGCGCTCCTATCGACGTTTGGAGAGGACGGTCTTTTCGTATTCCTCGACTTTTTCCAGCCAGCCGGCTCCCGCGGGCACTTTCTGCATGAGGCAAAACTGGTCCCAGACCGCGCCGTAGGGAAGGTCCTTGATCTCCTCCATCAGCGCAAGGCGCGCGGTAAGGTTTCCGGCCGCCTCTTCTTTCCTCAAGCTGTCCGAAGGTTCCAGAAGCGCAAAGAGGATGGCCTTCATGGTAGCGCGGGCGCCGATCACCCATGCCGCCACGCGGTTGATGCTCGCATCGAAATAGTCGAGGGCCACGTGGACGCGGTCCCAGGCGTCTGCCCGCGCCACCTCGAGAGCGGCGGCCTTCACGTCGTCCCCGAGGATGACCACGTGATCACTGTCCCAGCGGACGCCACGGCTCAGGTGGAGGAGGAGCTCGGGAACGAACAGCAGCATGGCGGTGATCTTGTCCGCCACGGACTCCGTGGGGTGGTAGTGCCCCATGTCCACCGTGAGCATGACGTTGTTCTTTACGGCGTAGCCCAGGTAGAACTCATGGGAGCCCACCACGTAGCTTTCCGAGCCTATGCCGAAAAGCTTGCCCTCGAGGGAGTCCTTCATGAACCTCGGGTCATGCTTCTTCTGGAAGATCCGGTCCAGGGATTCCTGGAGAAGCGCGCGCGGGGCGTGGCGGTCCGCGGGAACGTCCTTGTAGCCGTCCTGGATCCACAGGTCCACAATGCAGGGACTGCCCAGCTCCCGGCCCATGACCTCACCGATCTCTCGCGTGCGCAGGGAGTGGTTCACCCAGAAGTCCCTCACCTTCTTGTCCCGGGAGGAAAGCGTGAAGCCAGTCTCCGCCAGAGGGTGGCTGAAATACGTCTCATTGAGGTCCAGGCCGATCCCGAGCTTCTTCGCCCAGGCGATCCATGCGCTGAAAAGATCCGGGCTCAGGGCGTCCCGATCCACCTTCCTGCCGCCGTAGTCTCCATACGTGGCATGAAGGTTGGCGCGGTGTTTGCCGGGGATGAGGGAAAAGGCCAGCTCATAGTCAGCGCGAAGCTCAGCGGGGGTGCGGGCCTTGCCGGGGTAATTTCCGGTGGCCTGGATTCCGCCCCCGTACAGACCGCCCCCCTCGAAACCTCCCACGTCGTCTCCCTGCCAGCAATGGAGGGAGAGCGGTATATCCGCCAGGTTGGCAAGGGCCTGGTCGGTATTGATCCCCCACAGCGCGTATGTCTTTTTTGCGGCTTCGTAGCCGCGCGAGATCATGTCATCAGTGAGCGTCTGCATGCGCAGAGGATATGGCCGATGCTTCAGTTGGTCAATGCGGCTATGGCCGCGCCCAGGAGAGGGGCGTCGCTGACGGAGGTGATTTCCCACGCGCGCTCATGTTCGCCCGTCAAGATCCTTCCGACGTGCGACTGTACACGCTTGTGAAACGATGCAAGCTCCCAATAGGTGGTCCCGTCCACGGTGACGCACACCGGAACGGCCGGCTCCCTGCCCTTGCCTGTCTTCAGCACCACGGCCGAAATGGTGACAGCCACGAGAAGCGCGGCCCGTTCGACAACCGCATCCAGAAGGCTGAGCAAGCCCTGGCGGTCCGCTTTCGGCAGGCGGAGGCACAGCGAGCCAAGCGGATTGTCCGCGGCTTCAGGGTGCAGGAGAAAGTCATTCAGCTCCCGCGTCGAAAGCTCCTGAAGGCCCGCCACGCCCCGGGCAGCTTCGGCGGAAAAACAGCCCGCCGCGGCGGCTTCACGGGCGGCAAAGAGCCCCAAAGGCCCCAGATACGCCCCTGAGATCATCTTTTCGTGCCGGTATCTAGTCGGCGTTGCCGTGGTAGCGTCGAATGCATCATCCACGGTGCCGGCGGGTGAAAGGGCGAAAGAGCCGGACTCCGTATTGATGACCTGGGATCCGGAAGGGTCAAGCCCGGAGAGCTTTCTGATGAGCGGGTTCTTTTCGACGTAGGAGGCGTTGATACCGGTGCCGCAGACAATGCCGACAAAGTCATCAAATCTCCGGCCGGGGGCGGCATTTCTGCCGGCAAGGAGCGTTGCCACGGTGTCATTGAGGAGCACGACCCTGGGCGGCCGCTTCACGCCCGCGCTTTCCAGCGCCCTGGTGAGGTTCTTCCCCAGGACCTGCCCGTCCACGCCCCTCGCCTTGACTTCCTTGGTGAAATGGATGAGCTTCCCGTCCTTGTCGGGAAGGATCTCCGCGGGATAGGAGAAACAGAAGCCAATGGTTTCCGACCTGCCGGCAAGCGGCCTCACGTAGGCGGCAAGCGCGCGAAAGAACTCATCCTTCCCGATCTCACCTTCGGTGCCGGGCATCCGGTGCCGAGTCAGATCTTCCACCAACGCCTTCCCGTCCGCGTCGAATGTCACCGCAGCCACGCGCAAGTTCGTGCCGCCCGCATCCAGGGCAATCACCGTGCGGCCGCGGGGCAGCTCCCGCGCTGTCTCCATGTACGTGGGGATCATGACGAGGGAAGACGGCTCCCCGTTCAGGCCCCGAGTCATCTCGGCCAGGAAGTCGTCGCAGCAGCGGAGCGCATCGATTCCTGCCGTGTGCATTTTCCGGGCCTTGAGGAACTCTTCGACTGACATGCGAGCGGCGGGCATGGGAGAGAGCCTACCCGGCAGCCACTTTCCTGTCCAGAGAGCCTGGAGCAGAAACGGCGCGCGCGTAGGCAACGGCCTCTGCAATGTAGCCAATGGCTTCCTCCAGGCGGCGCGTCTCCTCATAACCATAGGAGAATCGAAGCTGCCGCCGGCCGGCCTGGACCATGGTTCCCTTGGGGTGCACGCAGAACTCCCCGGGGATGTAGGCCACGCGCGGGAGCTTACCCTCCGTGGGGCCGTCCACACTCTCCACGCCAGTGGTGCGGCTGAGGCATCTGAAGAACGGAGAACCCTCCGCCGTGCAGACGTCCCGAAGCGTGAAATAGTAATAGAAGCTCGCCTGGCCTCCCCGGCATTCCTCCATGACGTCTCCCAGCGCGGAGTCGAGCCACCCCTTCACCGCCAGCGCCTTCTGCCGGTAGCCGTAGTTCACCCGTTCCAACTGGCGGTCAATGGCGTTGTCCAGGAGCCAGCTCGCTATCTCCTGGTTTATCAGGGGCGCGCTGAAACCAACGTCACTCGTGTGCTGGATCATGGCCTGGAGAAAGGGGCCATCCTCCGCGATCATGTAGCCGATCCTGAGCCCCGGAGCGATGATCTTCGAAACGGTCCCGATCTCTAGCACGATGCCCATCTCGTCATCCCGCAAGCCCGAAAGCGGCTTCTCCACGGACGGATCATGGATCAGGTCCTCATACGCCTTGTCTAGGACGAGCGGGACCTGCCGGTTCAGCCTCCGGGAAAGGCCGGCGGCCAGGCGGACCAGGCCGCTGCGCTCCGTGTTGGCGATGATGGTGGCGCTGGGATTGTTCACGGTCACCACGTACAGGAAGCTCACATCGGAGACCGCGTTCCCCAAGGCGTCCAGGCGCGCCGCCACATCATCCGCATGCAGGCCGTCAGCGCGTTCCGGGACGGTGACCACGGTGAAGCCCGAGCGCTCCAGGAAATCCGTGTAGATGTAGTACATCGGATCAGTCGTGATGACGATGCCGGGCCGCAGCACGCGGGCAATCCCCTCCAGGATGCTCGTTGCCCCGTCAGGGCCAATGATGATCTGTTTGCGGGAAAGGACGTCACGGGTGAGACCGCCAATCCCGCGTGACAGGTAATACTCCCTGATGGACTCGATCAGGCGCGCCGAGCCCTGGGGACCGCCATAGTTCAGGGAGGAACGGTACGTGCGGGGGTGGGCCAGGACCTCCGTGAGCGCCTTGCGGATGAGCGTGCGTGGAATGGTGTTCTCATTCACGTACCCGACCCCGAGGTTGATGTCGATCCCTTCCCGAAACTCCGAAGCAAAGGACGACATCATGCGGTTGACAGGTGATGGTTCTCGCGAGAGGGCGCCATATTCCGAAAGCAGGACTTCCATGGGCGGCATTCTACCCGCGGGAGCGTTGAGGCGCAAGAAAAGCCTCGGTGCCGCGGTTCAGTCGTCCTGGAAAAGGCGGCGGCCCTGCTTGATGGAAGAGCGCAGCTTCTTGCCTCGCAGGCGGGCTTCCCGGGAAGCGCGGTTGAGCCGTGTCTTCACCCGCTTGTTGGGTCTGCGCAGCGCCATGGAAATGAGCTCCGACATGCGGTCCACAGCTATCTCACGGTTCCGCACTTGCTGCCGGGTGTCCTGAACGGAGACGACGATCTCCCCCTCCACGTTGATTCGGTTGGCCAGGCGCATTTCAATCATCCCTCTTCCTTCCGGGGTCAGGAAGGAAAGGGAGGAGAGCGGGAGGCGGGCCACGACCTTGGTGGCAACCTTGTTGACGTTCTGCCCGCCGGGCCCTCCCGAGCGCGCGTAGGTGAACTGGCATCTTTCGTGGATCAGCTCAGAAAGCGCATGAGGAGTCATGACGGGACCTTTTCGCAGACGGGCATCCGGATGGTGAACGTCGTGCCCTCACCGACCGCCGAGCGCACGGAGATATTCCAGCCGTGGCTCTCGATGATTGAGCGCACCGTTGTAAGGCCAAGACCAAAGCCCTGCTCCCGCCGGGAGTTCGTCCCCCGGTAGAAGGGATCGAATATTTTCCCGATCTCTTCCTTTGGAATCCCGATCCCGGTGTCCATGATGGAAATCACGACCTCCCCGGGCGGACCCGCCATTCCCCGCGCCGTCATGCTGATCTTCCCGCCCTCCTCCGTGTAACGGATGGCGTTGCCCACGAGGTTCTCCAGGGCCCGGGAGAACAGTCCCGCGTCCATGCGCACGCAGGCTGTCTCCGCCACGTCCAGGCTCCACGAGAACTCCCTTTTCAGGATCTGGGCATCCTCGGCGAACCGCTTCGCGTTCTCCACGAGGAAGCTCTTCATGTTCACGTCGCGATGGGTCATGCGCCATTCCCCGGTTTCCATTTTCACGAACTCGATCAGCTCGGCGATCATGGCTTCCAGGGCGTGGGTCTTGTCCAGGATGATGGACAGGTACTTCCTCTGGCTGTCCGGCTCCGAGGCAAAACCGTCCGAGATGGCCTCCACGTAGCCCTGGATCAGCGTCAAGGGCGTGCGCAGGTCATGTGACACGCCCATGATGAACCGGGACCTGCGCGCGTATTCCTCCTTGAGCGCCCTGCGCATGCTGTCGAAGCTGCGGGTCAGGGACGAGATCTGGTCGTTTCCCCGGGCGGGCAGCTCGAAGTCCAGGTCTCCCTCCGCTATCCGCCGCGTTGCCCCCTCGAGCTTCAAGATGGAGCCGTTGAGGGACCGGATAATCAGCACGCTCATGAGGGAGGAAAAAACGAGGAGCGTCACCATGCTGTACGTGATCATGAGGAGGAGCTGGTTCCGGATGAAGGCGAACTCCGGCTTGAGCCGAGGCAGCTTGAGGATGACGAGGGTCTCCGCCTGGCCCGTTTCCCGCGGCGTGTCGAAGACGAAGTGGTAGTTGTCCACGTTGTGCCGCATGTAGTCGAAAAGGCCGCTCTGTTCCGCCGACACGCCGGCGGGCAGCTCCGAGATGGTGGAGAACGTGATCTTGTTCTTGTCATCCAGGATCAGGAAATCCAGGCCGGCCGGCCTGTGCTCCGCCAGCTCCCCGAAGTTGTGGCGGCGGATGGCGCGCGGCATCTGTCGGTGAAGCCAGTCAATGACCGTTGCGTAGTTGGGGGTCGGCTCCCTCCCCCGAGCGGCAAGGTACTGGAACATGACCACCAGGGCGCCGACAAGGACGGGCACGACGATGATTCCCGCCACCAGGAGGACGAACTGCGTCCGCAGCTTCATACGTGAATGGTCTCCCTGTTGAACCGGTATCCCATGCCGTGCACCGTTTCGATGAACTCCGGGACCGACGGGTCGGTCTCTATCTTCTTGCGCAGCCTCTGGACGTAGACGGCCACCGCCGTGATGTCCCCGTACTGGTTGCTCCACACCTGCGAATAGATGCTTTCCGGGCTCATGGCCTTTCCGGGGTGAGTGGCAAGGAGCGCAAGCACCTCGAACTCCTTCGTGGACAGGGGATCTTCTGCGCGCCCTTTTTCAGGAGGTACCCGTCCAAGTCCAGGAGATATTCGCCGAACTTCACGCTGTTGGCTCCCGCCTTGAGGTCCGTGGCCCGGCGGAGGACGGCCCGGATGCGGGCGGTCAGCACCTTCGGGGAAAAGGGCTTGGTGACGAACTCATCCGCGCCGATCCCAAGTCCCAGGATCATGTCCTCATCCGTGTCGCGCGCTGAGACGATCACCACGGGCACGGCGCTCGACTTTCGAAGTCTCTGGAGAAACTCGAACCCGTCGATCCCGGGCAGGTTGATGTCCAGCACCACGAGGTCGAACTTCTCCTTTTCGAATGCTTCCAGCGCCGCCTCCCCGGTCTCGAATATCTCTGCGTTCATGCCTTCCTTTTGCACGTAGAGACGCACCAGCTCGGCCATTTCCCGGACGTCTTCGACAATGAGAACTTTTGCCTGCACTCTTCCTCGCTCCCTGTCATAGCCAGCATCGCGCGAAGCGCGATATCCGGTCGGAGTTTCTCTCCGAACCGGACGGGCCACCGCCCTCCAGGCCCCTGTCCCGCGCCCTTTCTCACCCGCGCCGCGCGGTTTGTTAAGGAGATGTTACTGCATGGGGCTGCCGCCTTCCATAGACGACGAGTCAATGAGGCATAACTTTTTGTTATGCCCGGGAGGGGTCCATCGTCTTGCCGATCTTCGCGTATTCCCGGATGCGCTCCGCAAGAGTGAGGCCGGCGAGGTCGTTCCCCGGGTGGAAGAGGCTCCGATGCTCGTCGGTGTCCGCGAGCTTTTCATGGGCAATGAGGGCCCATGTGGCATCCAGGAGGTGGGAGAACTCGGGGCGGGTCAGCTCGGGGCAGTTGAAGGACTGCCGGGGGCTGTTGATGTCAACACCGCTGATCTCCATGAAGCCGTGCCGCGCGCACAGTTTCTGCACCCGCAGAAGCTGCTGGAGCGTGTTGCGGGGAGGCATATACGTGACGGCGCGGAAGCCGAGGCGCTTGCACTCCACCATCAGCTCGTCGAGGAAACTGTCCTCGAACTTCTCCGCCTTCTTGTCTCCCGTTGGGGAGTCCGTCACGTCCCCGAGGTAGGCGTAACAGGGAATCCCACTGATCTGCTCCGCAAACTGCACGGCGTCCCGAACGGGTATGCATTCCGCCTCGTTCGGCTGAATGAAGACTTTGGACAGAAACGAGCTTTTCAAGAGGCCCAGCAAGTCGTACAGGAGAGCTGGGTTTGTCTCATCGCCGAGCCAGGCTTGCATGCGGGGCGTGAGCTCGAGCCCCAGCGAATCTTGCAGGAAAGAGACCAGCGGTCTTCCTTTACCAACGCCGTCCACAACCTTTCGCGCCACGGCATAGAGCACGTGCCTCTCCGTGATGGAGCCGCCTTCGGCGGCGCGGGAAGCTCCCCAGACGTCGGCTCGCCAGTCAAGGGGATCAATCCCGTACGTGGGGAGGACGCTGCCGAGCCTCTCCACCATGAGCTTGTCGCGGGCCTCGCGGGCGGCCTGGATGGGTTTCAAGAACCGTCTCACCGCTGCGTCGCTTCGCGCGGGGATGCCGTGCACCGTCATGTACAGCACGTTTGGCGAATCCGGGTTGTTGAGCTTGCGGCCTTCCAGCCGGGTCCCCGTTGCGTTGACCCGCAGCTCGAACCCGCACGTGGTGGCAATTCCGAGGATCCGCCCTGCTTCCCGCATTTCAGCGGCCCCGGCGAGGGAGTCATGATCCATGACTCCAACCGCCAGGAGGCCGGCGGCATGGGCCCGCTCAGCCGCGGCCGTGGGCGAGTACGGGCTGAAGGAATAGAAGGTGTGGACGTGGTTGTTCACCTCGGCGGAGCGGGCAGTCGCTGCCCGGTGCGCCCGCGGCGGCGGCCGCGGCTGCGCCCGCCCCGGCAACGATTCCGCGCAGGGCGGCCAGGCGGTCCGCCGCCGCGGCCGCGTTGAGAACGTCAGGAAGCTGAGTCATGGGCGTTCTATTTCTGCTCGAAGTACTTCAGGTCCCAGATCGTCTGTTCGGGACTGGCAACCACCAGGGAGGACAGCCGCGCGAGGAGACGCTTGAACACCCCGGTCTCCATGAATTGTCGGGCATGCGCGTTGTCCACCCAGGTGCCCATGGCCATCGCGTTCGGCCGGGCAACAAGGAACTGCATCCGGACGAACCCGGGCTGGCTTCGAGCGTGCTCCATGACCTCGCTCTTCCAGATCTCGCACGCCTCATCGAAGGATTCTTCCTTGAAGCGGTAGAGCATCGTCGCCGTGTACATTCCCCCCTCCTTGGCCCGAGTATAGCGCAAAAAGCAGGCGCGGGCGACGCTGAGAAAAGCCCGCGACCGGAAAGAAATCGCTGCTCTTGCTTGACTCATCACGCCGAGAGGGATAGAGATTAGCTCATGAGAAATCCATCCGCTTCCGTGGTCAGCGCGGAGCAGGAGAGGACGCTCATCGAGGCGTGCTCCCTCACTACGGAGGAATGCCTCGCCCGCCTGGGGGGCCGTGACAAAGGACTGACGTCGGAAGAGGCTGAAGAAAAGCTCAGGACGGCCGGCCGTAATGAGGTCAGCCTGAAAAAAGGCGGCGCCTTCAGCCGGACGGTCCGCCGTTTTGCCAACCCGCTGGTGATCCAGCTCCTCATCATAGCCGGGGTTTCATTCCTGATGGGGGACCTTCGCTCCACCCTGGTCGTGGGAGGGATGGTCCTCCTGAGCGTGGGCCTTTCCGCGGTCCAGGAGGAAAGGTCCGGCAAGGCCGTCGAACACCTGCAGGCTATGGTCCGGACCACGGCAAACGTCGTCCGTGAGGGGAAGGAAGCGGAGATCCCGCTTGCAGAAATAGTCCCCGGTGATGTCGTAGTCCTTGACGCCGGTTCGCTGGTCCCCGCTGACATACGCCTCATCTCCACAAAGGACTTCTTCGTCAGCCAGAGCGCGCTCACCGGGGAATCCATGCCCGTGGAAAAGAGCGCGGCCCCCGTTGCCGGCAACGGCCGCTCCGCCCTGGAGCTGCCCAACGCCTGCTTCCAGGGAAGCAATGTGCTTTCCGGCACGGCGCGCGGCGTCGTGGTGAATACGGGCGCCCGGACCTACTTCGGCGCCATCACCCGCAAGCTTGCAGGTCAGCGGGCCCTGACGAGCTTTGACAAGGGAATATCGGGATTCACGTGGCTGATGATCAGGTTCATGGTCATCATGGTCCTGATCGTCTTCCTTATTATAGGGCTGACCAAGCACAACTGGATGGACGCCCTCCTGTTTGGGCTGTCCGTTGCCGTGGGGCTCACCCCGGAAATGCTCCCCATGATCGTAACGGTGAACCTTGCCAAGGGCGCGCTTGCCATGTCGCGCAAGAAGGCAATCGTCAAGCGGTTGAACTCAATCCAGAACTTCGGCGCCATTGACGTTCTCTGCACGGACAAGACGGGGACCCTCACGCAGGACCGTGTCGTGCTGGAAAAGCACGTAGACGTGATTGGCAGGTCCAGTGACGAGGTGCTGCGCTACGCCTGGATGAACAGCTACTACCAGACGGGACTGCGGAACCTCCTGGACCGCTCGGTGCTCTCCCACACGGAGTTCGAGGTGGAATCCCGCTGCCGCAAGGTGGATGAGATCCCTTTCGACTTCACCCGAAAGCGCATGTCCGTGGTGGTGGAGTACGAAGGGGACCACGTGCTGATCTGCAAGGGCGCGGTGGAGGACGTGTTCAAGGTCTGCACCAGCTACCAGGTGGATGAGGACGTGAACCCCCTGATCGACATGATCAAGCAGGACGTGCTGGAGGACTACGAGGCCCTCAGCGCGGACGGCTACCGCGTGCTGGCAATTGCCTACCGGGAGTTCGGCAGGGAGAAGGAGACGTTCGCCGCCGCGGATGAGGCGGACATGATCCTCCTGGGGTACATTGCCTTCTTTGATCCTCCCAAGGAATCCACTCCGAAGGCCATCAAGGCGCTCAGGGACGCCGGGGTGTCCGTGAAGATTCTCACGGGGGACAATGACCTCGTGACGCGCAAAGTCTGCAAGGACGTTGGGATCGACGCGCAGAGCCTGGTCACGGGCGCGCAGCTCCAGGGCCTGTCCTCCGAGAAGATCGCGGAGCTGGCGGAAGCAACAACCGTATTCGCGCGTCTTTCCCCTACGCAGAAGGAGCAGATCATCCAGGCCTTGCAGAGCAAGGGGCACGTGGTGGGGTTCCTGGGGGACGGGATCAATGATGCCCCCGCCCTCAAGAGGGCTGACGTCGGGATCTCCGTGGACACGGCAGTGGACGTGGCAAAGGAAGCGGCGGACATCGTCCTCCTGGAAAAGAGCCTCATGGTCCTGGACAACGGGATCATTGAGGGCAGGAAGGTGTTCGGGAACATCATCAAGTACATCCGCATGGGCGCCAGCTCCAACTTCGGCAACATGTTCAGCGTGGTGGGAGGCAGCTTCTTTCTCCCCTTCCTTCCCATGCTGCCCATCCAGGTGCTTTTGAACAACATGCTGTACGACATCTCGCAGATCGGCATCCCGTCGGACACGGTGGACCCTGAGTTCACGAAGTCCCCGCGCAAGTGGAACATCGGGAACATCAGGCGTTTCATGATGTTCATTGGCCCTATGAGCTCCATCTTCGACTACGCTACGTTCCTGCTGATGCTCTTCTTCTTCGGTGCAATCGCCTGGACGGCATCCGGTACCAGTGAGGCGGTGAAATCCCACCTGGAGGCGCTTTTCCACACGGGCTGGTTCGTGGAGTCCATCCTCACGCAGACACTCATCGTGCACGTGATCAGGACGCGCAAGATACCGTTCATCCAGAGCCGCGCGAGCCCCGTGATGTTCTTTTTCACGTTCCTCGTGATGGGAATCGGCGCCTACCTTCCCTATTCCCCCGTGGCCGGCGCCCTGGGTCTTGTCCCGCTGCCGGGAATCTACTGGGCCTGGATTGCCGGGTTCCTCGTGATGTACTGCGCCCTAACCCACTTCGTGAAGACCTGGTTCTTCCACAAGTTCGGAGTCGACTGATGAAAAGTCTCCTGGATGCGCTGCAGGAAGGAAGATTGATCGAGCTGCCGGAAACGGACAAGGACAAGAGCCTCCAGCTCCTGGCCACGCTCATCGAGGCAATCCCCGACGTAAGAAGCGGCCTGGACTTTGCCGGCATGGTGCTGGCCCGGGAGAAGCAGGCCAATACGTCAATCGGGCACGGATGGGCCTGTCCGCATGGGCGCGTGGCGGGAGAAGGGGAGCTTTTCTGCGCCATTGGATGGAGCCCCACCGGGATCGACTATGGAGGCTCAGACGGCAAGCAGGTGCACATTGCCATCATGCACTACATCCCGGACTCCCAGAAGAATACGTATCTCAAGGAGATATCCGGCCTGGCAAAAGCCATCAAGAACAACCCTGCCCTGGGGGAGCTGTCCAACGCAAAAGAGCTGGGCGAGGTCAGGTCACGGCTGATCGACCTTCTCACTGCGGCGGTGGAGAGCGCGCTGCCGGACGTGAAGGCCCGCATGATCCAGCTGGAGGCCAAGCACGCGGTCTCCGCGTACGCGGAGACCCTGCCGGCGGAATCCCTTTCCGCGCTGAGCCTTATCCCCCTTTCGGTTGTCATAGTGCCGGGCGCCCGACCTCTCGTGCTCTCCCAGGACAAGGAAATCATTCCCGTGATAGAGGGCGCCGGAGACATTGCGGGGCACCTCGCCTCCCGCGCTCCCTTTGACCGCTCCGGCTACCGCATCCTTACCCGTTCCGTATCCGCCTTCCAACCGGACAGGCTGTTCTACGACTGCATTGCGGTGAAGCTGGCCAACGGGGCGCAAAAGAAGTAACCTCCCTCCGCGCGGAAGTCGGACACTTCAGAAAAGCTGAATACGCGCGCTGTGTCCCGTGGAGCGCGCCAACCGTTGATCACGCGTAACCAGGGGCGCGTCGAGCGCCTCAGCCAGGGCAACATAAGCGGCGTCATATGCGCTCACGGAGTTCCTCAGGTCCCAGATCCGGGGGAGGAGATGCTTGTGAGGGTGGCGAGTCAGAAGAATATCAGCAAAGACCGCCATGGAGGCACGGCAACGCTCCGTGTCAACTCTGCCGGTTACGGCGTAACGACGAAGAACCTGCGCCACCTCAACATCGATCAGGTGTGGCGCATGAAGGGTTTCCCCCGGAGCGAACAGCCTCTTCTCCAGGGCCGAGGCGTTCGGGGAGCGAAGGAGAATTTCCACGATGGCCGAAGCATCAACCACGATCACCGACTGTCCCGCTCTTCCCGCAGCACTTCCGCGGGTGAAATTCCCGGGTTGACCGGAGGGAGACGAGCGAGCCGGGCGCGCCATTCCTCCAGCGTGGGCTGTGCCGCGGCCTCCCGGATCTGGCTCAAGAGGTAGTCCGAGAGCGACATGCCTGCCATGGCCGCGCGCGCCTTGAGCTTGCGGTGCAAGTCATCAGGCACGTTGCGGATCTGGATCATCCTTGACATGCCATAAACATGCAAACATGCTCTGCGCATGTCAAGCTGTCTTGAGCTTCTTTTTGCACGCATGCATTGAATGACGTGTGGAGAGTCCGCCTGATTGCGGCGCTTCCCCTTTAGACGGGTCCCCCTTACCTTTAGCTCATGAAGACGGAGACGAACAACGGGTTCCTCGAAGACCTCTATGAGAAGGCCGGCGGAACGACGCGGACCCTTCCAGCGCCGCCGCCCGTGGACCAGAAAAAAGTGCAGGACTTCATCTCCCGTTTCCACCAGGCGCTTTCCGGGTTCGAGCCGGCAGACATCGAAGCCCGGCACACCATCCCCCCTGAGCTCCTCGAGCGGATGAAGGCAAGCGGCGTCTTCGGGCTCATGGTGCCGACGCAGTACGGCGGAATGGGCTTCACCCTGACCGAGTACCTTCTGGCAATCGAGGAGCTTTCCGGCGTGGACCTCTCCACCGCGCTCATCCCGCTGGCGCACACCTCCATCGGCATCAAGGGCATCCTTCTCTTCGGGACCGAGGACCAGAAGCGGCGCTATCTCCCCCGCGCGGCAACGGGAGAGCTGATCTTCGCCTACGCGCTTACCGAGCCCGAGACAGGCTCCGATGCGCAGCACATCAGGACCAAGGCGCAGCTCGCTGATGACGGCGTGAGCTATCTTGTTGATGGGACCAAGACGTTCATCACGAATGCGAACTATGCCGGGGCTTTCACGGTGTTCGCGCAGATGGACCCCCAAAAGCCGGGCACCATGGGCGCTTTCATTGTAGAAAGGAACTGGAGCGGCGTCTCCGTGGGGGCCGACATGCCCAAGATGGGTCTTGCCGCCAGCTCCACGGCAACCGTCATGCTTCGGGGGGTGACCGTTCCCCGGGAAAACCTTATCGGGGAGCCGGGGGACGGGTTCAAGATCGCCATGACCATTCTCAACTACGGAAGGCTCGGGCTCGGCGCGGGCTCGGCGGGGAGCATGGCCAAGTCCCTGGAGGACATGAGGAGGCGCGCGGCAAGCCGGAAGCAGTTCGGCGTCCCTATCGGGCAGTTCGACCTGATCAGGGAAAAGCTGGCAAACGCGCGGGTCCACGGGCTTGCCGCAGCGGGAATGACATATCTCACTGCGGCCATGCTGGAGGCGGATCCGCTGGCTGGCGTTGCAATCGAAAGCTCGCACTGCAAGCTCTATGGAACGACGAGATGCTGGGACACGTTGTACGACGCCCAGCAGGTGGCCGGCGGCTCGGGTTATCTCTCCACCCAGCCGTACGAGAAACGGCTGCGGGACTTCCGCGTGACAACCATCTTCGAGGGCACCACGGAAATCCATTCCATCTACCCCGCGCTCACCGCGCTTCGCGCCGCGGCCAAATCTCTCAAGGGCCAAGGCGCCGTGGGCAAGCTTCTCTTGCTGCGCCGTCTATCAAGGCCGCGGCTTCGCGGCGTGTTGCGCGAGCGAACACCCCAGTTCCGCTCGGCCATTGCGCGCGCCGAGGCCGGCGAGAAAGGTTTCCGGAAGCTCATGACGGCGGGAATGCGTCGATTCGGCGCGAAGATCATCGAGCACGAGCTGTACTTGCGGCAAATGACCGAGCTGAGCCTGTCCGCGTACTGGCTGCTCGCGACGGTCTGGCTTCTGAAAGCTCGGTACCCCGCTGGCAACTTCCCTCCCGAGGACCTGCATTCTCTGGAGTGGCTCATTGAGGAGGCGCGGGCCGCGCAGCGCAACGCAGGCCGTCCATGGCGTGACGACCATGAGGCGCTCGTGCGTCGCCTTACGCCGCAGCAATAGCTTGCACCCTGACCGCTTTACGCCGCCACCCCTTGGGAGAATCCCTTGCTCTCAGCGGCAAGGCGGCTGATGAGAGGAGCCGGGGCAAATCGCTTGCCAACCGTTTCGGGCATAAAGCTCGAGCATTTCACGCGCCGTCCCGATCCCCAGCTCATCTTCCGCCCAGTGGAGCAGACCCCCGCGAAACGGCGGAAAGCCGGTCCCGAGGACGAGGGCCAGATCCAGGCCCCGCGCGGAAGATACGACTCCCTCCTCCAGCGCTCGGGCGGCTTCGTTCAGCATGGCCAGCAAGGGCCGGTGGACAATCTCCGCGCGCGTTGCCGGCGTCGCGCCGGGAGAACGGCTGAGCAGATGCCAGATCTGGGGGTTGGCGCGGCGCTGAGTCCTTGCATGCTTCCCGCGCTGGTAGAGATAGAACCCCGCCCCGGATTTCTTCCCCAAAAGCCCGGCCTGGCTCACAGTGCCCAGCAGAGCGCCCGGGGCCATGCGTTCGGCGAACGCAACGGCAAGGATTCGCGCCACGTGCGACGCTACGTCGATCCCGATCTCGTCAAGCAGGGCAAAGGGGCCCATGGGCATTCCGAAATCCTCCAGAACCTTGTCGACCATCCTGAAGTCCGCACCCTCCTCCACGAGGCTCACGCACTCGTTCAGATACGGCATGAGGAGCCGGTTGACGAGGAACCCGGGGCAATCCTTGACCACGATAGGGGTTTTGCCCAGATCCAGCGCCAGCGAGCACGCCCGGGCCACGGTTTCCGCGCTTGTCGCGGGTCCTGGTATGATCTCCACGAGCGGCATGATGGACGGCGGATTGAAGAAGTGCATGCCCACGAATCGCTCAGGCTTACCCAGGGCGCCGGCCATTTCGGAAATGGAAAGTGAGGAAGTGTTCGATGCAAGGAGCGTGTCAGCCGCCACCTCCCCTTCGACCTCGGCCAGCACCTTCTTCTTGACGGAGAGGTTCTCTACAACCGCCTCGATGACCACGTCCGGCTTCCCCAGGGATGCATACTCCACGGCTCCGGAAAGCTTGTGCATGCGGAGGCTTATACGGCGGCTGTCCAATCGGCCCCGGCGCGCAAGCTCCTGGAAAGTCTCATATGCTGATCGGAAGCCTTTCTGCACCGCATCCCAGCTCACGTCCTTCATCACGGCGGGAATGTCGCGATGCGCGAAAAGCCAGGCGATCTTTCCGCCCATCACTCCCGCGCCGAGCACCGCCGCGCGGGAGACTTTCCCCTGAGCCTGCCCCGCAGGAGTTGGAGCGTGGCGCGCGGCCTCCCGCGCGAAGTACAAGCCTATGAGGTTTCGACACACCCGGGTGGGCGCCGTCCTGCCAAGAGCCCGACGCTCCAGCTCGAGAGCCCTGTCTCTGGATGCGCGCGCCGTCTTTGGCAGGAGACTGAGAACCTCCTGCAGCGCGGGATAATGCCTGCCTCCTTTTGCGTTGACCTCCGCACGAGCCGCTCGAAAAACCAGGGCCCTGCCGAACTGGTTCCCTTCCGCAAGGAACCGGCCCAGGGCGCCGCGCCTTCGGCGCCTGACGGGGCCGGCCGATCCGCCTGAGGCAATCTTCTGCGCAAAAGCGCGCGCCTTGTCATCCAGAAACGCGGCGGGATAACAGGCGTGGGCAAGCCCCATGCGCGCGGCCTTCGGTCCGTCCACGGACTTGCCGCTCAGGATCATGCCAAGTGCCTGTACAAGCCCCACTGCCCGCGGAAGACGGTAGGTTCCGCCGAAGCCCGGCACTATGCCCAGGCCGGTTTCCGGCAGACCAAGCTGCGTCTTCGGGTTGTCGGACACGAGCCGATACGTACATGCAAGCGCAAGCTCGAGGCCACCCCCCACTGCCGGCCCGTCAATGACCGCCACCGTAGGGAAGGGAAGGTCCGCCAGCTTGTTGAAGACTTCCTGCCCCATGCGGGATTTTTCTTCCGCGGAGCGCGGGTCATGGAGCGTGTTGATCTCCTTGATGTCCGCCCCTGCTATGAACGTCCCGGGCTTCCCGCTTCTGACAAGAAGACACCGCACGTCGGTTCGGAGGGCCACGTCGGACAGGACCCGATCCAGCTCCTCCATGACGACGGCCCGCAGGAGGTTGTGCTTTTCTCCCGGCACATCGAGCACAAGCTCGGCAATTCCCTCGCGCTCGCGGAGGGAAAAAACGCGGAGAGAGTTGGCGGCCGCCATCATGCTGCCTCCAGGAGCAGGGCGGCGCCCTGCCCGCCCCCCACGCACAGTGTGGCAAGACCAAGGTTCTCTTTCCTGCGGCGCAGCTCCTTCAGCACGTGGATGACAAGCCGGGTGCCGGTCATCCCGACGGGATGGCCAAGGGCGATGGCGCCGCCGTGGGCGTTGAGCCGGCCCCTGTCCAGCTCTCCCATCTTCTTTTCCCGACCCAGGAACTTGCGCGAAAACTCGTCCGAGGCGAACGCGCGCTCGCAGGCAATCACCTGCGCGGCGAACGCCTCGTTCAGCTCGACGTAGCCGATGTCCCGCATGGCAACGCCTGAGCGCTCCAGGAGAAGGCTCGTGGCGTACACGGGGCCAAGGCCCATGCGCTCAGGCTCGAGGGAGGCGTACGCAAACTCCCGCAGGAAGCCCAGCGGCGTGAGCCCGCGGGCCTTTGCATCGCCTTCCGCCATGAGGAGGACAGCCGCCGCGCCGTCCGTGATCTGGGATGAATTGCCGGCCGTCACGGTCCCGTTCCTCCTGTCGAAATAGGGGGAAAGCCTGGCCAGGGCTTCCCTGCTCTGGTTTTCCCTGATGCCGTTATCCTCAGTGACCATCTTGTCGAACGATGGAAGAGTGGGGACGGGCAGAATCTCCTGGGCCAAGGTGCCGTCCCGCTGCGCCGCGGAAGCCCGCTGGTGGGAAAGGAGCGCGAGCTCGTCCTGCTCTTCCCTGCCAATGTGAAACTCCCGCGAAAGGTTTTCCGCCGTCAGGCCCATGATGAGGCCGCTCACGGGATCCGTCAGGCCCTCCAGGAGGGCGACTTCCGGCTTGAGCATCCGCATGCGGAAACCGGCCAGCGCGGAAAGCCTCTGCCCGAAGCTCTTTGCGCGGGACAGGCGGTTCGCGAACTCCGCGTATTCCTTGGGAAAAAGCAGGGGGATATTGCTCATGCTCTCGACTCCGCCAGCAATGAATACCTTGCCGTAACCGGAAAGGATTTTCAGGGTCGCGGTCGTTATCGACTCCATGCCGCTCGCGCAGTTCCTGTGGACGGTGAAGGCCGGGACGGAAGACGGGATGCCGGCCTTGAGCGCGATGACCCGGGCAATGTTTGCCGCATTGGCGGGCTGCGCCACGTTGCCAATGACAACCTCGTCGATCTCACGGGGCTCCACGCGCGTTCGGCTGAGCACCTCGCGCACGACGAACGCCGCAAGGTCATCGGCAGGCACGTCCGAAAGCAGCGTTCCCGCCCTGGCCATGGGCGTCCGGACTCCGTCTATGATGGCCACCCTTTCCCTCATTTCCATCCTCCTATGGAGCGATACATCTCCTCGATGGCGTCGGCATACTGCTTCTCCACGGCGAACCTGCGCAGCTTCAGCGTCGGGGTCAGCTCGCCGGTCTCAACGCCCGCGGGGTGGTCCAGGATCACGAAGCGCTCCACCCGCTCGGTGTGATGGAGATGCGCGTTGATGCCGTCGATTTTCTCCTGTGTGAACACCCGCAGGAAATCGCTTCGCAGGAACTGCTCGTCCGAAAGCGCCTCGAGGCCCACGCTGCTCTTGAAAGCGACAAGCTTCTGCGGGTCGGGGAAAAGGAGCGCCACCACGTACGCCCGATTGTCCGCCACGGTCAGCGCCGAGTCGACGAAGGGAATTCCGCTGAGCGCCTCCTCGATGGGCCCCGGCGGTACGTATTCCCCCGTGGACTTCTTGAACAGCTCCTTCTTGCGGCCGGTGATGGCGAGGTATCCGTCCCCGTCAAGGCTTCCCATGTCCCCCGTGTGGAGCCAGCCTTCGTCGTCCACCGTCGACGCCGTGGCCCCGGGGTTGTTGTGGTATCCGCGCATGACATTCGGTCCCCGGGCAAGGATTTCACCATCGTCTGCAATCCGGATCTCGACGCCGGGGAACGCTCGTCCCACCGTGCCGACCGCGCGTCTGCCCGGCGAGTTGGCCGCGATGACCGGCGATGCCTCCGTGAGGCCATAGCCTTCATATACGGGTATGCCGACGTTGATGAGGAAAGAGGCCACGTCTGGGGAAAGCCGGGAAGCCCCGGAGATGACCTGGCGCAGGCGGCCGCCCAGGGCGTGGCGCATCTTCGCGTAGACCGCCTTGTCGAAGATGCGATCAGAGAGCGTGGGGGGGCTGTCGGCAACCCTTGTGCGGGCCCGTTTCAGGGCGGCCCTGGCAATGAGCCCCTTGATGCCGCGAGTTTCCTGCGCTGCCTTGGCGAGGCCGGCAGCCACCTTTTCCAGAATCCTCGGGACCACGGTCATGATGGTGGGTTTTACGTCCCGGATATATTCCGCAACGCGCTTCGGGTCGTCAACGAAGTAGACGGGAAGCCCGCTCGAGATATAGAAGCAAAGCGTCATGCGCTCGAAAATATGCTCGGGCGGAAGGACGGAAAGGCATACGTCCGTTCCCGCGGCCGGCGGAAACGTGCTGATGGTGGCATGCACCTGGGAAACGATGTTGGCCTGCGTCAGCTCCACCCCTTTGGGCAGCCCGGTGCTCCCGCTGGTATAGATGATCGTTGCGAGGTCTGACGGGGCCACCTTCCGGCACAAGGACTCGAACAGGTCGGGCTCCCGCAAGGACCTCTCCCGTCCCCTGCTCATGATCCGTTCGAACTGTTCATGCCTCCCCGAGTACCAGAACGTCACGAGGATCGTCTTGTCCCGAGCGTGCTCGAACGCCATGGGCATCTCGTCCGGGTTGCCGACAAAGAGCCAGCGCATGCCGGAGTCCCGCACCTCATGCGTGAAGCTCTCCACCGATATTCTCTTGAACAAAGGGACGGTTACGGCGCCGATGCATTGGATGGCGAAGTCCACGGCGACCCACCAGGGGGACGACGGGGCTATCAGCCCCACCCTGTCGCCTTTGCCGACCCCTTCCTCGAGAAGACCGAGGGAAAGGTGCTCCACCGTGCGGCGAAGCTCCCGGTGAGAAAGCGACACCCACTGCCCCCCGCTGGGAAAGTTCAAGGCGTTTGTCAGCGAATAGCGTGACGTCGCATGAAGCAGGAGAGCAGGGACCGTCTCGAAAGATTGGGCTGAAGAACCGTCATTCTGCATACGCGCGCCATTCACCTACTGGCTAAAGATACTCAAACACGCGCCACGCGGCGCGCCACCTCACGCACGGCAATCCCCCGCCGAACAATTCCCCCTTGCGCCGGAACCCGCAGGTCGCTACAGTAAAGAGGTGAGTATCCGGCTGAAAATCATCCTGATTGTGGTACCTCTGATCATCGCCACGCTGGCCCTCACGGCGCTTTCGTCATTTTTCTCCGCTACAAACGCCATCACGGGAATCGCCAAGGACTTCCTGGGCTTCAAGGCGGACGAGCTCTCCAATCAGGCGCAAAGCCAGTGGGGCCTCCTCGTGACGAACAACCTTTCCGACCAGCCGGAGATGATCGCGGCCACGCAAACCGCGGTGCAGGGCTACGCCCAGAGCATCATCCGAAGCCCCACGGAGCTGATCCTCGCGTTCGACAAGAGCGGAAACGTGGTCATGAGCACCTCTGACGTCACGGTTCAGCCCGCCGAACGCGCGGCGCTGCAGCAGCTTATCAGTACCAAGAGCACGGAGCTCACCACCATCCGCCTCGGGGGCAAGGACAGGGTGGCCAAGGGCTCCTGGTTCGACCCCTTCGGCTGGTACATGATGGTGACGGAGGAGCGCAGCACCTTCTACAACAGGGTCAACCAGATCACCCAGCGGAGCGCCATCATCCTGGGGGCGGCAATCGTCCTGGCCGTCATCCTCATGCTCCTGTTCGCGCGCTACCTGACCCGCCCCCTCACGCGGGTGGCGGGGACAATGAGGAGCATCATCGCCACGAATGATCTCTCCCAGCGGGTGCTGGTGGAATACAAGGACGAGATCGGCGGACTTGCCCAGACTTTCAACCTCATGGTCGGGGAGCTGGAGAAAGCCTACGGGCAGATCAAGAACTTCGCTTTCAAGGCGGTGCTGGCGCAGAAGCGCGAGCAGAAGATACGAAACATTTTCCAGAAATACGTTCCCAAGGACGTGATCGACAGGTTTTTCCAGAACCCAGAATCCATGCTCGTGGGAGAAAACCGGATCCTCTCGGTCCTTTTCTCCGACATCAGGAGCTTCACAACCATCTCCGAGAAGATGGCACCCGCGGACCTCGTGAACTCCCTCAACCGCTACTTCAACGTCATGGTGGACATCATCATGGACAAGGGCGGGATCGTGGACAAGTACATCGGGGACGCAATCATGGCTTTCTTCGGCGCCCCGGTGAAGCATGAAAACGATGCTCTGCGGTCGTTGGTGGCCGGGTTGGAAATGACGGAAGCCCTGGCAAACTTCAACGAAAGCCAGAAGTCGACGGGCGCGCCAGAGTTCCAGATCGGTGTCGGCATCAATTTCGGCGAGGTGACCGTGGGCAACATCGGAACCGAGAAAAAGATGGACTACACGGTCATTGGCGACATGGTGAACCTGGCCTCCCGTCTGGAGGGGCTTACCAAGCAATACCACCAGAGGCTTATCATCTCCGAGAATCTGTTCGAACAGGTCAACGGCAGGGACGGCATAAGCTACCGGCTCCTGGACTCTGTTGCAGTCAAAGGAAAGACCAAGGGAGTGAAGATCTATTCCGCCAAAAGAGCTCTCGCGGCCGCGGAGAAAGAAGCCTGGGACATGCACAACGCTGCCATGGAAGAGTACTACCGGCGCGGCTTCGGAAAAGCCGCACGGCTGTTCGACGAGGTTGGCCGCAGGCTGCCGGGGGATTTCGCAAGCCAGCAGCTTCGCGACCGGTGTCTTCTGTATGAAAAGGACCCCCCTGAGCAGAGATGGGACGGCGTCGAGGTCATGAAGACCAAATGAGCAGCGCAGAAAATCCGGTGACAACCACCTCAGATCTCAGCTTTGACGCCGAATCCGGCATCTCGAAGGAAGACCAGAAGGACATCCTGCAGGCCATCGAGAACGTGGTGACGCAGAACAAGATCGCCACCACTCCTGAAGACTTTGTCGTGAAGGCGGCAAAGCGCGGCGTCCTTTTCCCCTCACTGGTCATTGCCGCGGCGGCCCTGGCCCTCGTTGTGGGCGGAGCGGCGTTCTACTTCCTGTTCCAGAGGGGTGAGACGCAGATCACCCGCGGCACCCTGGGCACCATCACCGCGGAAGGTCAGCTCATCCAGGCCGTCCGGCAGGAAGCCAGCGCGCGCCTCCAGGAAAAAAACCAGGAGATCAACTCCATCCAGGGCCGGCTTGCGGACATCGACAAACAGCGCCAGGACCTGCAGTCCAACATGGACACCAAAGTCAGCCAGAGGGAGCAGGAGCTGCGCGCCCAGATGGCTTCCGCGCTCGCCGCGGAGAAGTCGCGCCTGGAGGCGGAAGGACTCTCCCGGCAGGCTGTTGCGCTCAGAATGCAGGAGCTGGAGAAGCAGAGAAGCGGGCAGCTCGAACGGCAGATGGAGGCTTACCGCAAAGAGGCGGACGTTGAACGGGCCCTTGCGGAAAAGAACCTTGCAACCCTGCAGCAGAACTACGAGGCAAACCTCGCGCAGGCAAACACGGAAAGACAGCAGGTCATGGCTGAAGCGCAGAAGCGGGAGGCGGACCTGAAGGGACAGTTCTCCCAGAAGACGCAGACGCTGGAGTCCGCCAAAGCGCGCGCGGAACAGCAGCTTGCGGCCATTTCGGCGCAGCGTGAGAAAGAGGACCTTGTGACCGGCCAGCTCACGGGGCTGTACGGCGTGGTGAGCGACCATATTGCCCAACATGAATACGACAAGGCCCTGGACGGCTTGAAGTCCTTGCGGGATTTCGTGAATAGGACCGATATCGCCACGCTTCCTGCAATTGCCAAGCGGCATGATTTCGACGTCTTCGTGATCGACACGCTGACCAGCTACGTCCAGGGAGAGATCGACAAGGAAAAAATCGACACGGCAACGCTTCTCCAGGCCGCCAACCAGTTCACCATCCTGCGCCAGCAGGTGGCGGACGCGCAGACGCTGTTGAAGGCCGGCAAGACCGCTGAGGCGGAAAAAGCCTACGCGGCGGCCCTCAACCTGATCCCCGAGGTTGCAACGAGCTACGCATATTTCGAGGGCCGGGACAGGGAAGCGGAGGCCGCAAAGGAAGCGCGGCTCATGCAAGCCCTGGACAACGCGGAAAACGCATTTGCCGCGGGTAACTTCGTTGCCGCGGCCAATTTCTACAGCGAAGCTTTCTCCTTTATGCCGGTGAACGCTGAACGCATTCAAAAGGCCGTCTCGAATCTGGAGGCCGCGGGGTTCGCCCAGGGCTTGCGTCGGACCAGCCGGGAGCAGGCTGCGGCGGCGAAGGACCTCCTGAACCAGGCCAACGCCCTCCGAGCTCAGGGGAAGGACGATGATGCGCTGGCCGCCTACCTCAACGTGCTCGCCCGGTACCCTTTGGCTGATCAATCGAAGGACGCAATTTCGGGCATCCAGGCAACGGTCAAGGACATCAGTGAAAACGCCGGCGCCACCAACAACGCTCAGCGGACCACGCTCGGCGGTCAGATCGCGTCCCTGCAGAAGGACCTCACCGCGCGGCGCGGGGACATCGCTGATCTCCGGCAGCGCGTGCAGGAAATGCAGGACCGTTTTGCCGCCCTGGACAAATCCTACCGGGACTATGTCAGCCAGGAGGAGCCCGTGCTCAAGGCGAAGGGTGACGCGGGGTTGATGGACACCAAACCGTATTTCGATGCGTTCTTTCGCTCGACGGCCATTCAGGGCCAGTTCCCCGGCATCTCTGACAGGGTCAAACGATACGACATGGGCTTCCAGTCAGCAGGCAGATCGGACGCCATCCAGGATGCAATCACGGTGATGGTCAACTATTCACGCCAGCGCACGCCCGACTTGAAGCGCGAGTACATCCAGTCCGAGCTGAAAGCGTATGCCAGGGATCCGGATATGACCGAGCTCCTCAAGGAGATGGACCAGAGGCTGGGAAAGTAGCCGGAGGGCGCGAGCGCCGCCCCTCCGTTCCCGTCTATTTGCCCAGATCGCGCATTGAGGAAGTGGGAATTGCGTACACGTTGAATGCCCAGTCATTGTGCTGAAGGCTTAGGGGCAGGGAAAAGAAGACGTACGGAGTGGAGCCGATATACTCTTCATAGCAGAACTGAAGACCGTTCAGGGGCTTGGAAAACTGTTGTGAACCGGTTGAGTCATAGAGGCGGAGCGTCCCATCCTGAGTTGAAAGAAGATCACCAGTGGTCAGGACGGCGTCAATACGGTTTGCGACGCCTGGCAGGGTTTGCGCAGTCGAACTACCCGTCGTAAATTGATAGCACGACCACTCCCCATTATAGGGATAGCTCCAATAGCCGATCGTCTGTGCGAGATTCATGAAATACATGACGCGTACAAACGCGCCGGCGCTGCTACCCTCAGGTCCAAGGGAAAGGTTTAGAAAACTTAGATTTGTGACGTTCGTGAAGGCGCCTGTAGTGGAGCTCATGGTGTCAACTGCGTTGGTGTAGTATGAGGCTTGATAGTCAAAAACATTGAAAATCTCCGCCGCGCCCGCCTGAGGCATCATTTGGACTCCGTCGGGAGGATAACTCAACACCTGAGCGGTGAGAGTGTTGGGAAGCGAACCATTCGGGAGCGGAACGGCAAAGTACCAGTATTGGCTAGTTGCAACGTTCAGCACGACCAGATTTGCCGTCGACGTCGTGGTCACAACATCGTATTCGTAATATGGATAGTTCGGATCAGTTCCGGCGAGGGAATTCGGCATTGGTTGGCTGCCGGAAGTGGATGCCGCTCCGCTGCCTGTCGAGTACGCAAATCTGAGGAACTCTGTGTTCCCTTTGTCGGAAACGAGAAAGCCGGACTGGATGCTCGCGTCCCCAATCGAAGTTGCCGTGGGCTTTGTGGGGTAGAATCTCAGGTTTGTTTCGCTCGTGTCGATATTGATGGCCCCCACTGTCCCGACCATCGTCATGTGACCCGTCAATCCGGCCGGCCTGTTGAGGTCTTCAAGAAAAGCGGGAGCACAGGCTGTTGCCGCAATCAATACAAGCCCGCACAGGACGAACCACTTCATAGGACCCACCTCAGCCCGACACGAACCTCGAACAGGTCGAGTGCAAACAATGGAGGGATAGTGATGTACGGGAACGTGCCATTACTCTGGCCGTTGCCGTTGCTGCCGAATGAGGCCAGGAAAAGCGCCGGCAGGGGTGTGTAATAGGCCGTGGGGGTAAGCTCGGCGAATGCGCGCACCGGCCCGAAGAGCGGAAAGTCGGTTCCGGCAGCGAGTCGCACGGCAAACGGAAGCAAGTTGTCCACGACGAGCGCTCCGCCTCCAGGCCAGGAAAACCTGACGAGCGCACCGGCGCCGAAGTACCACCGCATCGCGTTGTCCTCAGGGCTTACGTAGAGCCCGAGGAGAAAGCCAAGCTGGGAAAGCGGCAGGCTTGTAAATATCTGGTTCTGGTTGACCGCGACTCCGGCCCTGAACGTCGTGTACTCCAGTCTGCCAAAGAAAGGCATGGACGGTATGGAGAAGTTTGCGGAGATCCCGGGGAAGAATCCGTTCTGGAACGCCGCATCCAGCTTCAACCATGGCGAACGTACCTGTTGCAGGGGAATCTCCGCCTGCCCGTCAAGGTAAAAGTTCAACTTGTTCGGGACATACCCGAACGCCGTGGCGCGCAGGGAGTACGAAGCCGGGGAAGGGAGGTCGATGGTTGCCGCTCCGTTAGGGCCTACAAAGAGCGGTTTGGGCGAAAGCCCGGTAATGGTTGTGCCAGGAACGGCTTTGATTGTGAGCGTCACAGGCGCCGGAGGCCCGCGGGTGTAGGCACGAGAAATCAGCGGCGGGTACTTTTTCACTACCTGTGGGATTACATCGTCCCATCTCTCCCCGTAGACGTCCAGCATGGAGAACGCTTCGTGTCGGGACACTGAGAAGTCCAGGGTCTTGATGTTGTACAGGAGGTCATAGGAGACCACTTGCAATGTCGGCGAGCCCTTGCCTGAAACCTTCACCACGAGCCAGCAATCAGCCCCCGCCTCTCTGGCGGCCTTGTTCCTGTCTTCCGTGGAGGAAGGAAAAGACTTCAGCGAGTAGTCGATGGGGACGGGAGCGTCATCCGCGTCGCTCAGCGCGGTGAGGAATGACCGCTTGAGGATGATCATCTCGTTGTCTGAATAGGAGAAAAGCCCGCCCTTCTCCATGACAAACAGGATTCGGCGAGGGGCTTCCTCAGCCGCGGCCTGCGCCTTTTCTTGGGCAAAGAGCGTTCCATGCA
The DNA here is from genome assembly GCA_963845535.1 of uncultured Spirochaetota bacterium. Lineage (GTDB taxonomy): Bacteria > Spirochaetota > Spirochaetia > SZUA-6 > Fen-1364 > Fen-1364. Next base: position 318,288 of record CAWJSK010000012.1, read on the forward strand.
GGGAAAGGAGCAAAACGGTCAACAGGCACGCCAGCGGCCTTTTCATCTTCCTACCACCACGCCCCGTACTTTGTCAGAACCCGTGACATTGTATCAAACCCATAGAAAGAGCTGCCCCCAGACCGATAGGCAAACCGGACATTCTTGGGATCTGTTGAGGAGTGAAAGCTGGCTTGGGTGGAGCCGTCTGACGGGTTGATCTTTACGAAACTGGCGGCGTTCGAGTCATAGGCAAATATGCTTCCGCTGGCAAAGCCTAAGCTTTCCAGCTCCAGGTTGTCCCGCGAGGGCGAAGAGTCCAGGATATTAGCCGTTATGGTAAAGCCTGGCTTCGCCGCGGAAAAGAAATACACGTTGCCGACTTCATTATTGCCCGGAAAGCCCACGACGAAATATGCGTACCCCGACGGGTTGCCGTCATCAAGAACCGCGAAAAGCTGCAGGCCGGTGAGAGTTGAAGACAATGTAAAGTTTCCGATGGTTTTGGCAGCCCAGGGAAACCCTGCTGCGTACGCCGCATCACCCATCGTGTATGAATTCACGGTAAAATCACAATAGTTTGTCGACGCGCCCACAAAACCATCGCTCCCTGCTTGATTGGCGCTCAGATTGACGTCGCTGTTTGACGTGGAGAGAATCGAGAGATCCGCCGCGCTAAGGATGAGTTGCCCCAAGGCGATATTACCGCTTGCATCCGCCATGACACCGTCGCCGGCCAGGCCTGTGGCGGCAGTAAATGTCGCCTTCTTGTTCAGGTCCAGGTCGTAGAAGAATGCCTCCGGACCGGACGGCGGATTGCCCGTCACCACTACATACCCGTAGCCACCTGCCTCAACGACCCTGATCTGGAAGGCGCTTCCATTATTCGAGGAGATCAGGCCGGAAAGATCCGCCTGCGCTTTTGCCAGCACGGTGGTTTCTGGAAAGACGGACCCGAAAACAAAGGTGAGGACGCCGCACGAGCCCAGGGACAGTACAGCAGCGAGCGCAAGAGCGGCCCGCAGCAATCCGGCAATCCGAGCAGGCCTCATTTCCATGGGATCACGACTCCCAGCGTTATGGGAGGCAAAAGCTGGTTCCAGAGCAGCGGGCCCTGATTTCCTCCCAGGAGGTTGTTTCCGACCCCTAATGGAAGCTTCACTTCGATCCGTGCAAACATCGGGAGCCCCCACGTGCGCCACTCCGACCAGAGGCTGAGGATGTTTATGTATACGTCAGTGAAAATCGGCAGGGTTGTTCCCGGAATCCACGTAAAGATGGTGCCCATCCCGGCCGAGATCCCGAATCTGAATGCCGCCTCGGGCGGACGGAAGAGGTAAAGACCCGCCAGCAGCTCCGAGTCAGCATGGATGGGCCAGCTTGCGTTGGGCACGAACGGAATCTGCGTGTACAGGTACTCTGAGAAGTTGACCATAACCCAGTCAGGCTTGGGGTACCAGCGAAGCGTGGCTCCCGCCCCTTCAAGCTGGCCGCCTGTCCAATCGATCTCCACGGACAGGTTGTTTGCGCGGGGCAGGCCCGTCAGCGCCACCTCAGGAGAGGCAATCACTGTTTGCTGGAGCGTATGGTATCCGTCCTGGCGCTTTTCCACCATGAAAGGCGTCCCTGCTTTCATGCCGTCCGTCTCAAAGACCAGGGTCCCTTTCTGGATGCGGCCAACGCTTTTATGGCCTTCGATGAGGACCTCCATGCCGTTCTGCGGGGAGGTGAAGGTGATCTCATCCACGCGCACGTCGTTCTTCAGCGTGATCAGCTTTGGCGCGGACAGGAAGACCACTTTCTGAACGAGATCCGCTATCTCAGCATGGATGGAGTTGTAGAAACCGAGGTTGAAGCGCCATGTGTGAAGGAAGCCTGTAATAAGGCTCCCGTCTTTTACGTTCCAGCACTGCAAGGAGACGAGGATCCGGTCATTCTCCTTGTAGTAGAACCCGGAAACGGCCATGTCTGCTCCGGCCTTCTGCCCCAGAAGGAGCGCCTGGGACGCTTCCGTCACGCGGTCCGGCGCCAGCTTCAGGCGGGCGGCTTCCGCCAGCCAACTGTCGTTCGGCAAGATATGAAAGCCCACAGCCTGGAACTCCTGCCGAACGGCTTCGCTCAAAGCCGCCTGGTGTTCCTGTTCGTCGTTCGGTGAAAGGTTGGCAAGGGGAAACACGCACACTGACGCGTCCGTGGCTTTGGAATCCGCGGACCATCCCCGGGGCACGGCAAGGGTGAGCGGCAAGATGAAGAAAACCAAGGCCCGCGGGATTCGCATAACGCTTGTGCAGCGTAGGATATACCATCTCTGCAAGGTTCGACAAGGATTGCCTGGGATTGCAGAGGATCGCCAACCCTTGTCCACGCCGCGGCAAGCCCGTACATTTGTGGCATGGAAGACTCACCCATCCTGGAGGACGCCCTGGCCCTGTTCCGCAACTACAAAACGATGGCGGAAAAGGCCATGGCGCAGGTGAACGATGAAGAGTTTTTTCAGCAGGTCGACGACGAGTCCAACAGCATCGCCCTCATCGTCAAGCATCTTGCGGGCAACATGAGATCACGCTGGTCTGATTTCCTGACGGCTGATGGAGAGAAGCCGGACCGCGACCGCGACGGGGAGTTCGTCGCGGAGGCGGCGGACACGCGAGCGAGCGTGGAAGCCAGGTGGAATGAGGGCTGGAGGATTGCCCTTGCGACGCTTGAGGGCCTGTCAGACAAGGACCTCCAGCGCAAAGTCAGTATCCGCGGGGAGCCTCATACTGTCCTCAAGGCCGTCAACCGGAACCTCACCCACCTCGCCTACCATACCGGGCAGATCGCGTTCCTGGCCAAGCATCTTGCCGGGCAGCGCTGGCAGACGCTCAGCATGCCGCGCAACAGGAACCGTGTTTCCACCCGGAAGGCTACAGGGAAAACGAGCCGGCCTCGTTGAAGCTCAGCGGCACGGGTTCCTTGCGGATCTCGTCTGGCACCTTGAGAGCGGCGCTGCCTGTAATGGCGAACGTGCCCCTGCGCTGCGCAAAGAGCGCCCGTACATTGCGGGACAGCTTCTGGGAGCTGAACGTGTTCGTGACGGTGATGAGGTCTCGACCCTTTTCCTTGACAACGCCCGTGCTCTCTCCCGTCACGAGCTTTTCCCCGTTCACCGTCAGGTCATAACCAAGCTTGTCGAAGGACAACGGCCCGCGCGCGTCGTTGCGTATTTCCAGCGTGAAGCTCACGGTGAGCGGGACGTCGAGGTCGGCGGGATCAATCACCGGCTCGGAGGGCGCCCTCCCCGCAAGGATGTTCTTGAACACGCCCAGGGCCTTGCCCGGATCCGTCTTCCTGCCCGCGCGGATGATCGCATCAGCGATCTGCTGCTGAGTGGGAGGCAGCACCCGGAAGTCGCGGATGGCCACGTGAGGCTTGATTGCCGGAATCTTCTTTTCGAAGGAATAGTTGAACGTGATGTCGTTGGGCAGGCCGGGATCTTCGGCAAAGGAATGACCAGCGTGCCGTCTATCACCGTGTTCAGCCAGTCCTTGGTGACGTAGTTCTTCACGAGCTTGATGATTCCGTCATAGGCGAGCGTGACGGTGAACGTGTTCGATTTCTCACTGTTGGCGGGGACCGTGAACCCGCCCTGACTGGCCGCGGTGAACACCTTGGCGCCCTCCACGGTGAAGCCGAGCGTCATCCCGCTGAACCCCAGGTTGACGGGATACGGATTCTTCACGGCAAGCTCAAAAAGAAACGTCACGTCCCGCAAGGTGATTGCCTCGAGCTGGAAGCGCTTGACCTCCGCCGTCGGCTTCGGAACGTTGATATTGCCGGGCAGGCTGAAGGCCCAGAGGGAAGCCCCGAGAGAAAAGAGAACGAAGACAGGAAGCAATCGCCGCGTCATGTGTGTTTTCCTCCGTCGACAGTATAGCCGATAGTATAGCGCTTCCGCGGTTTTCCTTCCGCGCTTTTTGTTCCTTATATTGCATGCATGAGCATCAATTTCGCAATGTGGCGCAAGGCAACCTCGACACTCGTTCGGATGGACAGCAAGCAGGAATGGGACGCGCTGGATGTGATCTCCAAGTGGCTGATTGCCACGAGGTCAGGTGTCACCACGGTCACGATCTACTCGTGCGTTATCGCGGGCCTGCTGGCCTTGCGGAGCGGCGCTTTCCCCTGGCTCACGTGGCTGATCGTCACGGTGGGCCTCTTCCTGGCGCACGGAGCCAACAACCTCCTCAACGACTACACCGACTTCAGCCGCGGCATCGACAAGGACAACTACTTCCGGACCCAGTACGGCGTGCACCCGCTCGTGCAAGGCTTCTGGGACAAGAAGACGCAGATGCGGTGGTTCGTGGTGAGCGGCGTCCTTGCGCTCCTGTCCGCGCTGTTTGCCATTTTCTATTCCCGCTTTGATCCCGTGGTGATCGGACTGGTCGTGTATGGCTCACTGATGCTGCTTCTCTACACCTACCCGCTGAAATACTTTGCGCTGGGCGAGCTCACGATTTTCTTGATCTGGGGGCCGGTCATGATCGGCGGCGTATTCTTCCTGCTGACCCGTCAGTGGAGCTGGGACGTGGTCATTGCGGGCGTCCCCTTCGGGCTCAGCACGGCAAGCATCAACATCGGCAAGCACATCGATAAGTCGGCGGAGGACCGGCAGAAAGGCGTCGGCACGCTGCCCGTGCGCATTGGAGAGACCGCCGCCCGCTATCTCAACATAGCGGCCATCGGCCTTGCCTACGCGGTCACCCTGTACCTGATTGCCGTCCCGAAATTCCTCACGCCCGTGATGCTCATCGTCTTCTTCGCCGCGCCGCTGGGATGGAAGGCGGTCTCGCGGATGACCAGGCCAAAGCCCGCGGCTGCTCCGCCAGGGTATCCCATCTGGCCGCGCTGGTTTTCCACGGTGGCGTTCATGCACAACAGGCGGTTCGGAAACCTCTTCATCCTCGGGGTGGCGCTCGACACCGTCATCCGTCTGGTGTTTCCCGGGTTCTGGCGATAAGATATCGGCATATGATCAACGTCAAGCCCTTTTCCCATGAGCATCTCGAGGGTGCGCTTTCCGTGATCCTGCCCATCCAGCAGGAAGAGTTCGGGATCCCGATCACCATAGAGGACCAACCCGATCTGCTTGATATCCCCGGTTTCTACCAGACCGGCAAGGGCAACTTCTGGGTGGCCCTTGCCGGGGTCAAGGTGGTGGGCACCGCGGCCCTCCTCGACATTGGCGGCGGCATGGCAGCCTTGCGGAAAATGTTCGTGAAAGCCGACTTCCGCGGACAGGGACGCGGCGTGGCTTCCGTGCTTCTGGCTCAGCTTCTTTCCTGGAGCGTAGCAAAAGAGATAGCGTCGATATTCCTGGGAACAACGGAAAAGTTCCACGCCGCTCACAGGTTCTACGAAAAGAACGGCTTTGTCGAAATCCCGAAAACGGCGTTACCAGAAAGCTTCCCGGTGATGAAGGTTGACACGAAGTTCTTCAAGCGCGCGCTTTCCGGAGGTTGCGCCTCCTAAAACGTCATGTGCATCCGAAGCCCGTGCCGGTCATGAGGCGGGTCCGCGGGAATGCTGACGGCAGCGCCGCGCGCAATGCGACACGCCGTCCAGAGAGCGGCGCATGCGTCCAGGAGGTCGTCAAGAGCCCAGGCGGCCCGCCGGGGGCCCGCGCTCAACAGGGCGTCGCGGGCAGCGGAGAACGCCGGCCCGAAAAACTGCACGACGAGCCTCTCCCTATCCACCTTGCCTTGCGTTGACTTCTTGGAATGGGCCATCGGGACGTTGCGGTTCCAGCACCGGAAGCACAGCTCTGGATGCACTTCGTTGACGATTGCCTGGTACTCGGGATTCCCGATCAGGAAAGAATCCACCTCTCTGATCTTGGGAACGATGTTCCAGGTTTGCTGATTGATTTTTCGGCCGTCAGCCTTCTGTCCGAGGCTGCAGGCGTGGCGATAGCTCGTTGCCGCAAGGACGCGACGCACCGGCACCGCGAAGACGCTGCTTGACCGCGGTCTCCCGAGGAGCTTGCGCGCCTCAAGCTCGCAGGGCCGAGGCCCCGCCTCGGTGAGGCCGATGGGCATGTCGATGCCAACCACGGCCTCCTTCGGATCGAAAGCGAGGATCTCGTCTATACGGCTGAAGATGCCCGCGCGGAGTGCGCCAGTGCCGAGATCCTGCGCAACGTACAGCCAACCCGCCCGGCAGCCGTCAATTCCGAACGCTTTCACGAGCCTTCACGAAAGCCTGGACCGATCTCTGGACATCGTCAACCGTGGTCATGTAAGAGCAGACGCTGATCCTGATGGCGGGTTGGCCCTTCCACTGCGTGCCGCCGCACCAGCATTCCCCGGACCTCTGGATGGCATCCAGGGTTGCCATGGTCATTTCAGCAGACTCGCAGGTGACGAGGACCTGGTTGAAACACACATCATTGCAGATCGCGAAGCCTTCCGCGCCCAGGCGTTCGGCGAACATGGCCGCCATGTCGCACAAGCCATCCACCAGGTCGGCGACGCCGCGTCGGCCCAGGTTCTTCAGCGTTGCCCATAGCTCCACAGCCCGAGCCCTGCGCGACATGTCCGGCGTGTAAATCATGCCGTCACGCTTTTCGCTGTAAACGATGTATGCGCCGCTCATGCGCATGGCCTTCGTGAGCGCATCCCTGTCCCTGCAAAACACGACGCCGTTATCATAGGGGGCGTTCAAAGTCTTGTGGGCGTCCGCGGACCATGAGTCGGCGAGCTCCATCCCTTTTGTCAGATGCCGATGCCTCCGAGATGCCGCGGCCCAGAGACCGAATGCGCCGTCCACGTGGACCCAGCATCCCGCGGCGCGCGCCTTCGGGCATATATCTGCAAAGTGATCAAAGGCGCCCGAGCTCACGTTTCCTGCCTGGAGCACGAGCAGCGTGCGCTCATCGAGCTTCGGCAGGGCATCAGGCTTCATCCTCCCCTGGTCATCCACGGGGACCGTTTCCACACGCTGGCGTCCCAGACCGAGAATGGAAAGCGCCTTGTATACGGTGGAGTGGGCCTGTCCGCCCAGAACCACGCGAATCTCCGGGGCGCCGAAAAGGCCGCGGGCACCCGCGTCCCAACCCGCGCGGCGCAGCAGCTCGTCCCTGCCTGCCGCCAGTCCGCAGAGGGTGGCAGTCGAGGTGCCGCCCACAAAACCCGCGGCTGTCTTGGCGGGCAGGCCCAGGAGGTCGACGAGCCATTCCTCGCACACCGTCTCCAGAACGGAGGCGACCGGGGAGATCACGTACAACGCTGCGTTCTGGTCCCACGCGTCCGCGAGCCATTTCGCCGCAAGAGCTGCCGGCGTGATCCCGCCGTTGACAAACCCGAAGTACCTGCCGCCCGTCTGGGCAACGGTAGCAGGTGAACCGAGGGAATGCAGCATGTCCAGCACCACGCAGGGATCAACGCTTTCTTCCTGGAGCTTTTCGCTGAAAGCCTCCAGCCGGGCCAACGCTTCATCCGACGGAAAGACCCGCCGTGAAGCCGCGGCCTGCATGTAGTCGAGCGCATGTTGTTTGGCAATCTCGAAAAGATCCTCGTTTCCAACGTCCTGGCGCAGTCCTTCCACGGTTGTCCCCCTTGCTTGTTTCTACTCCAATCACGCAAAGTATGCCAGCTCGACAGAGTGCGGCGAATTGGGTACTTTGTGACATGGGAGCCAAAGATGGAACGTGAGGACGCGACGGACCGCGCATTGGAGCGAGTGCTCGCGGTGATGGACTCCCGTTTCGACCGCAAGCTCGACATCGACACGCTGTGCGACGAAGCGCACTTCTCCCGCTACCACTTCATCAGGACTTTCAGATCCAGGCTCAAGGAGACTCCGCACCAGTACCTCATGCGCAAAAGGATCGACAAGGCGCGGGAGCTTCTGGCCACGAGCGACATGTCGATCACGGACATTTGCTTCGCGGTAGGCCTTGAAAGCCTTGGCTCATTCAGCAGCCTTTTCCGCCGGGCCGTCGGCTGGCCTCCGTCGGTTTACCGCGCCCGCTCCATCGCGCAACGCAACTTTCCGCAGAAATACATACCCGCCTGCTGCTGGACCATGTTCGGCTTCCAAAACTGAGCAATTTTCAAGAAGCCGAGAAAAGATCGACCGTCGTATACTTGGCTTCCTGAGGAGGAAGAGTATGACGGCGACGATTTCCCATATCAACCTGTTCGTTCGTGACCAGAAGAAAGCGTACGAGGTCTACGTCAACAAACTGGGGTTTGCCGTGAACACCGACATCACCATGGACAACGGAATGCGCTGGTTGACGGTCAGCCCTCCCGGCCATCCGGGCATCGAAGTCCTCCTGACGGAGCCGTGCTCTCCCATGATGAAAGACGAAATGGTGCGTCACATCAGAGCGGTCCTCGAAGCGGACGCCATGCCCGGGGGCGTCTGGAATACGGATGACTGCGAGAAAGCCTACGAGGAAATGAAAAAGAAGGGCTTTGAGTTCCTCAAGAAACCAACGAAGGAGTTCTATGGGACAGAGGCGTTATTCCGCGACGGTTGCGGGAACTGGTTCTCCCTCACGCAACGCCCCCCGAAGGGATAGCGGCGCTGGGCCACAGCCGGGCTGGAGCTTGGGGCGGTATGCGCTGAACATTGCGAAAACGCAAAAAGTGGAAAAGAGTCTGCCACTCTTTGCGTTTTCGATAGGTGCGCGGGTGCTTGCCAGGAACGCGCAGGTACGGCAACATTTCGCAACGTGTCAGAGGCTTGATTGCCTTCCACTCCGAGAGTACTCGTTCGGAGGCGCGAAACGTCTCAGAAACTGACTTGCACTTCCACGCCATATTGGAAGTCGGGGCCGGGCCACGCGGCGCCGCTTCGGATGTCGCCGCTGAAATACCGACCGTAGACCACGAGGTTCGCGTTCTGCACCACGTTGTACGTGAACTGGAGCGTGGGGAGGACAACAGACGCGGAGACGTCCCAGATCACGCTTCCCGAAAGCCCCGCCAGGTCCGTGAGCTGCCAGCGCGCCATGAAATAAAGGTAGTGCTGATTCAGGAAAAGGGCCGGTGCGCTGGCAAGGTCAACCGTGCCGAGTGAGCCGGGGACCGCCGGGTTGCCGTTGTAGTAATACTCCACCGTGAAAAAGTAGGTCTTCTCCATGGAGTAGTCCGCCCCAAGCATCCCTTCGAAGTACGTCGACCACGGGGAGTACAGGAAGTGCTCGACCGCCTCCCCGTAGACGCCCAGCTCGACGTCTCCCTTGAAATACGCGCCTGCCAGGACTTCATTACTCGCTCCCCTGTACATCCCCACCCCGGCGACGTCGAAATCGAACACGTTGCTGTAAACCTTCAACGCGGAGGTGAGCGCGCTGAAGCTGCCGGCAATCGTGCTCACCGCTTCCAGCCCTGAGACGTCGTTGAATTGGGCGTCAATCCTTGCAACGTCGCTTCCCGTGCGCACGTAATTCAGGTCCGAGAGCAGGGGAACCGTGAATGCATCGATTGGTGAAAAGAGAGTCCCCACGCCGAAATTGATGATCTGCCGTCCCAGCGAAATATCCGCAAGAGACGTGAAAACATCGAGGTACAGCTTGCGAAGCTCCACAGTCACCGTGGCCGCTCCGGGCGCGGAGGCCATGAAGAGTCCCGTCGAAAGGGCTTCACTGGCCGCAAGGGGGGCATACGCGCCGGTCCAGACAGTGACGATCCCGGTGCCTTCGACCTTGGCGAACTGCTTGTTTCTATTCACCACGTTGACGGTGAATTGGGAAAAGCCGCCGGGAGTAATCCCCGCTGGGCTCTCGAAGCTGGTCTGAAGCGCGGAGGCATCCGCAAGGAGCGAACCGCTCACGTCCAGCCCTCCGGTTGCCTGCGCCGTTGTCTGCGCGGCTCCCTGCCCGGTCCCTTGCGCCGCCTCTTGCGCGGCTGCGCTTCCCGCAACGCATGCAACAAGCAAAGCCACCACGGCGGAGGTCCGCATGAGCCGGGACACCGCGCTCATCTTCCCAGGTTCCGCAGACTGAAGATAGATTCGCTCACCGGCGCGTCGAGGCGCACGTCCCTCATGATGAACTGCGTGCGGGAGCCCTGCTTGAGTTGGTCGGAAATCTCCTCCTTGACCGGGAAGAAGCGGTCACCGATCTGCTGGACCTCCAGGACCCGGCTCACCTTGAGGAGCTTCCCGCTCTTGGCGTACATCTCCTGCTTGAGCGCCACGAACCGCTCCTCATCCACCCACATCTTGCGCGTCTCATACTGCACGTCCTTGACCGTGGCGTTGAGAGTCAGCACGTAGCATGGCCGGCCATCCACCGCCTCCTCTCCGCTCACGGTGACGGAGTATTTCTTGAACAGGTCATCACTCTCCAGGGCATCCTGGTAGGAGACGTCGCTTCCCATCATCCCTTCCTTCAGCATGTGCCCCGATATCTTCACCGTGTCCTGCTCTGACGGGAAATAGATCCACAGGTTCTTGTCGATCTTGAGGAACTTCGTCCCCTTGTCCTCGGGGTTCGTGAACTCGGCAATCGCTTTGCTCGTCCCCATGGCAGTCGCCCTCATTTCCTTGGTCCGCACGGTGTCTCCAGAGTAGATGGCGAGAGTCCCGTCGTATTCGATGGTCCGATACGCCGTGTTGGCGTCCATCTTCTTGAGAATTTCATCGCCCGACAGGCTGACGGGAGCCGCTGAGCATGCCCCCGTGCCTGCCGCAAAAATCAGCGCTGCCGTGAATATCGTGCGCAGTGTTTGTGCTTTCATAGGTCGCCCTTTCTCTGGCCAGGGCGCTTTCCGCGCATCCCGAGACTGCGGGGTACCGCAGTGGGGCTCGGCGCCCTTTCGCCTTCCATGGCTATACGCTCTTGATGGCGTCAACCGCATTCATGCGGGCGGCGCGCAGGGACGGGATGATCGAGACAAGGCCCGACATCACGCATCCCAGGAGGACAATGCCGACCGCAACAGGAATGTCCAGGGTCCAATACAGGACGTTGTCCACTGGAAACTCCAGGGATTGCATGTAGCTGGAGAAATCCACGCCTCTGAAATGGAGCAGGACTTCCAGCGCGAACCCCAGCCCCCCGCCAATGAGGCTGCCCCATAATCCAAGGAAAACACCTTCCCAAAGGAACAGCAGGAGCACTTCCGCGTTGGCAAACCCCATGGACTTCAGGATCCCGATCTCCTTCCTTCTCTCCAGCACGACCATGGTCATGATGTTCGTGATGATGAAAGCGCCCAAGAACAGGACAATCACAAACAGGACGTTGAAGATCTTTTCTTCCAGCCGGATAAGGCGTCCATAATCTCCGACAGCCGTCCACGGCGTAACCGCCAGGGTTGGATCTTTCAGAAGGGCGCTGATCCGGGAAGCCACGCGCGCCGCACGGTGATAGTCGTTCAGCATGATGATGATGGACTGGGTGCCGCCTTCCGTGCGCAGAAACGCCTTGGCGTCAGTGACAGGCACCTGGAATATCTTGTTGTCCAGCGTGGCCACCCCCGTCCGGAAGATCCCGACAATGTGAAATTTCTTCAGCTGCAGAGACCCGTCGCTTGCCTGGCTGACAACCTTCAGACTGTCTCCAACGGCCAGTTTCAAGCCATCCGCAAGGCCGCTGCCAATGATGGTCTGCCCCGGCCCGTCGATATAGCGGCCGCCAGGGAGCAGGGAGCGCTGGAGGTAGAGGAGCTTCTCTTCCGTGACGGGGTCGCCTGCCAGGGCCATCGCATTCTTGTTGTACCCCTTGTTTTCCAGCAAAACGCCGAAGCTGATCCGCTCCGTCATGAGCGTGATTTCGTCCGCAATGGCGGGGGAAGACTGGATCCGGGATTCAATATCCGCTGGATTCGGGACCATTGAATCAACGGGCAGCAGCTCTGATCGATCGGCAAAATCCTTCGTCGTGATACGGATGTGCCCGGTCTCGTTTTTCGTGAAGTTCTTCACGAGGGACTCCTGGAAGGCGCCCAGGAACCCCTGGAGGAATAGACACAGGAGACACGCCATGGCAACCGAGATGAGCGCCAGCGTTGACCTGCGCTTGTTGCGCCAGAGGTTGCGCATGGCCATTCTGATGAGATATCCCACAGCTTCCCCCTTTCACACGAACCGCAGCGCGGAGGTGGCGCTCATGCGGGCCGCGGCGCGCGCCGGGATGGCCGCGGCAAGAACGGCTAAGACCAACCCGAATATCACGGCGAAGATGACGGATCCCGGGTTCCACTCTCCCCGCAGCGTCCCCCAGAACGCGAACCCGCCGCCGACGTCTCCGAACTTCTGCAGGGAGAAGCCCACGAAGATGGTGTAGCAGTCGATGAGGACTCCCAGCGCCGCGCCAAGGAAGCTTCCCAGGCAGCCGACAAAGAACCCCTCGAAGATGAACATCCACACCACTTCCCTGCCGCGGAATCCCAGGGCCTTCAGGACGCCGACCTCCCTGATCCGTTCATACACGCTCATGAGGACGGTGTTGACAATTCCGACGGCCGAGAGCAGGAGAATGAACAGCATGATGACGTATCCCCAGATGCGCTTCTGCTTGAGCACCGTGAGGAAGCCCTTGTTCAGGTCTTGGAAGGAGTACGGGGCAAGGGACGGGAAGGCGGCCGTGACGCTTGCGGCCAGCGAAGCGGCGTCCGCAAGGGTGTCGGAGAGGTTCACGCGGTGCTGAAGGCGCACATCCATTTCGGTCACCAGGCCGCCCGTAGACATGGACGTCGGAGGGCGGCCCTGGCCAGGGACGGCCACGGGGCCGCCCGTAGACCCGGGCTCGCCGAGGTCCAGGAAGTCATTGGCCGCGCTGTAGGTGATCAGGACGGTGCTCTTGTTGAGAGTCGGATCACTGGTGGAAAGCAGCCCCACGATGGTGAAGTCATCCGCGTTCTGCGCTTCGTACCGTGTGGAAGCGGCAATCAGGACGGTGTCACCGATCTTCAGCCCCAGCCTGTCTGCCAGACCCTTGCCCAGGATGATCTGCCTGTCCGAGCCGGCCTGGGGAGTGAAGTAGCTCCCGATCAGCACGTCCTTCAAGGCGAACACCTGGGGGTCCGTTGCCGGATCCACGGCGGTGCCAATGACGTAGGTGGTGTCATGGTAGTTGCCGGCCTGGGCAAGGAACTGTGTCCGCGCCGTCACGGCAACCACGCGCTTGTCTTTTTTCAGCCAGGCCGCGAGCGCCCCGGTGTCCGCAATGCCCTTGTCCAGCGGGTAGGACTCCCTGTCCGCGTCGTAAGCGGCCGAATAGATTTTCACCGAGGAGTCCCGATAATTGATCAGGTCATCCACCGACAGCCGGTCAAGGCCGTTGTACAGGGAGTCCAGGGCGATAAAGAATCCGATGCCGACCATCATCGTGATTGCCGTGATCAGGGCACGCCGCCTGTGCCGGAGGACGTTTCGAAGAGCTATCCTGAAAACGGTATTCATGCCGCTTCCTTTCGGTCTTCATGGACCAGCCCGTCGTGGAGGACAATCACGCGCCGGGCGTGCTTCTGCACCATGGCGTCATGCGTGGAAAAGATGAACGTGGTCCGGCGCTCACGGTTCATGTTCTCCATGAGAGACATGACCTCCTCAGCGGTATGAGAGTCGAGGTTGGCAGTGGGCTCGTCCGCAAGGACCACGATGGGGTTCTTCACGAGGGCGCGCGCAACGGCAACCCTTTGCTCCTGGCCGCCGGAGAGCTCCCGGGGATAACGGTCAGCCATCTCCCCAAGGCCGACGGCCTGGATGATCTCACGAGCCTTGCTCCTCATCTCGCCGTGGGAGAAGCGGCGCTCGATCACCATGGGAAGCTCCACGTTCTCCATCACGGTGAGGACGGGAATGAGGTTATAGGACTGGAAGACGAAGGAGATGTTTTCCTTGCGATAGACGGAAAGCTCCGTCTCCGTCATTCGGCCAAGCTCCTTCCCGTCGTAGAGCACGCTGCCGCTCGTAGGGAGGTCCAGGCATCCAACGATGTTCAGCAGCGTGGTTTTTCCGCTCCCCGACGGGCCAACGATGGCCAGGAACTCCCCTTTCTGAATGGTGAGGTCGATCCCGCGGAGCGCCTCGACGCTGCGCTGCGCCTTCACGTACGACTTGCGGACCCCTTCGAGCTTGAGGATGGTTTCCATGACAGCCATTTCCATTCAGTCCTTTCTCCCCGAGCGAGGCTTGAGCTTGCCCAGGAGAAGCTCCATCTCCCTCAGGTATTCGTTGAGCGCCCTCGCCCCTTTTGCGGTCAGGCTGACGCTCGTGTTGGGCCTGTTCTCGACGAAACTCTTTGCGATCTTCACGTATCCGGCTCCCTCCAGCGTCCGAAGCTGGATAGAGAGGTTCCCGGCCGTCAGCTCCAGCTTCTCCCGCAGCTCCGGAAAGCTCACCGAGGGGCTCGTGCTGGAGGATAGGTACGCAAGGATGATCAGCCGCGCCCGCTCGTGGATAATCTTGTCCAGCCGCGGCCGACGAGACCCCTCCTCCTCACCCATCGCTTTCCCTTCCCCTGATCAACTGCGAGACAACCGCGTACGCAACGCTTCCTCCTCCCAAACAGATGGCCGTCCACAGGGAAGCAGATATCCCCGGCACGAAAAAGCTCAGCGCGGCGGTGGCGAGGTACCAGTACCCCAGCACGTAGAACTCCACGAGGTGGGCCGCAAACGCGATCAGGTTGACCGTCAAGCCGATCCACAACCCCCACGTACCGACGATGTAGAACGAGAGACCAGCCGCGGAAAGATAGATCGTTACGCCGAGGGCAATGAGGCAAAAAGGGATGTAGAGATGCATGAACTCCCCGATGTCATGGTCCCCCAGGAGCGACAGGAAAGTGAGATTGCGGTCTATCTTTTTTATGGTGCGGAGCACTCCCCGTACACGGAAAGCGTACAGCGTGGCACCCAACGCTGCGGCAACGATCCAGAACACGGCCCGCAGGGACGCCGGGATGGTCCCATATCCTCCGTAACGCAGGACGAGGAAATGCATGGTCACGGAGAACACGGCAACTGCCACCCCGAAGATCAGGAGCAGCCACCAGTAGAACCTGGCCGTCACGATTTCCCGCAGCACCGGGCTGTTTCGCTTCACGGCCGCTTTGATCTCCTGAAGGTCGCGCATCAGGCGCGCTATTCTCTGCCTGTCCCGCATGACTGCCTTCCTTTCAGTTTCATAAACTAGTTTATGGTATAAACCTATCAGGCAAACAAACTGAGTGTCAAGTCAGGAAAGCGCTCAGAAATACGCGAGTGCGCGCAGGGCGAACGAGCTGGCCATATCGTCGGGCCGGCCGCATGAGCGCGATGAGCCGAGGCTACGTGCTCGCGATTCTCTCCAGGCTCGAGCCCTTCGTTTCCTCTCCCATGATCACGACGATTGCCGAGACAACCAGGAAGATGGCGGCGAACATGGCGAAAATCGTGCCGACCCCCGCGCCCCAGGACGGCAGGAGCAGTCCCACGATGTAGGGACCGATAATGCCCCCAATCCGCCCGAACGCGGTTGCAGAGCCGGCGCCGCTTGAACGGATGCGTGTGGGGTACAGCTCAGGGGTGTACGTATAAAGGACGCCCCAGGCACCGAGATTGAAGAAGGAGATCACGCAGCCCCAGATCAGGATTTCCGCGGGGCTGCCCGCCTGCCGGAAGAAGAACGCCCCGACGGCGCAGAGAAGGAGGTACAACGCGAGGGTCGGCTTGCGGCCCAGGCGGTCCACGAGGAACGCGGCGCTGAAATAGCCGGGGATCTGCGCCAGCGTGATGATCAACGTGTATTCGAATGTCGTCACCAGCGGGTAGGTGGCCCGAAGAAGAGACGGCAGCCACGCGAAGATTCCGTAATAGGAAAACACGATGCCAAACCAGATCAGCCAGAGCATGATGGTGCGGCGCCGAAGTGGCTTGCTGAAAAGCTCGGGCCACCTGCCCTTTGCGGAAACCACGGGGGAGGCAGCCGCCGTGGCCCCCTGCCTCGAGCCGCCGCTCTCACCCTCCACCTGGCGCATTACGGCCTCCGCCTCCGCCGGGCGGCCTCTTTCCTCCAGGTACCGCGGAGACTCGGGAATGCTGCGGCGGAGAATCAGCGCGTACAGCGCGGGCACCGCGCCGATGAGGAAGGCGATCCTCCATCCGTAGCGAGGAATCAAAAGGTAGCCAATGAGCGCGGCAATCACCCAGCCGTAGGCCCAGAAGCTCTCAAGGAGCACGATCATCAAGCCGCGCCGTTTCGCGGGGGAGAACTCGCTCACAAGGGTGCTGGCAACGGGAAGCTCCCCGCCGAGGCCGAGCCCCACGAGGAACCGAAGCCCGCAGAGGGCGCCGAGGCTCCCGGCAAGGGAACAGAGTCCTGTGGCAATGCTGTAGATGACGAGGGTGCTCTGGAAAAGCGGCTTCCTGCCGAAGCGGTCCGCCAGGAGTCCTGCCACCAGGGCTCCGACGAACATGCCGAGGAAACCCGCGCTGCTGATATAGCCAACCTGATAAGGATGAAGCTTCCACTCCCCGACGAGCGCGGCAAGCACGAAGCTGATGAGGCCGACGTCCATGGCGTCGAACATCCATCCCAGGCCGCTTGCAAAGAGCAGGCGGCGATGGAATGCGCCCAGCGGCCGTGCGTCGAGCCGCCCTGCAATACCTACGCCAGTCGTGGTCATGGACACAATATGCACGCAGGCGGCTGGAG
Source organism: uncultured Spirochaetota bacterium (assembly GCA_963845535.1). Classification (GTDB taxonomy): domain Bacteria; phylum Spirochaetota; class Spirochaetia; order SZUA-6; family Fen-1364; genus Fen-1364. The sequence continues at coordinate 334,905 of CAWJSK010000012.1, forward strand.
GGGCAATACCCGCCCGCTGGGACAAGGACGGTTCAGCGCTGGCGGGTCGGCGCCTAGTTGAACATGTCGATCACGTCCTGCTTTTTCTTGGCTTTCTCATAGCCCTTGTCCACGGCGTCCTCCTGCAGCATGTCGCTGAAGGTGATTGCCTGGTCATCGCTTAACACCAGGGAATCCCGCCCGTACACAATGAAGAACGCCCGCAGCAGGAAAACCGGCGAGGGCTTCAGCGTCAGGAAGAAGCTCTGGTTGCCATTGTCGTCGATGCGGGAGGTGAACACGAGCGACATGTCACGGTCTCCGGCGTCGTGCCACTCTCCGTCCTGGTAGTACATCTGCTGAAGCTCGAGGGTGGAGATGGTTTTGCTGATCTCCGTCTGGTTTGCCTGGGCAATTCCCTTCCAGCTCTCGTATTTCTCCAGGGCCGCCCGCATGTCCTCCCGGGCGGGCCCGTCAAGGAGGATGGCGTAGCGAGTGGGATATCGGTAGGCCTTGTTCTGGATGGCGATGACGGAAATGCCCGGGTCATCGCTGAAAGCGAGGAACTGGATGAGGTCCTTGTCCGTCTCGATCCTGCCGTACTCCGCCTGCTGGCCGCTGGGGACGCTCTTCCAGGGCGGCATCCCGGAGCAGCCTGCCAGCCCCACGGCAAAAACAACGGCCGCGAACGCCACCAAAGGCTTTGTCATTTCTGTCCTCCGTTCCCCCAATGGAAACAACCCTGTGCCCTGAAAATGTCACCCCGTCCTATTCGTAGCGCAACGCGTCGATGGGATCAAGGGCGGCCGCGCGACGCGCGGGATAGAACCCGAAAACGACGCCGGTGAGGGCGGCTGAGACGAAGCCGAGGAAGACCGAGAACCCCGAGATCATCGTGGGCCACTTCCCGACTATCGACACGAGAAAAGATATCCCAACTCCCATGCCAACGCCTATGAGCCCGCCTGCGCAGGCCATGGTGAGGGCCTCGATGAGGAACTGCAGCAGGATGTCGCGCCCTCGTCCCCCCACAGCCATGCGCAGTCCGATCTCCCGCGTCCGCTCCGTGACCGAGACGAGCATGATGTTCATGATTCCGATGCCCCCGACGATAAGCGAAACCACCGCCACGGCCGCCAGGAGGAGCGCCTGGGTCTGCACGGTTGCCGCCCTGACCGCCTGGACGTTCGCTATGTTGCGGATGGTGAAATCGTCAGGATCAGCCGGGGAGAGGTGGTGCTCAAGCCGCAGGAGCCTCTCCGTGGAGTCCACCACCCCGGCCACGGTCTCAGGGGTTGCGGCGGAAATCATGATGGTGTTGACCCATGTCTGTCCCGTGAGCCTTTCCTGGTGCGTCGTGATAGGGACGATGACGACGTCATCCTGGTCACGACCGAACCCGGTCTGCCCTTTCGATTGGAGCACGCCGATGACCCTGAACGGAACGCTCTTGATCACGACCGTGCTGCCCACGGCTCCCCCGGCAGGAAACAGGTTGGCGGCAACCGTGCTCCCCAACACGGCCACCTTCGCCACGCGGCTGACGTCCTGCTTCGTGAAAAACATCCCCTGGGCAACGTTCCAATTTCCAACGGAGAGCCAGTCCGGGGTCGTTCCTCCGATCACCGTGTACCAGTTGGCCGAACCGGCAACCACCTGAGCGCTGGTCTGCGAGTACGGCGCGACCCCGGCAATCTCGGGGACGTTGGTGGCAATGGCGTTGATGTCGTCCAGCTTGAGGGTGGTCCGCGAGCCGCTTCCCAGGCTCACGCCGCCGCTCGTGATGCTGCCCGGCGTGATGATGATGAGGTTGGCCCCGAGGCTTTCGATCTGTTTGAGAACTGCCGCTTGCGCCCCGGCCCCGATTGCCATGGAGGCGATGACCGCCCCCACCCCGATGATGATCCCGAGCATGGTGAGAAGTGACCGGCTGACGTTGCGCAGCAGGGCCTTCCACGCGGTCCGCATGAGAACAGCGATGCTCATGAGGAAGCCTCCCCCGAAGGGCGATCATCAATGATGAGGCCGTCGCGGAACGTCACCACCCTGTCTGACCAGGAGGCGACATCCTGAGCGTGCGTCACGACGATGACCGTGATCCCGTTGTCCCGGTTCAGGTGGCGGAACAGCGTCATGATCTCCACGCTGCTCGCGCTGTCCAGGTTGCCCGTGGGCTCGTCCGCCATCAGGAACGGCGCGCCGTTGGCGAGCGCCCGCGCAATGGCCACGCGCTGCTGCTGGCCACCGGAAAGCTCATTCGGCTTGTGGTCCATCCGCTCAGCGAGGCCGACCTGCTTCAGGAGCTCCCGCGAACGCTCTTCCCGCTCTTTCAGCGCAATTCCGGCGTAGAGCATGGGCAGCTCGACGTTCTCCAGGGCGCTCGTCCTTGAAAGGAGGTTGAAGCTCTGAAATACAAATCCGATCTGGCGGCTTCTGATTGCGGCCAGCTCGTCCCGCGTCAGGCCAGATACTTCCTTCCCGGCAAGCCGGTACGAGCCCGAGGTGGGACGGTCCAGGCAACCCAGGAGGTGCATGAACGTGGACTTGCCTGATCCCGACGGCCCCATGATTGCGACGAACTCACCGTGATGCACCGAAAGGCTGACGCCCCGCAAAGCGTGCACCGTGGACTCCCCTTCACCATAGACCTTGGTAAGGTCCCGCACCTCGATGAGAGGCGCTTCCCGAGGCGCTTTTGCCCGCGCGCGTTTCGTTTCAGTGGCCACGACCGCCCCCGATCCCATGGTCCCTTCTTCGCTCTGTTCCATCATTGCGCCTGCCTTGTCCGAAGGGAACCGCTCCCCTGGGTAATGGCCCCGGCGGCTGAAGCGTTCCCGCCCGCGCCACCCGAGGCGCTCCCGCCGCCGGTTCCTGAAGCGTTGCCGCCGCCGGCCGGCGCGTTGCCTGAAGCCGCGGTTCCCGCGGCACCCGGCCCTCCCGCGCCTCCCTGGCTGCCCGGAGAAGCGTTTTTCCGGCCCGTGCCTCGGTACTGCGCGATGATGACCTGATCTCCCGGACGAAGGTCACCGCTCGTGATCTCCACGTTCTTGCCGTCCGAAAGGCCGATCACGACGCGTCGAGGTGCGGGACGGTTGTCCTGCACCGTCCATACGGTGACTTGGGATCCGGGCGCTCCCGCCACGGCCTGGGCTCCGGGAGCGGCGCCGGAGGATTGCACCAGCCCGGCGCCGAACCCGAAGGCGCCCGCTCCGCCGCCTGTCGGCGCGGCCAGGGGCCTGTAGAGAAGAGCCGAGATCGGGACCGAGGGCACATGGATCTCTTTCCCACGTCGATCAGTACCTGCGCGGTCATCCCCGGCAGGAGCTTACCCGACGTATCATGCACCACCACGACCGCGTCATAGGTTACGACGTTCTGCGTGATGATGGGGTTGACGCGTACCTGCGAAACGGTCCCGGAGAAAGTCTGGTTCGGATAGGCGGTGACCGTGAAGTGCGCGGATGCTCCCTGTTGAACGCCCCCCGCGTCCGCCTCGTCCACCGACGTGTCCACCTGCATGTCCGTGAGGTTGGTTGCCAGCGTGAAAAGCGTGGGGGTCTGCAGGGAAGAGGCCACGGTCTGTCCGATGCTCACGTTGCGGGCCATGACAATTCCATCCCAGGGGCTCCTGATCACGGTCTTCGACAGGTTGTACAGCGCCTGGTCGAGGTTGCCCTGCGCCACGGCAACCTGTGCGTCAGCCACCTGGACCGCCGCCTGCGACGCCAGGTAGTCCTGGTTGGCCGTTATGGCAGCCGTGTTGTCGGTGTCCATCTGGTTCTGATTGATGAGCCCCTGCTTGAGAAGCGGTTCATCCCGCTGGGCGGTGAGGTTCGCCATGTCCAGAAGCGCTTTCATCTTGCCCACGTTTACCTTGGCGCTGTTGAGGTTGGCCTGCGCAAGACGGAGATTGGCCTTGGCGGAATCCACCGCCGCCTGGTAGTCCGTAGGATCAAGCGTCGCCAGGATCTGGTTCTTTTTCACCCGTGTGTTGTAGTCTGCGCCAAGCATATTGATGGTCCCCGACACCTCGCTTCCCACCGACACGGTGTTCACCGGGTTGACGGTGCCCGTCTCGCTCACCGTGGCTGATATGTCGGCATAGTCCACGGGACGGGTGACGTAATGGACCCCGTCCCCCCGCGCGAAAAGCGGCCGAAGAGCGATGGCCGCGACCACCACGACGACGACCGCCGCGCCTGCGATAATGACGATCTTTGGTGCTGTTTTCATTTCCTTCCCCTTACAAGCCCATGGCGTTGTCGAGGTTCAACAACGCGAGGATATAGTTGCTCTTTGCCTGCTCGAGCCCGACCTCCGCCGTGGTCAGCGCCTGGAATGCGGTCAGCACGTCCAGCGTGGTAACCAGCCCGACCGCGTAGCGCGCTTTCTGCAGGTTGTACTGCCCCTGCGCCGCCGTGACGCTCTGCCCGGCAAGGTCGAGACGATTGCGCGTGTCCTGCACGCTGAACAGCGCGCTCTCCACCGCAATGGTGATGGTCTGCCTCTCCTGGTCCTGCTGGACTCTGTAGGAGGAGATCAGGTCCGCCGCCTGCTGTACCTGCGCGTTCCGCAGGCCTCCGTCGAGAATCGGCAAGGCAATCGATGCCCCGACGCCGAAGCTGCCGGCGTTGACGTTCGCCGTCCAGTCCTGGCCAACTCCAAAAGTCCCGTTGATCGAAACCACGGGGTATGTCTGGCTCCTTTGCAGCGCAAGGTTGATGTTCGCTGCCGCGATGTTCAAATCAAAGGTAAGAAGCTCCGGGCGGTTCTGGAAAGCGGTCTTCAAGGCATCTTCGACCTGCAGCGAAGGCAGATCGGGAATGGGGCTGTCAGCCACGGCATACTGCCTGTCCAACTGCCACCCCACCTGCTGGGAGAGGTTCTTCCTGTCCACCTCCACCGTGTTTTGAGCGGTGCGCAGGTCGAGCTGGGCCTGCGTCAGAGTGACCTCGTTCTGCAGGACGTCGAGGTCCGTGGCCCGGCCGGCCGTGCGCAGGCCCTTGTAGTACGCGAGGTTCTGTTCGTCCTGTGTGACCGTTGCCTGGCGGATGAGAACCGTCTTTTGATCCACGAGCAGCGTGTAATAGGCCTGTTTCACCTGGTAGAGCACGCTCTTCAGAGTGGCGTCATACGACACCTGGGCCGCGCGATACGTGTAGTCCGCCTGCTGGACCGCGGCTGACGCCCGTCCGCCGGGATAGCCGTCGAAAACGGTCTGGCTTGCCGAGAGGCTCAACGAGCTCACCTGGTCGCTCGGCGTTGTTTCCATGATGCTGTGCTGCGCCGTGAGGCCCACGCTCGTCGACGGTCCTGCGAGGGAGAGACCTCCCTGGATGTTTTCACCGCTCAGTCCGCCGCCGCCAGCGGCGGACGCCGCCGCGGCTGAAGGAGTCGTGGCTGAGCTCACGCTGCCGAGCGTTCCCTGATGAAGGTAGTCTCCCTTTCCCGCCAGGGACAGGCCGTTCGTGGCCTGTGTCTGGATGAGCTGGGCGCGGGCGGAGTCCACGGTGACGGTTGCCAGTTTCAGTCCGGGGGCCGTGGCGCGCGCGGCGGCAACCGCCTGGTCCAGCGTCACCGTTTCCGGTGCCGTCGGCGCTGAAGCCGCCGCCGCTTGGGGCGCGGCAGGCGCCGCTTGCGCAGTCGCGCTAGCCGCGCTCATTACCAGGAGAGCGGCTGCAAGCAGGAATGAGGTTCGCGGTCCAAGGCGTTTTTTCATCACTCTGAAAGCCTCCACCACTGAATATCCCGGAAAGTGTCCAGACATGCCATAGAAGGCTCATGAAATCAGGATAACTTTCTGTTTCATAGTAGCGGCCCCTCCCCGAACGGCCAATGTACCGGGGGTGAATAATCGATAATTTTCTGTTATGCATTTGTTCCCCTGCAATATCTTTTCATGGTAAACGACTGGATCTCGAGGAGCGCTGAATGCTGAAGCTGTTCAAATACCTGCGACCGTACGCCGCACCCATAGCGTTCGTGCTGGGCCTGGTCTTTCTCTCGACGCTCTCGGAGTTGTACTTGCCGACGCTGCTGGCGGACATCGTGGACAAGGGAATCGCCAAAGGAAACCTGTCCTACATCTTTCGCACCGGCGGGCTCATGCTGCTCGTGGCCGTCGGGGGCGCGGCCTGCTCCATCATCGGCAGTTACTTTTCGGCCCAGGTGGGCATGGGATACGGGCGCGACCTGCGCCGCCTCGTCTTCACGCACGTGGAGGGTTTCTCCCTGCACGAGTTCGACAGGGTCGGAACCCCTTCCCTCATCACCCGGACCACCAACGACATCACCCAGGTGCAGAACTTCGCGATGGTCGTCATGCGCATGATGATCATGGCGCCGCTCATGGCCATCGGCGGGATCATCATGGCAATCAAGGTCGACGCGCACCTCACCTGGCTTCTGGCCGTTGCGGTGCCTCTCATCGGCGCAATCATCATCTTCGTCGCCTCCCGAGGCCTTCCCCTCTTTCGCGCCATCCAGGCCAAGATCGACAGGATCAACCTCGTCATGAGGGAAGGGCTCACCGGGGCGCGCGTCGTGCGGGCGTTCGACAGGGTGGACCACCAGAAGAGGCGCTTCGATGAAGCCAACCGAGACCTGACCGACACCTCCATCACCGTCAACAAGCTCATGGCGGTGCTTTTCCCGCTCATGATGCTCATCATGAACTTCACGTCGATCGCCATCATCTGGTTCGGGGCAAAGAGGATCAACATCGGGGAAATGCAGGTCGGCAGCCTCATGGCCTTTCTCCAGTACGCCATGCAGATCATGTTCTCCGTGCTCATGGTCTCATTCCTGTTCATCATGCTCCCCCGGGCCTCCGCCTCGGCAGGAAGGATCCACGAAGTGCTCGTGATCGAGCCCGAGATCAAGGACAGGGCAGAGACGCGCAGGGCAGATGATGAGCAGGGGTACATCGAGTTTCGAAACGTCACTTTCAGCTACCCCGGCGCGGAGGAGCCCGCCATACGGGACATCTCCTTCAGCGCCGGTCCCGGGGAGGTTACCGCCATCATCGGCGGCACGGGGTCGGGGAAGTCCACCATCGTGAACCTCATCCCGCGGTTCTACGACGTTGACAGCGGCAGCATCCTGGTGGACGGGGTGGACATCCGCGAGATGGAGCAGGAGCGCCTCCGGTCCAAGCTCGGGTTCGTGCCGCAGAGGGCCGTGCTCTTCAACGACTCCATTGCCGGGAACATCCGCTACGGAAGGCCGGAGGCCACGGATGAGGAGGTGGCGCGCGCGGCGGAGATTGCCCAGGCCTCGGGATTCATCCGGGAGATGCAGGACAGGTTCAACTCGGAGATCGCCCAGGGAGGAGCGAACCTCTCCGGCGGCCAGAAGCAGCGTCTTGCCATCGCCCGTGCTCTGGTGCGCAAACCGGAGGTCTACGTGTTTGATGACACGTTCTCAGCCTTGGACTTCCGCACGGACGCGCGCCTGCGCGCCGCGCTGAGGGAGGAGACGGCGGAGGCAACGGTGATCATCGTTGCCCAGCGGGTGAACACGATCATGGACGCCGACAGGATCATTGTATTGGAGGAGGGAGAGGTGGTTGGACAGGGCACGCACCGCGAGCTGATCCGCACCTGCGAGGTCTATCGGGAGATCGTCTCCTCGCAGCTCACCGAGGAGGCCCTGGCATGAGCGACGGACAGGGACGCGTGACACCAGGCGGGAGGGCGCAGGGAGGCGCGCGCGGAGCGGCAGGCGGGGGCGGGGCTCTCGGGGGCGCCGCACACGGGCCGCGCGGACGGGGCGGCTTCGGCGGCGGGCACATGATGGGCGGCATGCCCGTGGAGAAACCGAAGAACTTCCGAGGAACGCTCACGAGGCTCCTGAAATACCTGAAGCCTCGAAGCTTCGCGCTTGTGCTGGTATTCCTGCTGGCAATCCTCAGCAGCCTCTTCAGCCTCTTCGGGCCCAAGATCATGGGCGGGGCAACCACCAACATCTGGGACGGGATCAAGGGGAAGATCAACCACGTGGCCGGCGCCGGCATCGACTTCGCCTTCCTCTGGCACACGGCACTGATCCTGGCGGGCCTGTACCTCGTCAGCTCCCTGTTCAATTACCTGCAGCAGTTCATCATGGCGGAGGTGGCGCAGAACACCGTGTACGACATGCGTCGCGACGTCAGTGAGAAGCTCAGCCGGCTGCCGCTCTCCTTCTATGACGGCCGCACCCACGGTGAGATCATGAGCCGCGTCACGAACGACGTTGACAACGTTGCCGCCACTCTCCAGCAGAGCCTCATGCAGATCATCAGCGGCCTGGTGACGATTGTCGGGATCATCATCATGATGATCACCATCAGCCCCCTGCTCACCCTGATCACGGTTGGAGTGCTGCCGATGAGCTTCCTCATCACGCGCCTCATTGCTCCGCGGTCCCAGAAGCACTTCACGGCGCAATGGAAGAGCCTGGGCGAGCTGAACGGGCACGTGGAGGAGATGTACACGGGGCACGCCATCGTGAAGGCATTCGGCCGCGAGCGCGCCACCATTGACACGTTCAACGCCATCAACGCCCGGCTCTATGACTCGAGCTGGCGCGCGCAGTTCATCTCAGGCCTCATGATGCCGCTCATCAGCTTTGTCAACAACGTCGGCTACGTGGTGCTCGCCGTGGCCGGAGCCGTCATGGTGATGCGAGGAAGGCTCCCCATTGGCGACATCCAGGCTTTCATCCAGTATTCCAAGCAGTTCACGTGGCCCATCGCGCAGACGGCGAACATCGCCAACGTCATCCAGAGCACCATCGCCTCCGCGGAGCGCGTTTTCCAGCTTCTGGATGAGCGGGAGGAAGAACCGGATTCCCCGGGGTCACGGACCCTTTCCACGACGCGCGGCGGTGTGCGCTTCGAAGGCGTGCGCTTCAGCTACAAGCCCGAGATGCCTCTCTTGGAGGACATGAACATCGAGGTGAGGCCGGGCCAGATGATTGCGATTGTCGGGCCCACGGGCGCGGGCAAGACCACGCTGGTCAACCTCCTGATGCGGTTCTACGAGATCCAAGGCGGGCGGATAACCGTGGACGGCGTGGACATACGGAGCGTTGCGCGCGGCAACCTCAGGCGGACTTTCGGGATGGTGCTCCAGGACACCTGGCTCTTTCACGGCACCATCCGGGAGAACATTGCCTACGGCAGGGAGAATGCCACCGACGATGAAGTGCGCGCCGCCGCCGTGGCCGCGCACGCGGACCACTTCATCCGTACGCTCCCCGAGGGTTACCACACCGTGCTGAACGAGGAAGCCTCCAACATCTCCCAGGGGCAGAGGCAGCTTCTCACCATTGCGCGCGCGGTCCTGATTGACCCTGCCATCCTGATCCTGGATGAGGCCACGAGCAGCGTCGACACGCGCACCGAGGTCCTGATTCGGAAAGCCATGGCCTCTCTCATGCACGGGAGAACGAGCTTCGTCATTGCCCACAGGTTGTCCACCATCAGGGACGCGGAGCTGATCCTCGTCATGAACCATGGGAGCATCGTGGAGACGGGCACCCATGCCGAGCTCCTGGACAAGGGCGGGTTCTACGCGGAGCTGTACAACGCGCAGTTCACCGGCGCGCCGGAAGCGGTGGAGGAAGCGTAGGAAAGGCGCGCGGGCATGGTCCAGACATTCCGCTGATCGCCTTCCCCCATATGGAGGGCAGGGGAATCGAACCCCCGAAAAGGCCTTCTGGGAGATCGCCACCTGTTGCGGTGTTTCAGGACCCCCCTTCCTTCCCTCCGCAGACACGGATGTCCGCAGGGCGCCGCAGCCGTGCGCGGCTGTTGGTGGCGCCCCAGCGGCAATCCCCGCCTGCGAGCTCCTTTACTGCAGGTAGCCGACCTGCATGATGAAAAGCGGGCTCTCATCCTTGCCCAGCTTTGCTGCCGTCACGGCAGCCGGCGGCTTGATATTATACATGACAATGGACCCCAGCTTGAAGGCCGCGGCGGCAAGAGCGATGTTCTCCGCGGCGTACCCGGCGGTCCCGTTGGCCATTTCGCGGAACAACGCTGGGGTTGACTTCAGGAAGCTCGGGGCCTTGGCAAAGTCATACGTGAACAGCAGCATGAGAGATGACGTGGGAATGAACTCCGGCGTTATCTGCGCGCGCGAATCCCCGCGGGACACCTGCTTCAGGACCTTCCTCTCGGGATCATAGAGGTAGGCGCCTTTGGCGGTGAGCACATAGACGTTCATGTACACGTTGTCCCCGGAATAGGGAATGGTCCTTCCGGCCTTGGAAGCGCCGGAGACGGCGTCCGCGCCCTTCAGCCCGTTGCCTGCCCAGAGGATGGTGGAAAGATCCGCCACGGGAACGTCACGCTTCACGAAGTTGCGTTCAGCGGCCCGCGCCTTTATGAGATCGAACAGGTCCATGCCGATCTTCGCCTGCGGATCCTGCAAGCGGGATGTCCTGGGCGAAAATACCGGTTGTCATCGCGGCGAACACCACGATGGAAAGAATTCTCTTCACGTTGCCTCCATATCTTCGGCCGGCATGATACCGGGGAGCAGGTCACGGATCAAGAGATGATACCCTCCGACGCCCGCACGTCGTGCGCGGCAGCGTTCTTCGGTGGGCCGCTTCCGCGCCCGTGCCGGGGCCCGTGCCCGCGCGGCTCGATGTTGGGAAGGAACACGGTGATCAGCCCCAGGAGCGGCAGAAAGGCGGTGAGCCGGTAGACGTACTGGATGCTCGTGTGGTCCGCAATGCTGCCCAGGACGGCGGAACCGATTCCCCCCATCCCGAACGCAAAGCCGAAGAAGAGCCCCGAGATCAGCCCGAGGTTTCCCGGCAGGAGCTCCTGGGCGTACACGAGGATGGAAGGAAATGCCGATGCAAGGATGATCCCGATCGGGAAGGCGAGCACGATGGTGGCGGGCAGGCCCACGTACGGAAGCACCAGCGTGAAGGGCGCCACGCCGAGGATGGAGCCCCAGATTACGTACTTGCGCCCAATACGGTCCCCGAGCGGGCCGCCGATCACCGTGCCGGCGGCAACGGCAAACTGGAAAAGGAACAGCCGGATCTGCGCCGCCTGGACGGAGAGCCCGAACTTGTCGATCAGGTAGAACGTGTAGTAGCTGGTCATGCCGGCCAGGTAGAAGTACTTCGAGAATATCAGGGCAAGGAGGATTATCACCGAAGCCGCAACGCGCCATGACGGGAGCGCCGCTGCCTCCGGCCTTCTGTGGGCGGTCTTTCCGTCCCGCGTCACGACCTTCCCCTGGTACCATCGCCCAACCCAGAAAAGGATGACGATTGCCAGAAGCGCGAGGGGAGAGAACCACACCACGTGGGAAGCGCCATGGGAAGCGATGATGACGGCCGCAAGGAGCGGGCCAAGTGAGCTGCCGAAGTTCCCGCCCACCTGGAACACGGACTGCGCCAGGCCGCGGCGGCCGCCGGCCGCCATGTAAGCAACGCGCGAAGACTCCGGGTGGAAAACCGAGGAACCCAGCCCCACCAGGCCGACGGCCACGAGGAGCGCGCTGTAGCTATGAGCCGTGGACAGGAGGATCAACCCCACGAGCGTGAAGCCCATGCCCGTGGCCAGGGAAAAGGGCTGAGGGCGGTGATCCGTGATGGCGCCCACCACGGGCTGCAGGAGAGAGGCGGTTATCTGGAACGTGAAGGTGATGAGTCCGATCTGGGCGAAGTTGAGCCGGAAGGCGTCTTTGACCAGCGGGTAGATTGCCGGGATCAGCGACTGCAGGGTGTCGTTCAGCATGTGGGAAAGGCTGATGGCGATGAGTATGGGAAAGACGGTGGACCCTGCCGCCCTGGAGACGACGCCTGCCGGGGATGATTCTGCTTTCATGTCGGTTAGGGGAGAAGATACGCAGGTTTGCCCGGCTGATCAATCCAAGGTCGCGAAAGAGGTGACGGGTGGAGCGTGCGGACGGTTGCCGAGAAGCTGTATTCCACTCCCGCGGACGCAGCGCCGCCCCCGTGGGACGGGACACCCCGTGGGACGGGCCTTGATCCACGGGGGCGAATTCGCGAGAATGAGCGCCGCGCAAATGATGAAGGACCCCGCGCGGTCCCTTCGGGACCTGGTCTCCAGGACCCCGGCAACCGCGCTCTCGAATATCCTCATGCGCATCCCTGACAAGGTATGCGCGGCCGGCTTTTCAACGCTTCCCGACGACATGCGTCACCGGTTGTATGCCTTGACAGGCAACACGAAGGCGGCCAGGCTCCGTGAGGAAATACGCATCGAGACGCGCCGGCGCACGAGCGCCGCCATTCGCGCCAGGCTCCTCCGAAGCTTCGTGTCGTACTTCGAGCGCCCGGCGCCGGGGGCGCCCACCGTCTGGGTCCGACCCGTGCGCACGCGTCAGAAATGACGCGGGCCTTCAGGCCGCCATGCGAAAAGGAGTTTTCTTGAACGGACCAACGCGCGGACGCGCTGACAGGGAGATTTCTCACTCCGGAGGCCCGGCGGCAAAGTGGGTGCACAGGCGGGTGGACTACAAGTGGGTGGCCCTCAGCGTCACCACCATCGGCGCCTTGATGGCGGCCATCGACAGCACCATCGTGATACTCGCCCTCCCCCAGATGATGGAGAAGCTGCACGCGGACCTCGTCAGCATGATCTGGGTCATCATGGCCTATATTCTTGCAAGCACCGTGCTTCTCCTGACGTTCGGCAGGATTGCGGACATGTTCGGCAGGGTGCGGCTGTATAACCTCGGCTTCGTGGTCTTCACGGTGGGGTCCGCGCTGTGCGGACTGTCACCCAGCGCAACCACCCTCATCCTGTCCCGCCTGGTCCAGGGAGCGGGCGCGGCCCTCATGATGGTGAACAGCCCGGCCATCATCACGGAGGTGTTTCCTCCCCACCAGCGGGGGCGGGCGCTCGGGATCAACGGCATCACGTGGGCGCTTGGCGGGATTGTGGGCCCTCTCCTGGGCGGCCTTATCCTCGCTGTCGCAGATTGGAGATGGATTTTCTACATCAACGTCCCTATCGGGATCATCGGGTGCCTGTGGGGGTACTACGCGCTCAAAGAAATGACCGTGCGCAAGCAGGAGGAAAAGTTCGACGGGGCGGGCGCGCTCACGTTCAGCCTGGGCCTGGTGTCGCTGCTTTTCGCGCTGACCCTCGGGATCCAATTCAGCTGGCTCTCACCGGCAATCCTGTCGCTCTTCGGCCTTTTCGTCGTGATGACGGTGCTGTTCCTGATTCGGGAGCACCGGGCTGCCAAGCCCATGCTGGACCTTTCCCTTTTCAGCAACCGCATCTACAACTTTTCCGTGCTTGCGGCAATGCTGCAATCCCTGGCGATGTTCGCCATGAACTTCCTGATCGTTTTCTACCTGCAAGCCGTTCGCGGTTATGACCCATTGACCGCAGCGCTCATGCTCATTCCCCTTTCAATAGTGAGCGCGGTCATGGGACCGCTCAGCGGTTTCATGGCGGACCGCATTGGCGCTCGCGCGCCGGCCACCGCGGGGCTGGTCCTGCAGGCGGCTTCACTCCTGTGGTTCATCTTCAAGCTCACGCCCACCACGCCGTACGGCACCATTGTGGTGGGGCTCGTGCTCGTTGGGCTGGGCGGCGGCCTTTTCTGGTCACCCAATACAAGCGCGGCAATGAACGGAGCGCCACGGGACCGCCTGGGCATAGCATCCGCAACGCTTGCAACCCTGAGGCAGACGGGCATGGTGACGAGCTTCGCCCTGGCCCTTGCCGTAGCGGCCGCAAGCTTGCCAAAAGACGTCATGATGAAGCTTTTCGTGGGTACCAACGTGTCGCTGGGCTCGGGGCCCATGCAGGAGTTCGTGGTAGGGATCCAGCACGCTTTCATTGTCTCCGTTGTCCTGTGCGTCATAGCCGCCGGATTCTCGCTCGTGCGCGGCAAGGAAGACAGGCGGGCGCATACGCGGCCGCAGACCCAGGAGCAGAGCTGAGGCGGAGGGGCAGGCAAATGAAAAGGCCGGAAAAAAGAGGTTCACCCTTGTCGCGCAGGTGAGCAGCGATAACCCGCGGGCAATACGGCCCGCCCTGGAAGAGATGGTGGGGGCGGACTCCATTGAGCCGACCGCGGAAGGGTTCCTTATCAAAGCGACAATGAGCGGGGAGAGCGCTCGTGACCTCAACAAGCAGCTGCTCTCCGCGCTGCGCGGCGCGGAACGAAAGACGAGGTTGCGCGCGCAATGGACGTCGGGCCGCACAACCGAGCGCTTTTTCGACTACGTGCCGAAGGGCGTTTCCGAGGGATGAGGCCGTGCCCGCTGAGCTGGGCAGGCCCTCCTCAGCTCTCCATCTCCACTTTCACCTTGTCCACTTTCGCAAGGTCTCGCCGATAGAAGGCAGCCGCGGCAAGGAACAGCATTCCGGCAAGGACTGAGGTGAGCGGGGCAAGCAGCATGGCCACGTTCAAGCCGTACGCATCCGATATGGCCCCCAGGACCAGCGGTCCCATCGAGCTTCCCAGCGCGTTCTGCACGATAACGCATATGCTGTAGGACACCGCCCAGAGGCCAGGGTGCACCACGTCCTGCGTGACGGCGGAAGCCGCGGAAAGGTAGCAGACCGTGGCGATTGCCCCCGCCATCATCATGATCCACTGAGCCGTCCCCTGGAGCAGACCGAACGAGACCAGCCATAGTGCGGCTGCCGCCAGGCTGGAGAGGCCGGCAAAAAGCGGGCGCGCCGTGATGCGCCGCTTCATCCATGCATCCGCGATGAAGCCGCCCAGGGGGGCGCCCACGATGGCAAAGAGCATTATGGAAGCGGTCTTCAAGCTCGACTGCTCCATGGTGAGGTGCTGGAACCTGTTGAAGTATGACGGGAGCCAGGTGAGGTACGCGGTGCTGAGGAACGTGTTGCCCGCAAAGGCAACATAGGTGAGGATAAGTGACGGAGTGCGGAGGAAGACTGCCGCAATGTCCGAGAAGCTCATTTTCACCGCGGGCCTGACGGCGGTGGCCGCCTTTTCCAGCTTGATTGTCTTGTAATCCCGGGCGAAGAAGAAAAACAGCACGCCAATGACGAACCCCGGAATTGCCACCAGGCCGAAGGCATGCTTCCATCCCCATCGCGTAGCCACAATCCCGCCGACCATCACGCCGATCAGGGATCCAAGGGGAATGGACGCGTTCCAGAGGCCCATCATCCGGGACCGCTTCTCCTGCGGGTACATGGCGGAAAGCATTGCCGTCCCGCCGGGAGAGTAGCCCGCCTCCCCGAAACCCACCGCAAGGCGGGTCAGGAACAATTGCGGGAACGTGCGCACGAACGCGGCAATCCCCGTGGCAACGCTCCACAGCGCCACCATCAACCCCACGCTCCGCTTCCTGCTCCAGCGGTCAATAAGGATGGAGATGGGAAAGGCGAGCACAACGATGGACCAGTACACGGCGGAGATGAGTGACCCTGCCTGGCTGTCCGTCATGTGCAGGTCCGCCTTCATGACGGGGAACATGGCGGAAACGATCTCCCGGTCGATGTAGTCGAACATGTACAGGAGGAACAGCATGACGAAGAGGCCCGTGACGCGCGGCGCGGGAGCGCCGTCAGCCGCCGTGGGCTTATTCATACATCGCCACGTTTCTTCCCGCGTTCTTGGCGGCGAGCAGCCTGTTGTCCGCGATCCGCAGGAGCTGCTGCGTGGTGAGCCCCGGCACCTCTTCGAAGATCACGACGCCTATGCTCAGCGTCACGCCCGTTTCACCGCCGTCATCCGCCAGGACAATGACGTGGTCTTCCACGCTCTTGCGGATCTTCTCGATTGCCTGGACAATCCCGTCACGCGAGGTCCGCGTGAAGAGGATCACGAACTCCTCTCCCCCGAACCTGCAGAGGATGTCGCGGGAAAAAATCACGCTCTGGATGACCCGGACCACCTCCACCAGGACTTTGTCTCCGGCGGGATGGCCCCAGGTGTCATTGACGCGCTTGAAGTGGTCGATGTCGATCATGGCCAGGCCGAAGTTCATGTCGTTTATCCCCTGGAGTTGGGCAACCCTGTGCTCCTGGCGGTTTCGGGCCCTGCGGAGCTCGATGTCCAGATATTCCCCGAAGAAACGACGGTTGTAGATCCCCGTCAACGGGTCAAGCTCTGCCTGCCGGCGCAGGTCCTCGTTCAGCTTGCGTATTTCCGCGGTCCGCTCCTCCACCCTGGCTTCCAACGTTGTGTTGGCTACCTCGATCCTTTCGTACAGGCTGGCCAGGTCGGCAAGAAGGACGAAAAACATGCTGAGCACGACGATCATGAACGCGTATTCGCTGACATAGATGAAGTCATAGACGCGGGAAGCCACCAGGGTGTCATTGATGGCGCCAACGAAGTACGTGGACAGTCCGGAAATGACAATGAGCAAGCCTCGGGTGCGCTTTTTCAGATATGCGCGGATGAGCAAAACAAGCAGGTAAAGGTAGATGCAGACGGCTGAAGCTATTCCCAGCTCGTAGCCAATGCCGAGCTCCCCTTCATAGTAGGTGACGCTCAGGATGCCGGGGATGTTTATGTGCTTCACGGCCGGCCGCAACGGTGAAAGCGTCAGCGAGGGGTCCACGACAAACGAGAGGACAAACAGGAGAAGGAACCATGCAACGGACAGGCGTACAAGCCTTCCGTTCGAACGCTCCGTGTAGACCGAGACGAACCACACGAGGAAAATCGAAATGAAATCAACGGCGCGAAGCTGGAGGTTTTGCCAGATGAGCCCCGTGGCAAGGGAAGAGGAATCATACAGCCCAATGCTGAAGACGTCATACGCCGCCACCGCAAAGCAGAGCAAGGAGAAGGGCAGATGTATGGGCTGCCTCTGTCCCCTCACGAATACAATGAGATGGAAAAGTCCAGCAAAGAGAGTGAGGGAGGCCATGACGAGGCATGGGTAAGCTACAGGCTGCACTTGCTTGAGTCTTTCCTTTTTCGGGGATTCTAAGGTCAGTGTCAGCGCAGGTCAAGTGAAAAAGAGGTGAAAAAGCAGGAAAACGAACAGGAAAACGATAGAAAGGATTGCCTATTTCATGGCCGCTCACTCTTGCGTGTGGCGTCAACGAGCAGGAGAAGGCATCCCAGCATGATGCACAGGTCCGCCACGTTGAAAATCCCGGTCCGAAGAACGCCAACGCCGACGTTGAGGAAATCCCCAACCCTGCCGTCGTGAATGATGCGGTCCAGAAGATTGCCTATCCCGCCGCCAGCAACAAAAGAGAGACCCGTGGCGAGCACAGTATGGACATTTCTCTTCCTGACCACGTAGACAGCAACCGCGGCCAGCATGGCAAGAGGAAAGGCGATAAAGACTGCGCGGCGCACAGGGCGCGGCAGCCATGCGCCAAGGCTGAGGAATGCTCCCTGGTTCTCCACGTAGCGCATGACCAGGACTCCGCCGAGCAAAGATACCACCGTCCCATCCTTGAGGTACGACCTTGCAAGGGCCTTGGTGCCCTGGTCGCACCCGACCGTCAAAAGAAGGACCGTGGCCATTATCATGGCCCCGACCATCCGCCTGTACTTGTTCACATTCTCCTCCGTCCGGCAACTTCAATCGATGTATGGATCGAATATATCCTCACCGGCCATTGCGACACCGAGAGGCCGCAGCGTATGCAGGATGCGAAGCGTGCCTTCATGGGCGGCAAGGACACCGAGCAACTGCCGGTACACGTGCGGGCTTTCATCCAGCCCTCCGCCGCGAAGCTCCACGCCTTCCCGCCGCAGCCATTCCATCATCATGGCCTTGGTGATCTGGCCGGGCTTGATGACGTGCGACACCCGCCGGGCGCCCTTTCTGATCCAACGGCGCTTGCCGGCCGCCTGCGTGCGGCTCATCACTCTGCCGGCGCCGTGCACGGTGCTGCGCAGCGCCCTCCGTGACTCCGTGCCGTCCACTCCTTCCACGATCACGCTGATGTCCCCCATGGAGCCGCCAATGATCCCGCGCTGCCCCGGCCACGCCGGAGTGGCTCCCTTCCTGACAACCACCAGCTTCTCCCCCGAATGCTCTTCCACCCAGGCGAAGTTGTGGTGGTTGTGGACCTCTTCAACGGCCTTGGCCCCCAGGATCCCGAGGACTTGATCCGCCACGAAATCTCTCCCCGCGTACGCGTACCTGCCCGCGAGGGTCATGGATTGCCAGTAGTCCTGGCCCATGCTGCTCGCCAGCGACAGAACCGTTGCCGGCTGGTCCATCCCTTTCTCAGGGGCGTGGGCGTCGAACGCCCTGCCTGCCGCAAGGTTCAAGAAACCGCTTGCCACCTTGAACCCGAAGCCGCGACTGCCAAAGTGAACCGCGACCCAGACCCTGCCCTGTTCGTCTTCCAGGAGATCAACGAAGTGATTGCCGGACCCCACGGTCCCCAGTTGGGCGCGCGCCGCGTCCTTGAGCGGCCCCACGTGTTTCAGGTCACGCCACGCGGGGTCATCGAATAGCTCGTGGTCAGCGGCCTGTCCGCTCTCACGCCCCAGGCCAAACACCACCGTGCGCGCCACCTGGTCCATCACGCCCTTGATGTCCCGTTTCAGATCGGCGGATTGCAGGTCCGTGAGGACGGCCTTGAGCCCGCAGGAAATATCGTATCCAACGCCGCTGGGAGAGACCGCGTTGCGGTAGGCCACAACGCCGCCAATGGGCATCGAATAGCCCTTGTGGCCGTCCGCCATGAGCGCCGCGGCAGCCACCGTCTCATCAGCCGCGCAACGGCGGATCTGAGCCAGCGTTGCTTCATCATGCTCGCCCCACACGGGGATGCCGTCTATGACTTTGAACATCCGCGTATCCTCATGCAGACCGCCTGCGTTCCCTCATTCAGCCTGCCTGAGCGTAGCCCGAACGCCGGCCGCTGACCAGGGGTTGGCGTGCGTGATATCGTACGTCCATGATCGAGAGAATGAGCGAAGCCCTTGTGGCGGCCATGTTCGAGACGTTGCCCGTGGAGATCACCATCATCGATGCAAACGATGAGGTTGTGGGATGGAACAAACATGACAGCCGTATCTTCAAGCGCCCCATGACATCCATGGGCCTCAACTTCCGGGACTGCCATCCCGAGGAGAGTGTCCCCCGCGTGGTGAAGATTGTGGATGACATGAGGGCAGGCACGCGAGATACCGTGCGGTTCTGGCTCGACTTCGAGGTGGAGCCAGGCAAGAAAAAGCACAAGGTGCTGATAGAGTTCTTTGCCCTTCGTGATTACAACAGAAAGTACCTGGGCTGCATGGAATGCGCGCAGGACATCGAAGAGATCAAGAAGATCGAAGGGCAGAGACGGCTTCAGGACGAGACGTAGGCGCGCGCGGGGAAAGGGGGTCCGGTTACGGCCGCGCCGGCGCAGCTCATGCGCGCCGCTCGTGCAGCGCGGGGCTCCCTTGTCTCCAGCCTCGGCGTGGTGTACGTTTTGGGCGGGAAAGTCTATGAGCGCCGCCGCCAAACGCACGTCTGCAAAGAAACGCGCTTCAGCGTCACCGAGCGCAAAGAAGCAGGCAAAGGTCTCCCGTCCGCAGGCTTCGCGCGCGCCGGCCTTGCGCCCTCCGGCAGGGACCATGCATCGGTCCATCCAACTCCTCCAGACCGCGCTGGATGAGCTGGGGGCCAGAATGCCGCTGGCGGACGTGGAGCGCATCGCCATCATCATCAATGAGGCAATGACCGCGGAGGCTCGAAGCTTCCATACCCCTGAGCACGTCTTCGACCTGGTGGACCCCGGCAACCCGTACATGACGCTGGCCGCGCTTTTCCATGACCTGGTGTACTACCAGGTGGACATGGGATTCATTCCGCAGATCAAGGAAGCCCTCGAGCCGAGCATCGAGCCCTGGGACGGTGGTCTTCGCCTGAAGCCGGGCATCCGGGAGAACGACAGGGAGCTTCTCCTGTGCATGGAAGTCTTCGACGTCAAAGGGGGGCAGAAGCTCGCGCCCTTCGGCGGCATGAATGAGTTCCTGAGCGCGCTTGTCATGGCCCGAAAGCTCGGCGGCGTGGTGAAGGAGCAAGACCTGATACTTGCCACCGCGTGCATCGAAGCCACCATCCCATTTCGCCCAAAGGACGCACATGACCGCACCCCGGCTGAACGGCTGGCCCAGCGCCTCCAGGCGGCAAACGCCAACCTTCGCCTTGGGCTGGGTCGGGAAAAGATCGAGCAGGCGGTCCGGTGGGCCGTCACTTTCGCCAACCGGGACGTCGCCAACTTCGCGGAGCGCGACGTGACGAGGTTCCTGGACAACACCTGGAAGCTCCTTCCTGAGACAAACCCGTCCTTGCGCACGCTTGGCGTTTACTCCATCAAGAGCTACCGCGTTGCCTTGCAGAAAATGGAAGGTTTCCTCTGCTCCGTGGACCCTGCCACCATCTTCGCACAATATGCAGGCGCGCCCGCTGAGAACGAGTACCGGCAGATGCGGCAACGCGGGGAGCGCAACGTCTCCACGGCCTGCGAGTACCTCGGCATCAAGCTCCTGACCGCCGCAATCCTGGAGGCGCTGGCGGAGATAAGCGGCGGAGATGCGCCCGTCTCCCTCTTCATGGGGGACATTGGCGCAGACCAGAAAGGAAGCAGGCTGGAGGACTACCTCGCCGAAGACAAGCCTCCCACCGGGCTCCACCTGGACAAGACGTTGCACGACCTGCTTGCCTACGGGAGAGCCAGTGCGTCCAGCTTCGACCTTCAGAACTCCCCTCTTTCGCTCTTCATCTACATGCACCTGGGAGCTGAGGGCTTTCACGAAGTCCGCGGCACTGCCCGGCAGATGTTCGAAGGCAAGATCACCCCTCGCGCTTTCCTTGATGCGCTCCCGGGTGGTATGATTGCCAAAATCGGGGAGAGCTGCGCGCACATGGCGTTCACGCGGGCAGGAGACCTGAACGCTTATGCGGCGTCCCGGCGCCCCCAATCAGCCTTGCGAGGCCGATAGAACCGCGCGACCATCCGCGCTTCTCGTCAAGGGATTGAACTGGTGACAGACTTACAACGCATCGGGGCCCTTTTCTGCGTCGCTTCCGCGGCCGCTGCTCTGGCCGCATGCTCAGCCAGACCTCCGTCCCTTCCCGTGGCGAACAACACCGTCTCTCAGGTACGGATCACCAGCACGCCTCCATGGAAAGATCCGGCAACCCCTCGCGCAATGACGGCGCACCGCGCGTCTGCCGGGGAGGCATGGCCAACGAAGGAGTGGCGCATCTCTTCTCCTGAGGAGGAAGGGATGGACGGGGACAAGCTGCAGGCGGCGCTGGCGTCCGCGCAAAAGCAGGGACTCTCCCTTCACGGTTTGCTCGTCATCAGGCACGGCTCCATCGTGATGGAGAAGTACTTTGCCCCGTATGACGTGGACACCCCACACTCCCTGTACTCCTGCACCAAGAGCTTCATTTCCGCGCTGGTGGGGATTGCCATCAAGAAGGGATTCATCACCGGAGTGAACAGGCCCGTGATGAGTTATTTCCCCAACGGGAGCTACGCGGGCGCGGTGTCCTCCATGCAGACCCCACCCCCTTCCTCACGGCAAGCCACGCGCTCTCGGATCTCCTCTCCGTTTGCGGCCCCGCAGACATCCTCGTGGGCTGCCGACACAGAGTCCAAGCACGAAATAACCGTGGAGAACCTTCTCACCATGAGCTCGGGGCTGGATTGGCTGGAAGCTGATGAGACCTATGACAGGATGTATTCATCCTCCCAGGACTGGGTGAAGTTCGTCCTTGACTGGTCCATGGCGGACAGACCGGGACAAAGCTTCACGTACAGCTCGGGCAACTCGCACCTTCTCTCAGCGATCATCCAGAAAACAAGCCGCATGAACACGTACGACTTCGCTCGCGCAAACCTCTTCGGCCCGCTGGGCATCAAGGATCCCGACTGGGACCGTGATCCTTCGGGCATCCCCATTGGCGGCTGGGGGCTCCACCTCACACCGCGTGAGATGGCCAAGCTGGGCTACCTCTACCTTCACCGTGGCGTGTGGGAGCACAAGCACGTCGTCCCCGCCTCATGGGTTCGCGACTCCACGCAATCGCATATCAAAGCCGATGACAACTGGCAGTACGGCTACCAGTGGTGGCTCGACCCTTCCCGGGATTTCTTCGCGGCAATCGGCAGGTACGGCCAAAGCATCTTCGTTGTCCCCGCCCAGGACCTCGTCGTGGTGTTCACCGCCCACATCGACTCCAACGACCCTGAGGTGGATCTTCTCAAGAAATACATCATCCCCGCGTGTACCGCCCCGCAGTCGTGAGCCGCGCGCCAACGACGTGTCAGGCTGATGCGATCTTCTTCCCTACTTGAGCATGCCGGTAAGTTTTTCAGGGAGCGTTATCTTTCCCGAAGAACGGTCAATCTGAATTTCGCTCAGGTCCTTACCGTAATTCCAATATACGTTGTCACTTATGCTTCCAGGTCCTTGCTGATACATATAGGTCAACAAGCCCATGAACTCCGTTACCGTATTATTTATAAGCTGCTTTGATGAAAGAGCCATAGCAACGATTGTCATCCGGTTTGGAACCCCCACCAGCGTTCCATAGGTTGCCGTAGGCATTCCTTTGTTTGACAGGTCATATATGCTCGTAGTTATATAAGGATTTGTGTCTGATGTGAGAAGACTAACCCTAAGCCCGTCTTTGAAGTCATACTCTTCGAACTTTTCGCTGTTTTGACTCATAGTGTTCTTCAACGCCTGTGAAAGAACGTCATTTGGGGAAGTGTGCCACTTTGCTGCGTAGGTCATGTCCAAATTAGCAATTCCGCTTGGATAGTCTACAACGACTACACCAAAGAAGCCGAGCTTTTTATCATCGATGATTGAACTTTTCTGGAAGGACTGCAGTTGTTCGGTGGGATAGATCCTGACCTTCAGAAAGGCCAAGGCGGTTTGGTATCTCTCCAGCAAAGGTTTTACTTTAGCCTGCTCCTCCCTCTTCCTCTTGAGCTGGCCAAAGAAGCCGTTTATGATAGCTGGCCAGCGTTCAATCTTGTCCTGCCTGCAGATATCGTACAGGTTTGAAAGTCCAATGTGAGAGTCTTTGTCCACATATGGGTTATCCTCTAAAACGATGAAATAGCCCTCCTGCATGTGGTCTTCAATCTTGCCGAAGCCCAAGTGAATCACTTGTGCACGGACCTCTTTTATGAATGCACTATAGTCTGGTTGATCTGTCTGTCCAAAAGCAATGACAGGAGTCAACGAAAAGGCCAGGATGGAGAGAGCGACAACAACCTTCATGGAATCTCCCTTACGAATATCTTGAAGCTGTTTCAGAATGACAAATCCGCAAGCATTCCGCGCTTATTGCTTCTGCTTGGCCTTCATGTAGTTCTTGACCATCTTTCCGAATGCCTTTTCCTTCTTCCGTTTCTCGAGGTACGTCATCTCGTAATATTTCGATTCTTTCATCAGTTTCTGGTAGCTCTGCAACCTCTCGGCGGTCAATTTGCCTTCCGCCAGGCCCAAAAGGACGGCGCAACCTTTTTCAGCGGTGTGGGTACAATCAGCAAAGCGACAACGTTCGGCAAACGCGGCGATGTCTTCATAACTCTCATCTATCCCGAGTCCAAAGCCCAGCATGCCCAGCTCCCGCATTCCGGGTGTGTCGACGAAAAGTGCGCCGTTATCCAAGATGACCAATTGTCGTCGTGTAGTGGTATGTCGGCCTTTCGCACTTTTCTCTCGTACGGTATCGGTTGCAAACTCTTCCTTCCCCAATAGTTTGTTCAATATGGTGCTCTTGCCCACTCCGGAGGAGCCGATCAGACAATAGGTTTTCCCGATTTCCAGCGTGTCCCTGAATCGGTCGTAGCCAACCCCGGAGGTACTGCTCAGCGGAATCACGTGAATGCTATGATCTCTCTGTACCTCCGCGATCATTGATTCCAGCTTTAAGCCGTCAACAAGGTCGGACTTGGTCAGCAGGAGTACGGAATCAATTCCACCGTCCTTTGTCATTACGATGTATCTGTCAAGCCGATTCAGATTGTAGTCGACGTCACAAGACTGGACAATGAAAGCAACGTCGATATTTGAGGCAATGAGCTGGTAATCGACTCGTGCCCCCGAGGATCTCCGGCGCAGTATGGTTCTTCTTGGTAGTACGTCGAGTACAATCGCATGCGCGTTATTGTCATAGTAATCCACCACTACCCAGTCTCCGACACAAGGCATGTCTTCCGTGGTTTCCGCACAATAGAGTAGCCTTCCTGTAAGCTCCGCAGGAATAGATCCAAACTCGCTTCCGATCATGTAGCGATCTCGGTCAACAGCAATAACCCGAGCCAGTTGAGTTTCAGCGATTACGTTATCCCTCACCTTGGCCCGGAACCAATCACCGTAGCCGAGGTCTTTAAGATTCACGTGACCTCCCCGTACGCACACTATCATGGCTTTCATGCACTGAACAGAGAGATTTGCCACCCTGAATCAACCCGCGTATGTCCAAAGCATTCATCTCATGGGTTGTCGCATTCGGCCCTGAAGTTTGGCGCCTTCGTACCTTGCCGTTGTTTTTCAACTTCATAATCTTTAGCCCAGATTCATTTCTTGAGCCCTTAAACAAGGAACGGAGGATTCACGTGGGCAAAGTTGTGGTCGTTAACAATATAACCCTGGACGGCGTTATGCAGGCCCCCGCTCGCGCAGATGAAGACACTCGGAATGGTTTCAAGTATGGTGGCTGGGGCATTCCTTTCAACGACCCAGTCATGGGAAAGAAGATGGCAGAGCTCATGGCCAAAGGCTCCCCACACGGAGCGCTACTGCTCGGCCGGCGAACCTACGAGGATTTCTACGCAGTTTGGCCCAAACGAAAAGATGGCAATCCTTATACCGAGCATCTCAACAAAGTAAAGAAATATGTGGCGTCCACGACCTTGCGAGAGCCGCTTCCATGGAACAACTCCCAACTACTCAACGGTGACGCAGGCGATGCAATTGCGGCACTGAAGAAGCAATTGGATCTTACCGTCCTTGGAAGTGGTGAGCTCATAAAGTCCCTGATGCGACGCAATCTTATTGACGAGTTTCTCCTTACCATTGCTCCGATCATACTTGGGTCAGGACGTCGGTTGTTCCCTTCCGGAGTGCCGGCTTCGCTTCGGCTTGTCGATAGTATTGTGACTACAATGGGAGTGATTATCGCCACCTACCAGGTCAGCGAAGAAGGGCCGGGCACGTGAAACGATAACGCGATTAAGATCGCGGCGGCACTACGGGTCAAGTTCCGATGAACATAACATGGAGTCAAGCAGGGCCGCCGACCCGCGCCCAAATGTAACGGCTTTTACGGATTGCAGGTTGCACTTTTACATTCACCTTGGGGCGGCTGCTTCAACGACTTGTTATGCCCCTGCGACTTCTCAGAAGGAGAGTGTTTTCTGATCAGAAGTAGATTCAGCCGGTTGAAGCCTCAAAGCTGCTGCATAGTCATGTCTTCCAAGAAATTCGGAAAGCTTGATCAAATCTAGGCGTTTCAATACCTCAATCGTCACCGGTCTCTTTGCGTCGAAGAAAGTAAGCGATCGCAAGAATGTCTGAGCCGGCCCTGACTGCAATAGCTCCAGAACCGAGTCTGCTTCTGCCTCGGACCAAAAGGACAAAAAGTAGCAAGTATCATCAAGAAGAACTGGTTTTTCTTGGCGGCACCCTATCTTGACAAACTGAAAAGCCTTATACAAACCAGCTACTGCGACTTTCCAAGGCGCAAAGGTGTAAGGCCCGACACCGAAAATTGAGTACTTGGGACGATTTCTGTAGATCGAGCTCTTTCTCATTCCAAAGTAGGTCTGGTGGTCTTCTAGATACGCCCATAGTTTAGGGGCCGTATCTTTCAACCTTAAAGTATCTTCATTTGTTCGGAACTGTGGAACAACCACAAACCGATTTGTAGCCGTTCTGCCGTTAGCTAAATCAGACGACTTGAGAAAAGGAAACAGGTGGGACGATTCCGCGACGCATTCCTCCCCAAGCTTATTGAGAAACCTTCCATCTATGAGTTCCAGCTCCATGATCGATGATGCGTCGTGCTTAATTCCAGATCTCCATTTGCGTTGCTCATGCCCGTCAAGCTGGGAATAGACAGAGTAGCTCTTTGCGTCGGATACAAGTTCACCCTTCACTGTCCCCACTTGCCCCGTCATGAGCTCATAGCTTAGGCCGCGATATTGTTCCGCGGAAGCGCACTTAGCTGCGTCTTGGCGAATTCGTATGTATAATAGACACGCATTCACGGACGCGCCAAAGTGCAAAGCGGCATCTATAAGATGAAGCGAGGCTTTTGATACGGAATGATCGTGTATCCATGCATACTTCAAAACTTTGCGTGCGGTTGCCACCTTGCACAGTATTGCAATATCGATATCAATTGAACGTGATGCTTCTAGCAGCTTTATTAGCATCCATTCTGATATGTCGAAATTGGCCTTCCCAGTCTTCGCAGCAAATCCCTCATGTCCTTGGAAGTTGGACTTCTTGGGAAGATTGTCGCTATTCATTGAACCCAAACGAGCACTGGTCACCCAAGGGAGATTCCCTAATAGAAGGGGTCTATCGCCCGCGCCCGACAGGATGTTGTGCCAGTTAGCGTTGAAGAAGTCTTGGACCTCTAGCGTAGCAGAATAGCCTTTGCGATCAAGCATTCTGGATGCGTTCTGGAGGTGATTTGGATTTATATCATAGCCAACCACCTTTTTGAGCTTGTGGAAGTGTTTCACAGCACTCAACAGAAACGAGCCGCTTCCACATGTTGGTTCGATTATTGCGTCTGGATCAATTCCAGTAGAAACCAGGAACCCACATACTTCGTCAGCAAGCGGCGGAGGCGTCTGGAAGTCACCAAATTCAATCTTTTTAAGCATGTTCATTATGCCAACCTAGACAGACCGTCTATTCTTCCCGCTTCATCTATTACTCGAGAATACTGAAGTCTCCACTGAAGAGCGTTGGAAATCGTCAAGTAGCCGATAGGTGGAGGGTCTCTTAGAATCTCCTCGGCCAAGGCCTCAGCTTGCATTTCATCTACCGGCAAAAGCCGATCTTGCATGAACGCCAATATGTCATCTTTATTGGGGTGATTTTCCAGTATCTTGCGTAGGCCAGAAGTCATTTGGAAGTCGGCAGTAAGAGCTGCTTCCACAAAGACAGTGTAGCGAATATTGAGCTTGGAGG
Source organism: uncultured Spirochaetota bacterium (assembly GCA_963845535.1). GTDB lineage: Bacteria > Spirochaetota > Spirochaetia > SZUA-6 > Fen-1364 > Fen-1364. The sequence continues at coordinate 362,006 of CAWJSK010000012.1, forward strand.
TCCTGCTCTTATCGTCGTCGGTCTTCTCATAGACGAACACCAGAAGCGAATAGCCCAGACCATAGATCTTCTGGCGTGCCGACCTATAAGGGCATGAAGACTGCGGTTGCTTGATGCTGGTTACTTTTATATCCACGTCAAGTTCGGGAAAATCGATTCCCTTCGCCGTATTACCTTTGGAATAGGTGTACTTCTCTGCGAGCGATCGTTGAAACTTCTGTTCGAGATACGTTCCCACTGCTTTCCCATCGGTGACTCCAAATAGGCTGGATTCTTTGTAGTTGGACTCACGAACAGAGAAAGCCTTTGCTTCTTTCTTTAGAGAGTTCACGTCTAGCGGTTTCATACAATCCGATGCTAAACCGTCCGCCCGGCGATCATCAAGAGCCATTCGCGAGCGGCAAGCGCTTTCAGGGGCATAACAAACCTAATATGCGTTTTGGTCGAGAACTCTGCAAACAAGCCGATTGAAGAGTGACTCTGTGGCCATTGAGGCAGCAACCCTATACGGCTGTTCGCGGATTCTCATGGAATATTCACCTTAGCTTTTCTCGTCGACGACTCAAGCGATCTTTCCGCCCCGAATGTTGCGGAGCGGCTTTCTGGGTGGGTAGATCTGCGCGGCTTTTTTGACCGAACTGTGAGCCTTGCGTCGGTGAGAAGCTTTCACACCGACAACGACGGTACTGCTAAGATTCTTGTATGAGGCAATAGGGCTTGCGTCCACGGGGGTTGTCGAACGCGCACGCCGCTCAATCATCTCCGCGTCATGGACGGTGATCAGGCGGCAAGATCTTCCGCTGACCTGCGTGCTTGCCGCCGTTCTTTCCGGTCCTTCCGCTCTTTCCGTTCTTCCCGTTCGGTCCCCCGTTGGTCGAGCCGTCGCCCGAATGGTCCAGCTTCTGGATCTGCGTGCGGAGGCGCCGGCTCTGGCGGTCAATGGAGGCGAGAAGCTTCTTCACCTCGGCGCCCTCGGGGCCCCTGCGGGAAAAAGCTCCGAACTCGTAGTTCTCCGTATCATACGCCTTTCCCGTGAACAGGTAGATGAACCCGCTCTTGACCTGCTTCTGAACGAGGTTCCCCACCCCTTCCGCCTGGTAGCGCCGAACGGAATGGTAGACGTACACGTGACTGTACACCCGGAAGCGCCCGACGAGCGACGCACGGTTGATGTAGTCGAAATCCTCGGACACGCGCACCTTCTCCGAGAAACCGCCAATCCTGTTGTGCAGCCTCCGTGTGGTGAGGATGCAGACGCCGAGCCCCTGGGGTTGAATGACCTCCATGAGCTTGAAGAACGTGTTGCTGAACTGAAAGATCGTCCTGTAGATGGGGTTTGTCCCGTCAATGGGGCGGATCCAGGGAACGCAGATGTCGACGAAATCCTTCTCGAAGCGCGCCATGATGCTGGAAAGAAAACCCTCCGGCAGCACCGTGTCAGCGTCCACAAAAAGGAGGTACTCCCCCCGGGCTGCGAGCGCCCCGCGGTTGCGTCCGATCCCGGGAACGCCGCCCTCCACGACCCGAGCCCCATGGGCGCGCGCGACGCTGCGTGTCTTGTCGCGTGAAGAGTTGTCCGCGACAATGACCTCGAGGTCACGGTAGTCCTGCTTTCGGATGCTCCCCAGGAGACGGGGCAGATACGCTTCTTCATTGAAAGTCGGGATGATGATACTTACCATACCTTCTGGACAAATCCTTCCGTATTCAGTAGTGTTTCAGCCGCACGAGCTCAGCCAAGGCGCCGTACCCAAGTGGTAAGGGAGAGGTCTGCAAAACCTTTATACATCGGTTCGATTCCGATCGGCGCCTCGAACCCGCACCTTTTCCACCCGCCAGAGAAAAATGAATCCAAGCCCCAGCAGGACCATTGTCAGCTGACCCATCCGCAGGATCAGCGTGTACACGAGGCTCGCGTTGGAGCCTATGCGCAGCAGGTTGAAGATGAAAAGATGCGTCCCTTCCATCCCTCCTATGTTGCCCGGCAGGATCCCGATGAGCCCCTGTATGACAACGGTGGAAAAGATCACAATCGAGTTCGGAATGCTTGGATGACCGAGCACGAACAGAATGTAGTCCGTCTGGAGAACCTCGACCAGAGCAACGAGCACCCCCGCTGCCAGGGCCAGGTAGAAGATCCTCCGACGGCGAATGATCTCATGCACGTCTTTCGCGAACTCCCGCATGGAACGCAGAATCTTCACGGCAAGCCGGGGATTGATGCGGGCAAGCGGGCGCACGACCGGTTTGATAGCCGTCAGAATGAAGGTGCGACTGCTGAAGAGCTTCACAATGACAAAAAGAAACAGGCCAATGAAAACAAGAAGGATGAAGCCCGCAATGAAAATCAGCACTGTCCCGGTGTGCACAAAGTAGACCAGCAGGGAGAACCCGACGATGATGAGCGGGATCTTTGCGCCGAGCTCGATATATTTGTCCAGCGCAATGGTGGCGTACACCTTCTCATAGCTCATGAAAGCGTCTTTGTAGAGGCTCGCGCGGACCGGTTCACCGCCGAAATACATTGATGGAGTCAGGTAGGTGAGGGCGAAACCGCTCACGCGCGAAAAAAAAGTCCACCAGAACCCTCGGTAAATCCCGGCCTCCTTGAGGATGAGCGCCCAATGGAAGGTCTGCGTCACGAGGATTGCGAGCTGGAACGTGAGTATCCCGGTCACGACCTGCGGCGTTATCAGCGCCACGTACCGGCGAAGCTGACGGGGGTCAAGAACTTTCACGAACAGGAGGGCCAGAAGGGCGAGGACCGTGACCTCGATTGCAATCCTGAGGGGCGGGACAGGCGTACTTTCATGGCGAGCCGGTTGGTCTGCTTCGAGTATACAAGTAATACGCGACCATGACGAGCGAATTGATGAACTCACCAGTTCCGATGTTCTCCCGGAGCGTCCGCGCGGGGACCTCGACGGCCTCCAACTGCTCCAGGCTGTCCAGCGTCTTTTCCCCGACGCGCTCGAGGTCCTCCGCGAGGTAGGTGGAGCACCAGTTCGTCATGAAGGCAGGGTTGGGGCTTACCCTGCCGAGGAGCGTCATCCGCCCCGCGCGGTAGCCCGTCTCCTCCCGGAGCTCCCGCATGCCTGCCTCCCGAGGGTCTTCACCCGGCTCGACAAGACCGGCGGGGAACTCGGTGGTCACGGCGCCCAGACCGTGGCGGTACTGCCGGACCATGAGGAAGCACTCCTCGCCTTCAGCGTTCGGTACGACTGCCACGACGTTGACCCAGTCCGGCGCGTTGAGGATGAGAAACTCCCCCCGGGCGCCCTCGGTGGATGCGCGTTCCGAGAGGCTCAGATCGAAAAGCGAATGCGATGTGAGGCGCCGGCGAGAAAGCTCCCTCCAGCGAAGGCGCCCATCGTCACGCATGGACTACACTATACCAGAGTCGCATTCACCGCGACAACGCCGTCACCCCCATCACCCCCGAGTCACCCCCGAGTTCTTCGGCTCCCCGTCGAACACAGAGGGGCGCTTTCCGGGGCAGTTTCCATTGACAACTGAAAACCCGATCCATATACTAAGGCCGGAAAAACGGTAATACAGCATGGCCAATCCCCTGCAGCTCTCGATTGTAAACTTCAACCGCAACTCGTATATCATCGTCGAGGGGAAGCAGAGGGCGGAATACTTCTACATCATCAGAAGCGGCAAGGTCCGCATGAGCAAGGAAGTGGAGGTCGTGGAGGAGGAGGGCGGGAACATCCTTGCCCCCGGGGATTTTTTCGGCGTCATATCGACAATGTCCTCCCACAGCCACATCGAAACGGCGCTCGCCTTGACGGATGTATCCCTGATCTCCGTCCACCGGGAGCAGTATGGCGTTCTGATTGAAAGAAACGCGCCTGTGGCGCTCAAGATCATCCAGAGTTTCTCCAGAAAGATGCGGTTCCTGGATGAGGCATTCACCCGCCTGACGTTCAAAAACACGGCAAGCGGAGACCCCACCCACCTGTTCAAGGTTGCGGAATACTACGCGCGGCAGAGCCAGTACAACCAGGCCTACTACGCGTATTACCGCTACCTCCAGCACTGCCCCACGGACGCAAACGTGGACAAGGCCAAGGAACGGATGGCCAAGATCCACCCGTATGCCAAGGCGGTGTACTTGGAAAAAACTTCTGATGACCTGACCCGGACCTATCCGAAGAACACCATGATCTTCAGTGAGAATGAGCCGGGCACGGAGCTGTTCATCCTCCAGAAGGGCATCGTCAAGATCACGAAAATCGTGGAGGACAATGAGGTGCTCCTGGCAATGCTGAAGTCCGGGGACATCTTCGGGGAAATGGCGCTCCTCGAAAACAAGCCCCGCTCTGCCTCCGCCATTGCCAATGAGGACTGCGTCCTGATGGCGGTGAACAAGACGAACTTCGAGCGCATGGTCCAGACCCAGCCGCAGCTCATTACAAAGCTCACCACGGTGCTTGCGGAGAGGCTCTGGACAATCTACAAGCAGCTCGCCAACACGCTCATCCAGGATCCGCTGGGCAAGCTCTATGACGCGCTTCTTCTGCAGTTGGAAAAGAATCGGGTCCCCGTGGCTTCGGGCGGCAAGTACACGTTCCAGCTCGGTCCCAAGGAGCTTCTCAACATGGTGGGGCTGTCCAGCGAAAAAGGAAACCCTATCGTGCGCAGGCTCTTCGAGAACAAGAAGATGGTCCTCACGGACAACAAGATCTCCACAACGGACGTTGAAGAGGTCCAGAAGCAGTCAGAGTACTATCGAAAAATGGAAAAAATCGAACGGGCCCGCCGCAAAGCCGCAGCACAACAGTAGGCCTCCGCTCGCCAGGACCGTTAGTGCGGAGCACCGCTCTGACCGCTGGGGCGGGCTGAGCCCGCTGAGACGCTCAGTACGTCCCGCTCACCACAAGGTCCTCGAACGAGCTCACATACGAGGAGATGTTTCCAACGGCCTCTTCGTGGATGGTGAGCAAGTATGGCAACTCCCTGTCCAGCCGCGTCTTCCCCTGCGGGTCCATCTGGTTCACCGCTTCCAGCCCCTTGGTGAGAGTGATGTGCCGGTTGTCGAGGTTCCCGAAGTAATACGTCCGAGAATCGAAGTTCGCGGCCTGGCCCTGCGTGCTCCCCGCGGGGGGTTGCGTGGCCAGAAGCGGGTCCACGGGCACCCATCCGAGAGAGTCGATGTAGAACTCGTCCCAGAAGTGCCGACGGGCGGGGTTGCCCGGATCTCCGGCAAGGTAGCCCGCCACCATGCGCGAAGGAACGCCGACAGAGCGCAGCAGCGCGCAATACAGCGAGGACCAGGCGAACGCGTCCCCTTTCTTCGTCTTCAACAGCGCCAGGGGATCACCCTCCTGCGTGGTCTGCGCGAAAGAAAGCGTCGAAACCATCCACTCATAGAGGCGGCGCGCCTTGTACCAGGGGTTCTTCTCCGCGCCAATGATGCCCGCCGCCGCTTTGACGACCTCCGGACTCGCCGCGGGAGCCAGAACGTCCGGCGACGTGAAGTGGCGGTACATGTCGGTTGTCGTGTCGTAGGAAGCCGGGATCCGCGACGGGTTCACCTGCGTCTCCACGGCGTAGCGGTCGAACATCCAGCTCAACCCGACGTGGTATCTGCCGCCCTTCTGGACGTTCGACAGCGAGTACAGGGCCGGGCCGTTTCCGGCAACCATGGGATCAGGGTCCTGGGCCACGAGCTGCACACGCGTCTGCTCGGGGCTCTCGATGACATGAGGCATCCAGAGGTACAGGGTGTTGTCCCCGCTTGCCGCGTTGACCGTCACGTTCATTCCGTACTGGACGGAGTACTTGCGCGGAGAGGTGAACAGCTTCGTCCCCGCGCCGGCAAGAACCTCGAAATACAACGAGTTGCTCTGGCCCTTGTCGGAGATCACCAGCACATTGCCTGATACCGCGCCGTCAGGCACGCGCAGGACGATCTCCCGGTCCGACCAGGAGACATAGTCCATGTTGTAGTCCCGGGCGGGAAGCATGCCGAGCTGATCGGCGCCCGCGCTTGTGGAGGATGAACCGGCCCCCCAGGAGAAGTCCGCACTGGACTCCCCTTTCTCGAGACCGAAGTTCATCCCGGAGATCGTGATCATGTCCCCCACTTGCGCCGCCATGGGCTGGATGGAGCTCACGTACGGTCCGCCGGGCTTCGCCGGCCCGGAGGCGAGCACGGGATCTGGTCACGGTTGATGAACAAGAGCCCCCCGCTCCTGCCGTTTCGCGTAATGACGTACACGATCCCGGAAGTTGCCTCGTCAGGAATGGTCACGCTGATACGGGAGTCCGTCCACTCCACGTAGTCGGAGGAAGTGGGTGACACTCCCGAGATGCGGACTTCCGAGGTGGAGCGCGAGGGTCCGAAGTAGTGCCCGGTAATGATCATCACGTCCCCCGGCTTGCCGCTGGTGGGTGTAATGGAGTCTATCTGCGGCGGACGGCCCACGAGCCGGGAGCTCAGGAGCACGAAAAGGACGAGCCCGACCACGACGGCGGTCGGAATGAATCCCTTGCTCTTGAGGATGCGCTGGTGCGGCTTTTGCCTGTCCTTGGTTTCCTGACCGTTGCCGCCGGCCGGGGCCTCTTCACCGCCCGCGGCAGCGTCTTCGAACGAACGTGTCTCTGAGTATGGGTCGTTGCGCGGGTAACTCATCTATTGCTGTGGCTGTGGCTGTGGCTGCGCCTGAGGCTGCGGTTCGGGCTGGGGCTGAGCCTGTCCCGACGGCTCGGCCGGGCCAGGGGGCTGGGCTTGGGACTGGGGCTTCTGCTGCTCTGCGCTTTCGTAGGGGACGATCTTGATCTCGACCTCGACATTCACCACACCCCTTCTTCGAGCTTCTTCATCCGAGATCCCCAGCGGAAAGAACAGCACCTTCTCTCCGAACGACACCGGAATGCTCGAGAAAGTGCTGGAATACTTCACTTCGTTGTCCGACGGCGTGGCAAACCACACCTGCCCCTGGGCAAGGAGGAGAACCTCCCCGTTGTCCTGCACATACGGGGTGCAGATGAGGTAGATGCGGACGTTGTCACCGTCAAGGCGGACGCGGATGGATCTGCCGGGAAGAGTGAGCTTGGTGCTCTCCGCGTTCCAGATGGGCTTCTGGTCAGACGGCAGCACGCGCGCGGAAATGGTGACCTGGAGGGCGTTTGAAAGGAGGGACTGCAGCGCCTCTTTCGGATCGGTCTCCCGGTCCTCGGGTTGGGCCTGCAGCGCGGCCAGAGCCAGGAGGAGCGGGGCGAGGGCGACGCTCCTCATCACCATGTCTTGTCCTTGGGGAACTCGGTGGCCTTGCCCATGCGGGGTTCACCCACGGGAAGGAGGCGCACGTTCTTGGGCAGGAGGATGACGTCCTCCCGCGACGTGTCTTCAGCCCCGACGGACTTCAGCAGCGTCTCCAGCTCCGAGATGGGAGCGGAAATCTGTATCTCCGTGCCGCCGGCGGGCGCCTTGGTTATCCGCACGAGCCCGACGTGGGGCCGTAGCTGGGTTACTGCCAGCGCGGCGCCGAAGATGAGAACCAGCGCCGCCGCAAGAGCGGCAACGGGCAGGGGAACGCTCACCTTTCGCCCCCAGACGGGAGTCTCCCTGCGCGGGGGCGGCGTCTGCGTCCGCAGAGCGCGGCGCACGCGCTCCAGGGGAGCCTGCCAATCCGAAAGCGGCTCCTCTCTCAGCACCCGACGGGTTTCCGCCAGCCGGGCGTGCAACGACCTGCACGTTTCACACGAAGCCAGGTGCTCCGTGATTGCGGTGTCCCAGGGGGCTTCGATCTCCCCATCGAGATATGCGGAGATGATTTGACGGTCAGGGCACATATGCATCACCTTCCATGAGCGCCTTCCCCAGGTGCTCCCGAGCCCGAAAGATCCGGACTTTCACGTTATTCTCACTGATCCCCAGGATTGAACCGATCTCCTTATAGCTCAAGTCTCCGTACTCACGAAAGACAAGCGGAGCGCGCAGGTTGTAGGGCAGCGCATCAAGCGCCTTCTGGACCGTTGACCGCGTCTCCTCCCGGATGAGCTGCTTTTCGCTGGACTCCGCAACGCCGAGGGAAAGGCGCGTGAGCTTTGAGAACGCAGCCTTCTCCCTGTGCCTCCTCTTCTCATAGTTGAGAGAGAGGTTCTTGACGACCCGTATCAACCAGAACTTGCATTGATCCAGATCCGGCAGGAGATTTGGCCGTTCCATAAGCTTTATGAACGCTTCATGACAGAGGTCCTCCGCGATCTCTCTGTCGCCCGTTACGCGCAAAGACACCCGGAAAATGATTGGAAAGAGGGTTTCATAGACAGCTTCAAAAGACGGCGGGCGCGCATATTCCGTGCTACTCATTACTAACAACAATCGTCTGCCGATGTTACAGGTTTCCCTCACCTTTGACCAGCGGCAAAGCGTACTTTCTGGCCTTGGGGACCGTCCTGCACCTCGATCCCGCGTTCGCGAAGGAGGGCCCGAATCTCATCCGAGCGCTTGTAATTGCCTGCCTTGCGAGCCAGCAGCCGCTCCTCGAGGAGCGCTTTGGCCTCTTCGTCCAGGTGCAGCTCCTCTTCCTTGGCCGAAGCGAGGTCCAGGTCGAATATCCTGTCCATGCGGAGCGCAAGCCCGAGCTTCTGCGCAGCGGGGACTTCGGCGTCCCTGAGCAAGGTCCACAGGTCAGCCAGGCAGCGCGGCATGTTCAAGTCATCCGTAAGGTGCGTCTCGAAATCCTTCAGATAATCCAGCGCCTTCCCTGAGGGCTCCTGCGGCCCGTGCGGCGCCTCTGCCTTGAGTTGGGCGATCCTCTCCATCAACCCGCGGCGACTCGTCCGCGCCCCGTCCAGCCCCTCGAAGGTGAAGACGAGCTGCGTTCGATAATGCGCCCCCAGACAGAAGAACCTGAAATCCAGGGGGTCATATCCCTTCTCCGCAAGGGAGGACAGCGTGAGGAAGTTCCCTGCCGACTTGGCCATCTTCTCACGTCCCATGAGAAGGAACTCCCCGTGCAGCCAGTAGTTCACCCACTTCTTGCCGGTGGCAGCCTCGGACTGGGCGATCTCATTGGTGTGATGGACGGGCACGTGGTCTATCCCGCCGCAATGAAGGTCGAAATGCTCCCCAAGATACTTCATGGACATGGCGCTGCACTCGATGTGCCATCCGGGGTAACCGCGGCCCCACGGGGAATCCCAGAGCATGGCCTGATGCTCGAACTTCGATTTCGTGAACCACAGGACGAAGTCGAATGGGTTCCTTTTGCCCTGGTCCACCACGACCCGGGCGCCAGCCCTGAGGTCCTGCTGGTCCAGCAGGGCGAGCTTGCCGTACTCAGGGAACCGCGCGATGTCGAAATAGAGGTTCCCGCCGGCGGAGTAGGTAAACCCGTTTGCCTCGATCCTGCGGATCAGGTCTATCATGTCCTGGATGTGGTCCGTTGCCTTGCACACCACCGTGGGCATGGCGCACCGCAGAAGCGAGAAATCTCTGAAGAAAGCTTTGGTATAGAACTCCGCAATCTCCCAGACCGTGCGGCCGGTCTCACGGGAGCTTTTGACCATCTTGTCCTCACCCTCGTCCGTGTCTCCCGTGAGGTGCCCAACGTCCGTAACGTTCATGACGTGTCTGACCTGGTAGCCGCAGTACTCGAGGGTCTTGCGGAGGATGTCCTCGAAGACATATGAGCGAAGATTTCCGATGTGCGCGAAATTGTACACGGTAAGGCCGCAGGCGTACATTCCGACCTTTTTGTCGGTGATGGGCGCAAAAGTCTCCATCCGCCTGCCCATTGTATTGAAGAGTTTCAATTCCACGAAAGACCCTCCGCGGGAGTGTTTCCGGCGATGAGTGTAGACCTTCGCCACCGCGACCGCTACTATTCTGGTCTCGTGGCAACAGTACGGGAATTGGAAGGGAAAATCAAGATCGACGGCATTTTGCGCCGCTCGGAACCCATGCGGGAGCACACGAGCTTTCGTATTGGCGGCCCCGCGGACCTGTACCTGGCCCCGCGCTCCGCTGCCGAAGTTGCGCGGATCACCGCCGCATGCGCCAGAGAGTCCCTGCCCTGTTTCCTCCTAGGCGGTGGAACCAACATCCTCGTCTCCGACAAGGGGATCAGGGGCGTCGTTGTGGATCTCGGGGGCGTCGCCGGATGCAGCATGGAAGGGACCATCGTTTTCGCCCAGTGCGGAACGCTGATCTCAGACGTGGCGGCGCTTGCCAGGGATCACCGCCTCTCGGGGCTGGAGTTCGCGTACGCGCTGCCGGGAAGCGTAGGCGGCGCGGTCTGGATGAACGCACGCTGCTATGACCGCCAGATGAGTGACGTGCTCGAATACGTCGAGTTCCTGGATGCCCAAGGCGCCGTCCGACGTGAGAAGATCGACCCGGGCAAATGGGGCTACAAGATCTCACCGTTCCAGGCCGGCGGCAGGGTGATCCTGGGCGCCGGGATGCGGCTGGAGCACGGAGAGGCGCAAGCCATCTCCGCGGCCATGGAGGCGCACAGGGCGGACCGCGCGAAAAAGGGGCACTTCCTTCATCCGTGCGCGGGAAGCGTATTCAAGAACAACAGGGAGTTCGGGGCTCCCACGGGGAAGCTCATTGACTCCCTGGGGTTGAAGGGAAAGAAAATCGGTGGCGCGCAGATCGCGCCGTTTCACGGGAACATCATCATCAACATGGACCAGGCCACCGCGTCCGACGTGTTGTCCCTCATCCTCGTCATGGAAGAGGAAGTCCAGAAAAGACTCGGGTTCCGCCTGGAAAGAGAAGTCCTCCTGGTCGGAGAGTGGTGAGGCTCACGGCTCGGAGTGGGACCCCCACAGGAGTGACAACCGCAGGCTCTTGCCGAAGTCCGGCGGCGTCGCGGCAAGCTTGAGCTCTTCGAGTCCTGCCGTGAGAGTCACGCGGAAGCTCTTCCGCGCAAGGCGCGCGGTGAAAAGAGCCGAAATCTCCTGAGCGCCTCCTTCGAGATGGAACACCGTCCCCTGGAAGCCAGCAAGTGACCCGTGATGGTCGAGCGTGGCTTCCATGCTCACGCGCGCTGAAATCCCCTGCGTGCCATCACACCCAAAGCCGGACTCGAAAGTGAACGGCGACACGCGAAGGGTGGCCGCTGCCGCGCAGCGGGACGTGGAGTCCTGATCTCCGTCCGATTCCCCGTGAACGATCCTCCCGCCTTCCACGCGAGCCCTCAAGAGAGCCTGCTCGGTTGTTGCGAGAACCTTCTCCACGGTAAAGCTCGCCTCCGTCCGGTCCGCCAGAAAAGGACGCGGGGAGAACTCCGGCTGGCGCACGGACCGTGAGAGTCGCAGGTCCGCGCGTCCGCCCTCGGTCTCCACAAGGAGCGCTCCTGAGACGAGTGAGGCATCCCGCGGACGTTCCCCGCGCGGGGAGCAGTACGCGCTGTCAGCTTTCGCAAAGAGCAGAAACAGCCTGAAAGGCTCCACCCTCATTCCAAGTGCACGTGCAGGAACGCCCCGGGGAGGCACGTTTCCCCCGAAGATGCGCCGAACGTTGCCGCCGCCGCAAACGGCTGGCTGTCAAAGACGAACCGCGCGGCTCCGCAGAGCACCTTCCCGCCCGCAAACGGAACGCGGTCCGTGATCCACTCTTCTCCCCGGGAGCCGCGGGGAGGCGCCGAAAGGGAAACGAAGCTTTCAAAGCTCATGCCGGGTCTCTGAAAAACACTTGCCATGCAGCCCGCCCATTCCCCGCCGCCCGAAAGCTGCTCACAGAAAACCCCGAGCGTCCGAGGGAGAGGCATCAGGAGAATCCCCTCCTGCTGACGCGGAAAAGAGGCGTCCAGGATGAACCCTGAGCGCTCGACAAAAACGTCGCTTCCGGCCTGGAACCCCATTGGGTTCCAGGCTTCGCGAAGGATCCCAGCGGGGGACAGGGGTCCAACCCGAAGCCAGGGGCAGGAAAGCCCCGCCAGCACCTCAGCAGAGGCGTCAGCGGCCGGCTGGCAGCCGGCAGCGGTAAGGCGATAATCTCCGCTTCGAAGGTCGAAGCGCAGCGTCAGGTCCTGCCTCCAGTCGAACGCGGAGGAGATGTCGACAGAAAGCGGCGACGCGGCGACGCGCCAGCAGCACAGGAGGAAGAAGACGCACAGGCGGGCAGCGGCCATCGGTAAAAGTACGAGGGCGCGGAGCCCGGCGCTTGCGCGCGCCTGACGGCCGGGGGTTGCCGCAGCGCGTTACTGCCGGGCGATCGCTCGGGTCGCTTGACCTGCGTGCACATTGCGGATATCACTCTTGAGGCGATTGCGAGGCATGGCCCCGGGGCGCTGTGCTGCGAATGAAAGGGACCTTCCAATGGACATATTGACTCTCAACTGCGGCAGCTCGTCGCTCAAGTACCAGCTCTATCGATGGGAAGAGCGCGACGTCCTCGCTTCCGGCATCGTCGAACGGGTCACCGTCGGCGGCTCGTTCATCAACCACTACTCCAAGAGAATAGGAAAGAAGATCAAGAAGGAGCATGACTGCCCCAACCACAAAGAGGCAATCGAGCTGATCGTCTCCACGCTGCTGGACCCTGAGGTGGGAGCCATCACCACCTTGTCGGACATCAAGGCCGTGGGGCACCGCGTGGTGCACGGCGGGGACAAGTTCGCCAAATCCGTGATCATCGATGATAGTGCGCTGTCCACGTTCCGAGAGCTCTCCGATCTGGCGCCCCTGCACAACCCTCCCAACATCACCGGCATCGAAGCCGCGCGGGAAGTGCTTCCCGACGTCCCCCACTGCGCCATCATGGACACGGCGTGGCACCAGACCATGCCGGCAACCTCATTCATGTATGCGCTGCCGTACGCGTGGTATGAGAACTACCGGGTGCGCCGCTACGGCTTCCACGGCACCTCGTTCCTGTACGTCGCCAAGCGGGCTGCTGTCCTGCTTGGCAAGAACCCTTTCGCCACCAACCTCGTCTGTTTCCACATCGGCAACGGCTCCAGCGCCAACGCTGTAAAGAACGGCGTGTCCCTGGACACCTCCATGGGGTTCACGCCCCTGGAAGGCCTGGTCATGGGCACGCGCGCCGGTGACCACGACGCCACTATCGGCTTCTACGTCATGCGCAAGGAGGGGCTGCGCCCTGAGGCCATGGAGAGCATCCTCAACCGCAAGAGCGGCGTGCTAGGGATTACGGAGAAGTACACGGACAGGCGTGATATCGAGACGGGCGCCTGCGGCGGGGATGAGCGCTGCCAGCTCGCCCTCGACCTGGAGGGCTACCGGCTGAAGAAGTATCTCGGCGCTTACTACGCGGCGCTCGGCAGGGTTGACGCCGTGGTCTTCACTGCAGGGGTCGGTGAGCGCGGTCCCATCACGCGGGAGAAGTGCCTGGAAGGTCTGGAGGACATGGGGATCGTCCTCGACAAGCGGAAAAACGAAATCTCCATGACACGAAACGCGGAAACGGAGATCACGGGAGCGGGCTCCAAGGTGCGCATCTTCGTGATCCCGACGGATGAAGAGCTGGTCATGACGGAGGATACGCACGCCCTCATAGAAGGGACGTACGACGTCCATACGAACTTCACCTATTCGTTCCAGGCAAGGAATTATTCCAACAGGTCCCGGGAGGAAATGCTGAAGTCCGAGCTTTCGGAGAAGAAGGCCCTCGCGGAGGTCATTGCACGGCCCCGTTAAGGAGCCCCTGATGCACGCGTACTTCACACGGAAGAAACCGCTCATAGCGCGCGAGCTGCGGCGCTTGCTGGAATCCCGCAGCGCCGAGCTGGGGCACATCAACGGATGGGGCCCTGACATGGTGGGGAGGTTCCTCTCCTTCTGCCTCAGGGGGAAGATGATCCGCGGCGGCCTCCTTGTGCTGGCGTGGGACATGCACGCCCGGCGCCGGGCGTCCGGCGCTGCGTCCGGCTCGGCCCCGCGCGACGTGCTCCAGGCGGCCGCGGCCGTGGAGGTGCTGCACTCCTCCCTCCTGATCCATGACGACATCATGGACAACGACCGCCTGCGGCGGGGAGAAAGGACCATCTTCGCCCAGTACGAGCAGGCGGGGCGCCGCGCCCGCGCGGCTGACCCGGCCGCGTTCGGCCGTTCCATGGGGACCTGCGCGGGAGACGCCGGCTACTTTCTGGCCGTCGACGCCCTGGCCAGGCTGACCCTTGCCGCCCCGCGCAAGGCTTCCCTCATCGGCCTGATCTCTCGCGAGCTGACCTACGTCGCCGTGGCGCAGATGCAGGACCTGGCGTTCGCTGCGTCGCCGCGGACCCCTTCGCGCGAAGAGGTGCTGTCCCTCTACCTGTACAAGACGGCCCGCTACACCTTCTCCCTGCCCCTCATGGCCGGGGCGTTGATGGCGGGAGCCTCCCCCGAAGTTCAGCGGCGCCTGGGCGAGCTGGGGGAACGTCTGGGGGTGATCTTCCAGGTGCGCGACGATGAGATGGGGATCTTCGGCTCGGAGAAGCAGACGGGAAAGCCGGTGGGCTCGGACATCCGCGAAGGCAAGAAGACGCTCCTCTACCTGGAGCTGCTGCGGAGGGCGCGGGGCGCGCGCAAGCGCGAGTTGGCGGGACTGTTCGGAAAGCCCGGCCTGACCGCCGCCCAGTCGCGCCAGGTGGGTGAGGCCATCGAATCCCTCGGCGCGCGAAAGACAATGCAGGAGCTTGCCGCGGAGCTTGCCGCGGAGGCGCGCGCCATCATCGAGTCTCTCCCCATTCGCCCGGAGCATGCCAGAGTCCTCAACGAGATCTGTGACGGGAGCCTCCGCAGAAAGCGCTGAGCCCGGAAAAATTGACTTCCCCGCCCCGTGATCCTGCCTTACATTGAAGAAAAAGGAGAAGCCAATGGCGAACCTGTCGACTCACTTCATGGGGCTTACACTCGAAAACCCGATCATTGCCGGAGCAAGCGACCTCACATCGAACATGGACAGCATCAAGCGCATTGAGCAAGCGGGAGCGGGCGCCGTGGTGCTGAAAAGCCTTTTCGAGGAGCAGGTCCAGCTCGAACGCTACAAGCTGGAGGAGGACCTGCATTCCTCTGACAACTTCTACTCGGAAATGACGAGCATTTTCCCGAAGATGGAGCACGCCGGTCCGAAAGAGCACCTCATGTGGGTGAAGAAGGCCAAGGAGGCCGTGCGGATCCCCGTCATTGCGAGCCTCAACGCCGTGGAACCGAAAACCTGGGTCGAGTACGCGCGGCATCTGACGGACCAGGGCGTGGACGGCCTGGAGCTGAACTTCTTCGCGACCCCGCGTGATTTCTCCACCTCATCGACGCAGGTCGAGGATGAGCAGCTCGATGCAGTGCGCTCCATCCGCCAGGCGGTGTCCACTCCGCTCGCCGTCAAGCTCAGCATGTTCTACTCCAATCCGCTGCACTTCATTGCCGAGCTGGACAACGAGGGGATCAGCGCCCTGGTGCTCTTCAACCGGCTCTTCCAGCCCGACATCAACGTGGATTCCCAGAGCATGGCCCTCCCCTTCAACTTCTCCGCGCAGGCTGACAACCGCCTGCCGCTGAGGTTCGCGGGGCTCCTGCATGGAAAAGTGAAAGCCGACGTCTGCGCGAGCACGGGCATCATGACGGGCAAGGACGTGGCCAAGATGATCCTTGCGGGCGCGTGCGCGGTCCAGGTGGTGACGGCTCTGTACAGGAACGGGGTGAAATCCCTGGCAGTCATGCGGGAGGAGCTGGACCGGTGGATGGACGGCAAATCCTACGCGAACCTGGAAAGCTTCCGTGGGAAGCTCTCCGCGGAGAATACCACCGACCCGTGGGCGTATACGCGGGCCCAGTATGCCAAGATGCTGCTCAATCCGAAGGAGTTCACGGAGCCTGTAGGCGCGCAGGGAGCGTAAGCTCACCGAAGGCGGTAGGCACGGGCTGAGCCCTCACGCTACTCTCTGGGCATGAAACGCGACACCATGCTCGTTGCGGGAGTGGCGGTCATTGCGCTGTTCTTGTTCTTCAACCCCTTGCAGCTCTTCAAAGGAGCCGCCAAGGGAACGCGCAGGCCGCAGCTCCCGCAGTCTTCGCTTGAGCAGCTCGTCGCGTTCGCCGAGTCGCACCACCAGTCCCCTGCAGACTACATCATCGGAAGGTTTGCATCACACGACATCGTCTTCCTGGGGGAGTTCTACAAGATCCGTCAGAACGTCCAGCTCGTCTCCTCGCTGATCCCGCGGCTGTACGCAGCCGGCGTTCGTACGCTGGGGATCGAGTATGCGTTGTCCGACGACCAGAAGGAGATCGACTCCCAGGTTACCGCTCCTGCCTGGGATGAGACCAGGGCCAGGACCATCGTTTTCAACTGGATCGTAACCTGGGGATTCCAGGAGTACGTCGACATTTTCAAGGCGGCCTGGCAGCTCAATCACGCGCTCCCCGCGGGGGCGCGGCCGTTTCGTGTCCTGGCCTTGAGCGTGCGGCAGAACTGGCAGTATCTGACCACGGAAAAGGATGCGCGTGATCCCGCAGTCGTTGCCCGCTTGTTCGCCAACGGCGTGCCCGACGCGCACATGGCGGACGTGATCGAACGCGAGCTGGTGGCCAAAGGGGAGAAAGGGCTCATGTACTGCGGGATGCAGCACGCTTTCACGGCGCATCGCAGTGCCGAATATGAGAAGAACGCGACAAGCCTGAAGCTTTCGGAGACTCGGCGCGCCGGAAACATCGTATACGCAAAGATCGGCGCCCGGGCTTTCTCAATCGCCCTTCATGCGCCCTGGCCGGATGACGGGTCTTCCACTGGGCTCACGTGGGCCGCTGATGGCGCGATCGACAACCTGATTGCCGCTCTTCCCCCGGAGGACCAGAGCGCCGGCTTCGACACGGCGGGCACGCCCATCGGCGCACTGGCCGTCACCTCCGGCTCTTTTTCGCGTGACGCCGGCCCGGGAACCACCCTTACCGTCGCAGACTTGTTCGACGGCTACGTCATCCAGGGCCCTCTTGTCGGGTACAAGGCGGTCACCCCAATTGCGGACTTCGTGACGCCGGCGGAGGCGCCCAGGGCGCTGGCGGAGTTCCCGGGAGCCAAGCCCCCCTCCCTTACGGCGCAGCAAGCCAACCAGGCAATCGCGGATGATGCCGCGGCCGTCCAGAAGCTGCTCGAGCAGTTCCGGTAGGAGCGGGGCACCGTGGGCCAGGCGCTCAAAATCCTGCATGAGGACCCTGCCCTGGTGATCGTTGAGAAGCCCGCGGGAGTCCATACGGCGCCGCTTTCAGAAGGAGAACCGGATACCCTCCTTGCGCTCGTTCTTGTATCATTTCCCGAGATTTCCTCCATGCCAGGGATCAAGCCCTCCGAGCATGGGCTCCTGCACAGGCTGGACAGGGACACCTCCGGCGTCGTAGTCATTGCGCGCACTCCAGAAGCGTTCGCGGCATTGCGGCAGCAGTTTGCCGCGTTCCAGGTCGAAAAAGAGTACGACGCCGCGTGCCTGAATCAGACGGAGAAGGAAGCGGGTGAAAGCTTCACAATCCAGAGCCGGTTCGCCGCGGAGGGACCGGGCAGACGCAGGGTGCGCGTCGTGCCTGATGAGACGAACCGAAAGCTGCTCAGGGAAGCCACCAGCAGCGTTTACCAGACCGGGGTCAAGCTCGAACGATTGAGCGGGGACCGGGCTCTCGTGAGGGTAGTGATACGCAAAGGCTTCCGCCACCAGATACGGGCACACCTGGCGTTTGCGGGTCTCCCGATCTTCGGTGATGCGCTCTACGGCGGGCCGTCTCCCCCCGAGGCTACCCAGCGGATGTATCTCCACGCCCGCGGGATCTCGTTCATCCACCCCGTCACGGGCAAAGCGCTCACTGTCTCCTCGGAGCTGCCGCAGGCGTTCGAAGAAATCATGGGCTCAGGTAGGACCGCAACGCGCTGAGAGAATCAGGAGCGCGTACCCCACGACGTGGACCGTCTCCGCCCCGGCGACCACGCTCACGGTCACGATCCCCACCTTGAGCACTACGATTTCGACCGGGAGGCACAAAAGCGAAGTTTCGGAAGCCCTCAGAAGACTCAAGGGTCTGAACAAGCCAAAGCCCCAGTCTGAATGCCCGGATCGCTGAGTGACGGTAGGTAACGCGTTCCCTGCAGAACCAGCTTGAGCCAGAGAAGGATCCGCCGTCGCAGGCAAAACCGAAAAACTGGAGTCTGAAAGTTTCATCGCGACGGGAAGGCAAGGCCCGGCCGACTTGACTCGCAAAGCAAGCCGACCGGGCGGCGTAATCAGGGAAGCTGTTCTACAGTGATAAGGCTACACCTGCAGAAAGATCCATTCTCGTGTAAAGGACATTCAAAGTGAGGCCCGAGTTAGAGCCCGAACCATTGTCCGCTGAGTATGTGCCTTCCGCAAAGATTGATACCTTTCCAAAACGCAGATCAATCCCACCGCCCAAGCCATAGTAAATCCCGCCTGATAATGACCAACTGCCGGCAAAGGTGGAATCTCCTGAGAATAAGCCATAACCAATTCGACCAATTGCGTAGGGCGTTAGAGGGCCAATGTCAAAGGGAACTCGCACGACACCGTAGAGAGGTACAAACTCGAAGTTACCAGCATAAAGGGTTTGTTGACGCCCAAACTCGTACTCAAGTCCAGCTCCCAGCTGAAGATTCCGAAGAATCTTAAAGAGTCCCTCAGCCCCAATGGAAAAACCGTTGTTCACAGCTGTATTTGCGGTTATACCAAGAATTGAGGCATTGTAGTTGCCCGCCAACTGGCCCGCAAACCGAGCCCTCAGCATGAAGCCATCTGCGGAGACTGACGTGCTGATGAAGCACCCCAGCAGGAGTGCGATGGCAATAGATAGACCGACTTTCCTCATGTTCTTTTTCCTCCTTGAGTAGAAATGAAATCTGTGTTGCGAGACCGAAACCTTATGGATGGTCGGAAACCCGGCCATTTTCAAAGATTTCTCTATTTATACGTCTAATCCCCAAAAAGTGCAAGAAAAAAAGCTTGACTTGGCCAAAAGAGTAAATATAGTGAGAGAGAACAAATATCTCTAAAATCAAAGAAGAGAAGGCATGAGGAAACTCTCAGGTTTCATCTTTGCAACTTCCACTGCACTGCTTGCGTTCGCTCTGTTTGCCTGTGCAACAACGTCAATCGACACGAACAAAGATGCGGCCAATATCAAGCCGATTGGCAAGACCCTCATCGCAGTGAATACAGGCGATGTTAGCTATTTCGGCATAACGGCTCCAAAAGTCGCTCCGTATTTGTCAGATAACTTTGAGAAGGGCCTGAAGCAACGAAATATCGAGGCAAAGGGCATACAGCTAAGCGGACTTGAACTTGGCGAGAACTCCTTGCAAAAGCAGCTACAGGCGTATGGCGCTACAACCGTGATGTCAATTGAACTGACCGATGGCACTGTAAAACGAACAACGCCCTCATAATGGGGAACGTCATCGTATCGATCTATGATGTTGCCCTCGACAAAACAGTTTGGAAAGCTAAGATTCACTTGCAAGCATCGGGCATCATGGGGGTTGTTACCGGGGACCAACTGGACGACTTTATCAGCAAAGTCATTGACGCGATGACGACGGACGGGTTGTTGCTTGCACCAGCCAATAAATAAGAAAAGGTGAGATTTCCGCTTTCAGGCATTCTATGAGAAGTCCATTCGGGAATGCGGAAGCGTCCTGATCGGGTCCTTTTGCTATTGGGAAGTGGGCGGGGCGGAAAGCTGAAGCCCCGCTCTCATGTGTGCGAGTTCCGAAGTGCGAGACGCCAATAGGTGGGGTTGTGGAGGCATAACATGGATCAGGTAGGGCCACCCGGCTTTGGCGGTTGGCTTTTCGGCATGGTCCCGAACACGTAATCCCAGACCGGCGAGCTGACGCCAAAGCGCATGGTGGGACAGGTCCCGTGGTGCTGCATGTGCTGGCGCCTGCACATCAGGATGTACGCGTTGCGGGCGCGGGCGTGATGGAGCGTGTAATGCATCATGTCATAGACGATATAGCCAATCACGAAACCCGCGAAGACGGGTGAGAACCACGCGGGCCTGCCCACCACAACGTCGAACACGAGGTGGAAAAACCCGAAGAAAATGATTGCCAGCGGAACGCTCATGACGGGAGGCATGACGAGCCGCGTCTGGCACAAGGGCTGCGCGTGATGGACGCCGTGGGTGAGGAAAAACAGGCGCTTGAACCTCTCCGTCCTGGCATGATAGTGGAAAAAAAACCTGTGCAGGAAATACTCCGCAAGCGTCCAGATGAACCAGCCCGCCAGAATCCCCAGAGCGGCAAATGTCACGTCCAAGCTTCCCCGCGCGCGCGCAACGGAGTCATACGCGAAGAAGAGCGCAACGGGACACCACAGGACGAGCACCGTGGCGGGCTTTACGTGGGAGAAGAACTCGAGAAAACTGGACTTGAAGAGCCTTATGGGCTCCACATCGTGCATCGGCTTACCATGCATAGGCTACCTACGTAGTAATGTCGCCAATCTTTCCTGCGGAATCAAGCAAGGCGCTCAGCACCCTCAAGAATCCGGAACTATCCTCACGAACCTGGCGAAAACGCGAAAAGTGGAAAACAACTTCCCACTTTCGACGTTTTCGATAGGGAGACAGGGGTTGCGCCGTCCCTGGACCAATTCGTGATCTTGCCGCCGCCCGTGAAACGGGCTACTGTGGCCAGGATTTCCGATGAAAGCTAACTTTCGTGACCGCGACATCATCTCCATCACGGACTTCTCCCGTGAGGAGATCCTCCACCTCTGCGAGGCGGGCCGGCAGATGGCCGAGCTCGAGAAAACGGAGAAGCGCAACAGCCTTCGGGACGCGCTGAAATATCGGACACTCTCCTACATGTTCTACGAGCCAAGCACACGCACACGCACGAGCTTCAACACGGGCATGCGCGAGCTGGGCGGCCGCTACGACGGGTTCTCCGGCACCGAGGGGACCTCCGTCATGAAGAGTGAGACCGTCAGAGATACGGTGACCATGATGTGCGCCAACCACAACGACGTGATCGTCATGCGCCATCCCCTGGACGGGTCTCTCCAATGGGCGGCTGACGTGGCAAACATTCCCGTGATCAACGGCGGGGACGGCAAGAACGAGCACCCCACGCAGGCGCTCCTCGACGTGCTCACGATCTACGCCCTTACCGGAGGAAGGCTGGACCGGATCCGCGTGGGGTTCGGCGGGGACCTCTCCCATGGCCGCACGGTCCGATCCCTGAGCCTTGCGCTCTCCCACTTCGAAGGGGTGACCATCCGCTGGGCCGCGGAGGATTTCCTCGGCATGCCGGAAGACCTTTCGCGTCTTCTCTCCTCCCGCGGGGTGCGCGTGGAGCGGGAGAAAAGCGTCCGCGACGTCATGGCTCAGGTAGACTTCTACTATATGACGCGGCCGCAGCTTGAGCGGATGCCGGGGGTCACACAGAAAGACATCGTGGGGATGATGAAGCAGTACAGGATAGATGCGGAGAAGGTCCACGGCTTCGACGTGCGGGTCCTTCACCCGCTCCCCGTAAACAGCGAGATCGCAGAGATCGACTACCGCGTCTATTTCACCCCGGCGCAGGCTTTCTTTACGCAGGCGGAGTTCGGGGTGTTCCACCGCAAGGCGCTCCTGCACGAGATGCTGGGCCACGAGGGATATCATAAATACAGCGGGCGGCTGCCGGCGGAGCTCGGCGTGGGCAACAACAGGCTGCCCCGAAGGATCCGGGGGGACAAACACACCGCCATGTTCATCGACAAGATCCATGACGGCACCGTCATTGATCACCTTGCCGCCGGGTCCCTGCGTGCGGTCTCCGACGCCCTGGACCTGGAAAACCGAGGTTACTCCTGCACCACGGCGACCATCCCGGAGAAAATGAACCCTTTCATCAAGACGAACCTTCCAGAGCCCAGCGAAAGGGACCTCAAGACCATCGCCCTGCTCTCCCCCGAGCCAACCATCGACTCAATTGCGGGCGGCAGGATTGCGGCGAAGTTCGTCTATCTGCTGTGCGCGAACACCAACTGCATCACGAGGGTGGTGAACGAAGACGTCCCGCCCCGGTTTTACCGCGACCATGACGCGGTCTGCTGCCGCTACTGCCGCAGGCATTACACCATCACGAGCCGCAAGGTGAGCGAAGATGAAAAGCGCTCCTGGATGGCGAGTCTGCCGGCCGGCCTGGAGCCCGTTGCCTACCCGGACTGACCCGCATGATTGATCCTCACGTCCACCTGAGGGACTGGAACCAGAGCGCCAAAGAGACGCTCCGCCACGGCCTCGGCGTGGCCTGGCAGGCAGGGCTGGACGGCGTCTTCGAAATGCCAAACACCGATCCTCCCCTTACGACGCGTGAGGCCATAAGGCGGAGGATTGCCGACGCGGACGCCGCGCTCGCGACGCTTGGCGTTCCGCTGTTCCACGGCCTGTACGCGGGACTCACGGCGGACCCCGCGCAGATCGCTCAGGCGGTGGCGGCCTGGCGCGAGCTTTTCCCGCGCGTGGTAGGGTTGAAGATGTACGCGGGACATTCCACGGGGGAGATGGGGATCATCGAGCGGGAAGCGCAGGCGGTGGTGTACGCCGAGCTCGTGAAGCTCGGATACACCGGAGTGCTGGCGGTGCACTGCGAAAAGCAGTCATTCCTGCGGCCGACGGACTGGGACCCGGCCAGGCCTGCAAGCCACGCGCGGGCAAGGCCGCCCTCCGCGGAAGTGGCGTCGGTTGACGACCAGAGGGAGCTCGCCCTGGCGGCCGGGTTTGCCGGGACGCTTCACGTGTCCCACATCTCAACCCCCTGGGCGCTCGACGTGCTGCGGGCAAAGCACGCGGGTGCGCCGCAGGCGCTTCGAGTCACCTGCGGCCTGACGCCGCACCATGCGCTCCTGGACTCAGGCATGATGGAAGGTCCGGACGGCCTGCTCCTCCTTACGAACCCGCCGCTTCGGCCGCCACCCATGCCGTCTCTCATGCTGGAGCGACTCTGTGACGGAGGCATCGACTGGATCGAGACGGACCACGCGCCGCATACGGCGCGAGGACAAGACGTCTGCGCTTCGCCTGCGGGCTGCCCGGGCTTCCCTACTATCCGCGGTTTGTCGCAGGCCTTGCCAAGGCCGGCGTCCCCGGGAAACGCATTGAAGAGGTCACGCATGACGCCATCTGCAGGGCGTTCGGGATCAGGATCGAGAACAGGCGCAGAACCGGGTCATCCGAGCTTGCCGGGGAGTACGAGTTCGATCCGTTTGCGAAGTTCAGCGGCTGAAAGTGCTGAAAGAGCCCGACTCCGGCTCAGCGGCGGACCGTCCATTTCGAAGCCATCCCAGCGCCGCAACGGTCGAGGGAAAGACCCTCTCCACTCCCGCCGGCAGCGACTCCAGGGCGCTCGCTGAGACAGCAAGCACGTGAGTCCCGGCCGCCACGGCGGCAGTCATCCCGTTGATGGAATCCTCGATTGCCGTGCAATCCTTCGGGTGTTTTCCCAACAGCTCGGCTGCCAGAAAGTAGCAGTCCGGCGCCGGCTTTGCCCTGGGAACGTCATCACAGGTGACCACCGCTTCGAAGCGAACGGGCAGCCGCAGCTTGCGGAGCACCAGGTGCGCTTCCCGCCGGCTCCCCGAGGTGGCCACGGCAATGGGCACTCTGGCCGTCCTCCATCGGGCAAGCTCCTCGGTGAGCCCGGGAAACGGCGCAAGCCCCTTTCGGGCGAGCCGGCGGAACCTCCTGCGTTTGCGCCGCAGCATGCCCTCCACCGACTGGCGGAGGTGAAAAGCGGTGATGAGCCCCCGGGCAATCTCCACGCTCGACATGCCGATCCACTTCTCGCGCGCCCCCGCAACGACCTCCGACGGGATGCCTTGCAGAACGACGTCCCACGCATGGTCGTGGAGAGGTTCGGTGTCGGCAAGCGTGCCGTCCAGATCGAGGATGAGCGCCTGAGGAAGCATGAGGGTTGTCAGCCGGCCACGATGACTTCGATGCCGCTTTCCTCGAGACGCGCGCGGTCTTCGTCCCGCATGGAGTCGGTGACAATGGCGTCAATGCGGTCCGGAGGCGCGAAAAGGGCGAACGAGTTCCTGCCCATCTTGCTCGAGTCGAAGACGAGAATCACTTTTGCCGCGATGGACATCATGACTTTCTTTGTTTCGGCGTGATTGATGTCCGGCGTGCTGGCCCCTTTCTCCACCGAGAAGCTGTTCGAAGCCATGAAAGCCTTGTCCACGGTGAGGCCGGCAAACAAGTCGCGGCTGGAAAGGCCCCCCACCACGGTGCAGTGGAACTTCTTCCGCAGCATGCCGCCCATGAACACGATCTTGACCGTGTCGATGTCCTCCAGGACAAGGGCAATGGGAAGATCATTGGTGACCACGGTGATGTCCTGACGCTGGCCCAGGAGCCGGGCAATCTCCAGCGTGGTGGTGCCAGTGTCCAGGATGATGGTGTCCCCGTCCTCCACGAGGTGAAGGGCCGCTTCCGCGATGGCCCGCTTCTCCGCAAGGTGCTGCACCTTGCGCTGGTTCATGTCCTGCTCGAGGCCGGTCTTGGTCTTGACCATGGCCCCGCCGTGGGTCCTGATGAGAAGGCTGGCGCCCTCGAGGTCCCGAAGGTCGTTCCTGATGGTGGCGCTGGAGACTCTGAACGCATCACACAGCTCGGCAACGGTCGCCTTGCGGTGCTCTTCGATGAACTCCAGGATCTTCAGTTTTCTCTCTTCGACGAACATCGTTCCTTCGGGCATGGGGTCATTGGATCATGAGTCGCGGCCCGTGACAAGCGCGGGCATGCTCCCCGGCGGGCTTTCCTTGCCCTCGCGTCCTTTCCCCTCTACTCCTGGCCCTTCTCCTTTGCCGCAAGGCGGCACAACTCCTCGAACACGGGGCCGTGGAAAGGGATGGGGCGATGGAATACCTCCGCGATGACGGAGAGCCAGCCATAGATGAAGTAGAGCCATCCCCCCCCGACTGTGAGGGACCGCATCGCCGCCTGCTCCTTGGCCTGGCGAAGGAACAGCAGGTCGCCCCGATAGTTGAAGTCCCAGGCGTATCCGCCCATGGGAAAGCGCGCCGCGTCTGTAATGGGAGACCCCGGGGCATCCTTGCCAAGCCCTGTGGCGTTGACAACGAGAGAGCCCGTGGGAAGACCGGCGAGCACCGCGTCGTTGTCCTGCGGCCGCGGCGTATGCACGTAGCTCACCGGCAGGTCGACGCGTTCCTTCTCATGGATCTCCCTCATTTCGGAGAGGCGCGCCGGGCTGCGGTTGGAGACGAAGATTTTCGAAGGGCGGTTGCCGCCGTGGTCCCGACGCAGCAGGTAAGAGCACAGGGCGACGCTGGAGCCGCCCGCTCCCATGATGAACGCCTGCGCGCGGGTGGTCTCCCAGTGCCGCGCCGGGAGGAACTGCTCCAGCGCCAGCCCGCTGGAGATAGGGTCCTTGGCCGCGCCCAGGAGGCGCCCGTCCTGCTTGGAGATCGAACTGACCTCCCCCATGAGGGAAGCGAAATGATCAAGCTCATCGAACATGTCCCGGGCCGCTCGAAGCAGGTCTATCTTGTGCGTCGTGACAAGAGCTCCCAGGGAACCAGGATCATCCTTGATGAACTTGACGACCTTACGGTAGCGTCCAGGCTCGTCGTGCAGCTTCAAGTCGATGCCCTTGATGCTGCAATCTCCAAGCTCCAGGTACTTGGCCCACGCCGGGAAGACCCTCATGATCATGGATTTCGTCGTCGTCACCCCAACGAAATACATGGTGGGCCTCTGTGCAGATTCGAGATGAAGATCACTCATTTATTATTCCGTTTTCTCATTTTTAGCTTTTCCTGTCAATTGATAATTGTTTTATCGGCGTTCTCTAACAAATGCTAACAATTGCATAAACTTGCCATGAACCGAGCGCTCAGGCTTCCCATCCGCCAAGAAGGCCCAAGAGGCTTTCCTGCCTTTCCGCCGCAACCCGAAGCGCTTCACGGCGGTCTTCCCGCGGCTGGATCACCTCTCCCAGGAGCGCGGGGACCGACTCAACGGCGGGGATCCTGCCAAGGGCTTCCAGGGCAAGGAGCGCGGCGCCGCGGCTGGAGGCTTCAGGGACTCGGGACAAGGTGAGCGGGCGCTCCAGGATGTCGGCTATGATCTGGGTCCACGCGCGGGAGTGCAAGAGCGCGCCGCCGGTGGCCACCGTCTGGCTCGCCGGCCCGACGGCTCCATCCAGCAGGCGCTGGATTGCGGCGAACCGAAATGCAACCGCCTCCATCCCTGCCTGCAGGATGTCCAGCGGCGTTGTCTCCAGGCTCATTCCAATCACCGCGGCGCGGGCTCGGGGGTTCCAACCCACGCTCCTTTCTCCCGCGAAGAAAGGCAACACCGTGAGGCCGTGCGAGGCCGGGGCTCGCTCCCAAAGCTCGGCGTCCATGCGGCCGAGGTCCTCGTCAAGGCGAAGCGTCTGACGCATCCACTCATGCAAGTTGCCGCCGTTTCCAAGCGCTCCGCCTATGATGAAACGGTTCTTGTCCACGTGGTAGCGCCACAGCCCGCGGGGCAGTGCGGGCTTGACCCCGGCCGGAAGCGGCGCCCTCATGGCGCCCGAGGTCCCGATCATGAGCGCCGCGCGCCCGGGCGCAGCGCACCCGCATCCGACGTTGCTGCATGCCCCATCCCCCACCGCGGGAAACCACGGGATGCCGTCCAACGCAGGCCACCGGGTGCGAAAAGGCGGAGAGAGATGGGAAAGAGGAGCATCATCAATGGGAGACAACTTCCGGGCATTCACTCCAACGTGCTCCAGGAGCTCAGCGTCCCAGCGGCAGAGATCCTGATCGAAAAGCCCCGTGCCGGACGCCATTGAGACGCCACATTTCCTGACGCCGAAAAGCTTCTGCTGGCAATACTCACCGATGGAGCACCACCAGTCCGCCGCGTCGAACAGGTCCGTCTCCAGCTCACGGAGCCGAAGGAGCCGCGCGGGGAAATAGCTGGGATGGAAGACGCAGCCCGTTCGGCCTCGAGTGCGGTCCTCATCCAGCCGAGCGGCAAGGCTGCGGGCTTGGCGCGCCGCCCGCGTGTCCGCCCACGTCGTGAGCGGCCCCAGGGCCCGTCCGTCCACTCCGACGGGCACCATGCTGTGCCAGAACGTGGACATGGCCACCGCATCGATCTTCCCGACCGCCTTCGCCACCGCCTCGTCCACACACTGGACCATGAGCTCCAAGAGGTGATCCGCGTCTGCTTCGCTTCCGCCGTCCGCTGTCGTGCGAAGCGCATGCTCGCGGGCAGCGGCCTGGCCCGGTATCACTGAGCCGTCGTCTGCAAAAAGTGCGGCGCGGATGGATGAGCTTCCCAAATCCAGGGACAGGACCATGACACCTCCGAGATTGCCGTGAGTCTATCACGCGTCGGCTGCGTCCGTTCAAGAGACGCGCCTTCAAGAGCGCGCTCTCCAGACACGCGTCCTTCGCACCGCGCCGTCCTCCGCACCGCGCCCTCCGGGGGCACGCGCCCTCCGGGCTCTTGACCCCCATGGCAGGCAACACTATCCTTGTCGGGCTTCTGTCATGACCGAAAAAACAACAATGCCAACCGCCAACGACAAACCGCTCATCGTCCAGGGTGACAGGACCATCCTCATGGAAGTGGCGAGCCCCCGATATGCCGAGGCGCGTGACGCGCTGGTGGGCTTCGCTGAGCTGGTGAAGTCTCCGGAGCACGTGCACACGTACCGCATCACGCCGCTTTCCATCTGGAACGCCTGCGCCGCAGGGGAATCCCCATCTCAGATCGTGGACGCGCTCCGTTCGCTGTCGCGCTACCCTGTCCCAGATCACATCGTAACGGAGATCACGGACCTCGCGGGCCGGTTCGGAAGCATCACGCTGAAGCTGGGTCCCGGCGGCCTGGAGCTGCACTGCCGTGACGTGGGCCTGGCCACCCTCATAGCAGCGGACCGGCACACGGGCGTTCTGCTCGGGGACCGTCTTTCCCCTACGTCCTTTGCGCTGCCTCCCCAGTGCCGCGGACAGGTCAAGCTCGCCCTGATCAGGCTCGGATATCCGGTGGAAGACAGGGCCGGGTACTCGCACGGGGAAAACTTCCCTATTGCGTTACGAGCCACAACGCTCGGCAAGGGCTCGCCATTTTCCGCCCGCCCCTACCAGCGGGAAGCCGCGGAAGCCTTCCACGCAGGAGGCTCGGAGCAGGGCGGTTCAGGAGTCATCGTTTTGCCGTGCGGGGCCGGAAAGACCATCGTCGGGATGCTGTGCATGAGCCTCCTGCAAACCTCCACCCTCGTCCTGACCACATGCGTCACCGCGGTCCGCCAGTGGATAGCGGAGCTTACCGACAAGACCGACATCGACCCTGAGCTGATCGGGGAATACACGGGCATGAAGAAAGAAGTGCGCCCCATCACAGTGGCCACCTACCAGATGCTCACCCACCGTGAGAGCGCCAAGTCCCGCGCAGCGCGCGTCCAGGCCTCGGACGGCGTGGACATATCGCCTGAATCCCCCGAAGACTCCTTTCCCCACCTTGCCCTTTTTGGCCAGCGGGATTGGGGCCTTATCGTCTATGATGAAGTCCACCTCCTGCCGGCCCCCGTGTTCCAGATCACAGCGTCCCTGCAAGCCCGGCGCAGGCTGGGGCTCACCGCCACGCTCGTGCGGGAGGACGGCAAGGAAGATGACGTGTTCGCCTTGATCGGCCCGAAGAAGTACGACGTCCCGTGGAAGGAGATGGAGAAGCAGGGATGGATTGCCAAAGCGATCTGCACGGAGGTCCGCATTCCGCTGCCCGAGCAGATGCGGATGAGCTATTCCCTGGCTGACGCGCGCACGAAGTTCCGCATGGCCTCCGAGAATCCCGCCAAGATCGACCATGTGCAGGCCATCCTTGCCGCCCATCCCGAGGAGCCGGCGCTCGTGATCGGGATGTACCTGGACCAGCTTGCCGCCGTGGCTGGGCCGTTGGGCCTGCCCGTCATCACGGGGTCCACGCCGCAACGGGTCCGTGACAGGCTGTATGCGGACTTCAAGTCCGGGAAAATCCGGGTCCTGGCGGTTTCCAAAGTCGCGAACTTTGCCGTGGACCTTCCCGAAGCGAGCCTCGCCATCCAGGTGTCAGGCACCTTCGGCTCGCGCCAGGAGGAAGCGCAGCGTCTGGGCAGGATCCTCCGTCCGAAGGAGCTGTCCAACCAGGCCTACTTCTACTCGCTGGTCACCCGGGACACGGTGGAGCAGGACTTCGCGCTCAAACGTCAGCTCTTTCTTTGCGAACAAGGCTACGGCTACCAGATCCGCATGGCTGACAGCCGGGGGCAGGCGGCCGGGAACATCCCCGCATGAGGCTTTTTCCTCCTGACTGGCCCACGTTCCTCGACGCGCTCGCCCTGTGGGGTGAGCTGTCCATCTCCGCGCGCAGGACTTTTCTCGACGGGCTCCGGCCAGGGCTCCCGCTGGCGGCGTCTCCGGGCGGCCTGGCCACGGAAGAGCTGAAGGTCGCCGGCCTGCTGGAAGAAGCGGAGAACCCGGGCTACCTCACGGTGGCTGAGCAGCATGAAGGGTTCCACCACGTCATGAAGGCGCTGGAGAAAAGTCCCCTGTTCGAAGGGGCCGGACTGGCGGCCCTCTGCTCGTACCTCGGAGATCACTACACCTCGCGCGAAAGGTCCCTGCTGCACGAGTCCCTTGCCCTGCTTCCCAACGACCTTCCCCGGGTCGCCGGCCTTGTGTCCTCGGTGGAATGGCTGGAAGCAGCCCTGCCCCAGAATGGCGCGTCGGGCACCGCGGCCGGCACCGCGGCCGGGCTTGCGGAGGCGCGGACCATGCTTCGATTTTTCCGGGAGCAGCGGGACCGAGTGGCGCTCAGGGACCTGGAGGACTACTTCCCCACGATGGGGAGGGAGGACCTTTGCGCCGGCATCCGCATTGGAGTCCAGCGGGCGGTGTTCTTCCTTGGCCTTCGGCGCTCGGACCTGGAGCCCCTTGTGGGGATCTGGCCTGCCGCGGCGCGCAGGCTTCGACGGATGGCGGTCGTCCTTGCACCGGAACCGGTGAAGGCTGCCCGAACGTTCCGTCACCCCTACCTCATCGACGACATGACCACCCTGCTCCTCGCGGCGCGGGTGGAGCCCATCCCCCTCCGCCGAGGCGACGAGAAGCCGTTCATCCGTTTTGTGGAGGACGTGTCTCCGGCGCTGCTCAGCGTCCCGGAGTGGCTGGAAGGATTCACAGGCCTTCCCCCGGACGGAAGGATTTCCCTGGCGCTCCAGGCGCTGCGCTTGACCGGCCTCGTGGTTCCCGACGGTTCGCCCAGCACCGGCGCTCACAGGCAGGGCCGCCGCGGTCAGCGAGGGGCCACCGCTGCCCCCGGGTCGCGCCATCCCCGCGCCCCCGGGGGGACGGCATGGCGGGAGCCTGCCCTGGTGCCGGCGCCGTGGAGCGTCGCGTGGATGAGCCAGGACCTGCCGGAGAGGCGCGAAAGGGTCGTCGGCATGCTCGCCATTGGCGCGGGCGGACCGTCGGGCCTCTTCGACCTGCTCGAGGAGGACTGGACGTCCTCAGAGGGCGCGCGGGAGGAAATACTGCCGTGGCTCGTGCAGGCTTTCTCCTCGGTCCCCACCGCCTCCTTCATCCGCTTCGCGGATTTCGCGGAATACCAGGCCGCGATGGGGAGCCCGCTCGGGGCGGTCCAACCTTCGGCCGCCGCGGGAACAGGCGCAAGCAGCGCGGCAACCGACCCCGTCGGCCTCGGCGCCGCGGCAACCGAGGAAGCCCTCGAGGAGCTGTGGAAATCCTTCCTGGGGATATTCATAGGTCGATGCCTGCTGTCCCTGGACGGCGTCGAAGCCGGGATCACCGATGACGGGGCCCCCTGCTTTCGCCTCACGCACACCGGCCGAAGGATCCTCGGGCTTCCCGGCGACGGCCATGAGGAACGGGAAGGGTCGGATGCTTCCGGGGCAGCCATCATCGTGCAGCCCAACTTCGAGATCGTTTTTCTCGTCCCTTCTCCGGCGGCAGAGGCGCTCTTGGGGCGTTTCTGCGAGCGGTTGGGAAGAGAGGTCGGGGTGCTCTTTCGGATCACCAAGCAGTCAGTCCGCCGCGGAGCCGAGGCAGGGCTCGGGCTCGACCAGGTGATGGGCCCGCTCACTCAGTATTCCCGCAGCGAGCTTCCGCCGAACGTCAGACAGGAAGTCCAGGGCTGGTTCACGGCCAGGGACGCCGGCGGCTACGGACCCGGCGGCTACACCGGCGGCTACGGACCTTGACAGCGCGCCGCATGCCACGTAGCGTGATGCGGGGAGTGTTCGCGCCCCTCCCGGGAAAGCGGCTGCCCGGAGTGAAGTCATGAGAATTGCCGTAACGGGCGCCACAGGATTCATTGGAAGCCACCTTGTCGAAGCGCTCGTTCGCGACGGGCACGAAGTGACGTGCCTTGCCCGAGACCCGGAAAGAACGCGCTCTCTCTCCAGCCTTCCCGTCCGATTCGTGTACGGGAGCATGGATTCATCCTCCGCTCTTGCCAGCCTCGTAGACGGCCAGGAGGCCGTGGTCCACGCGGCTGGCCTGACCAAAGCGCGCAGCCCTGAGGAATACATCCGCGTCAACGTTGGCGGAACGGAAAACCTTCTCTCGGTCATCCGAGGCAAAGCGGGACGGCTTCGCCATTTCGTCTTCTTCAGCAGCGCGGAGGCAATGGGGCCGAGCACCCCCGGGCAACCCATAACGGAAGACGCCTGCCTTCGTCCATTCTCCGCCTACGGCAAGAGCAAGATCATGGCGGAGCAAAGTCTCGCCGGCCTGGAACGCCAGATGCCGGTGACCATTGTGCGCCCTCCCGTGGTCTACGGTCCGCGGGACAAGGACCTGGGCATTCTGTTCCGTCTCGTGGCCCGCGGTTTTCTTCCCGTTGTCAGCCCGTCCCCTGCTTTCAGCGTTGTCTATGTAAAGAACCTCGTTACCGGAATCTGCAGGGCAATAGACCGCGCGCACGAATCGGGGACCCGCAGCTACTTCTTCACCGACGGCCCGGAAACCTCGTGGAGCGATTTCGGGGGGATGATTGCGCGCGCCTTCGGGAACAAGCCGTTCACGTTGAGGGTGCCCCAACTTATCGTGCTCGCAATTGCAATGTTTGCGGGGATACTGAGTGCGCTCGGCGCCAAGACGACCATCCTGAGCCAGGACAAGATCCGCGAAATGTGCGGCTCCTGGGTCGTCTCAGATGAACGGGCCCGCCGGGAGCTGGATTACCAGCCGGCGTTCAGCACGGAACAGGGCGTCACGGAGACCGCGGCGTGGTACCGGAGCCAGGGCTGGTTCTGAGAACGCGGCACATCAAAGGCATTACCGAACCTTCAATTCAGTCTTACGCAGGCGCCATGCCCTGGGGCAATCAGAGAGACAGGCAATCCCGATAATGTGCTCTTGATCCTGTCAAGTTCGGCTGGAGATGGAATTTTCTCCGCGGTAATGCTTTGGATCTGCTTTTTCAAATCGGAAGCAATAGATTCATTTCCCACTTTCCCGAATTGCAGAAATAAATCACTGCTAAAGAGCACCGATCTGGTTCTTTCGAAGAGCAACAATCCTTCCCAGAGATGCATCTCGGAAGGATATGAGATGAACTCAAGTTGATAGTCCCGTGTTTGAAGAATTGAACCAGGGGCTTGAACCACCGCGCTATTCGTAATGCCGAAGCCGCTCAGTTGTCTGGCCGTAACCGCGGAACAAATGGGTTTCATCCCAGGGTACTGTTCCAGGAACAAGCCCAGCCCGCCGCACTCATCACTTTCAAAATGTGAAATAAACACATACGCAAGTTTCTCATCGTCAAGAACTTGCTTCAGTTGCGGCAATAAGACCTCGGCATCCTTGCGGGTACCCGTGTGCACCAGCAATGGCTCCGAACCCAACACCAGGAATTGATTGAATGACAGATTGATCGGTTCAAAGTAGCTATTGAATTGAAGCAGGTCAGCACGTACCTGTATTGTTGTCATCTGCGGAGCCCCCAAAGAAAGTGAATCGAACCAGGCTGGTAGTATATCGCAGTCAGTGGAGAAGCTCCATCAATGCCCGCGAGCAACGGGGCGGAAGACTTTGAAGATGCCTTCGGTTACCGCCGTCACCTCACGATCAACAACTTTCAGAGCTGACGTGTCGTCAAGCGCATACACCGTTTCAGTCATGCCTTTGGTGCTTTCCTCTATTGCGCTTTCTTTCACGCTGGGGAAATAGGGGTTATTGAAATGCGGCAGGAAGTAGAAGTCCACATATCCGAGTCCTTCCATGTCGTCCGTTCTGCCAAGGTCATCTTTATAGAGAAGGTGAGAGAACTTGAGGGCCAGTCTTTGGCCGGCTACCATACTCCCGGCGCTCATTCCGACATACACTCTGTCTTTGAGAAGGTCGGGCAACACCTCGGTCAGCCCGGATCTGGTCATCCACTGCATAAGGTGGTAGCGCTTGCCGCCGCTAAAGTACAAGACATCCGCTTGCTCCATCTTGGACAGCCACAACGTCCGGTCGAGTGCCGAAATGTCAACAATATCAATTGCCTTGAAGTTCAGCTTCTTGAGATTCACCAGGTCATCGATCAACCAACCCTTGTCGCCCAGCTCGACGTTTGCCGCGGTCGGCACAAAAGCCAAGGTCGTGGCTTCAGGCTTCTTTCCCACGAGATCGAAAAGCGCCCGTGCGATAGAACCGTTCGTTACGCCACATGAGGTCAGGAGAAGTCTCATACGCTAACATAGGTACTGGGGACGTCAGGGGCAAATCACGCGAAGGCACTGGGGCTTCTCCTGCTCTATTCTGCCGAGGAATCATCAGGCCTCATGAGCGCTCTTTTTGTACGTGGCCGCTTTTGAGCAGCACGAAAACCGACGTGGTGCCTCTTCAGAGCCTGCCTTCGAATGCGAAGCTCTCAAAGAGAGGATCAGCAACAAAGAGCGCGCCATGCAGGCGGTCATTTTCGAAAACGAAGCGCAGCTCTCCTCCGAGATCGCGTCGTGCACGTTTTATCCACAGCCGGCTTTTCCTTCATTCCTTCAAAGCTTTCACTTCTCTTACGTTGGAAATCCACACGCCTACCGAAAACATGATTATCGCGACGCTGGCAAACAATATCGTCATAGCTACCCTTTGCGCCATGAAACCTGCCATGAAAAACCCCAAAGGCATCATGGCCGTTCGCAGCGATGACTGAATCCCCCAGAATCTGCCGCGATATTCATCCACGGTATGTCTTTGAAACAGCACATTGAGCGGCACGAATATGAACGGCATTGCGAATCCCAGTATCAAACCACCTGCGCTGAACCAGGCAGTTATCCCCCAGTTGGTAAGGAAAGGCCGGACCTGTGGCAGTAACACGGGAGCGATCAGCAAAGTGCAAGAGCTGTAGATCAACAGGGCATAGAAGATTGAGGTTCTGAATCTGATCCGCTTCAAAAGGAGCGGTGCAAGCAAGTTGCTGACTACTATCGCGACCCATCCCGAGGCTTGGGAAAGAGCCAGCTGAAAAGGCTCCGCCTTCAGGATGACATTAAACGTGTACGGGAACAACACTATTACGACCGGGAAAACGAACAGGTTGAACAGAGCGTTAAAAATCGTGAGATTCAGGATCAATTTGCTCTTTGCAACATATTGGAGGCCTTCTTTCAATTCCTCCATGGTTTTCCTTATCGAGGCGAGGAAAGACGAGGTTTTTCTCCTGACCGCTCTGGTCGCGTTCGTCAAACTGACGCCCGCTTCCAGAGCTCCGGAGATGAAATAGGAAAGGGCGTTGATGACAAAGATTGCAAAAACCCCGACAAGGTTGTAGAGCATTCCGCTGACCAATAGTCCGCCTGCGGTACAGAAGCTCCCAACGAAATTGTCGAGTGAGACGGCCTCAGTCAGTCGATTGTCTTTCACAACGTTGGGAATGATCGCCCCTGCCGCCGGCGAAAATACCGATCCGCAGAAGCCCAGGAAAACAGCGCTGACGTAGAGCATCCAGATCTGCAGGAGATGGCTGTACAACAAGCAGGCCGCCAGCAGGACCACGATGCCCCGGACGACGTCCATCCATACCAGAATCCTTTTCCTGTTCAGCCGATCAGCGATAATTCCCCCGAACGGGGATATGATGGTAACAACCAGTGTGTCGATTACCAGAAAAGTCGCCATCTGCAAACTTGATTTTGTAAGGTCAAGAATGTACCAGCCCAGGGCGAACGCATACACCTGGTCACCCAGTTGGGAGATGATTTTTCCAAAAAAGAGGAGCATAAAATTCCGGCTTCGTAAGACGCTTGCCGGTTTATTTGGACGTACTTTCATTTTCGATGACACCGTTCTTCCTTATTGGGCGAGCTAGGCAAATTATAGGCCAGGAAGGATGAATTGGGTAGCATCAACAATCTTGCCCTCAGGGAAATATCCCCCTATCTTCCTTGCAGAACGAGAGTGCTCGACTTTCTGATACAGGGGGCGTCTATATAGATCCCGCGGCCTTTTCCCACGACCTCGCCGCCAATGAACCTCAAGGTCATGGGGGGTAAGGACGCCCTTTTACAAGAGGTTTAGCATGCTTGTTACCGCTGCAATTGCCCCGGCGATAAGGACAAGCGAGAGTACGATCCACCTGACCAATTGATAATAAGGCATCTCTGGGAGGGGATGCTTGGCTGGGACTGTATGGGATGTTTTTCGTGGAC
Organism: uncultured Spirochaetota bacterium; assembly: GCA_963845535.1. GTDB lineage: Bacteria > Spirochaetota > Spirochaetia > SZUA-6 > Fen-1364 > Fen-1364. The sequence continues at coordinate 397,626 of CAWJSK010000012.1, forward strand.
AATATCGGGCAGGAGGAAGTGTGTGTTTTTCTACGCGAGGTGCTTCGTCGCTTGCGTGGTGCGGTGGTTGTCCTGATAGACAACAGTAACATCCATTTAGGGGGTCCCTTGCAGCGCTTGTGTCAGCAATTTCCCCGACTTCATCTTCGGTATTTCCCGCCCTACGCACCTGAGCTCAACCCTGATGAAGGGGTATGGGGCTTTCTAAAGGGAAGACTCGCCAATGGGCGCCCTGATGATATCGGTGAACTTCAGAGGCTGTTGGGGAATGAGTTCAGAGGGCTTGCCCTCTCGCAGCAGAAGCTGCGCGGATGCATTCAGCAATCGGAGTTGCCTCTCTTTTTGCCGTAGCTGTTGCATTATGCAGGCCGCCGCCTGCTTGGGCGACGGCCAGTGTCTTCTCTACGAGGAAGCCTTGGAGAGGGCGTTGCGGGCTCTGATCAGTGACATCGCTGCCGCTGCCCCGACGACAAGGAAGATTGCGCAAGCAATGAAGCTGTGTTGAGTTCCAACGAGGTCCACAGCGATCCGTGAGCCCGCGCTACGGGCCGCGGATGTCTTCGTTGCACTTTCCACGATAGTCATGATGGCCAGGCCGATTGCGCCGCCGATTTGTTGAGATGTGGAAAGCAGGCCGGAGGCGGCGCCCCGATGCGCCGGCGGGACTCCAGCGACTCCGACCTTGAAGAGGACTGGAAGGGCTATGCCGAAAAGCCCGACAAAGACAGACCCGCTCAAGAAGAGCACTAGGAAGCCCGCCTCGGTACCCATCCGGCTATACAGGATGAACCCCGCTGACATTGCGATGCTTCCCGCTACTACGAGGAAACGCGCCGGCAATTTCTCTGTCAGGCGGGACGACAGGTTCGTGGCGACAACGAAGATGAGCGAGGTCGGTAGAAACGCAAGCCCGCTTGCCTCGGGGCTGAGAGAGAGGCTTCGCTGAAGGAAGAAACTCAAGCTGAATAGGCTCGCCATGAGCCCGGCGTGTCCGAACAGCATGACCAGGTTCGCGCCCACGAGCGAGGGGTCACGGAATATGGTCAGCCGCAGGACCGGGTCCGTGCTCCTCCGCTCGATGGTGACGAACGCACCAAGCAATGTCACGGTAAGAATGGCCGGAAGCACTGACAAGGCAGATAGCCATCCCATCGTGTTTCCCTCGCTCAACACCCACACCAGCGCGATCAGCCCAATCGTGGCCGTCGTTGAGCCAAGCACGTCGAGCTTTCGACGCTCGACGGTCACGGGGTCCCGGCCAATGAGCGTGGGCGCAAGACCGCAGCACAAGAGACCCAGTGGAACGTTTACGAACATGATCCAGCGCCAGCCGGGCCCTGCGACGAGCAGCCCGCCGAGGAGCGCGCCGACCGGAAAGGCTACTCCCGAAAGCGCGGACCAGATGCCGATCATCCGGTTGCCCTGCCGGGCGTCCTGAAAGAGCGTGGTCACCGTGGCAAAAGCGGTCGGAGATATCAGGGCAGCCCCCAGCCCTTGCAGGGCCCGGGCTGCGATGAGCCACTGTATCGTCGGCGCAAGGCCTCCCAGGAGCGACGCCAGCGAGAATGTTGCAAAGCCGATGATCAGGATTCGTCGCTTGCCAAAGACATCTCCCGCCTTTCCGCCCAGGAGGAGGAAACCGCCAAAGCTCAAGGCGTAGATGCTCAAGGCCCACTGAGTCGTCGACGCTGTGACCCCGAAGCTCGACTGGACGGCCGGCAGGGCCAGAACGACAATCATCAGGTCGAGCATGACCATGAAGCGCCCCCCGCATAAAAGCAGGAAGGCTGGCCACTTTCGAGATGCCCAAGAAATCCGGGGGTTCGATATTGCAGCGCTCATGAGCGGCCTCCTATCCTCACGCTGGCATCCTGGATGACGTAGGGCGCAAAGAGATAGTCCCGGATGAACGACACCCGCCCTTCCCTGCACTCTAGAAGAATGAAGAAGCTGGGCCGGTCGGATTCTTTCTGCGTGTCGTAGGCCAGAATGGCCGCGCGATTCTCCACGATGCCGGTCTCGAATCTCCAGTGCCCCACCTCGGCGTATCGGGTGAAGTACTGGCCCACCTCGGCTCCACGGCGTTGTGCCCGTCCCACAAGGTCGAGACGCACGTCTTCGGCCAGCATGGCGCGGATCGCATCGAAGTTGCCTGAGTTGAAATGATCCACGTAGCGCGAGATGAGCTCGAGGTCGTCGGTGTTCGTCGCTTCCTGATGGTCGTCCTGGACCAAGGCGGACAGCTCCCGCAACCGGGCTCGGCCGCGGTGCAGGGCGGCCTTGACCTCTGAAACGCTGCCGTCGAGGAACTCCGAGATCTCCGCCAGCGAATAGTCCATCACGTCTTTCAGCACGACGCAACTCCTCTGCTTCGGCGTAAGCTTCATGAAGACCGAGAGGGCGAGCTTCAGCACCTCCTTCTTCTCAAACGGAACGTCCGGCTCGTCAACTACCGGGAACTCTTCCGCATAATCCACGGACTGCCTCCCCTCTCTTCGCAGGAAGTCGATTGCCTTGTTGTGAGCTATCCTCATGAGCCATCCCTGCATGTTCGACACGGTCATCGTTGGAAGCGCATAGAAAGCTTTCGCGAGTGCTTCTTGAACGACATCCTCAGCGTCGATGGCTGAGCCCACGATCCTGACGCAGTATCGGTGGAGATCGGGTCGGATCTCCTTCACAACGTCTTCGAACTCGCTCCTGGTCTGAGCGAGCGAAGAAAGAAAACCCTGGGTTGTCAAATCAGCTCCTCCTTGAGCCTCCCCGACCGGGGATATGCTTCTTGTATGGATGACGCTGCGACGAGGGGAAAGGATTCGGTCTCGCGGGAAAAAAGTTCGGGCTTGCTATCGGACTGCCTGTATTAGTCATAATGAAGTGACCGGCCGCTTTGAGGCGTCGCATTTCTTCCTCAGTCTGCTGAAACAAATCGCGTCTACTCCTCCGCAATTGCAGCAGGATTCATGTCCTCGCGGCTTCATAAGACCTGGGCCTCGAAAGGCAATCTTGAATATCCTTTGACTCTTCATTTCTTTCTCAGTAATTAGAGCTTGTCGGGTTATTCCTAGTCCCGATCGGCACGGCGGCGCCTGATCGGCGGCTTCCGGGTCGGTGACGGCAGTTCTGTCAGCAGCGGCTCGGTAGCTTGCATCGATATTTGCTCCATCTCGGCGAGGATGCGGTCGAGTTCCTTGCCGGTGTCGATCCATTTTTTCAGTAATTTGGCCTGTTCAGCAGAGAGACGGACAGTGACGGTCTTGCCATCTACCTTTCGAGTCCACTGATAGTATGGGCCGTGGAGACGAGGCGGTGAGGCCTTGCAAGCGCACACGGGCTTGCCGCAGGTCATCAGGCGCTTGAGTAGAGTGCCGCGGCGGAAGTAGCCGATGCGGCTGAGGGCAAGTTGAAGTTGGCGATACTCTGGGGCAAGGTCAGCATTCATAGTCATGGGATCCATCTTGACAGAAATCACTCCTCAGTTATAATACTGGGGAAATGTCTTCCGTCAATATCTCTTCTCCCTTCCCGCACAGAATCCTCCCTTCGATACTCTCTTTCACTCTCATGTTTCTCAGCGGCCTTACCGCGATGAACTCAACCCCCTCATCTTCCGCCTGCCGCCTCTCGGCGCTCATCACCCAGGAGGTGCCTTCCCATGCCCTATCAACCCGATCTATTGCCGAGGTCCAAGAGCCCGAAGATCCCCATTTCGGACAATCATCCGCTGATCCAACTCACAGACGCTCTCGATTGGGACCAGATGCAGGACCTTGCCCAGCAGATCCGCCTCTCGAAACTGAAGAACGCTGCCGGCAAACCACCTCATCTGCGCGCTACCCTCGGGGCCATGGCGTTCATGGCCGTGCGCAAGCTCACCTATCGGGACGCGGAAGACCAGATCCAGTACTACGCGCCTGCGCGCTATCTGTGCGGGCTCACCGAGACGGAGTGGACGCCCGATTTCACCACGATCCAGGATTTCACCCAGTTAATGGGCGAAGAGGGAGTGCGACTGATCAATCAATACGTAGTGAAGTTGGCCGTACAAATGAAGTTGGCCGACCCCCACATCCTGGTTGGCGACACCACGGCGCAGGAAGCGGCGATTCCTCACCCCAACGAAATGGGACTGATGGCGGGCTTCCTGCGCTCAGTGACAGCGGCGGCTCAGAAAGTCGGAGGGACACTGAAGGAGTTCGTGCATCGAACAGCTGCCCAGTTCGACGCGGCCAGACAGAAGGCGCGCGAGTATCGACTCTTTGCCAAGAGCAAGGAAGCCAAGGATCGAGTGATGGGACAAATGGTCAGCCTCGTGGAAAAGATAAACAAGGGTCTGGGGGCGGCACTAGAGGGGGCCGCCGCGAAGCCGAGGAAACTGCACGGGCGGGCGATCGTTGGTGGAGGAAAGCTTCAGCAGTTGCACCAGACGATGAGCAGGCTGTTGCCCCAGATTCGTCACTGGATGCGCACGGGCTTCGTGGCCAGTGGCAAAATCATCAGTCTGCATATCCCGCGGCTGTACTCGATCGTCCGCGGCAAAGTCGGCAAGACAGTGGAGTTCGGCTTGAACTGGGGAATCACCCGGCTGGGCGGCGGATATCTGTTGGCAACACTGGCTTCCGACCGACAAGAGCTGCTGGACGCGAAGTTTGTGGTGCGCGCGGTCAAGGATCATATCGCGCTTTTTGGACAGGCGCCGCAGGCATTTGCCTACGACCGCGGTGGGTACAGCACTCAGAATGTTGCCAGCCTACGCCAATTGGGGGTCAAGGAGGTGGGACTGGCTCCCCGGGGACGGGCACGCTGGGCAGTGAACGAATCAACCCGACGGCGGTTGATGAAAGAAAGAGCGATGGTGGAGGCAGGGATCGGCACCATCAAAAGTTCCCGCTATGGATTCAACCGCCCGGCGGCCCGTTCGGTGGAGATGATGGGCGCCTGCGGGCAGCGCGCGGTGTTGGGGTTCAACGTCAACAAGCTGGTCCGAGAACTTGGGAGGCAGTAGGCGACCTTGCAGAAAGGCCGAGAACGGAGCGATCAAGCGATCGACTACCCATCAGCTCGGAAGGCAAGGCAACGAAGGAAGTAAGTGAGCTCCGGAATGCCAAAGCACAGATCGAGAGTGGGGAGGAACGGAATGACAAGCAACCGAGCGGGTCGCCGCCAACCTATCCTACCCCACCCAAATCAGCCTCTGAATTACCCGACAAGCTCTAACTATGAACAAAATGAAGCCACTTGACTTGAGAGTGAAGAAGCTTCTTCCGTTGACCCTGTTGGCCTTCTGCGCGGCATTTCTTCTCTCTGGCTGCGATTTGGCCGCGCTCTTGGCGAACGACACGATCACAGTCACCGCTTATGTCTTACAGTCGGACCACACAGCAACGACCGATCCAGCCTCTTACGTCATAGTAACGCTCAACGGCGACTCCGCCGAAACGCAGACCGGGTACTATAGCGGCATAAACGGCCTATACGCCGTATACTTCATTCCTGAGTTCAAAAAACTAAAGGATGGAAGCTATACGATAACCGCCGATTACTGGGGCAAAGCTATCGTCGGCTTTCTAGGCTACGCAGAGGTGTCAACAAGTATTGACCTGCCCTCCAATGGCTCCAGCGACGCGTTAGTCAGTCTCACTTTTCCTTGATCTTGATGATGAACGTGAGCGGGGCGCCTTTTCGAGAGGTCATGGCGCCGCCACAACCGGGCTCGTGACCCAGCAGTCGGTGTGCCTTTGGCGCCGACGCTATCTTGAGCAAGAAATCCAGGGACTGCACGACGAATTGCGGGCCGTGCGCCCTCGAAGCATATCCGACGAGATGGTCGCGACGCTGGTTCGGAAGACCCTCCAAACGAAACCGAAGAACGGAACACACTGGACGATACGCACTATCGCGAAGGGAACACAACAAGACGGATCTCAAATCCCCAATTGCGACGCAAAGAAAGTCCAAACGGCTCCGATCAACTCTAGTTCGCCAAATGCCATGAGGAATGGCTTTGCAAAACCCAAGAGAACAAAGGCAAGCAACCGGCAGCACTCATGGTTGTCCTTGACCAGTTTCGGGGGATTGCAAGAGGGCGGAACGCCCACCAGTCACGACAAGCGGTTCATTGACGCCGCGGCCATGAAATGCGCACCATGGCGACATGGAAGAGTCGCACCTGGAGCTGCGCGGTCTTTGCAAGAGCTATGGCAGGCGTGAGGCCGTGCGAGAGCTTTCGCTGTCCGTAAGGCCTGGAGAGGTCGTGGGCCTGCTCGGTCCCAACGGAGCGGGCAAGTCGACAACAATTGCCATGCTCACGGGTTTTCTCACGCCCACAGACGGGGACATCCTTTGGGACGGGCGTTCCATCTTTTCGCAGTTGCCGCAGTGGCGCAAACAGATCGGCGTCGTGCTGGAAGACCTCTCCCTGTTCGAATACCTCACCGTCCGGGAACACTTGCTCCTGGTGGGGCAGCTCGCAGGCTTCGGCCTTCGGGAAACAGAGAAGCGGACCGAAGAGCTTCTGACTTTCTTCCAGCTCGATGAGCACGCGGGAACCGTCGCGGCCGAGGCCTCGCACGGCACCCGCAAGAAGCTCGCTTTTGCCCTTGCCCTCATTCACTCTCCGCGCGTGCTTCTGCTGGACGAGGCAACCAACGGGATCGACGCCGTCACGGTGAGCCGCATCAAAGCCCTGCTGAAGAAGCTTGCATCCAACGGGACCGCAATCATCCTGAGCTCGCACGTGCTGGATTCCATCGAATCGATCATTGGACGGTGCGTCATCCTCACCAATGGAAGGATTTCCCTGGACACTCCCCTCGCTGAGATCCGAGGTTCCGGCAGATCGCTGGAAGAAGTGTATACAACGACGCTGTTGGGGTCCGATCGAGTGAAGCCGGAGCTTTCATGGGTCCCGTAAGGGTCCTCCTCCGCGCAACGCGACTTTCGCGTCGACGCGGAACAAAGCTCCGCTCCCCGCGCACTGCCGACATGCTGCTCTATTCGTGGCTGGCGGTTGTGGTGCTCGTGAGATTGACGCAGAACTGTCTCCTGGCCGCGCGGGAGCTCACTCATGGATTCCACAACGTGGGGCTGGCGATCACTGAGTTCAGTATGCTCCATTTCCTCGTTGTGGCTTTTCTCTTCCCGTTTCTCGCCTCCGTACTCTCCTTGGGCAGCGCGGGCCTGAACAGAAGCCGGCTTGCGCTGACCTCGGTAAGGCTGGGAAGCCTTCTTCTCTCCGAGCTGGCGGCGCTTGCCGCGCGTCCTTTGAGCTGGGTCATGTTTGTATTCCTCGTTCCCGCGGCCATTCCACTGCTGGCCATTTCCCACTCTGCAATGGCAGTGATTTCATTGTGCGTAACTTTTGTCGGCGCCCTGCTCCTTGCCGCTGCCGCAGGTCAAGCCCTTGGCATGAGTCGACACGCTCGGGCTTTTGCCGGCGCGTCCCGATTCGTTGTCGCCGCAGTGATGATCGGGCTCGTCCTGGCCAATTTCGATTTTCAATGGGGCGATAGCTCCATTCAGCTTCTGGTGCGCCGATGGCGGGTCCCGCTGCTGGACTCCCAGGCCGGCGGACTGCTGCCCGCCCTCCGCCCGTGGAGCCCATCAGCATGGATAGTTCAAGGCTGGCTGTTGCCCAGCCTCCTGTTTGTCGCGGCATCCATGCTTCTCTTCGCTTTCATGGTGCGCTGGGAGTACAGAACGCAAACGGGCGTATCGACGCCGTCGATACATGTCGCCCCCGCGCGCCGAGTCACCTCCTCGCCTCGTCGGACCCGGGGGATTCGTTCGCTTCTCTTTCGAAAAGAGCTACGGTCTTTTGGCGCTCGACTCGGGAGTCTCGGCGGAATCACGGCAGCGCTCGCGTTCTCGGCATGGATTTGCCTCGAGAAGCAGCCTTTCGTTGGTATCGCGCTTCTGGGGTGCTTCGTGATCTACCTGAGCAATTTCGCATACCCCGCAAATCTGTTTGGAAGCGACGGCGGCGCAATACGCCGCTATGCGTTGGCGGGCGTCGCGTGGCCAGACGTAGTCCTTTCCAAAGACCTCGCGTGGGTCAGCGTGATGGCAGTGTCGCTCGTGCTTGTCATCGCCGCAGACGTCGTGCGAGTCTCCATCGTTTCAGCTCTTTCGCTGGCGCTTGCATGCGCCCTCGTCATTGCGCTCACTCTCTCCTGGGGAATCATGAGCTCAATCCTCTTTCCCTCCGCGGGACCGCGCTCACGGCCGGCCTTCGCCAACCTGGTGGCGCCATTCCTCTTCTGCGCGGCAGTGTTGATGGTGCACCGAAACGTGGCGGTGTTCGGGAGTGCCGGCTTCGACATCGCCACGGCGCTTCTATTCGCCGGCGGCCTTGCGCTTTTTGCGGCTCTGATTCGACGGGTTGGGAATAACTTCGACAAAGATCTGGAAGACGTATTGGAAAGAATGCGCGCGAGCTGAGGGGACGCCCCGGACCGCCCGCCACCGGCGGGCCGTTACCCGCAGGCCGGGCTCAACACTTAGTCGCGAGGCACCAGGCTCTCCACCTGCGTCACGCCGCTTGTCCCGCGGCGGAACACGTGCACCTCCCCGCCCATCGCAGAAGGCTGTTCATCCGGCCCGACCACCAGCGCCGTGCCAGATGCAATCCCATACCCGACCGCGCCCATGGGCGACAGTGCCAGAAGGGCCCGCAGCTCCTCCCACCCTTCGGCCTCGCCATGCGTGTCGCAAATCACTGCGGCAAAGCCGAGGCACGGGAAGGGCTCCGCGCTTTCCTCCACGTCAGGGTCGCGCCAGCGGATCCACGTGCGCGCCAGCATGATGCTGCCCGCCGAGACGCCGAAGAAAGGCTTCCCCGCTTCGTGCAGCGCGCGAAGGAACCGCGTCATGCGCGTTTCCCGCAGCACGCGCATCCCCTCCTCGACGTCCCCGCCGGAGACAAAAACGACGTCACAGTCGGTGAGCACGTTCCGAGCCTTCTCCGGGTCCGCGCGTTTTCCACACAAGGGGGCCAGAGCCACGCTGGAAGCGCCGGCTTTTTTCAGCATGCCGCCAATCATGAGTCGAAAGGCTGCGTTGTCTCCCGACGCTGCCCCCAGGTACGCCACCCGGGGCCGCGACACGCCGGCCGAAGCAAGCGCCGCGGCAACCAGGGGATCAGGCCCCCGGCGCTTTAAAGCGCTTCGACCGCCGGGAATGAGAAAGAGCGGAGGCCGTGTGACATCCGTGGACGTATGAGGTCTTGCATCAGTCATTTCGGCGCCTCCAACCCAAAAGAGCGGTGGGCCAGCAGAAACTTGCCGGACTTTTCAGGGTGCAGCTCTTTCACAACGCTCACCGAGACTCTGCATTCCGCGCCCAGGATGCGGTGAAGCGCGTCGCCGGCCTCCTTCACCGTTGCCGAGCCGGCACCAGGCTCCCGGACGATAGCAAGGCGCGCCTCCCCGGGCGCGTCCTGGTCCAGCCTGTACTGCTCCAGGCCGTCAACGCGGGAAAGCGCCAGGTCCATCTCACGGTGGGTCACCAGGCTGCCCTCCGCCACAAAGAGGCTCTTCAACCTGCCTTCAATAGAAGAAAGGGTGATCCCGAAGTTTCTCCCGCACGGGCACGGGGTATCCGCAACGCGCCCAAGGTCCCCCACCTCGAAGCGCACCAGCGGGAACCATTCGTTGCCGAACGTCGTGGCAAGGATCTTGCCAACGCCGCCGGGGCGCGGCTCGCAATCCGAGCCAACGCTGTCCAGAAGCCCCGGGATGGGAGCCAGGTCCACCCTGCAGGAGTCCGTGTTCTGATGGAGGTTCCCGTGCTCGCACTGCATGAACACGTAACCCGCCTCCGTGGAGCCGTAGGAGCTCGCCAGAGGTGAGCTGTACACCGTGCGGATGTCGCGCAAATGAAGCGCGGAAATGAACTCATACGTGAAAACGATCAAGGGCGGCTGCCAGACAGCAGCCCCCGTGCGCGCCGCGTAGCGCGCAACCCGCGCAAGGAGTGACGGGTTGGCTTCCAGCACCGCCGGCTTGAGCTCGGCCAACTCGGACAAGATGCGTTTTTCATGCCCTTCGGGCCACTGCGCGGTGCTGCCGTACTCGTTCAAAAAAAGGAACCGGCCAAGCCTCCGCGTCTGCCTGTCCAAAGGGGCGCTTTCGGAGCGCGGCCCCACGGAAAGCGCGCTTCCAAGGATGGCTTCAAAGTGCTGCCCCGTGGCCACACGTGAGGCAACGGAATTGAGTTGCCAGGACATGCGTTCCGAGGCGTCCCACCAGCGCTGGTTCCAGATGTTCTCCAAAGCCTCATCCGATGTCCCGCTCGTGCGGACAAAGCTCACTTCCCCGCGGGAGATGGCGGCATCCAGGTTCAGGCCCCGAGGGACCAGACCGTAGGGGAAAGCGGCGCGGATGCCGTCTTTGGTGAGGATGGGGAGGGACCTGTATCGTTCGTCAATGCTTCGAGCGGCGCCGGGGTCGAGGCTACGCCACGCCTCGTACATCGGCGTGCGCTGGAGGGCGGTCTCCAGGGTGAGGCGGCAATTGGCTTCGTAGAAAGAACGAGCGGTCCCACGGTGGAGACCGCCCTGTTCGGTCGATGGCATGAGGCCTCTAGTAGGATCCCAATGTTGTCGTGACCCCGGTCTCTATCTGCACGAGCTCTCCGCCGGAGGTGGAATTGTTTTTCGGGTTGGTGCCAATGAACTTCACCATGTAGCCCGGGACTGTCTTGCTGATCCAGCTCTCTCCCTTGTAGCCGTTCTTGGGGTCCGTGTAGGAGTAGTGGTCAGCGGTGAAAGTTCCCGCCTTCACCTGGACGCTTTCCGTTCCAACAAGGTAGTTGGCGAGCTGTTGCCGCGTGGGTTGGGACGGCATCCCCTGCTGCTGAGAGACGGAATTGTCGGGAATGAACTCTCCGATCTGCCCGGACCCGGGGTCCTTGTAGCGCACCTTCTGGACCGTCATGTCAGGGTTCACAAGGAACTCGTAGACGATCTCATTCTTTTCGCCGGTGATCTTGAGCCGCCACCACTGGGACTTGTCGTCATTGATCTTCAGGAAAGCCCGTTCGAACATCGTCGGCCCCTTGGAGTTGCGGGAGCTCGTGATCTGCCACACGGTTCCCTGTCCTGCCTTGTAGTTGGCGTCCTTATAACCGAACCAGCCGAAGTTCCACATCGCCCCATAGAACGCGTTGAACTGGTACTGATAGGCAACGGCGGCCCCGGGGGAAGGCTGCTGGCTCTGTTGGGCCGGCTCTTGAGCGGGCTGGCTTTGCTGCGCGGGCTGTGCCTGCTGCTGGGAGCTCTGGCCCGCGGCGGCTGAAACGGCCGAACCCATCGAGAAGCACCCGGAAAGGCTCAGCGTAATCCCAATGCCGACTGCCGCAACGATCAGCAGACGGCGTGAGAAGGTCGTTTTTGTCATGCAGGGATCCTCCTTGTGGGACGCAGTATAACCACGCCTTGCTTCTGTTGGCAATGCGTCGGGCTTGCCTCAAGCAATCCGAAACGCCATCAGGAGGAGCCGGATGAAGATGAGAAACCAGCCGGCAACAAGGATGACAAGCGCAACCCTCCGCGCCGCTGATACCAGAATGACGAACAGGGTCAGAAGGGCCAGGTATCCTATGGGCTCCGCCAGCGTGTTGAGCGTTGTCACGGACGGCAGGATGTAGTGAACGACGTCTACGATAACCTGACCGATGAACCGCGCAAACGTCGAAAGAAAACCGAAGATCTGCGTGAGAAGATCAGGCTTCATGGGTGCGGCCCCTCCCAGCGCGAGTATAGACCCTGGTTCCCGCCGGCACAACTCTCCCCGTACCGCGTCTCCCCGTGCCGCGTCTCCCCGAAAGACATCTTCCCGGACGGCGACGCTTGGTGTATCCTCACGCCCTGCTATGAAGGCGCGCATGCCGTCACTCACATCGTCGTCCGGCCGGGCGTCCCGATCTGAGGTTCTCTCTCAGCTTCGACAGGCGAAAAATGCTGAGAGAGTGGTCGGGGCTCTGGAAACATCGTCAGAGCCCACCGCGGTGCTCAACGAGGAGCGCCAGGTCGTTTTTGCCAACCAGGCGTTTCAAGAGCTCGTGGGGGCGGACGGGGTGGAGGAGATGTGCGGGGCGCGGCCCGGGGAGGCGCTGGGCTGCCTGAACGCCACGCAGGGGTGCGGCGACTCTCCTGCCTGCCGCTTCTGCGGCGTGGCCCAGGCCATCATTGAGACGCTGCGCACCGCAAAGCCGTTGCAACGGGAGTGTCACATCGCGGCGGCAGAGGGGGAGCGTACCGTCCCTCATGACTTCATTGTTCGTACTACCCCATTCACGCTTGGAGAAAAGCCGTTCGTGCTCATGAGCCTTCACGACGTGAGCCAGCAGAAACGACGCAACGCTTTGGAGAGGATATTCTTCCACGACATCCTGAACACAGCCTCCAGCATCAAAGTCCACCTCGAGCTGCTGAAGAAAGAGGTGCCCGTGAACGGCGCCGCCAGACTTGTCAGCCGGTTGGAGTCGATCTGTGAAACGCTTGTGGAGGAAATCCAGGGCCAGAAAATCCTCCTCTCCGCGGAGAACGGAACCCTTTCGGTGGGGAGGGACCTGATCGAATCACAATCCGTGAGCACGCAGGTCATTGCTCAGCTCGAGGGTCAGCAGATCTCCCAGGGAAAAAAGATGGAGATTGCCCCTTTCTCGGAATCCTTCGTTTTCGTCTCCGACGACTCCCTGGTGAAGCGGGTGCTGGAAAACATGCTGAAAAATGCGCTGGAAGCAGCGCACGAGGGGACGGTCGTCACGGTCCGCTTCGGCAGGTCCGACGGGAACGCCCTTTTCGAGGTGCACAACCCCGGATGCATGGAAGAGGCGGTTCAGCGGCAGATCTTCCGCCGCTACTTCTCGACCAAGGGACAGGATAGAGGACTGGGAACCTGGAGCATGAAGCTCCTCGGGGAAGACTACCTCGGCGGCGCAGTCAGCTTCCGCTCCAGTATCGAGGAAGGCACAACGTTCTCTTTGCGTATCCCCCTGAAACCGCGCTCGAGCGACTGACGCGCGGACTATCCGATCAACCGACGTATCCTGTCGTCCAGCGCTTTCTGGTCAGCCGTGAATGAGGCAAGCCCGGCGGCCGTGAGGAGCGCGTCAACGGCAAGCTCACCTGCCTGGATTCTTTGCGCCCACCGCGAATGCTTCGGGATCTTGCCATCCGACGCTATGAATGACGCGTCCTGCTGGCTCACGCGAGGGAAAATGCTCCCCGCCCCCAGCTCGTGCGCCCGGTCCGCCAGCTCCTGCGCGGAACCGGGAACCTGCTTGACGAGGGAATCCGCCAGCTTCTCTTCTTTTTCCGTGACGTCCCACAGCGCGGACAGCCCCGACTTCCCGGGATCCACCCCCGGGGCAAGAGCCACGCGATAGCTCTCCTCGAGCTTCGACGTCCATTTCCCGTCCAGCTTTTCCCGCGCCTCCGCGGCGGTGGCCGTGGGTATGGTCATGACGTCCACGCCGGCAAGGTCCCGCACCTGGGAGCCGCCGCGCATGCTGGCGGCGATCTGCCGGGTGGGTTTTTTGGCCTCACGCGACACCTTTGTGACGGCGGCCTGGCTCGCCAGAGTCGCCTTCTCTCCCACCATGAGGCCATCCCCAAGAGCGTTGTCCACGACGTACGAGTTCAGCCTTCCCAGGAACACGTTCACATAGCTGGGGGAGGCAAAACGGGCAATAAGGTAGTTCTCCCGGGCGCTGAATCCGAGGGTGAAGTTCACCGGGATCCCTTCACCGCGCAGGGTGCGCGTGGAAATGAATCCAGCCGCCGTAAACGGCACTTTGACGATGAAGTTCTTGGGCGATATGCGGGAAAACCGCCGGCCGTAGGAAACCGCGGCATCCACGTCATCCGCCGTGGCAGTGTGAAGCTCCACGCTCACCAGTGCGTTGAAGCGTTTCACGAGCCGCAGGCCGTGGAGCGCGTTCAGGATGAAGGCGATCTCCATGACCCGCTGCGGCTCGTCCAGGGAACCCAGAAGACGTCCCGCGTCGCGGACCACATCGTCATAAATGCCTTTCTGGACCTCCTTGTTCAGGAGCGTGTTATTCGTCGTAAGCGCGCTGAACTCCCGCGTCCATACCTTGGATGCGGCGTCCATGTCACCCGTATCCAGCCACAGCTCGGTGCCGACACCGCGCAGTCCCTTCCAAAAGGAATCCTCGGAAAATGAAAGCGTCTTTTCCTCCCGCGCTGACTTCTCCAGAACGAAGTCATGCACGAGGTCAGAGACGCTCTTTGTCAGTCCACTCTTCATGAGAAAAAGGTGCGCATGAGGCGGGACAAAAGCAAGCTGAGCGCGACGCGGCGTTCGGGGTCAGGCTTCGCGCGGCAGCGCAGCCGGCGCCGAAACCAGGCCTCTTTGGGCGAACCATCCCCACGTGTCCCTGATGGTTTCCTCGAGGTCACGGGGCTTGTACCCGATCTCCCGCTCCGCGCGCTGGTGGCTGATCAGGCGGTTGCCTCGGAGGGCCGCAAGGGAATAGCCGGTGAAAAGCGGCTCCTTGGCAAACAAGAGGGAGAACAGCGCGGAGAACGGCGCGCCTATCCTGGCCAGGGGGTACGGGCACGTCATGCGGGGGGCGCGCCTGCCGGCAACGTCGCAGACGAGGCGCACCATTTCCCCCATGGAAGCCCATCTGCCGCCCAGGAGGTATCGCGCGCCTTTCGGCGCGCGCTCGGCCGCGCGGAGCGCGCCTTCCGCGACGTCCCGCACGTCCACCCAGTCATAGCCGCCGTCGATCAGCATGGGGATTGCCCCGGTGCCGAAGGCGATGATTGCCCGCCCCATAAGGGACGGTCGGATATCGAAAGGTCCGACCACCGCCGTGGGACTGACGATGACCGCGTCCATGCCGTCCGCAATGGCTTTTCGCACTTCGATTTCAGCCAGTGCCTTGGAAAGCGCATACGGAGAGCCTGTCCTGCCGTCCTCCAGGGACCGGTCCTCATCCAGGGTCGAATCCAGCGGCTTGGGGCTGAATGCCTCGATCGAGCTGAAATGGACGAGCCTCCTCACCCCCGCGGCCCGGCATGCCTCAATGACGTTGCGTGTTCCTGTCACGTTGGTCTTCGTGACCTCCGGAACGTCACGACGGGTGATCGAGATGCGCGCCGCCGCGTGGAACACGATCTGTGCGCCGGCAAACGCGCGCCGCAGAGATTCGGGGTCCTCCAGGGAAGCCTCCACCGTGGTGAGGGGCAGCCCTTCCAGCCCCGTGGTTTGTTTGTGCACCACTGCCCGGACGGAATAACCGCGTTCGCACAAAAGCGTGGCGAGCGCGGTTCCCACGTGACCGGTCGAACCTGTTAGTGCAACGTTCATTGGCATGTTTGGGCTCCCTGGATTGCCGAAGGATATCCTATTCCCAGCTTATCTTGAAGCCGCCCGCGCTCATTTCGATGTTCGGCGGCCTTCGACGCGTCAGGACGGCCACCGCCGTAAGGCCGCCCGTCAGCACGCACACCGCCCCGCCGCCCACAAGGAGCCCAAGCTTGCTCGTAGGCTCGGGGTCGAGGAAGGCGAGCACCACCATGATCATGCCTGCCGCGCTTACTCCCACCGCAACCCCGACCGCGGTCCAGTCAGCCGCGGACAGCCCCGCCTTGATCCCCATGGCGACCAGAGACTGGCTCTGCGGGTCGATCCCCACGCGCGCGTCATCCACGAGCAGCACCGGCTGCCTGTCCTTGTATGCCCTGGCAAGGCGCTCGAACCATCCCTGTTGGCTCGTGCGGATCGTGCCGTCTGATTCCGCCGGTGGGCGGGCCTGGGGCAACCACGGAAGTCTCATGCCGCCATTGTGTCCCAAATCCACGGAATGGTGTAGAGTGCCTGCCACGATCCATGCGTGCCCTGACCCTCGTCAGCCTTGTCATCGCCCTCGCCAGCGCTTCGTTCGCGTACGCGGATACCCCCGTGGTGGATGCCCTTGCGGCGCGCGGCCGGCTGGGGATTCCCCTGGATCGCGCCAGGGCTCTCGAGTCCGAGCTGGGCCAGCTTTTCATCGTCAACGTTGACGGGTTTGGCTACGCGGCAACGCCCCTGGCCCTCGAGCCGGATTTCGCCCCCATGGTTGAGCAACTCCAGATTGGCGGCGTCATCCCCCATTACGGAACCAGTGACTACCAGAGGATCCGCCGGACCAACCGCGCGCTTTCCGGGATGACCCGTCTCCCGCTCCTCATCTGCTCTGATATCGTGCGGCTCACGGCGCGGGCGGGAAAGCGTTCGGTGAGCGCGGCATTCGGGGATGGATACGTGGGAGGTTTCATAGGCAAGTACAAGGCGCTCGCGGACGCCCAGTTCGAGACCCTTGCGGGGCTGAACGCGTTCGTCTTTGCCGCGTTGGGCATGAACGTGGCCCTGGGGCCAACCGTGGATGACAGCACCCGAGAGCCGTCCACGGAGGCGCGCGCTCGGGTGGTGGTCGACGAGCTTCGGAGGTTTGGCATCCTGCCCGTCTTGAAGCACTTCCCTTTCCTTCCAACGGGCGCAAACCTCCACCGTTCCTCGCCGGATACGCACGTTCCCCTGGATATCGCGGAGAAGCGCTTCTCCGTGTTTCGAGACCTTGACGGCGTCTCACCCATCCTGATGACCACTCATCTCGATGACTCGCTGGTGGACAACCGGATCGTCACCTTCAGCTCCGCCTGGCTGGGGATCCTGCGGCACGACACCGGCTACACCGGGCTTCTCATGTCTGACGGGCTCCTGATGCTTCGAAACTACGCGGACAAGCGCGTCCTCGGCGGCGTTCCGGCGCGAAGCCGGGAGGCCGCGGAGCTGGCGGCGCTGGACCCCGCTGCCGCATGGGCCATCCGCGCCATCCTTGCGGGGCACGACTTCGTTATCGTGGAAGGCTCCGCGGCGCAGACAAGAAGGGCATTCGACGGCGTCCTGAGCGCTGCGTGCCGAGGCTCGTCCCTGGGAAATGACCTTGCGCGCCGCATCGAGGAGTCGTTCCTCAGGATCAGGCAATTCAAGGCGGACAACGAAGCGCTGCTGTCACGGCGCGTCGACGTGTCCCCTTCGGCCATTGGTGAGGTCATCGCCATGACCCCGGGGGAAGGAACGGACCTTCACTCGTTCCGGTTCAATGCCGACGCTCTGGAGGCTGTGGCGCCTGAGCTCGACCAGGCGGCAGTTGATACCGGGGAGCCGACTCCATGAGCTTTGCGGGTCTCTGGTTGATCTTCTCACTCTCCTTCATCATGTCCTTGAGCGGCGCTCTCATGCCCGGCCCCATGCTCACCTACACGATTGCCGGCACGGTGAAAGCCGGCCCCGGGGTTGGTTGCTCGGCCCGCGCGTCGTGATAGGGCACGCGGCACTCGAAGCGCTCCTGCTGTTCGGCCTCGTGACGGGAGTGGTCGAGTTCCTTCACGCGCCTCGCGCGACGAAGATCATCGGGGTGATCGGAGCGGTGCTCCTGGCATGGATGGGGATCGGCCTGATCCGGGAAGCGGTCCGAGGCCGCGCGCTGAATCTCCAGGTTGGCGCCCAACCCGCCGGCCCCGCAGCGCGCGCGATCAGCTCGACCGCTGGCGGAACGCGCCCGGCCGTCCCCGGGATCCGCCCGGCCCTCGCGGGGATGCTCGTATCCTTATCGAACCCGTACTTCTGGGTCTGGTGGATCACCATCGGCTCCGCGTTTCTCCTGCGCTTCGATGTGACCTTGCAGCGTTGGCAAGCGCTCCTGGCCTTCTATCTCGGCCATGAGCTCGGGGATTTCGGCTGGTACACCGCCGTTTCCACCATCCTGCACTTTGGCCGCCGCAGCATTCCGCCCGGTGTTACAACCGTCATCCTGGGGGTTTGCGGAGTCGTTATCATCGGTTTCGGCGCATACCTCGGCCTATCCCCTTTTTTGTCGCGTTGACACGAAGCCGGATACCTGATATATCAGTTAATCAAGCCCAAACATTCGAACTGTCCGCAAAGGGAAAGTGAGGAATCGCATGGCCGCTCAAGCGCGAACTGCGAATCGCTGGCTGATCGCCGCAATGGGAACCGTGCTCATGGTCTGCCTGGGAACCGTCTACGCGTGGAGTTTCTTTCAGGACCTCCTTGTGCGCCAGTACAAAGGTGACTTCGGCTGGTCCAACAGCGAAGTGGCGTGGATCTTCTCCTTTGCAATCCTGTTCCTCGGGGTGACGGCCGCGTGGGGCGGCACCAGGCTCGCGAAGATCGGGCCGCGGAGAATGGCGATGTCGGGAGCCGTCCTCTTCGCACTCGGCTACGCCGTGGGCGCCCTCGCGCTGAGCATCAAGAGCCTGCTTCTCCTGTACGTGGGCTACGGAGTCGTGGGCGGGATCGGACTGGGCCTCGGCTACGTCACGCCCGTGGCCACCGTGGCGAAATGGTTCCCTGACAAGAAGGGGCTTGCCACGGGCATGGTTATCATGGGGTTCGGCCTTGGCGCACTTTTCATGAGCAAGATCCTCGCCCCGCTTTTCATCGGGATGACGGGAGGAACAAGCCTTGCCCCTGTCTTTCTCCTGCTTGCCGCCGTATTCCTTGTCCTTTCGGTCGGGTCAGCGTGGTTCATGAAGAATCCGCCGCCGCTGTGGCTTCCCCGAGGATACGCCCCAGAGGGCGCGAAGGCGGCTGGCGCAGGACTGGACGCTTCCGCCTCCAAAGCCATTTTCTCCCGGAGGTTCGTCCTCATGTGGGTCGTGTTCTTCTGCAATATCACCGCGGGCATTTCCATAATCAGCTTCCAGTCCCCGCTGCTGCAGAGCCTGCTGAAAAACACCGACCCATCGCTTTCCGCCGCGGCGCTCGCGGGCTTCGGCGCCACCTTGATTGCCGCAAGCTCCCTGTTCAACGGCGCCGGCAGGTTCTTCTGGGGCGCGGTCTCCGACAGGATCGGCAGGGCTCAGACTTTCCGGATCATGCTCGGCTCAGGTGTGGTCGTGTTCGCGCTCCTTGCCTTCATTGCCAGGCCCTGGCTCTTTGCCGTGCTTGCCTGCTGGGTGCTCCTGTGCTACGGGGGCGGCTTTGGCGCCATGCCGGCTTTTATTGGCGATGTGTTCGGCACGCAGTTGATGCCAGCCGTCTACGGAGCAGTCTTGACAGCGTGGTCAGCCGGGGGGATTGTGGGTCCTCAGATAGTTGCCATTTTGAAAGACAGGGTGCCCGAGCGGGCATCGACCTTGTCTTTCATTGTCAGCGGCGGTTTTGTCCTTGTTGGGTTCATTCTTGCGCTCCTTCTTTCGAACGGGCAGTTCCAGAAGGTCCGCTTCAGGAGATCGACATGAAATACAGGAGCTTTGGCCAAACGGGCTGGAACGCTTCCGCGCTTGCCTTCGGCTGCATGAGACTTCCGTGCAACGGAGGGCCGGAGAAGGTGGATGAGCCGCTTACCGTCCGCATGATCCGCACGGCAATAGACGCCGGGGTCAACTACGTGGACACCGCGTATCCGTATCACGGAGGCAAAAGCGAGGTAGCCCTGGGCAAGGCGCTGGCGGACGGGTACCGCCAGAAGGTGAAGCTCGCCGACAAGATGCCGATGTGGCTCCTGAAGCAGCCGGCTGATCTGGACAGGATCTTCAACGAACAGCTTTCGAGGCTCCAGACAGACCACGTTGACCTGTACCTGTTCCATTCCCTGGGCCGCCAGACGTGGAAGAAAGGCCGCGAGCTCGGAGCCCTGGAATGGGCAGAGCGCAAGATTGCGGAAGGACGGATCCAGTGGATCGGGTTCTCGTTCCATGACGATCTGGCGGCATTCAAGGAGATCGTGGACGGGTGGGACACGTGGAAGTTCTGCATGATCTTCTATAATTACGCCAGTGAGACCGTACAGGCGGGAACCGAGGGGCTTCAGTATGCTGCCGCCAAAGGGCTTGCCGTCTCCGTGATGGAGCCGATCATGGGAGGCAACCTCGTGAACCCGCCGCCCGCGGTGAAAGCCCTGTGGGGCAAGGCGCCGAACGCGCGAACACCGGCGGACTGGGCGCTCCAGTGGGTCTGGAACAAACCGGAGGTGGGCACAGTCCTGAGCGGCATGAGCAGCATGGCGCAGGTGCAGGAGAACCTGGCAAGCGCAGAGCGCTCATCGGTGGGCTCTCTTTCCTCGCAGGAGGTCAGCCTCGTGCGCGAGGTTGCCGCCATGTATGAGAAGCTGCGCCCCATCCCCTGCACGCAGTGCGGCTACTGCATGCCGTGCCCCAACGGCGTGAACATCCCTCGCGTGCTCGACGTCTACAACAAATCCGTGGCGTTCTCAAACCCCGGGGAAGCAAAGCGCGAGTTTGGTTTTCTCAAGCCCACCGAACGGGCCGGGTCCTGCACGGAATGCCAGGAATGCGAAGGCAAGTGCCCGCAGGAGGTGCCCGTGCACGAGTGGATGAAGCGCATCTCCGCGGAGCTCGGGGGATAAAGCAAGGGCCGAACGCGGCGCCCCGTGCAGAGGGGGTGATCCCGTGAACCGAATTGACCGCAGAACGGTTCAGAGCTCCTCAAACTGAGGAAAGAATCAAAGTATTAGGAAATGACGCACCTGGAGAAACGGAAGAAGGATAATTGCGCATTCGGGAAAATGCTCAAAAACTACATGAAGGACAAGCAGAAGCAGTAAGCGCCGGCCGCCGATTGCTTCTTTTTTGATAGCTTGCTACTATTACAGTATCAAGCTACTTTATGAGTAGCAAATCAACGACCCCGGAGGCACAATCATGCCAGTCATCCAGGTAACCATGACGAAGAGCAGCGTAGAGACGAAGAGGGCGCTCATCGAACGGCTGACCGCCGACGCAATCGAGATCACCAAAATCCCGGCGTCGGAGTTCACCGTGCTCATCCACGAGCTCGAGCGTGAGAGCATTGGGCGCAGCGGCAGGACCTGCGCGGACATCATGGCCGAGATGAAGTAGCCGCCCCATGGCCATTCCGAAGCCTGGAAAGCCCGTACGAGGATCCACGACAGGCGCGCCGATCATGGCGCTTTTCGACCTCCTCGGAAGGCGCTGGGCCATGGGCATCGTCTGGAACCTCGCTGCAGGGCCCTCGACCTTCAGGGCCCTGCAGACCCCCCGCAGTCGCAAGAGCCAGACCATTTCGCCTTCGATCCTTAACACGCGCCTCAAGGACCTGCAGGAAGCCAAGCTCGTAGAGAGGACCCTTGAGGGCTATGCGTTGACCAAACTAGGTCAGGAGTTGTTTGCCCTCATCGAGCCCCTGGATGCCTATTCCCAGAAATGGGGGAAGGCCTTCTAGTTTCGCGCTGGTACTTTCAAGATTTGCGCCCTGATGCTATTCTACAAAAGTCCGCAAAATGCAGAACGGGGGGAAGTATGAAAGTCGTGATCGCATGTCTGGCTGTGGTTCTCCTATCCTCGGTTGCCTCTCTCTATGGGCAAACCTCCAGAGAGATGTACGGAATCACCTACAGGACTGTTAATGGCCGGGAACTTCAGATGGACATTCAAAGGCCACAGCCGGAGGGAGTTCCCAAGCCGGCGGTTGTATTCCTGTGTGGCAACGGCTGGGGATATGAGAAGGCGTACAACCGTGAGCAGTTCTGGTACGCTTTGGATCTGGCTGCCGCAAAGGGATACGTTGCGGTTACCGTGGACTACAGCTCAACACGTGAGAACTCCAACGCAAGAGCCATGGGATCTTTCCCCGCGCAAGTCTACGACGTAAAGGGCGCAATCCGATTTCTCAGAGCGAATGCCGGAAGATACGATATTGATGCGGCGCATATCGCGGTCGTTGGCTTCTCATCCGGCGGGAACTTGGCGTTGCTGCTTGGACTTACGCAACCGACGGACGGATTGGAAGGTGACGACGAAAACTCAGGGTATTCCAGCGCCGTGCAGGCAGTGGTCAACTTCTCAGGGGCAACGGATCTCGCAAAATGGAACAAAGAGCCCTATGTCAGCGCATACTTGGGGGGCTCTCTCCAGGAAAAACCCGAGCAGTACAAGAGGGCCAGTCCGACGACATATGTCAGGCCAGGAGCGCCCCCGATTCTGACCATTCATGGGGAAAACGACACGGCGGTGCTGCCGGATCAGGCGGAATTGCTTGACGCCAGAATGAAAGAAGTGGGAGCGTCACACACTCTGATAATCAAACCAGGCCTGCGTCATGACTTCGAGTTCGACCAGACGGTCTGGGATTTCTTGGAGAAAGCTCTTCAACTCAAACTATCATGGCAATGAAAGTCATAGGGATGAGTTTCTTCATGGGAACGTGCTGCAACATGGCCTGCCCTACGGAAGGCTCCAGCGATATGTCTTGCCGTATTTCCTTCCAAGGGCGAGCTCAAGCGTCGTCCTGGTCAGATCGTAGGACGAGGACCAAACCGTGCTCGGCACTGACACCGCCTCGAGGAGTCCGAATACGCCTTTCGCATCCAACCTGCCGTCTGTCTTCGAAAGTCGTTTCTCAGCCACCGCGTAGCGCCAACACGAACCCGGCCGTTCGACCTCGGGTATCTTGGAGAAAAGGAGGTTCGCCGAAACCTGCCAGGGTCGTTTTGCACGGAAAACCCGCAATTTCCCTCTGTAATATTCTGCGGTTGCCGAAGCCCCGCTGCGGTCCACGACGAAGTAATGGAGCGGCATTTTCCCGAACCCGACAAGATATTTGCCCATGAGTGCAAGGGCCTCATCGAGCGTGGCCGCTTTATCCAGGAGAACCCGTATGATGCCGAACGAAGTGACTGAGCGCATCCCCGGTTCGCACGCGCTCTGCGCCTCATCCACGGACATCATGCCGACAGCGAGCCCGCGTTCGTTCATGCCGTCGAAAGGCCAGCGCGGCATGTCGACCATCTTCAGTGGATAACCCATGTCTACCACGGAAATCGAGGCATAACCTCCTGCGGGCTTCGTGATGACAACCAGGACCGGATTGGAAATCCAATCGAAGTTGCGTCCCATGACGCGGTTTCCCGAGGCGTCGATAGCCGAAAACAAGGTGCACGCGAATGCCCTCTCTGCTGAAGCGTGTTTCTCGCATCGGGCGAACTCTTCCCTTGGCCTTGCCCTTGCCGCTACCGGGGCCGTATTCCCGTTCCTCTCTCCCCTCCTGGGCTGGCTTGGCGTCCTGCTTTCCGGCTCCGACACGTCCTCCAACGCCCTTTTCGGCCCCTCCAACGGACCACGGCGGAAATAGCGCAGGAAAGCCGCACTTCGCCTTGACTTTCCACGGCCCGGGAATTATCGTCTTTGGAACCCGTCGCTACTGAAAATGAAATAAGGAGCGCTCTCCATGACCACACTCGGTGTGCTTGTCGGCAACCGGGGATTCTTTCCGGCCGAGCTTTGCGAGCAAGGGAGAAAGACCATCCTCGCCGTCCTCAAGGAGGAGGGGCTGGAAGCCGTGGCTCTCGGCCCGAAGGACACGAAGTTCGGGTCCGTGGAATCCCTTTCGGACGCGCGAAAATGCGCGGAGCTCTTCAAGGCCAACAGGGAAAAGATCGACGGAATCCTCGTCACGCTGCCGAACTTCGGGGATGAACGCGGGGTCGCGGACACCATCAAGCTCGCGGGGCTGGACGTGCCGGTCCTCGTGCACGCGTTCCCGGATGAACCGGGGCGGATGGCCATCGAGCACCGCCGTGACAGCTTCTGCGGCAAGATGTCCGCCTGCAACAGCCTCACCCAGTACGGGATCCGCTTCTCCCTCACCTCGGAGCACACCATGGACCCGGAGTCGGCGCCCTTCCGCCGGGACCTGGCCGAGTTCGCGGGGGTCTGCCGGGTGGTCAAGGGGATGCGCAAGGCGAGGTTCGGCCAGATCGGGGCCCGTCCCGCCGCGTTCGCCACCGTGCGTTACAGTGAGAAGCTCCTGGAGCGAGCCGGCATCTCCGTGGAGAGCATCGACCTTTCCGAAGTCTTCGGCCGCGCATGGGGCTTGAATGACAAAGAGTCAGCGGTGGTCTCCAAGCTGGATGAGATACGCGGATACGTGAAGACCACGCGCATCCCCCGTGAATCACTCGTGCGTATGGCCAAGTTTGCCGTGGTGCTGGACCAGTACATCAAGGAACGGGAGCTTTCGGGAACCGCCATCCAGTGCTGGACATCCATGGAGGAGAACTTCGGCGTCGTGCCGTGCACCGTCATGAGCATGCTGAGCAGCGGCCTTTCCCCGTCGGCCTGTGAGACGGACATGACCGGGCTCCTGGGCATGCATGCAATGATCCATGCCTCCGGGCGGCCCAGCGGGATAGCGGACTGGAACAACAACTATTCGGATGATCCGGACAAGTGCGTCCTGTTCCACTGCAGCAACTTTCCCCAGGAGTTCTTTGCCAACAAGGGGCTCATGGACTACCAGGAAATCATAGCCGGCACGGTGGGCAGGGAGAAAACTTACGGCACCATGGTGGGGCGGCTTGCCCCCACGGAGTTCACCTACTGCCGGGTTTCCACGGATGATTACGCTGGAAGGATTCGCGCTTACGTTGGGGAAGGAGAAATCACCACTGACCCCATCAACACCTTCGGCGGCTATGCCGTAGCGCATATCCCCAGGCTGCAAGTCCTCCTGCGGCGTATTTGTTCCCAGGGTTTCGAGCACCATGTCGCCATCAATCCGTCGCGCATCGGCGCGGTTGTCGATGAGGCGTTCACCCGTTACCTGGGATGGGACGTCTACAACCATGATCGCGAAGGCGCGGCGGCGGACCGCAAGCAGCCGTCCCCGCAACGCGGGCCCGTGGAACGCGTTCGCGCGAAGGAAGAACGGCGGGAGGAGCGCCCCGTCGGCCGTGCCAGGCCGCGAACGGGAAAAAAAACTGACAGCGCAACCAGAGGAGGGAAATCATGACGTCTGAGAAGCTCGTCATTGGCATGGATTACGGGACGGACTCGGTCCGCGTAATGATCATCGACGCGGAAAAGGGGACGGAGCTCGCCAACGAGGTGGCGTGGTACAAGCGATGGGCTGCGGGCAAGTACTGCGACCCGGCGAAGAACATGTTCCGCCAGCACCCCCGTGACTACATCGAGGGGATGGAGGCCGCGGTCAAGGGAGCGCTGGCCAAGGTGGGAAAAAAAGCGGGCGCCCGCGTGGTGGGGATCGGGATAGACACCACTGGATCCACGCCTTGCGCAGTCGACCGCCAGGGCACGCCCCTTGCAATGGCGAAAGGCTTCGAAGAAAACCCCAACGCGATGTTCGTCCTGTGGAAGGACCACACGGCGGTGAAGGAAGCAGAGCTGATCAACAAGGTGGCGCGCACATGGGGAGGGACGGACTTCACGAAGTATGAAGGCGGCGTCTACTCCTCCGAGTGGTTCTGGTCCAAGATCCTCCATGTTGTGCGGGAAGACCGCGCGGTGCGTGCAGCCGCGTTTTCCTGGGTGGAGCATTGCGATTGGATGGCCGCGCTCCTGACGGGAACAAATGATCCCCTGACGATGAAGCGCAGCAGGTGCGCGGCCGGGCACAAAGCCATGTGGCACACCGAGTGGGGCGGGCTCCCCCCTGAGGAGTTCCTGACGAAGCTCGACCCGGTCCTCAAGGGCCTGCGGGCACGGTTGTTCTCGGAGACCTGGACGTCCGACGTCAAGGCGGGAGGGCTCACGGAGGAATGGGCCCGGCGCCTGGGGTTGAACCCGGGAACGGCGGTGGCCGTAGGAGCGTTCGACGCCCATATGGGCGGGGTTGGAGGCCAGATCACGGGCAAGACGCTCGTGAAGATCATGGGGACCTCTACCTGCGACATGATGGTGGCGCCGCAGAAGGCCATCGGGACAAAGACCGTCCCTGGCATCTGCGGACAGGTGGACGGGTCCATCATTCCCGGAATGATCGGATTGGAGGCCGGGCAGTCCGCGTTCGGAGACGTGTATGCCTGGTTCAAGGAAGTCCTCACGTGGCCGCTCACGGTTCTGGGGCCGGCATCCGGCAAAGCGGGCCGGGGCGGGGCGGGGGCTGCCGTTGCCAGAATGAAAGAGGAGATCGAGGAGAAGCTGATAGACCGCCTTGCAGAGGAAGCCGCAAAAGTGGACCCCTCAGAATCCACTCTCCTTGCTCTGGACTGGCTCAACGGACGAAGAACCCCGTTCGCGGACCAGACGCTGAAAGGCGCAATCGTCGGCCTCACCCTCGGCACCACGGCGCCGAAGATCTTCCGCGCTCTGGTGGAAGCAACGGCATTCGGCTCACGGGCCATCGTGGAACAGTTCCGCAAGGAAGGGGTTCCCATCGACGCGGTCATAGCCTTGGGCGGGATTTCCCGCAAGAGCCCGTTCGTCATGCAGGTGACCGCTGATGTCCTGGGAATGCCCATCAAAGTGGCGGCATCAGACCAGACCGTGGCCCTGGGCGCGGGAATGTTCGCGGCAGTTGCCGCCGGGGTCTACAAGAACGTCTCGGACGCCCAGAAGAAGATGGGAAGCGGTTTCGACAAGACCTTCGTCCCCAACCGCAGAATGGTCGACGTGTACAACAAGCTCTACAAGAAATACGTGACCCTGGGGGAAAACCTCCAGGCACTTCTCCAGGCGTTGTGACGCAATGAAGACGGGATCCGCCATGAAGAAGAGAAACCAGCAGGGAATCAGAAAACTGCGGGAAGCAGTCTATGAAGCGAACCTTGAGCTCGTCGAGAAAGGGCTCGTCGTGTCGACGTTCGGCAACGTCTCAGGGATCGACCGGGAGCTGGGGCTGATTGCCATCAAACCCAGCGGCGTGGAGTACGACGACCTCTCGCCGTCGAACATGGTGCTGCTGGACCTGGACGGCAAGCGCGTGGAGGGGACTCTGAACCCGTCCTCCGACACGAAGACCCACGTCTTCCTGTACAAGAGCTTCCCCGAGATCGGCGGGGTGGTGCACACGCATTCCCTTCACGCAACCGCGTGGGCGCAGGCCCGTCTCCCCCTGCCCTGCCTGGGGACCACGCATGCGGACTACTTCCACGGGCCCGTTCCCTGCACGGCCGTGATCACGGATGCGCAGATCGCACTGGATTACGAGGAGCAGACCGCCGTCCAGATCACGGACGCGTTCAAGCGCATCGACTACCGGGAGATGCCGGCAGTGCTCGTGGCGTCCCACGGGCCGTTCACGTGGGGGAAAAGCCCGGCTGAGGCGGTCTACCATGCGTTCATCCTGGAATACGTGGCGCACATGAACGCCATTGCCGTTTCCGTGAACCCGCGCATACGGGGAGTCAGGCAGACTCTTCTGGACAAGCACTTCCTGAGAAAGCACGGCAAGAACGCGTACTACGGCCAGAAGAAGTAGGCAGGGCCGGGGCGCAGCTCTTGCTTAGGACGAACGCCGGCCCTGGCGAAAACGTCGAAAGTGGAAAAGAGTCTGCCACTTTTCGCGTTTTCCCCAGGTGCGGCGCCCCCTCCTCCGGGGGAGCCGTCTCCCCTATCTGCCCAAACGCGCCTGGTCCGCTATCCCCTGCGCCGCGTTGGCCGCGGCCTCGGAGTCCTTGGTGGCAGTGTAGATCCCGATGACGTCGGCGAACTGGCTCACGAACCACTGCGGAGCTGTGACCCCGTGGGCCATGCTTCCGACGATCCTGCTCTCCCTCCAGTCCTTGATGGCCGAGCGGAAGTAGACGTCATACTTCTCCGCGTCCGAATCCTTGCGGGGAGAAATGGATCCGTTTGCCGGGTCGAAGACATCCTGCGCCTCCTTTGACCCCAGGAACATGAACCACTTGAAGGCGGACGCTTTGTCCTTGAACCCCTTCGGGAGGCAGAACGAGTCCGTGCGCGCAATGAATATCCCGTTCGTGCCGGGAGCAGGCACCCAGGCGAAGCCTTCTCCGGGAGTGAGCTTGAGCGTGTTGACGAGGTAGCTTTCGGCCCAGTCTCCGGCGTACGTGAAGGCGGACTCGCCCTTGACGACCCTGTCCATTGCCTGCTGCCAGGAAAGATCGGCGCCGTCGGTGTTGGCGAACTCAAGGGCCCTTCCAAAGTTCTCCCAGACCCGCACCACTCTGGGCTCCGTGAATCTCAACCGTCCCGTCCACAGCGCTGACCAGTCGTCCGGGCCCAGCGTGGCAACGGCAATCGACTCCCACAGATGGATGAGAGTTGATACGTTCCCAACGGCAATCGGGGCGGCTACACCCGCATCCTTCAACTTGCGGCATATGGCAAAAAGGCCTTCCATGGTCCGCGGCGGATCCATGCCCCAGCCGGAGAGCCGGGCGGGGATATACCACAGCACATTGCTGCGATTGACCGCCAGGGGCACGCTCCAGATGCCGGTCTTTGTCGACAGGAGCGCAATCAGGTCACGAGGAAAGACGGCGCTCCATCCCTGTGTCTTGTAGAATCCCGAAAGGTCTTCGAGGCGGTTCGAGATCACCCAGGTGTCGAAGAGGTCCTGGCCGCCGCGCGCCTGGAACGTGTCAGGCGGGTTGCCGACGAGCATCCGGGTCCTCAGGACCGCGCGAGCATCTGCCTCCGGACCGACTGTGGCGGTCACGTTCGTCACGGCCACGTCCGGATAGAGTGAATTGTATTTCTGCACAAGGGCTTGCAGGCCGGCGTCGCTGTCACCGGTCCACCAGGAGAACAACTCGAGCTTCTCCTGGCCAAAGGCGGCAGACGAAACAAGGAGTGTCATGCCGGCAGCAAGAATTGCGAACGCCTTTCGGCTCATTCCATTTCCTCCGTTCACAAAGCGAATACAGCATTATTATCGGCGCCTTGCCCCATGGTCAACCAAAAGGAGGGACCTTTCGGTCGGTGGACCTCGTTCGGTGGACCTCGTTGGGTGGATCTCGTTGGGCGAACCTCGTTGGGTGAAGCTCATTCACCGGATTGACGCCGTGATGGGGCCGGACTATTGTGTGCTCGAGGGGGGCTTGCATGCAGTTGTGGGGCAAGCGGCAGGAGGAGAGCCCGGCCGATTTCTGGCGCAAGACGGGAGAAAAAAGGGGCGGTGAAATCGGTTTCTTCACTTTTGCCACGCTCCTGGGACGCTCGGGTGACGGTCCGCTGGGCCTGCCGGGGCTCCTGTACACCGTGGGGGAGAGGGTCTGGTTCGAGGACTTCGAAAGGGACAACTGGCTTTCGAAAATCCTCGGTTCCCGCCAGAAATACGAGAAGACTGAGTTCTGCTTCGACAGGTCCGAGGTGACGTTCAGCCGCGTCGTCTCACGAAGCAACGCTTATCGATGCATCGGAGGGGGGGTGACCCCGGACGCCCTCCGCGCAATGTCGTCATTCGGCAGGCTTTTTTCAGGGCACGCGCTCCAGGTGGGCTTGCAGGATTCATCGTCGGTGTTCCTGGAGGTCATGCGGGAGAGCGAGCTTCGGGGATTTCTGGGCAAGTAAGGGGGGCTTTCGCCCCCCCCCCCGCGTCTCATTTCACGCGCGCTGCCTGCTCTGCAATGATCTGAGTGACTTTGATGTCGAATGCGTCGCCTCCCCCGGCCGCCATGAGCCGGGCGCGTTCTTTTTCGATGTAGTCGGCCCGCTTCTTCGAAAGCTCAGCGAGCTTGACGTTGAGCGCGTCTCGCTTTGCCTGCAAGGCGGCAAGAGAAGCCTTTCGCGCCGCGGGCGTCATCCGTTGCATCTCCGGGGGAAGCTCCTCCGCCCTCAGGCGGTCCACGTCCACCTTCCCGTCCTTGCTGTCCTCCAGCAGGTCGCCGGTGCCCTGGATGGCTTTGCCGCCGCTTGCCAGATTGTATGCCGCCCTGTCCGCGGCCACCGAGGCGGGCGCGGCGGATGCCTTTGCAACTTTTCCGAGGGATTCCTTCTGCCTCGTCGAGTCTCCGTACGGGATGACGGTGGAGCCTATCTCCGCGCTGGCCCGGGCAATCTCATCGTCGAACGGGGTCGTCATGGCGGTCATGTTTCCGGATTGCGCAAGCGCCACGTATGATCCGTCCGCCCGGCGCGCGATCTCCTTCCACACTGCCGCGGTTTCCGCAACGTCGCCGCACTGCACCGTGTCAATGATGATCCCTTGCTTCACGGCTTCCCGGGCGGTGACCGGGTACTTCACGTCATCCGGGTAGTCCATATGGGGCGGGTAGTCACCCACGAGGAAAATGATCTTCAGCACCTTGGGGCCGGGCGTCCAGCCAAGGTCGGTCACGGCTTCGTGCAGGGCCTGGTTCACGCTCTCGGGATCATCCCCGCCGCCGTCCGCCGTGATCGACTGGAGGTTCCTGTACACCGAATCGATGTCTTCGGTCAGGTCGAACCGCCTCGTCACGTATTCGTCTCCCTTGTCGCGATAGGTCACCAGCCCGATCCTCACTTCGGGCGTCGGTTTTCGCGCGATGATGTCATTTGCGATGGACCAGATCTTCTCTTTCGCCCCGTCGATCAGCCCCCCCATGGAACCCGTGGAGTCAAGAACGAACGTGACCTCGACGCGCGGCTTCGGCGCCGCGGCGCCCGCGGAGAACCCGCTCACAACGAATACGACCGCCGCAATCGAAACAAGGACAAATGACGCACAAGCCTTCATGTTTGCCTCCCCCTAGTTCCTGATGTTGTAGAGAGTGTCGCCG
The DNA here is from genome assembly GCA_963845535.1 of uncultured Spirochaetota bacterium. Lineage (GTDB taxonomy): Bacteria > Spirochaetota > Spirochaetia > SZUA-6 > Fen-1364 > Fen-1364. Next base: position 428,109 of record CAWJSK010000012.1, read on the forward strand.
ACGACGACATCCATTTCGCTTCCCAGGGCAAGCCAGGAGGAAACCTCCGGGTTGCTGCCCAGGAGCTCGAAGTATTCCCGGCTGCCGAACCTGACCTGCTTCTGTTTCAAGGAGCGCTTCTTCTGCGCGCTGGAATCCGTCCAGACGTCCCCGTTCTGGTAGAAGGCGCGGCCGTTGACCACCCGCACCTGCTGGGCGTAGTTGTTTTTCTGCGATGCCCGATATCCCGCCGACGCGGGCGCCTGCGACGCTTTTTCCAGGCCGGAGGTCTGGGCGGCTTGCCCTTCGTTCACGCTGGCTTTCAGGTCGTTCATCGCCATCGAGTTCTGCACGGCCGGAGCGCCCGCCCGGCTGGATTCGGAGAAGGCCTCCTTGCGCACGGAGTCGAGCCTGCTCTGCGCCTTGTCACGCGCGCCGCGGTCCTCTTCCAACTCCTGGAAGGATCGAAGTGGAACGGGCACATTTCGCTTCTCCTCGTCCTCCAGGATCAGTGAGGCGGTGTACGGCGTGACGATCCCGAACTCCCGCGCAAGTCGGATCACTTCGTCCTTCAGCTCCGCGGATTCCCCGTGCAGCCTGATTTCATCCAGGAGCCAACCAACTCGGCGCGTAGCCCACAGCCGCGGCATGAAATCGTTCCCGGCCTCAGCGGCGGGAAAGCTCAAGGGCGCGGCGAACTCCCGCTTCTTCCCGTTGAACTGGCCGCTGATCCTGACCGCGCCGGCGCCGCTGCCCGAGTAGCGCCCGAACACGACCAGGGTGTCTCCATTGAACAGGTCGGGAAGCTGGGCAGGGAGGACCTGCGTTACGCGGACCCCGGGGTTCGAGAAGGACAACGTCAGGTCGGAGAATACCGGCTCGTTGATCTTGGAATAGAAGGAGCTCACCTTCACCTCGATGTCTTCTTCGGGAAGCACGTACTGGCTCACCGCGCGCGTCTCCGAAGCAATCCTGTCCAGGAGGTGCGCGTTCACATCCGTGCCGATCCCGAAAGAGAAGATGCGCGTGGCCCGGCCGGCGTGCGCAGCCCGGCCCACCAGCGCGTCCTCAGAGGTCTCGCCAACGGTGGGAATCCCGTCGGTCAGGAAAATGATCATGGTCGGCCTGTCCTCGGGACCGCGCAGCGCAAGAGCGCTGTCCAGCGCGTCAGCAATCGCCGTTCCCCCCATCGCGGAAAGTCCATCGATGAAATCGTAGGCTTTGCCGAGGTGCTCCGGGTCCGCCGCAACGAGGTCCTTGAAAAGCGGCTCGGCTTCCGTGGAGAAGCGCACCACGTCGAACCTGTCCCGCGGGGACAGGCTTTCCAGGCAGAAGCGGAGTGCTTTCTTGGCCTGGGCCAGCTTGGGGCCTGCCATGGACCCCGAGGTGTCCAGAACGAAACAGACGTCCTTGGGCGCGATGCCGTTCTTTTCCACCGTCATGCCGGGGGACGCAAGGAGCACGAAATATCCGTCCTGCCCCGCCTGCCTGCTCGCTACAAAGTCGATTCCCAACGGGTTGGGGGCGCGGGAGAAAATGACCTTGAAATCCGTATCCGGCCAGGCGTCCCTTGCCTCCCAACCCACCACGGCGCGCTTGTCCCCTTCGCGCTTGATTTCCACGTCGTGGCTCGGGCTGTAGACGCTCTTCAGCGGCTCGTCGCCGTCAATGGTCATCTTCACGGAGACCTGGGACACCGGGATGGAGCTGAACTTCTCAGTGCCCAGCGTGTACACGTACTCCGCCATGCCGGAGTCGCTCGTGAGGAGCTGGGTGTACCTGATCTTGATCCTCTTGCCGGACTGAGGCTCGATGGGAAAAATGCGCAACGTGAAAGCGCCGCGGCCGGCGTATTCCAGGAGCGCGGGATCCCGCTCCTTGCGCACGATGTCCTCGTACAGAGACCTGGCCTTGTCCGCGGGAAGCAGCTCACCCTCCACCATTTTTCCACCCACCTCCATGGAGAACCGGTCGATGTGGGCGCCGGCGGGAATGGGGAAGACGTATGTGCCTTCCAACCGCGCGTTGCTCGCGTTGTAGAACTCCTGGTCAACCTCGGTGACGGCAACGAGCCCGTTCACGCTGACGTTCACGCGGTGGTAGAGGACCTGCAGCGGCGCAAACCCGAAGTGCCCCGGTGCCGCCGTCGGCGGATTGCTGACGACAATCAGCCCGTCAGCATGTGCAGTTGCCTGCGCCGCAAGAGCCAGAAACGCCACCACTGTCCAGAGGAAAACCCGCCGCCCCCTTTTCGGGGCGTCAGACCGCGGAAGGACCCCATCTCCATTCATACGCGCCTCCTGTAGCTCGTGATGCAGACAGTGTGGCGCGCGCAGGGCCGGCGGTTGTCAGAAAGGGGAAAAAGGATTGTAAAAGTGATGTAAAGGCGGGTCGATCAGTCGAGCGGCGCGGTCAGCTCCGCGGGGCTTTTTATTCTATCCCGAACTGCTTTTCCAGCTTTTCGTAGTAGTCGATGACCTGCCGCACCCACTTCCTCTTCTCGATATACGGCCGGTAATAGAAAGAGCGCTTGAAGCCGTAGACGATGATGTCCTTGAGCTGGTCCGGGGGGATGGAGAAATTGTCCAGCGCCAGCGTCAGCTCGCGCGTAACGGAGGTGTGGGACACGAGGCGGTTGTCCGTACAGAACGTCAGGGAGAGGCGATAGTCCAGCATCTTCTGCAATGAATGATCGCGAACGTCGACGAGCCCCGGCGAGGTCTGCAGGTTGCTCGTCAGGCAGACCTCGACCGTGGTCCTGTTCTCCGCGATGTAGTTTACCAGGTTTTCCACGTATGCCTTCTTCTCCCGTTCGGTGCCCGTGGAGATCATGTGCTCGTCGAACATGTGAAGGCCGTGACCGATCCTGTCCGCGTGCAGCTTGGCGATTGCCTGGAAGACCGATTCGGGGCCGTAGGCCTCTCCGGCGTGGACCGTCTTCTTGAGGAAATGCCGGTGCACGTATTCGTAGGCTTCCTCATGCTCGCTCGCGGGATAACCCTCTTCACTCCCGGCGAGGTCGAACCCGACCACCTGCATGTCGGTTTCCCGGCGAAGCTGCACCGCGGCGCGCGCCAGCTCCAGCCCGGCGGTCCGGATGATGTCCAGGCTGGTCGAGGAGGAAAGAAGCCGCGAGAGGTTTCGATAATACTCGGAAAACTCAGGGGTGAAGAAGCGCATGGCGCAGAGGATGATCCCGTAGTCGAACGGCGGTTCGGTTGGAGGGAGCGCCCTGTTGATCTCCGTCCTGGCCCGGCGGAGCCCCGTGTCCACGGCGCGTACCACTTCCTCGAGGTTCAAGGAAGGGGACATATGGAGCTGGGGAGCAAAGCGGACCTCGAGATACCGTACCCCTTCGGCCCAGTTGTCCATGGCGAGCTCGAACGCAGACCGCTGGAGACCCTCCGTGTCCTGGAGGACTTTCAGCGTCCAGGTGAATCCCGAAAGGTACTCCACGAGGTTGGCATAGGAAGACTTGAAGACCGTCTCGTTCAGGCCTTCCTCCGTGACGGAGGGAAGCTTGATTTTTCGTTCACGCGCCATCTCGATCAGGCTGGAAACCCTCAGAGAGCCGTCGAGATGCACGTGCAGATCTGTCTTGGGAATGGCGCGGATGAAGGCCGGATCATATTTATATACCATTCCTTGTGACGATATAGAGCCGGGATGGGCTGGTCAAGGTCGACCGGGAGCGCTATCGACCAGGAGCGCGAGCCGTCCGCGCCTCCGCGGACCTTGTGGAGCAAGCCTGGGCGCGTGTAGCATCCGCGCATGGAGACAGTCTCCTGCGTTGTGCCGGCCGCCGGGCGTTCCTCACGGATGGGTCTCTGGAAGCCGCTCCTTCCCTTCCGCGGATCCACCATCATCCAGACGGTCGTTGCCGCTGCGTTGTCCGCATGCGAGCGGGTCATCGTTGTCACGGGCTACCGGGGGGCTGAGCTGGAAGCGCTCCTGCAAGGGAACCGGAGGGTGACCGTTGCAGCAAACCCTGTTTGGGAGACGGGGATGTTCTCCTCGATTCAGCACGGCGTCTCATGCGTGAACACCGAGCGGTTCTTCATCGTTCTCGCCGACAAACCGTTCATCAGGCCGGAAGCCTATATGTCCCTGCTCCGCGCCGAACGCGCTGACGCCATATTCCCCGTTTTCAAGGGGGAAAGGGGGCACCCTGTCCTCCTCAGTGGCGCGGTTCGGGAGGCGGTGCTGGCTGCCGACTCGAGCACCGCTTCCATGCCGAACGTGCTTTCACGCTTTACGGGAGAAGAAGTCCCATGGCCAGACGACTCTGTTGTCCGAGACATCGACACCCGTGAGCAGTACGATGCCGGCGCAGGCGTCTCATGAACGCAATGCAAGCTCAATTGGTATCCCTCCTGGCCGGCGGCGGGACGCTGGTCGGGATCTTCGCGGCGGCCGTGCTCGCAGCGCGGCGGGAGGGAGATGCCGGGGCCAACCACGTCCTCTCCGCCCTTATGGTTCTCTTTTCCCTCTCGATCATTTACCCGCTTTTTTTCCAGGCGTGGCCTGCACTTATGCGGACCCACGCGGTGCTGGTCCTGGAGCCCTTCCAGTTCCTGATCCCTCCGCTCATGGCGTGGTATTTCCGCGTCTTGCTGCTGCCGGGATACCGCTTGCGCCCCAGCCAGTTTCTTCATGCGCTGCCGTTCGTGCTCTTTGGCCTCGTCAGCGTTGTGCCAATGCCATCCTCCGCGCAGCGGCCGGCTCACGTTCCCGCCGCCGCCGTTACCGAGATCCTTTGGGCGCTGCTGGTTCTCCAGGCATTCCTCTATCTTATTCCGTCATTGAGGCTGCTCTTCCGATATCGACACTCCCTCCGTGACCAGGAATCCAACATTGCGGGGCTGGACCTGGGTTGGCTCATGTGGTTTGGCCATCTCTTTCTGGCCATGAACACGGCCTACGCCTTCCTCCTGATCATCATGCTCCACGGGCCTCGGGAGTTCCCCGTGCGTGAGTACCTCTCCATGGCGCTCAGCATCCTCGTCTTCGCCATTGGCCAGCGTGCTCTGCTCCAGAAACGGACGCCGGCAATCGAAGGGCTCGACGTCACCGCTCCCGCGGCGGAAGCCCGGGAGGAAAGGACCGTGGTGCAGGCGGTGGAGGCAGCGGGGATCAAGGCGCGTCTCATGCACGCAATGGAGACCGAGGAGCTGTACCTGAATCCTGAGCTGCGCCTTTCCGACCTCGTGGGCCGCCTCGGCGTCACGAGAAATCAGCTCTCCTACGTCATCAACAAGCATCTGGGGAAGAACTTCTACGACTTCGTGAACGAATACCGCATCCGCCGCGTGCTGCGGCTGATGAATGAGCAGACCTACGACGACAAGAAAATCATCGCCATGGCCTTCGATGCGGGGTTCAATTCCAAACCAGCCTTCAACGCGGTGTTCAAGAAGTACACCGGATTGACGCCGTCCGCGTACCGGGACGGGAAAAAAAAGTTGTCTCATGCGTCCCCTTGAGACGACGCACACGGACTGATCGGTTAGCTTCCCTCCTGTTCGACACTGAAGTGTCAGCAAGGAGAGTGAAATGGGTTCGACGCCTATCGTGGAGCTTTCCGATGTCAGGAAGGTGTACCTCCTGGGGAGGACGGAAGTCCCCGCCGTCAGGGGAGTGACCTTCGCCATTGAAAAAGGGGACTTCATCTCGATTGCCGGTCCGTCAGGGTCCGGCAAAACAACCATCCTGAACCTGATCGGGTGCGTGGATACGCCAACACAAGGAATGGTCCGCATTGACGGCGTGGAGACCGCAGGGTCTGAGAGACCGGCAGATCACGTCCATCCGTCACACGATGATCGGGTTCATCTTCCAATCGTTCAACCTCATCCCCGTCCTCAACGTCTATGAGAACGTCGAGTTCCCTCTCCTTCTCGGCGGCGGACGGCCGGCACGGGGAAAAAGGAAGGAATGGATCGAGACCCTCATCGAGGAAGTGGGGCTGGGCCAGTGGAGAAGGCACCGGCCCAGCGAGCTCTCCGGAGGGCAGCGGCAGCGGGTGGCAATTGCGCGCGCCCTGGCCACAAAGCCGCGGATTGTTCTGGCCGACGAGCCTACGGCCAACCTGGATTCGGCTACCGGCGAGGCGATCCTCGAAGTGATGAAGAAGATCAACCGGGAGATGGGGACCACCTTCATCTTCTCCACGCACGACGCGAACATCGTGCGGATTGCAGACCACGTCATCCGCCTCCATGACGGAAAAGTGGAATCCGAGGAGCGCAGGGAGGGACGTCATGCCGGCGCTCGTTAAGCTTGCGCTTCGAAACCTCGTGGAGCATAAAGGCAAGACGCTCATCGTCGGGGTCATCATTGCCCTCGGCGTGACCGTCCTGATTGCGGGCGCGTCATTTCTGGATTCGGCTTCCCGTGCCCTCCGTCGGTCATTTATCGACAGTTTCACGGGGCAGGTCATCATAACGGGCAAGGCGCACGGGAACGTTGCCTTGTTCGGCGTGGCGGAAATGGGCGCTGTGGAGGGCACGCCGCTCCTTCCTGACTTTGAGAAGCTGACCGGCTACCTGAAGGGGAATGCGGAGGTGAAGACGCTTCACGTTCCAGATTTCCGCGGCCGAGCAGCTGAACAAACCCGGAGAAGATGCGGCCGGCGGCGGGCCTTTCACCTATCTCTTCGGGATAGACCCCGGATCATACGGGGCAATGTTCAACAACATCATGCTGGTCTCAGGCGCCGGTCTTCTTCCAGGACAGGAAGGGATCCTGCTCTCCACCTCCAAGGTAGAGGAGTTCACAAAGGAGCTGGGGAGCGGATTGAAGGTGGGAGACAAGGTCCTGATTCAGAGCTTCGGCAACGCCATCGGTGAGGTGACGCTGCGCGGCATCTTCACTTTCAAGGAACGAAACGCCGCCACGGACCTGATCTCATACATCGACCCGCAGACCTTGCGAGCGTTGGCCGGGATGGTGACAGACTCCCAGACCCGCCCCCGCCTTGACGCCGCGGAGGCCGGCCTTCTTTCAACGGACGAAAGCTCGCTGTTTCAGGGAGCCGGACAGATGATCAGAACCTCATCCGGGGCGGCGCGCCCGACGGCGCTGACGAAGACGCCATCAGCCCCGCCGGAGCAAAGCGCCAGCAAAGGCGGTCCATGGCAGTTCATCCTGGTCAACCTCCAGAACCCCGCTCAGGCGGCCGCTTTCATCACGCAAACCAACCAGTGGATGGCAAGCCAGGGGATAGAAGGAAGGGCCGCGGACTGGCGGGCGGCCGCCGGGCCTTTTGCCATGGTGCCCGACCTGATGCGCGTCGTCTTTGCCCTGGCCATCCTCATCATCGCGGTCGTTGCCATGATCATCATCATGAACACGCTCGTGGTCAGCATCAGCGAACGGACCGCGGAGATCGGCACCATGCGGGCCCTGGGGGCACAGAAGGGTTTCGTCTGGCGAATGCTGTTCCTGGAAACGCTGGCGGTTTCGGTTCTCTTCGGCGCCGTGGGCATGGCCCTCGGCTCGGCGGTGGTGGGGATCCTGAACGCAGCGGGCATTCCCGCGTCAAACCCTCTGCTTTCGATGATCGCGGGAAGCTCGACGCTGCGGCCCACGCTCGCGGCTTCTTCGCTGGGGGGCTCGGTCCTCCTCGTCATCGCCATCGCAATCATCGCTCACATCTATCCCGTAAGAGCCGCGCTGCGGATCCAACCCGTGGTTGCCATCCAATCGCGGTCTGAGTAGGAGACACCTGTCATGCAGTACGTGATCCTGGCATTTCGAAACCTGAGCCGGCAGAAGCGACGCAGCTTCCTGCTGGGCGGGGCAATCGCCTTCGGCATCTTGATTGTGACGTTCGTCAATGGCTTTGCCGGCGGGCTTGCGAGCAACCTCGAACAAAACTTCTCCCAGCTTCTGGGCGGAGAAATCTTCATCCAGGGAGTCGAAAAGACTTCATCAGGCCGACGCATCGAGCTCATCACGATGACGCGGCCCTCGGCGCGGCCATTACTGCTTCTCGGATTCCGGTGAAGTCCATCACGAAGAGCTCCACGTTCCTGGGGACCTTCTTCTTCCACAACAACAGCGCGGTCCAGGAAGTGGTCGGCGTGGATTTCAATCAGAGCGCCCCGCTCAGGGACAGGCTGACGCTCGTCGGGGGCAGCTTCGATGCCATGAAAAACCCCGAAGGGATCATCATCGGCGAACAAACGGCCCAAAGGCTCAAGGCAGGCGCGGGTGACACCGTGCTCGTCCAGCTTCGAACGATAACCGGCCAGATGAACGTGGCGGAGTTCCTTGTTGCGGGGATCAGCCATGATCCGGGCATGTCGGTCTCCTTTGCAGCATACGCAAACAGGGCGTACGTGAACGGCCTGGAGAACCTTCCGGCGGACGCGTACCAGCAGCTTGGAATCCTCCTGAGCAATTCTGGCCAGACGGACGCTTCCGCATCCCAGCTTTCCCGGGCGCTCTCCGGAGAAAGTTGCGCTTCTCCCTGCGCTGCCGAAGACCGCGGGCGGGAATCCCATGGGATCAATGCTTCGGCAGCACAATGAAAACCCCATGGGCGCCATGGTCGCTGAGCTGATGCAGCAGGCCGGCGAAGGCAGCTACCAGGGAACGCGCTACAGGCTCTCCACCATCAACGACATCCTTGCCAGACTCCAGCTTCCGCAAATCATCGGGGCAATCAACGGGGTCGCCTTCGCGGTCCTTCTCATACTCTTCGTGATCATCGTGGTCGGAGTCGTCAACACGTTCCGCATCATCCTGAACGAGCGGACACGGGAAATCGGGACAATGCGCGCCCTGGGGATGCAGAGGGGAAGCGTCCTCACGCTGTTCCTTCTTGAGGCGCTCTTCCTCTTCCTGGGCGGGGCGATGGCGGGGTTGATTGGCGCCGCTGTGGGGATGGCCCTCACGAGCCTTGCGCATTTCGCGCCCACCACGCCCGCTTTCCTCATGCTCCGTAACGGGCACGCGAGCTTCGTCGTGTCCCCACGCCAGATCGTCCTGCCGCTCATCTCAGTCGGGCTTCTGACGCTGCTCGGCGCGTACATTCCGGCCCGGCGGGCCGCTCGATTGAAGCCTGTCGACGCCCTGGCCGCTTTCCATTGAGAGGAGAATGAAATGACGATTTCCCGCAACCGATTTCTTTCGCTGATTGCGTTCGCGCTCGGTCTGGCTGCGTCCGGCCTATGGGCCGCTCCGGATCAACCTGACACAGCGGCTCTGCGCCAGCCCGACTCGGCAGCGCTCCTTCGCCAGCTCGACGCATTCACGAACTTTCAAGGCGACTTCACGGCTGAGTACAGCGAAGTGAGTGAGCACCCGGGGCAGCAGCCCTCCTTGTTCCGACACGACGTGTACCGCAGGGACCGGGATGGCGCCATGACCATCCTCATGCGCTACCCTGATTCGAAAAAAGGCCAGGGCTACCTGGAGGTGGACAACAACTTCTGGTTCTACGACCCCAGCAGCCGGCTGTTCTCCCACGCTTCGCTGAAGGAGAGCTGGCAAAACACCGAGGCAATGAACAGCGATTTCTTCCGGACGAACTGGGCCAGGGACTACGCTGGAGAAAGCTCAAGCGAAGCGACACTCGGCGTCTATCCGGTGTGGGTCCTCGATCTGAAGGGAACCAACGACCAGGTCACTTTCCCCTACAAGAAGATATGGGTCCGCAAGGACATCGGAATAATCCTCAAGGCGGAGGATTACAGCTTGTCCAGGCGGCTCATGCGGACGGTCTACTACCCCAGCTACACCAAGCTGGATGACCACTACGTGGCCGACCGCATGCTCATCATCGACAACCTGAACGTTGGCGCAAAGACGGAGATGACGCTTTCGAACATCTCAACGGCTCCGCTTCCGGACTTCACCTTCACGAAGGCTTTCCTGCAGCAGGCAAATCGATGAGGAGATTGTTTTTCTTCGCCTGCATGTCGCTCCTCCTGACTCTCGACGGCCGGCGCCCAAGCCACGGAAAACCCGGATGACATGTTCGGCGGGAACATGGTGCAAAGCGCCCCGGGGGCCGGTGCCTCCGGAGCGGCGCAGGGAGCGCCCACGGGGACCCAAGCCGCCTCGCGGGACGCAGGCAACCTCTGCGGGGACCCAAGCCGCATCCCCCGCGCCGGAGAGCTTCCTCCAGTCCAAAGGCGTGGATATCGGCGGCTACCTTTACTCCGACTACACCGGCTACGCCATCTGGCCAGGCAGCTATCCTTCCTTCTCTGATCCGGCATCCGGCCTCACCAGCTCATTCGTGCCCAACCTCGAAGCAGACGTATATCTGGATGCGAGGCCCTATTCTTTTTTCCGCGTGTTCGGGAAGCTCAAGGCGATCTATCCGTTCGGCGGCTCGGCCCAGGGCGTGTACCAGGCGCAGACCAACCCGTTCGCCTCCATCTACACGCCCCCGTCAGGTTCGAGCGCCGCCATCCCAAACATCTCCGTCTTCGAGCTGTTTGCCGACGTGAACTGGAACGAAAAGCTCTTCCTGCGCGTCGGGCAACAGGTCATCCATTGGGGAGTCGGCACGTTCTTCAGTCCCGCGGACATCCTGAGCCTCACTCCCATCAACCCGCTCCAGCCGAACCTGGAGCGGCAAGGGCCGCTCGCCCTTACCGTGAACGTGCCCTTTGCGTCAGTGGACAGCGCCTCTGTTTACGTCATCGCGAACCAGGCGTTCGCGCAAAACCGTCCGTTCGACCCCAGCGACCTCGCGGTGGCCCCGAAGGTCGAGTTCCTGCTCGGAGACTACGAAATCGGAGTCGGCGGGTACTATCAAAGGGCTCAAAGACCAAAGGCAATGATGACGGCAACCGGATCACTTTTCGGCACGCTGGGAATCTTCGGCGAAGGTGTGGTGAGCTACGGGAGCGACCGCACTTTCGCCGGAGCCTTGCCCGGCGCGCCGGGCAACTGGCAAGCCTACACTGACACAACCACGCCCTATTTCAGCGGCACCGTCGGGATAAGCTACGCGGAAAGCTCGCAGCACATCGCGGCCATCCTCCAGTACTACTACAACAGACAGGGCTACGCGAACCTCTCCCAGGAGCGGGGCGCCGTGGATCTGTACAGCAGCCAGCAAACCGCTCTTGGAGCGGGGACGCAGCCCGCGGGGCCGCTCCTGGCGCCTACGGACCTGCTTCTCCCCGGGCAGCACTACCTTGCCGGCTCAGTGACCTGGACTGACATCCGCGCGTCGAACTTCGACCTTGGCATCTTCTACGAGGGGAACCTCAGCGACGGTTCCGGGGTGGCCAGCCCGTATGCGGCCTGGACGCCCATTCAGTATTGCACACTGACGATTGCGCCTTTCGTTGGATACGGAGAGCCTGGCTCGGAGTTCGTCTCCAAGTTCGGGTATTTCGCGCTTTCCTTGAAAGTGACAGTGGGGGAAGGAGCGTTCTGAACGGGAGGCCGGGGGCCGGAGGCCGAGGGCGAGCGCCAGCGGGCGGCGAAGCCCCGACCTCCTGGCGCAGCCCCTGCGGAGGACGCCCCGCCGCCTCTTGACAACACCGTTTTCATTGACTACAAACTCATTGAGTTATGAGTCAATGAAAGAGGGAAAGCGCCAACAGGGAAAGGAATCCACCCGCCTCAAGCTCCTTGAGGCGGCGGCGGCGCTGTTCGCGGAAAAAGGAATCAGCACAACCACCACGGAGCACGTTGCGGCGCGCGCGGGCGTGGCGCATGGGACGGTGTTCGCTCACTTCCCCACCCAGGAAGCGCTTCTCATCGCGGTCATTGATGACTTCGGGACAAGGGTGGCCGGAAGGCTTCATGAGCTTGTGGCTGGCAGCGCGGATACCAGCGGCGCCCTTGCCGCGCATCTGAGAGGGCTTATGGAGACGGAAGGTCTTTATTCCCGGCTCATCTCCGAGGCCGCGGCGCTTCCCCGCCAGGCCCGCACGTCGCTGGTCATGATGCAGTCCACCATCTCCATCCACATTTGCCAGATCGCGGAAAAAGACATGGCGGCAAAGAAGATACGCCGAATGCCGGTTGCCCTGCTTTTCAACACCTGGGTTGCCCTTCTGCACCACTACCTGTCGAACGCGAACCTGTTTTCTCCCGGACGCTCGGTCTTGGAGCGGCGCGGAGACGAACTGCGCCGTCATTTCCTGTCATTGATTCGCCCATGACCGCAAAGGAGGAAGATATGAACGACACGAGAAACCCGATGGAAGTCTTCAGAGAAGAGGCGCCAGCGGCGGCTCAGGCATTCAACGGCCTCATCACCGCGCTTTCCGCGAGTCAGGACCTGGACGGAAGGACCCGCCAGCTCATCTACATCGCAATGAAAGCGGCGCAAGGGGACGTGGGCGCAGTGGCGGCCCATGCCGGAATGGCCAAAAAGGCCGGGGCAAGCCGCGCGGAGCTCAGGGAAGCCATTCTGATGACTCTCACAGTTTCCGGAATCCGGGGCGTCGTGACGTGCCTGGCTCCGGCGCTCTCGGCGTGGGAAGTTGCGTAGGAGGTTATGATGACGAAAACATGCATTGCGTGCGGGATGCCCATGAGCAAGCCTGAGGACTTCGCGGCCGGGGACACGGCTAAAGACTATTGCCGGCATTGCGCCCGGCCGGATGGATCAATGCAGTCCTACAGAGAAAAGCTCGCGTCCTACGGCGCGTTCCTGGTGAAGACGCAAGGGCTGGATGCCGGGGCGGCGAAGGTGATGGCAAAAGACATCATGTCGAAGCTTCCGGCCTGGAAGAACCGAACGTCGGCTCCAAGGTCATAGGGCATCATCGACGAGCTGCGGGTGTGAATCAAACCATTCCCGCAGGGCGTCTCTCGTTGCCGTCACGTCCCCCGGCTGCGCGGAGCATATTTGATACAGCTCGTCATGCGAGACCTCATGGGAGAAGTGGACGAGCCTGTTTCGATATCCGGCAAGTAGCTTCAAAACCTCAAAGGTCAGGTTGATACCCGGTTTCACCTGCATCTGTCCGATGCCCGGTATCTGGTACTCGATCGGGTCCTCGACCGTGAGGATGCTTGGTGGTACCCGGGGAGCTTGGAAAGCGTGATGGCGCCCGCGGCTGTTCTCTCATGGTGTGCAAGCCGTTGCGGTTTCCGCCGCCCGAACCCAGACCATCTATCTCCCGCGAGGACTCAATACTCTCCAACAACTGTTTCGGGATCACTTCGCCCGCTTCGCCGCCGAGTACGATTCACGATACGCGAAAGAAGGGGTGGCCCGCATCCGATGTACGAACCCCGAATGCCGTCACGAGCACTTCCGCCCCTTCTCCTGCAAGGGCTTCTTCCTCTGTGCTTCGTGCAGCCAAAAGAGAACACTCCTCAGGGACAGAGGAGGCCGGGCGATGTATTGTCACCCAGCGCAGTTCCTGGGCAAGCCCGAAAACTCCCTACCAGCAGTCCGCCCACCACAAAACGGAGCGACCCTCGGAATCGAGCTCCCTATCACTCACGCTCGGCGAACACGCTGTACCATCGGCAAAGCAAGGCGCCATCCACCTACGCTGCTCCTGAATGGCCGAGGGCATCACGCTTTCTGCGAAGGAGCGCCCACTCCGCGGGTGGCATGTGGTGCTCAAGAGCGCGGTCGAGAAAAACGCGCGCTTCCTCGATGTGTCCGAGTGACGCATGGAGCTCAGCGTACGTTGCAAGTGCATACGGGTAGTGAGCCAGCAACTCTCGTTCCGGGATGGCGTCAAGCTCATCTATCCCCGCGACAGCTCCGCGGCACATGGCGACGGCGAGTGCCCGGTTCACATCGACAACAGGGGATGGGGATATCGTACGAAGTGTATCGTACAACGAGACAATTTCTGCCCAGTCGGTATTGGCGTAGCTCGTCGCCTTTGCATGGCAGGCGGCGATACCAGCCTCGAGGTGGAAGCGCGAGAGCTTCTGACCTCGCGCAGAGCGCTCCAGAAACGTGACGCCTTCAGCAATAAGGGCCTCATTCCAACGCAGTCGATCTTGCTCGTGGAGCAAGAGGAGACTCCCGTCGTCTGCTCGACGCGCAGGGCTACGGCCGATATGGAAGCAAAACAGTGCGCGCAGGGCCTCCGCGTCGGGCGAGGTCCACCGGTCATCATCAGTCAACAGGCGTGCGAGTCGAAGGGATTCGTTGCACAGGGCATCATCTATCCCCGCCTCACTCTCCGTGGTTGAGTAGCCCTCGGTAAAGAGCTGGTAGAGTACGTCAAGGATCGGGCGAAGGCGCAATGGCACCTCGGCGTGGTCGGGAAGCTCCACCTGTATGCCTTCCTCACGAAGGGACCTCTTTGCCCGAACAATTCGCTGGGCAATTGTGCGCTCATCGGAAAGAAAGGCTCGGGCTATCTGGGCATTGGTGAATCCAAAGGCGACGCGAAGAGTGAGTGCTACCTGAGCGGCGCCGGGAAGGACGGGGTGGCAGCAGTAGAAGATCACGCGTAGCTCGTCATCGAGCTCGATCCTGGGCTGTTCAATCCCGAGGTCGTACTCAGAAAATGGGACGATCCTGCGGTCCCGTCGGATCGTATCGATGATGACGTTGGACGCGACCCGCAGCAGCCACCCTTCAAGCTGCTTGCTGTGCGGGTCGCCGTTCCATTTCTCAAGCGCGCGCAGGCCTGCTTCTTGAAAGGCGTCTTCGATCAGCTCAAAGGAGTCTGTTCCGAAGCGGCGTACGAGCGCCGCCATGAGACGGCTCCGGGCGGCTTTGAACGCATATTCGAGGGCGATATGTCGAGCGTCAGGAGACTCCAGGCGGGACTCCCTCATCAACGACACGCACCTCCACACTGCCGTTCTGAAGATCGAGCGTGGGGCAAGAGCGCGCAAGAGCGATAGCCTCTTCCAAGGAGCCGGCCTCCACGAAGCAGACCCCGCCGACAGCTTCTTTCGTTTCCATGAAAGGACCTTCCACGACTTGTCCGCCACGTACCGTAAGCCGTGCACCGGTCTGGTCTTTCAGCTTATGCGAGGAGATAAAGTGGCCGGATTCCTGCAAGGACCGCATCCAGAGGGAAAATCGTTCGTACAACTGGGGCGCAAGCGCTGCGTTGCTGCTCCGCTTGTCCAGGTCCGCTTTGCCGAAGAACAGAACGTATTTCGCCATGAGGGCTTCTCCTTTGTGCAAGAACGATCAAGGAGTCCGAGAATCGACATCGGTGCGCCATACGGCGAGTCAGTCCCCTCTCTCCTCAGAGGCTTCTTGGTACGTCGAAGATAACCAACGCGCTTAAAAAGCGGAAAGAGCTCGTTCGACGTGAATGTCGTTTTGCGAGCCGCCCAACCGTTCTTGTTGACGATTGACGACATCAAACACGCTGAGGAAGGAGGACGTGATCATGATGGCATACGACCGGACGCTTGTCTTGGGTGGTGGCGGTCGCGTCGGGACGGCCTGGATGGCGGGACTGGTGGGGGGGTTACAACGCCAGGGAATCGATCTAGGGCAGGCGGACCGGATTATCGGCACCTCGGCCGGTGCCATCGTGGGCGCAGCCCTTGCTGTGGGCCAGGGTCTGGACCATTTCGCGCGGCTGGGTCCTGCAGACGGTCGCACCGCCACGCCGCCCCAGCCGGACGTATCGCGGATGGAGCAGGTGTTCGCCATACTCGGCTCCTCCGGGATGGACCCTGGTGAGGCCATGCGTCAAATCGGAAAGATTGCACTTGCCGATCGTGACTCAGCGGCCGAGCAGGCTCAACTTGCTGGGCGCCGTATGCTGGTGGGCACCGATGCGTGGCCAGACCGCTCTCTGCTGATCGTTGCAGTCGACGCGGTCAGCGGCGAGCCCGTGGTTTGGGATCGCGACGCGAACGTCTCGCTGGTGTCGGCAGTGACCGCCAGCAGCGCCTTCCCGGGGGCATCTCCGCCGATCCGGGTTCGCGACTGGTGGTACATCGACGGCGGTCTGCGGTCCTGCACCAATGCGGACCTCGCTGCGGGATCCCGCATCCTGATCGTCGTCGAGCCGCTAGCACACCTGTTCCCCCGGGAAATACTGCGGCGGGAACTGGAGGTCGCCCGGGCGAGCACTACAGTGACCCTCGCACCCGACCCAGCCTCGTTGCGGACATTCGGACCCAGTCTGTACGAACGGGAATCCTGGAACCCCGCCTACGAGGCGGGACTTGACCAGGCCGCCAGGATCGCCGACCAAGTGCGCGCCTCTTGGGGAATGTCGATCTAAGAGCCGTCCAGCCGTTCTTGTTGACGAATGACGGTTATCAAGCGCTGAGGAAGCGGAAGGAGAGCTTTATGACAGCGGTTCAGGAATACAAGAGATTCAGCACGGCGCAGGCCGACGACCAGGCCGAGGCGCGAAGAGGAGTTATGGATTCCGATGTAGTGGTTCCAGAGGCCCTGATAGAGTCGACTGCGGAGGCCATCAGAGGGCGCAACATCCGCGTGATAGTTGTCAGCACAAAAGCGGAAGCGCTCTCTCGACTGAAGGAGATGATCCCCTCCGGAGCGTCTGTTTCGACAGGATTCTCGCGCACATTGAAGGAAATCGGATTCGAAGATCTCCTTAAGTCGGGTGACCACCCGTGGCGCAACTTCAAAGCGGAAATCGCGGCCGAAACTGACTTTGACAAGCAGATGGCCGTGCGCAAACAGTCGACCCTGGCAGACTACTACATCGGTAGCGTGAACGCCATCGCGGCCACGGGAGAGATAGTCTTTGGCAGCACAAGCGGCAGTCAGATCGCGCCGTATGCCTACGACTCCTCCAACCCGATTTGGGTCGCCGGCGCGCAGAAGATTACCCCCGATCTCGAAAGTGCTCTCCGGCGGGTGAGGCAATATGTTGCTCCCCTCCTCGACAAACAGATGAAAGAGGCGACGGGCGGGAGAATGGGAAGCCCGATCGGAAAGGTTCTGATCTTCGAGCGGGAGGATCCTGTTGTCTTGCATCGTACTGTTACCCTGCTGCTCGTGCGCGAGAAGGTTGGGGTGTGAAAAAGAGACTGGGAGGAGGAGATATCAATATGAACAAGAATCCAGTCACGGTCGCCGACGCGTCGGGTCGCGGCCTCGTGCTCTTGGGATTGCTGCTTGCAATCGGACTCTCAGCGATGGACGCTTCCATCGTCGCGACGGCAGTTCCCGCCATTGCGGCCGCTCTTGGCGGACTAACGCAATTCCCGTGGGTGTTTTCCGCCTATCTTCTTGCCACGGCCGCCACAATTCCCCTCTATGGAAGGCTTGCCGATCAGTTCGGGCGCAAACGGCTTCTCATGACAGGCAGTGCAATCTTTGTCATTGGCTCCGTTGCCAGTGGTTTTTCCTGGAACATGCCTGCGCTCATCCTTTTCCGTGCCATTCAGGGCATCGGTGCAGGCGCGTTGATGCCGCTCTCCATGACCATCGTCGGTGATCTCTATACTGTTGAGGAGCGTGCGCGTATCCAGGGTGTTCTCGCAAGCGTGTGGGGAATCTCTGCCGTACTCGGCCCATTCGCGGGAGGGCTTTTCACGCAATACCTCACGTGGCGCTGGATCTTTTTTGTGAACCTACCCGTCGGCATCGCGGCGATCGCAGTCATCGCCGCGTTCCTCCACGAACGCCCGCAACGCCGTGCCGTTCGCATCGACTACCTTGGCGCTGCGCTGCTCATCGTCGGCCTCGGGGCAGTCATGCTCGCGCTCCTCCAAGCCGGCAACGCCTGGCGGTGGAGCGACCCGCGCACACTCGCCGCCGGGGCGGGCGGAGTCATCCTCATGGCGCTGTTCGTCGCGCGTGAGCGGCGGGCCGCAAACCCGATCTTCCCTCTGTGGATCCTCGGGAACCGAACGCTTGCCGGGGCGACGCTCGCTATGATGGTCATCGGTCTCATAACGCTCGGCTTGAGCGCGTACCTGCCAATGCTCGCGCAGGCAGTGTTCGGCGCCACACCGATCCTCGCCGGCGGCCTGCTCGGCATCATCTCGATCGCCTGGGTGGCAGCCGCGACGGTCTCCGGACGACTCTACATGAAGATCGGCTTTCGCAGCACGGCCGTTATCGGAGCGATAATTGCAGGGTGCGGGGCGTTGACCCTCTCGCTCCTCGACCAGGGAAGTGTCATCTACCTCCTTACGGTCGGCTCCGCTGCCATCGGGTTCGGCTTCGGGTTCATCTCCTCGCCTTTGATGGTCGGAGCGCAGTCCATCGTAGACTGGGGCCGGCGCGGCGTGGTAACAGGAGCGGTGAACTTCGGTCAGAGCTTCGGCAGTACCATCAGCACTGCGCTGCTCGGCAGCGTCTTCAATACGACGCTCGTTCGTTGGATTGCGGGCGCACCCTTATCGCTTCGCGCGTTGCTACCAGCTCCAGATCACGCGGTTGACGCGCTTCGCAGTTCCCCGACTGCGCCGCGCGTGGTGGGCTACCTGCGGGAGGGGCTCTTCCTTGCGGTGCATCACGTCGAAATAGGCATCCTTGTTGCTGCCGTTGTTGGCCTTGCGATTATCGTGTTCGTTGTACCTCGCAAGTTTCAACCAGTTTCGGAGACTCACGGTGCCGAAGGACCTGCTCGTCAGATCGAAGACACACGAGAGAAGAGTCCAGCGGCTTCCGGGGCAGCCGATGTAGCCTGAAGTCAAGTTGTCGTGCTCCCCATCTGTTCACCCACTTTTATCCTGAAGGGGAGCACGATCCCTGTTTTTACCGGGAAAAGCTCGCGTCCTACGGCGCGTTTCTGGTGAAGGCGGGCGCCGGGCGAAAGGGCTCTCCTCAGACAGGACTCGGCAGCCCAGATATTCCGTGAGTCGGAAGCAAATTCGGTCATGCTCCCCAGCGGGAGTGAACGGATCTCGGCTACCATCCGCTGCTTGCAAAGGCAACCCCGCCGAACGCCGGCGGGCGGCGGTCAGAACTCCCGCAGGCTTTCGTCCACGCCTTTGCGCATCTCGAACCACCAGTCGAGCGCCGCCTCTTTCCTGTCCTTCTCGAAGCGCGTGATCCACTCGGTGAGCTGCGGATCCGTCTCTCCCTCCACGTCGCGTGTCCGCTTCAGGAAGGACAGGACGAGGTCGATGTTGCGCTCCGATTCCCAGTACACGGACGCGTTTCGGGAGTTGATCCTGGTGGCGGTGACCGCCGTGGAGGCAAGGAGCTGGTCCTTCATGCCGAAGATGCTGCCGAAGACTTCCGCCACGGTATCTTCGGCCCAGCCGCGGTGGAACCGGCAGAACCCGGCAGTGTCCAGGAGGAGCTCCTTCTGGAAGCGCTCCGCGCACAGGCGTCCGAGCGTGCGCGGCGGGGCAAAAGCGAAGCCGTAGTACATGTAGTACTTGCCCATGATGGGCATGGGCGCAAGGACGCCCGGCGCCCAGTACTGGTTAGGAACCATCCAGCCCTGCCGCCCGAAGGCCACGTAGACAAAGCTGTCCAGGAGGCGCTTGCCGCGCGCGCGTGAGAGCTGACGCCCCCATTTGCGCGCGCCCTGGGACAGGTCTACGACCCCGCGGCGCATGATGATGGAGTCCAGCAGCTCCATTCCGAGCTCGGAGTTGAGAGTGGAGTCCGCAACCGGATCAAAGCCCTCCGTCTTCCACCGGGGTACACGGGTCACGCCAAGGTCTTCCTTGGACAGCTCGCCTTCATCGAGCAAGTCCATCATCCAGGCAATCACGCCGCCGGCGGAAATGGCGTCAAAACCGAGTGCATCCGCGTGGTGACAAAGTTGCTCCGCCGCGCGCTGGTCGAAGACGCCGCACAATGGCCCCATGGTCTGGTAGGGCTCATAGTCCTTCTTGAAATCGTCCTTCATCTTCTTGCACACGGCGGCGCACGGCTCGCCGCAGGTGTGCTGGCGGCGGGGAACGATGGTCTCCTCGTTGAACTGCGCCAGGTAATGATTCACGACAAGGTTCTCATGCAGGGAAAGCCGCTCATCCTCGGTCTGAAGCATCGTCCGATAATTGAACGCGATGATGCGGCCCTTGACGCCCGCGTAGTTCACCCCGAAGGTGCCTCCCGTGCTGAGCTTCGGGTCATAGCGGTACTTTGTGGTTGCCTCCATGTCCTTGGCCAGCAGACGCTGCTTGTACTTGGCTTCGAACCATTCGTCGGCAACCTTCCTGTCACGGAAGTCCTCATCCACGTAGGTCCCGCCGTATATCACCGCGGCGATCCCGTGCTCCTGAAGCATCTTGCTGCCAAGGCCGCCGCGGCCGGCCCACGTGTCGACTGCAGTGACCTTCCCCTGCATGATGGGAACGGAGAGAATGCCCCCCATGTCCGTGGAAAGCGCGGCGGGACCTGTTGCAAGGACGCGGGGGTCGGTGGCATAGCGGCTTCCCAGGAGCTGGTATACGTGGTCCATGAGCGCGTACGCTCCCTTCCTCCCTGCGCCCCATATCCCGGAAAGCTCGACGGGCAGCAATTCGACCTCCACCTCCTCCCCACGCGTGCGGTTGAGGTACAGGATGGAAGGGACGGCCGCTTTGCCAATGAGGGAAACCATGTTGAGCCCGAGGTTGTCGAACACGAGGCCGGCGCCGCCCATGGAAGAGACGTAGAAACCGCGCCAGCAGGGGGAGAAGCCGGTCAGGAACAATCGGTTCGAACCCGGAAAGATGGATCCGGCCAGGAGGCCGACGCCGATATTCAAAGACTGGGTATGCGAGGAGAGATGCAGGCCAAGGTCAACCGGTCCGAAAAACCGCCCCACCTCGTACCGACGTATCCGGTAAAAGTCCGTGCGGGCGTCTATCAAGAGGACTTTCTGGTCCATCGGGCGGGGCTCCTTCCGGGGGGCGCCTCAGCGCTGCCTGCTCTCCGCCCTGTCGAGAATGGTAGAAAGCCGCGCGGCAGGATCAGCAATTTTCGACGCGAATATCATGGCGGCAATGATGTACGGTTTGTAGCCGGCCTGGCGGTACAGCGGCGTTCTGAAGCGGTTGAACACCGGCGCGGAGACCTCCCCTTCGGCGCAGCTCACTCCTGTGATGTCGGCGGGAAGGCAGTGCAGATACAGGGCGTCGTTCGTCTTCTTCATGAGCGCGTCCGTGCATTCCCAGCTCTTGAACCTGGCATTGTTGGCCAGGCACCGCTTCTCCAGGTCAGCGAGCGCGGCCTTGTCTCCCGTTTCCACGATCTTGGTGCGCTCTTCCATGACGGCAAAAGGCGCCCAGCTCTTCGGATACACGACGTCCGCCCCGTTGAACGCCTCCTCCATGGAAGAGGAGACATGGAAGCTTCCTCCGGAGGACGCCGCGAACTTCTTCGCCTGCGCCACGACGTCCGGCATGAGGGAGTAGCCTTCGGGGTACGCAAGAGAGACGTTGATTCCAAACCGCGTGAAAAGCCCTATGACGCCCTGGGGAACCGAGAGAGGCTTTCCGTAGGAAGGGGAATACGCCCAGCTCATGGCCACCTTCTTGCCCTTGAGCTTCTCCACGCCCCCGAGCTCCGTCACGAGGTGGAGGAAATCCGCCATGGTCTGCGTGGGATGGTCGATGTCACACTGGAGGTTGACCACGGTGGGCCGCTGCTCGAGCACGCCGTCATGGAATCCCTGCTCCACGGCCTCCGCCACCTCGAGCATGTACGTGTGGCCCTTGCCGATGTACATGTCGTCACGGATGCCGATGACCTCCGCCATGAAGGAGATCATGTTCGCCGTTTCCCGCACGGTTTCCCCGTGCGCCACCTGGGACTTGCCCTCATCCAGGTCCGAAACCGTCAGCCCCAGGAGGTTGCAGGCGGAGGCGAAGCTGAAGCGCGTGCGTGTGGAGTTGTCCCGGAACTGGGAGACGGCGAGGCCGGAATCCCACAGCCGCGGGGAAATGTTGTTGCTGCGGAACTGCTTGAGGATGGCGGCGATTTCCAGGACCGCCTCCAGCTCTTCCCGGGTCTTGTCCCAGGTCAGAAAGAAGTCCTTGCCGTGAAGACCCGCCGCGCTCTTCTTCCTGAGGGTGTCGATTCTTCTCTGCATTTCGTGCGGTGTCGTGGTGATCACGAGATCCTCCCCAGTGCCGTCAGTATCTTTTCCGGTGTCATGGGCCAGTCCCGCAGCCAGACCCCCGTGGCGGCATGGATGGCGTTGGCCAGCGCGGGGGCGGCCCCGTTCATGCTGACCTCCGAGACGCTTTTTCCGCCGAATGGCCCGAAAGGATCATCCGTTTCAACGAAGCTTACGTCAAGGTCACGGGGAAGCTCCTGGATCATGGGCGCGCCGTAGGCCCCGAGGGTGGTCGTGAGACAGCGGCCCTCTTCATCGAAGATCATTTCCTCGTAGAGGGCGTGCCCGATGGATTTGAGCACAGCGCCGTAGACCTGGCCCTGCGCCAGCTCGGGATTGATGGGCGTGCCGCAGTCCGTGACGGCGTGATAGCGAAGCACCGTGATTGCCCCCGTGCGCGTGTTCACGGCCACCTCGCAGAAATGGGCGGCGTACGGAAATGCCGCGTCATCCGTCGTGAATGACGCGTGGGAAACGAGCTCACCCGGCCCTTCGCCTCCCTGGCAGTGATGCGCGATCTCGGCAAAGCTCACCGCGCCCGAACGGCCTTTGACCCGGCCCGGGAACTCCAGGACCAGTCCTTCCGCCGGTTCCTTGAGCAGGGAAGCCGCAACCGCGGTCAGCTTTTCCTTCAAGCCTTGCGCCGCCTTGAGGGAAGCGTTGCCGCTGAAGTACGTGCCGCTGGAGGCATACGCGCCCTTGTCGAACGGCGTGGTGTCCGTGTCTCCCGAAATCACGGCAACCGTTTCCAGCTCGCAGCACAGAGTCTCCGCGACGATCTTGGCCAGCACGGTGTCCAGCCCCGTGCCCAGGTCCGCGCCGCCGGAGGACACGAGGAAAGTCCCGTCGGAAAGCAGCTTCACGTCGGCGCACGCCTGATCGAGCCCCGGCAGTCCCGAGCCTTGCTGGATGATTGCAACACCCTTGCCTGTTTTGACGTCGGGGTCCGCCTGCCCGCCCGGGGCGGTCGGGGCCGGGGCGCCGGCCCGAGCGTCTGCCGAGCCGGCCGAGCCGGCGGCATGACCCCACCCTATGCTCTGGCATCCTCTGGCCAGCGCGCGGTCCAGGCCGCAGCTCTTCACGTGCGCCGCCGCGCCTGCCCTGCCCTCTCCGAGGCTCTTGAGGACCTCCAGGACGTCTCCCTCTCTGACGTGGTTCTTGCTGAAGAAGCTCACCAGGTCCATACCGAGCTTGTCAGCCAGCTCAGCAGCGGCCATCTGGAGCGCAAAGGAGCCCTGGGGGGCGCCGTATCCCTGGTAGGCGCCGGATGGGACATGGTTGGTGTACCAGGCCCGCACTTCCCAGGCCATGGCGGGGCAGCGGAACAGGGGAAGGGACTTGGAGCACGCATTCATGGGGACCGTCAGGCAGTGCTCCCCGTAAGCTCCCGTGTCGGCGTCCGCCGACATGCTGATTGCGGTCAGCGTCCCGTCCTTCTTCGCGCCCATCTTCACGGCTACGCGGAAAGGATGCCGGGTGGTGGCGGCAATGAACTCTTCTTCCCGGGTGTACTTGTACAGGACCGGCCTGCCCGTTCGCACCGTTGCGTATGCGCATACCTCTTCCATGAGGACGTCCTGTTTGCTTCCGTAGCCGCCGCCGACGCGCTCCTTGATGACCCTGATCTTGTTTTCGGGCATTCCCACGACGCGTGCAAGGATGCTGCGCAGGTGCCATGGCACCTGCGTGGAG
This sequence comes from uncultured Spirochaetota bacterium, assembly GCA_963845535.1. Lineage (GTDB taxonomy): Bacteria > Spirochaetota > Spirochaetia > SZUA-6 > Fen-1364 > Fen-1364. Next base: position 451,694 of record CAWJSK010000012.1, read on the forward strand.
GCGTGGACAATGAGCCGGTCACCGTCCATCCTCGTGTAGGCCACGTGCGGCTCAAGCGGCGTGCACTGGACCCTGCTCGTCGAATACGCGCGTTCAATGACCGCGTCAGCGGCGCGCAGTCCGTCCTCCACGTTTCCCGTCCCGCCGGAGGCGCTTGCCGCGAGGTTGTGCGCTGCATCCGCGCCAATGCCGAATTGGTAGACGATCTCCGGGAGGTGGTCCGCGTGGACCGGCGTCAGCTTGCCCGCCATGGCGTCTTCGAGGGAAAGGATGGGCGGGATGACATCGTATTCGACTTTGATCAGGGAAAGGGCATGGCGCGCGGTTTCAGCGTCTTCCGCGACCACCGCCGCCACCCTGTCTCCCATATGGCGCACCGTGCGGCTGAACATCCTGTAGTCATAGGGCGACGGCTCAGGGAAGCCCTGCCCTGCCTGACCGTAGGCAACGTCAGGGCACGTGCGATGGTCAATTACCAGGACCACGCCGGGAAGCGCCTGGGCACGCGTCGTATCGATGCTCTTGATGAAAGCGTGAGCATGGGGACTTCGAAGCATGGAAAGAACGCAGCTGCCCGTTTCAACCCTGTCTTCCACGTACGCTTTCATGCCGGCAACAAGCTTCACGCCGTCGATCTTCCGTCGGGACTTGCCGATCACGCGCAGGCCGTCACGGAAGGAAGGGGCCACGGCCGTGGACCATCCCGGGTCCTTGCGGCGTTTTCGAGCCAGCTCCACCGCGAGGAAGAACTGCTTGTAGCCCGTAGACCTGCTGAAGAGCCCCGAAAGGGCGTCACGAATGTCGTCCTCGGTTGGCGCCTCCGTGCGGCGAAGCAGTTCCTCCAGCAGGAGCGCCGCGGCGGGCGTGTTGAACGCGGATTGGACCACGCCAGCGTCTATCATGGATTCCTGGAGCACGGACAGCCGGGAGTCCCGGCTCAAGCTCTCGATGGTTTCTACAGCGTGGCCTTCAGCCTGGCCGGCAACCATGAGGCCTGCCAGAACCGCTTTTCCGTCAAAGAGGATTGTGTCGCTGCCGGCAAAACCTTCCCCGTCATCGCTCGAGCGCACCGAAGGGATGCCCATGCGCTGCAGGAGGACTTGCAGGTTTTCCCCGGGCTCTGCCAGGACGCTGCGGCGCGTGCCGTTGAGTGTGAAGTTTATCTTCATACGGTGGCCTTCCCTCCCCGGCTCATCTCGAGCAAGGCGTCCGCGACAAGGATCCGCGTCAAATACGTCTTATACCGGGAGGAGGCATGGACGTCCGCGGCTGCTTCGAACTCGTTCCCAAGCGCGCTCTCAAGTGCGGAGCGGGAGGGAAGCGGCCGACCCTCCAGGGACGCCTCGAGCCCGGGCAGCCGCACCGGCGCGCCCCGGCAATCCGCTGCCACAAGCCGCACCCCGCCGACTTTCGGCTGAAGGGCCGACGCGCATGCGGCAACGACCAGGCTGCGAGGGCTATGAGAGGTCCGGGAAACTGCCAGTACGGTAGCCGGTCGAAGGGGCTCTGAGATCACCACGGACAGAATCAACCCACCCCCTCCGCCCGACAGGAAATCCTTGATGGGAACAGGCCTCCTCTTTCCGGCGACGGAAACTTCCGCTTCCATGGCCAGGAGGAGAGGAACGAGCGTCGAATCTGCAGGGTGCAGCGCGACCTCTCCGCCCACGGTCATCATGTTCCGAAGGGTCCGGGAGGCTGTGAACCCCGCTGCCGTGCGAAGCGCGGCAGGCAGCTCAGGGCGGTCCACGATGTGCTGAAGAGTGGCCGTAGCGCCGACAACGCATTGCTTCCCGCTCAGCTCGATGGATTGGAGCCCAAGTCTTTCCAGGGAGATGAGCGTGACGGGCTCTGCCGAGCGCGCGGCGTTCAGCCACGTGCCGCCCCCGAGGAACGCGGTCCCCGGCAACGCCCGCGCTTTCAGGGCCTCCTGAATGGTCGCGGGTTTCAGAATGTCAGTCACCATGAACGGATTGTACCATGATGACATTCGTCGCGTAAACGTCCTATACTGCTCCCATGGAATGGCGAGCAAGCCACATACTGGTCAAGGAAAAGAAACTGGCGGACGAGCTGCTCCGGCGCGTCAAGCAAGGGGCAAGCTTCGAGGCTCTGGCCCGCGAGCACTCCACCTGTCCTTCCAAGTCCCGCGGCGGGGACCTGGGCTGGTTCGGACCCGGCAAGATGGTCCCGGCGTTCGAGAACGCGTGCAAGCGGCTCTCCCCGGGATCCACGAGTGACGTCGTCTCATCCTCGTTCGGCTACCACATCATCAGGCTCACGGGTCGCAAAGAGTAGCCGCTTCAGCGGGCAGGCTGAACGCCCACGGCGGCTTTCAGCAGGGAGTCGGCAATCCTGTTTGCGTCCCGGGTGAGCTCGCGCTCGTCAACGCCGGTGAGCTTTCCTTTGTCCACCACCACCGTGCCATTGCAAATCGTGTAGTCGGTGCCGTGGTTGTAGCCGGCAAAGACGAGGGCCGCAAACGGGTCTGACAGGCTGCCCGCGTATTCGAGCCGGTCGACATCGAAGATTGCGAGGTCCGCGGCAAAGCCTGCCTCGATCCTGCCGATCCTCTCGAACCCCAGCACTCCGGCTCCCGTCTCCGTCGCCATCCTGAGCACGTCCCGCGCCGTGAGCGCTCCGCTGCCCCGGGCCACCCGCTGCAGGAGCAGGGCGTGGCGCAGCTCGCCCAGGAAGTCGGAAGAGTCATTGGAGGCTGAACCGTCCACGGCGAGGGAGACCGGGATTCCCCTGTCCAGCATGTCGCGGACGCTGCAGATGCCCGAGGCCAGCCGCATGTTGGAGCTCGGGCAGTGCGCAATCTGCGCCCCCGTGCGTCGCAGGACGCCCAGCTCCTCATCGTTGAAAAAAATGCCATGAGCGTAGAACACATCCGGCCCAATGAACTCGCAACGCTCCATGAGCGCAACAGGCCGCACACCGTACTTCTCCCGACAGTACTGGTCCTCATCCGCCGTTTCCGCCAGATGCGTGTGCAGCCGGACCCCGTGGCGCCGCGCCAGGCGCGCGGACTCCCGCATCAGCTCCTCCGTGACGGAAAAGGGGCTGCAGGGCGCAAGGACGATCTTGCGCATGGAGAGCGGGTCGGGATCATGGAAGCGCTTGATGACGCGCTCGCTGTCCGCGAGGATGGTGTCTGCGTCCTGTACCACGCTGTCCGGAGGCAGGCCGCCGTCCTTCTTGCTGAGCGACATGGAACCGCGCGAAGGAGAAAAACGCATCCCCACTTTCTCCGCGGCCTCGAACTGGCGGGAAACGAAGTCTCCGGCGCCTCGCGGATAAAGGTAGAGATGGTCCGTGGAGCAGGTGCAGCCAGTCTTCAACAGCTCCCCCATGGCAAGAAGGGAAGAGGTGTAGATGGCCTCTTCATCGATGTTCTTCCAGACCTCGTAGAGGTAGACAAGCCAGTCGAAAAGCTTGGCGTCCTGGACGGCCGGGAGGTTGCGCGTCAGGGTCTGGAAGAAGTGGTGGTGCGTGTTCACGAATCCGGGAACCACGACGTGGCGCGAGCAATCAATGACGCGCGCGCCGGGGGGCGCCGTGACCCCCGGCCCGATCCGGGCAATGAGGTTGCCTTCGATCAGGATGTCCTGGCCTCGAACGCCTTCTTTGTCCGCCGAGGGCTGGATGAAGAAGCAATTGCGCAGGAGCACCTGGCTGTCCGGGATCCCGTTCCTCTGTGCCATCAGCTCACTCCCCGTACATGGCCCGCGTGCTGCCGGCCATCATGGATACCGCGGCCCCTCGAGGCATGAGCCGCATGGCAGCGTGCGCCATGCGCGCCTTGGCGCCGGGGATCAGGAGGTTTCGATGCCCAAGGGCTCGCAGGGTCTCCCGCGCCGCAAGACCGGGCTCGATGTCCACGGGCGTCCGCCTGGCATCCGCGGGCCGCGAGGCAAGATAGTTGGGCGTGCGCACCACGGCAGGGCAGCAAGCCAGAACATCGACGCCCTTGGGTTTCAGCTCCACCGCCAGGCCCTCGGCCAGGGAAAGGAGAAATGCTTTTGTCGCGCTGTACACCGTGACGTACGGAGAGCCCTGAAAGGCCGCCATGCTCGACATGACAATGATGCCTCCGCGCCGGCGCTCGATCATTCGCGGCGCGCAGGCGTCAATGAGAGCGAGGGCGCCAAAGCAATTCACGTCGATCACGTGCCGGTACTTGGCGAGGTCCGCCTTGAAGAAGGGCCCCTCATGGGAGGAAGCCGCGTTGCACACGAGGAGGCCGACGTCCGCCGACTTGGCCTGCCGCATAACCTCGTCCAGCCCGGTTTTTGACCCAAGATCCACCGCCACGGTCCGCACCTCCACGCCATGGCTGCCGCGAAGCCGCTGGGCTGTCTGATCCAGCGGTCCTGGCCGGCGCGCAACGAGGATCAGGTTCAGGCCCAGCGCCGCAATATCCTCGGCAAACGCCGCTCCCAGGCCTTCGGAGCCTCCGGCCACAAGCGCCCACGGCCCGTACTTTTTCCCAAACGCTTCCATGCCTCCCCCTTGTCCAGGATAATACTGTTGGACGAGACGGCGTGCAAACGCCAACCCCCCACTGTTTGCCGAGGAACAGGGAACCCCAGTATCATAGGGGAATCATGCCGCTTCGCAAGGCAATAACGCTCCGCCATGCCGTGGCCCTCTACGTCAGCTCCGTCCTGGGCTCGGGCGTCCTCGTCCTGCCCGGCCTCGCCGCAAAGCTGGCCGGCCCCGCGTCCCTTGTCGCGTGGGTCCTGCTCGGCCTGGCCAGCTATCCCTTTGCGTATACCTTTGCTTCCCTCTCCGCCCGAAAGCCGGAGTCTGGAGGCGTCTACGCATTCGCGCGGGAGGCTTTCGGACCGCATGCCGCGGCAGCGGCCGGCTGGCTCTTCGGGCTGTGGTTAATTGCAGGGGCGCCCGCCGTGACGCTCATTGCGGCGTCCTATCTCGGCTACGCGTTCCCCATGAGCAAGCTGGAAATGTACCTGATCGGATACGCGGTGATCTTCATTCCCTATGTCATCAACCTGCGCGGCATCGTGTTCAGCAACCGGATCCAACTGGGCATCGTTGTCGCCATCCTTGCGCTTCTCGTGATCGCCGTGGCTTTCTCCATCGGGTCGGTGCGGCTCTCCAGCTTTGTCCCGTTCCTTCCGGCCGGCCTCCTGCCGGTGGGCACCGCGGCGGCGCTCATCTTCTGGTCGTACCTCGGCTACGAGAACGTGTCCAATGTGGCGGAAGAGTTCCGGGACCCGAAGCGGGATTTCCACAGGAGCGTCGTGCTCAGCGTGGTGGTGATCGGGCTGCTCTATCTCTCGGTGGCCTTCGTCACGGTGGGGACAAAGGCATATGAGGCCGGAGGGAGCGTCGCCCCCTTTGCGGCAATCTTCTCGCGCGTGCTCGGGGGCTACGGCGCCGCGGGGACCTCGATCCTGGCCCTCGTGATCATCTTCGGGACGGTGAACGCGTACATGGCCGGCATGTCGCGAGTGGCGTTGGCCGTTGCCAGGGATGGCGCCCTTCCCCGCATCTTCGCGGAGGTGAGCGGCAAAACCGGTGCGCCGACGCGGGCCCTCACGCTGCTCACCGGCCTATCCCTGGCGGTCCTGATCTTCTACTACGTGTTCGACGTGAACCTGACAACGGCCCTCCTGATACCGAGCGGAGCGGCTGTCCTGGTCTATGTGATCGGTTCCGCGGCGGGCGCGAAGCTGCTCAAGGATCACGGCTTCCTGAAGGCCCTGCCGTGGATATCGCTTGCCATTTCCGTGGCAGTGCTGCCGTTCGTTGGACCGCTTGCCGCGGTGGCGGTCCTCACCGCCCTGGCCGCGTCAGCGTACAGCTTGATTCTTGGGCGCAAGCGCAGGCGGGGCGTCCCGCGCGCCACGACCCCTGGGGCTCCCTCCGCCGGCGCACAGTCCTGATCCCCTACTTTGCCGCTTCGAGCGCCATGGGGAGCATTGCGTAGAAAGCGCTGCACGTGACGAGGTCATCCACGCGCGTGTACTCGTTGGGCGCGTGGGCTTTGTCTTCATCCCCAGGGCCAAAGCCGATTGTCGGAATGCCGTGCTTGCCGCAGATGGCCACGCCGTTCGTGCTGAATGTCCACTTCCCCACCTCGGGGTCTTTGTCGAAGAGGGCCTTGTGAGCTTTCCTGCCTGCCGTCACAAGGGGATGGTCCTCTGCGATTTTCCACGTGGGAAAGTACAGATCCTGGCGGTAGCTTGCCCCGTTCCAACCCTTCCCGTCGTAGGCGGGCATCCCGACTTTCTCCGCGTCCTTGCCCATGGACTTTCGCACCTGCTCGAGCGCGATCTCCGCGGTCTCACCCCACGTGAGCCTCCTGTCCATGTAGAGGCTGCCCTGGTCGGGGACGGCGCACTGGCTCGGGCCGTGGACCTCCACTTTGGAGACAACGATGGTTCCCTTCCCGAGGAACTCGTCGAAGGCGAGCTTGTCGTTGAGCTTCTCGATGGAGAGGGCGGCGCGCGCGGCTTTATAGGCGGCGCTCTCCCCACGCTCGGGGGCGCTTCCATGCGCGGAGATCCCGCGCACCGCTGCTTCGATTTCCATGCGGCCTCGGTGCCCGCGATAGAGACGGCACGTGGTGGGCTCCGTGGAAACGGCGAAATCAGGCTTGAAACCTTCCTTCTCGATGAGATACAGCCAGCACAATCCGTCGCAGTCCTCTTCGAGGACGGTGAACGTAAAGTACACGGAGAACTCCCCGGCGTACCCCATTTCATGAAGGATTCGGCCGGCTGCTATCATTGACGCTGCTCCGCCCTTCTGGTCCGAGGCGCCCCGGCCCAGGACGCGTCCGTCCTTGATGGTCCCGGAGAACGGATCTGTCTCCCAGCGAGCCCTGTCACCGACGCCCACGGTGTCGATGTGGGCGTCGATGGCAAGCTTGCGCGGGCCCTTACCCACGCGCCCGATGACGCTTCCCAGCCCGTCGATTCGGACCTCGTCGAAGCCGGCCTCCCGACAGAGGGATTCGATCTTCCGGCAGACGTTTTCCTCTTTTCCGCTGAAAGAAGGGATCTTCACGATTGAGGACAAAGTCTCCGCGGAGTAATCCCGGAGCTTCCTCGCCGCTGCGAGCACCTGCGCGTGTGTGTCTTTCATGGCGAGGCAATTATGAAGGGAAGCCCCGTTCTCTGCAAGCGCAAGTGCGCAGGCGCGCGCAGGCGGCAGGAGCCGAACGTTATGACCCGAACGGATCATCCGAGGTGATCGATACTCCCTGGAGCGCAGCCAGGAGGTCCTTGTACGCGCTGGTCTTGCCCGTCAAGGCCTGGTAGTTGGCCGAAAAAGTCGCTCCGCCCGTCTGGACGATCCTCGAAGCCGCAAAACCCAGCGACAGCATCCAGTAAATGTAGACGATCCCGCACCCCGTGCTGACGCCGTCCGTATCGGTCTGCTCGGTCATGCTGATCCAATCCGGACGGCCGGCCTGGTCCCACGCCGGGCCGGTAGCGAACCCGTCGAGAGTGCCGGGAGGAGTCGCCTGCTCGGAGCAGAACCGGGACAACGCCTCCCCGTTGGAGAACCCGCAGCCCCATCCCTTGTTCTGGGGTCCCATGAACGACTCGGAAAGCTCGGCGACATACAGGCCGATCTCCAGGTCCAGGGCAGCAGGGGTTCCAAGGGCAAAAGTCGCGTCAAGGTACAGGTCCCCGCCCGCGGTGAAATCGCAGCCGTAATGATAGGCTCCCCCGGAGCCATCGTTTTTCCCGCTCAGGGGCGCAATGATAACGTTGACGGCCGCGCCCATGATCCCGAAAAGAGTCTGAAGGTTGTCGTATGGGCTGCTGACCGCGCCGAGCATCTGCCCGGCGAGGCTGGCGCCCTGGCCGCCAAGGGACGTGGCGTAGGAAACAGTGACTTTCCCGGCCGTGCCAACCTGGGTGACGGGGTAATCGAGCTTTGCAGGCCTTGGCTTTTGCGGTCTCGGCCGCTGTTCTCTCCCTGCGGAAGCCGTCACGGGGAAGAAGCTCTCTTCGTGGTTTCATTTTGTCCGCTCCGTCATGCGTCTCTCATGCTCAATGATACCACTCGAACGGCATTTCGGTGGCTCTATGATGAACGACAGGCAGCGGGTCACTCAGAAAAGCGAGGCGGCCTTTCGGCCGCCTCGGAGCACTCTAGTATACCGTCTTCCACTCTTCGATGTTGGTCTTGTCGAACTTGAACGGGGGCCCAAGAAGGACCTCAGTCCCGCCATCAGGCGCCTGCGTGATGGTGTAGTTGCCAAGACGTCCAGCGGTGAACTTCTCACCGACTTTGCCGGTGATCTTGCCGCTCACGAGCGCGGTGGCGACCCACGAGCCCAGGTACCCGACGTCGATCGGGTTCCAGAGGAACATGTACGGGCACACGCCGTTCTCGATGTAGGTGGCCATCTCAGACGGAAGTCCCAGGCCGGTGAGGAACACCTTGCCGGCGAGGTGCTTGTCCGTGAGGACCTTGCCCGCCGCGGCGATTCCTACCGTGGTGGGGGCAATGATGGCCTTCAGGTTGGGGTAGGACTTCAGAAGACCTTCGGCCTCGGAAACCGACTTGTCGCGGATGTCGTCACCGTAGGCGATCTTCACGAGCTTGACGTTGACGTACTTCGGGTCCGCAAGCTCTTTCTTCATGTAGTCGATCCAGAGGTTCTGGTTCGTCGCCTGACTGGTGGCGGAGAGGATGGCAATCTCCCCTTTCCCGCCGATCATGTCGGAGGCGGCCTGGACGAGCGTCCGGCCGATCTTCTCCGAGTCAGCCTGGTTCACGTGAACCAGACGGCTCTGCGGGTTGACCGCGGAGTCCAGGGAGAACACCTTGATCCCCTGGCTCATGGCCTTCTGGAGGACAGGCTGCAGCGCGTCCTTGTCGTTGCCAACGATGCAGATCGCAGCGACTCTCTGGGAGATCAGCTGCTCGATGATCTGGATCTGCGCCTCAGCGGTCGGCTGGTCCGGCGCGCGAAGGATGGCCTGGAAGCCCTGCTCCTCGATCCCTGTCTTGAACCCGCCCATCTGCTTGTCACCATACGGGTTGCCCGTGTTCTTGAACACGATGGCATAGTTCTTCGACACGGGCTTTGCGCACCCGACGGCGAAGAACATCAGTGACAATGCGACAGCCGCGAAACCGGTGATCACGGCCCCTTTGAGAACGCCTCTCTTCATAAATACCTCCTCTTAGGAAATAGGTTCGTCCGGTTGAGCCTTCGCGGACACAGATTTGGCCGCTGGGGGAACCGAACTCTTGTGCGAACCACGAGATCCTGAGATTAAGGACTAGAACGGAAAGGATCAACAACAACCCGACGATTATCAAGAGCACTTGCGCCTGGATGTTCACGAGCCCAAGGCCGTAATTCAGGAACCCGATGATGAAGATGGCAAGCAGCGGTCCCGCGATCCTCCCCTTGCCGCCGGAGGTGCTCACGCCGCCCAGGACGACCATGGCGATCACCGACAGCTCATAGCCCTGCGCCACGTTCGGCCGCGTGCTGCCCATGCGCGAGGTGAGGAAAAGCGCCGTGAACCCCGCCATGAGGCCGGTGAGCACGCTCACGATCATGATGATGGAGTCCGTCTTGACCCCCGAGTAGCGCGACGCGGTGAGGTTGCTCCCCATGGCGTAGATCCTCCGCCCGAAGCTCGTCTTGTGCAGAAGGAGCCCGAAAACGACTGCGCAGACTGCGAACGCAATGAGGATGATGGGCACCCCGCCCACCGAGCTCCAGCCAAGGGCCGAATACCACTTCGGGAAGTTCCCGGCGGCCTGATCCTGCAGGATCACATACGCAATGCCGCGGTAGATGATCATGGTTGCCAGGGTCACGATGACCGACGAGAGCTCCTTGAACTTCGTCATGAGGAGGCCGTTGAAGAAGCCGCATGCGCTGGCCACGAGCAGGCAGAGGATGACGGCGGGCACCATGGGCAGGCCCGCATTGTAGGCCACGGCCATGACCACCGCGGAAAGGGCCACCGTGGAGCCCACCGAGATGTCTATGTTCCCCAGGATGATGACCATCGTCATGGGGAGCACCAGGAAGGCCATGTCGAGGAACGTCATTGGGGTCTGGAGGAACGTGTCAGCGGACAAATAGTAGGGGGAGAGAATACTGTTGACGATGTTGACGGCGATGAATATGAGGACGAGCAGCCACTCCCACTGGAGGAAGAACGTGCGCCAGCTCCACAGCCTCTCGACCCGAATGGATCTTTCCACCGATGTTGCTCCTAGATCGCGCGTCTTCGCAACGCGAAGCGCTGGTTGTTTCTCTTGACCACGACGTTCGTAAGAACCGCTGCCAGGATCACGATCCCCTGGATGGCCTGCTGCCAGAAAGGAGAAACGTCGATGAGCGGCAGGGCGTTGTTCAGGATGCCCAGAAGTATGGTCCCCAGGATCAGACCGGAGACTTTGCCGCTTCCCCCCGCAATGCTCACGCCGCCGAGCACGGTGGCCGCGATGACGGACAGCTCGAAACCGGTTGCCGTGTCACTCTGCGCGGAGGCGAACTTTGCCACCCAGATCACGCCTCCCAGCCCCGAGAGGGCGCCCATGAGCGCGTAAACGAGCAAGATGATCCGCCGGCGGGGAATGCCCGAGATATCAGCCGCTTCCGGGTTGGATCCCACCGCGTAGATCTGCCGCCCCGTGCGCATATGGTTGATGAAATAGAAGAAAAGCACGTTGATCACAACGGCAATGATGATGGGATTGCTCACTCCGAGCAGTTGGCCGGTTGCGATCTGCTTGAAATCGTGCGACATCTGGTAGGAGCTCACCCATGCCCCCCCGCTGATGACGTAGGTCAAGCCACGGATGACGTTCATGGTGCCAAGGGTGGCAATGATGGGCAGCACATTGTAGCGCGCCACGAGGAGCCCGTTAAGGACGCCCGCCGCGGTGCCCACCGCCATTGCCTCCAGGACGGACACAACAGGGGAAACCCCCCGGAAGTACTGCACGGTCAGGGCGCTCACCATGCCGGCAATGGCCAGCGTGGAACCGACGGAGAGATCAATGCCGCGCGTGAGGATCACCATCATCATGCCGACGGACATGATGCTGAGGATGGCCGTGTTGGTAAGGAGGTCCTGGATGTTCTCCAGGGTGAGGAAGGCGTGGTTACGGATCTGGACGATGGCGCAGATCACGATGATGAAACCGAGCAGACCCAGCTCACGGAAGCTCTCCGTGAATGATCCGGACCGCCTCATGCGTTCACCGTTTCCGGCATTGCGGCGCGAAGGATCTGCTCCTGGGACGCGGAGGCCGTGTCGAGGATGCCCGCGACCCTCCCCTCCCTCATGACGAGGATCCTGTCGCTCATGCCGAGCACTTCCGGCATCTCCGAAGAAACCATGATGATCCCGTACCCCATGTCCGCCAGGTCGTTCATGATGTTGAAAATGGCGGTCTTGGCCCCCACGTCGACTCCTTTGGTCGGTTCATCCAGGATGATGACCTTCATTGTGCCCGCAAGCAGCTTGGCGACGATGATCTTCTGCTGGTTCCCGCCCGACAAGGTGGCCGCAAGGTCGAACACGCTCCCTGCCCTCACCTCCAGCTTTTCCGCAAGCTCCTTGGTGATGGCATTCTCCTTGCGAGGATGGAGCCACCCGAAGGTACCGAACTGCTTGAGGGTGGGAAGCGTGACGTTCTTGGAAAGCTCCCATTCCAGCACGAGCCCCTGGCGCAGACGGTCCTCCGGAAGGTAGCCAATTCCTTTTTCGATTGCCTGGGCGGGGTTGGAGATATGCAGTTCCTTGCCCTCCAGGAAAACGCGTCCCTTGTCGGCGTGGGTCACTCCGTAGATGGCTTCGCACACCTCGGTGCGCCCGGCGCCAATCAGGCCCGTCATGGCGAGGATTTCTCCCTTTTTCACGGAGAAGGATACGTCCTTGAAGAAGCCGGTGCGGGAGAGCCCTTCCACCCGGAAGACCTCTTCCCCGATCTTTACCTTGCGTTTCGGGAAAAACTGGGTGATCTCACGGCCAACCATGGCCATGATGAGGTCTTCCCGCCTTACCTCGTTGAGGTTCCATGTCCCCACGTAGCGCGCATCTCGGAAGACGGTCACCCGCGTTGCCAGCCGGTACATGTCCTCCATGCGGTGCGAAATGAAGATGATGGAGACGCCCTTGTCGCGAAGGCTCTCCGTTGTGCGGTAGAGGTCTTCACTCTCCCGCGCCGTGAGGGGGGCCGTGGGCTCATCCATGATCATGATGCGCGCGTTGGCGGAGAGCGCCTTGGCTATCTCCACGATCTGCTGCTGCGCCACCGAGAGGTTCCCCATGAGCGCCCGAGGGTCGAAATCCGCATCAAGCTGCGCGAGCAGCTCTCCGGCCCTGTCATGGAGGTCTCTCCAGTCGATCTTGCGCGAAACGGGGTTGACCTTCTCATGCCCGATGAAGATGTTCTCCGTGACGGACAGGTCCGGGTAGCAGGTGACGTGCTGGTAGATGGCGGCAATCCCGAGCCTCTGGGAATCCGCCGTGCTGTGAATCTCAACCGGTGCTCCATCCAGCAGGATCTGCCCCGAGTCCGGCTGGTACACACCCGTGATCACCTTGATGAGGGTGGATTTGCCGGCTCCGTTCTCCCCGATCAAGGCGTGGATCTCCCCCTGCTTCAGGTCGAAACGCACGTCGTTGAGTGCTTTCACCCCGGGGAACGTCTTTGTGATATGTGCAAGCTCAAGGATGCGATCAGCCAATTTGTCGGACTCCTGTCAACAGACCCTCAGACACTCGATTTTGAGGAGATGCGCGAGCTTGTCAACCCTGTCAGCAAGGTGACCCACGCCGATGGCACAGTGATGGGCAGGCCCCGCCTTCGACCACGCGTCCGTGAATTGGCGCGCCGAAAGAGGGAAGCGGTACCTGCTGTTGGTATTTCCGATCTGGAGGGTCGGGCCGGGGACCGACTCACCCTCCGCTGTGAGGAGGAACGTGGTGCCGCCCTTTCCCTGCACCACCGAAAGCAGAGTGACGGGCCCGTGGCGCACGCTCATCTGGATGGAAAGGCCTTTGCCCGGCTTTCCGTGGTAGACGGGGAGCGGAACGAGCCCCACGGGACCCTCCGCGATTGCCGGGTGCGCCGGGCCGTCATGGCCCCACAGCACCACGTCATCCGTGAAGTCGATGGCGTAGAGCTCCGAAAATGATCCCCCCGCGCCGAAGCTGTCCATGATCTTCATGGCGAGGGCGTTCTTCACCTCGCACTCACCCGCCACGGGCACGTGATGGGAGGTGAGGAGCGTAGTGCCGGCGATGACCGAGGTGACGACGTCTTCATGCTCGCTGCCGGGCGTGCCTTCGTAGTAATAGGCCAGGGCGCCGAGCCGCAGGTCGGAAACCAGGGAATCGAGCGCGCACGAGGTGCGGGCGGCGCGCTCCAGCTCCTCTTTCCCGCACTCCGGAGAAACGCGGAACTCTTTCTGGAGCTGGGAGAGTTTCTGGCGGACGGCATCCGTCTCCACCTCGTCTCGGCGTTGCTTGAGCTGGTCCATTTCAATGAGCTCGAAGTGGCAGCCGAACACGGATGCAAGGCGCGTCACGTCCGTGTAGACGTCGAGCATTCCATTGTAGTAGCGGCCGAGGATGCCCACGCGCGCGTCACGAAGCTCCCTTCGGACGCTGATGGCGTCCACCCACGCGCTGATCTGTTCCCAGGCGTAGCTGTCCTCCAGCCACCCGGTCACGAGGTTGTAATCCACCCCGCAGGTGTTGAAGACATTGGCGATCTCAGGGGCGCAACAGGCCTGGCAGTGCGCGAGCCATTCCCCGGTCATGACGCCGCGGTCACCAAGGGAATTGAACTTCTCATAGTCGATGGCGGGCACGGGTTGGAGATTCAGCACGATGATGGGAACCCCGGCCCGCTGCGCCACGGGCAGCACGGTGTGGGAAAGGGCGTAGGTGGAAATGTAGAGGAAGATGGCATCCACGGATTTCTCGCCGAAGAGCCGCGCAGCCTCCCGCGCCTTGTCCGGTGAATCCACCAGTCCCGCGTCCTCCACGTGGGCCCCGAATGTGGAAAGGCGGGCCGCAATGGAGCGTTGATATCCCTGCAACCGCTCCTTCAGTCCTTTGAACTGAGGCCAATACGTGTCCAGGCCAATGCCGAAAAGCCCCAGCCTGCAGGTCGCGCCCGCCCCCATCTGTCGGTGCATTGCTTCTCAGTATCCAACAGCTATCCGGTCGCAGGAATGGACTATTCTTTCAAGCGGATGGAACAAATCGGCCGGGATGGACAAAACTTGTCCGGGAGGGAGAAAAGAGGTATAAGGACGGGATGGCTTCCGAAGACAACGCACGCAGCTTTTTTCGGTATTTGACATACAGTGAGGAAGACGAGAAGTGGCAGCTCGTGTGCACGAACGCTGGCTACACCGAGGTGGCGCCCCGCACGAGGTATCCCCCGAACAAGGAAAGCCATCCGCAGGCGTTCAAGAGCGTCGCCGTGGGACGCACGCTTCCCGAGTACCAGCTCGTCTACGTCACGAAAGGACGCGGCGTCTTCGAGGTCAGCCAGAAGACGCACGTCGTCGTCCCCGGCTCGGCAATGGTGATTTTCCCGGGAGTTCGCCATTATTACAAGCCTGATTTCGACGTCGGATGGACCGAGTATTGGGTCGGATTCAAGGGTCCCTACGCTGACGCGCTTCGCGAGCAAGGCTTCCTCTCGCTCCGCAAGCCGTTATACGAGGTCGGGCTGCAGAACAGCCTCCTGACGATCTATGCGAGAATTTTCGAGCTCGTGCGCAACCAGCAGCCTCTCTTCCAGATCAGGGCAAGCTCTCTCGTGCTCGCCTTGATTGCCGAAGTCCTGGCCCACGAGAGGAAGACCGTCCAGCACTCGAGCTCGGAAGGGCTCGTGGAGAAAGCAAAGTTCTTCATGGAGGAGAACATCTACCGCGAGGTCAACCTCAACGGGATTGGGGAGGCGCTCGGAGTGAGCGCGCCCCACCTGAACTCCGTGTTCAAGTCCTACACTGCCATGACCCCCTACCAATACTTCATCAGCATCAAGATCAGGAAGGCCAAGGAGCTCCTGGAGGGCGGGAGCCTGTCCGATCAAGGAGGTGGCTTTTCGCCTGGGGTTCGACGACCAGTATTATTTTTCCCGCCTTTTTCGCAAGAAGACCGGCATTGCGCCGTCACGCTGGAGCTCTTTCGTTCGCCAGTAGCGGCAGCAGCGGTCCCGCCTAGCGATAAAAGCCATACTCGTAGGCGGCCTCGAACAGCGCAATGATGTTCTGCGGCGGCACGCCGCTTTGAATGTTGTGCACGTTGTTGAAGACGTACCCGCCCCCCGCCTTGAAGGTCTCCACGTTGCGCCGCACCTCATCCCGTACTTCCCGCGGTGAGGCAAAAGGCAGGATCCGCTGTGTATCAATGCCGCCGCCCCAGAAGCTTATCTGCGCGCCGAACTTCTGCTTCAGACTCTGGGGGTCCATGTCCTTGGCGCTGATCTGGACGGGATTGAGGACGTCTGCGCCGTTGTCGATCAGGTCGGGGATGTACTCCACGCATGAGCCGCAGGTGTGATACCAGACCTTGGCCTTGGTTTTTGACTTGATGTGCTGAACGAGCGCCTTCTGTCGGGGTTTTACAATACGCCGATAGAAATCCGGCGAGAAAAGCGGGCCGCTCTGGCCGGCGAGGTCGTCTCCAACCATCACCACGTCCACAAGATCTCCGATCTCACCAAGGAAGCCGTCATAGAAGCCGAGCCAGAACGCCAGGATGCGGTCCAGGAGCGCTTCACAGAAGCCGGGGTTTTCGATCATATCCATGAACCACCGCTCCAGTCCCCGCATGTACCAGCACGTCTCATAGACGACTCCGCCGATTGCCGTGCAGAGGGCCGCGTTCGACGCAGAGCGCATCCGCAGCGCCTCCTTGCGAAGGCCGGTGAACCGAGTGGGATCATTCCCCCGGGGGAACGGGTAGCTCGTCAGGTCTTTCACGGTTGCATCCGCCAAAGGGTGATGCGATATGTCCATGAAGAGCATCTGATCTTCCGGCATGGACCAGACCACCCCGAACTCGTCTCTGAGGTCGTGCCAGCCTCTGCCGCCTCTGACGGTCTTGACGATGCCGCCGGCAAAGCCGTCAGGCCCATGAGCGCCGATGTACCGCGTATCAACGTGGAAACGCTGCAGGATCTCTTCTGAAGGCCTGGCAAGCTGCTGGACGGGATCAAGGATGCATATCTCTTCCGTCGTACCGAGGTACTGGAGGAGCGCCTCATAGGCTTTCCTGTGTATACCGGTCTGGAAGCCGCCCAGGTCAATGGGCACGCGGTCCGGCGCCTCATGGTTCAGTGCCTTCTGGATGCGCTCGCGGGAGGTCAAAGTCTCGGTTGCAGACATTCCCCATTATAGCACGGGAGCTTCATGGTGTTTGAAGGTATACTTTCCCCATGATTGAATTGGAAGAGCTGCCTCTGCAAACCCCGCTTGCCAACGCGCTTCAGCGCCCGCCGCGCTCAGGGTACGTTGCCCTGGATTGGCTTGGGCAGGCCGGCTTCGCCATCCGAGGAAGCGGACGCCTTCTCATCATCGACCCGTACCTCTCTGATTCCCTTGCGGAAAAATACCGTGGCAAGGAGTTGCCGCACGTTCGCATGATGCCGTCCCCGCTTGCCCCCGAGGCGGCGCAGGGAGTGGACGTGGTCTTCTGCACGCACAGGCACACGGACCACATGGATCCCGGCACGCTGCCGGCAATCGCGAAATCCAATCCCCGCTGCCTTTTCGTTGCCCCCCGCGCTGAGATGCGTCATGCAATTTCCGTCGGAGTGCCGGAGCTCCGGCTTCGGACCATGGACGCCGGCGAGACGCTGCGTCCGGTGGACGGCATCCAGGTGGACGCCATCCCGGCCGCGCATGAGGAGCTTGCGAAAAATGACAAGGGCGAGCTGCTTCACCTCGGGTACATAGTGACGGTGGGCGGCATCCGGCTCTACCACTCCGGCGACTGCGTCCCCTACGAAGGGCTGGAGGAGGCGCTGCGCGCAAGCGCAATCGACGTGGCGCTCCTGCCCGTCAACGGGCGAAGCAAGAGCCTGACCTCACGCGGCATCTTCGGCAACTTCCACCTGGAGGAAGCCATCCAGCTCTGCGAGCATGCGGGGATCCAGGTCCTCTTCTGCCATCACTGGGGGCTGTTCGATTTCAACACCATCGACCCGCAGCAGGCTCTCGAAAAGATCCGCCGGCTCGCGGGTCCCGTGCGCTGCATTATGCCGCGCGTGGGTATGAGCTATCTCGTGAGGAAGACATGAGCGGAGAGCCACTCCACGGACCGGCGGAAAGCCTCCTCCCGCGACACGATGGGTGAATAGCCCAGGTCGCGCCGCGCCTTCTCATCCACGAACGTGTGGTCCACGCACGTCTGGATCACGGCGAACCGGTTGAAGTTCGAATGGGGGGCAAAAACCTCCGCCGCCGCGGAAAGCGCGTACGCCAACGGATACGGAATGGACCGACGGGGGACGGGCAGGCCCAGGGCCCGCAGGAAAGGCTCCATGAAGTCGAACAGGTTCTCCGCCGGGTAATGATCGCAAATGAAATAGCACTGCCCGCATGCCGCGGAGCCGTCGCGCAGGCGCTCGGCGGCAAGGACGTGGGCGTGTGCGACGTTCTCCGAGTAGGCGTGGCTGAACCGCGCAGTCCCGTTTCCCAATCGAAGGGATACGCCGCTCTGCGCCATGCCGATGATGTTCCCGAGGTGGTACTTGTCATGCGGACCGTACATCCCCACGGGCCTGAGCACGCACGTACGGAGCCGAGGGCCATTTGCCCCGAGCACCATCTTCTCAGAAACGATCTTCGACCTGCTGTATGCGTCCTTGGGGAGCTTCGACGGGTAGGGCAGCGACTCATCGCCATCGACAATAGGCTTCCTGCCGTCCACGACGACATCCATCGAGCTGGTGTAGACGAGGCGCGGCACCCCCAGCTTCAGGCAGGCATCGATCACGACCCTGTTGCCCCCGACGTTGACCTGCTCATACAGGGCCCTTGGCGTGCGTACGTTCCACACGGCCGCCGCCGTCTGGATCACCACATCCATGCCTCGGCACGCCTGCTCGACCGCGTGGGGGTCACGGATGTCACCGACAATCGTCTCACACGGGCCGGCGTCGGGCGCCTCCAGGTCGAGCACACGGACCGAGTGGCCCCGGCCCAGCAACTGGCGAGCGATCTCACGCCCCAACATCCCCGCGCCGCCCATGACAACGTAGTTTTCCCGGCGGATCATGCTGAATGCCTCACCGTGATGGCGGTCTTGGGACAGAGCTGGACGCATTTCAAGCAGCCCGTGCACAAGGACTGCCACAGCGGCGTCACGCGCCACAGTTGCGGGTCGAACGGATCCGGTTGCCGCGCCCCTACCGTCTCGTGAAGCAGGAATACGGCGGGCTCACAGACACGGAGGCACACGCAGCAGGAGCGCGGATCAACGCCGCGGCCATCCCCGCAGCGGGAATAGTCGATGCGGACTCGGGTCCTTCGGCGCATGCTCGTGTCAGTACCTTCCGGCGAGGGCCGGGCGCTCGGCGCGGGGGACGAGGAACAACGCGTTCGTGTCGCACGCGTGGCGGCAGACCCCGCAGCCGAAGCATTTCTCCGGGTTGATGCGGGGCCTGCCGGTGGCGCGGTCCGTCTCGATGGCCTTGAACGGGCAACGCCGGACGCACAGGAGGCACCCGCGGCAGAGGCTGTCATGGATCTCCGCGGCGTACTCCGCCTTGTGGATGGACATGATGCCGAAGTCCATCCGCGGGCGGATCCCCGCGCACTCGGGGCTTTTGCAGGAGCAGAGGTTGTTGATGTACGGGTAGGGGCCGTACCAGATGGTGCCGATGTAACCCTTCTGGTTATGCTCCGTGAACCGACGCACGGCCTCGGCCCGGCTCAGGTGGTACTTCTCCTTGTCCGGAATGAATCGGGGCAGCTTGTCGATGATCTCCGACATGACGCCAAAGTTGATGCAGCAGGATTCCTTTTCACCGCGCGTCATGTAGCGGCACATGCAGTTTTTTTCGATGATGGGCTCCGCCGCGCAGGTCTCCAGAATGGCCACCGCGTCTTCCAGGGGGACCACCTGCCCGATGTGGCCTTCCGGGCGAAACGGGTTTCGAGGCGGCCGCTTGCTGTGGAGCAGCCGTTCAGCGGAACGCCGGATGACCCTGCCGATGATGGGCATATTGAAGAGGTGGTCGTGGCCCACAGGGCTGAAACCTGCCACCTTTCGGACCGAGATCTGCTCGAAGTTCGTGTACTGCTCCAGCAGGAACTCGCGCAGGTTGTACTTGGAGGCGACCTGTTCAGAGTAGGCCTGCGCGTTGAGATACCATTTCCCGCCCGCGCCGTGTTTCATGCAGTGATCGCACATTTGCTCAAGCTCCTGGAAGGACGATTACGGCATAGGGCGTCTTTAGCATAGGGTCCCTATGCCTACTATGGAAGAACTCAATGCCCCTGTCAACGGACACGCTACGCGGATTGCGGCGCCTCACCGCGGCGGTTGACAGGCGCATCACCGCGGCGGCGGCGGGTGCAGGCGCACCTGTCGAAAACGTAAATTTCCCAAGTTGAGACTTTTGATAATTGCGAATTTGATAGGTGCAGGCGATGGCGGCTGGGGCGATGGCGGCTGGGGCGATGGCAGCCGGGGCGATGGCGGCTGGGGCGATGGCAGCCGGGGCGATGGCGGCTGGGGCGATGGCAGCCGGGGCGATGGCAGTATAGACAGCGCGCCAGGTGACGGCGCGCCGTGTGGCGGCACCCTGAGACCAGTCTTGACGATTTGTTTCGATATCGGTAGAAATGATTTCAAAAGCATCGAACCTTTTCTGATCCAAGAGGAACGCCATGACAACCGAAACGCCCACAACAGAGCTCCTGGGCTTTTTCCGCGCTCTTGCCGACACGAATCGGCTGAAAATAGTGGGTTTGCTGTCCCAGCAGTCCTACACGGTGGAGCAGCTCTCCGCTCTCCTGGAGTTGGGGGAATCCACCGTATCTCACCATCTTTCCCGGCTGGCAGATGCAAAGCTCGTGAGCGCGAGGGCGGAAGGTCACTACAGCGTTTATTCCCTGGAGCCGGACACGCTCCGGGAGATGGCCCGGCGCCTGCTGCGCACGGACCAGCTCCCGGAGCTGGCGGTTGACGTGGACAAGGGGTCATTTGACCGCAAAGTCCTGGCCAGCTTTACGGGTCCGGACGGGCGGTTCACCGCATTCCCTTCGCAGCAGAAGAAGTTCCTTGTGCTCCTGCGCCACGCCGGCGCGGCGTTCAGCGCGGGAGTCCGCTACCCGGAGGCGGACGTGAATGAGATCCTTCTCAGATTCAGTGATGACACGGCCACCCTCAGACGCAGCCTGGTGGAGTTCGGGCTCATGGAGCGTGAAGGCGGCGGCGGCGCGTACTGGCTGTCGGAGGATGAGGGCCGGTGAGCACGACGCCTGAGTCTCTTCACGCCGGCATCGACATCGGTTCGACGACCGTAAAACTGGCGGTGCTGGACCGCGCGGACACCCTCATCTTCAGCACCTACGAGCGTCATCACTCCGACGTCCAGGGATCACTCATTGCCATCATCGAGGCGGCGCATGAGGCCCTGTGCGACGCCGGCGCCGCTCCCGACCTGACGGTGAGCATAACCGGCTCCGGAGGGCTTTCCCTCTCCCGGTGGCTGGAGATTCCCTTTGTCCAGGAGGTAATTGCGGGCTCGCGCGCCGTGTCGAGGTTCTTGCCTGACGCGGATGTCGCCATTGAGCTGGGCGGAGAGGACGCGAAGATCACGTATTTCACCGGCGGCCTCGAACAGCGCATGAACGGGACGTGCGCCGGCGGCACGGGGGCGTTCATCGACCAGATGGCGACCCTTCTCCAGACTGACGCTGCGGGGCTCAACGCGCTGGCGAGCAACCACACCACCATCTATCCCATTGCGGCCCGGTGCGGAGTGTTCGCAAAATCCGACGTTCAGCCCCTGATCAACGAGGGAGCGCGGCGTGAGGACATTGCGGCAAGCGTGCTCCAGGCGGTCGTCAACCAGACCATTTCAGGGCTTGCCTGCGGAAAGCCCATCCGCGGGACCGTGGCATTCCTCGGAGGTCCGCTGCATTTCCTCCCTGAGACGCGCAAGCTCTTCGTGAAGACGCTCGGCCTGGCGCCAGAGGAAGTCCGGACACCGGCGCGCGCCGAGCTGTTCGTGGCAATGGGTGCCGCTCTTGCCTCTCGGGGGGAGCGGGCCCTTTCCCTCACGGAGCTGCGTGAAAGAGTGCGCGGCCTTTGCCGGGCGCGGGACGCCGAAGTGGAGCGCATGCGGCCGCTGTTCCGTGATGCCTCGGAGCTTGCCGCGTTCCATGATCGCCATGACAAGGCCAGGGCCCGGCGGGCCGATATCGCGCACACCCGCGGCCCGCTTTTTCTCGGCCTGGACGCGGGATCCACAACGACAAAGGCGGTCCTCATCGACGAAAGCGCCGCCATCGCCTGGTCCGCGTACAGAGGCAACGGCGGTGATCCGCTGGGCGTGGCGACCAGTATGATCAAAGAGGCGCTTTCCCTCATTCCCGCGAAAGCCTGGGTCTCGCGGGCCTGCTCGACCGGGTACGGAGAGGCGCTCGTCAAGGAGGCTTTCCGCTTGGATGAAGGGGAGGTGGAGACCGTTGCCCACCACGCGGCCGCTTCGGAGTTCCTTCCGGGAGTGCAGTCCATCCTGGACATCGGCGGACAGGACATGAAGTTCCTCCGCATCAGTGAAGGGGCCATTTCCACCATCCTCTTGAACGAAGCGTGCTCGTCGGGATGCGGCTCCTTCCTGGAGACTTTTGCCCAGTCCTTGGAAATGCCCGTGGAGCGCTTCGGCGCGGAAGCGCTTCAGTCAAGCGCGCCGGTGGACCTTGGATCACGCTGCACGGTTTTCATGAACTCCCGCGTGAAGCAGGCACAGAAGGAAGGAGCGGGGGTCGGGGACATTTCCGCCGGGCTTTCCTACTCCGTGATCCGCAATGCGCTTCAGAAGGTGATCCGCTTGAAGAGCCCTGAGGAGCTCGGAGAGCGGGTCATTGTGCAGGGGGGCACTTTCCTGAACGACGCCGTTCTGCGCGCCTTCGAGCTGGTGGCAGGCCGCGAGGCAGTGCGCCCCGACGTGGCGGGGCTTATGGGCGCCTACGGAGCGGCGCTCCTGGCCAGGGGGAATGCGGCGCCGGGGGCGCGAAGCAGGATGCTCGGGCTGGAGGAGCTGCGTAAGCTCGCCACGACCGTCTCCCTGGAGCGGTGCCGGGGATGCCAGAACCGCTGCATGCTGACAATCACGCGATTCTCCGACTCCCGCTGCTTCGTCTCCGGGAATCGATGCGAGCGGGGCGCCCGCGCAGTCGGCGGGGCACGCGCGCCCGGCGCCGCCCGCACGCGGGACGGAGCGAACCTACCCGAAGGGGAGAGACCGGCGCCGGTGCCCAACCTGTACGCGTGGAAATACGCCCGGGTCTTCCGTTATCAACCCCTGGACCCGAACCACGCGCCCCGAGGAGTCGTCGGAATCCCCCGTGTGTTGAACATGTTTGAGGATTACCCATTCTGGTTCACCTTCTTCACGCGCCTGGGATTCTCCGTCCGCCTTTCTCCGCGCACCAGCAGGTCCGTCTATGAAGCCGGCATGGAGACCATTCCGTCGGAGACCGTCTGCTACCCGGGGAAGCTCGTGCACGGACATATTGTCCGTCTTGTGCGGGATGGAGTTCCTTTCATCTTCTATCCATGCCTGCCCTACAGCCCCAAGGAAGACAAGGAAGCTTCCAACCACTTCAATTGCCCCATCGTGACCTCCTACCCTGAGGTCATTCTCAACAACGTCGAAGGCTTGAGGGACGGGACGCCGGGCCACGTTGCCGCGGTCCGCTACTCCAATCCGTTCCTTCCGCTCCACCACCCCGCGGGCCTCAAGAAGAGACTGGCCGAGGAGCTGGCCTGGGCGGGTGTGGGACAGGCTGAAACGGACCAAGCCGTGGAGGCTGGGCTCGCGGAGCAGGCGGCGTTCAAGGCCGAGGTCAGGGCGCAGGGGGAACGGGCGCTGGAGGAGATCGAAGCGCGCGGCATCCGCGGCGTGGTCCTGGCCGGCCGCCCGTACCACATGGACCCTGAGATCAACCACGGGGTCCCCGAGCTGATCGTCTCCCTCGGGATGGCCGTCCTGACGGAGGACTCGATCTCCCACCGGGGAAAAATCCAGAGGCCGCTGCGCGTGATCGACCAGTGGGTCTACCACACGCGCCTCTACGCAGCCGCTTCGTTTGCCGCCACCCGCAAGGACCTGGCCCTCGTCCAGCTCACCTCCTTCGGATGCGGCCTTGACGCCGTGGCCACCGACCAGGTGCAGGAAATCCTGTCCGCGCGCGGAAGGACCTACACGCTTTTGAAGATCGACGAGCAGTCGAATCTTGGCGCTGCGCGCATTCGGCTGCGCTCCCTCAAGGCGGCGCTCGACGCGCGGGCGGCAGGTGGACGGGAGGGCGCCGGGACCGGACGCGAAGAACGGCCTAGGGCGGTCTTCACCGCGGATATGCGGAAGACGCACACCATCCTGGCCCCGCAGATGTCGCCAATCCATTTCCGCGTCCTGGAGAGCGCGTTTCGGTTCTCCGGCTACAACCTCGAGATACTGCCCGAGGTGGACCGCCAGGCCATTGACGTGGGGCTCACGTACGTGAACAACGATGCCTGCTACCCCTCCGTGCTCGTCGTGGGCCAGATGATGGCGGCGCTTCGCTCGGGCCGATATGACCTGTCGCGGACCGCGCTGCTCATCTCCCAGACCGGGGGCGGATGCCGGGCCACCAACTACATCGCCTTTATTCGCAAGGCCCTGGCTGATGCCGGCCTGGATCACGTCCCCGTGATTTCCGTGAACGCGCTTGGACTGGAGAAGAATCCCGGCTTTCGGCTTTCGGTGCCGCTTCTCGCGCGGGCGCTCATGGCGCTGGTGTACGGGGACCTTCTCATGCGGATGCTCTATCGCGTCAGGCCGTACGAGATCGAACCGGGGGCCGCAGACACTTTGTGCGCGCGCTGGAGCGCCGCGTGCCGCGCGAGCCTGAAGCGGCCCCGCGTTCGCGCGTTCCACAGGACCATCGCAGAGATGGTGAAGGCGTTCGACTCCCTTC
This sequence comes from uncultured Spirochaetota bacterium, assembly GCA_963845535.1. Taxonomy (GTDB): domain Bacteria; phylum Spirochaetota; class Spirochaetia; order SZUA-6; family Fen-1364; genus Fen-1364. The sequence continues at coordinate 475,887 of CAWJSK010000012.1, forward strand.
CCATACGGGAAGAGAAAAAGCCCCGGGTCGGAGTTGTCGGAGAGATCCTGGTCAAGTTTCATCCCACGGCGAACAATGAGATCATTCGAGTGATCGAGTCCGAGGGGGCGGAAGCGGTGGTCCCTGACCTCATCGACTTCCTCCTCTACTCCTCTTCGGGGAGCCTCTTCCGACGGAAGAAGCTCGCCGGAAAGCGGCGTGCCGCCGTTCTGTCCCGTCTGGCAATCGGTCTGATCGAGCTCTTCCGGGCGCGCATGAAAAGGGAGCTTCGGAGATCAGAACGATTCAGCCCGCCCCAGGCCTTCAAGAAGCTGGCGCGCGGTGTTGACGGGATTGTGCAACTCGGGAACGTTACGGGAGAAGGCTGGTTCCTTACCGCGGAGATGGTGGAGCTGATCGAAAGCGGCGTGAAAGCCATTGCCTGCATCCAGCCGTTCGCCTGCCTCCCCAACCACGTGACCGGCAAGGGAATGATCCGCGAGCTTCGCCGGCGTCACCCGGAAGTGACCATCGCCGCCATCGACTACGATCCGGGAGCCAGTGAAGTGAACCAGCTCAATCGGCTGAAGTTGATGCTCGCTTCCGCAATAAACCCATGAACGTTGTCGAAGACGCCCGGGAAAAGTACCTTCTAAAAGTGGATTTTCGACCGAGGAGATACGATTGCGTGATCAGACCAATTTCCGCGGGGGAATCCCCGCGGTTTCGATATCGGGCGGGGCGGAGGCAGGACAGTCAGGGTACCACTGGCTAGCGCCGGTTCTCGTTGCCCTCGTCGGGGCATTCATGTCCATCCTGGATACGAGCATCGTCAACGTGGCGACTCCGACCATGATGAACGTCTTCAACGCCGACCCCAGCTCCATCCAGTGGGTGTCGACGATCTACATGCTGGCCCTGGGCGTTGTGATTCCGCTCTCGGGCTGGCTTGGCGACCTCCTGGGGTTCAAGCGCCTGTACATCCTTTCGATGGCGGCTTTCGTGGCGGGATCTCTCCTGTGCGCCCTGGCGTGGGACCTCAACTCGCTGGTGGCCGCGCGGGTCATCCAGGCCATCGGCGGAGGGATGATCATGCCGACCACGATGGCCATGATCTACCGGATGGTGCCCCGGGATAAGATCGGCTCGGGGATGGGGATATTCGGCATTGCCCTCCTGGTTGCCCCGGCAATCGGACCGACACTCGGAGGGTACCTGGTGGAGTACGTGGACTGGCGATGGATTTTCACCATCAACCTTCCCATCGGCGTGATCGGGATGCTGCTGGCGTTCTTCATTCTGCCGGAGTTCCAAAGCAAGCACCCCGGCAAGCTCGACATCGGCGGTGCCGTAACGTCAGCCGCCGCGCTGTTCTGTCTGCTCCTGGCCCTCACCAAGGGGGCGGACTGGGGATGGGCGGATGAGAGAACACTCCTTCTGTTTTGCGTGAGCTTCTTCTCCTTCGTGCTCTTCATCTACCTGGAGCTGACCTCGGACAACCCGCTTCTTGACCTGCGCGTTTTCCGGTATCCAAGCTTCACCCTGGCCAACCTCACGATCATCGTCACCATGATCGGCTTGTTCTCCGGACTCTTTTTCCTGCCGCTTTTCCTCCAGAGCATCCGCGGAATTGGGGCGATGGAGACAGGGTTGCTGATGTTGCCAGGCGCCCTTGTCTCCGGCCTTATGATGCCGATCATCGGGAGGCTCTTCGACAAAATCGGAGCGCGGCCTCTCGTCATCCTGGGGCTTCTTCTCATGGCCTTCATCACGTTCCTTTTTAGAAACCTGAACCTTGCAACCGCCACCACAACGGTCATGCTCTGGACGATGTTCCGAGGACTGGTCATGCCGCTTGCCAACATGCCGGCCCAGACTGCGGCAATGGTGGACATTCCCACGGAGATGATCGGGCGGGCCTCCGCCATCACGAACATCATTGGGCGCGTGTCGAGCTCGTTCGGGATTGCCGTGCTGACCTCCATGCTGACCAAACGCCAGACCCTGCATGCCGCGCGGCTCGCCTGGGAAGTGAGCCCCGCCAATTCGACGGCCATGGGCTTCATTGCGCACGCAAGCGCCGCCATGGGAGGCGGAATACATGGCAAGAGCATGGCGCTTGCCTACCTCTGGGGCCTCGTCCAGAAAGCTTCCTTCGTGAGCGCCATAGACGACGTGTTCATCGTCACCGCGGTGTTCACCCTGATCGCACTGGTGCCCGCCGCCTTCCTCAAGAAGTCGAAGCCGGCCGTTGCCGGCCAGCGGCGAGAAGCGACAATGGGCGAGTAGCGGCCCAGCTTAGCCGTCCACCCTGAAAAGCCTTCGGACGATCTTCTCCACCGTCCCGTCCGGGAGGTGCTTGAGAAGGAAGCCCTGGAAGCGCGCGTTTCTTCCCACGGGGTAAAACGCGCGCGGCTTTTTTGTCGACAGAACGGAGAGGACCTTGCGAGCCACAATGGAGGGGTCAGGCGCGTCTTCGAGCGACCGGTCCCTCACCTCTTTGACGCGCAGGAGCGCCGGCGTGTAGGGGGAACGGTTCGTGAAACGAAGGTCGAGCGGAATGGTGGTGTGAATGTCGAACGGCGCAATGACGGAAACCCATACGTCGTCCGCCATGACTTCCTGGCGGAGCCCGCGGGCCAGCGCCGTGAGCGCGGCTTTTGTCGCGGCGTAGACCGAGAGAAACGGAACGGGTGAGACGCCGGCGTACGAGCTTATGAAAATGATCCTGCCGCCGCGCCGCGCGCGCATCCCCGGAAGGAGGCCCTGCGTGAGCCTGACTGACCCCAGGAGGTTCTGCTCGAAAAGCCAGCGCATGGCCTCCACGGGCACTTCCTCAACCGGGCCAATCTGGCTTCCGCCGGCGTTGTTGACAAGAACGTCGACCTGCCCTGCGCGCGCAAGAAGCGACTCGATGCTTTTTTCATCAGCCAGGTCGAGCGGGAGATAGCGCACGCCTGGCGGCGTTTCATCCTCCGCCAGCAAGTCCGGATTACGAGCGGTCCCCAGGACCTCGTAACCGCGGGCGGCAAGGGCCGCGGCAATGGCGCGCCCTATTCCACGGGACGCTCCCGTGACGAGAGCCCTGGCTGTCACCTCTTACCTGTTCACAAGGGAAGGCTTCTGCGAGAGATCCAGCTTGAGCTTGTCCCGCATTGCGCGGAATGCGTCAATGGTTTTCTTCACGTCTTCTTCACTGTGGGAAGCCGTGGGGATCATGCGGAAAAGCACCACCCCGGGCGGAACAACGGGGAACATCACCCCGGAGACGAACACACCAAACTCTTCCCGAAGAAAGGAGATCATCCCCATGGCGAACTTCTCATCCCCCGTGGGCACGTACACCGGCGTGATAGGGGACTCCGTCTCACCGATGTCGAACCCCAGGTCCGTGAGCCCTTCCTGGAGGATCTTCGCGATATGCCACATCCGCCGGCGCGGCTCGGGGTCCTGGACCAGCTCCAGCGCCTTCTCGATGGTCTTTACGTAGGTGAGCGGGAGCGCCTTGGCAAAGACGTTGGTGCGCGCGTTGTAACGGATGTACTCCACCACGTCTTCCTCAGCCGCGGTCACCCCTCCAATTGCCGCAAACGCCTTCGCGAACGTGCCGAAGTACAGATCGATCCTGTCCTGGACGCCGAGGTGCTCGCCAGTGCCCTGACCGGTGGCTCCCATGACACCGAAGGCGTGCGCGTCATCCACGAAGAGGCGCGCGTTGTACTTCTCCTTCAGGTCGCAGATCTCCGGCAGCTTTGCCAGGTTGCCCTTCATGCCGAAGACCCCCTCCGTGACGACAAGGATCCCTCCTTTGCGATCCTTGTTCGCCCCTTTGAGGTGGTACTCCAGGTCTTCCATATTGTTGTGCTTGAAAGGCCGAAACCGCCTGCCGGCGGAGGCGAGCACCGTGGCGTCGATCATGGAGGCATGAGAGAGGGAGTCGATGACCACCACGTCCTCTTTCCCGATGAGGGCGGATATGGTGCCAATGACTCCGAGGTAGCCGTAGTTGAAAAGGATTGCCGCGGGCTTCCCGCAGAAGGCGGCCAGCTTACGTTCCAGCTCGATGTGATGCTTCGTGTTGCCGGTGAGAAGCCGCGAACCCATGGGGGCATACGGGCCGAACTCCCGGGTGGCCTCGACTGCCGCGTCCTTCATTTCCGGGCGGCCGGCAATCCCGAGGTAGTTGTTGATGGCCCACATGATCACTTCCTTGCCCTGGAACCTCATGTGCGGGCCCGGTGTCCCCTCGAGGACCGGCTGGGTGAAATACATGTCCTTTGCAGCGCGGAAAGCTCCGAAATATCCGGAGTCCGTGCGGCACTTGTCGAAAAGGTCGGTCATCCAGCAGCCTCCATCAGCTCCCGGATGCGCGGCTCAGGCTCTTTGAGCCCGAGGTCAGCAAGCTGGAAGCGAACGTCGGGTGTGAGATGCTCGATGTCACGGGAAGCCTCGAGCTTGCTCCTCCCCCCGCCGGTGATATTCAACGCCACGATGTCCTTCGGCCTGATCCTTCCCGCGGCGCGCGCCTGCAGAAGCGAGGCAACCGCCACTTCGGCCGCGGGGTCGATGTCGCAGCCTTCTGCCTGGGCGAACAGGTGCCCGGCCTTCGTTGACTCATCGTTTGTCACGCGGTACATGAATCCGCTGGTGTCACGGAGGGCATCATGGAGCCCGCCGGCAATCGTGTAGGGCGGGTTCCTGTTGGCCAGCACCTGCGCGCGGATGGCGCGGACCCTCTTTCGGGCGCCCGCCTCGTCGGAGCCCGCAATTGTCCGTGAACCGGCTTCCCAGGCGTCCGCCATGGGCGTGAAAGGGGCATTCTGCGCGAGGTGCAGCCGCGTCTTCCTGGCTCCGAACCGTCCGTCCTCGAGGAGGCGCTGGTTCATCTCCCATGCCGCAATTGCACCCGTCCCGCTGCCCACCGCCTGGAAGTAGTGATGGGGGATCTCGCCGGCTTTCTCCACCATGCTCAGCATTGCGGTTCCCATCCCGTCCCGGCGGGCCGCGTTCTTCGCTCCACCCTCTGAATAGTAGCCTTCCAGGTTGGCTATCCCGTTGCCGAGGGCAATGGCGTCGCTGTAATCCGCCTCTCCCTCGAGGACCGCCAGGCGCACGTGGGATTTCCGTCTCTCCATGCTCCAGAGGAGGGAAAGAGAGCTGACGGGGACCACGACGAGAGCCGGCACGTCGTAGCGGGAGCACGCTTGGAGAAACGCGCGGGCCGTGTTTCCGGCTGAGGACACCACCAGGCGGGATGCCCAGTCCCTGGATACCCGACCGCACACCGCCTGGGCTTCCAGCTCCTTGAACGTGCAGGTCTCCATGAGCGCGCCCTTTTCGGGCCAGAAGCCGTTGAAAATGATGAAAAGGTTTTCCAGCCCGAGGGAAGGACCAAGCTTCGTGCTCCTGTACACGACGGGACCCGGCGCGCCCGCGAAGCTCCTCCGGATTGGCAGCCAGTCCGAGAAGCGGAAAACGCCGGTGCGCTCGGCGTGCACAACGAGTTTTTTCTGGCGATACACGGCTTTCAGGAGCGCGGGGGGATGCGGCTCGGGACAGGAGAGAAGGAACTCATCCGGGCAATCCTCGAACTGCCGGCCGCAGACCGGGCAAGCGAGGTGGTAGTGGTTTTCGGGAAACACGGCGGCCGCCCCCTTGGCATGGTCTCTCTGTCGTGCTTTCATACTGTCACGGCACAGACTGTTTTTCGCGCGCCCTTGTGTCAACAGGAACGGGGCGCAAGCCCTGAAAACCGGCCTCCGTGGGCTGTTTTTTCGGACGAATCGCGCTGCCGCGAGCGCGAAGAAAGGGAAAAACCGGATATTTGACCGCCGCATCCGGTCTCTCTCCGGGGGAAAACGGGTGGAATACAACCGCAAGGAAACCCTCCTCAAAGTCGGCGAAAGGCTCTTTGCCCAGAACGGCTATCGGGACGTGAGCATCAAGGACATCACGAACGCGGCCGGGCTCGGCATGGGGAGCTTCTACACGTACTTCGACAGCAAAGAGGACTTCTACTCCGCCATCCTGGACGGCATCGAGCAGCGCGGCATGCGGGATATCGAGAAACGCGTCAACAGCTTCCGTTCACCGTTGTACCGGCTGAAGGCGCTCTTCCGCTACACCACCTTGAGCCTCAGGAAAAACGACATTCTTCGCGGGATTTACGGCCGGGAAAAACGCTTCATCTACCCGGGCCTCGAAGCGCGCGCCGCGGAGGGCAGCACGCTGTTCAAGCGCATCGAGACGCTGATCGAGGAGATCCTCGCGGAAGGCACCCGCAAGGGGGTCTTTCGGACAAGTCTTTTCAGGAACCCCAAGCGCATGCTCTTCGCGATCTTTACCACTCTTTCCCTGAACGCCCGTGACCAGTCCAGCGACTACCTCACGGATGATGTGATGATGCTGATCGAACGCGGCCTCAAGAGATGGCTGCGCTTCCGCAGGGCGGAGCGGCTGGATTTGCGCGCCCGGCGGGAAACACGACCGGAAGGCTGATTCAAATATCCGCTGATTCCTATTGCAAAGCGTCCATGTTCCGCCAGAGGCGCTGCGCTGCTTCGCGCGCCCTGGCGTAGGCGGCCGCGGCGTCCAGGCGGAAGCTGCGCCCTTCCATGACGATCTTGCCGTTCACGATCACCGTGTGAACGTCCCGGCTTCCCATCCCGAACACGGCGTGGCCGGCCACGTTCTCCCGCACCAGGGGAGTCGGTGAATCATAGTCCAGGACCGTGAGGTCCGCCTTGTACCCTTTCTCCACCCGTCCGAAATTGTCACCGAACGACCGGTGGAGTATCTCGTTTCCATTTTGAAGGAACCGCGTGAACGCTCCCGGGGCAAGGGACCCGCCGGAGTCGCGGTGGCGGAAGTACGCGAACTTCACCTCCAGGAGCATGTCGGAGCCAATGCCGTCCGTTCCCAGCGCTACGTTCTTCACGTGGGGAAGCTCGCCGTTGTAGCCGACGTGATTGTTCATATTGGAGCGGCAGTTGTGGGCAAGGAACGCGTCCCGGGAGTTCAGGACCTCCCTGTCCTCCTGGGTCAGGTACAGGCCGTGCGCAATGATGGACTTCTCATTGACGAGGCCGAACCCGTCCAGCCGTTTCAGGGCGTCCTTCCCGTGGAACCGGTGGGAATAGGACGGGTCGAACCCGTCTTCCGCCACGTGGATGTGAAAACCCCTGCCCGCCTCCCGCACCACCTCGCCGAGCTTCCCCAGGGCATCATCACCGAGGGTGAACGGGGCGTGCCCGCCGATCAAGGCTTCCACGAGCCGGTCCTTCCCCTTGCCCTTCTTCTCCTCCTCCACGCTCCGGGCAAAGCTCCTGTTCTCCCGGATGCCCTGCTCCATCCCATGGGCCCCGTTCCTGTCCGTGGTCTCGTAGCAGAGCACACCGCGCAGTCCGACGTTCTCGAAGCATTCTTTCAGAGTCGAAAGAGATCCTTCTATAAAAGACGGCGACGCATGATGGTCAAAGACCGCCGTGCACCCCGCCTTCACCGCCTCCAGCGCGCAGACTGTGCCGCTGGCTTGCAGCACTTCCTTGTCGATGGCACGGTCCAGCCGCCACCAGAGGTTTGCCAGCGTGGAGACGAAATCCGGGCTTGCCGCAATACGGGCAATGATCCCGCGCGACAGGCCTGAGTAGAAGTGATCATGGCTGCAGACCAGCCCGGGCATCAGCACCCGTCCGTCCAGGTCGATGGTCCGTTCAGCGCGCACCCCGGCGGCCAGCCCTTTCCCGACTCCTGATATCTCCGTGCCGTCTATCAGGACGTCGACGCCGCTCGTCACCTCCGCCGGGCTCAGATGCACCACCGTGGCATTCTTCAGCGCGATCATGGGTTTCTCCTCATGCGAACAGGTAGGGGTGGGATTTCACCACCGTCTGCATGACCGACCTCACCGACTCGTCACCGATATCAGCGGGAACGTTGCCGGCCCCATCCAGCGCGAACTCCCTCACCACTCCGCCCATGCGCAAGAGGCCGTGTGAGGCGTTGAGGAAGAAGCCCGGGTTCGTGCTCGTGCGCAGGTCCTCGGCGCTGGCAAAAATCGTGAGCTTGTCCCGGTACGGCCTGCCGTCCCAGGGACAGAACGTGGCGCAGTTGCCGCACTCGTTGCAGAAAGCATCGATATGGAGGATCTGCCACTCGTCGCGGAAACCGTTGGCCACCCGGATCATGGTGTTGGCCCGGTTGGGGCATACCTCCACGCACTTGGTGCACAGCGCGCGGCAGCCCAGGCACCTGCGGGACTCCGTGTCCCGTGTCTGCTCGTCATCCGCGGACGATGCGGTTGCCGCAATGAGCCTGTCCCGCCGTGCTCGAAGCACCAGGGTGTCCTCCGGCGGCAGCTTCCCGTTCCTGTACTTGTTGCCGCCCTCCCTGGCGCAGATTGCATCCGCGGCCCTTCGGGCGGAGGCAATTGCCTTGACGATGGTTTCCGCCCCCTGGGCTGCGTCACCGATGATGAAGACCCCGTCAATCCTCGTCTCCTGCGTCGAAGGATCCACAACGGCATCCCCCGGGGAAACGCCCATCCGTGACAACGTGTCCCTGTCTACGTCGACTCCGACAGCCGTGATGAGCGTGTCTGCCGCGAACGACTCGGTTTGCTTCCCCGCCACGGGGCGTGAACGACCGGACTCGTCCGGCGACCCCAGCTCCATGACCCGGCAGACCAGCTCGGTCCCCGGCCCGTTCAACCACCTCTCCGGGGCTCTCAGGAAGTGAAACAGGATCCCTTCTTCCCGGGCGGATTGGTACTCCTCAACGGAAGCAGGCATCTCTTTTTCCGTGCGTCGGTACAGGACCCGGACCTCTTTCACCCCTGCGCAGCGCTTGGCGGCCCGCGCGGCGTCCATCGCTGTGTCGCCGGCGCCCATGACGGCCACCGAGCTGCCGAGGGAGAGGCGTGAAGGGTCTTCGCGGAACTGCCGAAGGAACGAGAGCACCGGGCGCGCCGCTGGGATTCCGATATCCTTGTCCGCCTGCGCGCCAACGCCCGCAAGAACGTAACGGTAGCCGTGAGCCCGCAGGTCAGCCACGGCCGGGATCCCCAGCTCGCCGAAGTGGAACTGGACCCCCTGGTCCCGCAGGAGGGTCACGTCTTTCTCGACTGCATCTGCCGGCATGCGGAAGCTCGGAAGAAGGTAGCGAACCACGCCGCCCGGCTCCTCCTCCCGCTCGAAGACGTGCACCTCGAAACCTTCACGCGCAAGGAAGCAGGACACGGCCAGGCCCGGCCCGGCGCCGATGATGGCGGCTTTCACACCGCGGCTCACGGCCCTCCGGGCCGCGGGGGTGCCGCTGCGCCGGAATGCCGTGTAGCCGCGCTCAGCCGCAATGCGCTTCATCTCGCGAATCCTCACCGCGCCTTCCCAGTCCATGCGGGTGCAGTTGCCCATGCACTGATGGTCGCACAGGTATCCCGTGATGAACGGCAGAGGGTTGCGCGCGTAGATGGCGTCGAACGCCTCTTCGAACCGGCCTTCCCCGGCAAGGTGAATGTATTCGGGAACGTCCTGGTGGATGGGACACGTCACGAGACAGGGGGCCACGAAACAGTCGAAAAGCGGGAGCGCTCCCTCCACATGGACCTTGTCCGTCCCGCGGAAGTCCTTTCGGAAATGCTCGACCGTGCGCGCGGAATCCGCGGCGGCCATGGCCCTCTGCGGGTCAACCCGGGAGGCGCTCCACGTCTCGGCGTGCCTCTCGGTGATCTCCGCCATCTCCTTCAGGCGGGCGTACCCGCCCGGCTTCAGGAGGTCCGTGGCAAGGGTGAGAGGCCTGATGCCGGCGCCGAGCACCTCCGCGACGTTCCACGCCGAGACGCCGCCGGAGAAAGACATGGGCAGCGCGCCGTCGAAATCAGAGGCAAGGGCTGCGGCAAGGCTCATGGTGAGCGGATAGAGGGCGCGTCCGGACATGTACATCTCCTTGCCCGGAAGGACCCCCGTCACGTTCCCCGCTGCCAGTGTGTTGGACAGCTTGGCGCCGAAGTGCCTGCCCTTGCTGCCTCCCTGTCTCCAGGAGCCTCTTCAGCATGGGGACCGCCGCCGAGTACTGGAGGTCTTTCTCGAAGCCTTCCCGGTTCAGCGCGACGTACCCGTACCCGAGGCCGGACAGGGTCTCATGGACGCGGTCGAACCCCAGGAGAGTCGGGTTGAGCTTCACGAGCGTGTCGAGCTTCTTCTGCGTGAGCATGTACGAGCAGATGGACTCGATCTCACCGGGCGGGCACCCGTGCATGGTGGACAGGGTGACCGACGCGCAGATCCGCGGGGAAATCCGCGACGGCAATGCCTTGAGCAACGCGGCGCGGTCCCGCCAGGGTGTGCCGGTAAGGAGGAGCGGATCAGCGGCCAGGTCCGCAAGCTCCTGAAGGTACCTCTGGAAGCTCTCCTCCCGGGAGGAGTCGATGAGCCGCCCGATGAAACGGTCCATCTTCTCAGTCTTGATTCCCTCCAGGTCATACCCCACGCTCATGTTGAAGAGGAAAGACGGCGGCATGGTGTTGGCGCCGATCAGGGTGTCGAAGAGGTGCAGGACCACCCACGCTTTCAGGTACTCATCATACGCCTGGTCCAGGCTCAGCTCGGTTGACCATTCGACGTTGTACCCTTCGTCGGAGGCGTCGATGCAGGGCTTCTCCACGGTGAGAGAATCCAGCTTCTGGACGGTTTTCAGCTCGAAGTAACGCCCGCCGGCAAGCCACGCGGAAACGATGTTCTGCGCAAGCTGCGTGTGCGGTCCCGCGGCAGGTCCGATGGGGTTCTCCGCGCCGGAGGAGAAAATGGCCGCGCGTCGGGCCGCTTGCGGCCGCCAGAAATGATCCGCCGAAATGTCGAAGATGGAGCTCTTTTGCCCGGTATTCCCCCAGGCAGCGCAGCACGAGCTGCCGAAAGGGGACTGGTCTCATGATGTCGCTCATTGTCCCAGCATTTTAACCTGTATTCAGCGGACTGTCCATTTTTTGTTTTCCGTTGCAAGCGCGGCGGCGGGATCCGCTGTTGTAGGGATCATGATACGGAACGTGGCGGCGGCAGTTGCGGTGGCTGTCCTTGCGTCATGCTCGTCCCTCGGGGAAGGGTCGGAGCAGTCAACACCCGGACCGGAGGACCACGTGATCATCTTCGGCTCTCTGCGTGTGGACAGCTTTTTGCTCGATCAGGAGATAGAAGGCATCCTCATGGAGCGCACTGATCCTGGACGGGAGACGGAACGGATCGAGCCCACATGCAAAGGCACCGTGTTCTTCACGGAGCCTCTGCCCCTTGCTGCGCGTTGGAGAATAACCTCCGTTTTCGTTGGCGATGAGGAGATTCCCGTCCTCCTGGATTTCTCCGCGGACCGGCCCGGTCTCCTGTTCCTGGGAAGCCTCGAGATCCTCCGGGACGCGGAAGGGAAATGCCAGGTCCGCAGGCGCGCTCATCCCTCAGAACGGGAGCTCTTGCAGGACCTCCTGGACGCGTGGCGCATGTCGGAGTGGGAAGCGGTCATCCTGGCACGGGTCCGGGAAATCCAGCCATAATCGACCATACAATCGCGACTTCATATCGTGAAAAAAGCCACTTGACGAATCTTTTGGATAGCCGTATAACTGCTTTAGGGTCACCTAAAAGCGGTCGGAGGCTGTCATGGAATCACCCATCGTCGAGGAGTACCTGGAGGCCATCTACAAGCTGCACCAGGACGGGAAAAAGCTCGGCACGACGGAGCTGGGGAAAGAGCTGTTGGTGTCCCCTGCGTCGGCCACGGACATGATGGATCGGTTGATCGACAAAGGGCTCGCGGAGAAAAGCAGGGAAAAGGGAATCGAGCTGACGCGCAAGGGGAGAAAAGCGGCTCTGGAGCTCATCCGCAAGCACCGCATCTCCGAGCGCTTCCTCGTGGACGTGCTCGGAATGGACTGGAAGGACGTCCATGAAGAAGCGTGCAAGCTGGAGCACGTGCTGTCCCCCGAGGTCGAATCGCGCATGGAGGCGCTCCTGAAAAACCCGGACACCTGCCCGCACGGCCAACCCATTCCAGACCGGCTCGGCCGCACGGCGGAGGCCCCCGCGCGGCGTCTCAGCAGCTTGAAGCGGAACGAAAGCGGCGTCATTGCCAAGATCGCGGAGGAGCGCCGTGATCTCCTTGAGTACCTTGCCACCCTCGGGATGATGCCGCGGGTGGCCGTCCACGTGGAGCAGGTTGCGCCTTTCGACGGCCCGCTCCTTGTCCGGGTGAACGGAGCAAGCTACGCGCTGGGACGGGAAGTTGCTGAGAAGATCTGGGTGAAGGAGTCCGCCACATGAGCCTTTCCTGTTGCGGCGCGGTCAACGAGGTCAGGGGCCACACCGATTTCGTTTTTGCCCTCGCGGGCAATCCCAACGTGGGGAAATCTTCCATCTTCAACACGCTCACGGGGACCGGCGCCGTCACGGCCAACTACCCGGGCAAGACGGTGGAGATCAACGTCGCCTCCACCCGGCTCGGTGAGCTCCGCATCGGCCTCGTGGACCTGCCGGGAACCTACGCGCTGGGCGCGGTCTCCGAGGACCAGTGGGTGGCGCGCCAGGGAATCCTGGACGGAAACCCGGACGCGGTCATCGTAATCCTGGACGCCACGAACCTGGCGCGCAACCTCTACATGCTCCTGCAGCTCCAGGACATGGGCTTCCCGGTGGTCGCAGCGCTCAACCTTTTCGACCAGGCCAAGAAAAAGGGGATCGTAATAGACGTGGCGGCCCTTTCGCGCATCCTCGGGATCCCGGTGATTCCCACCGTGGCCACGCATGGGGAAGGGCTTGAGGCGCTTCTGGGCGCGGCGGTGACGACGGTGCGTTCGGCCCGCAAGCTGAAATGCGACTGCGAGGCCGTCCCCGAACCGCGCGCGGCCCGGGAATACGGTGCCGACGTGGAGGCGGTGGTTCGGCGCCTTTCCACCCACGTCTCGACTCTCCTGGACGGCGACGCGCCGCACATCAGCCCGCGGGGGCTGTCGCTTCTCCTCCTGGAAAACGACTCCCAGTTCAAGCGGCTCGTCCGCGAGGCGCAGGGCGGGCCGCGGCTCCTTTCCCTCGTGGACGAGGCGGCGGCGCGCATCCGCGACGCGCACGGAGAGGACGCGGCGCTTCGCATCATCAGGGAGAGACATGGCCTTGCCGGCGCCATCGCCGACCAGGTGCAGAAGCGGGGCGGCGACAGGGAGCTCTTCTCCCAGCGGTTGTGGCGCCTCACCACGTCCCCGCTCACGGGGCTGCCCATCCTTGCCGCGGCCCTGGGCGGCATCTTCGCCTTCCTCTTCATCGTCGGTGACTTCCTGGCGCGGATGTTCAGCACGCTCTGGGCGCTGGGTTTCTCCCCGCTCATCCAGGGTGCAATCCACGTGATTGCCGGCAACGGCGTGATCGCAAAGATCCTGATCTGGGGCCCTGACGCGGGAATCGAGGCGGCCCTGGCCGTGGGAATCCCCTACGTCCTTACGTTCTATTTCCTCCTGGCGTTCCTGGAGGACAGCGGATACCTCAATTCCGTGGCCTTCCTCACTGACCGGATCATGCACCGCTTCGGCCTGCACGGCCGCTCCATCATCCCGCTGGTTGCGGGGGCCGGCTGCAACGTTCCTGCCATCATCGGCACGCGCGTGCTGACCACAATGCGGGAGCGGACCATCGCAAGCACGCTCATTGTGCTCATCCCGTGCAGCGCGCGCACCGCGGTCATCCTGGGAGCGCTTGCCAGCCTTGCGGGGTGGCAGTGGGGAGTCGCCGTGTTCCTCCTCATGGGGCTCCTTGTAGCGGCGGTCGGCGTTGGGCTGAACAAGATCATGCCGGGGGAATCCAGCGGCCTGGTCATGGAGATGTTTCCTTTCCGCATGCCGTCCCTGAAATCCATCACGATCAAGACATGGTTCAGGTTCAAGGACTTCATCTTCGTGGCAACCCCTATTGTCCTGGGCGGGAGCCTCCTTCTGGGCGCCCTGTACGAGACAGGGCTGATCTGGAAGCTCGCCTCCCCCCTTGCCCCCGTCATGCAGGGCTGGCTCGGCCTTCCGGCCGTGGCGGGGTTGACGCTCATCTTTGCGATCTTGAGGAAAGAGCTCGCGCTCCAGCTTCTCCTTACCCTGGCCATCGTGCGCTACGGTCCCCACACCAAGAGCCTCCTGGACTTCATGGTGCCTTCGCAGCTTTTCGTGTACGCGCTCGTCAACACCATCTACATCCCCTGTGTCGCCACGGTGGCCGTTCTCGGCAAGGAGCTGGGCTGGAAGCGGGCGGTCTTGATCATGGCGTTCACCATCGCGCTGGCGCTGACGGTGGGAGGCGGCGCGCGATGGGTCATGCACGCGTTCGGGATCGGGTAGGAGGCGAAGCATGTGGGGAAAAAGAAGCCGCGAATCCGCGGCAGCGGAAACGCCGCAACGGACGGTCACCGTCCAGTGCCCGCTGTGCGGCAACCGCTTCGATCCTGCGCAAAGCCAGGCGTGCGCCCACTGCCCGAAGCTTTTCCGAAGCTGCGGCATGGTGGTCTGTCCGCGCTGCAGCCATGAGTTCGTGCGCATGTGAGGGGGGGCGCGGTCGGACGCGCGCGCCCCCGCGCGGCGGGTGCGCCCTGCCGCAGCGCTGCGCGCCCCTGCGGCGTCGAGACCGTTTTCCCTTGACGACGAGAGCCCGGCCAATTACTGATTTGCCATGGCGGCGGCCGTGCTGGCCGCGGGGATCGGACTGGCGGTCACGGGAATCATCTCCACGCTTGCAGAGGCGATGGCGGCATTCGGAAAAGCGCTCGTGTGGTCGAAGCCCGTGGGAGACCTTTCCGGAAAAACCATCATCGGCATTGCGGTGTGGCTCGTGTGCTGGCTCATCCTGGGGCTGGCATGGAAGGACCGCGATGTCAGTTTCAGGCCCGTCGTCATCGTGTCAGCCATCCTGCTGATCGTCGGCCTGCTGTTCACGTTCCCTCCGGTTTTCCAACTGATTGCAGGGGGGTAGGCGACGCGGAAGACTGGGCGCTGTCGGACGCGCGTGCGCCGTGGAGCGGAGTGCTCAAGCCGTCTCAGTAGACCACTTTCTCCATGTAGACGAGCATCACGCGATCACTCAAGGGCTCTCTCTTGAACTCGTGATACCCCAGGGAACCGTAGAGGGCGAGATTCTTCGCGCTCATCTCTCCCGTGAACAGCTCGAACCGTCGGGCGCTGAGGAAGATGGACTCCACAGAGCCCAGGAGCTTCTTGCCAATGCCCTTGTTCTGGAACTCGGGGTGCACAATGAGCCTCTCGACGAAACAGGTGTCATCCTTCACGAACGCACGGACCGAACCGATTATTTTCCCTGATTCGACTGCTTTCAGGACGACCTTGTTCTCGAACTCATCCCGCATGCTGTCGATGCTTTGCTGCAGCGGCGGGATGGAGTAGTCGTCATAGATGGCGGCCTCGGACTGGTAGCACAGCCTCTGCAGGTCCAGGATTGCAGAGGCATCCTCGGCAACGGCAAGCTTTACGCGCATGATTTTACGAGTATGAATACACCATTCCAGGATATTTATAAACAGCCCTAGCCATGGAGGGCGGAGGGCGAGCGAAGCAGGCTTCTCCTTGACATTGGGCTCGGCCTGAGTTTTCATCCTTGTCATGATCACACTGGAAAAGCATCCCGAGGCGCGCGCGCGCAACATCCGTCGCTGCAAAGACAAGGGCATCGTCCTTCCCACCTTCGCCCAGATGAAAGCCCCCGAAAAGGCACCCCCCAGGATCAAGGAAGCCCTGAAGAAGACGGGACTCTGGGACCTGAACCCCTTGAACCTCTTTCGCATAAGCTGGCGAAACCAGCCGGTGGAGTCCGGCGGGCTTTTCGGTGAGGTCAACTTCCTGGAGTTTCCCCCCTCTCTCACCGGGGTTCCCGCGCGGATAATCGCCCTGGTCGGCAAGTGGTTCCCCACGGGCGCGCACAAAGTGGGCGCCACGTATGGGTGCCTCGCGCCGGCGCTCGTCACGGGGTCATTCGATTCCACGAAGCAGAAGGCGGCGTGGCCCTCCACGGGGAACTACTGCCGCGGAGGAGCGTTCAACTCGGCGCTTCTGGGCTGCCAATCCATCGCCATCCTGCCGGAAGGGATGAGCAAGGAGCGGTTCCAGTGGCTGTCGGAAATAGCCGGTGAGGTGATCACCACGCCCGGAAGCGAAAGCAACGTGAAGGAGATCTTCGACAAATGCCACGAGCTATCCTCCGAGCGCGGGGATGACATCGTCATCTTCAACCAGTTCGAGGAGTTCGGGAACTACCTGTGGCACTACGAGGTCACGGGAGAGGCAATTGCGCGCGTGATGGAGCGCGTTCTGGGCCCGGCGGATGCGCTTGCGGCGTACGTGTCCTCCACCGGCTCCGCGGGCACCATCGCTGCCGGAGACAGCCTGAAAAAGAAATTCCCGGGCGTGAAGATCGGCGCGGCGGAAGCTTTGCAGTGCCCCACGCTGCTTCGAAACGGGTTTGGGGCGCACAGGATAGAAGGGATCGGGGACAAGCACGTCCCGTGGATCCATAACGTGCGCAACCTGGATGCGGTGATCGCCGTGGATGACAACGACTGCATGAACCTCCTGAGGCTCTTCAATGAAAAGGAAGGAAAGGCGTTCCTCGCCTCCCGCGGGGTGCCGCAGAAGCTGATCGACTCCCTCGACCTCCTGGGGATCTCGGGGATGGGAAACGTCCTTGCCTCCATCAAGCTGGCCCGTTACTACGAGCTGTCGGAGAAAGACGTGGTGGTCACCATCCTGACGGATTCCATGCAGCTGTATGGCTCGCGCGTGAAGGAGCTTGCGGAGCAGCAGGGCGCGTTTGACACGGCCGCCGCGGTGCGCGCGCACGCGGTCAGCCTCGAGGGGCAGCGGTCCGACAATGTGCTGGAGCTCACCTATCCCGAGAGGAAGCGCGTTCACAATCTCAAGTACTACACGTGGGTCGAGCAGCAGGGCAAAACCGTGCAGGAGCTGAACGCGCAGTGGGATGACCCCTCGTACTGGACGGGGGTCCAGGAGCAGGCGCCGCGGATCGACGCGCTCATCGAGGAATTCAATGCCGAGGTCGGGCAGTAGCACATGCCCGTCATCTACACCTGCACGAGCTGCGGGCGCCGGATCACCACGGATGAGGTGATCTACCGTTGCCCGGACTGCGCCGGCAAGAACGCGGGCCCCGTTCAGGGCTTCCAGCGCGGGAACCTTGCCGTGGAGATCGAGCCTTCCGTCTCGTTCGTGCCCGGCAAGCCCGTGGACCCGCTCGCTTTCCTTCCGTTGCCGGTGAGGCACGCGGGAGCATACCCCGTGGGAGGGACGCCCCTTGTGACTCCGGATCGGCTTCGAGAGAAAACAGGGTTTCCCGGCGTTTCTTTGAAGCTCGACAGCCTCAATCCTTCCGGATCACTGAAGGACCGGGCGTCCCTCCTGGTTGCCGAGCAGGCAAGGGCCCACGGAGTGGACACCGTCACCCTTGCCTCCACGGGAAACGCCGGGGCGTCCATGGCGTGCGCGGGAGCCGCTTTCGGGCTCGGCGTCGTGCTGTTCGTTCCCGGCACGGCACCTCGCGCCAAGCTGCTTCAGTCCCTGCTCTACGGAGCCCGCGTGGTGCCCATCCAGGGGACATATGATGACGCATTCGCCCTCTCCATCGAGTACACGCGCGCTTTCGGAGGGATCAACCGCAACACCGGCTACAACCCTTTCACCGTGGAAGGAAAGAAGACCGTGTCCATCGAGCTGTACAACCAGCTCGGTTGTCGGGTGCCTGACGTGGTGTACGTGCCGGTGGGAGACGGCGTGATCATCTCCGGCGCCTGCAAGGGTTTTGCGGACCTCGTTCGAGCGGGCCTTGCGGAAAAGATGCCCGTCATGGTCGCGGTTCAGGCCGAAGGGAGCAATGCCATTGCGCGCAGCTGGAGGGAAGGGCATGAGGTGGTCCTCTCCCGCGTTTCGACCATCGCTGATTCCCTGTCCGTTGCCTCCCCTGCCTGCGGCGCCATGGCCCTTGACTGGCTGGAACGCACACAGGGAAGGGCCGTGGAGGTGAGTGATGAAGAGATCAGCGCGGCGCAGTCGGAGCTCGGCAGGGAGTCAGGGACTTTTGTGGAGCCTTCATCTGCCGCGGCATGGGCGGGTTTCCTGAAAGACCGGCCGAACGTGGACCGTTCCGCGGCGGTGGTTGTCCTTCTGACCGGCACCGGGTTCAAGGACACGGGAGCCGCGGAGAAGCTCGTTTCGATGCCCCAGCCCTGCCCAGCGGACCTGGCCCACGCGCGGCGGCTGCTGGAAACCTCGTATGCCCCCGGGCCGCGCGTCAGGCCGTGATCTGCGCCCGACAACGGCCCATCATCCGGCTTTGGCCCCGGCTTCGGACCCGCCGTTGATCTCCGCCTCTATCCCCTTCACCAGGCGCTGCACGTAGGCCCCCAGATCCGGAACGTCGCTCCGAGGGACGCGGAAGCCGATTGCCCCTTCGTGCCCTCCGCCGTTGTTGATGGAGAACTTCGTCAGGAAGTTTCGAAGGTCGTATTCCTTCCACGCGCCGGACCGGCGCAGCCGGAACTGGTAGAGGGAGCTTCGCTCAGGGTTGTCAGCGTACGCCACGAAGCCGAGCTTCCCGCTTTCTTCCGCCAGCTTGTCCGCCACCGCGCGGGCAGTGGAGACCACGGTATCATCATCACTTCCGACGAACATCGGCGCTGATTGCTCCGCGTCCAGCGCCACGAATGCGATGGACGTGCTGGAGCGCTTGTGGCTCATCATGTAGCGGAAGCACCCCGCCTCATTGTTGGAAAGCCTCTGCAGCTCGCCGAAGAGCTGGTCAGCGGTGAAGAA
The DNA here is from genome assembly GCA_963845535.1 of uncultured Spirochaetota bacterium. Taxonomy (GTDB): domain Bacteria; phylum Spirochaetota; class Spirochaetia; order SZUA-6; family Fen-1364; genus Fen-1364. The sequence goes on from CAWJSK010000012.1 coordinate 494,710, forward strand.
GTTGGTCTTCTTCGTGGTGCGTCGGGACAGCAGGTCATTGAACATGGTGCTGAACACCGTGTAGTACCTCTTCTCCCGGTGGGACTTGAGGTACTGGCCCATGTTCGAGTCCCCGATGATTCCCGTGAGGATTGCCAGAACGAGGTTGCGGGGGAAAAGCTCCGTCACCTGGTGACGGTCCAGGAGGTCCTGGCGGCCCTGGAGCTTGAGGAGGATATGCCCAACCAGCTCGCTGGCTGATGAAGCTTCCGTGACCAGCCGATACCCCTCGTCAGCGAAGTATCCGCTGTCTCCCCCCATGTGGTGGTCTATCTCGATGCGCAGCACCCCCGGATCCGCGATCACCGCCCGAAGCGCGGGGCTGGCGTCGATCATCTCGGGCTTCGGCGTGTCGCACAGCGCAACCGCCTCCACGCCGTTTGGCGCCGGATCACCGGACTTGAGAATGGGGATGGAGTTGTAGCGGCATATCTCCAGGAGGTAATGGAACCGTTCGTGCAGCTGCCCCCCGAAATAAAGGAAGACCTCCTTGTAGAACATGTGGAGGATGAGCGCGAGGGAGACCATGGAGGAGATGCAATCGTCATCCGGGCTGTGATGTCCGAGGATGAGGAAACGCTTCTTGTCCACCAGCGCCTCGATGATATTGGCGATGATGATGTTCTTCTGACGGATTCCATGGATTGGCGTCTTGGGTCCGCCCCGGCGCGGCGCGGAAGCACAGACGGCCCTGTTGCGCCCTCCCTCCTTGGCCCTGTACAGCGCGGCGTCGGCGGCGGCCCGCAATGTGGCCACCTCCGCGGCATGCTCGGGGAAGGAGGCCACTCCCATGCTGGAGGTGACCTGGGTAACGCGGCCCGTGGCGTCCTTGAGGACCTCAAGCCGGGCCACTTCGTTGCACACGCTGCTCATGAGAGCAGTGGCCTCAGCCGAGCCGGTGTTCGGCATGATGATGACGAACTCGTCCCCTCCGTAGCGCGCTATGATCCCTTTGTCCTTGAGAATTGCGCGGAATACGGCGGAGGCGGATTTGATGGTCTCATCCCCCTTCTGGTTGCCATAGCGCTCGTTGATGGCCCGGAAGTGGTCGAGGTCAAGCATGACGAGGGAAAGCGGCGCGCCCTTTTCCCCGGCTTCCGACACGTAGCCCCCCAGGGAGTCCTCCAGGAAACGCCTGTTGTAGACGCCGGTGAGCTCATCGGTGATTGCCCGTTTGCGGGCGCTTTCCCCCCAGAGCACCATCTCGGAGACGAACTGGCTGGTGTCCCTGAGGCGTTGCGTGGTCACGTTGAGCATCCGGTACATGAGCTTCAGGGCAATCCGGGGATGCTGGGTGATGATGTCGGAGAATGCGTCCTTGGAAAGGCTGAAAACCACGCTCCGCGTGAGGGCCCGGCAGGTTGCCGAGCGGGGGGCGTTGTCGAAAATGGACATCTCGCCGAAAAAATCTCCGGGGGAGAACTGAGCTATCTGCTGCTCCGCGCCGTCCGGGATCCTGATGCTGATGGCGACTTTCCCCTCGGCCAGGATGTACAGCTCCTTGCCTGCCTCTCCCTCCCGGAAAAGGGTCTGTCCCTCCGCCAGCTCAACCGAGGCGAGATGCGTCGTCACGCGCTCGACCTCGTTATGGGAAAGAAGGGAGAACACCCCGACCTGTTCCAGGAAAGCGCGGGCAATGGCTTCCATCAGGCGTTGTCTCCCAGGACGCGGTTGCCCCCGCCTTCCCGTGCCTTCATCATCCTCTGGAAGCTCGTCCCGACAAGGCTCTTGGCATCAGCGGCCGAGTCCGGCCAGGTGCACGCGCCGACGCTCGCGGGCAGGGACGTGACGGCCCCGCCGGTGACCTCGGATACATCGACCCTGCCGACGGCCGTGCGGACGCACTCCGCGATCCGTACCGCGTCAGGAACGGGGCGTCCCGGGAGCACCGCGCAGTATTCGTCCCCACGGTAGCGCACGCCGAGGTCCCCTTCCATCAGGCAGGATTTCAGGGCTTCGGCAATCAGGACGAGCGTCCTGTCCCCGGCGTCGTGGCCGCAGGTGTCGTTGATGGTCTTGAAATTGTCAGGCTTCACCACGAGAAGGCTCACGGGACGTCCGGCCGCCATGAGCCGGGGCAGCTCCTCCTCCAGGTAAGCCCTGTTATACAGCCCGCTGAGCTTGTCCCGGAGGAGCTGCCGCTTCAGCTCCTCGATCCAGGGCGCTTTTTCGGAGACCAGCCGGTCGATGGCCCGGATGCGGCCCGCGATCTCCCCCAGGAGCTTGCGGAGGATCCGCGCGAAAACGAGCGGGTGCTTTTCCAGCAGGTCCTGGAACGGCACCTCGTCAGGGAACACGAGCAGTGTCGTGGGCTCTTCCGCGATGGCCGACGCGCTGCGCGGCGCCGTGTCCAGGAGGTCCATCTCCCCGAACACCTCCCCCGCCACGAATCGGGCTATGTCCTGCGCCTCACCGCTGCCGCCTTCCACCAGCCGGCGTATCACCACGGAGCCGTTTTTGATCAGGTACAGCTCCTGGCGGTGGCTCCCCTCGGGGAAGATCTGTTCCCCCTGCGCAAAGGACCGGTATCCGCTGTAGCGGGAGATGGTCCGCAGCTCAGCCTCGATGAGCTGTGTGAACAATCCCGCTCTGCTGAGCAGAGCCAACTTCCCCGTTCGTTTCTTTGCTTCAGGGCTCATCGCTTGTGAAGGAAAATACCCCGAAGCGAAGGTTTCATCAAGGAGAGCGAAAGTCGAAACCCACGAGCAGTGTGGCAAGGCTGTTTGACGGCGGGAATCCGAACGTCTCCCGCAGGAAGGCATCCGAAACCAGGGATGGGCTGATGGAAATGACCTCCCGCAGGCCGAGCTCGACACGCACGGGCTCAAGCTCGGGAAAAGGCAACGGCGGAAGGAGGAAGAAGCACGGCACTCGGGGCCCGCTCCTGCGCTCGGGGAACATCACGAAAGAGCCCTCCAGCGGGATGACGGACTCCGAGTACTTTCCCGCGCCGTCCGTCACCTCCTCACCCACGATCGTGTACCGCTTCCCGGCGATGGTGAGCGCGCGGCCGGCGCTCCTGGCGCCCGGCTGGTCCGCATTCACTCCGTCTTCAACCATATAGACTGTGGGGGCCGGCGGAGCGCGGAAGACAGCCGTCTTCAGCAAGGCGAAACATGCCTCCTTTTTCCCCATGAGGTCGACCCCGAGGTTCCTCACCGGCAGGGCGAGGCGCCTTTCGTGGAGCGACTCGAGCTCGACGACCTTTCGTTTCTGAGCCGCGTTCAGGGCTGCCACGCGTTCGACACCGGGAATGCTCTTGAGGACTGCGGCGACCCTGCCCAGGATATCTTCGCTCATCGTGCGGCGCCGCCCCGCGCCGCCCCGCCGTGCGCCGTACCGCCATCCCCCGTACCGCCTCCCGCCGCCCCGCCGTGCGCCATGCCGCGCAGGAAGGCGGGAAGTTGCGCGATCATCATCCCCGCGAAAATGAACGAGCAGCCGGCAGCGCCGCGGGCTCCGAGCCTCTCTCCCAGGAGGACGCTCCCCCCCAAAGCCGCAAAGACGCTCTCCATGGACAGGAGGATGGCGGCGTGCGCGGGCTTTGCCCTGCGCTGCGCCACCACTTGAAGAGTGTATGCGACTCCAACCGACAGGAGCCCGCCGTAAAGAATCGGTCCCGCGGCTCCTCGTATGCCCTCCAGGGACGGGCGCTCAGCGATGAGTGCCGCGCCGGCGCTCAAAGCCGCGCAGGTGGCAAACTGGATGGAGGCGAGCTTCACGGGGTTTGTCCTGGGCGAAATCCACCCGATCAGCTGCACGTGCGCAGCCCAGAAGAAAGCCCCCAGGAGCACGAGAAGATCACCTTTCTCGATGCCGAACCTCTCGTTGAAGCTCAGCAGGAAAAGGCCGGCCACGCAGGCCAGGGCGCCCGCCCATGCGGTCCACGCGGCGCGCTGTCCCCAGAGAAGGCCCGCAAGCGGCACGAGCACGACGTAGAGCCCCGTAATGAAGCCCGCCTTGCCTGCGCTGGTGAAGACCAGGCCGATCTGCTGCAGCGAAGCACCGCCAAAGAGGATGACGCCGGCAAGGACGCCCACGGGCAGCGGGCGCAGGGACGGCGCGGCTGACGGGAAAGGAGCCCGCCTCCTGCTCACGGCAAGGACAGGCAGAAGGGAAAGGGAGCCGAGGGCGAACCGCACCGCATTGTAGGTGAACGGGCCCACGTGCTCCATGCCCATGCGCTGGGCAACGAAGGCGAGCCCCCAGATCAAGGAGGTAAGGAGGAGAAGCGAGTCGCTGGCGAAGGACCCCTTCATGACGGCTACCGTAGTCCGGCGCAGGGCGATGGGACAAGGGGTCGCGCATGGCGCGGCCGCGCGCCACGCGTGGCGGCATGAGCTGTACACGATTCCCATTAATTTCTATGATTCTTCCCGACCATGAACACCGGCAAACTCGTTCGGCTCAACAGGCTCTTCTCCCACTCCTCGGGGCGGCTGTGCTCCGTGGCAATCGACCATTTCATCACCTACCAGGACGGGCTTCCGGAAGGGCTGCGTGATGTGCCCGCCACCCTGAAGGCCGTCGCGAAAGGCCGGCCGGACGCCGTGACCATGCACATCGGCTGGGCCCGCTCGGTGTGGCAGGACTATGCGGGGTCCATCCCCCTCATCCTGCAGAGCTCCCTCCTGCGCGTGGATGACGCCGACATGGCGCAGTCAGTGACGCCGGAAGATGCCGTCATCATGGGGGCGGATGCGTTCGCCGTCGTCTGCTTCGTCCGGGGGGCAACCGAGTTTCGCCACCTGCAGAAAGTGGCGGACTGCGTGCGCATGGCCGCGCGCTTCGAGATGCCGGTTGTCTGTCACGTGTACCCGCGCGTCGTCTCGGAAGGAAAGCAGCGCATATCGTTTGCCCCGGAGGACGTTGCGTGGGCCGTGCGCTGCGCCGCTGAGCTGGGCGTCGACGTGATCAAGGTGCCGTACTGCGGCGAGGTTGCCGCGTATCGACAGATCGTCTCGGAGAGTCCCGTCCGCGTCGTTGCCGCCGGAGGTCCCAAGGCGGAAGACCTGCGCGCCGCGCTGTGCATGGCTTCCGACGTTGTAAAAAGCGGGGCCCGTGGCGCCGTGATCGGCCGCAACGTCTGGGGATTCGAGAATATCACCGCCTCCATCAAGGCTTTCAAAGCCGTGATCCATGACGGCGCAAATCCCGATGACGCCCTCAGGAAAGCCGGATTATAGCCAGGGAAGCCGCGAGCTGACCTCCCGGTTCCGCTTCCCCCACGCCAGCAAGGCCGATGAAGACGGCTTCCTGGCCGTCGGCGGAGACCTCTCTCCCGGCACGCTTCTGCTCGCCTACCGCAATGGCATTTTCCCCTGGACAACCCATCCCATCACGTGGTGGTCTCCGGATCCCCGCGCCATCATCCCGCTGGATGGAGTGCACGTGTCCCGCAGCCTTCGCAAGCTCATCCGTGGGGGCTACTTCAGGATGACGTTCGATCACGAGTTTCGCAAAGTCATGGAGGGTTGCGCCGAGCCGCGTCCGGGACGGGAAGAAACATGGATCAGCCCGCAGTTCATTTCGGCATACACCCGGCTTCATGAGCTGGGCCACGCTCACTCGGTCGAAGTCTGGCGGGGCGGCAAGCTGGCGGGAGGCCTCTACGGGGTCTCCATTGGCGGCTTCTTTGCGGGGGAATCCATGTTTTCCGCTCTCCCTGATGCCTCGAAAGTGGCTCTTGTGGCGATGGCGGAACGACTTGCCGCTTCAGGGTTCACGCTTTTCGATGTGCAGCTCATGACACGGCACCTCGCATCCATGGGCGCGGTGGAGATACCGCGGGTGGAATACCTGCGCCGCCTGGCCGCGGCACGGGAGCTTGCCGCTGACTTCCGCGCGGAAGATGCCCAAGCCTAGTCCAACACCTCGATTGCTATGTCGTCCCCACGTGCGTCCGCGCGGGCTTTCCCGCCCGCGGCCAGGCGCCCGAAGAGGACCTCGTCCACGAAGAAGTCCTTGATCTTGGATGACACCAGACGGGCAATTTCCCGCGCGCCGAACTCCTCCGAGTATCCCGCGCGGGCCAGCCAGTCCCGGCAGGCCGGCGTCACCTCGAGGGTCACGTTCTTCACCACAAGCTCGGCCTGGAACTGGCTGATGGCCTTGTCCACGATCTGCAGCACGACGGCGTGCTCCAGGTTGTTGAACTTCACGACGGCATCCAGGCGGTTTCTGAACTCAGGGGCAAACGTGCGCTCCACGGCGTCGAACAGCGCGTCCTCACGGACCAGCCGCTCCCCGAAGCCGACCAGAGGCTTGCCGATCTCCCGGGCGCCGGCGTTGGAGGTCATGATGAGCACGACGTTGCGGAAATCCGCCTTCTTGCCATTGTTGTCCGTGAGCGTGGCATAGTCCATGATCTGCAGGAGCATGTTGTAGATGTCCTGATGCGCCTTCTCGATCTCGTCGAGGAGAAGCACGGCGTGCGGGTTCTTGCGGATGGCATCCGTGAGGAGGCCCCCGTCATCGTAGCCCACGTAGCCGGGAGGCGCGCCGATGAGACGGGAGACAGTGTGCTTCTCCTGGTACTCGCTCATGTCGAACCTCAGGAGGCTCACTCCGAGGGTCTCGGCAAGCTGACGAGCCAGCTCCGTCTTTCCCACGCCGGTTGGACCTACGAACAGGAGCGAGGCAACGGGTTTGTCCCGCTCCCCAAAGCCCGCGCGGGACTTGCGGATTGCGCGTACAACGAGGTCAACGGCGTGGTCCTGTCCGAAGATCTGTGTCTTGAGGCGGACGTCGAGGTCCTTGAGGCGCATCCGCTCGCCGCTTGAGACGCTGGCGGCCGGCACGCGCGCAATGCGCGCAACCACCTGCTCTATCACTTTCGTTTCCACAGGCCGCGGGTCGGGCGCTCCCTCTTCTCCGTAGATCCGAACCCAGGCCCCCGCCTCATCCAGCACGTCGATAGCTTTGTCAGGGAGGTGGCGGTCATTGATGTACTTGGCGGAAAGCTCCGCCGCCGCTTTCACCGCTCCTTCTTCGTAGTGAACCCCGTGATAGCTTTCGTACTTGTCCTGCAGGCCGCGCAGGATCAGCTCGGTCTGTTCCACGGTGGGCTCGGGCACCTCGATCTTCTGGAACCTGCGCGAAAGCGCGCGGTCCTTGTCGAAGAACTTGCGGTAATCCTCGTACGTGGTGGAGCCAATGCAGCGCAGCTTCCCCGAGGTCAGCACCGGCTTGAGGAGGTTGGAGGCGTCCATGGAGCCGCCGGACACGGAGCCGGCGCCGACCACCGTGTGGATCTCATCGATGAACAGTATTGCGTGTTCTTGTTTCTCCAGCTCCTTGATGACCTTCTTCAGCCTCTCCTCGAAATCCCCCCGGAACTTCGTGCCGGCAAGGAGGGCCCCGAGGTCCAGGGCATAGATGCGGGATTCCCGAAGCGCCCGCGGCACTTTTCCGTCCACGATCATCTGCGCAAGGCCTTCGGTGATGGCCGTCTTGCCCACGCCGGGTTCCCCGACGTGGATGGGGTTGTTCTTGAGCCTGCGGCTGAGGACCTGGATGGTGCGCTGCAGTATCTCTTCCCTGCCGATCAGCGGGTCAATCCCTCCCGAGCGCGCCTTTTCCGTGAGGTCAACGGTATACGCGGCAAGGGCCCGGGCCGCCCTCCTCTCCTCCCGCGTCTGCGCCTTCTCCTCGGGGTTTTCCTCCGCCTCCTCGTCTTCCTCCGCAGCGGTCCCCGCGTCCGGGAAGACAGTCACTCCGTGCGAGATGTAGGTGAGAAGGGCCAGGCGGTCGATCCCCTGGTTGGCGAGGAAATGAGCCGCGTAGGACTCTTTCTCCTCCAGCATGGACACGAGGATCTCATCGATCTCCACGGATTCTTTTTCCGCGGAGGCGCTGTGAAGAATGGCGTTTTCCATGATGGATTGGAAACCCGCGGACTGGATGGGCTTGGAGCTCTCCACCACGGGGACCCGGGTGCGGAAATATTCCTCGAGGTCCTTTGAAAGGGAATCCACATTCCCCCCGCAGGAAATGATGATCTGGCGCCCCCGGTCGAAGAACAGGGAAGCGTACAGGACGTGCTCAGGGGTCAGGTACTCATGGTGTCGCGACTCCGCCTCGCGGTACGCGGCAAGAATGACATGGTTCAGCTCCGCGGAAATCTCCATCTATGCCTCTTCGCAGCTCGCCCGCAGGGGATACTCGCTCTGACGCGCCATCTCATGCACCTGCGAAACCTTGGTCAGCGCAATATCGTACGTATAGACTCCCACCACTCCGTGCCCCTTCTGATGGACATCCAGCATGATTTTCGTTGCCTCCGCCGCCGGTTTGTGGAAAACGGCGACGATGACTTTCACGACGAAGTCCATAGTCGTGTAGTTGTCATTGTGCAGGAGCACACGGTACAGCTTCGGCTCCTGAAGGCGCGGTTTTTGCTGGACACCGGCATCCTCCTGGAAGACACCGGAGGGGTCTCGAGAGGCGGGCATGTATGCTGCTCCTTCCTTATATAATACTGATCCAGGCCTCTTTCTTCAACGCATCGCCGGCCATGCTCACAATCTCAATGGCAAAGCCGGATCGTTCCCATTATAATTGGGACGGAAGCTGCCATGCCGCTGCTCTCACGTTACCTTGCCCCCGACCTCATTCGGACCCTGCGCAGTCGGGCAAAAGACGGCGCCATCCGTGAGCTGTCAGCCGTGCTCGCGGCATCCATCGGGATGGCAAACGTGGACGCGGACACGGTGAACCGCGCGGTGCTGCAGCGGGAAAGAATGGTGAGCTCGTGGATTGCCCCGGGGATCGCCATCCCGCACGCTCGGCTCCCGGATTGGGACGGGATTGCCCTTGCGGTGGGCAGAAGCCGCAAAGGGGTCGCGTGGGATTCGAGCGACGGCAACCCCGTCAACTTGATCTTCGTGATCGTGAGCGGGGAGAAAGACCCCGACCAGCATGTCATGCTCCTGGCCGAAATAGCGCGCACGCTTCGCGACCGGGCCTTGACCCAGCTCATCCTCACCGCGCGCACGCCCGAAGAAACTTTCCGCCTGCTCATTTCCCACGGGCGCGTCGAGGAGGCCGGCAAGACCGCGTCAACGCCGAAGCTTCGGCTTTCGCGGCTCCTGTTCGCCCATGCGCTGTCCGTTGCGGAGGAAGTAAAGGCGCGCGCCATCCTTCTCCACGGGGACGCGGTGGGCAACTTGAAGTTCATCGAGGACATCCCCTCCGCCGTCGAGCTGATCCTCGTAACCTCCACGAAGACCGAGTTCCTGCTGGACGTCGTGAAAGTCTCCCACGTCCTGCAGGTCCCGTTCCCCACTCTCGACAGGTCCGACCAGGTGGAGCTTGCCCTGTTGTTCGCGGTTTCCCGGGGGCTCCTGGCTCGCGGGGACTCCGTCATAAGCCTCTCCGGCGTTCCCAACTCAGGAGCCCTCGACACGCTGCTCGTGATCGACCTGGGGAGGGAGTTTCCGACCATGCTGTCCCGTCCCTCGGACACGCCGCTGGGGGACGTGGAGCCGCAGGTGCTTGAGAAAGTGCTGCAGATCGCCACCGACATCTCCCGCGAAGGCCGAGAAGGCCGACCCGTTGGCACCGCGTTCGTGATCGGCGATTATCCGCGGGTCCTCCAGTACTCCCGGCAGATGGTGATCAATCCGTTTCACGGGTATCGCGAAGAGGAAAAGAACATCCTGGACCCGAGCCTGGAGGAAACGATCAAGGAGTTCTCCACCATTGACGGCGCATTCATCATCCGGGGGGACGGTGTCATCATGTCCGCCGGCACGTTCCTTCGTCCTGAGAAAAGCCCGGTGAACCTCCCGTCGGGTCTGGGGGCGCGTCACGCCGCCGCGGCCGCCTTGAGCGCCTTCACGGCAAGCGTTTCCGTGGTAGTATCCCAGTCCACCGGAAGCGTGACGTTGTTCAAGGGCGGCGGGCTCGTCATGAGCATGGAAAAGCCCGGGCCGCCGGAGGTCCCCAAACAATATTGACAGCTCAACCAGCCTCAGGGAGTACTTCCCCCGAAGAGCCCGCGCAATGCTCGTAATCTTCAGGGGCCTTCCAGGAACCGGGAAAACCCATCTCGCGCGAAGCCTGCTGGAGCGCCGCCCCGACTTTCTTGTCCTGAGCAGGGATGCGCTTCGGACCGCCATCTTCGCCAATCCGACGTTTGGCGATGACGAGAAAGCTTTCGTCGACGACCTGATCGTCGCCATGGCCGGCTTCCTCCTTGCCCGCGACAGCTCGGTCCTCATCGACGGCATGGCCCTTTCCTCCGCGCGCCGCCTGGAAGAGTTCGCGGAGACCGCCGCCGCTCGCGGCAAATCGGCGCGGATCATCGAGTGTGTCTGCTCGGAGAAGACCGCGCTTTCCCGAATTACGGCGGACCAGGGCGGCCACCCCGCCGGAGACCGCGGCCCGGAGCTCTACCATCGCGTCCGTGAGCGTTACGAACCCACCGAGCTTCCGTTCCTCAGGATCGACACGGACGGGAATCCCCAGGAGAACCTCGACGCGGTCCTGGGCTACATCGAAAACCCGCCCGTCTGACGGGCGTACCTCATGGCGCGGGTCAAAGGCTACATCGTTCATGCAAAGGAGCAGACAAGGTCCGGCCGCACGGAGATACACCTGTTCGGACGCCTCGAGGGCGGAGAGACATTTGCCGTGGTCGAGAGGCGATGGAAGCCCTTCTTCTTCGTGCGCGCGGAGGACGCGGGACGCGCCGGGGAAGTCTCGAAAACCGAAGGGCCGGGCGCCGAGATCCTGGAAGGCGACCGCCGCTCAATGGACGGCGCCTCCCTGGCAAGAGTCGAAATGCCCGGCCAGGGCGCTCTCCAGAGACTACGGGACGCCCTCCACCGCGCGGGGATCCGAACCTACGAAGCGGACGTGAAGCTGTCCACCCAGCTTCTGATGGAGCTGGGGGCTCACGGATCAATCTGCATCGATGCCGCGTGGCGCGAGGGGCGCCGCGTCGCGCGCATCTACGAGGACCCGACCCTTGCCGCATGCTCGTGGGAGCCTACACTGTCCGTTCTTTCGCTGGACATAGAAACCGACCGTCGCGCCCAGGCCGTTTACGCCGTGTCGCTTGCGTTCTGGAACCCCGCCGCCGGAGAGGAAAGCTCGGAAGTGCTTTTCAACGCATCGGGCGGCGGGAAGCCGGATGATCCGTCCGTGCGGAGCTTCCCCAACGAGGCCGGGATGCTGGCCGGGCTTCGCGAGAGGATCATCGCGATGGACCCCGACGTGATCACCGGCTGGAACGTGGTGGACTTCGACCTTCGGGTGCTCACGCGAAGGTTCACCGCGCTGGGCGTCCGCTTCGACATCGGCAGGTCAGATGACCAGGCGTCATTCCTGGACCGCGAAGACGGAGACGGGATCATCGCGATGGAAGCGAAGCAAGGCGATAGTGCCCGGACGCCAGGTGCTTGACGCGTTGTGGCTGGTGCGTTTTGCCGGGCATGGGACTGGAGGACTACAGGCTCGAGACGGTGGCCCAGAGCGTCCTGGGACGCGGGAAGAGGATCGAGGAAAGACCGGGAGAATCGAAAACCGCGGCGGTGGAGCGGCTTTATCGGGAAGAGCCAACGGCCTTGTGCCTGTACTGCAGGGAGGACTCGCGGCTGGTCATCGACATCCTGAGAAAAGAAGGGCTCCTGCAGCTCGCGCTGGAGAAATCTCTTTTGATCGGGACTTCGCTGGAGCAAACCTCCATGAGCGTGGCGTCCTTCGAGTTCCTCTACATGGAGCATCTCCACAGGAGGGGCATCGTCGCACCTACCCTTGGCGTGGATCAAGACACTCTGGATCGCGTTGCCGGCGGGGGGATCATCACTCCGCGCGCCGGGCTTTTCGAGAACGTCCTGGCGTTCGACTTCAAGAGCCTCTACCCGTCGATCATCAGGACGTTCAACATCGACCCGCTGTCCCGGGTGACTGGCGCGCACGCCGGATCAGGGCTGATCACCGCTCCCAACGGCGCGGCATTCCGCAGGGAACCGGGAATCCTGCCGGGCATCCTGGACAGGTTCTTTGAAAGCAGGGACCAGGCCAAGAGAGCCGGCAACACGAGGGCGACGTATGCCTATAAGATCGTCATGAACTCATTCTACGGAGTCTTGGGAACGCCGGGCTGCCGGTTTGCCGCCTCGGCTCTGGCGGGCGCAATCACGAGCCTCGGACAGCACATCCTGTACTGGACACGGGACCTCGTTTCCGCGCGCGGACTGGAAGTCATTTACGGAGACACGGATTCATTGTTCGTGCGGATGAACGCGCCGGAGCCTGGAGCCGCCCAGCAACTGCCGCAGCTCGGAGCGGAGCTTGCCCGGTTCGTGAATGAAAGCCTTGCGCGTCATGTGCGTGAAGACTACGGGGTGGAGTCCCGGCTCGAGCTCGAGTTCGAAGCGATCTACCGGAAGTTCTTCCTCCCGCCCATGCGCGGTCCGGCGGCTGGTGACGAGGGTGAAGAGGAAGGTGAGAGCCGGGGGAGGGCAAAAGGGTATGCGGGACTCCGCGCCCCGGCGGACGGAGCCGGAGAAGACACCCTTGAGATTGTGGGGCTGGAAGCCGTGCGCCATGACTGGACCCCCCTGGCCCAGGGCTTGCAGCGGGACCTCCTGGCGCTCGTCTTTCATGATGAACCGGTCACAACCGTTGACCAGCTCGTGCGCTCCGTCATCCGTGAGCTCCGCGCGGGCAGGCTGGACTCCGGGCTGGTGTACCGGAAGTCGCTTCGCAAGCCCGTTGAAGCGTACACGAAGTCGTCACCGCCGCACGCCCGCGCGGCGGCCCTGCTTCCCCCCGAGGAGCGGTCCGGCCTCATCCGCTACGTAATGACCACCGAGGGCCCGCAGCCCGAGTCGCGGCGCACCGCGCCGCCTGACTACGAGCACTATGTGCAGAAGCAGATCCGCCCCATCGTGGAATCACTGGCCCCTTTCATCGGACTTGCAACCGACAATCTCTTCGACGCCGGCGGCCAGTTGGGCTTGTTCTGAGCGGCGCTCGCGCCAAAACTTCCATTCTCTAAGTCATTTTCCAGAAAGCAGATCGAACGCCTGACGGGAGCCTCACGCCGCGCCATGGCGTGTGCTATAATCGCCAGACTCTTCATGAGCTTTGACCCTCGTTCCACTGCACTTTCATTCGCTTCCCGAGGACCTTGTTCATGAAGGTCACGGCGGGATGACCGACTCCCATCATCGCGAGTATTTTTTCGTGTTTCCCCAGACGAAGCCGCAGCCTGATGGCCTTGCTCCTGTTGAAGACCATCTGGTTGCCCACGAGATTCTGGCAGCCCAGACCTTTTACCTGAGCGAACAGCGTCATGTTGTAGAGCGCGTACTGGGCGCTCTCAAGTGAGAGAGGGACTCTCGCGTCCCCGATCACACAGAGCAAAGCGGCGGGCCTGCTCTTGAACGCCTTGCCCCGCTGCCTCCCTGCCTCGAGCTTCGGCCGCGCCCTGGCAAACTCCTCACGGTAGAGCTGGGGCGCAAGCGCAACCAGCTTCCGCATCAAAGGCGGCTGGAAGAAGCGCCGGTACACTCTCTGAGAGAACAGGAAAGCTTCCTTGTCGAACAGCTCGATGATATCAGCCCGGTCCACGACGATGCAGCGCAAATGAAAGTTGTGAGTCGGCGCATCAGCGCCGCAAGAAACGATCTCCTCGAGCGTGGTCCGATCCACTCCCTCTGGCGTGAAGTCCCTGATCGTGCGCCGTTCTTTCAGCAGCTCGTCCAGCGCGGCGGCCGACGGCAACGCGGCGTGGTCGTACTCCTGCGGCTGGACGCCATCCCAGGAAAGCGCCTTGCGCGGACAGACGGCGATGCACTGCGTGCAGGTGCTGCATACGGCGTGGTCCACCGCCACCTTCCCGTTCATGAGAGACATGCAATGTTCGTGGCAGACATTCACGCACTGGCCGCAGCCGCTGCACGTCGCGTGATCTATGACGATCATCACCTCAAGGGTGGCACGGCACTTCGCAGGGGTCAACGAGCCTTGCGGTCGGGTTGCTCGATCCTACTGTATTTGCTATAGTACTCAGGAAGTCTATGCTGAATACTGTAGCGATCCTTGTCATCTTTGCCGCAACGCCGCTCGTCTTCATCATGCTGTATTTCATCACGGCCCCCTATGGGCGGCATTTCCGTAGTGGATGGGGTCCGTCCATAGCTTCCCGGGCAAGCTGGTTTCTCATGGAGCTGCCCGCCATGGTTGTGATAGCAGGAGTCGTGCTTTTCGACGAACGGAGGGCAAGCCCGCTCGCCCTCGTCCTCCTGGGCTTGTGGGAAATGCACTACATCTATCAGAACCTGCCTCTTCCCCTTGCTCATGAAAGACACGGGAAAGCGCTTCCCGGTCCTCTTGATCCTTTTTGCAGGGGTGTTCAACTCTCTCAACGGGTATGCCAACGGTCACTTCCTTACAGGGTTCTCACTCCTTCCCAACAGCGGCATCATCCCGGCAGCGCGCGTGGGGCTGGGAATGGCGCTGTTCGTGGCCGGCTTCGTGACGCATGTGAGAGCGGATGCCGAGCTGCGCGGCTTGCGGGAGAACGGAGACGGCGGCTACAAGATCCCCCGAGGGGGTTTGTTCGAATACGTCGCCAGCCCCAATTACTTCGGGGAGATCGTCGAATGGACGGGATGGGCGCTTGCAACGTGGTCCCTGCCCGGCCTGGCTTTCGCCCTTTTCACCGCGGCAAACCTCGTGCCGAGGGCGCACGCCAACCGTGTCTGGTACATGGACACTTTTCCGGACTATCCCCGCGAGCGCAAGCGCGTGATACCTTTCGTATACTGAAAACATGAAAGAGATAATGTGCTTCGGGGACTCGAACACCTGGGGATATTCCCCGACAACAGGACAGAGGTATCCCGCCAACGTCCGTTGGACCGGAGTCCTCCAGGCGGAGCTCGGAAGCGACTATCACGTCATCGAGGAAGGGCTGAACGGGCGTACGACGGTATGGGAAGATCCGATCGAGGGTGACAAGGTCGGCAAGCGCCACCTCCCCGTCCTGCTCCAATCCCATGCCCCGCTCGACCTCGTTGTCGTGATGCTGGGAACGAATGACCTGAAGATGCGGTTCTCTGCTCATGCCTCTGACATCGCCGCGGGAGCGGGGTTGCTCGTGGACATCATCATGGCAAGCGGGGCGGGCAAAGACGGTGCCAGCCCCCTCAGTGCTCCTCATGGCTCCGCCGCCTCTTGCCAGGCTTTCCGCGTATCGAAGGCATGTTCGCCGGAGGCGCTGAAAAATCACTCGAGATGGGGAGTGCACTTCCGGGAAGCGGCGCGCCTGCGCGGCTGCCATTTTCTTGACGCCGGGGAGATCATCCGCTCCAGCGACCTTGACGGAATACACCTCGAGGAAAAAGAGCATCTTGCCCTCGGGCGCGCCGTTGCGCAGGAAGTCAAGAAGATCATTCGCTGACGTGCTCCGCGGATTCCCGGCGGGTCAGCTTACTCCGCCTCTGCCCTCAACCGCACAAGCTCCCGCGTGGAGAGCATCCCGCAGGCGGCGGATATGTCCAACCCGCGTGACTGGCGGATGGTGGTCAGGATGCCGCGACGCTTCAACTCCTGCTCGAAGCGCTCCATTGTTTCCCGCGGGCTGGGGATGAGCGGAGTTCCCGGGATGGGATGAAACGGGATGAGGTTGACCCTGCAGCGGATGCCGCTCAGGACCCTGGCAACCTCGCGGGCATGACGGTCACTGTCGTTGACGCCCTTGAACATGATGTACTCGAAGGAGACCCGCCGCTGCCTGCCCAGGGGATGGTCCCGCAGCACTGCCAGGACTTCCTTCAAGGGATACACGTTCTCCACGGGCATCAGCCTGCGCCGTTCCTCTTCGAAGGGGGTATGCATGCTCACCGCGAGGTGACAGCGGCTTCGCTCCAGGAACTCCTTCATCGCGGGAATGAGCCCGACCGTTGAGACCGTGACGCGCGACGGGCTGAGGCCGTATCCGTCAGGAGAGCAAAGCACTTCAAGGCTTTCCAGCACGTTCGACAAATTGTCCATAGGTTCACCCATGCCCATGTACACGACGTTGGTCACGGAATCCCGCTCCGGCAGGCTGCGATACTGATTGAGGATCTCTCCCGCGGAGAGGTGGCCCTGAAACCCCTGTTTCCCCGTCATGCAGAAAAGGCAGCCCATCTTGCATCCGACCTGGACGGAAAGGCAGAGCGTTGCGCGTTTTCCTTCCGGGATCCAGGCCGCCTCCACAAAGCCGCCCTGCGCCGCCGGGAAGAGGTACTTTCGCGTTCCGTCCTTGGATTCCGTGGCTTTCACCGGGCCCGGAGTGTCGATGGAGTATCGATGGGAAAGCCATTCCCGCGCGTGGCGCGGCAGGTTGAGCATCTCCGTGAAGCTCGCTGCGTTCTTGCGGTACAGCCAATCGCTGAGCTGCCGGGCGGCGTAGGGTGGGAGACCCGGCTTCTTCCGCCACGCGGCCAAGGCCCGTCATGGCGGCGCCGAAAAGGCTTTCAGCCATCCCTTTCAACCCCTCGATATCTCGCCATTTGCATCACCCCCTCCACGAGAGTCATCCTCAGTATCATCCCCCGTATCTTCCTCGTCAGAAGTAGATCTCCGAAATGACTTGCTCGAACGGCACTCCCCGCCCTATGAGAATGTCGCGGGCACCCACAACCATCCCGCTGCTTCCGCAGAGAAGGTATTTGCCCGCCGCAGGCAAGTCTGTGCTGGCCAGCCACGCGGTGGTCCTTCCGGGGAAGACCCCTTCCCCCGTCTCGGCAGAGCAGCATGGCACGTACCTTTCCCCCAGCACCGAGGCAAAGTACCCGCGCAGGTAGAGCCCTGCAAGTGTCCTGCTTCCATGGACCAAAGACTTGCCGGCCAGCATGCCGGATCGGGCCATGGAAGCAAAAGGAGCCACGCCCGTGCCCGCCGCAATCCAGACCGACGCGTCTTCATCATCGATAAACGATCCGAACGCCTCCGAGGCAAGAAGCTTGTCCCCCGGGCGAAGCCGGGCAAGCCGCGGCGTCAGCGTTCCTTCCGGCACAAGATCATAGAGGATTTCGATCACAGGGTCATGTCGGCCGCTCGCAATGCTATAGTACCTCGCGGGGATGGAGAGGTCAGTGGTGAGCGCAAGTGTCTGTCCAGGAACGAAATCGTTCGTGCGCGGAAATGTGAGGCGATAAATTCCGGGGGCAATCTCTTCATTGCCTGAAGCCTCGGTCTCCGCGAGCCGCGTGTTTCCAATGGCAGGAAACGAATGTGAAGCCATCACGAGAATTTACTCAATTTCCTGCGCAGAATACTTGCCGACCGCCGCACATCAGACGTATGTTGGCTACACACTATGGCTGAAGAAAAGACCCCGGCCAGGAAGAATGGCGGGAAGGCCAACGGCGCAGGCTCAGCCGGCGCCTCGGCCGAATCCGCGAGCGCCGGGGGCCAACCCTCTTCGACCTCGGCGTCCCCCGCGGAAGCGCCGCCGGTTCCTCCCCCACCCTCTCCGGCATCCCCGACGCAACCCCCTTCCCCGCAATCCTCGGTCCACGGGGAACCGGCGGCTCCGGCTTCGCTGCCCGCCGCCATCGCTCCCACGGTCCTTCCGGGCGGCCCGAAGCGCCAGAGATTCCTCTTCATCTCGAAGTACGGCCTGATCCACGACCTGGCGTGGGAAGTGAAGAAGGAGGGACAGGAAGTCCTGTACCACATCGCCCTGAAGTCGGAGAGGGACGTGGCGGACGGCTTCGTGGAGAAAGTGGACAAGTGGGAGGAGTGCAAGGACTGGGCGGATGTCATCGTCTTCGACGACTGCGAGTTCGGCAGCCTGGCCGACAAGCTGCGAGCAGAAGGCAAGACGGTCATCGGCGGCACGCCGTACACGGACAAGCTGGAGATGGACCGGGACTTCGGACAGGAGGAGATGAAGGCGGCCGGCATCACCACGCTGCCACGCTGGGAGTTTGATTCCTTCGATGCCGCCATCAGCTTCATCAAGGGCAACCCCGGCCGCTACGTCGTGAAGCCCAGCGGCCGCGCCCAGAACGAAAAGGTGCTGTCCTTCGTGGGGCAGGAGGAGGACGGCCTGGACGTGCTCACCATGCTCGAGCATTACAGGAACGGCTGGGCCGGGAAGATCAAAAACTTCCAGCTTCAGAAGTACGCATCCGGAGTCGAGGTGGCGGTAGGGGCCTTCTTCAACGGCAAGGAGTTCCTCCAGCCGGTGTTCGTCAACTTCGAGCACAAGCGGATGTTCAACGACGACATTGGGCCGCAGACCGGTGAGATGGGCACGTCAGGGCTTCTGGCACGGCTCGAGCACGCTGTTCCAGCAGACGCTTCTGAAAATGAAGGACCGCCTTGCAGCCGTGAAGTACACCGGGTACATCGACATCAACTGCATCGCCAACTCGCGCGGGATCTACCCGCTGGAGTTTACCTGCAGGTTCGGATATCCCACCATCAACCTGCAGATCGAGGGGATGCTCTCACGCTGGTCTGACGTTCTTGCCGCCATGGCGCGCGGGCAGGGCATCACGGTACGCACCAAGAAAGGCTTCCAGATATGCGTCGTGATTGCCGTTCCGCCGTTCCCGTTCGTGGACCCCGAAGCGTTCAGGAAGTTCTCGGAGGATGCCGTTGTGATTTTCAGGAAACCGGTGAATGGCGGGATTCACCCCTGCGACGTGCGATTGGTGGACGGTGACTGGCGGCTGGCCGGTAACTCCGGCTACGCGCTCGTGGTCACCGGCTCCGGGTCCACCATGGATGACGCCCGCAAGGAAGCCTACAACCGGGTGAAGAACATCATCATCCCCAACATGTTCTATCGAACCGACATCGGAGAGCGCTGGCACCGCGACGGCGACCTTTTGCAGACCTGGGGGTACCTCCTTTAGCGTGGTCCCCGCCAGAGGTGTGGCGCTTGGGCCAACGGGGGACTCAACCCCCATAACGGGTGAGATGTCTACTTGGCGCCGGCTTTCTCTCGGAGAAAAGGGCGAGTTTCCTTGTCTATCTGTTTTGCGATTGGTAAATTGCGAAGACGATGAGGAAACGAATATGGTTGCGGCTTGGCTTGATCCTGTTGGCCCCTGCGACTGTGGCGCTTGTAGGCTGCCCAAGTAACGTAGGTCCGACTTATGACTTCGAGGGATCGTGGACGGGGGGGCCGGTGTTTCAGTCATGGGATTTCAACTCAAACGGTGGGACCTACACCGCCGGTTTCGGCATCTACACGTTCAATTTCAGCTACGTTTCGGTCGACGAAAATGAGAACCACATCCTGATCCAAATCACTTCGGTTTCGGGATTAAGATATCCCCCATACATTTCCGTCGGAGCACAGGTGTACGTGATGTACAGCATCAGCGGGGACCAGAGCGGAGACCAGATGTACATCACTTTCAGCCAGGATGGCTACGCCACACCGGGCAGCGGGGACGGGCCTTTCACGAAGGAGTAACTGCAACAGCGGAATTCGTAGGCTCGTTGACAGCCCTGCAGCTGATGTTACCATAACTTCGGATGGCACGGTTATTGCGACTCGATGCAGCAACCGACTTTGATGACCATTGCGGAAATGCCTATTTGCATAGCGACTCTGAGACTGCTTTGATCGAGCTGTACCGATAAGCCGCCTTCTGTCTCCTGCAACCGCATGCTGGTCATCCGCGAGACGGTGGTTAACGCGGATTGCCCTCCGCTTTTATTACTAGCTCCGAAGGAAGAGTGTAGAAACCTGACATTACTCCTCTTTTTCCAATTGTCATCTCCTCAAACTCTTGCTTCTTCCTAACAACAGGTGCCATATACAGGATCGCGCGTTGAAGTACCGCAAGCATCTTGGATTTTAGCGCGGATTGCGAAGTTTCTTTGTCATAGACTCCCTCGAAACAAGTGATCGTCGAGGCGGTCGCTTCGAGCAGTGACGCCACGGCATCATGGCTCGCGCCCTTCGAACCCGTGGAGAATCTCTGTGAGCAAGCCAGTCCGACGAGTTCCAGCCTTGCAAAATGATTTTGAGCCACGATGATCTTGAAAACCATAAAGACGGTGTCTGAGAAACCCTGTACCACGGATCCATTCAATTTCCAAATAAAGGCAGCTTGCCCATAATGGGGTACCGTCTACTTCTGCACCTTCGGGGCGAATAACTCACTTGCAGGAATCCGCGGAGAACGAAGGAATCCGCCTTTTGGCTTTCCCAGCGAAAGAAGCATCTGAATCGTCTCACCTGGTTGGGAGGCTTCCCGGTGGATCGCACTGCGAAGCTCCCTCATCTCGGGATACTCCTGCAACGCCTGGGAAAGTGGCAGCAGACTTCCGCCTGCAAACACCACCTCCATCCAAAGCCTTTGCAAGGGAACTCCAGTACGAACTTGAAGCTCTGGGGTGTTTCCCTGGGTCGCCACCACCAAGATGGCTTTCGAAGAATCAACCGCGGAAGAAAAGAGCTTCATAGAAGACTTCGCGTAATCTTGCCGTGACTCGGGAAAGAGCGTTTCCCAAACGTCGACCAGGGGGATAGCCCAAGCGGGGAAGTTCGGCAGCAGGGTGATGCCCCAAGGCTTCATCCGCCTCTGGTTACCGTTGAACCGCGTGTTCAAGTAG
Source organism: uncultured Spirochaetota bacterium (assembly GCA_963845535.1). Lineage (GTDB taxonomy): Bacteria > Spirochaetota > Spirochaetia > SZUA-6 > Fen-1364 > Fen-1364. The sequence continues at coordinate 515,335 of CAWJSK010000012.1, forward strand.
CTTTCGTCCAGCGTTCGAGGAAGCGACATCTCGAGAGCATACGCATCGCTGACGATCCTCTTGATTTTTTCAAGCCGTCCCGGCTCCAGGATCCATGTGAACCGGATCCCTCCCCCTGAATAGCGGGTTTCCTGTGAATCAAAGAAATCCTTCGAAAAAACAAGTGGGACGACTCCGTACTTCACCGTTGCCGACGACAACGCATCCAGCTTTTCCTGCGCCGACGCCTGTGGGTCTGGAGCTTTCGACATGGCGGCCACGGGAGCATCCGCCGGCCTGGCGGGGTTCCAGGCGCCCTTTGGGAACAGGTTCCAGGACAGCTTCAAGCCCCGAGCGGCAGCCGCGTCCTCTGCCGCTGCCAGAAAACACCCCACTGAGATCAACAACTGGCGCGACGGAGGATCGGTCTGGGGAAGGAGCCGGCCGGAATCGAGCCAGATCCAGAGCGCGTTTGGATCTTCGGGCGATGGAGTCAACTTCCAACTTTGCATGTTGTGTGCGTTTTGCGCCCGACGGGCGTGTTCGACGATATCGAGCCACGACCGGGGCGAAGCCGGGGAGGAAGGAAGACCACAGGACAAACAACAAGCGATGAGCACGACGACTATGAACCTGAAAATGATTTTCACCTTTAAGGCCTCCTTAACACTCTTCTCAAGAGATGATCTCTTTGCGAACGAAAAGACAACCAAAACTGCGGCGCAGTTACCCTCATCCCGACCCGCACTATTAACCTGTCCGATTCCCGCTCTGCTCATTACCGTAGTGAGACCCACCGGTCCTTGGCGCAGTTCCTTGACAAGGCTAACTTTGCAAACTAAAGTCTCTTTAGATGCTAAAGCATAGGGCTGGGCAAAGGAGCGTAGACGATGGCTGATGAGGGCGAACAGAATCTCGACAAAAGGGTAGAGGACATTCGCGCGGTCCGGAAGTTGCTCGCCGAGAGCAACGATCTCCCGTTGATCTACCCGTGGGCCTTTTTCGTATGGGCGCTGTTGGTCGGGGCAGGAACCGTGATCCACTATGTGCTGTACCGAACCGACGGCATCGACGTCCGGAGCCTACTGCTATGGATTTGGTTTCCGATTCTCGTTCTTGGTGCGATTACTGAAACCGTCTCGTTCTCGATCAAAGTGGGGAAGGAAGAGTTCGCGCTGTTCAATCGGCGCGTAGGAAACGCCATCCTCGCCTGCATCGCCACTTCGGTGGTTCTTTTTGTCGTCGTCATGCGCCTTGCGTTCGTCGCGCTCACGCCTGGCGTTGCGATGCTTCTCAGTGCCCTCCCGCTCGTTTTTTTCGCCCAGATTTCGTACACGTCCCTCTTTATCGAAACCTTCATCGCGGTCGCCGCCGGCCTGCTCTTCGAGCTCGCGCGTGCAAGGGGACTCACACCGTTCGTCATCGCAGGCTCGTTCGCCGCCGCCCTGTACGCAGTATCCGGATTTCACGTGCTGGTGGCCCAGAGGCGGCATCGTGTCTGACCTTTTCTCTGGCTTCGACGGGGTCTTCTTCGAGAAGTCCCGCCTTGCCATTGTCGCGCTGCTGTATCGCGATGAGTATGCGGCCTTTACTTCTCTGCGGGAGCGGATCGGCGCAACCGACGGGACCGCATACGCGCACCTTGAGCGATTGATCGAGAGCGGCTACCTCGAGAAGAGGAAGGAAGTCGCCGGGATGAAGGCCCAGACCGTGTATCGCCTGACGAAACGAGGCCGACTCGAGTTCGATGCGTACCTCAAGGCGATGGAAGCGTTGCTTGTCGATACTGCGCGATCGGGCCGGAAGAACAAAGGCTCGAGGTGAAGACATGTCAATTCAATTCGTTCTGCTTGGAATCTGTGTGGTCGTCGGCGTCATTGCGGGGTTTCTGCATTCTCGATCTATTGAGTACTCGATCTTGGAGAAGAGGCTTGGGAGGGATAGGGCGGAACGGTTCACAAAGAACGTCAGCGCAGTGGCCGTCGATCTGGAAATGCTCTTCCTCCTGGCAATATGGTTCCTTCCGCAGCCGCGGTTCTATCTACCGGTGCTGGTGAGCTACACACTTCAGGTCCCGGTTGTGCACTACTCGATCAGCCTCTTCCATGCGCTGTTATCCTTCCCCTTCATTGTCGTCGGGCTGTGGCTGATTCTCAGTGCACTCAAGACGATGGGCAATGAAATAAGCGTAGAACACAAGAGACCGGACAGGGTCATCCGAACCGGCGTCTTCTCAAGGCTGCGACACCCTCAGAACGCGGGCGGCGCGGTCCTGCACATCGGGATGAGCATCCTCATGTCGGGGCTGTTTGCACTCGCCGTCATCCCCATCTTTGTCACATTCGACATTTATATCGCGAAGAAAGAGGAGAAGGAATTGATCAGATCCTTCGGAAGAGAATACGAGGACTACCAGAAAGCCGTAGCCATGTTCTTCCCCAGGATCAAGGCGAACCCTCAAAGGGGATCATCGTGAGCTGGTTGTTCTTCGTATTCGTATTGTGTGCGATCATGGCGATACCGATTCACTTCATTTCGGTCGAGCATGGGAGACTGGAACAGAAACATGGAATGATCAAGGGCGTCAGGATCAGTGAGGTCTGCGGTCGCATGTCGGCCTACATGCTCTTCGCTTCTCTCATCGGTCTGTGGTTTTCGCCGCAACCGCGTTTCACCATTCCGATACTCAGCCGCGTGTCCCTCGCGGTTCCCGGCATCGGCTTCGCCATTCCCGCGCTGCATTTCGTGCTGTTCGTGCCGTTTCTGTTCTTCGGCCTCATTCTGTTGTCACGGTCGGTCTCGGACTTGACGAGGAAGGTGTCTGAAGCGCACCACCCGGAGCGCGTGGTTACGACGGGCATTTACGCCCGGGTTCGCCACCCGCAGTATCTGGGATTTTTGCTCATGCACGTCGGATTCTCTGTGCTTATGTCGGGTACATACTCATTGATTGCCACGCTCTTGATATTCATGATGTTGTATGCCTTCGCGCGCAAAGAGGAGGTCGAGCTCATGAGAGAGTTCGGCGGCGACGAATACGATGCATATAGAAGGACTGTCCCCATGCTGATCCCGAGACTTCGAGGTCAGCCGAAAACCTGATCGGGCAGACGTCGCTGCTCCACTCCGCATCGACCCCCTTTTGACCCGACCGCCGCCCTGCTTGAGTATATTCGAGGCACAGGAGGCGACTATGGGCGCGGTCCGCCGTTTCTCTCTCGGAGTCTTCATCCTCTGCAGCCTCGCAATCCCCCCCGCCGTCATGGCGTTGGACGGCCAGGTCGTTTACGCGGAAGGCACCGTGACGGTGACGGGCGGCGGCACCTCGCAGGATGCCGGGCCCGGCACAAGAGTATCCGCCGGAGACACAATAACCACGGGAGCGGACGGCCTTGCCGTGATCGACCTCTCCAATGCAACGCAGATCAAGCTCCGGGAGAACACGAGCCTCGTGGTTGACGCTATCGGGGACACGGCGCAGGTCTCCCTTACCGCCGGGGGCGTCTTCACTCATATCCTGAAAAGGCTTGCCGGCAGCTTTTCCCTGCGCGCCGGAGAGACGGTGGCGGGAGTGCGGGGCACGGAGTTCTTCGTAGCCTTCGGAAAAACAATAGACAACCAGCGCGACGTCTGGCTGTGCGTGAACGAAGGAGCCGTGGACGTGTCGGTGCCGTCTGCAAACCAGCACGTTCTGGTGCCGGCAGGCCAGGGAATCAACATCGTGGGTGGAACGAAGCTGACGGCGCCTCATGGGTACAAATGGACGCGCGGGCTGAACTGGAATATGGACCCGGCCGGCGGGAGCCTGGAGGATCACACGAACCTGGATCAGGCCTACGCGGACCTTCTCAACCATGACTACAACTAGGAGCGCTTCGCTCGCGCTTGCCGCCTTGGCGCTTGTCGCGTTGGCGCTTGCCGCCGCGGCGCCGGCGTTCGCTGATAACGCGCCCGTTGCCCCCAACGGCGTCCTGGAGCTGGAAGGCCACACGGCCCTCATCGTCCAGACAGGCAGCTTCGACTTTCTGGGTGACCTCACGGGAAGGCTCGAGGACGCAGGGCTTTCTTTCCAAGACAGGGCCCTTACCCTTGGCGGATACTACCGGCCTTTAAAGAATCTGAAGGTAGGAGCTTTCTATCGCCTGCAAGCCGGAGTGCGCCATGATGACGACTGGGTCACCATCCCGACGCCGTTTCCATGGTTTTGGCAGGACACCGCGGGGAGGTTCGAGAACGTGTTCATGCTGGATGCAAGCCCGCGGTTCCTGCTGGACTTCCTCCCCGGCAAGTCCTGGGTCTTCATGCTCAAAGGTCGCTACATCTACAACACCTTCGAGAACCAGCAATCCATCATGGTGAGGCCGGAGCTCACCTACTTCTGGCTGGTGGACCGTCAGCCGCTTTTCGATTTCCAGGCGGCGTACGAGGCGTATTTTCCGCTCAATTTCGGAAGCACTTTCATCTATGAAAGCTACCCATGGCTTGGCGTCCATTACCATCTCACTCCCGAGGTAATGCTCGAGCTGGCCGGGTCTTACAAGGTGACTGTCTGGAGCTCCTCCCAGCAGTGGCTGGCCGCGGGCAACAGTCCGTACCAGGTCACCTACGGCCGGTGGCTTGCGTCATTCGGCGTCATCTGGACGCTCACCCCGTGAAGCCATGAGCAGCGCGCCCCTGAACCGCGAGCAGTTCGACCCGGGGATCACCCAGAGCTACACCGGCGAGCTTCGCAGGATCATCAATCGCGACGGCTCCTTCAACGTCCGAAGGAAAGGCAGGAGCCTGAAAGACCTGCACGTTTACCAGCTCCTGTTGTCCCTGTCCTGGCCTGCGTTCATGGGCCTCGTGCTCGCGCTTTTCATCGTCGTGAACGCGGCCTTCGCGGGCCTGTACATGGCCGCGGGGCTGGAGAACCTCGCCGGCGCGCAGGCGCCAACGCGTGTCGAGTCGATGCTGAACGCTTTTTTCTTCAGCGTTCAGACGCTGACCACCGTGGGCTACGGGACGATCTCACCGCGGGGGATTGCCACCAACGCAATTGCAAGCGTGGAGGCAATGCTGGGAGTCATGGGGTTCGCGTTTGCCGCGGGCCTTCTCTATGGCCGATTCTCCCGGCCGTCCGCCAGGATCCTCTTCAGCAGCAAGGCCATCGTTGCTCCGTTCCGTGACGGCATAAGCCTGCAGTTTCGGATTGCCAACAGGCGCTCCAACGCCATCGTCAACCTCGAGTGCACCGTTCTCCTGATGACGGTCGAATGGGAAGGCGGCCAGCAGAAGCGCAAGTACACCGGCCTGGAGCTGGAGCGGGACACGGTCTACTTCCTGCCGCTGACGTGGACCATCGTCCATCCCATCAATGATTCCAGTCCTCTCTACGGGCTCACCCGGGAGATGCTTGCTGAGCGGTCCGCGGAGCTTCTGGTTCTCATCACGGGCTTTGACGATTCCTTCAACCAGGTCGTGAACGCCCGCACGTCGTTCCGTTGGGATGAGATCGTCTGGGGAGCGCGCTTCGCTTCCGCCTTCCACGCGGATGATCGGGGGGAGCTGGTCCTTGACCTCGACAAGATCGATGCCATAATGCCGGCCGGGCTGTGACCTACCTGCGGCGCATGCCGCCTGACACAGAGCGGACGATGCGCCAAGGAGCGACCAATGACGACCGACAAGATCCAGTTCACAAAAGAAAAAGAAACGATGCTCATGACCTTGAGCAGTCGAGCCATCCAGAGTCAGTGGAAGAATCCCATCTTGCGCGACCCGTGGGCCGAAGAGCCGAAGCTTGAACTGATCAAGGAATACAGAACAAGCGAACTGGTGGCGTTTTCCCGATTCCCGTTATTGGCGCGGGTCCTTTTCCGCGCGCAGGAGGTCAACCCCACCCTGCGCAGGATGGAACGCACGATAGTCTACCGATACTAGGGCACTATGACGGTCCGAAGACCACCCTCGTACTTCTCCAGCGCGTCCAGCGCGGCATTGATGGCGCCAGGCTCCAGCGGAATTGTCCGCGTCACGACGCGGGACGTGTCAAGGACGCCTTTGCGAGCCATCTCCAGCAGCTGCGGCAGCTCCTGCAGGAGATGATCATTTGAACCGATCAGCTCGGCTTCATTGCCAAGGAGCTCACGATAGGAATCCACGGACAACGGCTCTTTGCCAATCCCGACAATGACAGCCCGGCCCATGGGGCCGAGGCACCTCAACGCTTGCTGCATGGTGGAAGCGCGGCCAATCACCTCCAGCGCCACGTCAGCTCCCCTGCCCGCGGTGAGGCGCTTGATCTCCTCCACGGGGTCCGTCTGAGTTGCGTTGATGGGAATGGCGCCGTAGCGCGCCGCCAGCTCCAGCTTTTCAGGGCGCCGGTCAACCGCAAAGACTTCCAGCGCGCCGAACGCCCTGGCCAGCTGGACGGCTGACAGCCCCAGACCGCCAATGCCGAACACCGCTGCCCTCTCCCCGGCCCGCAGCCTTGCCTTTCGAAGCGCATGCAATGAGGTTGCCGACGCGCACATCAGAGTGGCGCCTTGCTCGAAAGGGATTTCCGCCGGCAAGGGCAGCGCATTGCGGGCGGGAACCGCCACGTATTCTGCGTAGCCTCCGTCTGTGAAGTGGCCAAGCATGAGCCCCGTGGGGCAGAACTGCTCATTCCCCGTGCTGCAAAAATAGCAGTCCCCGCAGGTGATGTTGTAGTGCAGCACCACGCGGTCTCCCGGCTTCACGCCGGTGGTCACCCCGGCTCCCGCCTTCTCCACCACGCCTGCCACTTCGTGTCCCAGCGTCATGGGAAGGGGACGCACGGGGGAGGTCCCCGCGCGGTAGTGGACGTCCGAGTGGCAGATGCCCGCGGCCTTCACTCTCACCAGGACGTCCTTTTCCCCGATCTGCGGGACGGGAACGTCGAACGCCTCAAGGGGCTTGCCAACCGCCACCATCCGTACTGCTTTCACGACGTTACCATAGGTCGGGGATGCTGGGCGGTCAAGCTGACGCGTCATGACGCGTCATGAAATATCGGAATGTCAATCCGAGATTTCATATCCCCTCACTGTTTGCTCAGGCCGTGTGTTCGCCACTACATTTGACGGGGAGGCAAAAGTGGACGGCAGTGTTCTCATCATCGATGATGACCGCGAGATTTCCGACGTGGTCGCCATGAACTTGCGCGACCTGGGTTTCAAGACCGAACGCGCCCATGACGGAAAGGCCGGCCTTCAGAAGGCGCTGGCCGGCGCGCATTCGCTGATCATCCTGGACTTGATGCTCCCGCAGCTGGACGGGATTTCCGTATGCCGGCGCATCCGGGAGAGAAACCCGTACACCCCCATCCTCATGCTGACGGCCAGATCCGAGGAGATGGACAGGGTCCTCGGGTTGGAGCTCGGAGCGGATGAATACATCACGAAGCCTTTCAGCGTGCGGGAGCTGATGGCGCGGGTGAAGGCGCTCCTGCGCCGCGTGGAAACCGACCGGGAGGCTGCGTCGGGCAAGGCGGCCGGGGGGCAGGCCGGCGGGCAGGTCCGCGTAGGTGAGATCACAATCGATTTCGAGAAGCGCAAGGTGACGCTGGCGGAAAGGACGGTGGAGCTGACGGTGAAGGAGTTCGACCTCCTCGCCCTTTTTGCCCGAAACCCCGGAAGGACCTACAGCAGGACCGACCTTCTCAACCTCGTATGGGGCTACCAATACGACGGGTACGATCACACCGTCAATTCGCACATCAATCGCCTGCGAAGCAAGATCGAGGAAGACCCCGGCCAGCCGCGCTACCTGAAAACGGTCTGGGGTATAGGCTACCGGTTCGCCGAGCCGGCGGAGCTGTCCCGGTGAGGCAGCTCTTCCGGTCTTTCTATGCGCGCATCTCGACGATCTTCCTCCTCCTGATCGTCGTGCTGGGCGTGGGGTGGGTCGCCATTGCCTTCAACTCCGCGCGCCGGCTTTTCAGCGAGGTGGAGCAGGTCCTGAACAGGGAATACGCGCGCAGCATTTCCGCGGAGATACAGCCCCTGGTGGCGGGCGGCTTCGATGAGAGCCGCGTACGGGGGGCCATCCACTACATGATGGTGCTGAACCCCATGGTGGAGATCTACCTTCTGGATGCCAACGGGAAAATCCTTGCCTATTTCACGGGGCCCTCCCACACGGTGGAGAGAAACAGGGTGGACATGGGGCCGGTACGGACGTTCGTGCAATCAGGCGGGAACCGATTGATCCTCGGCGATGACCCGCGGAACGCGGGTCGGGAAAAACCGTTCTCCGCTGCGCCGCTCTCCATGGGAGACGCGCGGGGATATGTGTATATCATCCTCGGAGGGGAGCAGTACGACTCCACCCTGAGGATGATCCGCCAGAGCTACATCCTGCGGGCGGGGATGGTGGCGCTGCTCCTTGCCCTGGTGTGCACGCTCATCGTGGGGCTTTCCCTGTTCTTCCTCCTCACCAGGCCGCTGCGAACCTTGAGCGAGGCGGTGAGGGCATTCGAGCGGGGAGAGCGTGGCCGGCGCGTCGACCTCCGCGGCAGGGACGATCTGGCCGGACTGGGCCGGTCCTTCAATGAGATGGCCGCAACGATCGAGGCGGACATGGAAAAGCTGCGGGAAGCGGAGCGCATGCGCAAGGAGCTGACCGCCAACATTTCGCATGACCTTCGCAGCCCGCTTGCCTCCATCCGCGGATACCTGGAGACCATACTCCTCAAGGATGCCCAGCTCACCGCGGCTCAGCGGCAGAACTTCATCGAGATAAGCCTCAAGAACACGGCGAGCCTCCAGAGACTCGTGGAGGAGCTGTTCGAGCTGGTCAAGCTGGATACCCGGCAAGTGCAGCTCAAGCGGGAGCCATTCCAGGCGGCGGAGCTTGCCCAGGACGCCGTCGTGAAGCTCAAGCCGGGCGCGGACGGCGCCGGCGTTTCCCTGACGGTGGAAGCTCCCCAGGACCTTCCTCTGGTGCACGGGGACATCGGCCTCGTGGAGAGAGTGCTCACCAACCTGATCGACAACGCACTTGCTTTCACGCCGGCCGGAGGATCCGTCCGCGTGGCCCTTTCCCGGGTGAGCGGATCCGTGGAGGTGAGCGTCATCGACACGGGGACAGGGATCCGGCCCGAGGACCTTCCCCACATCTTCGACAGATTCTACAGGGCGGACAGGAGCAGGGACCGCTCCCGCGAAGGAGCGGGGCTGGGGCTTGCCATTGCGCGGGAGATCGTGGAGATGCACGGCAGCGCGCTCCAAGTGGAGAGCAGGGTCAACGGCGGAACCCGGTTCTCCTTTGCCTTGGCCGCTGACAAAAGGTGAGGCTGTCGGCGGAGGCCGCTGGCAGAAGTTGACGCCCCGGCTCAGCGGGTCAGGAAATCTCGGCAACCAACACGGTGATGTCGTCCGGCTGTGGCGTCGGGCCGGTGAACTCCTTGATCTCCTTGTCCAGCTCGGCAAGAAAGGCGTCCACGGGCTTCCTGCACCTGGGGTAGAGGAACTTCCTGAGGTTCTCTTCCCCGTACCGTTCACCCCGTTCATTGCAGGCATCGATAAGGCCATCCGAGTGGATGAACACCCGGAAGTCCTTGCTCACGGGGAACGCGTAACTTTTCACGTCGGTGAACGCCTTGATGCCGAGGGGCATGAGGTTGGGGCTGATGATCTTGCCTTTCGTCTTGCCGCTCTCTGCGTCAGTGAAGAAAACGTACAGGGGTGAGTACCCGCAATTGAAGAACCTGACCTCGCGCTTCGGGCGATCCACAAAAACGAAAGCGGCTGCAACGAAGATCTCCTCAGGGGTCTGGTCCAGGATGACGCCGTTCAGGAGAGAAACGATGGAGTCAGGCCCGTGGGAACCCAGAGAGCCGCTCACCTTGAGCGTCGAGAAGAAGGAGCTGAGAGTGCTCGTGAGGAGGGCGGCCGCGGTGCCTTTGCCGCAGACGTCGAAGGAGGAAAGCATGGCGAGCCCGTCATTGATCTCCATGCACTGGAGATAGTCACCGCCGATTTCGTGAGCCATCCGGACGTACGTCTTCACGGCAACCCCGGGCCCGTTCGCCGAGGTCCGGCCAATGAGAAACTCCTGCATCTTCCTGGCCTGCGCAAGGTCGGTGTTGCGTATCTCCGCGATGTTTCGAGACAGATCGGCAAAGGTGCCGATTCCGAAGAACCTTCCCCGCTTGTAGATCATGAAGTCGTCATAGAGCTTCTCGGGACCCCGGGTCAGGATGAGCGCCATTGCCTTTTCGCAGTTTTCCGTCGAATCCACATAAAAGCCCGACTGGTCGAGGAACTTTTCCACGGGCGGGTTGGTGAGGGCGCTCTTCTTCTTGAGCAGGTCATGCTTATGGACGATGCCGGTAACTCCACGGTCCCCTTCAACGGGAAGGCAGTTGATGTCTCCCCGTGACGAGAGGATTTCCAGGGCCTCTGAAAGACCGAGCTTGCCGTTGATGGGCTCCACGAACTTCGTGATATGCCCGATGTTGAGGATGGAGACGGAGTCTGAAAGGCTTTTCAGCCTGGCGGAGACAAAATCAGTGATCTCACCGCCATTCAGAATCTCAAGCGGTTCCATGCCGCCTCATTATACGCCATGGATCTCAGTTGTCACGTACTTTCTCAAGCCACCCCCGCCGCGGCCGCCCATCACCCCAGCGCCAGCTCCACGGCCGCCAACGCGTGGATCCGCGTGGTGTCGAAGACCGGCACGGCGCAATCCCCGTCCTTGATCAGGAGCGGAATCTCGGTGCATCCCAGGATGATCCCTTGCGCCCCCCGTGCAATGAGCCCATCGATTATCCGCACAAGCGCGGCCTTGGATTCCTGCCTCAGCTCTCCGGCCACGAGCTCGTCATAGATCACGCGGTGCACCCGTTCGCGATCCGCCGCCTCCGGCACATGGACCTCGAAGCCGTGCTTGCGCGCCAGTCGCCCGCGGTAGAAATCCTCTTCCATGGTAAAACGTGTGCCCAGGAGCCCGACTGTCTTCAGGCCGAACTTCTTCACGGATTCAGCGGCGGCGTCGACAACGTGGAGAAGCGGGATGCCGATGCACGACTGCACCTCGTCCGCCATCTTGTGCATCGTGTTGGTGCAGATGACCACAAAGTCCGCGCCGCCCTTCTCCAGCCGCCGCGCCGCATCCACCATGCTTTGCGTCGCCTCTTTCCATTTCCCTTCCCGCTGCAGCTTCTCCACGTCGGCGAAGTCCACCGAGTACATGAGGCTCTGCGCGGAATGCAGCTTGCCGAGCCTGTTCCTGACTTCCTCATTGATGATCCGGTAGTATTCTCTGGATGATTCCCAGCTCATCCCGCCGATAAGGCCGATCGTTTTCATCTCTCCTCCTTGGGCTTCAGGCGAATCCAGTGCTCGGTCCGTTCCCTCCCAGGACAGTACTTCAAGAGCTGACTCTCTGGCGCGTGAGTGAATGTTCCGTCGGTCACGTCAACGGTAAAACCACAGGGATACTGCAGCCGCGGAACGAAGATTTCCGTTGGGTTGGTCATGCTGGGGTCATGGCGGAAGGCAAGCTCGAAGGCCCGGCTTCTCATGTCGAAGCGCACGCGCAGAAGCTCACCGGCCGTGGCGCGCGGGTATGGCCGCACAAGCGCGCGCAGCGCCCTGCCTCCGGAGCTCACGTCCACGGGGTTGTGCTGCTGATCACGACTGAAAATGGACAGATCCTCCCCGTTCCACTGGTCACCGCGCGCGTTCGTATTGTCCGCGCAGTAGTTCCAGATCGCGCAACTGAGCCGGTTCTCCTCGATCGCCTGAAAGCTCCTGTCCAGCGCTTTCTCATGGACGCTGAAATCCCCCGTCCGGTACGCCCGCCGTCCATCCAGATCGAACGGCGTCCCGAACTCCGCGAGCAGCACCGGGATCCCTCCGGCTCGTTCAGCGGCCGCGCGTGAGAGGCGGGCAAGCTGAGCCCGCAGGGAACGGCGAACCGCGGCTCGACCGAACACGGGTTTCATGCGGGCAGAGTCCACGGCCATCCAGGCAGAGTAGTGCTTCTTTGCAAGCACAAGATCGTCGTACCAGTGGGGCGCAAACACCGCGTTCCCCCCGTCCTCCGCGCGCCACCTCGGCGGCGTGCGGTTGGCCTCAGCCTCGATGAAGATCAGCGCTCGAGGGTCGACCCCCCGAATGGCAGCGGCAAACCGCCGCGCAAACGGACGGTAATAATCGTCAGCAAAGCTGACGCGCTTCCCGGCTGGCCCCTGCATGAAGTGATCCGGCCGCAGCAGGACAGGCTTCCCCGAGCCATCCACGTCCCAGACACCGTTCTGCCGCCATACACAGTCACGCCCGGGAAGCCAGGCGCGCGCGCCTTGGGAGTTCACCATCCGTGTGCCGACGCCCTTGATGCGCGCAAATCCCATGCGGCGAACCTCCACTTCCTGTGAGACGCCCGCGCCCAGGAGCATTCCCTGAAAAGCGGTGGGACAATCCCCCAGCGTGACAATCCCCCCGGCGGCGTTGAGGTCCTTCCATCCGATGTAGCCGGGAAGCGGCTCGTTCATGGTGTCATACCCCACGACGTTGGGAAGGTCCTTCAAACGCTCCGCCACCGCGCACATCGCCGCGATGAAGTGTTGCTGGAGGTGCTCCTGGATGGGTAAGCCATCCACGAACGTCCGCGGGGCAAAATCGTTGCCTCCGAAGAAAAGCGTGAACATCGTCGCTGCGGCAAGCTTTCCGCTGTTTGTCGGCCAGATCATTGGCGGGAGAGGGTCGCCGATGGCCTGGTGCGTGATCGCAGCCCCGGTCTCGTCCAGACGGGCAAGGTCGAACCCGGCAGCCTCCAGCGTCCAGCCGGGCGCGCCGTCGCCTCCGCACCACCGGCTCCACACGTCCTGGTGCGGATCGATGAGGACTGACATGCCATGCTCGTTCGCCTTGCCGACCACGGAGCGGAGGTAATCGAGGTACTGCTGGTCATGGATACCCGGACCGTCGTGCTCCACGGCCTCCCAGGTCACAACGAAGCGGAGAAAAGTCATGCCCCATTCGCGAAGGCGCGCAAAATGCTCATCCGCCTCTGCCAGGGGAAAAGGCCTGCCGACGAAGGAAACGCGCCGGTGATCGAGGAACCCTTCACGGACGTGTGTGGCGCCGTCCGGCACGCGCGGGACCTTGCTCGACCCGGCAAGGTTCGCGCCGCGGAGCATGAGCGTGCGGCCGTGCTCATCCACAAACCGTGGCCCCGACACTTTGATCACGCGCCAGATGATAACCGGCCTTGACCGTCGGGGACAATTGGCGTATGAAGGACCCGCGCTGTTTGTTCCAGGGACAACGGAATGCGGTGCAAATCCGCAGCGGTCCCGCCACTGTAATCGGGGATGAACGCAGCAGGAACGGTGACGTTCTGACAGTCATCACCTCGTCCAAGGAGAGGTGAGAAGGCGCTGCAAGTAAGAAGATCCGAGAGCCAGGAGACGATCCCGGGAACCCGAGAGCCTTCGAGGAAAGGGTTGCATGGCGTGCACTATCGTTTGACATTTCTCAACAACACCTTTCGTGTCCTGTCAGGACTCACGGAGAAGGTCCGGAGAGAACGGCCCAGGAGTCCGTATGGACAAGAGGATTGCGCTTTTTGCCGCGCTGGCCCTCCTGAGCGCTCGTGCGTGGGCGGAAGACCTGCCCGAGCTGCCGGAGACGGTCATCACGGCCACCCGGGAGCCCACCGGCATTCTCGATTCGCCGAGCTTCGTCACAGTCATCACGCAGAAGGACATCCAGGATTCCGGAGCCGCGGATCTGTCCGCGGTGCTTGCCGCGCAGAGCGGCGTGGTGGTCAACGACAATGGTCCCCAGGGGCAGATCAAGACCGTCAGCATCCGCGGCTCGACATCCTCGCAGGTCCTTGTCCTCGTTGACGGGGTTCGACTGAACTCGAGCTTCGACGGATCCGTGGATTTTTCACAGATCCCCGTGGACAATATCGACCACATCGAGATCGTGCAGGGCGGTTCAGGCTCCCTGTGGGGCACCGGCGCGGTGGGCGGAGTCATCAACATCATAACGAAGAAAGCCGACAAGCCCGACATCAGCCTGAGCGTAGCCAATGGCAGTTTCATTCCCCATGACGGAACGGCAGTGACCGAAACCGGAAACTATTCCGTGCCTGCCTCGGGCATGAACCTCCTTGACAACCAGAATGTGAACCTCTCCCTTGCCAGCAGGATCGGTGACGTCGGACTGACAGGGGGCGGCTCCTTCACGCGCGCCATGAACGCATTCGTGTGGGATGACACCGCAGGTTTGGGCGATTGGAGACAGAGGAACAACGCGCAGGACCTCGCACAGAATGCGTATGCGGGCATGGAGCTTCCCCTCCTGGGAGGCTCGTTTTCCACGAAGGGCACGTTCACCCACTCCCTGATCGGCGTTCCGGGCACTCTCACGTTTGCAACCAGCCAGGAGACGCAGGAGGACACTTCAGCAACGGGCTCTTTCTCATACGGGACGGCCAGCTTCTTCAATGACAAGCTCTCCCTGGACGTGAAGGGGGCGTACCGGTATTTCACGGAGCTCGTCCAAGACCCTGTAGCGCCTTTTGCTTTCACGAGCACCCATACAGGCAATGCGGCGAACGTGGACCTTACGCAGAAGTTCGCTTTTTCCGACTTTGCGTCCGCGGTGTATGGAGGCACCGGTTCCTATGAAGTCGTCGACAGCACAAACCTCTCAGGGGGGAATAGCAGGGTGAGCCTGGCCGGATTTCTGTCACTGCCCTTCACCCCTGCGGAGCCGCTCACCATCACGCCATCGATCCGGTATGACTATTATTCGGACTTTCCCGGCTTTCTGTCTTTTCAGATGGGATCAGTGCTGACTCTCTCCGATATTTCGTCGATTCACGCCACTTTCGGAAGCGCTTATCGCGTGCCCACTCTGAGTGATCTTTACTGGATCGATCCGTTCGGTACGATAGGCAATCCCAGTCTCAAGCCAGAAACGTCCTATAGCGGAGAAATCGGGTGGTCTCTCCAGGAAAAGGGCATTTCTCTGGAAGCCGCTGCTTTTGCCCGGTTCGTATTCAACCAGATCGAATGGGTCTACGACAGCCTGACCGTCACGACACAGCCCATCAATATCGATGAATCATTTCTTCCCGGGTTCGAGGTCCACGGAAGAGTCAGCCTGACTGATCACTTCTCTGTTCAGGCAGACTATGCCTTTATCTACAGCTTCCTGCTCCAGTACCCGGGGTTCAATTATCAGCTCTCCGACAACCAGAGGGTTCCCATGGTGCCCGTAAACAATCTGACTCTGGCTGTCAAATACCAGGATTCGATGAACACGGCATCCGTTGAGGCGCGGTACGTCAGCGAAAAGACGTATTTCGATTCCGGCACGTCAGCCTGGGCCACGCTCGGGGGTTACGTTGTTCTCAACGCCGGCTACAGGATTCAGGCAACAAGCTCGCTTGCGTTTTCAATAAGGCTGCTGAACTTCCTCGATACGTTGTATTATACGCAGTACGGTGGCTACCCCATGCCGCCGTTTTCGATCGTGACGGGCATGCAGCTGAAACTGTAGGGAGACGATGAAAGAGAAGGGCGGCCATTTCGTTCGGGCATCCGCTATCGCGCTCGCCGCGCACGCCCTTCTCTTCCTTGTATTCGCGCAGCTCATCCGCGGCAACGCGGTGGGGAACCCTGGCCTGGGGCTGGTGGAGATCCAGCTCTCAGGCGATGGCGATGGGAGCGGTGGAGGCGGGGTCGCGGGTCGCGCTGACAAGGGTGTGCCCGGGCCCCCGCATGCCCCGAAAGCACGGCCGGCTCCGGTGCTTGCCCCCGCCCCCTCGCGCGCGCCTGCGTCGACGCCTTCCCTGTCGCCATCGCCTGCGCCTTCCCTGTCGCCTTCCACCTCTTCGCCCGTGCAAAGCCCGGCGGCCGCAGCTCCGATACAAACCCCGGCGAGCACTCCCGCGGAACAGTGGCCGCCGGTCCCCGGCCCCGAAGGCGGCAGGGGCGCCGGGACCGGGAGCAATCCCACAGCGGTGGGGGCCGGGGGCGGCAGCGGCGGCTGGGGCGGGGGATCAGGGGGCGGGCCCATGGGGGGCTTGCCGGCTACAATCGCGGACATCGACGCTGTGCCCTTGCAGCCAATCGCAGCCCCCTACCCCGCCAGAGCGAAGAGACTCGGTCAACAGGGCCTCGTGAAGGTGCGCGTCGATATCGATGATCAGGGGATCGTCGTCGAGGATCAGGTCATCGTGTCATCGGGATTTGCTGACCTCGACAACGCCGCGTTGGATGCCGTGAGGAGGGCCCGGTTCCTGCCGGCGAAGAAAAACGGAAAATCCGTGCCGTCACGCTATGTCATTCCAATCCGGTTCAGGCTGGAGCAAGACCGGTCATTCTCATCGCAGGATTAAAAAAACACTTGCGGTGGGCAGAAAACTGCATCAGAATAGTCTTTTGTTCAATTATATCCATTTTCGTGATAGAATAATCGCGGTCGTCAAGCGCGAACGGGAGATTTGGTTATGAAGCACATCGGCTCCAAGCTGGTCCTTGTAGGCACCGTCCTCATGATCGTACCGCTTCTGCTCCTGGCCTTTCTGGCCGTCACGAGGTCCAGCGCGGCGCTCGAGAAGCTGGGAAATGATCAGATGATCGGCAGATCCCGTGAGATTGCCAGCGTGATCGACCGGGTGTTGACGGAGGAGCGCAGGTTCGCGCTCGTCATGGCCAATGATTTCGACGTGATCGACGCGGCAAAGGCCGTCGACGAGAAAGGATTGGCCAAGGCCGGTCCAATCGCTGCCGACATCAGCAGGAAGCTTTCCCCGTACGAGAAGAACCCATTGATCCATTGGACGTATGAGGCGGCGCTTGTTTCCGACATCAACGGCCAGGTGTTCGCCTCTTCGAAAGACGCGTGGAGCGGAGCATCGATCGCCGACACTGAGTATTTCAAGAAAGCCAAGAGCGGCGTTACGGACATTGGGCAAGTCTTTGCCAGCAAGGTCACCAACCTTCCGGTGGTTCCCATAGCGACCCCTATCCGCATCGTGGACACCCAGGAAATCGTCGGCGTCTATGTGGTCCTCATCAGCATCAACTTCCTCTCGGAAGTCATTGCGGACGAAAGGATCGGCTCCACCGGCTACGCATTCGTCCTCGATGAGAACGGAATGGTGATTGCCCATCCCAATCCGGCGTACATCATGAAGCTCAATGCTCTTCAGGAGCCGGGGCTGAAAGACCTGGCCAAGAACATGGTCAACGGCGGCGCTGGTGTGGCTGTCTACACGTTTCAGGGTGTCTCCCAGAAAGCGGGATACGCAATGGCGAAGAGCACCTCGTGGAGCGTGGCTTTGACGATGAACGCCGACGAGGACGTCTACATCCTCACCGCAACGAGCCTGCGCAACCTGTTCCTCATCATCAGCGGCGGCGCGCTGGTGCTGGCATTCTTCATCTACCTGTTCTTCTCCCGCTCCATCACCGTGCCCCTCTCTCGTGGGGTGGCGTTTGCCCAGACAATCGCCTCGGGGGATTTCACCCAGCGGCTGCCCACCAACCGCAGTGACGAGGTGGGGAGGCTGGCGGAGGCGCTGAACACCATGTCCACCCGCCTTGCCACCATGGTGGCCACGGTGCAGGAGAGCGCCCACCAGGTGGCGGCTGCCAGCGGGCAGCTTTCGGCCAGCGCGCAGTCGCTGGCGGAGAGCGCGCAGAGCCAGGCCTCCACGCTGGAAGAGACCTCCGCCTCCGTGGAGGAGCTGACAGCCAGCGTGGACCAGGTCAGCGAGCACGCCCAGACGCAGGTCACCGCGGTGACGCAGGGGACCACCTCCATGGCCAACGTGCAGAAGTCCATCGAGGAGGTCTCCCACAGCCTGGGAGAGATATCGGTGCTGGCCAACCAGTCGGTGGAGAAGTCCCAGGAGGGGGCGGCAGCGGTCAACCAGGTGGTGGAGGGCATCACGCGGATTGCCGAAAGCTCGCAGAAGATCGGCGGGATCGTGGAGGTGATCTCCGACATCGCTGACCAGACCAACCTGCTGGCCCTCAACGCCTCCATCGAGGCCGCCCGAGCGGGGGAGCACGGGCGGGGTTTTGCCGTGGTGGCGCAGGAGGTGAGCAAGCTGGCGGACCGCTCCTCGGCTTCCACCAAGGAGATCGAGAGCCTGATCAGGGAGAGCGTGAAGAACGTGACCCAGGGGGTGGCCATCGCCAACGGTTCAGCGGGGGCCATGGAGCAGATACGAGACAGCTCGCAGAAGGTGCAGCGCATGATCGGGGAGCTGTCGGGGAGCATGTCGCGCCAGGTGGCCGCCATACGAGAGCTTGCCAGGGCGTTGGAGAAGATCAACCAGATGAGCGCGGGCATCTCGGCTGCCACCGAGGAGCAGACCGCCAACTCGCGCCAGGTATCCAAGGCGGTGGAGCACGTCAACGAGCTGACGCAGGCAGCCGCCTCCTCGGCGGAGGAAATGTCAGGGGCCACTGAGGAGCTTTCCCGCATGGCCAACGAGCTGCAGCGGCTGGTGGGACAGTTCAAGATTGCCGCCCAGGACGGCGCCCGCCAGGACGCCCGGCAGCCAGGAGCCACTCTGTCCCACGGTGAGGCGCGGGAGCTTGCAGCCGGTCAGGCGGAGGCTTCGACGGCCGGTGTTTCCCTGCTCAACGCTTCGGGGGAAGAGCGCATCCGATTCATAACGCACGATGAACAGAAAATTCTGTACGTTGATTTCTCCCATGGCTCCCTGCATGAGATGCACTCAATCATCGCGGAATCGGCAAAGGTCATCAGGAGCCAGCCGGCGAAATCCCTCCTGCTGCTGACGAACGTTGAAAAGCAGGCTTTCAATACCTCAGCGGCCACGGAGATGCAAAAGTATGCCCAGGGAAACGAGCCATTCGTCTTCGCGGCCGCGGTGATCGGGTTGGACGGGCTCAAGAGGATCGTTTATGAGACCATTCGCAAGGCAAGCGGTCAGAATATGATGGCGTTTTCGGGCTTCGAGGAGGCCAAGCAATGGCTCGTGGCGCGGAAAAAAGAGCTTGCCATGGCTTAACAAATCTCTCACAATGGGAGTTTACGCTCATGGATAAAGTACCAACCAAGGACGGCCGGAGAGCTCCATGAAGAACATCCGCATCGGTTTCAAGCTCGTTGCGGTGGGCACCATACTCATCATTGTCCCCCTGGCGCTGCTGGCCTTCTTTGCAATCACGCGCTCAGGAGCGTCGCTTTCACTGCTCAGCAATCAGGAGCTTACGGAGCGCTCGCGGGAGATCGCCCGAGTCATCGACCGCGTTTTCCTTGAAGAGAGCCGCTTCGCGCTCGCATTGGCCTCGGATTTCGACGTCATCCAGTCCGCCGCGGACGTGGACCAGAAAGGCGTTGCCAAGGCTGGTGACATCGTCCAGAAGGTCGACATGAAGCTTTCCCCGTATGAAAAGAACGCTGAGATCCACTGGACGTATGAGGCGGCAATCGTCGCGGACAACGGCGGCAACGTTTTCGCCTCTTCCACCGCTGCCTGGGTCGGAGCGTCGGTCGCCAACACGCGCTATTTCCAGGAGGCAATGGGCGGAAAGGCAAATATCGGGGAGGTCTTTTTCAGCAAGATCACCAACATGCCTATTGTGCCCGTTGCCACACCGATCCGGGACCCAGAGACCAACCAGGTCCTCGGCGTCTATGCTACGCTCATCAATATCAGCTTCCTTACGGAAATCATCGCGAATGAGAAAATCGGCGCCAATGGCTACGCGTTCGTCATCGATCAGAACGGAATGGTGATTGCCCACCCGAAGCCTCAATACATCCTGAAGCTCAACCTCCTTCAGACCGACGGGCTGAAGGAATTGGGGAAGGAAATGGTGGGCGGAAAAACCGATGTTGTTTCGTACATCTTCGAAAGCGTTCACAAAAAGGCGGGATTTGCGCCCATGAAAAATGTCGCGTGGAGCGTCGGCCTGACGATGAACGATGATGAAGACACCTACATCCTCACCGCAACGAGCCTGCGCAACCTGTTCCTCATCATCAGCGGCGGCGCGCTGGTGCTGGCATTCTTCATCTATCTGTTCTTCTCCCGCTCCATCACCGTGCCCCTCTCTCGTGGGGTGGCGTTTGCCCAGACAATCGCCTCGGGGGATTTCACCCAGCGGCTGCCCACCAACCGCAGTGACGAGGTGGGGAGGCTGGCGGAGGCGCTGAACACCATGTCCACCCGCCTTGCCACCATGGTGGCCACGGTGCAGGAGAGCGCCCACCAGGTGGCGGCTGCCAGCGGGCAGCTTTCGGCCAGCGCGCAGTCGCTGGCGGAGAGCGCGCAGAGCCAGGCCTCCACGCTGGAAGAGACCTCCGCCTCCGTGGAGGAGCTGACAGCCAGCGTGGACCAGGTCAGCGAGCACGCCCAGACGCAGGTCACCGCGGTGACGCAGGGGACCACCTCCATGGCCAACGTGCAGAAGTCCATCGAGGAGGTCTCCCACAGCCTGGGAGAGATATCGGTGCTGGCCAACCAGTCGGTGGAGAAGTCCCAGGAGGGGGCGGCAGCGGTCAACCAGGTGGTGGAGGGCATCACGCGGATTGCCGAAAGCTCGCAGAAGATCGGCGGGATCGTGGAGGTGATCTCCGACATCGCCGACCAGACCAACCTGCTGGCCCTCAACGCCTCCATCGAGGCCGCCCGAGCGGGGGAGCACGGGCGGGGGTTTGCCGTGGTGGCGCAGGAGGTCAGCAAGCTGGCGGACCGTTCCTCGGCTTCCACCAAGGAGATCGAGAGCCTGATCAGGGAGAGCGTGAAGAACGTGACCCAGGGGGTGGCCATCGCCAACGGTTCGGCGGGGGCCATGGAGCAGATACGAGACAGCTCGCAGAAGGTGCAGCGCATGATCGGGGAGCTGTCGGGGAGCATGTCGCGCCAGGTGGCCGCCATACGAGAGCTTGCCAGGGCGTTGGAGAAGATCAACCAGATGAGCGCGGGCATCTCGGCTGCCACCGAGGAGCAGACCGCCAACTCGCGCCAGGTATCCAAGGCGGTGGAGCACGTCAACGAGCTGACGCAGGCAGCCGCCTCCTCGGCGGAGGAGATGTCAGGGGCCACTGAGGAGCTTTCCCGCATGGCCCACGAGCTGCAGCGGCTGGTGGGACAGTTCAAGATTGCCGCCCAGGACGGCGCGCAGGCCCAGGGGTTGGCGGAAGGGAATGCCAGCGTGGAAGCACGGCGCCCTTTGCGGGTGACAGGCCCGGGCGTCGGGCCAGGCGTTCAACCGCTGAACTGATTGTCTGCTTTTCAGGCCCTTCATGAACCGAACTGCAATCCGAGCGCTGTTCACCGCTTCCCTGCTGTTTTTCGGCGCACTCTACACCTACGTGCCTGCCCTTCCCGCCTACATCGCGGGACGCACCACCAGCCTGACCGCGGTTGGCGTGGTACTCTCCATGTACGGCCTGTGGATGGCGCTGCTGCGGATCCCGCTCGGCGTGGTCACGGATGCGACCGGCCGCAACAAGCCGTATCTTATCGGCGGCGTCCTCATGGCTGGAGCCGGCGCAATGGTCATGATGGTGGGCCGGTCAGTGGGGCCGCTCGCCGTTGGACGCGCTCTGACCGGAGTTTCCGCCGCGGCCTGGGTCCCCTTGATGGTGGTGTTTGCCGGCTATTTCCCGCCCGAGCGGACGATCTTTGCGACATCCCTCGCCTCTTTCGCCTCATCGTTCGGCCAGATGGTGGGGACAAGCTCCACCGGTTTCCTCGAGTCCTGGGGGGGCCGGGACATGCCGTTCGTTGCGGCGGCCGCGCTGGCGCTGGTCTCGGCGGCTATCGTGATGTTCGTGCGGATCCCGCGCAAGGACGCGGCTCATCGGGGAATGGTCAGCGCCCGTTCCATACTTTCCGTTTTCTCCCGCCGCGACGTCCTGGTCCCTTCGTTCACCAATGCCCTGTGCCAGTTCGGAGTGTGGGCCATCACGTTCGGGTTCATGCCTCTCCTGGCAAAACGGATGGGGGCCGGCGCGGTGGCAGTCAGCCTGCTCCTGACGATGAATATCGCCGCCAACACGGCGGCCAATCTCTTTGCCACCGTTGTCGCGGGGCGCGGGGGCAGAAGGGTTCTCCTCTACGGAAGCTTCGCCGCCTTTGCGTTGGGAGCGGCGTTGGCGGCCGCATCCGGAACCGTCGGTCTCCTGTTCGTGGCAACGATCATGATGGGACTGGCAAACGGCCTGTTTTTCCCGATCCTGCTCGGGCTCTCAATCGAGCACGTGGACGCCTTCCATCGAAGCACCGCGATGGGCATCCACCAGGCCGTCTATGCCGTGGGGATGTTCACCGGGCCGTGGATAGGCGGGGTCATCGCGGACGCGGTGGGAATCCGCGACATGTTCGCCATCGTGGCTGTGTTCTCCCTCATTGCGCCGAGCATCCTCATCAGCCAAAACCGCGCGCCAGGCGCGCGGCAAGCCCCGCAAATCAAAACGCAGCCATGAAACAGGTCGTCAAACCCCCGGACCGGCGGCCTTCTCTTTCTTCGAAGCTGCGGCCTTCTTTTCTTCCACGCGCAGCTTCCGGCTGTACAGGAACACAACGAGCGCGGCGATCATCACACCGTTCGACAAGTCTGACGCCAGTTTTTTCGGAATGGGGACACCCAGGAGCCCGAGAACAGCCATCCCTATGAGCAGGGCGCCGAGCCCTGCAAGGACAATCATCAGGTGGTTGGCTTTCAGCTTGAACGGGAACTCGAACTTCATCGTTTTACTCCTTGGGAAGCAAGCCTTGCAAGCGACTCGGTGAACGGCGCAAGAGCAATGCCGCGCTCCGTGACGATTGCGGTGATCAGCTCATGGTCGGTTACATCGAAAGCGGGATTGTAGACCTTGACGCCGGCGGGAGCCATTCGGCGCGCGTACCACTTCTCCGTCACCTCTTCGGCTTTCCTCTGCTCGATGGGAATCTCGGCGCCCGTCGGGCATTTCAAGTCCACGGTAGACAGCGGCGCGTGCACGTAAAAAGGAATGCCGTAGTGTCGGGCAAGGATTGCCACGCCGGAAGTCCCGATCTTGTTGGCCGTGTCGCCGTTGGCGGCCACACGATCGCATCCTACCAACACTGCCTGCACCCTACCCTGCTTCATGACGATTGATGCCATGTTGTCGCAAATGACCGTCACGTCGATTCCCGCCTGAGCAAGCTCCCACGAGGTCAGCCGCACGCCCTGGAGAAGCGGGCGCGTCTCATCCGCGTAGACTTTGAAACCGTAGCCCCGTTCTGCCCCGAGATACATCGCGGCGGTTGCCGTTCCCCATCGAGAGGTCGCCAGGACCCCTGCGTTGCAGTGCGTCAGCAGGCCCCAGCCTTTTTGCAAAAGAGACAGGGAATGCTCGCCGATGCTCCTGCACGTCTCCCCGTCCTCGAACTGTATGGCCTCCGCCTCAGCCTTCAGCGCTGCCTTTGCTTCTGGAGGAGCCAAATCTTTTGCTTTGGCCAGTCGGGCTTCCATTCGGTCCAGGGCCCAGAACAGGTTCACCGCCGTGGGACGCGCGGTGGCGAGGTGCTTCTTCACGCCGGCGAACTCCGCTGTAAGCTCCGCGTGAGTCTTTGCAGTCGAGCCGCGAATGCCGAGGTAAGCGCCATGCGCGGCTGCAATGCCAATGGCGGGCGCGCCTCGTACGCGAAGCTCGTACATGGCCTCCCATATCTCCTTCTGCGTTGCCAGACGCAGGAAGACCGTTTCACCGGGGAGGCGGGTCTGGTCCAGGATGACAAGGACACCCGCCTCGTCGTCAAGCCGAACAGGATCGATCATGGGACCAGGATATCATGAAGCCGGCGGGTTTTTCACTTGAGATTATCCCCACGCAGCCCGATACCGTTGGTACCAGCCCATGAAAAGGAAGAACGGACTTCTGATCGGCTTGCTCCTGGCGCTCCTCATCCTCCCCGCCGCAGACGCAGTGACTGCGCCTGCTATTTCCGACGCCATCTGGCACTCGAAACTGTGCGTGAAAGACGGCGTTTCGGATTTCGGCAACAGGACTTTTGGCGATCTTTTCCGTGACGCGAAGTTCCAGGAAGTGGTCACCCGTGAAGGCGTGACGGTGACGTTCCAACTCGAACCGAAAAGCGTGAACGGAAGCGAAGCGGTCATCGACTTCATCATGAAACGCGATGGTGTGGAATCCGAAAGGTTCAGCTTCTCTTTCCGCTGCCTGGGCGCCTACACCTTGCTGTACAAGTTGGAAAGCGACCGGGGGACCGTCCAGGGATCTGACGAGCTTTTGAGGGCGATGAACCTGTTCTACCTCCCCTGCCTTCTCGATCAGTAACCGGCTCCTCCCCGGCCCAAGCGCTTCAGCCGCTGAACCGCCTTCCCTCATCGATCATGGAGAGGTAGTTGTCCAACGGCACATAGTTGGCAACCGTGTTGCCCGTCCCCAGGCAATATCCGCCGCCACGCGAGCAAACTCCGAGAGTCTCACGCACCCGTTCCCGGATGGAAGCCTCGTCGGATCTGCAGAGGAAGTCCATGTCGATTCCGCCCAGGAGCGCCACCCTTTTCCCGTAGCGCCGTTTCGCCTCGGTGACGGGGAGGATTGCATCCTCGAACGAGTGCTTCCCATCAACTCCGACCTCTGAAATCAGATCTTCCATGATCTCATCCAGATTGCCGCAGGAGTGGAGGAGGTATGGCTTGCCTTTGGCGTGAGCCACCTGCGCGCAGCGCTTGTGCCACGGCAGGATCTTTGCCCGCAGGAAGACAGGGGACATCATGGTGCCTGTCCTGAACCCGAGATCATCCGAGCCCCAGACCACCGCCACCCGTGAGAAGTCCACGAGCGCGCGCGTGAGCTCGACGTAGAAGGCGCCGGCCTTCTCGAGGATCGCATCCACGAGATCCGGCTGGTCGACAACGGCGTAGCAGAGAGTCTCGTACCCCATCAGGAAAGAGAGTATCTCGAAAATGTGGGCCGTCAGCTCGTAGCACCCCATGGTTTCCGGAAGGTTGCGTTCCAGCCATTCCAGAGGGGCGAAGTCGATGTCTGAGACCCGGGGCCAGCGGTATGAGTCGAAATCCTTCCAGCCCTGGATGGGGCCGGCATGCTCTTCCTGCCAGTCTCGGGCCGACCTTTCCTGGCCCCGCTGGGTGGTGGTGTCAGGGGCGGAGATGGTGGCGGTGGGGAAGACCGTCTTTCGGGCAATTCCAGCCCGGAAAATATCGTACCCCAGGAAGGAATGCAGCGCGAAGTCCCGCTTGGCTTCGAAAAGCGCGTCCGACCTGTCCAGATCGGGGCACAGCCCAAAACGCTCGACAACGGCGTCCTTGATTTCCGCATCCAGGAACAGCTCGATATGATGGACCCGCTTCGGAGGCCGGCGTCGAAACAAGACATCCAGCATCTCCGCCACGTCGGGTTCGACCTTTCGTGAAAAGGTATTCATGCTCAAGCCCCCGTTGTGTATGGTACAGTAGTTGCGGGCTTCCGTAAGGTCAAGGGAAAGGGGAGGGAGCGTACAGATGAAATACCGCAGATTAGGCAATACGGGACTCATCGTGAGCGAGGTTGCGCTGGGATCCATGCAGTTCGGCGGGAAGATGAACATGGGGAACCTCGGCCAGGAAGACACAGCGCGGCTGGTGAAGCTCGCCTTGGACAAGGGGATAAACTTCATTGACACCGCGGACGTCTACAGCCAGGGGGAGAGTGAGACTCTCCTGGGAAACGCGCTCAAGGGCGTGCGGGAGGAGATCGTGCTTGCCACGAAGGTCAGGCTCCCCATGAGCGAAAACTTCAACAGGAGCGGCGCCACGCGGGTGAACATCATGCGCGGCATCGAGAGCAGCCTGAAGCGGCTCCAGACGGACCATGTCGACCTCTATCAGGTGCACGGGTGGGACAGCAACACTCCGCTGGAGGAGACCCTGCGCACGCTGGATGACCTGGTCCGACACGGGAAGGTCCGGCACATCGGCCTCTCGAACCTTTTGTCCTGGCAGGCCGCAACGGCCATCATGCTTCAGGAGCGCATGGGCCTGGAGAAATACGTCACGGCCCAGATGTACTACAGCCTCGTCGGCCGCGGCTTGGAGTACGAGTTCCAGTCCTTTGCCCAATACCACAAAATCGGCATCCTCGTGTGGAGCCCGCTGGCGGGCGGGTTCCTCTCCGGCAAGTACGCGCGGCCGGAGGAGACGTCGCGCGGCGGCGCCAATCCCGCGCCGTCTGGGACGAGGTTCGCGGAGGCCGGGCAGTTCGTTCCCTTCGACAAGGAAATGGGGTATCGGACCCTGGAAGCCTTGAAACAGGTCGCGGATCGTCACGGCGTCAGCATGTCGCGGGTGGCCCTGGCGTGGGTCCTTGGCCGTCCAGCCGTCAGCAGCGTCATCATCGCAGCGCGAAAGGCGGAGCACCTGGAGGACAACCTCAAAGCCGTGGACCTCGCTCTGTCAGAGGAGGATGTGCGGCTCCTGGATGCGGCGTCCGACCCCGGTGTCCCCTATCCGAAATGGATGGTCCTCCAGTTGGACACGGCGGAAGATCCGCGGCCCAAGGTGCTGCACCCCGAGCGATACGCGAATGGAGGCCCGTGGAAGGACCTCCGCGGGACAAAGTGGACAGGGTGAAACTCAGGTCACGTAGAGGGCAATGCCGCGCGAGCGCGCAATCTCCACGTACTCGAGGGATATCCCCGAATCCGTGACGATCGCATCGAAATCCGACAACGTTGCGAACAAGGACGGCGTCACGCGGCCCAGCTTGCCGGAATCCACAACGAGGATCCGCGATCTGCGAGGACTCGATGGCGGCTTTCTTCAACTCAGCCTCTGCTGCATCACGACAGGTGACCCCGAGAGAGTCGCTGACGCCGCCAGCGGAAAGGAAGGCCTTATGAGCCCTGAAGCGCCGTACGAGGGCAATCCCCTCGGCGCTTTCGCAGACGAGCGTGTCGCCTCGGAACGTTCCGCCCGCGAAAACCGCGGTGACCTTTGAGCGGCTTGCAGCCTCCAGGAGGATGTTGAGGGCAAAGCAGATCACGGTCAACGGCGCATCAACAGGAAGGCTTCGCGCAAGCCACTCCGTGGTGGATCCCGAATCGATGATCACGATATCGCCGGGCTCGACGAGGGTGGCTGCTTTTTTCCCGATTTTCATTTTTTCCTTTGCCAGGGCGCTCTCCCCTGAAACAAGAGAAAAAGCCGCACGAGGAGAATCCGCAAGCCCAAGCCGCAACTCAGCGCCACCTTTGACAAGGCGGACCCTGTTCTGCTGGGCGAGGAGCAGAAGGTCCCTCCTGACGGTCATCTCGGAGACAGAGAGTCTCTGCGACAACTCCTCGATTGAGGTTGCCCCGTCTCCGCGGAGGGATTCAAGAATCTGGGCGATCCTGTCCTGCCTCTTTTTCGTCGCCATCAGTTTTCGATCCCGTTGGGAGACATATAGTAACATTTGTATTGTTCTTTTTCAACAATACAATTACAAAAATGAGCTTTCATGACGCTTTTTATCTTGACAATTGTCATAAAATAGTTAATAATTCCGAAAGCTGTTATAAAATAACAGTTAAAGTCCGTGGACCAAAGCAATTGGGAGGCCCGTCAACGTTGACGGGAGCTGGTCCACGGGCTTTTTTTCTGCTCTGCCCTGTGATCGACAGCTTGCCCTATGGCATGATGTGCGGCGCGCTTCGCGCACCTATAAAAAAGGCCAATAGTGTCCAAAAACTTGCAAGAATCGCGAATTGCATAGGAACGCGGGTCAGGCGTTGCTGGTCAGGCACCTTCGCGACGGGGTCACGCGGGGCGACGCGTTAGTCAGGCGCTTTATTGACTGAATGAATCATTCAGTTATATGATCGACGCATGACAAAGAAAAGGCTGCTGTCACGAATGGATCAGCTACTTGAGGCTTCGGCGAAAGTGTTCATCTCACGCGGCTACAAGCGGGCTGCCATGTCGGAAATCGCCAGAGAGATGGGGGTCGCTCCGGGGACCATCTACCTCTACGTTGAAAGCAAGGAAGCGCTCTTCCACCTGCTGGTAATGCGCACGGCAATCAACGCGGGGCCGGAAGCTCCTGACCTGCCAGTACGGACACCGCCGCCCGGGGCTACGATCGAAATGCTTCGACACGCGTTGACCCTTGAAGCATATGCGCCAAAGCTGGCCGCTGTGCTTCGGGCTCCGGATAGGCGCGCTTTCACTGACGTGGAGGCAATCCTGACGGAGCTCTACGATAACGCCTACGCGCGGAGAATCGGCATCGACCTCATCGAAATGTCGGCCATCGACTGGCCCGAGATGTCGGATGTCTTCTACGAAGGATTGAGGACGCCTCTCGTAAAGGCGCTCTCGGAATACCTGCAACGCGGCATAGCTGCCGGGGCATTTCGGCCGGTACCAAGCGTGCGCGTGGCCGCGCGGTTCCTTGTGGAGACAATCGCCTGGTTTGCAATCCATCGACATGGTGATCCCCGGCCGAAGGACTTCAGCGATGATGAGGCCCGCGCCGGGGTCATCGCCCTCATGACCGCGACAGTCAAGGAAGAAGCGCGCGGACGCGGACGGCAAACGTGAAGGAAGCCCTGGACCCCGTTGTCGAGATGGCCGAAGCGCCCATCGGCCGCCTCCTCCTGAAGTTTTCCATTCCCACAATCGCCATGATGCTCGTGAACGGCCTGTACAACACGATAGATCAGGTCTTCATCGGGCATGGAATGGGAACGGTGGGGATTGCGGCAGTAACGGCTGCATTTCCCCTGATGCTCCTGTCGGTGGCAATTGGCAGTCTTTTTGGCGCGGGCGCCACCACCCTCATCTCGATCAGCCTGGGCGCGGGGCGCGCGGAGGAAGCGCGATCTCTCCTGGGCCAGGCGTTTGCGGCTTCAATCCTGGCCGCGGCCGTGATTGCCTTGCTCACTCTCGCTTTCATGTCGCCCGTCCTGCGGCTCCTGGGAGCCACCCCGGCGCTCCTTCCTTTTGCCCGCCGGTACTTGTCCATCGTCTCAATCGGCTTCCTCTTCCAGATCCCCTCCATGGCCACAGGCGGCTCTCTCCGAGCGCAAGGAAGGCCGCGGGCTGCGGTGATCGCCGTCATCTGCGGCGTGGCGGTGAACGCGGCCCTGGCTCCACTTTTTATTTTCGGCTTCCACGCGGGGCTTGCCGGGGCGGCCGCGGCCACGGTAACGGCGCAGGCAGTGGTCTTTGTGTTGACTCTCACGTTCATCCAAGGCGGAAAAAGCAGGCTCAGGATCATGAAAAGCGCCATGAGGCCGCGCGCCGCCGCGGTGGGGAAAATGGTGACCCTTGGCGCCCCGGCGGCGCTGGCAAACATCATCCAGCTTGCAGTCTTTGCCGTGGCCAACACGAGCATCGCGGCTTATGGAGGGGATCTGGGAATTGCGATGGTCGGCATCGTCAACTCCCTGTACCGCCTCTTCTCTTTTCCCGTGGAGGGTATCACGCAAGGGGCACAGGCGCTCTGGGGCTACAACCACGGAGCGGGGAAACCCGCCCGCGTGAGGTCCATCACGTTCCATGCCATGGCCTGGGCAACCGCGGTCAGCGTCCTTTGCACGCTTCTGATCGAGCTTTTCCCCCGGGGCTTCGTGTCCTTGTTCAATGGGAGCGACGCTCAGTTTCTTCGGCTGGGTTCGCATGGACTTGCGATATTCTTTCTCGGGTTCTTCGCGTACGGCGCGCGCTCCGTGTCCGCTCAGTTCTTCCAGTCCGTCGGCAGGCCGGCGGAAACCACGGTCCTGCTCCTGGGGCGGAATGTCCTTCTGATAGCCGGCATGATCGTTCTCCCTCGCTGGCTCGCCCTTGACGGCGTGCTGTGGGCCGGATCCGCAAGCGAGATCCTGACCGCGGCCATAAGCGTTCCGCTCCTGGCGCGCGGCCTGAGAAACCGCTACTATCGCCCACATGCAGGAACAGGACGCCAGGGAGCAGATTGTGGAGGCAGGGAAGCGCCTCCGTGACAGGTTCTTCATCGCGGCCAATGACGGGAACATCAGCGCGCGGCTGTCGGAAAACGAGCTCCTCATCACTCCCACCACCGTGAACAAGGGTGACGTCACCACTGACCAGATCCTCAAGATCGACATGCAGGGCAACGTCATCTCGGGAAGCAAGCGCCCCAGCTCGGAAACGAAAATGCACCTCGCGGTGTATCGTGCGCGGCCTGACGTCACGGCCATCGTCCACGCCCATCCCCCTGCCGCCACCGGGTTCGCCGCGTGCCACATCCGACTGGATGCGGACGTGATTCTCCCCGAGGTGGTGTTCGGCCTCGGCAAGGTGGGATTTGCGGAGTACGGGACTCCCTCCACGGAGGAAATCCCGAATGCCGTTGAAAAGGAGATCCCCGGCTGCGACGCCATCCTTCTGTCCAACCATGGTGCGCTCACGGTTGGGGCCGACGTGATGCAGGCGTACTACCGCATGGAAGTGCTGGAGATGTATGCGCGGGTGCGCCTCGTGACGAAGATCCTCGGCGAGCCCAAGCCGCTCTCTCAAGCGGAGATTGCCGAGCTTTACAAGGTCCGCGAAAAGCAGGGATGGGGAAAGGCGAAGCCCGGCCTGGAGGACGTGGATCCGCGCCTGGTGGACATCATTGCCAGGATTGTCATGGGAGTTCTGGAGCAGCGCGGCAGATAGAACGGGACCTACTGCGCTTGCAGCACCGCGATCATAGCGGCGATATTCTCAGGCTTCGCGTCCTTGGGAATGTCGTGGGCGGGGGAAGCGATATAGCCGCCGTTCCTGCCTATTCGCTCCAGGAGGCGCCTCACTTCGTCCTTCACCTCCGGGACTGTTCCGTACGGAAGCGTCTTCTGCGTGCTGATTCCCCCGAAGAATGACAACCGGTCCCCGTAGCGGCGCTTCATGTCGTACACGTCCATGACCTCCGGCTGGAACGGGTTGAACACGTCGAGCCCGCTTTCGATCAAGTCAGGAAAGAGCTCGTCCACCTTGCCGCAGGAGTGGATAAACACTTTTTTCCCCTTGGATTTTACCAAGCCGTACATCTGTCGGACGCGCGGTCCGATCAGCTCGCGCCACAGGGCCGGCCCCATGATGAGGCCGCGCTGCTGGCCCCAGTCGTCACCGAAACGCATTGCATCTATGGGATAGGCGCATGCCTTCTCGATGAGCTTCAGGTTGAAGTCCAGGATCCGGTCCAGCAACCCGTTCAGGAACGATGTGTCATCCACCATCGCCATGAGGACCCGTTCCATGCCGGCAAGGGTCCACGCCCTCTCGAACAGGCTGAACCCGATGCTTGCCACCACAAACGCATCACGGCGGCCCGCCATCTGCGCTTCCCAGTCCTCGAAGCGCGATGGGTCGAGCGGATCAGGGAACGGATACGAACCGAGGTTCTCCGGGGTGAGCGGAGAATTGCAGACGGTGCCGATGTCCGCGTCCAGTGTCCTGTCCCACTGGACGCCGAACTGGTCTTCCCAGATCTCGCCGTGGAGCCGGCGCCAGGAGGTTTTCGGCTCCGTCTCCAGCATCAGCAGGCAGTTGCCAAGGGATGACTCGAAGTGCGGGTCCGCGTACCAGCGAGCCATGCCCTCCCGGGCCGGAGCGGTGAAACTGATGTGGTACGGCGTCTTGTCCGGCTGCTTGTGCGACAGCGCCGCGCCGACCCTCTCACGCGCGTTCATTTTGCGGGCTCTTCATTTCGGATGGCGAGGTGCAGCTCCTCGAGCTGCTTCGGGTCCACCTCTGACGGAGAGTCATCCATGGGGCATTGCCCCAGCGTGTTCTTGGGGAACGCGATGACCTCCCGAATGGTCCCTTCTCCCGCCATCATTGCCACCAGCCTGTCGAATCCGGGGGCGATTCCGCCGTGCGGAGGCGGCCCATAGCGGAATGCTTCCAGGAGGAAGCCGAAGCGCTGCTGGGCTTGCTCTTCGGAGAAACCGAGGAACCGGAATATCCTCTTCTGAAGCTCCGGGTCATGGATCCTGATGGAACCGGATGCAAGCTCGACGCCATTGCACACCAGGTCATACAGGTCTCCTTTGACCTCCGCCGGTCTCTTCTCGAAATCCGCCAGGAACCTTTCCTGGGGCATTGTGAACATGTGGTGCGCGGGGTCCCACTTTTTGAGCTCCTCGTTCCACTCGAAGAGGGGGAAATCGATGATCCAGCAGAAACGGAAATCTCCTTCCGCGGCAAGATTCAAGTCCTTCCCGAACTGCGTTCGCACGGCGCCAAGTGAGACGCACGCCCTGCGCGCGTCCGCCCCAACCATGAGGATCAGGTCACCGGGCTTTGCCCCCAGGCTTTCGCGGATGGCTGCCGCCTGATCCGCATAGAACTTGGAGACCCCGCCCTCGAGGCCCTGCTCCGTGACCTTCATGGAGGCGAGCCCCGCGGCACCGTACACCTTGGCCACCCCTTCCAGTTCCCCGATCTGCTTGCGCGAGTAGTCTCCGCAGCCGGGAGCAACGAGCGCCTTCACCGCGCCGCCTGATTCCACGACTTTCTTGAAAACCTCGAAGCTGCCCTTCTTTGCAAAGGCAACGAAGTCCTTCAGCTCCAGCCCGAAGCGGAGGTCCGGCTTGTCCGAGCCGTAGCGGTTCATGGCATCATCATACGCGAGCCTCTGGAAAGGCACGGTGATGTCCGTGGTGATGGACTTCTTGAAGATGTGGGCCATGAGGCCCTCCACCACCTCGAACACGTCCTCCCGGGAGACGAAGCTCATCTCGATGTCGATCTGCGTGAACTCCGGCTGCCTGTCCCCGCGCGCGTCTTCGTCACGGAAGCAACGGGCAATCTGGAAGTACCTGTCGAACCCGGACACCATCAGGATCTGCTTGTAGAGCTGCGGTGACTGTGGAAGCGCATAGAACCGCCCCGGGTTCAGCCGTGACGGCACCAGATAGTCCCGCGCGCCTTCCGGCGTGCTCTTGATGAACATCGGCGTGTCGATTTCGAAAAACCCGCGGGCCACGAGGTACTCACGGGCGGCAAACGCGGCGGTATGACGCAGCGCTATGTTGCGCTGCATCCGGGCTGTCCGCAGGTCTATGTAGCGGTACTTGAAGCGGGTGTCTTCCTTGGCGTCCGCTTTCTCATCCACCATGAAGGGAAGGACTTCGCAACGGCTCAAGATCTCGATCTTCTCCGCCTTGACCTCGATCTCACCGGTGGGCATG
Organism: uncultured Spirochaetota bacterium; assembly: GCA_963845535.1. Taxonomy (GTDB): domain Bacteria; phylum Spirochaetota; class Spirochaetia; order SZUA-6; family Fen-1364; genus Fen-1364. Next base: position 548,449 of record CAWJSK010000012.1, read on the forward strand.
CCAGGGTTCGCCATGGCGGGCGGCCGGGGCCGCACCGTGCCCTCCACGGCGACGCAGTATTCGAACTTCAACTGCCTGCCTGTTTCGGCCAGCTCAGGGGATGCGTCTGAATCCACCACCACCTGCGTGAGCCCATAGCGGTCCCGCAGGTCGAAGAATCGGATCCCGCCATGGTCACGGTGCCTGTGCACCCAGCCGTTCAGGATGACGCGCCGGCCGGCGTCTTTTGCCCGAAGCGCGCCGCAGGTGTCGGTTCTCTTCATGTTCTCCATGCGAGCGACTATAGCGCTAGGGCGCGACGGTGTGCAAGGAAGGCGGCCCGGGTTGCTGCGGCCGCGCCAGTCCGGTTGTGATATGATGCCGGCGTGATTGTCACTCCGTATTCACTCGTGCTTTTTGCCGCCTCTTTCACCGTCCTGGTGGCTGGCAACTCGGCCTGGCGCAAACGCGAAGCGCCAGGCGGCCTGACGCTGGCGCTCATGTTTCTTTCGATTGCCGTATGGTCTTTCTTCTCTGCCATGGAGACCACCTCCCTGGACGCCTCACACAGGTACCTGTGGAACGCGGTAAGCTACGTGGGCCTGTGCAACGTCGCACCGTTCTTTCTCGTCTTCGCAATTCAATACTCCGAGTCCGGCTGGCCGCTCTCTGCGGGAATGATTGCATTCTTCTGGGCCATTCCCGTTGTCACCATCGGCCTTGCATTCACCAACGGCCTCCATCACCTCATATGGACAGGCTTCACCCCCGGTCCCGTTCGGGGGACCAACACCGTCGTGTACAGCCACGGACCGTGGTACTTCATTGCCGTTCTCTGGTTTTTCGTCACGTGCCTTCTTGGGATGTACCATATCCTGAGGGTGGCCATCAGGGCGGCGCGGCTCTATGTGGCGCAGGCGGTTACCCTCATCCTCTCGGTGCTCATACCGTGGGCGGGGTTCCTTCTCTTCATCCTCCCGGGGGACCCTGTCGCCGGGCTGGACACGCTGTCTCTGGGATTCGTTGTCAGCGCTCTTCTGGTCCTGGCCGCCTACAATCGGCTGCACTTCCTGGACCTTGTCCCCAAAGCGCGCGCTGCCCTGGTGGAGCGAATGTCGGACGGGTTCCTCGTGCTGGACGTTACGGACAGGATCATCGACATCAATTCGATGGCGGCGGATCTTCTGGGGATAAGCTCCCGTGTGATCGGAAGACCGCTTGGCGACGTCTCCCCTTCTTTGGGCGGTCTCCTGGCAGGGGATTCTCAGGAGAAGACGCTGTCTTTGAACCGCCCCCAGGATCCGGACATGACGCTCGAGGTTTCCGTCACGTGCCTTTCCAGGAGGTCTGGAAAACGCACGGGAAGGCTGCTCCTTGTTCGAAACATCACGGAGCGGCGCCGCGCGGAGAAGGAGCGTGAGAAGCTGATTGCCGAGCTGAGTGCCGCGCTTGCGAACATCAAGAAACTGAGCGGCCTGCTCCCCGTCTGCGCCTCCTGCAAGAAGATTCGGGACGACAAGGGGCACTGGCACCAGATGGAGACCTACATGAAAGACCGCGCCGAGGTCGAGTTCAGCCACGGGTTGTGCCCCGAATGCATGGAGAAGCTGTACCCGGACGTGTCGCGTTAACCCCCGCGCGAGGTGAAGGCCCTGAGGGGTCTGCCCAGCTTCATGTGCCGCGCAAGTCGAAACAGGCCGGGCCGGCTGTGGCGGAAGAACATGCGGTACGCCGGACACAGGTAGTTCAGGCCGGGCGTCCCGTCAGGCGCCGCCATGATACGGTCCTTGGGGCAACCGCCGTTGCACGCCGAAAGAACGTCGCAACGGCGGCACACCCTGGGCAGCGCGTCACGCTTCGCGTTGCCGAACCCGCGCATGCGGGGGTCACCCAGCAGCGCCGGCAGGGAACGCTCCCGCAGGTTGCCAATGAGGTGACCGACGTCCACGAAATGATCGCACATGTACAACCCTCCGTCGTGCTCGAGGACTGCAACGGTGCCGCACGTCTCCCGGTGGATGCACAACGCATGCGGCACTCCGTAGACCGGACGCAGGGCTTCATCGAACGTCTGAACGACAATCTTGCCGACGTCTTCCGCCAGCCACCTGTCGAAGACCCTGCAGAGGAAGGTCCCGATTGCCTCGGGCGCCGCGGTAGGGGCGCGCACCCCGCTCTCCGCGGATATGACCAGAGGGAGGAATTGGAGGTACTTCACCCCCAGGTCGCGGAAGAAATCGTAGACCCGGTCCGGCTCCGCTGTGTTTCCCGAGTGAAGCACGCACAGGACATTGCAGAACACTTCGTGGCGCCGCAGCAGGCGGAATGCCGCAGTGACCTGCGCATGGGTCGGGCGTCCTGCCGAGGTCTTTCGATGCGTGTCATGGAGATCAGCCGGCCCGTCCATGCTCAGCCCTATGGAAAAGTCCTCCTGTTGCAGGAATGCTGCCCACGCCTCATCCAGGTGAAGGCCGTTGGTCTGGATCCCGTTGGTGATCTTTCGCCCCGGAGGGCGATGGGCTTTCTGCAGGTCGACAATCGTACGGAAGTAGTCCACACCGAGAAGCGTCGGTTCTCCGCCATGCCATTCGAAATGCGTGGTAGGCCCGGGGGAGGACTCGAGGCGCTGCGTGATGTAGCGCTCGAGGATGTCCTCCTCCATGAGCCAGGGCCCCTGCGGGAACAGTCCCGCCGCTTTGAGATAATAACAATAGCCGCAGCGCATGTTGCACCCCGGACCTGCCGGCTTTGCCATCACGAGGCATTCGGTGGATTCGCTCACGGCCGCTCCGCAACCGCTCCTTTATCCTGCGAGGTTCTTGGCGAAAAACATCAGCAGGCGCGCAAATGAGTCCCGCGCCGCTTTCACGTTGTACCGGGGCCCATCATCGTTGAAGAAGGCATGGGTGGCCTCCGGGTAGATGTGATGCTCAAAAGACTTCTTTCCCTTGCGCATAGACTCTTCGAAGCCAGGTATTCCGGCGTTGACCCGCTGGTCCTTCTCTCCGTAGAACGCAATGACAGGGCACATAAGCTTTGCAACTTTCTCCGGAGAGGGCGAGCTCCCATAGTAGATGGCGCAGGCGGAAATCTCCGGCTCTTCGCACGCCAGGAGCGCGGAAAGCCCGCCACCCATGCAAAAGCCGACGCAACCCACCCGCTGACCCTTCGTTTCGGGGCGTTCCGAGCGCAGATAGCGGAAGGCCTGGCGCAGCTTGCCGGTCATGGCCTCCATGCGCGCAGGCGCGGTGGAGCCCCAGATCTGCCCGAAGCTTTCCCCGATCTGGCCGCGCTCCGGTTCTGGCAGCCTGGCAAGCTCCGCATCCCGCGCCGCGGCATCACCCATGGCGGTCGGCGGGAGCCTCCGCATGAAAGCCATGGCAGCCGCCACCCGTTCGCGGGTGAGCGCCGGCGGCCTCTGCCCCTGGACGCTGAACAGATCGGGGGCCAGCGCAACGTACCCGGCTGCCGCGACCCGGCGGGTCACGTCCTCGATGTGCTCGTTGACTCCCATGATCTCCTGGATGACCACGACCGCCGGCAGGGGCGTCTCAGCCTGGGCAGGCAGCGCGAGATACCCCACCTCATCCCCATAGCGGACCCATTCGGCTCTTATCGCCATTGCTTCCTCCTGTGTCTGAGAGACGGACGCAAGTATATACCACAAGGAGGAGGCTGATTGCGACTGCTAGACGGCCTGCCTCTTCAAGGCTTCTCCCGAAAAATCAGGACGTCCACCGGCGCATGATCCACAATGAAGCGCGCGGTGTGGCCGATGCTGGGAGGCCCTTGGAGCGGGTGGCCACGCGGCATCTCCCGGGCAAGGAGCGCAACCAGATCCGCGGCCAGCTCTCCTGACAGCGACACCACCACCTGCTCCGGCCTCCCTCGCTCCAGCCGCGTGGCGGCAGGGATTCCCGCGCGCCCCGCTTCTTCGGCGGCTTCTTTGAGCGCCGCGCTGCCCGCATCCTCCTCCGCGGCGTCAAGCTCTCGTTGTTGCGCGTGGTGAAGGCGGGTGATGCCTTCCACCTCCTCTCCCGTCAGCACCGCCTCTGTCCACAAACAGCACTACAAACGGGCCCATATCAGCACGGAGCCGAGCACAAGGAGCGCTGGGACGAATGTAACACCAAGCCTGAAGTACTGGCGCGTCGACACCTCCAACCCGCGCCGGCGAAGGATCACGAGCCAGAGCATCGTGGCAAGCGAGCCGACGGTCGTCAGGTTCGGACCGAGGTCCGCGCCGAACATGGCGGCATACGCAAGGGACTCATGTCCGGGCGCCCCCGGCGGAAGGCCATGCAAGGCGGACGTCATCACAAGAGCCATGGGCACATTGTCGATGAGGTTGGACCCGACCGCGGTGCCGCCGGCCACAAGGAGCACGGCCGGCAGAGGCCTGCCGCCGGCCAGGCCCAGGAGCGCGCGGCCGAACTCCGCGGTGAGGCCAAGGTCCTCGACAGCCCGTACGACAACGAACATTCCTCCGATGAAAACGAAAAGAGACCAGGAGATCTTCTTCGCAAGGGAGAGCGGCTGAAGGCGCCCCGTCAGGAGGGCCGCTGCAAGCATGAGGACAGCTCCTCCGAGGGCCACGCCGGAAAGCGGGACGCCCGTCAATGAGGCTCCGACATAGCCGACGGCAATGAGCGCGAGGATGCCGGTTGTGATTGCGAGGTAGCGGGTGTCAACGGCTTCTGGTGCATGCAGCGCGGACATCGCGTAATCCTGCCAGAGGTCCCGGCGGAAGAGCCACAGAAAGACAAGGCAGTTCAGGAGGACCGCTGCAACGCTGGGAAGCGCCAGGTAACGCAGGAAGGTCCCCAGTCCGCCGCCGAACGAATGCAGGATGAGGATGTTGATGGGGTTGCTGACGGGAAGGATGAACGACGCGGTGTCCGCAATGAACGTACACGCGAACATGAACGGGAGAACGGGCAGGCGCAGCCGCGTGACCAGCGCGTAGACCACGGGCGTGAGGATCAAGGCGGTTGCGTCGTTGGAAAGAAAAGCGCTGATGACGGTGCCGACAAAGAAGATCGCACCATACAGCCGGACCGCGCTCCCCCTCCCCCACTTCGCCGCCTGGTAGGCCAGCGCTTCAAACACCCCTGCTTCCTCGGCGACCGCGGAGATGACCATGAGCCCCAGGAAAAACCCGAGCGTGTTCCATTGGGCAAGCAGGACAAGGGCCGCCTCGCGGATGCCCACGAACCCGCCGAGGATCATAAGCAACGCGCCGCCGGCTGCCGCTACGGCCTCCGTCACCTTGTAGGGCCTGACCATGACGACCAGGATAGTGGCGAGAAAAATCACCCCGCAGAGGATCAGCCGCAGCATGGCTCTTACTCGTCCGCGGGGCCTGCGCGTACCAGGGCTTCACGCAGCGCGCGTCGCGCACCCGGAACCTTGAGCGGAGGCGGAAGAGTTGCCAATCGTCCCTGCGGTTTCATGAGAGCCCGCAACGAATATACAAATGATCGCGAACGTTGGCGCGGCAGTCGAACCTCCGCTTGACGGTCCTTCGGCAAAGCGCCCATGATATGCCCGTGATCGAGGTAACTCCTTCACAGGCGAAACAACTGGACCTCCTCCGCACAAAGTACGACATCAAGCTGATTGTCGGGTTCGGCTCAAAGGTCAGGGGCAACGTCCACCAGTCAAGTGATCTTGACGTCGGGGTTCTTTTCAACCGCGGGACGCTGACCATGAAGTGCCTGCAAGATCTGGAGGCAGTCTTTCCTTTGGAGGAAGTTGATCCCGCCTGCCTGAACCGCGCAGACCCTCTTTTCCTCGGGCAGATCACCGCCCAATGCGCGTTGCTGTCCGGCACCGAGTCGGATTTCCATGAGTTCCGCTGCTACGCTTTCCAGCGCTACGCGGATTTCCTTCCGTACCTGGCGCTGGAAGCCACAACGAACTCTCGACGCCTGGAGACGTATTGACATGTCGGTCGACCGCTTGCTCGTCGAGCGCAAGATCGCTCTCATACTCGATGACCTTGATGAGGTGCGAAAACTGGCGAGTCTCAGCGTGGGTGACTTTCTGGCGGAAGCTACCAACGAAGTCCTCGCGGAGAGATACCTCGAGCGGATTGCCGGTCGACTCATCGACATCAACTTTCACCTCTCGGCCGAATTGCTCTCAGTCACTCCTCACGACTACAGGGATTCCTTCCTTCAGGTGGCGAGGACCGGAATCGTGACCCTTGAGAAGGCGAAGCGCTACGCCGGCCTGGCCGGTCTCAGGAACAGGCTCGTCCACGAGTACAACGGGATTGACGAAAAGCTCATTCATCAGGCGCTCTCACGGGTGGTTATCGATATTCCGTCCTACCTGACCGCGATTCGGGAGCACCTCGACCGGCAAAAGTAGCTGCTCGCCGGATCTGCAAGGGTTCCTGCTGAAAATCGCTTCCCTGCGCAAGAACCGGGTGGTTCCCCCCTCACCGCTCCTGTAACCTTGAGCATGAGGAGCAGATGATGCGCAACAACACGACATTCACGCTGGCCAAAGGCGAGCTTGTTTCTTTCCGATCCCGGACGCGGCCCCTGAAGATTACGTGCCTGTCGGGCCAAATCTGGGCAACCATCGACGGAAGCCCCACGGACTACCTTTTCGGGCCCGGCCAATCCGCGAGCTTCGACCGCGGAGGCGCCGTGGTCATCCAGGCGCTCAGGGTTGCGGAAGTGCGCGCGGAGCGGGCGCGGCACACCGAGGCGCTGGCGGACTATCCCCCCGGCTCGAGGACGATATCGAACACTCCCGTTGCCGTGCCCTGATGCGGAAAGCACTCGGTCTGGATGGGGAGGAAACCGTCCGCGGCAATCCTCATGTGGATGTGGGGAGGGCGGCCGGTGGATGGGGACGGGAAGGGACTCTGGAACCTGTAGTGGCCGCTCTTGTCGGCCACCACGGTGCCCGAGTAATGGTCCGAATATCCGTCAGGCCCTGCCAGCCAAAGCTCGACGGTGGCGCCCGGAATGGGCTGGCAGTCTCCCGAAGCGCGGACGGTGCCCGTGAGAACGTAGCCCGCTCCCACGCTCGACCGCATGGGAGCCTCAGGCTTGTAGGAAGCGTCCAGATGCTCACCCTCGGTGGCAGTGCACTCCGCTGCAAGAGAGCCCGCGGAGAAGAGAAGGAAAACCAGGCCGGCAAAAATCAGAAACACCCTGTTCATGTCGGCAATCTTCACAGAGTCACCTCCACCCCGATATTCCATGGATCACGAAAACGAAGCACCCCGTCCGCAAGCGCGGCCTCCACCCCGGCGTCCTTCAACCACCCGGAAAGCCTTCCCTGCTCCTTCGCGTTCGGCGCCTTGATGACGAACGACTCGAGCCCGGATGATCCCGGCGGAGCCGGTGGCGCGCCTCGGGAGCTCCAGCTGTTTAATCCCAGGTGGTGGTGGTAGCCTCCGGCGCTCACGAACGCCGCTCCCTGCCAGGCGGAAACGATGTCGAAGCCGAGGATGCCATGGTAGAACTCGACGGCCTTCCGCACGTCCGAGACTTGAAGATGCACGTGGCCGATGCGCGTCCCAGCCGGCAGCGCGTCCGGCGCCTCCGCTTCATTCTCCCCATCCCGAAGCAGGTCCCCAAGGTCCAGCCGCTCGGTTGCCATCTTCACTGTGCCGTCCTCCCATCTCCACTGGTCCCGCGGCCTGTCGCGGTAGACCTCGATCCCGTTGCCGTCCGGGTCTGAGAGATACAAGGCTTCGCTGACGAGATGGTCGGCCTCGCCAATCCGGACTTCCGCCTTTGCAAGCCGGCGAAGCACGCGGCCCAGGGCAGGACGGGTGGGCACCAAGACGGCGAAGTGATAGAGGCCGGACGCGTGGCGCGCCGGACGCGCCCCCGGAGTCTCCTTCAGGATGACGATGGGCGAACCGTCTCCGCCTGAAGCGCCGAGGGCCGGCATGCCCGCGCCGACGGGAACGAACCCGAGCGCCTCCTGATAGAAGCGGACCGAACGCGCGGCATCAGCAACGCGGATTGTCACGGGCCCCAGCGTCGTCGCCGGGTGGAGGGAATGAGCGGCTGTTTTCACGGCCGCGGTGTTGGTTGTATTCGTTGTATCATTGTACGCCCCTGCGATCCTCAATATACTCACACTAATATACTCACCCGGAAGGGGCGCGACGTGCGGATACGATTCTCCTTGGTTGTTCTCCTTGCTGCCAGCGCGGCTTCCCTGGCCGCACAGGAGCCTCCGAAAGGGCCCATCGTCGACAGGGTGCTGTTCGACGTTCGCATGCGGGAAGACATAGGCCTGAAAGATGCCGCAGAAGGCAGGACTGACCTTTTCCTGTATCCCGTCCAGGGAAACACATTCAGGTCTCTCCCCGCGGACACGCAAAGAAAGCTCGACGTGTACAACGTCCCCTCGGGGAGCTGGTCCCTCATGATCAACCCCATTCCTAACAAGGCGCCGTACACGGTCACCGTCGACGGCGTTGAGTACTTCAACCCTTTTGCCATCCGCGAGGTGCGTTACGCGCTCAACTTCCTCATCAACAGGAAGTATATCGTGGATGAAATTCTGGGGGCGCCGGCGGTCCAATGTTCACCATGGCAACTCCGGGCCAACCGGGCACGTATCGCTACAATCTCATCCCGGTGAAGCTCGGAATGACGGCGGCAGGAAACGAAAAAAAGGCCATCCAGGACATCGCCGCCGCGTTGGAGAAAGCGGCCGGGCTTCCCGCTCTCCAGGGGAAGCTCGTCAAAGGAGAGAAGTTCTGGCAGTGGAACGGCGCGGACCTCACGGTGAAGATCCTCATCAGGGTGGACGAGCCCAACGGCCGACTGAAGGAAGGCCGATACATCGCGGACCAGATTGAAAAGGCGGGCATCCGGGTGGAAAGGCTTGAATGGGACAGGGCAAAATGCGTCCAGGTGGCGTACAAGGATGACCCTGCCCGCTACGAGTGGAACATCTACACCGAGGGCTGGGGCGCTGGAGACACCCGCCAGTACTGGGACAACGTCGTCTCCCAGTGGTACGCGCCCTGGCAGGGCCACCAGGCCGGCGGCACTGATCCTCATTTCTGGAGATACACGAATCCTGAGTTGGATTCGCTCACCCGCGGGATCGAGAACGGCCAGTTCAAGGACGCTCACGAATACTGGGACGCCATCCTTCGGGCAACGGAGCTCGGCCTTACGGAGGCCACCCGGATCCAGATCTCCTGTAAGTCGCAGCTGTTCGCCGCCAACAAGGCGCGGTTCAACCGGCGGATGGTTTACGGGCTTGGGGATGGGCTCGACGCGTGGTCACTGGTCACCGCGGACGTCAAACCTGACGCAACGGGAGAGAAGGTGCTGCGCGTCACTCAGCCGTCCGAGCACAGGTCCCTTTTCACGAGCGCATGGGACCCCGTTGGTGTGGACGGCTTCAAGGACATGTACAGCCTTTTCATCTCCACCCCCACGGTGGACAGAGCCACCTTTGTGACTCCCAACGCGGCGGCGGACGCGCCCTTGCGGGCGAGCTGGCGGGACGTGCTGACAAAGGTGAGCATAGGGACAGACGACAAAGGCCTGCCTGCCGTGGATGGCGGCGTCCCCGTGCCGGCTGACGCAATCGTGTATGACCCGAGGCAGTCCGCCTGGGTACCCGTAGGGCCTGGCGTGAGCTCCTTCAGCAAAGCCACCTATGTCTATGCGTGGGGGAAATGGCATGACGGCGTGCCCATCGGCATTGCCGACATCATGTACGCCCAGGCATTCATCTGGAAATGGACCACGAAAGTCGGGGACAAGGACAAGTACTACGATGCCGGCTACGAAAGCGTGATGAGGCCCGCGCAGGACATCATCAAGGGCATTGTCGTGAACCCGGACAAGAGCATCACGGTCTACTACAACTTCAACCACATGGACCCCGACCATATTGGCGCATCCGGCGCGCTGTACACGTCCGTCAGCGCGTCAGGGCGGCCGGTCAATTGTTCGTGGGAAATCGTGGAAGCGCTGGCCAAAATGGTCGCTGAAGGCGGAAAGTCCGGCACAGCCTGGAGCTTCTCTTCGGATCCCGCCTATACGGAAGTGGACGTGCTGGCCCCGACCTGCCTGGCCGACATCACGGCCAAGCTCCAGGAGCTCATCGACACTTCGTACGTGCCGGAGTCCATAAGGCAATTCACGACCCCCGAAGAGTGCATTGCCCGCTACAAGGCTGCCATTGCCTGGATTGACGCTCATCATAACGCCTACATCAACAACGGTCCTTTCTTCATCAACGCCGTGGACCTCGCCTCGAACTTCGTCGAGCTGAAGGCTTTTCGAGATCCCTCCTACCCCTTCGAGGCAGGCTATTGGAACCGGTATTTCCGGATGGCAACGACGAGAATCGACTCCGTTACGCCTCCTCCCATTGCGCTGCGCGGCAAGCCGCTTGCCGTTGCCGTCAGGGTTTCCACCGTTGAGTACCCTGACAACGCCGCAACGCCCACCGATGCCACCGCGCACGTCAGGCTGACCCTAACCCTTCCCGGGGCTCCCGGGTCTTCCGGCGATGAGAAGACGTACAACGGAATCTTTGTGAGGCCGGGGCAATACTCCGTTATCATTCCCGCCGCGGACACGAAAGCCTTTGCCGCCGGGACATATACGATCATCGCGGAGTCGCGGCTGCGCGCGGAGACACCGTCGGTTGAACCCTCCGCCATCGTCCTGTTCTGAAGGGACGTCATGTGCCAGGCCGCGCGCAGGCGCTGGAAAGAAATATGATGGAGGTTCTCTCATGGACAAGCTGGAAGAGATCACTCAGAAGCGTAAAGCAGCCCATCAGAGGCTCGTGTCGCTGGGCTCCAAGGTCTACAAGGGATTTCTGGAGATGGAACGGGCCACGTACTCGGACGGCGCGCTCCCCCGCAGGGTCAAGGAGCTGATCGCCGTGGGGATCGCCGTGCAGACCAACTGTGAATCCTGCATGCAGTGGCACATCGAGCAGGCCGCATCGTGTGGTGCACCCTTCACGGAAGTCCTGGAAGCCGTGGAAGTTGGGATCGAAATGGGCGGCGGCCCTGCCACCGTCTCCGCCCGCTTCGCGCTGGAGGTCATGGCGAAGGTCTTCCGGCAGGGAGCCGGCGCATGAGCCCTCAGCAGGGATATCGCTGGGACGCGGAAGGGTATGCGCGCAATTCGGCGGCCCAGTTCCAATGGGCGCTGGAGCTGATCGGCAAGCTCGACCTGAAAGGGGACGAGCGGATCCTCGACATCGGATGCGGGGACGGGAAAGTCACGGCAGAGCTTGCCCGCCGCGCGCCGCGCGGAGAAGTGGTCGGCGTGGACAGCTCGGACGACATGGTGAGAAAGGCGCGCGCCGTCTTTCCCGCATCGTCCAACACCGGCGTGACCTTCCTCCGGATGGACGCGCGCGAGCTTTCCTTCCCGGACCCTTTCGACGTGGCGTTCTCCAACGCCGTTCTCCAATGGATCAAGGACCACTCATCCATGCTGCGCGGCGTCGCCGGATGCCTGAAGTCGGGCGGACGGCTCCTCTTCCAGATGGGAGGCAAAGGAAACGGAGAAGAGATCTTTTCCGTTGCCGCGGAGATCATTCGAAGCGACCCCTGGCAGGAGCACTTTCGAGGGTTCGAGTTTCCCTGGGGGTTCTACGGGCCGCAGGAATACGCGGGCTGGCTGGCGAAAGCGGGCCTTGAAGCGCAACGGATAGAGCTCATCCCGCGCGACATGAAACAGAACGGAAGAGAAGGTCTCCTGGGCTGGGTAAGGACCACATGGATGCCGTTCACGGAGAGGCTTCCCCCGGACATGCATGAGCGCTTCCTTGCGGAAGTAGCGGATCGATATCTCGCCATCCACCCGCTTACGCCGCAGGGAGAGGCAGTTGTGCGCATGGTGCGGCTGGAAGTCGAAGCCGTCAAGAAATAGCGCACGAGGCCCGCGAATGGAAATCCTCTGCACAAACGATGACGGAGTGATGTCACCTGGCCTTGCGGCGGCAGTCCGGGCCGCCAGCAATTTCGGGAACGTCTGGGTTGCCGCGCCGTCGAGCCAGAAGACCGGCGCAGGCCGGAGCCTGATTGGCGACAGGACAAAGCCTTTTTCGACCGTCGATTTGCGCGTCGGCGCGGACACGATCACCGCGTTCCACAGGGAAGCCACGCCCGCAATGGTGGTCCGGCATGCGTTTTACACCGTGCTGCATGACGTGAAGATCGACCTCGCCATATCCGGAATCAATTACGGTGAAAACATCGGGTATGACATCGGCAACTCAGGGACCGTCGGTGCTGCCATGGAATGCGCCACGCGAGAGGTCCCCGCGATAGCCGTTTCAATGCAGACCGAAGTCACGGGACACCGTAGCTACGGAGACGTCGATTGGGCCGCGGCACAGTTCTTCCTCGGAGAGTCGATACGCAGGTTCATCGAAAAAGGCGGGTTCCACGGCTTCGACGTCCTGAAGCTGGACGTGCCCATGGGCGCTGATGAACGAACCGAATGGAAGGTGTGCGCCCTCCACCGAAACCCATACTACCTGGCGCGAATAAGCAAACACTCACCTGATGCCATGGTGGCCGAAACGAGCCTGTACCTGGATGAGTCCAGCTACATGCCGGGGACGGATGCGTATGTCCTGATCAAGGAGAAAAAAGTTGCCGTTGTGCCGCTCCTCCTCGACTGGAGCGCCGCCGGCACGGGAGACTACTTCACCTGAGGTGGATTCTTCAGCTGACTTTCCGCAGCCTCGTGTCGGCGAAGACGCGCGCCAGGCGCTTCATCCCCTCCTCGATCATGGGCTCGTCAGCGTTGGAGAAGTTCAGCCGCAGGGTGTTGGCGCCGCAGTCATCCGTGAAGAAAGCCTGGCCGGGCACGAATGCAACCTTCTCCTTGATGGCTCTCTCCAGGAGGTCCATGGATGACATCCCTTCCGGCAGCGTCATCCACAGAAACATTCCTCCCTCCGGCTTGGTGCAGAGCACCTCCGGCGGGAACAGCTTCTCATACAGGTGCACCATGAGGTCCCGCTGCCGGCCGTATGCCTCCCGGATGCGGGCAATGTGGCTCTCAATGTCATTGTCCGCCAGGTAGCGATGAACGACCAGTTGCGCGAACCCATTGGACTGCAGGTCCGCGGCCTGCTTGGCCACAATGACCCGCTCCATGATGTCATGGTGCGCGCACAACCAGCCCAGCCGCATCCCGGGGGCCACGGTCTTTGAGAACGTGCCCAGGAGAACGGCCCAGGGTGCAAGCTCCGAGCTTCCCGGAACAAGGCCCATGGGCGCAACGGCCTGCCCGCTGAACCGGAGCTCGCTGTACGGGTCATCCTCCACGAGCACGGTGTTGCCCCCTGCAAGGAGGGAGGCCGCCTCCCGGCGGCGAGCAGCGGACCAGCTTATCCCCGACGGGTTTTGGAACGTCGGGATGGCATAGAGGAGCTTGGGATCATCTTCCGTGAGGGCGCGGGCAATCAGCTCAGAGCGAACTCCGTCCTCACACAGCTCCAGGGCGCGGAAGCGCGGCTCGAAAAGGCCGAATGCCTGGATGGCGGCAAGGTAGGTTGGCCGCTCCACGAGCACCACGTCACCCTGGTCGAGGAAAGCCTTGGCGACAAGGTCCAGCCCCTGCTGCGACCCGTTCGTGATAAGGATGTCGTTTGCCTTTACCTGCACGCCCCGGCGCGCGTAGCGGGCGGCAATGTATTCCCGAAGCGCGGGGAACCCTTCGGTGGTGGAGTACTGCAGCGCGGCTGCGCCGCTTTCCGCCATCGTCTTCTCCGTGGCGCGTGAAAGCTCCTGGAGCGGGAAGAACCGCGGGTTGGGAAGCCCGCCGGCGAAGGAGATGATGGAAGGATCCTCGGTGACCTTGAGAATCTCACGCACAAAGGACCTGCGCGCCGTTGCCATCCTGCGGGAAAACCTAAGCATCTGATCCTCCGCGCCCTCGCTGTCCTCCTTGCTCAGGCCCGCCTTCAGGCTTCTTGCGAAGCCTCCGCGCGAGCGACCAGACCGCCTGGGCAAGCAGGAGCCCGATTATTACGTACACCCACCAGGGAAGGTTTCTTCCGGCAACCAGGACGTACAGGTACGGGACAGCCGTGGAGAGCAGGAATATCATGCTCCAGAGAGTCACTTCGTTCAAGTGTTTTTTCGCCACGGCCCGTACCATGCGGTAGATGGAATAGTAGAAAACGGGGCTTGCTCCGAAGAGAAGGACCAGAAAGACGACGGGGTTGACGCCGTAGTCCGCGCGGGCAGCTTCCATCTGTCGGGCAACCCACGAAAGGATGGCGTGCAAAAGCCATTCCATTCTAGTCGAACCTCCGCATCTAGTCGAGCCTCCGCACGGACGGGACGAGGACCGCCACGGTCAGGGCGCACACGAGCGTCCCCGCGGCCCCGATCTCGATGGTGAGCGGCACCCCCAGGACGGTGGCGACGGAACCAGCCAGGAGGGCCCCTATCGGCATGAAGCCGAAGAACGCCAGCATGTAGATGCTCATGACCCTGCCGCGCACCGCGTCCGGCGTGAGGGTCTGCACGAGCGCGTTGGCAAGGTTGTTGAGGGCGATGTTGGCCGCGCCCACGGCAAATATCGCGAGCAGGGAAAAGGGAAGGGCCCGCGTAAAAGAAAAAAGGATGAGCATCACGGGAAAAACGAAGCTTGCGGCAGTGATGGTCCTTCCCTTGCGGCGCCTGTGAGCAAAGGAAGCGATCCAGAGGGCGGAGCCGAGCGCGCCAATGCCTCGCGCGGACTGCAGGAACCCGTTTACCCGCGAGTCACCGTGGAGGATTTGCACGGCCCAGGCAGGGAGAAGGGTGGCGAACGACATGCCGAAAAGGCTCACCGCGGCCAGCAGGCAGGTGATGGCCAGAATCCGCTTGTCCTCACGAAACGCGCGAAGCCCGTCCCTGATGTCGCCGACCGTGGACCCCCGGCGAGGCGGCGGGGTAAACCGCGGAAGGCGCATGGCCAGAAGCGCGGCAATGACGGCAAGGAAGGAAATGCCGTTGATCGCGAAGCACCAGCCCGGCCCGAACAGAGCGTACGTCAGCCCTCCCACGGCCGGGCCGATGGCGGTGGCCGTGTTGAACATCATGGAATTGAGCGCAATTGCGTTTGTGAGAACGGGCCTGTCCACCATCTCCAGGACGAAGGACTGACGCGCAGGGGCGTCGAAGGAGTTGACCACCCCCAGGAGGAACGCCAGCACGATGATATGCCAGGGAGCTACGACGCGCAGGAAAACGAGCAGGGAAAGCACGAACGCCAGGAGCATGCTGAGGGCCTGCGTGATGACAATGAGGTTGCGCCGGGGCACCCGGTCCGCAATGGCCCCTCCGTAGAGCGTGAACGCCCAGGTTGCCACACCGGAAGCGAATCCCACGTACCCGAGGAAAGCCTCCGATTTGGTCAGCTCGTAGACGAGGTAGCCCTGGGCCGTGGTCTGCATCCACGTCCCGAAGAGGGACGTCATCTGCCCCAGGAACCAAAGACGATAATTCGGGTACGCCAGGGCCGCAAAGGTCCTGACCGGCTGTGGGCTGGCGACGCCTCTTTCTTCCATTCCCTTTCACTATAGCCAGAAACAGGGACCTTGGAACAGCGGAGGTGGTATATTGAACCCGGCGGAGGAACTTCCATGGACGAAAAAAAACTTCGCGAACAGCTTGCCGCCACCCTGAGCGGACATGGTGCGCACGTGCCTTTTGAAAAGGCCGTGGAGGGCTTTCCCGAGGAAGCCGCGGGGCGCCGGCCGGCGGGGCTTCCGCATTCGGCGTGGCAGGTGCTCTCCCACCTCTGGATCAGTCAGTGGGACATCCTGGAGTTCGTGAGGGATCCCTCTCACGAGTCACCCGAGTGGCCCGAAGGCTACTGGCCGAAAGAGCCGGCTCCCCCGCAACCGTCGGAATGGGCGGCCACGGTGAAAAAGTTTCGCGCTGACCTTTCCTCCATGATCGAGCTCGTCCGCGACCCGAAGAATGACCTGCTTGCCCCCATTCCCCACGGGGACGGACAGACCCTTCTGCGTGAGGCGCTCCTCGTCATCGACCACAACTCCTATCACGTGGGGCAGCTCGTCGACATCCGCAGGAGCCTCGATGCCTGGGGGTAATGACCTTCCTCCGGCCGACCTTGATCGGCACACGGGGGAGCTTCTGGCTGAAGAAGCCCGGCTCGAGGGGGCTGCTCGTGATATGGATTCCCGCCTCTCAGGGCTCAAGGACATCGACCTGCTCCTCGCCCTGGCGCGCGTGAAGCTGCGGCTGTGCCTGGCCATGATGAAACGGGCCGAAGGACGCGGAAGGAGCAGCTTCGAGAGCCTGGAGGTACCCGTAGGGCGGCGGGCTGCAAGCGCCATACGGATCGTGGAAAGTCTCGTATCGCAGAACGTTTCCGAGGACCAGCACGGCATCGTCCAAACAAGCCCCTTATTCGCGGAAACAAAAAGGCTTCTTGAGGAGTTTCTGATCTCCGGCGGGGGAGGATTCCTGGAGCCGCTCCAGCTCGACGAGCACAAGACCCGCGTCCTCTCCCGGACTGTGGCTACCTCAATCCGGAAGTTCATGGGAGAGGATGACCGCTACCCTCCCCTGGACATCGAGAGGTTCCCGCCTTTTTTGCAAACGCTTCTCCTGACGCTCTTCCCGGTTTTCATCCGGCTTCGACCACAGAAGCCGCCGTACGGCATCGAGGAAGGAGAGGAGGTGACGTACACCTCCCCCGCCATGCGCGTTCCACTCTCCCAGGCAATCCATTACATGGAAAACGAGCTTCTGCCGGAGCTGGAACGCAGGCTCGCCGCTGACCCCGGCCACCCGGACCTCCAGGAAGAGGAGAGGAAGATCCGCGCGCAGCTCGAGCAGTACAGGAGCATGCGTGTCCTTCCGCGCGCGGCGCCGGTGCTTCCCCTGGCGAAGGGCCTTCATACCGAAGGGATGACCGGGTTCACGCTGGACGGAGAGGTCCTCGTCTCCCTGCCCCTTGCGGTCAAGTTCCGCAGCGGGACGAACCTGGACAGGAAGATGGAGCTGGTTCGCATGGACGTTGTGCGCCGCATTGCCGGGCGCGGGGTGAGCGCGGAGATAGACCGGGAGTACAGGCACCTGAAAAGCATCCAGAGCGGCAGGCGCGGCAGCTCCCGAACGCCGAGCATGAAGCTGGATCCATCCTGGGGCTACTGGGTCCTGCGCCAGGACTTCCCTTTTCTTTCGCGGCTCTCGGACAAGGACCGGTTCCAGGAGCTGGTCCAGGTTGTCAGGTCGGGTTCCCTGGGAGACGCGGAGCGGTTCATCGAGGCAGTCATCTCACGGGACCAGGGCTCGAAGCAGGCAGCCGCGCTCCCCGGCCCGTAGTCAAAGAAAGCGCTCGAAGCGTTCCTTCTTGGCTTTGCAGACAGGGCACACGGCAGGGGGCTGCGCCCGGGCGCACAGGTAGCCGCAGACGCGGCAGCGCCACACGGGGAAGCCGAGTGAGCCGAGGCCGGCCGCGGGAGCGAGCCGCGGCGCGCTTGCGTCAGCGGCGACGCCACCCGGCGGACCTCCAGAGGCGGCAGCCTCCCCCTTCTCCCCAGCGGCCGCGGATGCCCGCGTCTCCGGTCTGCGCTCGGGAATCCTGGCAGCCTTCTTCTTCCCGTCCACCACGTCCTGGGAAACGTACAGGGCGCAATAGCATGTGTCGTACTGGTCCAGGTCGGGGTCCCGGTAGTCGCACGGGCAGATGATGTCGAGGTCTTCTTCCTTGGAACCGGAGGCAAGCCTGCAGGGACATGCCCAGTAGCCGTAGCGCGCCTCGTTCACGAGCAACCCTTCGATGAGCCCCTTGGTGAACGTGACGTTGGGATTCAGGTGGTATCCCGAGCTTTCCGCCTCCGCCGTAAGGCGCTCGAAGAGCTGTTGCACCTGTTCGGGAGTGATGACGGGCTCCTGGCCGGCCGCTCCCCGGCCGCTCCTCGAATCTTCGCTCATCCAGCTTCCTTCCCTCGACGCGCGCTCATGCTGCTACCCTCATCGGGCTCCCGCGCCCGTCAGGCCTTCACTCCGATCTTTTCCTTGATCTCCAGCTCATCAAAGCCGGAGACGCATTCCTTGTCATTGATCACGATGGTAGGGTAGGAACCGTCCGGGTTCCACTTGCGGATCTCTTTTTTGACCGCGTCCTTCTGCTCCCCGGGCAGCAGGTCGACGTCCACGTACTCGTAGCCCACCCCGAGGTCCTTCAGGAGGTTCTTTGCCATTCGGCACCACATGCAAGTGCTGAGAGCGTAGACGAGGATTCTCCCCTTGTCGGCACCCTCCACGCGCTGAAAAGCCACGGTGTCCCCCTTGCTGCAAGGATACCGCCGAAACCGGGATCGGATCAATCAGCCGAGCCGGCTCAGCGGGCCCGGGCGGTCCTGCGGGTCCGTACCGTTCCCGCTCCCGTGCGCTTCACCATCGCGCGATAATGGGCCGTCAGCGCCGGGAAATCCGCAAGCTCCCGCCGGCCTCGCTCGCTCAGTGCGTAAACTCCGCGCTGCACGCGCTCGAACCACCCGTACACGTTGTCATGGAGGATGGAAAGCGTCTTGGGACCCGTGCCCAGGGCGCGCAAGGCGGCCGGAGCCATGCTGGCGCGTGGAAGGAGACAGCAGGCGATATGGACCGCGCTCTCCCGGTACGCGGTGACGAGCTTCTTCCTCGTGCTTCCCGCGATATTGTAGTCAGCAACCCTTCCCGAGATCTCCGCGAGCACCGCGCGCCGGGATGGCGCGCGCCTCCTGCGGGCAAGCGGCCGTGGATGGAAGACCACGTCCACGGGCGGTCCGCCGTTTGAAGGAGAAACGAGGAGGAGACCCAGCTCCAGTCTCCGTAGCAGATGGAAGACTCCGCGGCTCTCCCTCCACCACTTCCACTTGCTCGGCGGTCGGGGAACGGCCACGTAGACGGTGTCGGTCATCCGCTGGCGTTGCACGGCTTGCACAACGAGCGCAAGGTTCAGGGTCTTCTTTATCTCGACGATGACGAGCTCGTCGCCGCGGAGGGCGGCGATGTCGCAGTCCTTGACCTCGCTGCGCACCGTGTACCCCTGGCCCGCAAGCCAGTCGCACAGCGGCGGGGCCAGGTCCGTCTCCGCAAGGGTCTTCCCGGCAGCCGGGGCTTGCGCTGGAGGAGCGCGCCGCGCGGCGGTCACGGGCGCTCCTCCACGGCGCAGGAGGCAGGGCGCATGTCCTGCAGCAGAGGCAGCCGCGCGCGAAAAGAATCCACGGCCCGGTTGTCGCACTCCGCGGCAATGACGCCCTCATGACCCTCCGGTGCGCGCGCCAGGATGTTCCCGTGCGGGTCCACGATCAGGCTTTCACCGTGGAAAGGAGCGTTCCCGAAGCTTCCTTGCGCCGCGGCGCCGGCAACGAAAATGCCGTTGTCCAACGCGCGCGCCCTGACGGCCAGCTCCCACTCCGCCGTCGGTCCGAACCATGCCGATCCGACCAACGCGTGCGTGACCCCGCGCGTCGCCAGGGCGCGCGCGGCCTCGGGGAACCGGGTGTCGTAGCAGATCCACATGCCGCATCGCAGGCCGTCCAGGCCGAAGGAGACGAGGCGCTTCCCCTCGGCGGCCCAACCCCGCTCGGTCACCCACAGGTGGATTTTGCGGTAGACAATCGGCGCCGCGCCGTCCGTGTCCAGAAACACCATGCTGTTGGAGAGCCCGTCAGGGGCGCGCTCCGGGAACCCGAAGCACAACGCCACTCCTGTCTGGCGCGCCACGGCGTGAAGCCGGGAGATTTCCGGCCCGCCAGCGCTGACGGCAAGCCGCGCCGCCTCGGACGGCGAACAGTACCCGCTCAGGCAAAGCTCGGGGAAAACGACAACCCGTGCGCGCATGCGGGCCGCCTCCGCGGCCATTTCGGCCATGAGGGATGTGTTGCGGGGAAGGTCACCCGAAGCGCACACGAGCTGCGCGCACGCTATGACGGGGCTTTTGCCGGACGCGGATTGGCGTGCAATGCCCATTCAACCCCTCCCGCGCCTACGATATGCCGGCGGCGGAGGACGTTCAAGTCAGGGATTTGCCTTGATGAAAGCCTGGCTCATTGCGTCCAGCTTGTCAGGGACGGGATAGATGATCTTGTTGTTCGTGAAATCGAAATACTCCCGCATGTCCCTGTTGAAGACCCTGCCTCTCCCTTCGAGGAGACCGATCCATGCCCCCCCGTAATTGAAAAAGACGATGTGCCGCACATCCAGCTTGTCGAGCACATTGCCGAGCAGGTAGACCAGCCAGTCGTCGACGTCGATGAGCACGCCGCCGTCAGCAAGAGCCAGGTCGTACACCGGCGAGTAGACGGAGGGGTTTTGCGGGTCCGTGTACGACGTTCGGGTCACGTGAAACTCCAGTGTTTCCGTGGAGCGCAGCGTCCCCGGGTGGTACCCGAGAAAGGAGAAGGGGATGGGGATGACCACATCCCCCTTGAACACGAGCGTGATCTCGCGGCTTCCCGCCTCGAAGTCGTTATGCTGGACGACCCTCGTCACAAGGTCGAAAGGGAACTTCACCTTGGACTGGAACTCCGTCAGGATGGCCCGCATCTGAGCGTTGTCGATGTCCACGTCCAGGCCGGTAAGCACGATCCCCAGCGCGTAAGCGAAAAATGTGTCCTTCACGGCGGAAACGCTCACGTGCCTGCCGGGCGGTGTTCCGGGCGAGGGCAGCGTCTGGACGGCGGGCATGACCTGCGGCGCGGGGGCTGCCTGCGCACAGAGACTCATCGCCGTGATGAGAAAGAGAATGACAGCCGGCAGGATCACCGTGCGCTTCATGTGGACTGACCTGTCTCAAAGATACTCACGAGGGATGCCGCGGACGCCAGCTCTCCGTGGAGACCTCGCCGTCCTCCCGGATCCGGCAAACCTCGAACCTGACCCTCCCCTGCTCGACCGAGCGCGCAATACCGCGCTGGAACGGGCTGAGAGCTGACCTGCCCTGCTTGACCTCCAGGAGCACGATCTCCAGATCCTCCGCCGCCGCGCCCTCGTCCCTGAGTCCCGTGTAGCCGTCGAAGACGACATAGTCGATGGGGTCTCCTAGAAAGCGCGCGTCCGCCGGACGATATGGAAAACCGGGCAGGAGCGGCGCCATCTGCTCCGCGATCTGCCCTTTCAGCGAGCTCCTGGCGCGCTCCACGCTGTCTTTTCGCGCGGAGAGCAGGTCCTTCTCATGGCCCTGGAGAAGCGACTCGATGCGGGCGTTGGCGCGCCTGCGCTCAGACTGCCAGATCAGGACGACGACAATCAGGCCAAGGATGGCTGCAAGCGTGAGCAGGGCGAGATAGACAACGGCTTGCGGATCGCTCTGCATGGCGGGCCCGGGGGCGCTACTGCGTCGGCCCTTCCGTCATCTTTTCAAGCTTCTCGCGCAGCTCGTCGTAGGCGCGCGCGAGCGTCCGGTCCTCCGTGTGGTTCGATTCGGAGGCCAGGCCATTGATGATCCCGTGAAGCTCGGCGGCTGTAAACTCGATGTGATACCTGTTGCCCGTAATCCGGGTCGAAACGAGTTTCTTCTCGACCTCAGGGCTGATGTGGAGGATGTTCAGCACGAGCTCTCTTTCACTACGGGAGAGCTCCACGGTGAGCGACGTATCCATGAGCGGATACTAACCCTTTCCCCCGGCGTGTGCAATCACAAGAAGAGGGGTGTCACAGCGCAAAAGGGCTTTCCATGAAATAATACCAGCGGCTCCGCGGAGCGACGGCGGACGGGATGGCGTCGAACCATGCGAATCGGTACCCGTGGCGGAAAAGCTCGTGGAGGACGCGGTACATCGTGACGAGGAACTCCGGCGTGCGCTCGGCAAGGCCGGCAAGATCGTCATTGCTCAGGTCAGGCAGGGTGAGGAAGAGGGGCCCGGTATAGATGATCCCGCGGCGCGGCGCGGGGTCCGCTTCGGTCCAGTCAATGACGCTCCGCGCCTCAAGCTCCTCCAGCCTGAGCTCGGGAGGCTTCACGAGAGGGTCATCCACGTCCCACTCGCAGGAAACATAAGGCCAGGGCTTGCCATCCGGCGTCCTGATGCCTTCCTTCCATGAAAAACGCATCCCGAAGTGCCGCATGCACAGCGCGGCGTTCCATGTCAGGAGCGGGCTCGTCCCGAACTTCAGCCGGCCGGTCTTGTGCTCGCGCAGGTAGTCCCCGGCCTGATTCAACAGCCCCGTACCGATCCCCATTCCCCGCCAGGCCGGCAGGACTTCGATCCCGGCGAGGGCGAAAAAGACTCCGCCCGCATCCCTGTCTGGGTAGACCGAGATCCACCCCAGAAGCTGTTCCGTGCCCGGATCCACGGCGGCGATCTTTTCTCCGCGCTTCTCACGCAGCCTGCGAAGCTCCTCCGCGTGGGTCCCCGGCCCCCGCCAGAGGTCTTCCCGCCGGCCGGAAAGAAGGCGCATGTATGCAACGTTCATATTCCCTGACTGTCACCTTAGAATATCGGCAGGCGGAGAGGCCTCTGACAGGCGGACAGGCGCACACCCGTACAGGCCGACGGAGACGACCCGCGCTTGCAGAGACCTTTTTGCAATCTGAAATGTTCATTACTATACTAGTGTGGAGGCGCAATCATTCCAATAGTAAAAAATAACGGGATCATCGCTGCATGAAAAAGGTGAAGGTGACAAACGGGGTCTACTGGGTGGAGATTCCCGAGGCGGACCTTTTCATCCTCTGCGGCTGCCCCGCTGACAGCGTCAAGCATCTCATGAAAGCCGGTCATATTGTGGACCGGGAAAAGAACGGAGTCCCCGCCCAGACGGGCCCGAACGCAATCCTGCTGTCCGACACCACCATGCAGCATGGCGCCTTCTCGAACCTCGCCGAGTTCCCGGTCCTCCAGATGCTCTACCTGCAAGGCATGATCCTTCCCAATCACCCCAACAATACCGGCAGAAAACCAATGCTCATCGGGCTGGAGGACCAGGTCAGGAGCCAGAGCGACTACATCTACCGCGGCACCTACGGCCTGGCATCGCTCGCCGAGATCAAGGAAACCGGCGTTCCCGAAGACCTTGCCCGCGAGATGCTGCGGATCAAGAGATGGTTCGCTTTCGACAACATCAGGCGCACCGAGGACCTGCTGGACCTGCGGATCGTGGACTCTCCCGCGGTGGAGCTGCGTGAGCGCGCGTTCGTGCGGCGGCGCGGCTTCAACCGCTACGAGTTCATCTACAAGGGCAATGCCGTGACGGTGGACCTCAACCTCGCGGAGACCGAAGACTACCTCCCCACCTACCAGATCCCGCAGAAGCGCCTGGGGCGGGAGCATTTCTCCATCATCCACGTCGGCGAAGGAGACGGGTGGGACGTCACCCGCCCGTGCATGGGGAGCATCGTCTGCTTTCAGGGCAGGACCTACCTCATCGACGCGGGACCGAACATTCAGCACTCCCTCGCCGCCCTGGGCGTCAGCGGCAATGAGATTGCCGGAATTTTCCACACCCACGGGCATGACGACCATTTTGCCGGCCTCACGTCGCTCGCCAGGGCGGACCGCCGGGTCCCGTATTTCGCCGTTGCCCCCGTACGGGCCAGCGTCGTAAAAAAATATGCCGCGCTGACCGGAAGGGCGGACGACACCTTCTTTCGCTACTTCGAGCCCCGCGACCTCATGCTGGAGACCTGGAACCGCCTGGACGGCGGCCTGGAGGTGCTGCCCGTCTTCTCCCCGCATCCCGTGGAGACCACGGTCTTTTTCTTCCGCGTCGAGCATGGGGCGGGCTACCGCTCCTACGCGCATCTCGCGGACATCAGCGCCTTCGAAGTTCTGAGGAAGATGGTGACGGAGGATCCGTTGAAGAACGGCATCTCGAAGCGGTTCTATGACGAGGTGACCGCGAGACTCCTCGCGCCGGTGGACGTCAAGAAGATCGACGTCGGCGGCGGTCTCATCCACGGGAAAGCGGAAGACTTCGCCTCGGATGCCTCCGGCAAGCGCCTGCTCAGCCACACCTCGTCTCCGCTTACCGAGAACCAGAAGAAGATCGGGCTTCAGGCGGAGTTCGGACAGGAAGACGTTCTCATCGAGGCCCAATACGACGCGCCGCGGCTGGAAGCGCAGAGGATCCTCCTGTCCTATTTCCCGGGGCTGGCCATGCGGGACGCCCAGGCAATTGCGGCGTTCCCTCTCCTTCATTTCGCCCCGGGCACCATCATGCAGACCCCCGACATTCCCGTTGCCAACGTTTCCCTCCTGGTAAGCGGAATCGTCCATCGGGGGGAATCGCGGGACGGCCCCCACGCCACATTGTCCGCCGGCTCGCTCATCGGCGAGCTGGAGGCCCTCCATGACCAGAGCCCGACCGGCATGAGCTGGGCGGCGAGCCACGTCACTGCCCTTCGCATCCCGCGGGAGGCGTGGATGGACCTCCTGCAGCGCCGCGGCCTGCTGGAGACCCTCACGGAAGCGCGCTCCCGGCGCGAGTTCCTCACGAGCACGTGGCTTTTCGGGGAGCTGGCCTCCTTCCCGCTGCAGAACAGGATTGCCGCGCTCATGGAGCGGCGCGTGGTGAAAGAGGACACGGTGCTGCGGCCCGCGGGCCACGCGGAGCTTCTGCTCATCGCGGATGGGCTTCTTACGATCTTCCTTGGCAAGATACCGATCGAAAATGCCACCCCGGGAGACTTCTTCGGGGAAGAGTCCATCCTGCGGGGCACGCGGGAGCTTCCGCGCGGCTGGGAGGAGCGTTTCGCAAGCCAGCGGAAGCGCGAAGCGAAGGGAAGCGGCACGCCGGGCCTTTTCGAGGCGCGCGCGCTCTTGGACTCCACCCTCTACGCCATTCCGGGGAAAGCCCTGGATGACATCCCGATCGTGCAGTGGAAGCTCATGGAGACCTACGAGCGCAGGCTGAAAAACTTCCGCTCCGAGGTGCGTTTCGAATGGAATGATGCCTACGGGATCGGGGTCCAGCGGCTGGACAACCAGCACAAGGAGATGTTCCAGATCCTCGACGGCATTTCAGCGATGGCGGAAGGCCGACAGCCGGGGGACGGTGCAGCCGGCATGGTTGACCGCTTCATAAGCCTGGCCAAGTCCCACCTCCAGTACGAGGAGACCCTCCTCAGCCGGGAGCCGTCGTCCGGTTTCCAGGACGTGGTCCGCGGGAACGAGGAGTTCCTCCGCAAGCTCGACGGAGTGCGAAAGTATTTGGAAAAGGCGCCCGCGGACGCGCTGCAGACCACCATCGCCTTCCTCAAGGACTGGGCAATCGACCACTCTCTCGTTGAAAACAGGCGCATGAAAACCGCCCTGAGCTGACGGAGCGCGTTCAGCGCGGAAAGCTTGAAAAAAGGGAGCCCCGCTCGTCAGACCTCGGCCATGGGAACGGATTCGACGCGGGTGACTTCGGGGACGGAGGCTTTCAGCCGGCTTTCGATCCCCTGGCTCAGCGTGACCTGTGACATGGGACAGCCGCCGCAGGCGCCGGTGAGCCGGACCTTCACCACACCATCCTCGGAAACTTCAACCAGCTCGACGTCGCCGCCGTCGGCCTGCAGCATGGGTCGGATCTCGTCGATTACCTCTTGCACTCGTTCACGCATCATATCTCTCCTTCCTGTTCATACCAAATGTCAAGCGTTCTGTCGCGGCTGCCGCTGCGCTGCGCTCTCGTGCTGCTAGCGGTAGCTGTGAAGCCCCGAGAGCAGGTAGTTCACGCCGAAGAACGTGAAGGCCATGGCGACAAAGCCTCCAATGGCCAGGGCCGCGGACCAGGCCCCCCGCAGCTTGCGAACCAGGCGCGCATGAAGGTACGCCGTATAGATGAGCCAGGTGACCAGGGCCCACATCTCCTTGGGGTCCCAGCTCCACCAGCTTCCCCAGGCGGTCTCCGCCCAGACGGCGCCGAAAATGAGCGCGCCTGCGGTGAAGACCGGGTACCCTATGCCGATTGAGGTCGCAACCAGCCGGTCCAGCTCCGCCCGCGCCTCCTCGCGTCGGGAAACGAAGAAGCAGATCGCCGCGACAAAGCTCACGACGAAAAACGCCTCTCCAATGAAGGAGAACGCGACGTGCAGCGCGAGCCACAAGGAGCGAAGAGCGGGGATTGGCGGCTGGATTTCTCGGGGCGCAAGCGGGGAGGAAGACAGCATGAGAAGCGAAATGCCGACCAGGGTCGCCCCGAACAGGGCGGCGGGAGGCAACCGGCGAGGCGCCCGCGCGCGCATGACAAAGAGCACGGCGCAGAGGGCCGCGCTGAAGAAAACAAGGGACTCGTAGGTGTTCGTCACGGCCGCGAACCTGATCTGGACGCTCCTTTCCACGAGCGTTGCCAGAAGGATCAAGGCTGCGACGCCAAGGAGCCAATGAGAGACCGGATCCTGCCGCCCCCCTCTCAGGAGGAGAAAAACGGCCTGCATTACGGCGGAAGCAATGATGAGGAGCAGTCCGATGGTCGCCATTATGCGAGTGTGTCCTTTCTCTTTTGGATGAACGCAAGCGCAAGCCCCAGCGCGATGATCACGAGCGCGCAGATGACCACGGGAAAACCAGGATCACGGACCGCCTTGAGACCGGTGATGTTGCGTGAGGAAACGCCGATCACCGCGAAGGGACCAAGAGAGTCACCGGCCGACACCCTGAGCTCACGAACCTTTGCGCCCCCTCGCCAGAGCTCGAACACGGCGCACAATCCCGCGGGGGCAGGCTCGACGCTGGCAAAGTACCACAGCGTGTCTCCTTCGCGAAAGCCCTGGCCGGTCGTTGCCCGCACACGGGAGCCGCCTCGTCGCAGATCGAGGATACCCTCGGTTTCCCATGCGGTCTGGTAGATGCTGATTCCCCGAAGACGAAGCGGGGAGTTTACCCGGATGGGAAACGCGGCAACCTCCGTTGCGCCATTCGTGGATACGGTCACCGTGGAGACCCACTCCCGGGGAGAGCCGTCCGGGTAGCGCTGGACGTCCAGCGAGATCAGGCGGATGAGCCGCGATGAATCGATGCTCGCCTCATCCCCTGCGGCAAGGGAAAGCGTCTTTTCCTGCCTGCCGAGGGCGGAAAGAAGCCCGCCGCAGATCAATACGAGCAGCCCGAGGTGGATGAGGTCAGGTCCGAACCGACGCGGCGCCGAGAGGCGGATACGACTCACAAACCTGTGGACCGCGCAGAATCCAAGGCTGACGGCAAGCAGGCAAACGGGAATCAAAAAGAGCAAGGAATGCACGAAGGTGGAGAGAATTGAAGAGACAATGCCCAGGAGGAGGAGAGTCACGGCAACACGGGGGGAACGCGCGAGAGCGGACAGGGATTTCACGGAGGAACTATACCGCATCCCCGCGGGGCGTCAATGAGACGCTTTTCGGAGCTTCAGAAAAACTTGAGCATGGCCGTCAATCCGACCCATGGCTTCATGCTCGTCACGCGCTGAAGATCCCAGATCGACATGACCGGGTAGAAAGCGACCACGCCAATGGAAACAGGACCTATGTTGATGTCCCCGGAGAGTTTCAGGTTCGCCGCTGACGTGGAGGACACGCCGGGACCGCTCATGGGGATGAAAAAGTCAGGCCCCATGCCGGCGCCGAAACGAAAGAAGAAGATGTCCACGGACAGACCTGCGTCTGCCAGCGCAAGGATGTAGGAGGAGCCGTTGGCGGCAGTGGGCAGGTAGTACAGCCCTGTGAGACCGACCTGGAAGACGCTCAGAAACTTGAAGCGGGCTTCCATCCCCCATGTGATGTCCAGGGGCTGGGTGAAAAGGCCTCCGATATCGCCGTCGTACATCCCGACGCCCCCGAGCTGGAAATCAGCGTAGCTCAAGGCCGGGGTCAAAGCGAAAGTCAGAGAGAGTGCGATAGCGGCCAGCGCCTTCTTCATGCGTGAAAGACTCCTTCGCGTGCGCGGCGAATAAAGCTCGCACGCAGGATACAACGTAGCGCACGGGGAGAGGCATTTCAATCCTGGAGCAGGATGATCCTCCGCGCGGCCCTTCTGCACGCCTCCGCCAACCGGGAGATATCTTCCCGCGTGTGCGCCATGGATACCGAGCCCAGCCCGTGCATGACAAAGACGTCCTCCAGCAGAAGGGCAAGCTGAAGCACGGTGTCTGACAGCGTGACGTCGCACACCTCCGGGTTTCGCGTCTGCTCGGGGGAATCGCACGGACAGGAATCATCGAAAGGGAAGTGAATGGACGCCATGGAGCTGCCAGGCAGGGCGTCGTTTCCAAAACCCGTACATTTCGCCGGCAATCCTTCCGAGCTCAAGGCGTCCTCGACGGCCCGGCGCGCCGCATCCCCCAGGCTGGCGAGCCGGGGATAGATCTCCGCCTCGTGAGCAACAAGGTGCCGCATCATTGTCACGGAGGCGATCATGGAGGCGGGGTGGCACGAGTAGGTCCCGCCGGAGAACCTGACACTGCCCCCTTTGCCGGCAAGGTCCATGATGTCCGCCCTCCCGGCAACCGCCGCAACGGGCATGCCCCCGCCAATGATCTTGGCGTACGTCGCAAGGTCCGGCTGGACTGAGAAAATGCGCGACGTGCTTCCCGCGCAGAAGCGGAAACCCGCAATCACCTCATCGAAAATGAGAAGGGCTCCCTGTTCACGCGTCAGCTCGCGCGCCCGTTTCAGGAAAGCGAGGCTTGCGGGAAGGCTGCCGCTTGATCCCATGAACGGCTCCAAAATGAAGCAGGCGATGCGCGACCCATGCGTGCGAAACACTTCTTCCAGCATGGGAACATCGTTGAAGCGCGTCACCAGCACCTGATCTGCAACCCCGGTGGGCAGGCCCCGGCTTTCCGCGTGCTGGAAGTTGTAGTCCACCCCCACCAGCCCCCAGGGCTGCGCACCGTGCCAGCCGCCCCCTACCTTGAGGACTTCCTCCCGGCCCGTGGCGGCCCGCGCCAGCATGATGGCGTACATGGTGGCCAGGGAGCCGCTGGAGGTGAGCCGCGCGCGCTCGGCGCCCGTGCGCTCGCACAGAAGCTCCGCCACCTCCACCTGCCGGGCATCCGTGAAGCCGGATTGCAGCCCAAAACCCTTGGAGAACGCGGCTGCCAGCGGCTCGGTGATTTCCCGAGGGTTATGTCCGAGGATGTTGGCGTGATGCCCCTGCCAGAAGTCCAGGATACGATGCCCGTCCTCGTCCGTGACGGACGCGCCGTGCGCTTCACGGACGCGCGGCGGGAACGGCCTCAGGAGACGGATTGCGTGGCTCCCGCCGTCCACGAGCACGCGGAGGGCTTTTGTGTTGATGACGGCGCTGCGGGGGGACCGGCGCGTATACTCCTCTGCAAGCGCGGCAAGGACTCGAGCGTGGTCTCGCTTCTTCATGGTTGAATGCAGTATATACAGGCGCTGGAGGGAACGATCAAGGAGTCACCGCGGACTTCCGTCTGCCCGCGCGCTCTCTGACGGCTGCGGCCCGCGCCGTCAACAGCACCGCTGCAAGGATGAGGGCGCCGCCCGCAATTTTTGCCGGGGTGATTGCCTCCCCGAGGAGAAGCGCGGCCAGCGCCACGGCAACCGCGGGCTCGAAGGTGGACAGGATGGAGGCGCTCGTTGGTCCAACCCGCTCGAGGCCAGCAAAGAACAGGGCAATGGCAGCCACGGTGGAGACAATCGAGAGAGCGGCAATCGAGAGCCATCCCGCGCCGCTCCCGGGCCACACCGGCCCTTGAACGAATGCAATCCCGCTGTAAACCACGGCGGTGGAGCAGATGACAACGGCAGCGGCGGCCAGAGGGGAGACGCTCCGCATCACTTTTGTTCCCGCCAGGATGTACACCGCGTATATGGTTGCAGCGGCGACGGCCAGAGCGACGCCCACAGGCGTGCCGCCCTTTTCCAGGCCGATCATGAGAGCGGCCCCGGCCAGGGCCAGGGCCAGAGCCACGCCGCGTGAGACGGTGAAAGGTTCGTGATACACGAGCGTTGCCCCGACGGCAACAAGCATCGGGTACAGGTACAGGATCAGCGCGACAAGGCTGGCGGGGGCCTGGGTCAGCGCGGTGAAATAGCACAACGCCTGCACCACGTAGATCACTCCGCCGAGGGCCACAAGAGCTATCAGTGCCCGGCCCGCCGGCATCCTGGCGCCGCGAAGCGCCGCAAGCGCCAGCATCACCGGCGCGGCAAATGCGAAGCGAAGAAAGAGAAGCGTGATCGGATTGACCCCGGAGGCATAGGCGAAGCGGGCAAAAATGGGCATTGCACCGTAGCAAGCCGCCGAGAGGACAATGAAAACAACCCCGACGTTTCGCGACATGGCGGTGAGTATATTATGCCTGCCATGAAAAAGCTCAATCCACTGACGCCCGAAGAAGAACGCGTCATAGTCCAGAAAGGGACCGAGAGGCCTTTCTCCGGTGAGTACGAATCCCTGGGGGAGAGCGGGACATACGTGTGCAGGAGGTGCAACGCCCCCCTGTACCGCTCGGAGGACAAGTTCGATGCTCGCTGCGGCTGGCCAAGCTTCGATCAGGAGATCCCTGGCGCCGTAAAACGCTCCGTGGACGCGGATGGAAGCCGCACAGAGATCACATGCGCGGCCTGCGGCGCGCACCTTGGCCACGTGTTCCTGGGCGAAGGCTTTACGCCGAAGAACACCCGACACTGCGTGAACTCCATCTCCATGAAGTTCGTAAAGGGGTAGCGCCACGAGCAGCGCGGGAAAAGGCACATTTGCCTCAGCCGGCTGCTGCGCTATACTGTCAGCCGCCCGGCATGACAGATCAAGAGCTTTGCATTCTCTATGAAGACAACCATCTCATCGCCGTCAACAAGAAGCCGTCCGACATCGTGCAAGGTGACAAGACGGGAGACGTGACGCTTGCTGATCGGGTCAAGGACTATATCCGGGCCACCCGCGGGAAGACGGGAGAAGTGTTCGTGGGCATCCCGCACCGCCTGGACAGGCCTACCAGCGGAGTGGTGCTTTTTGCCAGAACCAGCAAAGCCTTGGAAAGACTGAGCGCGGCGTTTCGGGAGGGGCAGGTGGAGAAAACGTACTGGACGATCGTTGCGGAAAAGCCGCCTGAAGAGTCAGGGACCCTTGTTCACTGGCTTACGCGGAATCCGGAACAGAACAAGTCGTACGCGTCGAAAACGCAAAGGCCAGGAGCGCGCGAAGCGCGGCTTTCCTATCGGCTCCTGTTCAGCCTGGAACGATACCACCTCCTGGAGATTGAGCTGGAGACCGGACGCCATCACCAGATCAGGGCCCAGCTTCACGCGGTGGGATGCCACATCAAGGGGGACCTGAAGTACGGGGCCCCGCGCTCCAACCCGGGCGGAGGGATCCACCTTCATGCGCGGAAGGTTTCCTTTCCGCACCCTGTGAAAAAAGAGACAATTACAATAGAAGCGGACCCTCCGCGGGACGCGCTGTGGGATGCGGCCCTCGCAAAATGGAAAGCCGCGAGGCTTGGCGGTTGACAATGTCGGTAGGAATTCAGAGACGGCAGGAACGGGCCGGGAGAATCCTTGCGGATTTTCTCATTGGCGCCCATGCCAAGATACACGCGGACCGGCTGTTGGCGCGTGACCGGGGATACCTCAGGGACTATTTCTCCGATCTGAAACTCTGGGACCCAATTTCCTGAGCCGCCGCGGCAAAGCGCTCGTTTTACAGCGCCTCTACAGCGCCTCGGTTGACATCTCCATCACGCGTGCCACGTTCTCGATGTCCACCACGTGCTTGCCGGTCAGCAGGCAGTAGTGGTGCGAGTAGAACGCCTTCATGACCGCGGGGCCGTCCTTCACTTTCAGAAGAGCGCCGTTTCTGCAGTCCGAGCCAGGGTACTGCACGTAGCCCTCGAGCTCCCCGGCGATTGCCTGGATGCTCTTCAACTCAGGATGGAGCTTCGCCAGCGTCATTGCTCCCGTGGCCATGCGCGCATCCATGGCGTGCGCGTTGTCGTTGACGATGGCGAGCACTTTGGGCCGCAACGTCCAGTGAGAGCAGAACGGGCGCGGCACCACGCCGAAGAACCCGCAGTGCACCATGAGGAGGTGGTTCTCCGGCTCCAGCACGTCGGGGAACGTGTCGATCTTTTCATGCTTCAGCGCCGCTCCTCCCATGAGGAAGGGGTAGAGGTTGCTCATCATGATGGGGTTGGCAAGGGACCGCTCCAGGATGAACATCGTGAGGAGGGACAGCGTGTCGGCTTCGCACGCCCATATGAGGCGCCTGTCCTGGTAGAGCAGGTCCCAGGCGAGGCATGGCGTGGTGTCCGAGTACTCGGACTCATTGAGGCAGTTGATGCCGGCCCCCTGGATGGAGGGGTCTGCTTCGACCTCCCGCTTGAGCGCCACATACAGTTTCAGCGCCGAGCTGACCGGCCGCTCGCCCAGGCCTTCCATGGGGACAGGCCGATTGTTGAGAACCGCGCGCGCGTCTGCGTCGGTGATCTTCTTTGCCTGCTCGCCGAGGGTCTTGAAGCTCTTCTTGACGATGCGGATGCCGAACTTCTCCCGGATCAGCTCGCTTGCCCTGTCCTCCCACCACCAGAACCGCTTGAAGATCTCCGGCTGCTCCCCGCCCACCCCCGGCCTGTCCTGGTAAACGAGGAACTTCACTTCCTTCATCTCCCGTTTGAGCGCAAGGGCCCGGCAGATCTTCCTGGTCTGCTCGATATTGTACGGCGTGAACGCGTTCATGCCGAGGGAGCGCATGAACGTGACGATCTCCCAGTCCCACATGTTCACCGTGCCGAAATCCGAAGTAAGCACCAGCACGGGAAGCTTGATCTTCTTCAGGGCGCCGAGCTGGGAGAACGCGTCTCCCAGCAATTGGGGGAATACCACGGCATCCGCGCCGGACGTCAGCCTCCCGCCCAGAGCCACCGGTGAAAGGACTTCCGCCTCCTCAGCGAGCAGGTCCTTCACGATCCCCAGGTGCTTGGTGAACTCGGCGTCCATTCCGGACTTGAAATGGACAGGAACGAGAATGGCTTTCATGGCTTCAGCTCGATGGTCTTCCCGGTTTCGGCGGACCGCAGGCCTGCATCAAGAACTTCCATTTCCTTCATGCCGTCATAGAAGTTCGGCTCGATCTTCGTCTTCGTGTCCACGGCCGTGAGGAAGTCCACCATGGCGTGCACGAACTCGTGCTCGTAGCCGATAATGTGCCCGGGCGGCCACCAGTGGCCCACGTAGTCATGGACCCCGCCCTCCGTGGCAATGATTGTCCGGAAGCCCTGCGCGTTTGCCGGGTCGTCGTTGGAGAAGAACTTCAGCTCGTTCATCCGCTCCAGGTCGAAGAGAATGCTGCCCTTGCTCCCGTAGATCTCGAAATAGTTGTAGTTCTTGCGCCCGGGGGCAAACCGCGTGGCCTCGAAGCTTCCCAACGCCCCGTTTTCGAACTCCACGGTCATGAAGGCCGCGTCCTCCACCGTGACCTTGCCCTTCTCCGCGCCCTTGACCTTTCCGCTGAACGTACCGGACGCGGCTTCATCCGGAAGCGGCCTTTCCGTGATGAAGTGCGCGGTCATGCCGCTGACCTTCTTGATGTCACCAACGAGATAGCGCGCCAGATCCACGCTGTGGGAGTTCAAGTCCCCCTGTGGTCCCGAGCCCGCCAGCTCCTTCTGGAGGTGCCAGGTGAGCGGGAAGCTCGGATCGACTATCCAGGACTGCAGGTAGGCGCCGCGCCAGTGGAAGATTCGTCCCACCTTGCCGTCATCGATCAGCTTCTTCGCAAGACGCACCGCGGGGCAGCGGCGGTAGTTGTGGTTGATGTAGTGCGTGATCCCTTTCTTTTCCGCCGCCTCGTACATCTCCTTCGCCTGCGTGAGGTTCATGGCCAGCGGCTTCTCGCAGAAGATGTGCTTGCCGGCCTTGATCGCCTCCATGGCAATCTCGTAATGCAGGTACTGGGGCGCGCTGATGTCGACAATGTCCACGTCGTCGCGGCGCACCATCTTTTTCCAGTCCGCCTCGGTGTGCTCCCATCCCCAGCGGTCCGCGAACTGCTTCAGTGATTCCTGGTGCCTGCCGCAGGCAACCTTGAGCACGGGTTGCACGTCCAGGTCGAAGAAAAGCGGCGCCTGCTTCCACCCGTTGGAGTGCGCCTTGCCCATGAACTTGTAGCCGACGATGCCGACGTTGAGCTTCTTCATGCAGTCCTCCGTGCCCTCAGCTCAGGCTGTTCGCAATTCGCCGCAGCTCTTTCACGCTTGCGGCAACCGCCTTGTCCTCGTCCCCCTTGTAGTCGGGATGGAGGAAGTCGATCTCCACGGCGAGGAACCCCTCGTAGTTCGCGTTCTTGAGAAGCTGCGCGAGCTTCTGGTTGTTCACGAGGCCGTCGCCAACGGGAGTCGAAGAGAAGAAGAACCAGTCATCCACGGACGCCTCCCGGTTGGGCTTCAGGTCTTTCACATGCGTTGCCAGCGTGTGCTTCGCAAGCTTCTCCATGCCCTTGATCGGGTCATCGAGCACCCGCATGAAGTTGCCGGTGTCGAAGTTGATCCCGAAGTACGGAGAGTTCACGGCCTTGATGAGGCTCAGCATCTCCTCCGAGGTGAAGTCGATGTGGTTCTCATCCGCGATCCTCACGTCGTGCTTTGCCGCCACCTTCACCGCCTCGGTGAACATCGTCGTGAGCTTGTCCAGCATGGGCCCATGAGGTTCGTTCCTGAACTGGAGGCTTGCGCCGCAGACGCGCATCACCGTGGCGCCGATGGCGGCCGCGTACTCGATGTTCTTCATCATGTCGGCGAAGGCCTTCTCGTTGCGCCCGCCCTCCAGGCCGTCCGGATGGCCCCATGCGAAAACACGTTCCATCTTGTACCCGTCGAGCATCCCTTTGATTTCGCTGAGGTACTCCGGATCAAAGCGCGGGATGAAGCATGACTCGAGGGATACCCCGTCCACCTTCAGCTCGTGTGCCCTCTTGATGAACCACTCCAGAGTGAGGTCCTTGGGAGGCTTCTGCTGCTGCGGATATACCTCGCCGAAGAAACGATGATAACAGTAGCTGTCAATGCCGATTTTCATCCCCTTTGCCTCCTTAGGTAATCTCGGCCGTCTTTGATGTCGCTTTCCTCGAATCGTAACTCAAGTGAAAGGAATTGTCAAACAAATGAAAGAAAACAGTAGCTACGTGTGCTTCTCTGACTCTGCCAGCGCGCCCTTTTCTTTCCTGATCTCCTTCAGCTCCCGCGTATATTCCCTCTCGTACGTCGAGCAGCCCACGGGGACCTGGCGGATGAGGAACTCGATGCAGTTATCGCACACGGTGCACCAGTTGATGTCGTCCTCTTTGCCCTGCTCGAGCTTGAGGGCGAACAGCGGCTCCGCAAGAGATTGCCTGCCGATGGCCACCATGTCGCACACGCCGTCCCTGATGTTCTTGTTTCCCCAGTACAGGAGGGACGATTCCTCCCTCTTCACGCCGCGGAAGTTGTTCTTTCCATTCTTGTAGATCGAGTTGTTGGAGCCGATAACCACCGTCTCGGGCTTGAGCACGGACCGTATCTGCTTCTGGAAACCGAAGTGCAGGTACGAGGTCTCCGGGACGTTCTTGAACGCCTGCACGAGCGAAAGCGTGAGTGACGGGTTGCCCGCCGACTCGATGATGTACTTCGCCCCGCGAGCTTCCAGGCCTTTCACCAGGTCCAGGACCTCGGTAAGGTCCATGATGGGCGTGTCGGGACCCGCGCTTCCCATGCCGCCGGGCAGGCCTTCCCACACGGAAATCTTCGACCCGACGATGAAGCCCGGGTCTTTGATCTCCTTTTCAATACGCTCGTAGAACTCGTAGGCGAAGCGCGTGCGGTTGGCCCACGTGCCGCCGTACTTCCACTTCCGGTCGTTGAACGGCCGCAGGAGCTGCGTGCCGAGATACCCGTGGCAGAGCTTGAAGTCCACGCCGTCCGCTCCGCAGTCATGCGCCATCTTTGCGGCGAACACGAACCGCTCCAGGATCTCATCCACTTCCTCATCCGTCAGGAGACGGCCCTCATAGCCAGGGAACGGCTTCACGCATACCCGTTCGGAGAACTCAGGGCTGGAAAGCTCACCGGAATGCGTGAGCTGCCAGAGGATGATCGGCTTGGGGTTTGCCTTCCTCATGGTTGCCACGAGCTCCGTGAGGCCTTTCTGGTTCTGGGGGAGCGCGGTGAGCTGGTGGAGCCTCCCGCGGTTCTCATCCACCACGGACAGGGCTTCCACGACAATGACCCCTGCGTCCCCGCGAGCAAGCCGCTCATAGCGGCGGAAAGCCGTGCTTGTGGGGTTGCCGTTGGTGTCAGCGTCACAGCACTCCATGGCGTTGATGGCAATCCTGTTGGCGGCTGTCTTCTTTCCGATCCTGACAGGCGTCAGGATGGGCATGGTTTCCGTCATAGCATTTCCCTCTTGGAGACTTCCGAGGAGACGAACACCTTGAACAGGTTCGGATTGGAACGGAGCTCCTTGAGGGCAATTTCCAGCTCCTCCAGCGGCACGATCATCGAGAACATGCTTTCCGGCTTGATGTGGCCGTTGGCTATCAGCGACATCGCATCCGTCCAGTCCGTGCCGACCCCGGCGCAGGAGCCCACGACGGTTTTTTCTCCGAGCACGAGATCGAACGGCCTTACCTTGATGGTGTCATCACCGGCGCAGATGCCGAAAGCGGCAATGGTGCCGCCCGGGCGCACCATCTGGAAAGCCTGCTCGTACGTCTTCGGGGAGCCGACCGCTTCCACCACAAAGTCCGCGCCTCGTCCTCCGGTCAGCCGCTTCACCTCCGCCACGGGGTCATTGCCGTCCTTGATGTTGATGATGACGTCGACTCCGAACTCCTTCGCAATGCCGAGCCTCTTCTCATTGTCCCCGATCACGATCACCGGCGCCGCCCCGCGGAGGCGCGCCAGGAGGCCGTGGAGCACTCCGAGGCCGCTGCCGATCACCGCCACGGAGCTTCCGTGCGTGACCTTGGCCGCCTTGGATGAATGGATGACGCAGGAGACCGGCTCGAATGAACGCCGCCTGGAGGAAGGTCAGGTTCTCCGGCAGCTTGTGCACCTGCTCCCAGGGAGCTTTCACGTACTCCGCGTACGTCCCATCCACGTGGATCCCCAGTTGATGGAAATCCGGGCACAGGAGCTTCTGGCCCTGGCGGCAGTAGAAACAACTGCCGCAGCTCATGTTGATGTCCGCCGTGACCCTGTCACCTTCGCGGAGGTTGCGCGCCTTCTTCCCCACCTGGGCGATTGTGCCGGAGAACTCGTGCCCCGCAATCAGAGGCAGCTTGTCCGCCGAGTACTTGCCCGTGTAGATGCTCCAGTCGGTGCCGCAGATGCCGGTGTATTTGACCTTGATCAGGACCTCGTCTTCCGAGATCTCGGGGACCGGGACCTGCTTGACGGTGATCTTCTCGACCTTCTCGAAAACCGCGGCCTTCATCATCTTTCCCATGTCATGTCTTCCTTTCCAGTGTAAATCCGGTGAACTTAGTTGAACAGAACGTCGTGGCGCCCCTCATAGGGCTTGTCGATGAGGAGCGGCTTCAGGTAGGCGATGGTCTTGGTGATCCCGTCCTGCCGGCTCATGGTCACATCCTCATGCTCGTAACTCATCACGTAGTCGTACCCGATCATGGAGAGCTCCGTGATCACTTTCTTCCAGGGCACCGAGCCCCAGCCGGGGATGCGGAAGCGGAACCCGCGTCCCAGTCTCTGCCAATCCCCCTGCGGGATGCGGCCGGAGCGCTTCACGTTGTGCTCCACCACCTCCCCGTCCTTGGCGTGCACGTGGAGGATGTGCCCCTTGAGCTGGTCAACGAAGCTCTCCACGTTGATGTCCAGGTAGATCAGGTTTGCCGGGTCGAAGTTGAACCCGAACTCCTTGCGGTTGCCCAGAAGCTCGACGGCCCGAAGCGCGCTGTCAATGTCGTAGACGAGCTGATTGGGGTGCGGCTCGTGCGCGAACTTCACCCCGTACTCCCGGAACTTGTCCAGGATCTTTCCCCAGCGCTCCACCATCTCCTGCTCCATGTCCGCCCAGCCCTTGGAGTACGGCCACGGGAAGAAGCGGCCGAAGTTCTCACACCCCAGGAAGCCGGTCACCACGGGTACGCCCAGGGCGTTCGCCGCGGCGGCGGTCTTGATCATGCGCTCCGTTCCGAACGCGATCTTCTCTTCCTTGGTGCCTTTGAAAATTGCGTCAGTGTCCTTCCCATAGGGTCCTAGCACGATCTGTCCCTCGGGATGGTTGGCGAGCGCAGAGATGATGAGGCCGTGTCCGCTCACCATCGAAAGCAGCGCTTTCGCGTTCGAGCCTTTCACGACGTCCTCGATATCCAGATGCGGATTTCCCATGAACGCCGGGATCTCCACCGCCTGGTAGCCCAGCCCCGCAGCCATGGCGCAGATGTCGTCGAGCTTCTTGTCCAGGAAAGTTGCGGTGAACAATCCGATCTTCATCGTGCTCCCTCCTCAGATCTCTATGTCGTGAAGCAGGTCGCCCAGGGCGGCCTCGTTCGTTCTCATGCGCTCGAACGCCGGTGCAAGCTTCCGATACGTCTCGACGTTGCCCGCAATGGGCTTCTCGATGCTCTCCACCCCGTGGGCCTCGTCAACCTTCTCGAAACCGCTCCAGAGGCCCGCGCCAACAGCCGCAACCGCGGCGGCGCCGAGAGTGGCCGCTTCCTGGTCCACGTTCGTCTTCAGGCAATCCATGCGGTAGACGTCCGCGAAGATCTGGCGCCAGAGCCGGCTCTTGCTCCCCCCGCCTACCATGAGCATCTCACCGGACAGGGGCACGAACCTCCTGAGCACCTCGAGCACGGCGCCGAGGTTCAAAGCAATGCCTTCCATGGAGGCGCGCGCCATGTCCGCCCGGGTGTGACGGAGGTCGATGCCGGCAAAGCCGCCGCGGATGTTCGGACTGGGCTCCTGGGAGCTTCCGCCGGCCAGGCTTGGATTGAAAAGGAGCTTGTTCGCGCCCACGGGAGAGGATTCGGCGAGCCGCGTCATATCATCGTATGAGCTGCCCTCGAAGAAGGTGTCCCGAATCCAGCGGAACGAGCTTCCGCCGGCAAAGATGCTGACTGCTGACGTGAAAAGCCCGGGGACGACGTGGGCAAAGACATACGGCCTCGCCTCATCGTCCAGCACCGGCTTCGTGGAAGAGACGGCAATCCAGGAAGAAGAACCCAGGGACGTGTATACCCTGCCTTCACGTGTGTTCCGCGCTCCCAGGGCCATGCAGGAGTTGTCCACTCCTCCGCACGCTACCTTCACGGACCGGGGGAGTCCCAGCTCCTGGGACGCCGCCGCGCAAAGAGTCCCAACAATCTCGGTTGAAGGCGCGATCTCGGGGAAAATCCCGGCTGGGAGCCCGCTTGCGCGAATGAGAGCGTCATCATACTTCCAGCCGGCAAGGTCGTAGACGCCGCTGCCGGAAGCGTAGGAGAAATCCGTCAGCGTGCGGCCCGTGAGCTTCAAGTTGATGTAGTCCTTGGAGCCGATCACCTTGTGGATCCGTTTGAACATCCCCGGCTCATTGTCCCTGTACCACATGATCTTGAAGACCGAGTAGCACGGCGCGGGGAAGCCGTTCCCCGTGGTCATGTACCAGGGCCTTTCCTCCGCCTTGCCGAAGAAAGCCTCCGCCTGGCGTCCCGCCCTCGTGTCAGACCAGATGGGAGTCGTTTCCCGGAGGAGCTTTCCCTCCGCGTCCACGGGGACAACGCCAAGGCTCTGCCCGGAAATGGCCATGCATTCGACGTCGGAGCCGCCCGCCCCGCTTTGCACGAGGAGTCGATGCGTGCTCTCCACGATGGCCTTCCACCAGTCCTCGGGCCGCTGCTCATGCCAGCCGGTTGCCGGGTACACGGTCTCATAGGAGACGAACGTGGTTGCCAGGCACGCCCCGTCCACGTTGTACAGGGAAGCTTTGCTCCCTCCCGTGCCCAGGTCATAGGCGATGATCTTTTTGGCCATGTGTACGCCTCTCCTACGCTTCTATGCAGCCGCCCGGCAGGGTTTCGACCGCGCGGACGATCTCCACCGCGGTCTTCAGGTTGATGCCGAACCGCGCAACGCCCATGCGGTGCATCTTTACCAGCGTGTCCAGCCCGCGGATGCCTCCCGCGGCTTTCACCTTGATCCTCTCACCGACAACGGATTTTATGTA
The DNA here is from genome assembly GCA_963845535.1 of uncultured Spirochaetota bacterium. Classification (GTDB taxonomy): domain Bacteria; phylum Spirochaetota; class Spirochaetia; order SZUA-6; family Fen-1364; genus Fen-1364. Next base: position 588,492 of record CAWJSK010000012.1, read on the forward strand.
TCGGACGATTTCCAGCGTGGCGCCGCTCGGCGCCCAGCCGGTGGCCGTCTTCACGAACGCGGCTCCCGCGGAAATGCACGCTTCGCATGCCTGGCGGATCTCCTCACGGCTCAAGTGGTGCACCTCGATGATCACCTTCACGGGAACGGGCCGCACGGCATCCACCACCGCGCGGATTTCCTGTTCGCAGTAGTCCGCGTCCCCCGAGCACAGCTTGCCGATGTTCAGCATCAGGTCCATTTCCTGCACGCCGTCCCGCACCAGGAGCTTCGCTTCCGCCACCTTGATCTCTGCGCAGTGCCCTCCGGAGGGAAACCCTACCGGAGCGCCAATGAGGACGCCCGGCGCCCCGGCGAGCTCCGCGCGGAGAAACGTCACCCAGCAGGGCAGGACGTGGACGGCGATGAAGTGGTACTGCTTCGCCGCGCGGACCATCTCACGGATCTCCGCCTCTCCGTGCGGGGCCTGGACGGCGCTGATGTCAATGAGACGGGCAATTTCATGAGCGCTGAGCTTCATGGGCGATTGGTTCTCCTTGGGGGACGGTCCTTCGTATGGACGCAGTATTCGTAGCGTTCGGCAATGATCAACAGGATGGCGACTTCCACGGGCCTCCCGCCGCTGTGTGTTATGCGCCGAACCACCAGGAGCGGGGAGTCTCTGGGGATGCCAAGCCTCTCAGCCTCCGCCGGGCTGGACTGACGGGCTGAGAGGAAATCCGTGGCCGCTTCGATCACGATGTGGTACTCGGACTCCAGGAAGGAGTACAGCGAGACCATTCCCTCGATTCGCTTCTCGATCCCCGGCGCGAGGTCCGGCACGAGATAGTTCGTCATGAGCGCGATGGGCGTACCGTTGGCAAGCGTCACACGATCGATCTTCGCCAGGCGGGCGCCCGGTTCCAGCTTCAGGTCAGCGGCGATATGCCGAGGCGCGGGAACAAAGTCCACGGATACCCCGGATTGCGAAACAGTGAAACCTTGCTCCCGCAGCGTCTCGGAAAAAGAGGTGACGTACTGGAGCTTCTGCGTGGCCTTGAAGTCCAGGATCTCCGTGCCCCTGCCCTGCCTGATATAGAGGAAACCTTGCTGCGCAAGAATCTCCACGGCCTTTCTGATGGTTGTCCGGCTCACCTGGAAAATCTTCTGGAGGTCCGGCTCGGGCGGAAGAAGCTCGCCGACTTTGTAGTCCCCCACTTCGATCTGGGCTTTCAGAGAGTTGTAGACCCACTGGTATCGTGGGATGGAACGCTCCATTCGAGCGAAGCCTCACCTGCGAGTCGGATTCATCATGACGTCATGATGTTTAAGGGTTTTCAGCGTAACATGCGGTTTCCTGCTTGTCAAGAAAAAAATGTAACAGAAAAAGGAAAGACTTGACAGAAAACAAAATAAAATAATAGAATTCGGCAAACGAAGGTGACAAGATGAAGAGCGACAATCTCGAAAAGATAGGCGTGTGCGTCATAGGTTCCGGACGGGCGGGCATGATTCACGCGCGCAATTTCTCCCACAGGGTCGGCAAGGCACAGCTCGTTGCTCTTGTGGACGCGCACAAAGAAACCCTGCAGGCGGCGCAGAAAGAGCTGGAGGTCGAGCGGGGCTATTCGGACTACCGCGACGCTCTTGCCGATCAGCGGGTGGACGCGGTGATCGTGGTCACCCCCACGGCGCTTCACCGCGAGGTTGTTCTTTCCGCCGCGAAGGCCGGCAAGAACGTGCTCTGCGAGAAGCCCATGGCCATGGACGTGCGGGAATGTGACGTCATGATCGAGGCCTGCGACGCCGCCGGGGTGAAGCTCCAGATCGGCTTCATGCGCCGCTACGACGAAAGCTTCATGGCCGCCCGCTCCCGAATCGAGGCGGGAGAGATCGGCGACGTGGTGCTGGTGAAATCCCTCACTCACGGGCCGAGCGTCCCCCAGGAATGGATGTACGATATCAGAGCATCCAACGGTCCCCTCGCGGAGGTGAACAGCCATGACATCGACACGCTGCGGTGGTTCGCCGCGGAGGAGATCGAGGAAGTGTACGCCATAGGCGGGAACTTCCGTTGCCCGCAGGCGCTGGAGAGCCATCCCGATTTCTACGACAACGTGTCAATGCTCTGCCGGTTCGTTGACGGCCGCCAGGGCTTCATAGACGGCGCGGTCTCCGTGGGCTACGGATACGACGCGCGCACGGAAATCCTGGGGACCAAAGGAATCATGTTCGTCGGAAGGCGGGAGCAGGACACGGTGGTGGGCTGCTCCACGGACGGAGGGATCACGCAGTCTTTCGTGAAGAGCTGGCGCACGCTCTTTACGGAAGCGTACGTTGCGGAAGACCAGGATTTCGTGGACTGCATTAGGGAGAACCGTGAACCAAGGGTCCGCGGAATTGATGGCCGCATGGCCGTGGCGGTGGTGAACGCCGGCAACCGCTCCATCCAGGAGCGTGTCCCCGTCAAGGTCCAGGCCGCCGTGGAAAGGGTCCGAGCAGGGGGAAACCGATGAAAGGCGAATCCATGCAGGCGGCCCTGCTCTTTGGAAAAGATGACCTTCGCTTGGCGGAGCTTCCTGTGCCCCAGATTCAGGCGGGAGAAGTCCTCCTCCGCGTCAAGGCCGCGGCTGTCTGCGGCACCGACGTCCGCATGTTCAGAAACGGGGCGCGCGGGGTGGGACCGGATACGCCGCTGGTTCTCGGGCACGAAGTGAGCGGCCTGATAGAGCGCGTCGGCGCCGGTGTTGCCGGCTACGCTGAGGGCATGCGCGTGGCCGTTGCCCCCAACATGGGATGCGGAGTATGCGACATGTGCGTGAGCGGGAACACGCAGTTGTGCGCCACCTACAAGGCGTTCGGGATCAACATCCCGGGCGGTTTCGCCCAGTTCATGAAGATACCGGAAGCGGCGGTGCGCCAGGGCAACATTGCCCCGATCCCGGAGGGCGCGGACTTCACGGACGCCGCGCTTGTGGAGCCTCTTTCCTGCGTCTACAATGCTTTCAAACAGAGCGGGATCACGGCGGGAGACACGGTGCTCGTGATCGGCGCGGGACCTATTGGGCTCATGCACGCCAAGCTCGCCCTCATGGGCGGCGCGGCCCGGGTGTATATGAACGACATCAGCGCCGAGCGCTTGCAGCTCTGCACCAAGGCGGAGCCCTCCATCGTTGCCGTCTCCGGCGGCCCGCTGGTGGAGCGGATGAAGGAGCTGACCGGCGGCCGCGGGGTGGACGTGGTCATCACGGCCGCGCCCGTGCCGGAGATCCAGGTTGCCGCGCTGGAAATTGCGGCGGTGAACGGCCGGGTCATGTTCTTCGGCGGCTTGCCGGAAGGCAGGAGCAAGGTGACGCTGGACACGAACCTCGTGCACTACAAGCAGATCAGGATCTCGGGCACCACCCGGTCCAGCCTCAGCCAGTATCGGCAAACCCTCGCCCTTGTGGCATCCAAGGCGGTCACCGTGAAGGATCTGGTCACTTCGGCGTCCCCGCTTGCGGAGATCCGGGAATCCTTCGACCGCGTCATTCAAGGGAAGGGATTGAAGAACGTCGTGGAGTTCGCGTAATGGCTGAGCCTCTTTTCATGGGCGTGGACATTGGCACGCAAGGCGTGAAGGCGGCGATGTATGATCGCGCCGGCCGCCTTGTCAAAGATGCGTTTCGAAAGTCAGACCTGAAGCGTCCATCAGCCGGGGTCGTGGAGGAAGACCCCGAGTTCCAGCTCGCCTCGGTGTGCCAGACCCTGGCTGAATGCGCCCGAGGGGCACCGGCAGGTACCGCCGTGAAGGGCATTGCAATCGACGGCCAGATGGCGGGGATCATCGGCGTCGGAGAGGACGGGAGGAACGTCACCCCGTACGACTCGTGGCTGGACACGCGCTGTGCGCCGTGGATCACGTTCCTCCAGAAAGAGGCGGGAGCGGAAATCGTTCGCAAGACGGGAGGCCCGCCGAGCTTCAACCACGGCCCCAAGATCCTCTGGTGGAAAAACGAACGGCCGGAGGTCTTCCGCCGCATCCGGGCGTTCGTCCAGCCGGGAGGCTACGCGGCCATGCGCCTGTGCGGGAAGGATGGCTCGCAGGCCTTTATCGACACAAGCTACCTGCATTTTTCCGGGTTTGCCGACAGCCGGGCAGGCGTCTGGGATGAAACGCTGTGCCGGCGCTTCGGCATCGACACGGCAATCCTCCCGCGGATCACCGCCTCAAACGAGGTCATTGGCGAGCTGAGCACCGGGATGGGGAAAGCCTGCGCGCTGCCGCCGGGCGTCCCCGTAGTGGCGGGCTGCGGTGACACCGCGGCAAGCTTCCTTTCGTGCGGGGCCACTCGGGCCGGCATTTGCGTGGACGTTGCCGGGACGGCTTCCGTTTTTGCCTGCAGCGTCACGGACTTCAAGACGGATGACAAGGACATGGTGCTAAGCTGCGGCCGCTCGGCTGTCCAGGGCTTGTGGCATCCGTACGCCTACATCAACGGCGGCGGGTTGAACCTGGAGTGGTTCCGGGAGCAGCTTGGCGCGGGCTGTGATTTTGAGACGCTCAACGCCGCGGCGGCCGCCATCCCGCCTTCCGTGGATGACCCGTATTTCGTGCCGCACCTGGGCGGCAGGGTGAGCCCGGGCCAGCCCCGCCTGCGCGGCTCATGGGCCGGCCTCACCTGGAGCCACGGCATGGGGCACCTGTACCGGGCCGTCCTCGAAGGGGTGGCGCTGGAATACGGCATTTACCTGAAGAGCCTGGAGGCGCTGTACGGCACGGGGAACGTGGCGGAGGTCCGCGTGACTGGCGGCGGAGAGAAGAGCGCCGTCTGGAACAGGATCAAGGCGGACGTGCTTGGCGTCCCCATCTGCAGATCCCGGGCGCGGGCGGAGCGCCACTTGGCTCCGCCATGCTTGCGGCCGCGGGCGTCGGTGAGGTGGATGACCTGGACGCAACCGCGCGTGAGTGGATACGCCCCGGGCAGGTGACACAACCCGACCCTTCAAAGGCGTCACTGGGCCGGGAGCGCGTGGAGCGCTACACGGCCCTCCTGGAGAGCTTGAACGCATGGAGTGAGGAAAGGGAATAGGATGACGATGAAGCCGTTTGGGTTGGATTTCGACCTGGTCTGGGGGATCATGAAGGAGCCTGACAACCACTTGATCCGGCTGGCGTCGAGCATGAAAGGACACTACAAGGACTCCGCGGCCCTGAATGCCCTCGTGGCGGACGGTGACCCCGTTCATTACGAGGTCTTCGAGAAAAAGATCCCCGAGGAGCCGGGGCAGCTTCAGTTTTGCATCAGCAAGACGTATCCGGGCACCGTTGGCGGGGAGTGCTTCATGACCAAGGGGCACTATCACAAGGTCCCTGACACCGCGGAGGTGTATCTGTGCCTGCGCGGCGAAGGCTACATGCTGATGAAGCTCCCGAGCGGGGAGAGCGCGTATGAGCGCTTCCTGCCGGGGCGCATGGTCTATGTGCCGCCCCTCTGGGGCCACAGGACGGTGAACACGGGGGATGAGCCGCTCATTTCCCTCTGCGTATACCCGGGGAACGCCGGACACAACTACGGGGACATCGAGAAGGAAGGGTTCCCCATCCGCGTGTGGAAGCGCTCCGGCAAGGTGGAGATGGTCAAGAGCTGACATGGCAAAGATCCTCATCACACCACGATCACTGACACGGGACGGAGACCCGGCCCTTGAGCTTCTAAAAAAAGCGGGTCACGAGCTGCTGCTCTGCACGCCCGGCAAGGCCCCTGATGAGGAAGAGCTCCTGCGGCTTGTGCCCGGATGCGCCGGCTGGCTTGCCGGCGTGGAAAAGATCACGGACAAGGTGCTGCGCGAGGCGCGCGGCCTGAAAGCCATCAGCCGCAACGGCACCGGGGTGGACTCCATCGACCTGGAGGCGTGCAAACGCCTGGGCATTGCCGTGCTGCGCGCGGACGGGGCCAACGCGCGCGGAGTGGCGGAGCTCACCCTTGGGCTTCTGCTTTCCCTCCTGCGTTCCATTCCCGCAAGCAGCGCAGCCATGAAGGCCGGCGGCTGGGAGCGAAGCTACGGGATCGAGCTGGAAGGCCGCACGTTGGGGGTCATTGGGTGCGGGAAGATCGGCAAGCTGGTTGCCCGCTTCGCGCTGGCCCTGGACATGCACGTACTGGGATATGACGCGTACCCTGACGCCACGTTTGCTCCGTCACCGCGGTTTCGGTTTGCGGCGCTGGATGAGGTCCTTGCCTCCTCGGATGCGCTGACGCTGCACTGCCCTCACACGCCGGGGGAGCCCCCGCTCATCAACCCGCGGTCGATTGCAAAAATGAAAAAAGGAGCGTACATCGTCAACACGGCCAGGGCTGGCCTCGTGGAACCGGCCGCCGTTCTGCGTGCCCTGGAGGAGGGACGAGTTTCGGGCTACGCCGTGGACGCGTATGACACGGAGCCTCCGGCACCCAGCCCGCTTTTGTCTCATAAGAAAGTCATTACGACGCCGCACATCGGCGCGTTCACCGTGGAAAGCGTCTCCCGTGCCACTCGCGCGGCCGTGGAGAACCTGCTTGCCGCGCTTGCTGAAAGGATTTGAATATGCTGAACGGGTATTGCGGCCGGATCCTGAGAGTCGATCTGAGCCGGCGCACGTCGACGGTGGAGCCCCTCTCGGAAGAGCTCATCACGACGCTGCTGGGAGGCCGGGGAATCGCGGCCAAGTACTACTGGGATGAGATTGCGCCGGGCGTTGATGAGCTGGGAGAGAAGAACAAGATCTTCTTTTTCACCGGCCCGCTCACCGGCACACCGCTTGTGTCCACAACCAAGTTCCAGCTTGCAACCAAGTCTCCCGAGACGCGGATGTACCTTTGCTCCAACTGCGGGGGGGACTTCGGCCCGCAGCTGAAGCAGGCGGGGTTCGATGGCCTGATCATCGAGGGCAGGGCGTCTGAGTGGACGTACCTGACCATCAAGGATGGCGCGGTGAGCTTCGGCGACGCCCGCCCGTGGAAGGGGTTCACCTCCACAAGGACGCTGGAAGTCCTGCGCGCGTCTTTCGGAGAGTCGAAGTGCGGGGCCATGTCCATTGGCCCGGCGGGTGAAAACCTCGTGCGCATATCCTACATCAACGTGGACAACCGGGCGTTCGGCCGCGGCGGCCCCGGCGCTGTGATGGGCTCCAAAAAGCTCAAGGGAATTGCCGTGAAAGGCACGGGGGACATCTCCGTGGCCAACCCCGAGCGGGTGGCGGAAATCCGAAAGGCCGCGGTTGCCGACCTGAAGCAGAGCCGGGCCAACCACACGAAGTTCGGGACGCCGCAGTACATCGAGCCGCTGAACTCACTCGGGTGCCTTCCCACGCGCAACTTCCAGACCGCGTTCTTCGAGGAGTGCGACAAGGTGGACGCGCACACGATGGTGGAGCAGTACGTGGAGAAGAACTACGCCTGCTACCGCTGCACGGTGGCGTGCGGGAAGATGTGCGTCGTCCGGGAAGGTCCGTACAAGGGCGCCAGGGCGCGAACCGAGTTCGAGACCGTGGGGCTGCTTGGCCCCAATTGCGGGATATCGGACTTCGGCGCCGTGGTGAAAGCGAACCAGCTCTGTGACGAGCTCGGGCTGGACACGATGTCCGCGGGCAACGCGGTTGCCCTCACCATGGAGCTCTTCGAGAAGGGCATGATCGACAGGAATGACACCCTGGGGATCGACGCCCGTTTCGGAAACCCCGAGGCTCTTTTCGGCATCATCGAATGCATAGCGGGACGCAAAGGAATTGGAAATCTCCTGGCGGAAGGCATGTACGGCGTAAAGAAAGCCCGCCCGGAGTGGAAGAAGTTCATCCTCGACGTGAAGGGGATGCCTTTTGCGGCGTATGACCCTCGCGGGTTCACCGGGCAATGGGCTTACCAACGGGACCTCCAGCCGCGGCGCGTGCCACAACGTGGGGGGCTGGACCATCAGGGCGGAGCTGCAAAGCGGCAAGGTGGACCGCTACGCGCTGGAAGGCAAAGGGGCGCTGGTCAAAGGCGCGCAGGACAGCCGGGCGTACGTGGACAGCATTGGGATGTGCACCGTGGTGCGCGGGGCGTTCGGTTTCTCCGAGAAACCCAGCGGAGACGTCCTGGAAGCCGTCACGGGTCACGCGTTTACGCCGAAGCTCATGGAGATTGCGGAAAGGATTTACAGCATGGAGCGAATGATCCTCAACCGCGAAGGGATCAGGCGCAAGGATGACCTTCTCCCGGATCGGATCACCAAGGAGATGATCCCCAGCGGACCGACCAAGGGAAGGATCCTCACGGCGGAGATGTACGACGTGATGCTGGACGACTATTACGGCCTCCGCGGTTGGGACGCGGACGGCGTGGTCACCGAGCAAACCAGGCAAAGGCTCGGCTTGACGCAGATCCTTTCATGACGCCGCGGGCGGTCACTGTGCGCATCCGCTACCTCTCGGGGCTGCGGGATGCAACGGGAATCCGGATGGAAGAAGTTCCGTTCCCCGCAGGGACCCGCCTCCGTGACGTGTCCGCGTGGCTTGCGGGGAAGTACGGCATTGTCTGCCCCGGCCCCAGCGTGATGAGCACTCTGAATGGCCGCGGGTGGAGCCAGACCACGCAGGCGCTGGAGGCGAAGCTGCAGGAGGGGGACGAGATTGCCCTTTTCCCGCTTCTTTCAGGAGGATGAGACATGAGCAACCAGGATGTGCTTGCAGCGGTCCAGAAGTACAGCGTGGTCCCCGTCATCGCAATCGATGATGCAGGGTCCGCCCTCGCGCTTGCCGACGCTCTGATCGAAGGCGGTCTGCCCGTGGCGGAGATAACGTTCCGCACGGCCGCGGCGGCGGAGGTAATATCGAAGATTGCCCGCGAAAGGCCTGAGGTAATCCTTGGGGCGGGAACCGTGCTCACCGCGGAGAACGTGCGCCGCGCCAAGGACGCCGGGGCGCGCTTCGGCGTGGCCCCCGGGGTCAACCCTGACGTGGTGGCGGAGGCCGGCCGCCTGGGCTTGCCGTTCGTGCCGGGAGTGGTGACGCCTTCCGAGGTCGAGCAAGCCCTCTCCCTGGGCGCGAAGATGTTGAAGTTCTTTCCCGCCGAGGCATTTGGCGGGCTCAAGGTGATCAAGGCGCTGGCTGCTCCCTACGTCCACACGGGCGTGAAGTTCATGCCCACGGGCGGCGTCACCACCGCCAACCTCGCCGACTACCTCGGCGCGGACATCATTGCCTGCGTGGGTGGAACGTGGATTGCCTCTCGCGAAGCCATCGCGGAGAAGAAGTGGGCACAGATTCGGGACAACTGCAAGGCAGCCGTAGAGCTGGCCAGGAAGGTCCGCGGCTGACTGCGGAAATCTCCAATTCCTGAGGCTCCCCTCAGCGGCTGACCCGCACACCTATGAAAAACGCGGTTTTTGCAAGTTTCTGGACACTATCGACGTTTTTTATAGGTGCGCGCCTGTTCAATCACGGACCGAGCCCGTCGAATTGAGAAAGAGTCCCCTTCATTGGTATTGACATGCTGATTTGTTGTGGTATACAATTGTTTCACTCTACACCAATAAGGAGGCGGGCGTGGACCAGCGCGCCATCAGGGCATTCCGCAGGGACCTTCGCGTCCTGGAACGGGAAGTCGAGCTCACCCTCTCTTCGCAGACAAGCTGCTGCGGAGTCACGGTGGCTCAGTGCCACCTCCTCCTTGAAGTGGAGCTCCGCGGACAGACGAGCGTCACCGAGCTTGCCCTGGCCCTGGAGCTGGACAAAAGCACGCTGAGCCGCGCCGTGGATGCGTTGTGCCGCTCCGGTCTCCTGGACCGGGTGGCGGACCCCGAAAGCCGGCGCCAGCAGGTCATCAGCCTCACCGCGCAGGGAAAAGCCAAGGCTGCGGCAATCAACGTGCTGTGTGATCGGTTTTACGAGCGCCTGCTCGACTCCGTCCCGGCGGGCAAACGCGACGCGGCCATGGAGTCGGTCTCTCTTCTCGGCGAGGCAATGAGAAAAGTGCGACAAGAAGGAGGAAACCCGTGCATTCAGTGAACGTTAACGGAAGGGAAGTCCCCGTGGTTTCCCCTCGGCTCTCCTTGAGCGACCGAGTGGGGGGATGGAAAATGCGCTGGAACCTCGGGCGGGACCGCTACACGGTCGCGCCCGGCCTTTATGCAGTTGGGGCGCCGAGCCTCGAGTCTCCCGTGCTCGTGACGGCAAACTACAAGCTGACCTTCGACAAGGTGCGCGCCGAATGCCAGGGACTGGATGCATGGATACTGGTGCTCGACACGCGGGGCGTCAACGTCTGGTGCGCCGCCGGCAAGGGGACTTTCAGCACGCGGGAGCTGGAGCAGCGGCTGCTCGCCGTCCGCCTGGACCAGGTCGTTTCTCACAGGACGCTGATACTGCCGCAGCTCGGGGCAACCGGCGTCTCTGGTCCGAGCGTGCTGAAAGATACCGGCTGGCGGATCATCTTCGGTCCCGTGCGCGCCAGGGACATCCGGGCTTTCCTTGCCAACGGCATGAAAAAGGACAACGGCATGAGGAAGGTCGAGTTCGGCCTGCGTGATCGTCTGGCGGTTGCCCCCGTGGAGCTGGTCCAGGCCTGGCCGTTCCTCCTCGGCACTGCCGCCGCCTCTGCGCTGCTTGCTCTTCCGTTTGGTCCTGGCTACCTTCACCGCTTGCTGGCACTGTGCGTCCCGCTGGTCGGCGCAGTGCTCGTGGGAACCGTCGGCGTGCCGGTGCTTCTCCCCGTCATTCCGTTTCGCGCTTTCTCCCTCAAGGGCGCCATCCTCGGCGCGCTCTGGGGCCTTGCCGCCTCCCTGGCGTTCAAGGCGAGCATGGCGGGCGCGTTCGCGTTCGTGCTTGCCGGTGCTTCCCTGGCGGCTTTCCTGGGGATGAACTTCACCGGCGCAACCACCTTCACGTGCCAGGCAGGAGCGGAGCTGGAGGTGCGCCGCGGCACCCTTCCGATGATCATCTCCCTCGTGCTGGGGGCAGGGCTGCTCACCGCATCGAGATTCGTCGGCATATAGGCCACAGGCACCGGCAAGGAGATTCACATGAGAATGACGTACATCAGAAACGGGGAAACACTGGCGTTGGATCGCAACGCGTGCAATGGCTGCGGCCGATGCATCGAGGTGTGCCCGCATGAAGTCCTGGCAATGGTCGACAGGAGAGCGCAGATAATCGACAGAGAGGCCTGCATGGAATGCGGGGCGTGCTCCAACAACTGCGAGACGGGGGCAATCAAAGTCAAGGCGGGAGTGGGCTGCGCTTCCGCGGTGATCCAAGGGAATGATCCGCGGGACCGCTCCCCAGTGCGGCTGCGGCGGTGGGACGGGCGCGGCCAGCGGCTGCTGCTGATACTCCCTTACGCCAGCCGAACCGCCTGTCGCGCGAACTCGCGCACTTTTTCCTGGATAGCGTCCCGGACTTCTCGCACGCGGTCCATGACTTGGTCATCAGTATCCCGTGAAAGAGGAAGGATCCGAGAATGGCCAGTGGAGCCTCTCGGTAAGAGTGACTCCGGGGAAAATGGGGCACCGGTCAGCCGCTTCCTTTCGAGCACACCGTGATCACGTAGTCATATCGCTGGCCGGCCTTGTAGAGCTCGAAAACGTCCTGGGTCTTTTTTCCCCGAGATGTCGATGCCTTCCTCCGCAAGGGCGCGGACAACGTACGGATTGAGCTTGCCCGGCTCCAGCCCGCGCTTTCCACATCGAACTCCAGTCCGCCGAACGTGCGCAAATACGCTTCCGCCATCTGGCTGCGTGGCGGAGTTATGAACGCAGATAAAGAGGACTTTCTTCACGATCCACCTCCCGGGAGGAGAAGCTACCCCGGTTGTGTTAGCTTTGCGTGAAGGGGAGCGTGAAGACGAAGCGGCTGCCTTTCCCCTCCCCTTCGCTTTCGGCCCACATCCTCCCGCCGTGCAGCTCGACGAGCTTGCGGGAGAGGGACAACCCCAGCCCTGAGCCCTGCTCCTTGGCCCTGCCGCCGCGCTTGATCTGGTAGAACGCGTCGAAGATCCGATCCAGCTCGAGCGCGGGGATGCCGATCCCCGTGTCCGCAACGCTGACCTCCAGCTCTTCGCCGCGCCGTTTCATTCCAACGTCGATCCGTCCTTCCGGAGGGGTGAACTTGATGGCGTTGGAGAGCAGGTTGAACAGCACCTGTTTGAGGCGCCTTTCGTCCACGCGCAGCTCCAGGCTGGAAAGCTCCGCCGGCAGGTTCGCTTTCATGCTGATGCGTTTGCGGTCCGCGGTCTCCTTGAGCAGCGTCAGGGGATGCTCGATGAGCGAGCGCATCCCCACGAGGGAAGGCTCCAGCTCGGTCTTTCCTGACTCGATCTTGGAGACGTCGAGGATGTCGTTGATGAGCTCCAGCAGGTGATGGGAGGCCTGCAGGATCACCTCGATCTGCTCCTTCTGCTTCTCGTTCAGCGTGCCGAAATACTCGTAGCTCAGGATCTCCGCGTACCCGATGATGGCCGTGAGCGGCGTACGCAGCTCATGGGACATGCCGGCCAGGAGGTCGGACTTGGCCCGGTTGGCCGCGTCCGCGGCCTGGATTGCAAAGGTGAGCCTGTCCTCGGCGCGCTTGCGCGCGGTGATGTCGCGGGCAACAATGGTGACGCCGGCGAACGTCCCGCTGTCGTCCTTCAACGGGGATACCTTGGCGTTATACCACGTCTGAGAGCCGCCGGCGGTGAGGCTGTAGTCGAATTGCTCCACGCGCTGTGAGGACTGCACGGCGAGGAATGCCGCGTCGAAACGCGCAGCCACGGCCGGGGGAAAGACGTCGGCGAACGTTTTCCCCCGCCACTCGGGAGACGCGGTGGCCGCCGCGGCCCCGCTGAACGGCGCCCGGGAAGCCACCAGCAGGCCGTTCCTGTCCGAGACGAGCACGGCGTCGTCCATCGACATGAGGATGGACCGAAGCCTTTCCTCGCTCCCGCGCAAGTCCGCTTCCACGCGGAGCTTCTGGCGCGCAATCTCCGCCTGACGGATGGCCCTCTCGATGACGGACGGCAGAAGGCGAAAGAACTTCTCGTAGCTCTCCTTGTTGATGTAATCCGCGGCCCCCAGCTTCATGGCTCGGACGGCCACCTCCTCGTTTCCCGCCCCCGTGGCCATGATCACCGGGACGCCCGCCCCGCGGGTCATCAGCGTCTGCAGGATGTCCAGCCCGTTGCAGTCGGGAAGCTGGTAGTCCACGATCACCAGGTCGTGGATGGCCTCATCGAACACCTGGAGGCCTTCCCGACCCGTGGAGGCGCTGTCTACCTGGTATCCTTCCGGGCCGAGCTTGGCCTGGACAAGTCGGGCAAGGCCGGGATCATCCTCGATATAGAGGAGCCGCATGTCGGGGCGTTTGTCGGAGGACGACAGGAGACGCACGTCAGGGCGCATTCCCTCTGTCATCCTCCGTTGCCGAGGACGCGCCTGACGAACCGCAGGAGGTCACGCGGCTCATAGGGTTTTGCAAGGATCTCCTCCCGGCCCGGCCGGGCCACGGACTCCTGGTCTCCCCAGGCATATCCCGTGCACAGGATGACGGGCAGGGAGGGGCTGCTCGCGCGGATGCGTTCCAGGACCGAGCGGCCGCTGAGCTTTGGCATCACGTCATCCAGGATTGCAATTCGGATACGCTCCCGGTTCTGCTCGAAGAGCCGCACGGCCTCCTCGCCGTCCCGCGCCGCGAGCACCCGGTACCCCTCCTTGCCCAGCACCCGTGAGGCAAGATCCCTGACTCCCACGTCGTCCTCCGCCAGCAGGATGGTGCCGCCGTTCGAGAGCTTTGGCGTGAGGGGGTTTTCCTTTCGCGCCGGGAGCGTGATGACAAACTCGATCCCACCCTCAGAAGGCTTGCGGGTGGAAATGTCCCCGCCCAGAAGAGAGATGGCGCCGCGGGCGGCGGCCATGCCCAGCCCCATGCGGCGTCCGGTCGACGGGGAGACGTAAAACGGCTCGAACATGTGCCCGTGTTCGTCGTCAGGCACCTCGGCGTCGGGGGCGCTCAGCCGAAGCATCACGCGCTCTGCGAAAGGTGAGGCTCCAAACGCAGCGCCCGCCCGGGCGGGTTCTTGCGAGGCACGGCCTGTTTCGAGAAAAAGCCTGCCGTCTTTCCCGGTCCTCTCCGCGGCATACGTGATGAGGCTGCCGATAAGCTTCTCCAGCTGGTCCGCGGAGGCAAGGAAGCGAGGGAGACCGGCGCCGGTTACGAAACTGGCTTGAACGCCGGCGGGCTGGGAAGCCCGGGCCTGCTCCAGCGCGCGGCTCACGGACTCATTCAGATCGATCTCCGCGAGCAAAGAAGAGGCCCGGCGCCCCACGGCAAGGAGCTGCCCGATCAGCTCCGTGGCCCGCGTCAGCGCCGACATGACCTCCTGAAGGTGCGCCTTGGCCTTGGGGCCGAGGTCCTCCTCCCCGAGGGCCAGCTCGGCATATCCGCGGACCACGAGCATGATGTTGTTGAAGTCGTGAGCCACGCCGCCGGCAAGACGTTCGACTGCCGCAAAAGGCTCAGCAGTGGCCGCTTTCGCCGCCGCTGACGCCGCTGACGCCGAAGCCACCGAGACGGCCGGACCCGTGGATGGTGTCGAAGCGGCGGAGGCGCTGGATCTGGCCATTCGGCCGCGAATGAGGGAGCCGAGATTTCGGAAAAGCGGGACGTCATGCGCCATCGATTGTTTCCCGTACCTTTCGAGCGAGGGATTCCGGGGTGAAAGGCTTGGGGAGGAAGTGGACCTTCGGACCGCGCCGGTCGAGCCCCAAGCCTTCGTCGTCAGGATACCCTGACATGTAAAGTACCGCCGCGGAGGGACAGCGGGGGAGAATGCGATGGGCGAGCTCGCTTCCCCTCATCCCGGGCATGACGACGTCGGTGAGGAGGAGCCTGATGGAGCTCCCTTCGCGCTCGGCAACGGTTATGGCCTCCGAGGGGAGCGCCGCTTCCAGGACCGAGTACCCCCAGCCGCGCAGGAGGATGCAGGTAAGGCTCCGCACCGCCTGCTCGTCCTCCACGAGCAGGATGGTCTCCCTGCCCCGGGGAAGCTCCGCGCCGCCGTGTTCTCCGTCTTCATGGGGAAGGGTTCCCGGGACGCGGGGGAAAGAGAGGCGAAACTCCGTCCCCGCGCCGGGCTCGCTCCACACCTCGATATGCCCCTGGTTCTGGTTCACAATCCCATATACCGTGGCAAGGCCGAGCCCCGTGCCCGCCCCCGCCTTCTTGGTCGTGAAGAAAGGCTCGAAGAGGTGGGACTTCACCTCATCAGTCATACCCGCACCGGTGTCACGAACGGTGAGCACGACCTGCTCGACGGCGGGCGCGGGAGGGCCGGATTCGCGGCGGAGGTTTTGCGTTCGAAACGACAGGGTCCCGCCGCCGGGCATCGCGTCGCGGGCGTTGACGGTGAGGTTGAGGATCACCTGTTCGATCTGCCCGGTGTCCGCCAGGATGGGCCACAGCTCCCGGCAAAGCTCGTAGTCGAGCTGGATGTCCTCCCCGATCAAGGGCCGCAGCATGGCGTGGAGGTTCTCGATCACCGCGTTCAAGCTCACGAGGCGCGGGGAGATCACCTGCTTGCGGCTGAAGGTGAGAAGCTGGCGCGTAAGACCGGTTGCGCGCCGGGAGGCCGCGAGGATCTCCCGCACCTCTTGCGCGCGCGGATCGTCTTCACCCAGCCCCGTGAGCAGGATGTCGGCGTACCCGGTGATGGTGGTGAGGATGTTGTTGAAGTCATGCGCCACGCCGCCAGCCAGGCGGCCCACCGCCTCCATCTTCTGCGCGTGGCGAAGCCGGTCTTCCAGCTCCGTGGCCTCCGTCACGTCCCGCTTGACCGCGACAAAGCTCACGATCCGCCCGTCCTCGGTCTTCACGGGGCTGATGCTCGCCTCCTCCAGATACGTGCTGCCGTCCTTCCTCCGGTTGACGAGCTGGCCCCGCCAGACTTTTCCCGCCTTGATGACGTTCCACATCTGGGCGTAGAAGGCCACGCTCTGGCGGCCGCTCTTCAGGATCCTCGGCGACTTCCCGATGGCCTCCTCCCGCGAATAGCCCGTCACGCGCTCGAAAGCGGGGTTGGTGTACGTGATGACCCCGTCCGCATCCGTGATGAGCACGTATTCCGCGGCCTGCTCGATTGCCGTGAAAAGCCGCGTGCGCTCCTCCTGCGCGCGGCGCCGTTCGGCGTTCTCCCGCACCATGGCCTGCGACATGCGCGCGCGTTGAAGGACAGACCCCATCTGGAGGGCGAACGCCGTGACCGCCGGCAGATCGGCCTCCGTCATGTCGGCATTCTCCAGGGCAATCAGCCCGATGACCGAAGCGTCGTCCGCAAGCGGCGCCAGGACCAGTCGAGGCACGCTGATCGCCTTCACCACGTCAGGAATGAAGTGGCGCAGCTCGGGAAGCAACACGGACTCCAGGAATCCCGGGATGTCCGTGATGAGGAGCGTCCTTCGACCATGGATGACCTGGGCGAACTCTCCTCCCTCCTTGAAGACAAAGGGAGAGTTCGGAGAACGGAAGATCTTTGCGAGCTCCGCCGCTACCGCGGGCGGCTTCCCCAGAAAGCCCAGAGAGAGGGTGCCGTCCGCGTTCAGCATGAATACGTGGACGCGGAAATCGATCGAGGCAAGCTCGCGGGCAACCGCCGGGAAAATATCGTCCGGCACAACGGGGCCGGCCATGGCAATCGACGCCTTGTTCAGGGCGTCCTGCATCTCCTTCTGTCGGCGGGAGGGGGTCACGTCGATGATGAAGTGAAGCGTGGCGGTCTTGCCCTCCCACGGCACCAGCGTGGTGCTGGCCTGGAGCCACCGGACGCGTCCCTCGCGATTGATGATGCGAAGCTCGTACAGGGAGGCGAATGCCGGCTCCTCCCCGTCGAGGACCTGGCGGAAATCGTTTTGCACCCTGCGCCTGTCCTCGGGGTGCACCGCGCGGTCCACCGCCATCCCGACAAGCTCTTCCTCCGTGGCGCCGAAAATCTCTCTCCCGCGCGCGTTGACGTACTTGATCCTGCCGTCCTGGATCACGACAACGGCTTCCGCGGCGTTTTCCGTGAGGGCGCGCAGCCTCTCCTCGGGGTCCGGAAGGTCCATGGGCGCAAGCTCCGGATGGTTGATCCATTCCGCGGCGCCCACGATCCCGACGACGGCGCCATCCACGTCGCGCAGCGGCACCTTTGCCGTCCGCATGAACACGCGGATCCCGTCAGGGGTCGCGGTGGCCTCGTCGTATGCGCGCCATGGCTCGCCCGTCTCCAGGATCCTGCGCTCCTGCTCCCGAAGCCGCTCGGCGTTGTCTGCCCACGGCATGTCCTCATCGGAGAGCCCGGCCACGGCGCTGGGGCCCGGAAGTCCCGCCGCGCGCGCGAAGAACTCGTTGCATCCGAGGTAGCGCAAATCCCGGCCTTTCCAGAAAATCGACAGGGGCAGCGCGTCCATGATGCTTCGCAGGGAAATGTCCTGCGCCCGTGCCCTGCTGATCATGCGGCTGCCTCACGCGCCCTGCGGCGCCCCGGGAGAGGGCAGCCGGGACCTGATCCGGTCCCATTGGGAGAGCACCTTTTCGTTGATGGGGACAAGGGGGACGCTCCCGCCCTGTGCGTCCTGGCAGAGACTCTTCAGGCTTTCGAAGCACGACGCGATCTGACGAAGCACTTCGGACTCCACGGGGACGGCAGTGGAAGCAGCGGCTTCCGGGGCTGCCGTGGAGCTCTGCTCGGGAGAGGCCGGCTGCCGGGCGGCGGCCGCCTTCGCGCTTTTCAACGGGTCCATGGCCGCCGGAAGATCGAGTGCGACCTCGTACGGCTCAAAGACCCGGATGGGCTCCGTGATGTTCTTGACCGTGATGCGGCCGATCTCGCGCGCGTGGACGTGGTCCTTGACCTTCTCATGGATCTGCTCGGAGACCAGCACGGAGCCCGGCTGCGCGGCGCTTTCCAGGCGCGAGGCAATGTTCACCGTGTTACCCAGCACGTCTCCCTGCTCCTTGCGGACCACTTTGCCGCAGTGGATGCCGATGCGGATAACGACCCTCGAGGCTTCCTCACGGTAGCGATTGAACCTCTTCAGGGATTTCTGCAGCCTGATGGCGGCCAGCACGGCGGCCAGCGGTTCCTGGAACACGAAGAGGTGGCCGTCGCCCATGCGCTTGATCAGCTCACCCCGGTGCGCCTCCGTCAACGCAAGGAGAATCTTCTCATAGTCCTGGATCAACGCGGAGACCTGCTGCGGCGTGAGATACTGGGCCTTCTTGGAGTACCCCTGGATGTCCGTGAAGAGGATCACGAGGTCCTGAACGTTTTCCCGCTCGAACTGGAACGCATTGCGCTCCGTGCGGAAATCCACCGCGGCCGATTGCTCCTCCGGCAGCGCAAGCTCCGAATCCTCTCCCGCGGGGGTCCCTCGCGCGCGGAGCACCAGCTCCAGGACTGCGGCCCGCAGGTCTTCGGAGGCCCCCAGGAGCAGCTCTCGAAGCGGCCCGTGAACGAGAGCGGACTCGGCGGTCAGGAGAGGGGCAAGAAAGGGCAGAAGCTGCGAACGGAGATGCCCCGTGAGGGAGCGCAGCGTTTCCGCCCTTTCCTCCACGGTCCCCGTGGAAAGGAAGTCCCGCATCACTTCGGCGGCGTAGTCATCCCCCAGCCTCCACAGGATCACCCCGGCCATGCGGCGTCGGGGGGTGTCGCTCCCCCGCAGGATCTTGTACAGGAACTCGACCGTGCCCTCCCGATTGCCAACAAAGCCGGACGTCATGCGCCTTCCCATGACCGCGAGAACGGCGGACTTGCGCGCGGCGTCCCCGCTCGCGTACATGTCCCGCAGGCTTTCCATGATGTCGAGAGACACCTTGTCCCCGAGGTAGGCGGTGATGGACTCCGTCACCTCCCGGCTTGTGCTCAGCGCAAGACGGGTCAGGAGCGCCTTGGCGAGGTCTCCGTTGGAGGACGCGGCAAAAGCCGTGATGGCCTCAACGGCGTTGAGCGTGATGTACGGGTCATCCTGGGCGGAGAGCAGCCTCGCGGAGGCAGGCTCCAGCTCAGAAGGGGAAAGCTCTCGGAGCAGGTGGAGGCTGGCGATGGCCAGCACCTTGCTCGCCAGGGGCGGGGTCAGGCAGTCATTGCATGCCGCCACCGCTCCTGACGGGTTCACGCGGGCAAGCGCCCACAGGGCGGCCTCCGCCAGCCGGAACAGCTTTTCCCCCCTGGCCCAGGCGTAGATGGACTTCAGCGTGGTCTCGACGCTCCCGCGGGCGTCCGGGGTCAGGACAATGCCCGCCAGGCGGATGGCCCGGATGAGCTGCCAGAAAAGGAGCCCCTTGCCGGGTTTTGCCAGCGCCAGCTCGCGCGCCACGAGCCCCATCCCCGTCCTCTGCGGGTTCTTGATGACCTCGGCAAGGGCCGTGTATCCGTCGAAATGTCGGACCTCCACGCGTACGGCCGTTGCCTTGAGCCTCTTCAGGAGGTCATCCTCCGAGTCCGTGGAAGCCCCCTTGAGGAAGCGAAGAAGCGCGGCCTTGAACTCCTCGTTGCAGTAGTACTCCAGGTACTCCTTGGACCTCATGATGAGCCAGCCCAGCTCGTGGGAGTCGCTGGAGATGTGCCGGCCTTCCTCACGCAGCTTTGCGAAGTGCTCCGTGATGAAGCCGATGAGCCGGCCGCGCAGGGTCACGGTGACGGCGCGGGGCGCCCCCTCGGTGCGCGCCATGCGCTCGATCAGCTCATGGACCTCGTCCTCCAGGGCGGCGTTGGTCTCTGATTTTCCCAACAGGCTTTCGATGACGGTCTGGTACAGCCGAAGGTGGTGAGGCGCCACGGCGGTCCCCACGTACGCGGCCCGGCGCACTTCCGCAACGGGGTCAGCCAGAGCGTCCCGCAGCAGTCCCGCGGTTGCCTCCAGCTCCTGCGTCAGCGCCGCGGAAATGAGCGAGGAGCGCGTGCGGGCCGGCAGGTGGCGGTACTGCGGCGCGAAGTGCTCGACCACCTTTGGCACGAGGAGAGGCATTTCCGCGGCGGACCGCAGGACCTGGTCAACGGTCTCCTCACGCGAGTCGGCAAGCGCTTCGTCCAGCGCCGCCTCCCCGCGCAATCGAAGCAGGAGTCCCACGGCGTGCGCCCGGGCGCCGGCAGAGGCGAGCGGGGAGCGGGCTATCTGGCGAAGAAAGCCGGCGAGCTCATGGTCCTTGGGGACCGCGCTGGCAAGCGCGTCCAGGATCTCCCGGCGCAGCATCTCCTCCCGTGTGGTCTTCAACAGCTCCACGAGCGCCCGGGCCGAGCCGGGATGGCGAATCTTGCCCAGCGCCCTCACCGCGGCCAAGGAGAGATCGCCATTCGCGGTGGCGAGCACCCGGGTCACGAACGGGAAGCTCGACGGGTTGCCGAGGGCTGCCACCGCCGCCATGGCGGAAACAGCCACCTCGGGGCGGGAGTCGAACAGGTCTCCGTGCAGCCACTCCAGGCCCCGGGCGTCCCTGTCGAACGCCGAGAGGAGCCGGTGAGTGGTCACGAGCGGTTCGGCCGAAAGCCGCGGAGACTCCGGGGCGTCAGGGCTCATCTGTGTCATCCCTGCCGAGGGATTATGCTCCTGCCTGCGGCTCGTGCAGGGAGCCCAGTTGCGTCCTCTCCTCCGCGGTGAGGATGGCTTCGCTGTTCAGGAGGATGATCAGCTTGTCGTCGATCTTGCCCACGCCGGTGATGAAGTCCTGCGCGCGCCCGCCAAACACCGGGGGCGGAGGGTCGATCTGGTCCGCGGGGATCCGAACCACCTGGCTCGCGGAATCCACCACC
Organism: uncultured Spirochaetota bacterium; assembly: GCA_963845535.1. Taxonomy (GTDB): domain Bacteria; phylum Spirochaetota; class Spirochaetia; order SZUA-6; family Fen-1364; genus Fen-1364. Next base: position 609,226 of record CAWJSK010000012.1, read on the forward strand.
ATGCCCATGAGCTTGCCCTCCACCTCCACCACGATGACCCGCGTCATGGCGGTGGCTTCCTTGGCCTCCAGGCCGAACTTGTCCCGAAGGTCGATGATGGGGATGACGTCCCCGCGCAGGTTGATGATCCCCTTCACGAAGCTGGGCGCCTTGGGAAGCCAGGTGATCTCCCTGACCCGGATCACTTCCTTCACCCGCAGGAGCTCCAACCCGTACTCCTCCTCGCCCACGGAAAAGCTGATGAACTGGCGAAGCTCGCCCCTCGTGTCCACCCTGTCCTTCAGTGCATCCATGACTCGTACCTCCCGATCTATCGACGGCCCCGTGCGGGGCGCGTCAGGCTGTTGCCTGCATCCGGCCCTGGATCAGCCAGGTCTGCGCGGGTGCCCGCTGGAAAATTTCAAGGATTTCAGGATCAAACTGTGTCCCCGCCTGGCGCGCAAGCTCGTGGCAGGCCTTCGCGAACGCGATGGCGGGTCGATACGGGCGCTCCGAGGTCATTGCGTCAAGAGCGTCCATGACGGCAAAAATCCTCGCGTGCAGCGGAATGTCCGTGCCCGCAAGCTTGTTGGGGTAGCCCGTCCCGTCGAACCTCTCATGATGGGACAGCACCACGTCTGTGGCGTAGCTGAGGAAATCGATCCCCTGGAGCATGGTCCACCCCATGAGGGGATGACGCTCCACCACGGCGCGTTCTTCCTTCGTCAAGTCGCCTGGTTTGAGGAGGATCTGCTCGGGAATGCCGATCTTGCCCACGTCGTGGAGGTAGGCCCCCCACTTCAAGTTCTGCAGCTCGAAGGCCGAAAGGGAAAGCGTCTCCCCCAGGCGGACGCTGTTCTCCGAGACGCGCCTGCAGTGGTCCGAGGTCTCATGGTCCTTGAGGTTCAAGGCGGCCCCGAGGGCCGCAACGGTGGAGTCCCTGACCTCGTCAAGCTGGCGTGAAGTCTGGGACAGCTCGTTCGCTTTGACCACGACGAGGTTCTCCAGCGCGCGGGCGTAGTAGCGCATGTTGGCGCGGTTCCTGAACTCCTCTATGGCCCTGTCCAGCCGCTGGAGGAAGTCCCCGACTGTGAACGGTTTCGTGATGAAATCGATGGCACCGTCACGGATGGCCTGGACCGCCGTCTGGATGTCGCTGCAGCCGGTGATCACGACCACAAGCGGCGAGGTGGTGCTCTCCTCCGCCAGGGAGAGCCCGCTCCCGTCCGGGAGGTTCACGTCCAGGAAGTACATATCGTAGGAGGCGCCGGCCACCAGGGAGCGCGCCTCCGCGAGCGTCGCGGCCGTGTCGGCCACGAACCCCCTGATCTTCAGCATGGCCGTGATGAGAGAGCGGATCTCCGTCTGGTCCTCGAGAACGAGTATTCGGGGCGGCTTCATCTGAGGTGGAACGGCGATTGCCACTGGCCTCGTCCGCGGCCCAACCGGATTCAGCATAGTCAGGTGCTCCTTACGCGTGATGGGGATGGCTCTTGAGCTTCTTCAAGCCGGAAGCCACCGCCAGCTCGATCTCGACGCGCATCTTCTTCTCGTTCTCAGGACGCGGGCTCAGGGGGGCCAGGAGCGATGTGTAGTACCCCGGCTTGACGTGGTTCAATGTATAGGCAGCGAGGTCGAGCACGCACTGCTCGCACGTGCACATGTCCCCGCCCTTCTCTATCACCTTCTCGATGGCCTCGAAGACCATTTCCTGCGCCCTGTTCCTCATATTCTCTATATTGTAGCGCTCATCCAGTTTCATACTGCGCTCCTTGCGGCACTCCCGCCCCGCGCGTGCGCCCGCAGTCGGGAGGCAATCTGGTCCACGGGCATCACCTCGTGGGCGTTCCCGTTCTGGACCACCTCCTTGTTCATCCCGTAGATGACGGAGGTGTTCTTGTCCTGCGCGATGACCCGTCCGCCGCGCGCGTACAACTCCCGCAGTCCCTCCGCGCCGTCCTTGCCCATTCCCGTCATGATGACGCCCACGGCGCGGGACCCGTATTCGCGGGCCACCGAACGCATGAGCACATCCACCGAGGGGCGATGCCCGTTGACCGGGTCGTTCTGATTGAGGACGACCCTGGGCTCGAGGCCGAAGCGGGTCACCATCATGTGCCAGTTGCCCGGGGCAATCAGCACGCGTCCGGGGAGGATGGGATCCCCGTTCTCCGCCTCTTTCACCCTCACGGCGCAGACCGAGTCCAGCCGGTCCGCAAACGCCTTGGTAAAAACAGGGGGCATGTGCTGCACGATAACGACCCCCACGGGAAAGTCCCCCGGTAGCTGCATGAGGACCGTTTTCAGGGCCACCGGTCCGCCCGTCGAGGTGCCAATGGCCACCAGGTCGCACCCTTCGCCGTCGAACGGCGGCGCGGCCACGGGCGCGGAGGGCGTCCCGGTCCGCTCAAGCTCCGTCGAGGCGGCCTCGACCTGTGCGGCCTTCCCCGGCTCCCCCTGAGGGGCCATGACGATGCGGGCCGCGTCCCTGACCTTCTCGGTCAGCTCACGCGCTATGGCGGGTATCCCGCCGGAAAGGGAGTTGGAGGGCTTGAGAACGAAATCCACGGCGCCTGCCTCGAGGGCCTGGAGCGTGAGCTCAGCCCCTTTCTGCGCGTGGGCGCTCATGACGATGATGGGCGTGGGTCGAACGTTCATGATCCGGCGGATGGCCTCAAGCCCGCCCATGCCGGGCATCTCGAGGTCCAGCGTGATCACGTCCGGACGCTCCCTTTCCAGTTTGGCGATTGCGAACTCCGCGTTGGCCGCGGTTGCCGCCACGGTGATCTCGGGGTCGGCGGTGAGGATGTCGGTTGCTATCTTGCGAACGAGGGCCGAATCGTCGACAACCATGACGCGAATCACGACGCCGCCTCCTTCTTCATGCGATAGATGGGAGCCTTGAAGGACGACACGTAGCGGAACCGCTGGCTGAAACCGCTCAAGGATTCGGAGTGTCCGATGAACAGGTAGCCGTCAGGATCGAGCGCGTGCGCGAAGACCTCGTCCACCAGCTTCGTCTGGGTGGCCTTGTTGAAGTAGATCATGACGTTGCGGCAGAAGATCACGTCGAACGGGCCGCCAGGCACCGGGTCATTGAACAGGTTGTGCACCCGGAAATCGACGCTGTCACGGATCTCCGAGCGGACCTGGCGCGCGCCGTCGTTCGACGGCAACAGGTAGCGGTCCAGGGCGGCCTGCGGCACAAGGCGCAGGGCGCGCTCGAAATAGAGACCGTTCTTTGCCCGCGCAATGGCCGCGGTGCTGATGTCAGTCCCGGTGATGCTGACCTCGGCGCCCGGATGCCCGCATTCGGCAAGCGTCTCGTTGACGACGATCCGCAGGGTGTAGACCTCTTCCCCCGTGGAGCACCCCGCGCTCCAGATGCGCGCGTGATGCTTGCGCGCGAGGATCTCGGGAAGGACGGTCTTGCGCAGCACGGTGAAGTGGTTGATCTCCCGGAAGAAGTACGTCTCGTTCGTGCTCACCGCGTCGATGAAGTTGTGAAGCTCCTCCGCCCCCGCGGCGCCCGAGACCAGCAATCGGTAGTACTCCTCGTAGGAGGAAATATGAAGCGCGGCCAGACGCTTGCGCAGCCGGTTGGAGATCAGGATCTGCTTTCCGTCTCGCATGTGGATGCCGGTCTTCTCGAAGATCAGGGCCCGAAACTCGTTGAAAGTCTCGTCCGAGATGACAGGCAGCCCGATGGCGGCGGCGGCTTGAGTGTTCACACGCCCGCTCCCGCGGGGACAGCCGGGCTCAGGGTATGCACCGAGACCTCCCCGCTTTCGTTGTTGAAAATCACGGTCCGCCCGCGGGTGCCGCCGGTGTCCTCGAATACTATTGGCACGGAGGCTTCCTCCAGGACCTTGCGGGCGGCGGAGACATTCTGGTCCCCAATGGAGCCGATCCCTCCTGATGCCATAGGAAACATCTTCGCCCCACCGATGAGGTACGCCTTGAGCGACGAGATGCGGCTCCCGCCGGCCGTGAGCAAAGCCAGAAGCGCCGGGATTGCCGTGTCCGCATACTTGCCCACGGCCGAATCTCCGCGCGTGCTGCGGGGAAGCATCACGTGGGCAAGGGCGCTTACGCGCTTCACGGGGTCGTGCAGGATCACGCCCACGCAGGAGCCGAGGATCGTCTTGAGGCTGTGCGCGTCGCGCACCATGTCCATTTCCGCCATCCGCACGTTCACGATCTCCGTCATGTCATGCCCCGCCCGCTGACGGCCCTGCTTCGAGGGCGTTCATGAGCTTTTTCAGGGAGTCGGGCTCCAGGAAAAGGACGAGATGACAGACCACGTTTTCCGAGCCGGAGCCGAAGACAACTGCCTCGGTGATCAGGATCTTGTCTCCGGGCTGGTTGAAATGGGCCAGCACCGAGTCGATCACCGGAAGGCACATATCCACGCTGATCTCGGGGACTCCCGGCGCCACCGTGAGGTTGGTGCTGTCCGCCATGGTATTGATGAAGCTCGCCGCAAGGATGTTTCCCATTTCGCACATCGCTGACAGGTCGACGCCGGCAAGCTCCTTCGTGGTTCCGACCGGCCGTCCATGCACCAGGTCCTCCATCTCCAGGAGGTTGTCGACCGGGAGGACGATCAGGATGCCGCCCAGCAGGTCCCCCTGGACCTCGATGTAGATCCCCCCGACGTTGGCTTCCTCCCCGCCCATGGTCTCGGCCACCTCGCCAATGGAGATGAGCCGGGACTCGGGGAAGCTCACCCGGATCTCCCGGCCCGTGAACTGGGAGAGGGACATCGACGCCTGGATGGCGCTCGTGTTGTTCACCATTTCCAAAGGCGTACCCTGGCTGTTGATGACTCTTTGCGCCAGCGCGTCCAGCTCCTTCGCTTCCTCGGCCACGGATTCGGAGCCGGCGCCTGGCTCCACGGGCGCCGCGGCGCGGGCGGCCGGCGCGGCGGCGCCATCAAAGGAAGCGGCGTCCACGGGCGTCAGATCGGCAACGGAAGCCGCCGGAGGCTGCGGGGCCGTCCCCGGCCTGTCCGCCGCGCGGGGCAAAGGCGCTGACGGGCGCGCGTCCTCGTCCCTGGCTTCGATGTCGACGCCTCCGCGGTGGAAGACCTTTCCGTTCCCTCCGGCCCCGTGATAGTGCTGGCTGACGAGGGTTTGGACGTCGACAATGAGCGCAATCTTCCCGTTTCCCAGAATGGAGGCGCCGATCAAGCCGTCAATTTCCCTGTAGTGGCGGCTCAAGCTCTTGATGACGATTTCCCTCGTGCCGAGGATCTTCTCCACCTCCAGGCCAATCTTGCGGCCTTCGAAGTCCACCACAACCACGGGCATGCCTTCGATGGCGGGCGCCTGCTCCGCCTCCGTGGCGTCCTTGAGGGCGTTGCCCAGGTGAACGAGCACCAGGACCTCTTCCCTCACTAATATGACCCGCCTCTGGCCGACGCTCTTCAGGTCAGCCAGGTGGATCTTCAGGATCTCCCGCACCGAAGAGAGCGGGATGGCGAATGTGGCGCCGTTCACCTCCACGAGCACCGCGGTGATGATGGCCATGGTGAGCGGAAGGGTGATCGTGATGGTAGTGCCGGCGCGCGGTGTCGAGCGCACGCGCAGGCTCCCGCTCATTTCCTCCACCGCGGCTTTCACGGCGTCCATGCCGACGCCGCGCCCCGAGATATCGGAGATGCGCTCCGCCGTGCTGAACCCCGGGAGGAAAATGAACCCCAGGATCCTTTCCGTGCTGGCCCGCGGGGCCTCATCGGCGGTGAGGAGCCCTTTCTCGAGCGCCTTGTTGAGGATGGCGGCCCTGTCGAGCCCGCGGCCGTCATCGGAGACCTCGATGCAGATGTGGTCTCCGTCCTGGTAGGCGCCCAGGCGTACGTGGCCTTCCCGGCTCTTGCCGGCCGCGACGCGCTCCTCGGGAGGCTCGATCCCGTGGTCCACCGCGTTGCGAATGAGATGCACGAGAGGCTCGCCAATACGATCGATCACCTTCTTGTCGATCTCCGTTTCCTCACCGAAGATCTCCAGGGCCACCACCTTTCGGCTGGCCTTGGAGAGGTCCCGCACCACCCTGTTGAACCTGTTGAAGACGTTGGCCACGGGGAGCATCCGCGCCTTCATGATGCCTTCCTGCAGGTCCCGGGTGATGGCCGCCAACGCCTCGGTCTTCTGCTCCAGGTCGTAGATGGCGGGGGTCTTGCCGAACAGCTCGCGCATCTGCTGGCTGAGGGCCACGAACCCCGAATTATGGATGACGAGCTCGCCCACGAGGTTGAGGAGCGTGTCGAGCTTGGAGACGGAAACGCGCACCACCTCGTCGATGTGGGTCGACCTTCCGACCCTCTCGACGGCCCCGGAGGCCGGCTCCTCCACTGCCGGCCCCGCGGCCCCGGGGGCAACGCTCACCGTCACCTGGTCCACGCTGATGGAAGCGGGAATGGCGGACGGGTCGACGGCCGTTTCCAGCGTGACCACGTACGTGAAGGCTCCCGCGCTGTCCCTGAGCGAGTCGGGGGAAGGATCCGCGGTCAGGATCTTCCCCAGGCGCTCGAGCCTGCTCCTTACAAGGAAAGATCTGAGATAGGCTTCCCGGGCGGCGCCCTCGATATGGATGGAAAGCCGGCATGCGGCGAGCGGACCGGACGGAGGCGTCGGTGAGACGGGAGAGGGAGCGGATTGCCGCTGGGCAACCGGTGCGCCTTCCGCCGGTCGGATAGCGGCCAGCCGGCCAAGGAAGTCCATCGTGTCCACCCCGGCGTCCTTGCCCTCGGTGAACGCGTCGATCATGGACCTGCACAGGTCGAGTCCCTCGAAAAGGAAGGAGGCGGCCGTGGAGTCGAAGGTGTTGGCCTCCCGCACCTGCTGGAGGGACGACTCCAAGTCGTGGGCCAGCCGCGCCAGCTCGTCGTAGCCGATGAACCCCGCCGATCCCTTCATCGTATGGATGGCGCGGAACATGCGGTTTATCTGCTCGGCGTCCGACGGGTTTTTTTCCAGCGCGAGGAGGCTTTCCTCCCACTCCCGGAGCTGGTCGGCGGCCTCTTCGCAGAATATCGTTCTGTACTCCGCCTTCACTTCCATGAATTATCCTCCCCTGGCCCTTACGATTCCGTCAGCACGTCCTCGAACGCGTCCGTCTCGTTGAGCGTCTCCTTCTCCTCCACGGCAATGCTGATCTCGATGGGTCCGTATTGCGTGATCAGCCCGAGGACGAGGGCCGGCTTGGGCACAAGATGGATGCTGAGGTTGTCCCCTGCCGCGATGGCCGGCGTGGTGATGTTGAGGACCTGGTCCTGCTTCTGGTTGAGGAGCGCGGTAGCGTTGCCCGTGATCATGTTCGCCACTTCCCCCAGGGAATCGAGGAACATGATCTTCTTCTGCTGCGGGGACTTGCCTTCCAGGAGCTTGTCCACGAGCCTTTCCGCGAGCTTGCCATCCAGGCTGTAGACGATCTGGCCGGTGAGGAACCCGTAGATCCCGATGATGATCGACACGCCGAAAGACGGCTCCACCTTCGGCTTGTAGGAGAGATGTCCCCTGCGCACCTCGATGCCCGTGATCTGGTTAACGACCTTCATGGCCGCTTCCACGAAAGGATTGACGTGCTTCGCGTTGATTTTCATCTGCGGCATCCTTTCTAGACCAGCGCTTTCTCTACGGCCGACAGGATCCGCTCCGCGGTGAAAGGCTTTACCACGAAGTCCCGAACGCCGAGTGCAATTGAGTCCAGGAGCATCTTCTCCTGCCCCAGGGCGGTGACCATCACGATTCTCGCGTTGGGGTCCGCCGCAAGGATCTCACGGGCCGCCTGCAGGCCGTCCTTCACCTTCATGGTGATGTCCATGGTTACAAGGTCGGGCTTCAGTTGCTGGTATTTCTGGACCGCCTCGGCGCCGTTTGTCGCTTCCCCGCAGATTTGAAACCCTCGGGGCGTCAACGTGTCTTTGACGATCATGCGCATGAAGTTCGCATCATCGACAACAAGCACTCTTTTCGCCATTTTTCCATCCTCCCTCGTGCTCAAAAGTGTACGGACTTTCAGTTGCAAACGGCGTGCCAATCCCGATATCGGCGACGCCCGTCAATTCGCGTGAAATAAACCCAAAACGCCCGGAAAAAGGTACTTTTCAGGCCACATGGATCAGAAAATCGTTTCCCGGTGCCGAAACTCCGAGCTGATGTATCGAATTGGAACAGGCGTTCCAAACGGCTGGAACAGCCCTGGAACATCACAAAGCTCGCGCGAAGCGCGATAGAAGTGCCATCGCCCTACCCGCTCTTCGGCAGAGCAATCCCATACTTTTTCATTTTCCTCCATAGAGTGTTTCTGCCCATCCCGAGGATCTTCGCGGCCTTCGTCTGGTTGCCGTTTCCCTGCTGGAGGGCGCGCACGATGGCTTCCCGTTCCTGCAGCTCCCGCTCCGGAGCCGCGGGAGCGCTTGCCGGCGCTGTTTCTCCTGCCGGGGAAGCCGCCCTGCCAAGGGAAAACAGACGGTCGAACTCGGAGGCGGAGACGTGCGACGAAGAGGAGAACGTCATGGCGCGCGCAATCACGTTCTCCAGCTCCCTCACGTTGCCCGGCCACGGATACCTCATCATGGACTCCATGGAGGCCGGGTCGAGGGTCGGGACTTCTTTCGAGAGCTTCGCGCTGTGCACGGCCATGAAGTGGCGGCAGAGAGGCTCGATGTCCTCCTTGCGTTCGCGCAGCGGGGGGATGGAAATGGGGATGACCGCCAGGCGATAGAAGAGGTCCTCCCGGAAGGCGCCCGAACGGATCAGCGCGGCCAGGTCCTTGTTGGTGGAGGCAATGATCCGCACGTCGACTTTTCGGACGGAGGCGCTCCCGACCCGTCGGACTTCTCCTTCCTGCAACACCCTCAGCAGCTTGGCTTGCAGCGCGGCCGGCATGTCTCCGATCTCATCCAGGAGCAGCGTCCCGCCGTCTGCCTCCTCGAAGAGGCCTTTCTTCTCCGCGGTTGCCCCCGTGAATGCCCCCTTGGCATGGCCAAAGAGCTCGCTTTCAAGGAGCGTTTCCGGGAGCGCCGCACAGTTCAGCGCAATGAAGGGCCGGGCCGCCCGCGGCCCGCGGTAATGGATGGCACGAGCCACCAGCTCCTTGCCGGTGCCGCTCTCACCCTGGATGAGCACGCTGGAATCCGAGGTCCGCACGATGTTCACCATCTCCAGGACCTTGCGCATCCCGGGGCTTGCAGCCACGATGTTCTCCGGTGCATAGCGCCCCTCCACGGCGTTGCGAAGCTCGCGGACCTCCCGCTTGAGGTTGCGCCGCTCCATGGCGCGCTCCACGGCGAGGAGCAGCTTCTGCGTGGACAGCGGCTTGGTGAGGTAGTCGAAGGCGCCGCCCTTGACGGCTTCCACGGCGGAGTCGATGGTCCCGTACGCCGTGATGAGAAGGACCTCCGGCAGGTAGGGCCGGGCCCGGGCAGCCTGCAGGACGTCCAGGCCGCTGCCGTCCGGCAGCATCAGGTCGGTGAGGACCACCTCGAACTCCCGCTCATACAGGGTCTGGCCGGCTGCGGTCACGGTGGGCGCCTCCTCGACGTCGTAGTGGTTCGCCTCCAGGAGATCACGCATGAACTTCCGAATGATCTCGTCGTCGTCGACAACCAGCACCCTGTGTACTCCCGGCATGATGTGGGGCTTCACTCCTTTCTGGGAGACGCGTGGCGGATATGGCCTGCTATTTCGGCCAGGAAAGTTCGCGTGGACAGCGGCTTGGGAATGAAACCGTCGCAGCCGGCGCGCGCCGCTCTTTCAGCGTCCTCTTTACGCGCCTGCGCGGTGAGGGCAACCACGGGAACGTGCCGGGTGGCGTCGCGCGTTTTCAGGATGCGCGTCGCTTCCAGCCCGTCCATGCCGGGCAGGGCGATATCCATCAGGATGAGGTCCGGCGGATGCGCGGCGGCAATGGCAATCCCCGTCTCCGCGCTGGATGAGGTGCTCACTTCGTAACCTTCCCTTTCCAGGAGAATCACGATGAGGTTCGTGATGAGCTGGTCGTCCTCGATCAGGAGAATCCTTTTCATGGCAGGCGCCGCAATCATAGTATGCATCAAGGCACTTGCAAATGCAAAAAGTTTCTCCCTGCGGGCAAAAGGTGCTACCTTCGAGGCAAGGAGCGCGCAGATGAAACGGATCGTTGCTTTGGTTGATGAGATCTACGAAGACCTGGAGCTCTGGTATCCCAGGATCCGGCTGGAAGAGGAGGGCTGGAAGGTCGTCGTTGCAGGGCCGGAAAAAGGCCGGGAGTACCGCGGCAAACATGGCTACCCGTGCAGGGCCGATGCCGCGATAGACGATATAGAAACCTCGGAGTTCGACGCGCTGCTTGTGCCGGGCGGTTTTGCCCCTGACAAGCTGCGGCGCCTGGAGCACGTCAAAGCCCTCGTGCGGCAGTTCGACGATGAAGGCAAGCTGATTGCCTTCATCTGTCACGCCGGCTGGGTCCTCATCTCCGCTGGCATCCTGCGAGGGCGGCGCGCCACGAGCACCGTTGGGATCCGCGACGACATGCTGAACGCGGGGGCGGTCTGGGTGGATGAGCCCGTGGTCGTGGACGGGAACCTCGTCAGCTCGCGCACCCCTGCGGACCTGGCGGGGTTTGCCAGGGGAATGGTGGAGTGGCTGAAGCAGGGTGGCGCGGTGGCCGCCGTGGAGGCGTAAATCACCCAGGCGCTGCTGCAACGCCGAAGTCTTAAGTTGATCGCAAGGGGGGGAAGAGGGTCTGCCGGGAGGGTTCGGAGGGCAGGCAAGGACAGGTCCTCACAAAGTCATCTTTTTGCACGTTACCGGATGTGTTCAGCACAAGCAGGGCAGGGAAGGGACCTTTCCCGTCGGGCAAAACCAACTCTGCCGTGACGTTTTTTTGCGTCCCGAGACTGGTTAGGGTCTCGTTTCCACGGCCCACACCGGCAAACAGGCAAGCGCCTAAAGAGGCCAACAAAATTCGCCGCCTTTCGCATCGAACACCTCCGCGCGTTCGAAAACGTACGCCGAAGGCTTCTTATCGGCTCTCGTCTGCGCTTCACACTCCCTTTGGACAGATTCAGCGCGGAGTTGCGGCAGACATGCCGGCTTTTTGTCAAGATTTTTGTTCTTGACACCAGTTACCATTTATGGTAACTTCCTAAACGATGGCATTCCGGGTGAATGTGAAGAAAAAAGGGCGCTTCCGGGTTTCCTATGGGTCAAGACAGTAGAATAATGTAGTCTGATTTCATGCAAGACATCGAACTGTACACGAAACTGCTGGGAATACGGGCTCCCTGGAGCGTTACGGGCATTCAGGTCGGCCTGAAAGATCGTTCAGTGACAATCAGCGTCGGCTACGACGAGTCGGTTCCTGTCGCATGTCCCGTTTGTGGTGGGCAAGCCTCGATCTACGACCATCAGAAGCGTCGGTGGCGGCACCTTGATACCATGCAGTTCAGGACAATCATCGAATGCGAGGTACCACGCGTTTTCTGTGAGGGCCACGGTGTGAAACAGCTGCCCGTTGCATGGGCGGAAGTCAAAGGTCATTTCACTGCCCTTTTTGAGGCACTGGTCATCAGTTGGCTCAAGGAAAGCTCGATTTCGGGAGTTGCCCAGCTACTGAAGCTCAGTTGGGACGAGGTTGCAGGTATTCAAGAGCGTGCCGTGAAAAGAGGCCTTGAACGCAGGCGGAAGCAACCGCTGAAGGATATCGGCATCGATGAAACGTCATTCCAGAAGCGCCACGAGTACGTCACGGTGATCTTGGATCGAAACAGGGATATCGTGTTGGACGTGCTGGATGACCGAAAGGCGGAGAGCCTTGAGAATTGGCTGCGGGACAGGCCGGCACATCATTTGACCTCGATGCAGACGGTGACGATGGACATGTGGGATCCGTTCATAAAGGCGGTAAAGGCCAGCATATCTGAGGCCGAGGAGAAGATCTGCTTCGATCGCTTTCATGTGGCCCAGCACTTTGGTAAGGCGTTGGACAAAGTGCGCGCCCAGGAGCACCGACAGATTTTAGCCGCAGAGGGGGAAAGCCCGCTGAGCGGAACAAAATACGATTGGCAGAGAAACTCCGCTCAAACGGACAACAGAGCACGTCGGGAGTTTATGTCGTTGTCACGCATGAATCTGAAAACGGCACGCGCATGGGCGATCAAGGAGACTGCCGCTCAGTTGTGGCACTATATCTACCGTACGGCAGCAGAGGAGGCTTGGAGAAAGCTCCTTGCCTGGATTGCACGCTGCAGACTGCAAGCGGTCAAAAAAGTCGGTAGAATGGTGCGTCAGTACCTTTGGGGAATCCTTAACGCGATTGTTGCAGGGGTTTCAAACGCGATGGCCGAAGCGAAAAACGCACGCATTCAACGCATTAAGAATATGGCCTGTGGGTTTCGCAATCGTAAACGTTTCAGGATGGCGATCCTTTTCCACCTGGGCGGCCTGAACCTGATGCCGAAAACTCTGAAATACTTCGGAATCTAGCCCACACGGATGCCGGAAGCGCCGAAAAAAGTTGCAAAGTGCTTGGGCGATCTCCCGGAGGACGTCCAAGACAAGTTATGGACTCTCATTGGAGCCATGCAGCGCCTTGGACCCGTGCGCGGCGATTGGCCTAACTATTCAAAGCTTGGGGATGATGAGCACCACTGCCATCTGAGCCCCAAGTGGGTTGTTTGTTGGCGTTCAGAACAAAGAACGTCAAGAATTGAGGTGTATTATGTTGGTAGCCGTGAGGAAGCCCCATATTAAGGTTTCTGTGAACGGAATCGGCGCAGCGCTCGTTATTAGGGAAATTCTGGCAAAGTACCCGAAGGCCGAAGTCACTACGGAAGATGAAGCTGTCGATATTACTACCACCGATTGGTGGAAGAAGATGCAGTCTACCTCCCACACGGGTACTGTGCTGCGGACTTACCGCGACAACGCGGGCCTGACTCTTGACCGGCTCTCTAAGCGGAGCGGGATTGCAAAGTCCCATCTCTCTGACATGGAGAACGGCAAGCGGGCAATCGGAACGCGCACGGCGAAGAAGCTCTCGACGGCGCTCAAGGTCGATTACCGCCTTTTCTTGTAGCCAAAAACTTAATACTCGAACAGGGGCGCAGGACAAGCACTTGCCGGTCAGTAAATAGCCCAGTATACCCCCATACCCTGGAACTGCTTGAGGCAGTAACGGACGAATACTGAAGAGTCAGGTTCGGGTCTACGCCGATAACCCGCGTTGTCATGCCGTTGGAATCAATCGTGATTAGCGAGCTGGCGTTTGACCCCGCACCGCGCTGAAAATATGTGTCCGACGTGGTTCCATCCGTCCTTACAACATGCTGGACGATGACTCCGTGGCTGGAGGATATGCTTCCCACCCCACTGGTTACACCGGTAATGCCTCCAGAGGTGTCAGGCTCAACGTAAGGGTTTCCACTGCTGTCTACCCGAACATATACCTGCTTCATATGCCTTGAATCACAGACCGGCAATCACAACTCTTTGCACCTCTCATTTTACCGTCCTCGCTTCTTTCGAACACTTGGTGAAGCCTCAAGGAACCGAAACGCGCATAAGAATAGGAACTACTACCCGGCTCCTCTTTGCGGCAAACCGAGTGCTGTGGAGTATCCCGACGATGGTCACAGCAAGAAACGGATTGGCCGGCTTCCTGTTCTTTAGCGATTTTCAAAGCCATGGATTCAACAGAAGACTTCATGGAGCAGGGTGCGGACGCCGGTCCTGTGTCGACAAGAGTAGCAACCTCTACGGATCCGGCGGCATGAGCGGTGGGGCACGAATCAGGTCCTTGACTGAACAATAGCGAACCACTACCGAGTGTATTGCTGCAGTGCAATTCCGGCCGCCGTTGGTGTTCAAATGTTCAACCTTAAGGAGACACATCTTGGCACAGACTCCAGACAGCCTTCTTGCAACGTCCCCTGTGCGCCTTTCGTACCTGGACTGGCTCCGCTTTCTGGTCGTGCTTTGCCTCGCGCCCTTCCATGCCGTGCTCAGCTACACGGGCATGGGCGTTGTATATGTCTACGACACTCCGATCCGTGATTTCTTTCTTTCGGGCGTGTTCCCCCATAACGCCGGGCCGGCGGCTATGAGGATCTTCACAGTCTTCATGGACAACTGGTTCATGCACCTTCTGTTCATGATCTCAGGCGTCGCGGCGGCTTCTTCCCTTCGTAAGCGAAGCGCCGGCCAGTTCGTCGGTGAGCGCGCCAACCGGCTGCTTTTGCCCTTACTTCTCGGTACGCTCTGCGTCATCTCCATCCAGTCGTGGCTGCGGGCCTTGTCGTTCGGAAGGTTCTCCGGAGGCTTCTTCTCCTTCTACCCGCACTTTTTCCAGGGGGTCAACGCCGGTCCGGCCAGCACGGGGAACTTCGACTACGGTCAACTCTGGTTCCTGCTGTACCTCTTTGTCTTCTCTACGTTGGCGCTGCCCTTGCTACTCACTGTCAAGCGCAAGGGAGAGGCTTCACGGTTCCTAGTAGCGGGACGACACTTTTCCGGCGGCGCGCTCGTGTTGGTGCCGGCTGTCTGGATCGCGATATTGGAAGGCGCCTTCCGTCCGGGATGGCCGGGGTTTCAGAACCTTGTGAACGATTGGGCCAACTTCACTGTGTATCTTTCCTTCTTTGTGTTCGGCTACGCGGCGGGAGTAGCGCGAGACTTGCTTGCGGCAATGGAAAGAAATCGCCTCATTGCGCTCGTACTGGGCTTGCTTGCCTTTGCAGCCCGTATGGCCGTCTATCGGCTGCTCCCGGTTCCTTCTGGCTATCACTGGACCAATATCGCGGCGCAGGCCTTCCGTGGTGCCGCCGCGTTTGGGTTGGTGGTTGCGGCGATGGGTTATGGACGCAGGTACCTCAATAGTGAAAGCTGCGCGCTCTCGGCCGCGCGTGACTTGGCCTTCCCTTTGTATGTCTTGCACTTCGCACCCCTGAGCGCGGCGACCTATCTGCTGCTGGAGACAGGCCTGAGCGTTTGGGCCCGTTGGGCTATTGCAGTAGGCGCATCGTGGGTGACTGTAGCGATCTTCACCTACGCGGCTCGGTTCGTTCCTCTTGTTCGGGACATTCTGGGCATTCGGCCGGGCCGTGTTCTAAACGTGAGAGTCTCGAAGGTCTGATTCCCGTCTTCGGCGCGATTCCAACGAGACGAGACAGATTTCGCTTTCTTCGCCTGTAGACTAGCCCATGTTCGGGTGGGTTAGACAAAAAGCAGGAGGTCTGTCAAAAAGCCCTGAAAAAGCGGCCGCGGGGGGCCGGCCGCTTTGCTGAACCTTTTTCCTCTTCGAGCTATTCGAGGGCCAGGCTCGTCAGGTTTCGATACGTGTGATATTGGCTGAAGCTGCCCAGGTCTCCCATTGCGAAGATCAGGTCGAGAGCGGACTGACCTGCCTTGATGTATGCGTCCGCCTTGAGAGCAACCTCGAGTGTCGTCTTTCCGCCGCGCTCTTTCAGCGCATAGGACACCAGGGTGTCTGCGACAGTGGCAGGCGCATCATGGTGGGAATGCCCGCTGCCCACCTGAGGCTTGAAGTAGACTTTTCCGCCTTTCACGTATCCCATGAAGATATCAGCTCCGTCCATTCTCTGGCCCAGCCCGATGGCGACCCATCCCGTTGTGTTGCCGACCACTGCGAGGTACAGGGTGCCGCCGGATCGGCTGGCGTACAAAGTAATCTGCTGGTCGAAATCCTGGGAGAAGCTGTATTCGCCGGCCTGGATGACGCCGTCCACGGACGGCTTGCGGACGCTTTTCCCCAGCTTGCCTTGCGCAAAAGCTTGAGCGCCCATGCCTGCGAGGAGCACGGCTATCACCACTGTCATGACTCGCAATTTGTTCATTGTGTCTGCGTCTCCTTTACGGCTTAAGATAATGACCGGTCTGAGGCGGGGGCAACCAAATCGAGAATCTGGTCCGCTACTTGTTTTCTGTCGTGATCGAAAGCACGTTTCCGGGGTAGATGCGGTCAGGGTCAGGGAGAGCATTCCGCTCCTGCATGAGTCTCAGAAAATCCTTCCATTCACTTGCCACCGTCCCGTCACTGCGCAAGGAGCGGTAGATCTTCCACAGTGAGTCGCCCTGCTGCACGACGTGGGAGGGGCCGGGCCTCAGCCGTTGGAGCGGCGCGGCCGGTTGCTGCGCCGGCGCGCTTTCAGACGATGGCACCACAGCGGCGCGGGCGCTGCCAGGCGCAGAGGGTTGACGCAGGCCAACGTCGACGGCTGTAACGATCAGGGCGACAGCAAGGATGAAGGGACCCAGGGCGAGAATCCAGCCCTGCCAGCTTCCCTGCACCGCCCGGGCGCGCTGCACTGCCCGCGCTCCCAGCGTCGTCTGCGTTTGCGGCGTCGTCTGCGTTTGCGGCGTCGTCTGCGTTTGCGGAGCCGGCTGCGTGTGCAGCGCCGGCTGCGTGTGCGGCGCCGACGGCCCGCCTTGGGCTTTCGGTGCCCGCGGTACCGGCAGCCTGCGCGGCGCAGGTTGCCCGCGTGCCGACGGCTTCGAGCGCGGCGCGCCTCGGGAGCGTTCATCCGCGGCATGCCGCGGCGCACGCGGCATGCCGCCCCGCGCGCTGGATTGGACGAACGAAAGGCGTGGGGCGGCTGCTCCCGCCTTTTCAGCCGTGCGCGCGGGCGCCGCGGGCGGCTTGGCATCCGAGAAGTACTTGTCCAAAAAATAGGATGCGGATTCCCGGGCGGACCGATAGTCCGAGGTATCCGCCTGGGTTGGTGGGAGTATGTCGGCGTACCGGGCGCTCTTCTGTGCGTTCTTCCACGCCTCCGCCAGCTCGCGCCTTTCCGCCGCTGAAATGTCTTGCGTCCTCCCGCGCACCTTCAACGCTGGAAAGCAAATCCGCAGGATGAGGAGAATGAGATGGGCGTTCTCATTGCTCAAGTCGTCTCTCAGGGAAAGCACGTAGAGGTAAAGGAGAAGCCGGGGGGTAAGGGACCCCTTCAGGCGGCCGGCGAGCTCCACGCTGCGACGGGCAAGGAGCTTCTTCTCCAGATAGGTGTATTGCGTGAGGTCATAGAGGAGCTGCTGGGACACCGGTGGATCATCGTTGAAGATGAACCTCACCATCAGCTCGAACTGGGAGAGAGTCAGGGATCCGGGAAGGCTTGCCGAGAGAAAGTGGACCAGCCTGTGCGGCGGGACTCCGCTCATGTGCATGATGCACGCCGCCTTCACGGCGCTGTCCGCGGTGAAAGCGCTGATGGACTTCAAGCGGCGCGCGATTCTTCCCTGGTAGAACGGACGTTGGTCTGACGAACGGGGTGACTGCCCCAGGAGGCGGAAAATCTTCGACAGGACGTCGGAAGCCTCGAGCGGACGATCGCCCAGCAGATCATCGAGCAGAGCGTCGAGCCGACGTGTAGCGCCGTCATCGCCTAGCATGCCACGCTTCCGAAAAACACTACCGTGATCGGCATTCCGGTGTCAAGAAACGGCACAACGTAATGATTATGCCTTTTCGGACCGAAAATGAGGGGAATGCAGGGATCACGGGTGCTCACCAAGGTCACGCGATACCGCACGGAAGGGAAAAGACGCTCCACCTCCAACGCCTACAGGAGGAAGATCAGGAGTGCGCTTCTTTCCCTGACGCGCACCGTCATTCTCTGCGCCACTTCCGAGCAGGTGGATGCGGCCGCCGCGCTTGCGCAGCTCATCAGCGCCCAGGGCATGAACAATCGCAATTACCTGCTTTTTCTCACGCTCCTGGAGACGAATAATCCCTTCGTGATCGATGTTCTTCTCGGAGAGCGAAACCCGTTCCTCCTGTTCTCTCCCATCAAGCCGAACTGGTACTTGTTGAGGGAGACCTTCCGCATCCTCGCCAAGTACAAGGGAAATGAGCTGTCCGAAAAGGCCCTTCTTGCCTTCATGGGTGTGGTCCAGAATGCGTACAAGGCCTCCAAGGACGGGTACAAGATCTATCCGCTCAGCCTGTCGGACGTGTACAGCATTGGCAAGCACCTGGACAAGGAAAGAGACCAGATAGAGCCGCGCAACCGTTTGCTTCTTGACATACTCTTCGACATCTACTACGTTGGCATCGACAGTGAGGATCGTGACACCATCCGCATAGGCATCAAGGCCAACGATATCAGGATGGCATTCTTCGACAATACCAAGAAGATGGTGGACGCTCTTCCCAACGTGCTGCTTGTCAAGGATTCCGTACGGGCTCCGATTGGACCAAAGAGCTTTTCCTGGAGTCCGGAAGTAAGCAGAGAGAGCGCTGTTGCTGTCTCTGGTCCGAGTGAAAAACCGCCGGTACGAACGGCGAGGTCAAAGTCCCCCGTAAGAAAAAAACCAGCACAAAAGCGCGACGCAACACGGAAAAAATAAGTAAATTTGACAACGTAGAGATGGACTCATAGAATCTCCTAGGGCATTGACGGAGGAGCCGCGCCGGTGCACGGATGCGCGGAGTACGTGGCCCAAAGATGGAGGGCGGTCCTGGGAGGCGCGGAAATGTTCGGAACGCGCGCGCCAGGAATCGTGGGGAGATCGAAATGCTTCAATTTCCCGTGTTGGAGTTCTGGAAAGAGGAAGATCTCTACAAACTGCAGGTGCAGGCCGTCTCACGGTTCATGAGATGCGACACGCCGCAGGCGGTGGAAGCGTCCCTGGAGTTCGCGCGCCACCTCAACAACCAGGGCCTCGATTCGGACAACTACCCCCTGTTCCTCGAAATCCTCCGAAACGAAAACAGCTTCGTCACCGAAGCGCTCATCGGCAAGGAAAAGGCGTTCGACCTTTTCTCACGGGTGCAGCCCAACCCGTATATCGTCGGCTTTTGCTTCCAGGTGCTTCGCTCATACAAGCCGGGCGGGGTCAATGACCTCACGCTGGAGCTGATCTTCGGAATCCTGTATCGCGTGTACCACAGCGCAAAGGAAGGCAACGCGCTGCATCCGCTTTCGATCGAGGATGTGAACGCGGTTGGAAAGTTCCTGGACAAGGGAAAGCCGCAGACGGACCCCATCAACCGGTTCATCCTCGACATCCTGGCTGACATTTCCGAGTACCGATCCATAAACAATGAGGATCCCCGCGTGGACAAGAACGCCTCGCACGCCACGGCCATTCGAAACGCCTTCTTCGACAGGAAGCGCGAAATGTCGAGCGTGATGCCGCCGGAAATCCTGGCGCGCGGAAACTACCTGGCAACCACCGTCAAGCCGAGAAAACAGAAATCCCTCGGCGCCACGAAATCGAGATAGGAGGACGAAAACATGGCTCAGCTGGATGAGTTCAACAAGGAGGTGTGGTCCGATCAGTCGATCTTCCGCGTGGAAAACCACATCATCAACAACATCTTCGCGTGCCGCACGACGGACGCCGTAGAGGCGGCCATTACGTACGCCGCGTTCCTGCGAAAGAGCGGCCTCACGAACGAGAACTATCCCTTGTTCATGAAGCTGCTGGAAATGGAAAACCACTTCGTGATCGACTCCCTGCTGGGGACCACGGATCCGTTCCTGTTCCTGACCCCCATCCAGCCCACGAAGCACCTGGTGTCCACCTGCTTCCGCCTGCTCACCAACTGGCATCCGGGGGGAATCTACCCGAAGACCCTGGCAATCGTGATGGGCGCCCTGCAGTCTGCCTACAGCTACGCCAAGGACGGGTACAAGATTCACACCGTGACGATCAACGACATAAACAACCTGGGCAAGCACCTCAACAAGGAAAAGGGACAGGACGAGCCGGTCAACCGGGCCATCCTGGACATCCTGGACCGCCTTGCCTCCCTGGAAGGTCAGGGGGACTCCGAGATGGAGCTGCTGGCCCGCCAGTGCAACGTGATCCGCGGCAACTTCTTCGACAAGCGCCGCAAGATGGAAGACGCCATCCCCCAGGTGCTCCTCGTAAAGTCCGACTACCTCGTGAAAGAGGTCCTGCCGGGCAACGTTTTCCAGGATTGATGGAAAGGGAGATTAAACCATGGTCATTCTGGACAGGACAAAGACCTACACCGCGACCGACATCGCGGCCATCGAGAACAAGATGCTGAGCGGGATCCTCGCGTGCCGCACCGTGGAGGCGGTGGAATCCGCCATCACCTACGCTCACTTCCTCAACAAGACAGGGCTTACCGCGGAGAACTATCCCCTGTTCATCAAGGTGCTGGAGATCGGAAACCACTGGGTCATCGACGCACTGATCGGCTCCCGGGACCCCTTCCTTTTCTTCAGCTCCATCCAGCCCAACACGCAGCTTCTCACCGCCGCGTTCAACCTCCTGGCGGAGAGACATCCCGGCGGGCTGTACGCAAAGTCCCTCTCCGTGGTCCTGGGGATCCTGCAGGCCGCGTACAACGTCCCCATCGACGGCTACAAGATCTATCCCTTGAGCGTCTCGGACCTCAACGCGCTGGGCAAGCACCTGGACGAGGAAGCGGGGCAGGAAGACTCCCTCAACCGCTGCATCCTCGACATACTGGAGAAGGTGGCGCAGCTCGAGGGGCTTGATGCCACCAACCGAAGCATGGAAGAGGTGGCAATCCACTCGAACGAGATCCGCAACTTCTTCTTCGACACCACGAAGCACCTGAACGAGGTCATCCCGCCCGTGCTGCTGGCGCGCATGAGCTTCAAGGACTTCGAGATCCCGCCTCGCGGATCGATGGAGTTCACCAAGAGCAAGCTGGCGCAGGAAGACAAGATCGCCAAAGAGCAGATCAACATCCGCGTCACCTCGCGCGGGCAGTCAACGGCCAAGGAGCAGCCGGCACCGGCGGCCGCGGCCAAGAAGGAGCCTAACGGCTCCTCACCTCGGCGGAAGTCGACGTAACGCAATTGCAGGACCGCGGGGGCGCTCCCCGCGGTCCTGGCATAGAGGACGCGCATGGACATCCAAAAGATTAAAGACGAAGTGCGGGTGGGAAACATCTCCCCTGAGGCAGTGGACTACCTGAAGCACCGGGCCATCACGGAAATCCTGGAAGGGAAATCGGTGTCCGCCGCAAACGCGCTCTGGGCTTACGCGAGCTTCCTCAACCGCTCGGGGATCACGGCCGACAATTACCCGCTGTACCTCAGCATGCTGGCAAGCAACAACCGCCACGCCGTCGACGCCCTTCTTGACGGCCATGATCCCGAGCACTACCTGGACTGTGTGGTCCCCAACCCCTACATCGTGAAAGCCGTCTTCGAAACGTTCACGTCGCTCAAGGCAAACGAGATCTACGAGAAGTCGCTTCTCGTGTTCCTCGGGTTCCTCTCCAAGGTCTATTTCGCCGCTGAGGAGGGCTACCAGATGTACCCGGTAACCCCCGAGCATGTAAACTCCCTCGGCAAGTTCCTCGACAAGTCGCATGACCAGGAATGGCCGCTCAACCGCGGCATCCTGGACGTGCTGGGCACAATCGCGGACCTCGACAAGCCGCATGAGCCAGACGTGAAGAAACGCGACGTCGCGGCCCAAGCCGGGCGCATCCGCTCGGACTACTTCGACAATGCGCGGCGCCTGAACCAGTCCATTACCGAGGTGATACTGGAAAAGGCGAAGTCACCGAGCTTCGGGATTCCGCCCGAGCACATCTACGAGTAGGAACTGCCTCGCTTTCCGTCTCCGCGAAGCGCGGCTTCATTTTTCCTTGTAGATATTGGTGAACGTGCTCCCCATGTCCTTGTACTTCTCTTTTCCCTTGACGACAGAGACTTTGGGGAACTGGCCGGCGAAATAGTCATGCACATACTCGATGCGCTTGAGGATGTTGTCGGTGACGGTCTTTGCCAGCGCGGCGTGATCCGGCTGGAAGCGCAGGCATCCCTTGCACAGCTCGAGGAGCATCTTGCGCCCCACTTTCGCGAAGGCGTCGAAGCGCATGCCGAAGAACTCCATGTCGTAGCTCAGGAAGTGCTCGACCTTCAGCGGCGTGAGGTAGCGAGTTTTCTCAATGCGCTCCCATCCGAATGATTCGGCGCGGCCCTTGATCTTGGCGCCCGGGAAGAGCAGGTCCACATTGGAGAAATCGATGGCGATCACCACCTGCTCTCCCCGTGATGTGTAGCGGATCATGTAGTTGTTGGGGTTCCTGTCCTCATCGCAGTAGATCCAGCGGTTCACGAGATCAAGGGCGAGCTGCTCCTTGAGCTGCGGGATGTCGGTGTAGTTGGCTCCGGTGAGCTGTTCCGCCTTGGTGATGATCTTGGCGGCCTTGTACAGCTCCCCGCCAATGCGCGTGACGAGGGTGGGCGCGGAAATCGTCTTCGTGTAGAAGTCCAGGAAAAAGCAGATGGACCCCATTGCGGCCCCCAACGCGTCCTCCTCGGAGACTTTTTTCACGATCCAGTGGTGTTGCGGGTCCGCCTTTTCCGCGGCGCCCACGTAGTCTCGCACCTCGGCAAAGAAGGGAATCTTCATGCCGGAATCGATCACGAGAAAGTCATCCTTGAGCAGGCGCTCCAGCAGGTCGGGATAGGTCGTGTCCGCGCACAGGAGATGGATGATGTCCTCATCGTAAAGGAAGGCGGTACGGTCCGTGTAGTCGAAATAGCTCATTGCGTCTGCTCCCGTTTGTCTCGCATTTTCGTCTTCTGCGTCCTCATTGGTAGTCGTCAAGAACGAAGTGCCGCGGCGCGATTGCAAGGTCCGCGTACTTCACCGTGTAGTTGAAAGAACCCTTCACGGAAATGTAGGGGCACTTCGTTTCCAGCGTGTCGTACAAGATCACGTGATGCCGGGTGCCCAGGGCATCGATCCAGATGGAATCCTCCTCCCCCCACTTCCACATGGGATTGTGGCCCACGAAGATGGGAATTTCAGGAGGGCATTCCAGGAGCTTGCGCGCCGCATCGAGGTCTTCCGGGCCATATTCCTTCATGCTGGGCGTGGACCGCGTCTCGTTCAGCCGGTTCCACGTGAGCTGCCAGACCAGGTTCTGGAAATGCCGCACGTTCACCAGCTCCATCCTGGTCACCCCGCCCCGCGGCGGTCCTGCATGGACGGCCAGGAAGTGACGGTGGATCACGAACAGCGGGAGCCCGTCGAAGAAATCCTGCATGGCGCCGACGTACTGCTTTCCCCGGGCGGAGATGAGCGCGTCCCGGTACAGGAGTCCTTGTTGGATGCCCATCTTGGAGAGCTCCGGCTCGAACGAATCGTGGTTGCCGAGGAGATAGATGACGTTCTGCGGATAGTCGTTGATGAGACCGATGATGATGTCCATGGTCTCAATGGAGGACTCCATCTCATAAGCGAAACCGCTTCGGTCATTGTGAACGGCGTCCCCCAGGAACAGGATCACCGCCTTGTTCTGCTCCACTTTCTGAAGGTTCTTCTCGTGGTCGAGAATTGCGCGCAAGTTCTTGTGGTTTCCGTGGAGGTCCCCGATGATGATGAACTCCCGCTTCTCCCTTGCGGGGAACTCAATGAGCCCCCCCGGACCGCCGTCCGAGGCGGGCGGGCGGAGAGCGCTGTCGAAAGCAAGGACATTGCGGACCGCGTCTCGCAGCCGCTTCAGATGATCCGCTTTGTGTGTGCTGGTTTTCGGCAAAGGGCGCTCTCCAAGGATGATTGCCGCCTCGTTGGCGCCCCCATAGTGGTGAGGAATCCCAGGAATGTCAACGCTGCGCGCTGGAGGTGCGCTTCCACTTGATCCCGCATCCAAGGCTTGCCCGCTGTTCCCCGGGAACCGGCTTGCCTGCCAGGACCGCGTCCAGGGCCCGGCGGAGATCCGAGCCTGTCACGGGAATGTTGTTTCCCGGCCTGCTCCCGTCCATCTGGCCGCGGTAGACGAGCTTCCGCTTCGCGTCATAGAGAAAGAAGTCAGGCGTGCACGCGGCTTTGTACGCTTTCGCGACTTCCTGGCTTTCGTCATAGAGATACGGGAAGGTGTACCCGATCTCCCGGGCCACCTTTGCCATGGCCTCGGGGCCGTCATCAGGGTGGCTCGAGATATCATTTGAGCTGATTCCGACCACGGCCACCCCTTTGTCCTGATACTCCTTGACAAGAGTCGCAAGCGGTTTCTGAACGTGTTTCACGTACGGGCAGTGGTTGCACATGAAAATCACAAGAAGCGCCGGCGCCTGGCTGAAGTCCTCCCGGGAGGCCGTCCCGCCGCGGCAGTCAGGAAGAGAAAAGGCGGGCGCAACCGTGCCCAGCGCGGTCATGGTGGACGTCACGGCCATAGGCGGTACTCCTTTCCCTCAAGGTTACTCACGCCCCGACCAGCGCGTCCACCCGCGCCGCCATGATGAAGTCGTTCTCATGCAAGCCGTCGATTGCGTGGGTGAAAAAAGTGACCTTCAACCTCCCCCACGAGACAAGGAGATCAGGGTGATGCCCCTGGCTTTCAGCGATCTCCGCAATCCGGTTGGCCAACGCCATTGCCTGGCGGAAGTTCTTCAGTTTGATCTCGCGCTCCAGGTGGTGACCTTCCACGACCTTCCATTCAGCGGAGATCTGCAGGCGCAGCTCTTCGATCCGGTCCTCCGCAAGGGGCGGGATGCCTCCCTTGCAAGGCACGCAATCCTGCCTGGCCAGCTCTCCGTTCACACGTACGCCTCCCACGCGTACGCCTCCCGCGCGTTCGCCAGCTCCCGGCTCACACGTACGCCTCCCGCGGAGCGCGTGCCGGCTGCGCGGGGGCCGCTGAGCGCGGGAGGCTGACGGTGAAAGTGCTGCCCGCGCCAAGACCCGACTCCACGCTGATGAGCCCTCCGTTCAGCTCCACGAGCTCCTTGCAGAGGATGAGCCCCATTCCGTTCCCCCGCTCCTGGTCCGTGCCGAGGCTGGAAAAATGAGCGTCGATACGGAACAACCTTGCAAGGTCTTCCGGGCCGATCCCGATGCCGGTGTCCCGGACGATCAGTTTCTCCCATTCCCCATGGGCCTCTGCGGTGATCACGACTTCCCCGCCGCGGGCAGTGAACTTGACGGCGTTGGACAGGAGGTTGCGCAGGATGGTTGCCAGCATGTTCTCATCAGCAAAAGCAACAGCCTCCCCGTCCACGCAGCAGCGGATGGTGACGCCCTTGCTGCCGGCCGCGCTTGCGTGAAGGGTCGCAATGCCTTCCGCCAACTCGGAAAGCTTCACGAGCGCAGGTCTCACTTCCAGCCTGCCCGTCTGCGCGCGAGCCCACTGGAGAATGGCTTCCAGCAGCTCCGCCCCGCTTCTGGCGCCGTCATGCACGAGGCTGCACAACTCCCGAATCCTGGCGGGGGATAGCTGCTCGAACTTCTTTGCCAGGACCTCGGAGAGGGACAGGATGCCGGTCATCGGGTTTCGCAGGTCATGCGCCAGGATGGAGAAAAACCTGTCCTTGGAGATGTTCGCCTTGCGCAGATCGCTTTCGCTTTTTTCCAGGCGCGTCTTGGACGCCTCCAGCTCGGTAATCAGCTTTATGCGTCTTCGAACCTCAGAGGCAAAGAGAGCCTGGTAAGCAAGGTAAAAGGACCCGATCTTGAGATAATGGCCGATCAAGTTCTGGTAGCCATACGCGCTCACGTAGAGCGTAAACACCAGCTCCGCCGCTATGTTGAGAGCGAAAGCGGCTGCAAGGAGGTTGCGCTCCTGCTGCCCGATGGATGAGCTTTTGCCGTACAGCAGAAGGATGGACGCCGTCAAAATGACGCAGATCACGTATTCACTTGCTTTCTTGAAAGGCGTCACCCCCTGGCCCTCCACGAAGCACAGCGGGAAGTTGTTCCACCAGAATATCGACGCGATTGCGAATGCCGTTGCAGCGCCGAGTGCGACAAAGGCGAGCCAGTTCGGGGCAATTCGACGCAACCGGACAAGCAGGACGAAGGCAAGCGTGACGAGGGCCTGCAGCCCTCGAGCAGCCACCCAGAGCTCCGTGGCGTAGTCGGTGCCGGACGGCAGCACAGCCATGCCGCTGTAGGTCAGCGTATGCAGCAGGTCCAGGATGGCGACGAACAGGTATCCGATGCCCAGGAAGACAAAAGGCCGCGTGGCCAGGTAGCTGCGCGAGCTCCAGGAGAACAGGAAGAGGGTGCACGCTACAGCAATGCTGAACATCTCCGCGACGCTGTGGAAGAGCAGGTACCCGTAACGGCTGATGAGCCAGAGCGCCGCGCCCACGGCAACAACCAGGACGAGCCCGCGGGTCGCCGAACGCCAGGGATGAGCCACAGGAGCGACAGCAAAGGCGTCCATGGCATCATTGTAGGCAGCGTTTGGCGTCCTGTAAAGATAAGAGATTCCGTACTTGGGGCGACCAGGGCCAGGCGGCCTGGGCCGGTTGACCAACGCAACGCGCGCGGCTAGCCTGGGAAGCAATGCAAGAAACGCGGCATACGATGGTGCGCGGCGACGCCTCCGACATGTCGTTCCTCCCTGATTCCTCCGTTGCCTGCGTGGTCACGTCACCGCCGTATCCCATGATCGAGATGTGGGATGATCTTTTCTGTGCGCGCGACCCGCGAATATCAGCGGCGCTGGATTCAGGGGATGGGCTTCGCGCGTTCGACTTGATGCACGGGGACCTTGACCGCGCGTGGCGCGAGGTCCATCGGGTGCTCATCGAAGGCGGATGGGCTTGCGTCAACATCGGCGACGCCACGCGGACGATCGACGGGCGCTTTCGGCTCTATCCGAACCACGCGCGGGTGCTCTCCGCGTGCGCCTCCCTGGGATTCGACATCCTTCCTGCCGTGCTGTGGCGCAAGCAGACCAATGCTCCCAACAAGTTCATGGGGTCCGGGATGCTGCCTGCCGGTGCTTACGTTACCCTCGAGCATGAATACATCCTGCTGATGCGAAAAGGGGCAAAGCGCGAGTTTTCCCGCCCCGAGGAGAAGGAGACGCGGAGGCAAAGCGCTTACTTCTGGGAGGAAAGAAACCGATGGTTCTCCGACACCTGGGACTTCAAGGGGACCCGTCAGGACATCCCGAGCCGGGAGCAGCCCCTTTTGTTCGAAACCGGTGAGCATTCACGTGACCGTAGCGCCGCGTTCCCTTTCGAGCTTCCTTACCGGCTCATCAACATGTACTCCGTGCGGGGTGACATAGTGCTGGATCCCTTTGTCGGGACAGGGCGGACCATCCTGGCTGCCATGGCAAGCGGACGCCACAGCATGGGAGTGGACGTGGATGACAACCTCCTCCGTCAAGCGGCGGCGGAAGCTCGCGCGGCCGCGCCGTTTCTCAACGGTTTTCTCGAGGACAGGACGGCGGCTCACGCAAGGTTCGTCGATGATCGCACCAGCGGGGGCAAGGGAGCCCTTTCTCATGTCAACGGACCGCACGGGTTTCCCGTCATGACGGCCCAGGAGGAAGACTTGAGGCTGGAATACATTGACCGGGTGGAGGCCTGCGCCGACGGGTCCTTCCGCGTTTCTTATTGCGCCTGACCGATGACGCGCAGGAACTCCCGGGGGGTCTCCTGGTGAGGGAGATGCCCGGCTTCCGGGATGACGGCAAGCTTTGCCCCGGGATGGCGTCGGGAGGTCCTTTCTCCCGTCTCTACCGGCACGATGTGGTCCCGCCCGCCCCAGACGTACAGCGTCGGAATGGGGAGCGCCCTCGCCCTCCGCGTGAGAAGCCTTCCTTTCAGGATAAGCCAGCCGACAAAGCTCCTGAGGATGGAAAAATACGCGCGCATCTGGCTGCGGCTTGCCACCCGTTCTGCGACCCTTTCCCGCAGGAACTCCCGTTCTTCCGCGGGAAGAGCGTCGAGGTCCGCGTAATACGGCCGTAGCGAGCCATACGCGGCGTCGAGGTCTCCGGCAAGCCTCCTGTACCTGCTTTCCCCGAGTCCGGGCAGGAGCCCAAGCAGCATGCCCGCATCCAGACGAGCCCCATCGAGGA
Source organism: uncultured Spirochaetota bacterium (assembly GCA_963845535.1). Classification (GTDB taxonomy): domain Bacteria; phylum Spirochaetota; class Spirochaetia; order SZUA-6; family Fen-1364; genus Fen-1364. The sequence goes on from CAWJSK010000012.1 coordinate 636,991, forward strand.
GCCCGCCATCCACGAGGATGAGGCGCGAAACCATTTCAGGATGCGCAAGGGCAATCCCCTCGGCAAGGGTCGCGCCAAGGGAGCTCCCCACGAGGGTCACGGGTGCCATGCCAAGGTGCCGCACCAGCTCCGTGAGCACAGCAATCAGATAGGAGGGAGCAAGGCGGCCACGCGGAGGCATCGGGCTCCTCCCAAATCCGGGGAGGTCGGGAGCAACGACGTGATGTCTCTCGGCGAGAGCATGGATGACGCGGCGCCATGTGTCAGCCTCATCACCGAGCCCGTGCACGAGGAGCATGCCCGGCGCACCAGGAGCGCCAGCTTCATAAAGGAAGACCGTGTTGCCTGAAGCGGGCAGGGTCACGCTGCGGGCAAGGGGGCCGAGCTTCGGGGGAACTCGCATGCGAGGCACGATAGGCGTTCGACGGATCAGAATCAAGTGCGCCGAAACTGTGCACCGACACGCACAGCACTAAACCGGGTTAAGCAACACTTTTTTGCGCTTTTGTGGTATCTTTCATTCATGAGGAAGAATGAGCTCAAAACAGAGGAACACTGCCAGGCGGAGACCCTCCGGCTGCTGGCTGACTATACCACATTGCGCATCATCGACTTTCTGCGCTCTTCGGAGCTTCGCTTCACGGAGCTGCAGCGAGCCTTGGGAGACACCAACTCGGTGACCCTGACGAAGCGGTTGAAGACGTTGGAGACCGCGGGGATCCTGGAACGCCGGGAGGCGACCTTCGACCGGCAATCAGTAACCTATTCCCTGAGTCCTTTGGGCCAGGGTCTCCTGCCCGTGCTGCGTGAGATACAGGCATTCACGCACCGGCTGCACGCCGTCCTCAGTGCGCCCGCGGGGCATGGCACCCCTGTCGCAGCGCCGCGCGCTACGGGACCCCGCGTCAGTCCGCGAGCCGCTCCGAGACTCTCCTAAACTCCGCCATTATGCGGGCCGACCTTGACGAGAGTATCGCTACCTCACGACGAGCACCTTGCGGATCTCGTCAAAGCCCGGACCCACCACTCTGATGAAGTAGATCCCGCGAGCCACGGCGCGTCCGCCGCGGTTCTTCCCGTCCCAGGAGGTCGTGTACTCTCCCGAGCTCTGCGATCCGCGCTGGAGGACATTCACGATACTCCCGCTGAGATCGAATACAGTGATCGTCACGGGGCCAGGCGCGCTCACCGTATAGTGCACGTACGCCGTGTCGCCGTTTGCCGGGCGGATGACGTTGTTCGTTATGGTGACGCCGCCGCGCTGCTGGACAATGGCGTGGAGCATGTATTCGAAAGGCCGGGCGGCGGCGGGATTCGATGGCTCGGCGAGAAGAACGCAAGGTAGAACGTGAGGAGATGGCAGCGCGTTGTCGCTGAGGAGAAACACGAACTGGAACAGCGCCCCATCTTTGATTGCCGCGTTGTTCGGCTGAATGATGAAATCGCGAAGCGCTCCGTTTGCTGCGGATGAAGGGACTGAGGTCGCCTGCAGGTCGGCAGGGTAATGCGCGCTGATCACCGCCGCCAGATTTCCCAGGGACCATAAGAGTTGTGGCCCCAGGCGGGATCCAGAGGTTGTTGAAGTCATTCGCTGCAGGCGGGTTGATGTCCCAGAACAAAGTGACGGTTGCCGTGGACAAACTTGGCGGTATGATCTTCGCCTCCAGGAAGACGTTCTGAGGCGGCAGCCACTGCGAGCCGTCGAAATTGGTCACCATGCCAATGCCGCCTCGTGCCGGATCACGCGTTATGTTCTGGTCCTCGGCAAGCACCGGGGCGACAAACCCTATGCCCACATCGGAGATATTGTGAGCGGGCGCGGTAGGGCCGGGAGCAGAGCTCACCGCGAGCATTGCCCTCCCGCTGAATGGGGCCACGGCGGAAACGCTGGGAGGAAGGTTCCCGTCGAGGTTCGTATTCGCGTACGCGCCGGGGTTGCCAGAAGAATGAGTCTGTGACGCCGCCGCGGCATTGGACGGGTAGTTGAACGTGGTCGGATATGGCTGCTGGCTCCAGATCTGTCCCGTGCCGGCAACGGTTGCCGCGCTGATCGTCTGACCTCCCGGCTGGAGAAGATCAGCTACACCCAGGGCAGCGGGAAGAGTCACAAGCGCGCCGTGAGCCCCTTTGCCGCTCGTCTCAGCAAGCTGCACCGTCAGCGCGCCTGCCACGGAATACGACAGGTTCGCGCCTGCAATCGACGTGGTCTCCATGTCGTCTCCATACACCGGCTCGGAGAAGTGCACGTAGGCCTGGGTACTGCCCAGAGCGGCAACCGTGTAGGTGATGACTGGGCGAGCCCCGCTTGCGGCAACATACAGCTTTGTGCTCCCTGACGTGTTGTGCGCCACCAGGGCGCCTCCGACCATGCTGCCGAGGGTGGTGTTTGCCGTCACCTGCCACGTAGGCGTGGCGTTCGTGTCTTCCTGCGTCCCCTCCTGCAGGAGAATGTCGAAAACGTCCGTGTTCGCTCCGACAGACGCATAACCCTGGACACTGTAACCTTGCACCTGGACCTGCAGCCCGCCGAAGCTGTCATTCAGCGGCGTGCCCTGAACCTGTACGCGTATCCGGTCAATCCTCCCGTTGTTGTTCGTATCCAGCGTCCAGCTCGCAACAATGGGAATCGAGAAAACCCAGTTGTAGTTGCTGCCGCCATCGTTCACGTTCGCGCCGGGAATAATGGGGTTCGTTGCCCAGCTCCACGAAACATTCACGTTGTTGACATTCGGCGCCAGGCCGTTATTCGTAATGACCCACTGCCCCTGCAAGTTCGGCGGAGGGGCTCCATTGGCCGTTGCAATCGGATTATCGGTGGTAAGCGTGATCAGAGAGGAGCCGCTCCCCAGCACCGTGAAGCTCCCTCCGGCATTGATGGTCTGCGTCATCAGGTGCTGGAACTGGATGGTCTTGCCGGCTGCGCTGGCCGCCGTGACGGTGAAGTCATACCAGCTGTTGTTTCCCATAATCGTCAGCGCTGCCGGCATCTGCAGGGTGAAAGAAACTGTCCCGCTTCCAGGATTGAAGGTGCGCCGATGTTGTTCCAGTGGGCCCGTTCATCGTGATGTGTAGGCCCCCGCGCTCAAGGTCCCGTTCAGGCCCAGCGTGTTGTTGATCCCGATGTTGGCCTGCAAAGTCACGTTCGCCGGTGCCGCAATCGTGAGGTTGTAGAATGTCGCGGGAGCCTGAAGAAAGCCAGTGCCCGTGAAGGTCACGGTGCTGCTTGTTGCAGTAAACGTGCCCACGTTCCAGTTGCCACCAACGCTGATTGCTTCAGAGGCTGTGGCTGTCAACGCTCCAGCCCCCGTCAGGTTCACGCCCATGCTCAGCGGCGAACCCGCCCAGCGTAAGCGTCCCGGCAGTGATGGTCAGATTGTTGGAGGCCTGCAGCGCGCCTGCCAGGCTCCCCCCGCTGGCCAGCGTCAGATTGTAGAACGGATCGGTGCCGATCCCCTTGGTGGTGATCACGGGAGTCGCAGTCGGGCTGAGTGAAATCGTGGAGGTTCCAGCCGTGAAGGTGAACAGCCCCGCCGAGGAGTTCCACGCTCCGGCAATCGTATGTGTGAAAAGCGTCCCGGCCGCCCACGTCCCTTCCGTCAGCGTCAGCGCGTTGGTCACCGTCAGCCCCCCGGTGGAGGTCACCGGTCATAGCCTGCGCAGCCTTGTTGATTATAAGGTTGTAGAAGCTCAACCCGGCCACATTCGCCGGCGTGGCTCCACTGAGCTCTACGGTCCCGTTGTCGCTCGTAAAGCTTGTGGAAATGTCCACGTCCCCGCCGACGTTCAGCACGCCCGCGGGAGCCAGGAGGTTTGCAAGAGTCGTCCCCGCCGTACCCACGTACCCGCCCACGCTCAGCACATGCCCGCCCGCCACAAGGTGCGCATCCAACGTACCCGCCGCTCCACTGACGTTCCCACCCACTGTCTGGGTGCCTGCGATATCCGCGAGCACCAGGGTGCCCGCGCTCACCGTCAGGTTATTGCCCACGCTGAGCGCAATGCCCGCGCTGTAGCTTGTCACGCCTCCCGTGCTCTTGCTCAGATTGTAGAAAGCGCTGGAGGTGAAGATGGTGCCGGTGCCGGTGAAAGCCACTGTTCCGCTGTTGGCCGTGTACGTCGTCACATCCCAGTTGGAGCCCACGTTCAACGTGCCCGCGGGTGCTGACAAGGTTGCCAAGGGCGTACCGCTGGTGCCGAGGTAGCCGCCCACCGTCACGCTGCCCGTGGCCACCAGGTGCGCATCCAATGTCCCTGCGCCGCTGACGTTGCCCGTGATGGCGTGCGTCCCGTCAGCCAGCACCAGCGTGCCCGTCGGTGATGGTCAACGGTCCGCTGACATTCAACGCCGAGTCCTTCCACTGACCCCCCGTACCGTTGAATGTCAAAGATGAGTACGCATCACCCAGCACCAGGTTCGTGCCGGTGTAGTTGGCTGTCCCGTCATACATGACCGCCCCGCTCAGCGCCGTGCTGCCGAAGGTCACTACCTCCCCGCCCTGAAGTGTCAACGTCGTGCCAACAGCGCTGGTCACGGCACCTGTCACGCCCAGTCCGTTGCCGTTGAGTGTCACCGACCCAGCGGTCAGAGTCACGGAGGCCGCCGTGATGGCCGCTGACAAAGTCCAGGATCCTCCAACCCCGTTGAAGCTTAGCGCGCCGAACTTCGTCATCCCCGACAGCCCCAGTCCACCTGTCGTCCCATAGAACGTCACCGCTCCGGCGCTCGCCCCCGCGGGGAGGGTAACCGACTCCAGCGCGCTGCCCACCGCCTTCAGCGTCCCGATGTTGCTGTACGTCGTCGTGACGCTCAACGTCTTGCCAGCCACGTCCCACACCGCCCCTGCCTGGACGGTCATCCCCACCACGCTCAGGTTCACGTCCTGCACCGGCTGAGTCCCACCCGGGGGTATCGTGATCGCATTCGAAGGCCCGGGCACAAACCCACCTGACCAGTTCGTCGGCGCGTTCACCGAGCTTGTCCCACCGGTCAGCCACGTCAGTGCACTTCCCCCAAAGTTCCAGTTGGTGTTGTTCCCCGCGTCAAACGAATTGCCTGGCGTTACCACCGTGTTCGCCGTGCTGTACGTTACACTGGCAAAGCTTACGTTCGTGGTACCCGTGTCGTTGAGCGTCCACGGGCTGGCCGCGCTCCCCTGCAGCACGATCAGGCTCCCTGTGGCGCCCGTGATCAGAAATTGCCCGGCAACGCCGAATGTCTGCCCACTCTCGAACGTCAACGTACCGCCCGCAACCGCGTAGCTGACGTTGTAAAAGTCCGCCCCCGCGTACAGCGTGTGGGGCCCTGCGCCCGTGAAGCTCACTGTCCCGTTGTTGTTCGTGAGCGCGGTGACATCCCAGTTCGTGCCCACGTTCAGCGTGCCCGCGGGGGCTGACAGGGCGGCAAGCACCGCGCCGCTTGTGCCCATGTAACCGCCCACCGTCACGCTGTTCCCCGAGGCCACCAGGTGCGCGTCCAGCGTCCCCGCGCCGCTGACGTTGCCGTCGATGACGTAGTTGGCGCTGCCGGCGGTGGCAAGGGCCAGGGTCCCTTGAGTCAGGACCAGGTTCCCCGTGATTGTGGCCGCCGTCGTGATGCTGACCTGGGGGGCCGTGACATAGGTGTTGTCCACCGTCAGGTTTGCCACGGTGGAATTGGTGAAGTCCACACTCTGCGCCCCAGCGGTCCCGTTCAGCGTGATGGTACCCGTGGAGGTGACCTTCCCGCCCGCCTGCGTGATGTTGCCCGCTACAAACAGCCCGTTTGCCGCCCATCGCCAACGTCCCCGAGGTCAGCGCCAGCGCCCCAATGGCATTCGTGGATCCGATGGCCCCGACCGGAGTAACCGAGGAGGTCCCCACCGCTACCGCCAGCCCCTGCACCCCTGCCGCCGCCGCATCCACAGTCGAGGAGAAGCTCACCGTGGCGCTTGCCGTGGCCACCGTCACGCTTCCCCCCAGGGTCACAACCCCCGTGAACCCCAGCGTTCCTCCCGCGTTCGCGCTCTGGTAGGTAGGCCCGTTCAAGGTGATTGCGGTCCCCGTCACGCTCTGCGCCCCCGCAGTGAACACGCTGGCAAGCCCCACGGTGGCCGCGCTCACCACTGTGAACCCCGCCAACTGGTTCACCGAGCCGGTGGAAGTCCCCACCACCCCCACTACGCTCACCCCGCCCGCTCCCGCGGTCAGGCTCAGAGACTGCGCGGGGTTGCTGTTGATCGTCGAGCTGAAGCCGATGTTCCCGCCGTTGGTGGTCACCCCAATGGCCCCGCCCGCCAGGGCCACCGCCCCCGTGAACCCGATTGCCGCTCCCGCTGTGGCACTCTCATAGGTGGCAGGCCCGTTCAGCGTGACTGCCGTCCCCGTCACGCTCTGCGCTCCCGTGGTGAACACGCTTGCAAGCCCCACCGTGGCCGCGCTCACCACCGTGAAGCCCCCCAACTGGTTCACCGAGCCGGTGGAAGTCCCCACCACTCCCCCTACGCTCACCCCGCCCGCTCCCGCGGTCAGGCTCAGAGATTGCGCTGGGTTGCTGTTGATCGTCGAGCTGAAGCTGATGTTCCCGCCGTTGGTGGTCACCCCGATGGCCCCGCCCGCCAGGGCCACCGCCCCCGTGAACCCGATTGCCGCACCCGCCGTGGCACTCTCAAAGGTCGCGGGTCCGTTCAGCGTGATTGCCGTCCCCGTCACGCTCTGCGCACCCGTGGTGAACACGCTTGCAAGCCCCACCGTGGCTGCGCTCACCACCGTGAACCCTGCGAGCTGGTTCACCGAGGCGGTGGCCGTCCCCACCACTCCCCCTACGCTCACCCCGCCGGCCCCTGCGGTCAGGCTCAGAGACTGCGAGGGATTGCTGTTGACCGTCGACCCGAAGCTGATGCTCCCGCCGTTGGTCGTGATTGACACCGGCCCTGTCAGCGTCACCGCGCCTGTCACCGAAAATCCTGCCGCCGCTCCCGTGTTCTCGATCGTCGCTCCAAGACTTCCCGTCCCGTTCACCGAGATTGGGCGCCCGTTGAGGTTGAGCGTCCCCGCCGTGTGGATCAGGTTCCCTCCCACCGTCAGCGTGGCCGGTCCATTCAACGTCACCTGGGGGGCCGTGACATAGGTGTTGTCCACCGTCAGGTTCGCCACCGATGGAATTGGTGAAGTCCACACTCTTGCGCCCCAGCCGTCCCGTTCAGCGTGATGGTCCCCGTGGAGGTGATCTTCCCGCCCGACTGCGTGATGTTGCCCGCTACAAACAGCCCGTTACCGCCCATCGCCAGCGTCCCCGAGGTCAGCGCCAGCGCCCCTATCGCATTCGTGGATCCTATGGCACCCGTCGGGGTCACCGTGGAGGTCCCCACTGCTACCGTCAGCCCCTGCACCCCTGCGCCAGCCGCGTCCACCGTCGAGGAGAAGCTCACCGCGGCGTTTGCCGTGGCCACTGTCACGCTTCCTCCCAGGGTCACCACTCCCGTGAACCCCAGCGTCCCCCCAGCGTTCGCGCTCTGGTAGGTGGGGCCGTTCAGCGTGATCGCCGTTCCCGTCACGCTCTGAGCCCCCGCGGTGAACACGCTGGAAAGCCCCACCGTGGCCGCGCTCACCACCGTGAATCCTCCCAGCTGGTTCACCGACGCGGTGGCCGTCCCCACCACCCCCACCACGCTCACTCCCCCCGCCCCAGCGGTCAGGCTCAACGTCTGCGCGGGATTGCTGTTGATCGTCGAGCTAAAAGTGATGGTCCCACCGTTGGTGGTCACCCCAATGGCCCCGCCGGCCAGTGCCACCGCTCCACTGAACCCGATTGTCGCCGCCGCGGTGGCACTCTGGTAGGTGGCCGGCCCGTTCAGCGTGATCGCCGTTCCCGTCACGCCCTGCGCCCCCGCGGTGAACACGCTGGACAGCCCCACCGTGGCTGCGCTCACCACCGTGAAGCTCGCCAGCTGGTTCACCGACCCCGTGGCCGTCCCCACCACCCCCACCACGCTCACTCCCCCCGCACCAGCGGTTAGGCTCAGCGTCTGCGCGGGATTGCTGTTGATCGTCGAGCTGAAGCCGATGTTCCCGCCGTTGGTGGTCACCCCAGTGGCCCCGCCCGCCAGGGCCACCGCCCCCGTGAACCCGATTGCCGCTCCCGCCGTGGCGCTCTCATAGGTGGCGGGCCCGTTCAAGGTGATTGCCGTCCCCGTCACGCTCTGCGCTCCCGTGGTGAACACGCTGGCAAGCCCCACGGTGGCCGCGCTGACCACCGTGAACCCCGCCAGCTGGTTCACCGAGCCAGTGGAAGTCCCCACCACCCCCACTACGCTCACCCCGCCCGCCCCCGCGGTCAGGCTCAGAGACTGCGCGGGGTTGCTGTTGATCGTCGAGCCAAAAGTGATGTTCCCCCCGTTGGTCGTGATGGACACCGGCCCTGTCAGCGTCACCGCTCCACCCACCGAGAAGACTGCCGCCGCTCCCGAGTTCTGGATTGTCGCACCAAGGCTCCCCGTCCCCGTCACAGAGATCGCGTGCCCGCTGAGGTTCAGCGTCCCCGCCGTGTGGACGAAGTTCCCTCCCACCGTCAGCGTAGCCGGTCCATTCAGCGTCACCTGGGGAGCGGTGGCAAAAGTGTTGTCCACCGTCAGGTTCGCCACCGTGGAGTTGGTGAAGTCCACCCCTTGCGCCCCAGCCGTCCCGTTCAGCGTGATGGTCCCCGTGGAGGTGATCTTCCCCCCAGCCTGCGTGACGTTGCCCGCCACAAACAGCCCGTTTGCCCCCATCGCCAGCGTCCCCGATGTCAGCGCCAGGGCGTTCGTGACCGTGACAGTCGTGTTGGCAGTGGTTGTTCCGGCCGTGCTCTCGGTGAGATTGTAGAAGCTGGTGGCGGAGTAGATGGTGCCGGTGCCGGTGAAGAGCACCGTGCCGTTGTTGGAAGTAAAGCTCGTGACGTTGAAGTTCCCCGCAACATTCAGCGCGCTCGCAGGTGCCGACAGGGTGGCAAGCGCCGCGCCGTTGGTACCTACGTATCCGCCCGCTGTCACGCTGTTGGCTCCCGCCACCACGTGCGCGTCCAGCGTCCCCGCCCCGCTCACGTTGCCGGTGAGCGTGTGGCTGGTGTTGGACAATATGAGCGTACCGGAAGTGATCACTAATGACGTGGTCACCGTGAGGCTGCTGGCAGCAGTCCAGGAGTTGGTCCCTGTTGTCTGGAACTGGACGTTTGTATAAGAGCTCCCGGCAGCAAGAGACGCATAGGCGGTTGCGCCGCCGTTTCCATAGTAGAGAATGGTGCCTGGCGCGGGAGCGCCCAGCGAGCCGGATATTGTCTCCCCTCCCTGCAGCCTGAGCGTTCCGACGTTCGCGAACGCGGACGGGCCGGTGAGGTTCTTGCCGGCAAGGTCGAAGCTCGCCGTGGCCAGCGAAACTCCGATCCTGAGGGTTCCCAGCACGCTTGACGTTCGCGGAGAGAGCGGCCGAAGCTCCGTCAGCCACGCTGATGTTGTTGAATGAAGAGGCGCCCGGGTTGACGGCGCTCGTACCGTTGAAGGTCACCGTTCCACTTCGCGCAAGGAAGATACCGGCATTCGTCCAGTTCGCGGCAATCCCGATCGGGAAATTGCTCCCGGCCGTCGTGTCGAGGCTCCCCGCCGTGACGTTGAGGCTGCCGTTGACCTGGATGGCGGAGTCCAGGGACACACCCCCGCCCGTATTGCTGATGGTAAGGTTATTGAATGGGTTCCCTCCGGTCGCTACGGTCTGTGACCCCGTTCCGTTCAGTACCACGGTTGCCGTGCCGGCGGTGAACGTTGCCCCCGAGGCCACGGACCAGTTGCCTGCAACGGTGATCTGGTTTGCCCCAGGGGAAAGCCCCCCCCCACGATAAGCAGGTTCTCGTTCACCACAACGTTGGCGGCGAGCGTCATGGCGTTGGAATCGATCTCAAGGCGATAATAGTCGGGACCGCCGTACGTCTGGATGGCTCCGTTACGGCTTCTGTAGACGGTCCGGCCTTTCGTTGTATCCGAAAGGGACACCGTGTCACCTCCCTGACGGTAGAGGGTGCCGGCATTCGACAGGCTGCCGCTGATGGTCAGGTTGAGGCCGCCGGTGTCGAGACTCGCGCTCGGCTGAATCGTGACATTCGTCACCGACGTATTCGCCGAGAGAAGCGGGTAGAGGCCGCTGCCCACCACCGGGATGGTCACCGAGTCAGAGGCCCCCGGAACTCCGGTCGGACTCCAGTTGGTGTTGGTGGCCCAGGCCGTTGTCCCGCCGAGCCACGTATAGCTCGTGCTCGCAAAGATCCAGTTCGCGTTGTTGTTCCCGCCGTTCGCCGACAAGCTCGCGGTGACCGTGCTCACCGTGGCGTTGCTGTAGCTCACGCCGACATAGCTTACGGTCTGAGGGGTGCTGAGCGCGAGGGTCCAGGCAGAGGCGGTTGTGGATTGAAGCGTTATGAGGCTCCCCGCGGCGCCGGTCAGCGTCAGCGTCCCCGCCACCGTCTGCGTGGTCCCGGCGGTGAACGTGAGGGTCTTGCCGGCGGTCGTGCAGGCAAGGTTATAGAACGACGTAGGTGCCGCTCAGTGTGGTCGGCGTTGCCGCGGAATTGAATGTGACCGTGCCGGAGCGTGCGGTGAAAGTCCCTGTGTCGGTCCAGGAGCCACCGACCGTGATGGCATAATTCAGGCCTGATCCGACATCCAGGGTGCCGGACGTGATGTTGATCCCGCCAGTTGCCGAAATGGGTCCGCCAAGCGTGATGGTGGCGCCTGGAGCGTTGATCGTCAGGTTGTTGAACGCAAGGGCCACAGCGCCGGCGCTGAGACCGCCTCCGCCGGTCAAGATCACAGTGCCTGAGTTGTTCACGAACGTGGTTGGCGTGAAGCTGCCGCCAACTGTCGTGAAGGTACTGGATGCGGTGAAGCTGCTCAAGGAAAGCGTCCCGCCCACGGATACCGTGCCGCCCCCGCCGGAGAAGCTTCCCGTGCCGCTGAGCGCGCCTCCAACGCTCACCGCTGAGCTGCCAGGGGAAAGGGTCCCGTTAATCGTGAGGCTTTGGGCAACTGCCAGACTCGCGGTGAGCGTGTACGTGAAGCCCGCGTCCAGAACGAGGTTGTAATAATTGTTCCCGGTGCCATAGTACTGGACCGCGCCGCCGGCGTTCCTGTACCAGGTGGTGCCTTCCAGCGGGTCGGTAACATTGACGCTGTCCCCTCCATGGCGATAGAGGGTCCCCTGATTCGTGAATGTGCCCGTTACCGTCAGGGAGAATCCGCCCGTGTCGAGGGACGCCCCCGCCTGGATGGTCAGGTTCGCAACCGTATGCGCCGTGCCCGACACCGGGAACACGGCCGGGCCGGAAGGAATCGTGACCGTATCGGTGGAGAGCGTCTGATTTGGATAGCCGGAAGTCCCGTTGTTCCAGTTTGCTTGATTCTCCCAAACGTTCGTTCCAGCCGCCCCGGTCCAGGTGTAGAAGCCTGCCGCTCCCGGGAAGAGCCAGTTCGCATTGTTGTTGCCGCCGTTGACCGAGTTGTTCGCCGTTATTGCCGCCGAAGAAGCGGAGTTGGAGACACTTACATACGACACGCTGGCCGTTCCATTCAGCGTGATGTTCCACTGATTCAAGCCGCTTCCCCCGGAGCGTCCCAGGCCTACCAGGCTGCCGGCAGCGCCGGTGGTGGTAAAGATGCCTCCCGCTGCGATCGTCTGAGCCGAGCCGGACGCGAAGAGGATTGTCTTTCCGGGAGCGGTGCAGGTCAGGCTGTAGAACGAGGTGTTCCCGGAGATAACGCTTGTCTGTGCGGCATTCAGGAAATAGACCGTGCCCGTCCCTGCGGTAAATGTCCCGCTGTTCGACCAGTTGCCGTTCACGTATATCTGGCAGTTGGTCGCGCTCACGTTGAGGGTGGCGCCGGCACTGATCGTGAGCGAGCCGGTGAGCTGGAGGTTATAGTTCAGGGTAATCGAGGGAGGTGAGACGGCGTCAAGGGTAATGCTTGCGTAGTCCGTGGACCCGTAGTCCTGGATATATGTCCCGGCGCCGTAGTAGTCGACCGTTCCCCCCGATGCATTGTCTGTCTTGTTGAAGTAGCTATCGGTTGTAAGGTTGGAAATGGGATTCGCCATCGGGTTGCGGCGGAGGGTGCCCTGGTTGACGAAAGTCCCGTTGACGGTAACCTCTTTCGAGGCGATGTCCAGCGTTCCTCCGGATTGGATGGTCAAAGTCTGGACGGTGAGATTAGCTGTAAGGAGCGGATAGGCGCTTTTTCCGGCTGGAATGACGACCGCGTCGTTTGCGCCTGGAGTACCGTTCGGAGTCCAGTTCGTCACGGTGGTCCAGGACGCGGTCGTCCCGTTCCACGTGTAGCTTGTTCCTGTGAAGGTCCAGCCAGTGTTGTTGCCCGAGTTCACACTGTCTGTGGCGGTGATGCCGGGTGTCGCGGTGGAGTATTGGACATCAGCGAAGGTCACGCTCGCGGTGGCGGTGCCGGCGAGCGCGATTGTATACGCGGACGCCGCAGTGCTTCGGAGAAGAATGTTTGTCCCGTTTGCCCCGGCAATTGTGAAGATGCCTCCCGTGGCAATAGTCTGCGTCGAGCCGGCAGCGAACTGGAGCGTCGCCCCTGGCGTGGTGCAGCTCAGGTTGTAGAACGTCGCACTCCCGGTCAGCACGGTTGTCTGCGCTGGGTTGAATGCGACCGTCCCGTTTCTGGGTGTGAAGGTTCCGCTGTTTGTCCAGTTGCCCCCGACTGTCAGAGAGTAGTTGGCAGCGGTTACGTCGAGAGTAGTACCTGCCTGAATTGTGACGCTCCCGGCAACAAGGAGGTTTGCCGCCAGCGTAAAGGTCAGCGTATTTGCGTTCACGACGAGGTTGTAGTAGCTGATCCCGGAGTAAGCCTGGACGGCGCCGGCGGTCGTGCGGTATTGCACGGTGCCTTCAGCCGGGTCGGTCTGGGAAACAAAGTCATTTCCGCGCCGAAAAAGGGTGCCGAAGTTGGAGAAAACACCGTTGATCGTGAGTGAGTTGCCCTGGGTGTCGAGGCTGGACCCTGAAGCGATAGTCAGATTGTTGAACACGCTCGTGGCTGAAAGCGTCGAGCTTCCATTGAAGATGACGATTCCCGAGCCGGGGCTGAAGCTGCCGACGCTCCACGCTCCGGCGGCATAGGTGGTTCCGCTCGTTGCCACGTAGCTTGACACCCCAAAGGCGCCTGTCACCGTCACGACGCCTGAGCCGCCATTGAGGGTTCCCGCTCCGCTCAAAGCGCCGCTGACTGAAAGGTTGTTGCTCCCCAGGGAAAGGGAACCGGGCAATGGCGAGGTTGTTGGCCACGGAGAGATTTCCGCTTGCGGACTCCGTGCCGTTTACATTGAGATTATAGAAGTTCGACGCCGCAACCGTAGAGGTCCCGCCCGTCAAGGTCACGGTGCCGTTGTTGTGAGTGAACTGACCCGGCCCCCACGGGCCGGCCACGGTTGTCGTCGCGGTGCTGGCGGAGTAGGTTGCCGGGGTGAAGGAGCCACCAACGGTCACTGCGGCACCTTGACCGTTGACGACACCTGCACCAGAGATGCTGCCGGAAACCGAGACGTTGTTACCGGCGGTGAAGACGCCCGCGGAGTTTACCGTGAGCCCTCCCGTCACCGTGACGTTTTGCCCCGCGGCACTGAGCGTCCCCGAATTGACGACGAGATTCCCGTTCACTGTCAGCGCATTTCCCAGGGTGAAGGTCTGGCCGACCGAATCGACGGTGAGGTTGTAGTAACCGATGTTCAGGATTGTACCGCCCGTTCCGTTATAGACGAAGGTACCCGAAGCCGGGCTGGCGGGAGCCGTTGCGGTGGAACTCAGGTAGACTGTGCCAGAGTTGTTGAACGCGCCGGAGACGGCAAGCGAAGCTGTGCCCACCAGAGTCAGCGAGGCATTGCTCTGGATCGTGAGCGTTGCAACTGAGCCGCTCGCGCCGGCGGCGATGCTCGGCATGTTGGACGGCCCTGCTGGAACGGTGACATTGCTTGTGGCACCGGGAACCGCGGTGTTCGGGTTCCAGTTGCCTGCCGTGTTCCAGTCCGTCCCGACCGCCCCGGTCCAAATGACGGTGCTCGCGGGCGGGGTGATCGTCCAGTTCACGTTGCCCCCGCCATCGATGCTGTTCGTGGCGGTAATCGTATTGCCGCCGCTTGCGTTGCTGTTCTGGGGATCAACATACTGGGCCGCGGGAGCCGCGCTCGTGACGTTGAAAAACCACGCGGAGCCCGCCGCACTGCTGACCAGATTTATCAGGGACGAGGCGGCGCCCTGCAGGGTCAGCGTGCCCGAAACAGACTGCGTGCTCCCCGCGGTGAAGATGAGGGACTTGTTCCCCGTCGTGCAAGCAAGATTGTTGAATGATGTCGAACCGCTCAGAGTCGATGACTGACCTGCGTTGTTGAAGGTGACCGTGCCGGTTCCCTTGTTGAAAGTCCCCGAGTTGGACCAGTTGCCGCCAACGGTAATCCCGTTCGCGCCGGCGTTCAGCGACCCCTGGATCGAGAGATTGCCCTGAACGGCAACGGCGCTGCTCAGCGAGGCGGTTGTCGAGGAGCCGATTGTAACGCTCGAAAAATAATTGGAGGCGCCCTGGGTAATGGTCGGAGCGGCCCCTGTCAGTTGAATGGTGCCTCCGGACGGGGTGAAGGTGACACCGGAATCATTCCAGTTGCCCGCAATGAGGTGAGTGCCGCTTCCCGGCGAGAACGTCCCCGCGGTGAGCGCAAGGGCGTTGGAGACGGTGAGACTTCCGGTGGCGGTCAGCGTGCCGCCGGCAAGGGCAAGGCTGTAGAACGTGTAGGTACCGACCGACGCGCCGGCGCCGTTGAAGCTCACCGTCCCGCTGTCGTTCGCGAAGCTCGCGGGGTTGAAAGCACCGGCGACCGTTGTCGTCCCCGTGGTGGCATTATATGTGCCTACGGAAAGGCCGCCGTTGATCAAGATGGTCGCCGAGCCGCCGTTGAACGTCCCCGTTCCCGAAACCGAACCATAGATATTCAGCGTGCCGAAGGCATTGAGAGTGCCGAAGATCCGGGCCGCGGAGGTGGTACCGCTGGACCCGATATTGAGGTTGGCACCAGGGTTGAAGGTGGTCCCAGCCGGAATGTAGAGCGTGGTCCCGTTCACCAGGTTCCCGCTTGCCTGGAGATAGAGATTGGTCGCGCCCGCCGTGCCGTTGTTTGCGGCAATCATGTCTGCAACGGTGGGCGAACCGCCGTTGTCGTTTCTGACGATGACACGGTTCTCATAGATATTGAGCCCTGAGAGACTGCCGCCATTTGAGGTAGTGACTGCAGCGCCGTAGGGAGGACCGGTCTGCAGATAGGCCAGGAGGCGATTACCAGCGGAAAGGTCTGCCGTCGGGACAGCGATGGCGTAAAAACCCGACGAGTTTGTGGTGGTCGTAAAGAGGTTTGTGCCGGCGGTTGTCCCGCCGTTTACCGAAAGGTTGACAGTGTTGCCCGAGCCGATCGGCGTCAACCCCTCGTCGCTGTAGACTGTGCCGGAGATGAAAACCTGCGGTGTATTGGTTTCTACGGAAGAAGGGTTGCTCTCGGTCTTGCTTACGGTTGTGTATTCCGCGGCAATCCAGTTCGCCGAGCGCGCGGTATGAGAGACCCGTGCCTCGCCCATCGTGCCAAAGAATGTGCGGTCGGAAACGGCAAGCGTATCGTTGCCGAGGACCAGGTTCTCGTTGCCTGCGGCCGACCACAATGTGGTCCCCGCCAGCGCCACCGTACTGCCCGTCACGGGAGAGCCATCAAGATAGAGGATGAGCTGGCCCGTTGCGGAGCTCCACGTTGCCGCAAAATAATGCCAAACCCCGGTCGAGACTACGCCGCTTCCCCCTGTGCCTGGGTTGTCATCTTCGCTTGTTTCGGTTCCCCCGTTGTTCGTGTTCATCACCACGCGGGTGGTGAAGTTAGGAGCATCAGCGTTCGGATCAAGGATGAGGGAGAAAATCACGTCAGTCGCGGCTGTCCCGTTGGCTTTTGAGTAGAGTCTCTGAATGTTGCTCCCTTGATCCTGTCCCGTGAGGTTGAACCACGTTCCAAATGTTATAGCGGACCACGAGTCGGTCACTATGTTATTCACGTTTATCAGGTTGCCGCCGGGGCCGCCGGAAGTCTGTCCGTTGAGGGACTGACCCCCATTATCGACTATCCCCGCCGCAGATCCGGTCCCCTGCTGGGCGCCATTCGTTCCGTTGGCGGTCGAATCGTAGAAAATGGCGGTGTTCTGGCCGGCGGTGGCCTGCTGGTTGAGATGGAGAACCATTTGAAAGTTGGAATCCCAGACCGCCGTCGGATTCTGTTGATTGGAGGACCCTGGGTTGCCGTAATACATATAGATTGTAACGGTGCCCGTGGCCGTCAGGGTCGGCACGTTGACCCATGCCTCCAGGTCCTGGCCGACAGGATCATACTTCTCAATCTCGTGAGCTAGCTGGGTGACGCCGTCGGACGCCGTGAAGAGGATGTCGTAGCCGTTTGTTTTCGCCTGCGAGAACACGGCGCTCGCCCCCGCCGGGCTGGCCCCCGTGATTTTCACGAGAACCGGGAAGTTGCTGAGAGACCCGGAAAGGGCAAGACCGAGGTTGATGCTGATCTGCTGCCGGTACTGCCATGAGCTCGAGTACCAGGATTGTGCGAAAAGGTGAAACGGAACAAGGACAACCCACAGCGCCGCCAGAACGAGGACGGCAAGAATCCTCACGCGCTTTCCTGTCACGACGACAGCGTGCTCGGGAACATGCGCCGAGAATGCTAAGTGGCGGGGGCTACAGCGTCGACGAACAGCGTTGACATTCATGCAACAAGCGATTCCTTGAACCATTCCGAAGGCCCTTGGAGATCACTTTGATTAATTCTTAGCCGCCGCGGCCGGGGCCCAGCCAACCCCGTACAGGCCTCGAACTCACACTGCTTTCCATACGGGGCCCCCTGACCAGCGAATGCCGATTCAGAAAAGGAATTTCGAAAACCGAATGCTGGTAGATAGTATATCTTGCTGCGCAAAAACTTCCAAGACATGCAGCGATGATCGAGGCTTGAAATCTCTGCGCGTCCCTCCGATAATCCTTCCCAATCGAACGGGATCGGAGGCTTTCGTGAAATCCAGTGGAGAAATCATTGCGCGGGCCGGCGAGCTGGGGATCGCGCTGCCGGCATTCAACATCCCGTTCCCTCCCATGATGCAAGCCGTGGTCCGGGCCGTCGTGGACGAGGACTCGTTTGCCCTGGTCGAGGTGGCCCGCATCGAATGGCTTACGTTCGGCATCGAAGGCCCTGACCGTTTCATGCGGGAGTACCGCAGCTGCGCGGACCCCGGGCACGTTCGCACCCACCTGGACCACATCCCCGTGGTGGATGAAGAAGGCCGGACCGTGGACTACCGGCCGTTCTTCGAGAAGGCCATCGCTTTGGGATTCGATTCCGTTATGATAGACGGATCGCACCTTCCGCTCGAGCAGAACATCGCTGCCACAAAGGAGATTGCCTCACTCGCTCATTCCGCCTTCGTTCCCTGCGAGGCGGAGCTCGGCGCAATCCTGCGCTTCGGGTCCGGGCGTGTCCCGCCGTATGAAGAGCTGTTCGCTTCCGGGGCCGGCTTCACGAAAGTGGATGAGGCGGTGCGCTTCGTGCGGGAAACGGGCTGCGACTGGCTTTCTGTGTCCATCGGCAACATCCACGGGGCGGTCGTGGCAGCGCTCCGCGACAAGCCCAAGGGAGAGTCGCGCTTGAACCTCGAGCACCTGGAGACGCTCCACGAGGCAACGGGGGTTCCCATCGTCCTGCATGGCGGCTCGGGCGTCCGGCATGAGGACGTTCTTGCCGGCATGAAGCGCGGCATCGCGAAGGTCAATGTGGGTTTCGAGATCCGCAAAGCATACGAGGACGCGCTGAAATCCACCTCAAGCGTGGAGGCGGGACGGGACGCGGTTTACGCGCGCACCCGGTCGCTGCTCAGGGATTATTTCAGAATCTCCGGCATCGCCCGGACAATTCTTTCATGAGCCTTCTCGGCATCGACATAGGAACCACGGGTTGCAAGGCCGCCGCTTTCACCCCGGAGGGCCGGCTCCTCTCTCTTTCCTATGAGGAATACGATGTAAGGAGCGCAACTGCCGGCCGGGCCGAGCTTGATCCGCATGAAGTATGGTCCAAGGTTCAAGGAGTGATTGCCAAGGCTGCCCGGGAAGCGGCAAAGGACCCGGTGCAGGCGCTTGCCGTGTCGTCTCTCGGAGAAGCCGTTGTCCCTGTCAGCAAAAACCGGGAAATCCTCGGGCCCTCCATTCTCAATTTCGACTCTCGCGGAGCGGAGTATGTCGAAGGCCTGAGAACCAAGCTGGATCCGGAGGAGCTGTACCGCGTCAACGGGAACCCCTTGGAGAACTGGTACACGCTGCCGAAGCTTCTTTGGATCAAGGACAAGGAGCGGGAGCTGTACGAACGGACGTTCAAGTTCCTCCATTGGGGGGCATTCGTTCCTTTCATGCTCGGCACGGACCCGGCCATCGACTACTCCCTTGCCAATAGATCTCTCCTCTTCGACATGGACCGCGCATGCTGGTCGCGTGATATCGCCCAAACGGCGGGCATCAACACGGAAAAGCTCCCCACGCCCGTTCCGTCGGCATCCGCTCTGGGACGGGTCTCCGCAGAGGCATCGCGGCTCACGGGGCTTCCTGAGGGAACACTGATCGCGGCGGGAGCGCATGACCAGTGCTCCAACGCGGTGGGCTCCGGAGTCGTTTCCGAGCGGGTGGCGATGTGCGGTATGGGCAGCTTCCTCTGCGTCGTTCCGGTGTTCAGCCGCCGGCCCGAGCCGCGAGCAATGCTCGCGCGCGGCCTCAACACGGAGCACCATGCGGCCCCCGGACGGTACGTTAGCTTCCTGTACACCCGGGGCGGCTCGCTTGTGAAATGGTACAGGGACACGTTCGCGCGCCGTGAGCGGGACCTGGCGGCGGAGCAAGGGCAGGACATCTACGAGCTTCTCCTTGCTGAAATGCCGTCCGGGCCGGGCAGGATAACGGTTCTCCCCCGCTTTGCGCCCATGGGGCCACCGGACTTCGCCTCGGATGCCGGGGGAGTTATTGCCGGGATGACCCTGGAGACGACCCGCGGGGAGATCCTTCGCGGCATCATTGAAGGGACGGTGTTCCACGTCAAGGACATGGTGGAGAGCATCGTTTCGGCGGGCGTTGCGATCGACGAGTTTCGGGCGGTCGGCGGCGGCAGCAAGTCTGCCGCGTGGGTCGGGATGTGCGCGGACGTCTTCGGACGGCCCGTGGTCCGGTCACGCGTGCCGGAAGCCGGCTGCCTGGGCGCCGCCATCATGGCGGGGATCGGCTGCGGCAGATTCAGCGGATTTTCCGAGGGTGTCGAAGCCATGGTATCGCTCGGAGACCGCGTGGAGCCGGACACCGCGCGCGCAAAGGAATATGAGACGGGCTACCACAAATATCGGGAGCTCTGGCCGCTTCTCAAGGACTACGTGAGGAAAGCGTATGGATGATTCCGGGAAGGGACGGTTGCCGCCGTCGTTTCGCAAGCTGGATGTCGCGGCAAGGCGCGCGGCGCTCAGGAGTGCCTTCCCTTTCCCCGACGACGAGTGGGCGGGCACCGCCGCGTCCCCCGAAACGCTGGAGCTTCTGGACGTGATGGTGGAGTCCACTGTCGGGTGCGTTCCGCTTCCGCTGGGGATTGCGCAGGGATTCCTGATCGATGATAAAGAGGTCCTGATTCCGATGGCCGTGGAAGAGCCTTCCGTCATCACGGCTGCTTCGTTTGCCGCGCGCCTTGTGAGAGAGGACGGCGGCTTCCGCACGCGGGCATCCGACCCGCTCATGACCGCGCAGGTCTTTCTCGAATCGGTGACTGTTCCCGGGGAGCGGGCGCTCATGGAATGCGAGGCGGAGCTGCGCCGCGCGCTGGCCGGTCCCCTGACCTCCCTTTCACGCCGCGGCGGCGGCTACCGGTCATTTCAGGTGGCGCGCCTGCCTTCGGGCACGGTGCGCGTGGACCTCGTCATCGACGTGCGTGACGCGCTGGGGGCAAACCGCCTGAATACCGCCGCTGAAAGCGTGCGCCCGCTCCTGGAACGGGTGAGCGGAGGGCGCGCGCTCATGGCCATTCTGTCCAACGCCGCCGCCCAGAGGCTTGCAGGCGCGCGTTTCTCCATCCCCGTCGAGCGCCTGGGGCGCGGTCTTCCGGCGGGCATGAGCGGCCAGGAGGCTGCGCGAAGGATTGCAGCGGCATCCGTTGTCGCGCAAGAAGACCCGTCGCGCGCCGTCACGCACAACAAGGGAATCATGAACGGCATTGCAAGCCTTGCTCTTGCGACTCTGAACGACACGCGCGCGGTAGAAGCGGCCGCCCATCTCTGGGCTTGCCGGGACGGCACCTACCGCGGTCTCAGCCGCTACTCCACTGACGACGCCACCCTGACCGGGGAAATCGAGCTCCCTTTGCCCTTGGCGAGCGTCGGCGCGTCCGTGGACTTTCACCCCGCGGCCCGCGCAAGCTTGCGGATCCTCGGCAGCCCGGATGCGCAGCGCCTTTCGAGAATCGCGGCCGCACTCGGCCTGGCGCAGAACTTCGCCGCCGTTCTGGCCCTCGTGACGCACGGAATCCAGAAGGGGCACATGAAGTACCACGCCGCCAGGCTCGCGTTCCTTGCCGGGGCGCGCGGGGCGGAGGTCCGACGACTGGCGGATATGCTTTCTTCCGCGGGAAGCGGTGACCTCGCCTCGGCCAGCGCTCTCCTCGAAGGGCTGCGCGCCGAGCGTTCCCCATGAGCGCATGGGCTGCATGCAGGGCTTCTCCGAGCCTGGCGCTCCTGAAGTACTGGGGGAAGCTGGACGGTGAGGACAATCTTCCGGCGACACCGAGCCTGGCGGTAACCCTGGGCGGCCTGTATACGGACACCTGGGTGCGCCCGGCGCCGGAGGACTCCATGCACCTTGACGGCGCCGTCCAAGAGGCTGCTCGATACACGCGGTTTTTCGACCGCTTGCGCACCGTGGTTGGGGTCACACACGGTTTCGAGGCCCGAAGCCGCAACTCCTTTCCCACCGCTGCCGGCCTGGCAAGCTCCTCGTCCGGCTTTGCCGCGCTGGCCGGTGCGTGCGTGCGCGCGGCCGCCCGGGAGCTGGCGGCGTCGGAGATTTCAGCGATTGCCCGCGAGGGCTCTGCATCAGCCGCCCGGTCGATCTTCGGGGGTTTCGTGTTTTTTCCCGCGGGCGCCAGGTCCGCCGCACAGCTGTTTGGTGACGAACACTGGCCCTCGCTGCGGGTCATCGTAGCGGTCACGCGGCGCGCGGAGAAGCCGCTTTCCTCACGGGAGGCAATGCGGCGTACGGCTTCCACCTCCCCGTTCTACGCGGAGTGGGTCGAGAAATCCCAGGCGCTTGTTGCGGATGCGCTTGCGGCGCTGGAGAAGCGTGACCTGGAGAAAATCGGGGAGCTGGTGCGCGCGAGCTCCAGCATGATGCACGCCACAATGCTGGCCGCTCGGCCGCCCATCCTGTACTGGCTCCCCGAGACGCTTGCGGTCATGCATGCATGCAGTGAGCTCAGGAGAGGCGGGACGGGAGCATGGGAGACAATCGACGCCGGCCCGCAGGTAAAGATCCTCTGTGAAGCTCAGGATGGGGACAAAGTGATCCGCGCTGTGAAGGAAAGCGCCCCGGAGGTGGAGACACTCACGTGCTTCCCCGGGCAAGGGATCAAGCTTGGCGCCGCCGAGGAGCCCGGCGCGTGAAGGTCAACGCTCCCGGCAACATCATCTTGCTCGGGGAGTACGCTGTTCTGGAAGAAGGGGGCCTCGGCGTCGCTTGCGCCGTCGAAAGGCGCGTGCGCTTGGAGGCGCACCCTGCGCCGGACTTTCTCGTGGAAGCAGTCTGGCCCGGGGGCTCGTCCACGTGGACGCCGGGGGGAGGAACGGTTTCTCCCGTCGTCTCCGCGGCGTATCAGGTCGTCAACGAGTGGAGACGCAGCCAGAAGGCCGGGGACATCCCCGGCATGCGTGTCCGAATCGATTCGTCGGAGCTTTTCCTGGAGCACGGACGCAAAGCCGGATTCGGCTCCAGTGCGGCCGTTGCGGCGGCGCTCGTGATTGCACTGTGCGCCGGCCCGGCGCGCGCTCCAGACGGTCCGGACGCTACAGGCGCGCACCTCGCGCTGGCCGCACATCGCCTGGCCCAGGGGGGCGCCGGCAGCGGCTATGACGTATTTTGTTCCTTTTTCGGCGGCAGGGGGATGTTTCAGGGAGGACGCGTTCCAACCTGGAAGAAGCATCGGCCATCTCAGAAGCCTTTTGCAGATGCCCGGCTTTACCTGTTCCGTGGTCCGGCCGCGGTATCTACTCGGGGTGCCATCCAATCGTTTCTCCAATGGAAGGATCGAAACGCGGAACGCGCCCGCCGGTTCGTGGATGAGTCCAACAAGAACGTGAAAGCGTTCCTCGGCGCGGAAAGCACCAGGGAGGCAGGCGAGGCGCTGCGGAAAGGCCGGGAAACGGCTGTCGCTTTGGGAGATGAGATCGGCGTGGAAGCCCGCATACCGGCGCCGGCTCGGAATTGACCCGGACCTTTGCAAGGCGCTCGGCGCCGGAAACGAGCTGGGTGCATACATATGGCTTCCCGGCATGCCGGAACCCCCGGAAGGGTCGAGCCTCACGTTTGTCGACGTTTCCTCCCGTGGAGTCATATGGGATCCTCCTTAGGAGCGGAAGCAACGGGCAGGGGGTGCGGCAAGTTGATCTTGTTCGGAGAGCACGCCGCCGTGTTCGGTTTTCCAGCTCTCGGCGTCTCCCTTCCCGAGCAAACCAGGGTCGTCTTTCGCGGCCCCCCGCTGGCGTCCTGGGACCTCGCGGGCGTTCCCGCGGCGGACCAAGAGGTTGTACGGCGCATTCTGGACAAGGTGTCTGCCGTGCTGCCGGAGCTTCGCGGCTGCGGCGGGAGAGCCGTCAGGATCGAGTCCTCGGTTGTCCGCGGCGTGGGCTTCGGAAGCTCGGCCGCGCTTTGCGCTGCCACGGCGGCTGCCGCCATAGATCTCATCGGAGGCACGGAGCCAGCGGCCCTTTCGCGCGTATGGGAGGTGGCACACGAGTTGGAGCGCGTATTCCACGGAACCCCCTCGGGAATCGACACAGGCCTTTCCCTTCTGCCGGGCCTGACCGCTTTTTCCCCGAGGCCGCCGGCGCTTCCGGCCTGGGAGCGCGTCGAAAGCGCGTTGTGGGTCGTTGTCGGCGCCCTGCCCCGGTCGACAAGCACCGGCGCGCTGGTCCGCGGCGTCGGCGAGCGCATGCGCTCGGGAGATCCGGCGGTGCGCGGCTCGCTTTCCATGCTGGGGGGGATGGCGGCTCGGGCCAGGGAGCTCCTCAGGGACAAAAGCGCTCGCGATGAAGAGCCGACGGCATCGGGCATCGGCAGGCTTGCTGACGAAGCCATGCGGGGGCTCGCTGCCCTCGGCTTGAGTAATCCATCTCTCGAGGTGCTGCTGGAGGAAGGCAGACGGTCGGGCGCGCGGGGGGGAAAGTTGAGTGGAGCCGGCGGAGGCGGCGCGTTCTTCCTGGTTTGCAGTGACGCGCAGGCCGCCGATCGGACGGCACAGAGGCTTGTGCAATTTGCGGGCGGCCGCGGCATCAGCTTTGCGGCGACTCCGCGCGTATTGCGGGTGGGTTGAAAGGGAGCGCACGATGAAAGGGAGCGCACGATGAAACAAGAAGTTTTGGAATCGGACCGCGTTTCGATGGTGAAGTCTCCGAAGCGCCTGGCAAGAATCGCCGGCGTCCTCTACCTGCTGGTCGGCATCTTCGGCGGCTTCGCCGAAGGGTATGTTGATCCCCGGATGTACGCTCCCGGGGGCGCGGCGGCAACGGCGGCGAACCTCGCGGCGAATCCCGGCTTTGTCCGCCTGGGCGTCGTTGCGCATCTGCTGGACGGGACGTTCTTTGTCTTTCTGGCCATGACCCTCTACGTCCTGCTCCAGCACGTGCACAAGAGCGTGGCGAGGGCAATGCTGATCCTCGTGGCGCTTGCCACCGGTATCATTTGTCTCAATGCGGTTTTCCAGTTCGAGGCTTTGCGGGTCGCTACCGAGGGTCCTACGCGGCGGCCTTTGGCGCAGCGGGCTCAAACGCTCTCGCGCTGCTGTTGCTCGACACCCAGCATTACGGGACTTTGATCGCGCAGGTCTTTTTCGGCCTCTGGCTGGTGCCGATTGGGTACCTGGCGTACAAATCGGCAGGGTGGTTTCCGAAATGGCTCGGCGTGGTTCTTGTGATCGGCGGCGTTTGTTACCTGGTAGACTTGGTGGCCGCGTTCCTGGCACTGGGCTTCGGCCAAAAGATTCACGCTTTCGACGTTATTCCCTCAGCAGTTGCTGAAGTCGTGATTGTCCTGTACTTGCTCGTGATTGGCGTTAAGACCTCAAAAACGGAGAAGCACGTTCCCGGCGCCACCTGATCTTTGTCGCGCGAGCGCCGAGCGCTGCAAGAGTGAGCGCGCCAAAGTGGGCACTGCCCACCTAGCAAAACCGCAATTTTCGCAACTAAACTTGCAAAAATTGCGAATTCGATAGGCTTGTGACTCAGTGTCTCGGCAAATCGTCGACTCGGTGGCTATGCACTCGCAGTGGCCATCAGCCGCGCGCAAACGCCTCCGCCCTGAGAAACGCGTTGAGCTGGGCGCTGAACGCTGATTCCCGCCAGGTGGTGGCCCGACGAAGGGACGGGATGTCGCGACAGCCCGTGAGAACCATGACCGTCCGCAGTGTCTTTTCGAGCCTTCGGAAAAAGCCGATCACCGCGTCAGCTCCGCCCGCGGTCACCTCCCTGATTACAGGGAGCGCAAATCCGACCATTTGCGCGCCCATGGCGAGCGCCTTTGCGGCGTCCAGCCCACCGCGCACTCCCCCGGAGGCAAGAAGGCGAATCTGCGTGCCGCCAAAGGACGCCAGAAGCAGGGCCGTGGGAATCCCCCAGTCACTGAATTGCTCCGCCGTGGCAAGCTCTGCTTCCGGGAGACGGTAGGACTCGACGAGGATCCAGTTGGTGCCGCCCGCGCCTGCCAGGTCCACATAGGCGGCCCCGGAGGCAAGAAGCTCCCGTGCAAGGTGAGGCGCAATCCCGAACCCGGTTTCCTTGACAATCACGGGCAGGGGACATTCCTCGCACACGCGCGCAATGGTTTCCTTCAACCCGCGGAAATCCCTGTCCCCCTCGGGCTGAAACAGCTCCTGTCCGGCGTTCACATGGATGACGAGCGCCTGGGCTTCAAGGCGCTTGAGCAGCTCGTAGACCGCCGGCCGATCCATGTCCCTCAACTGGACCGCCCCGAGGTTGGCCAGGATGGGAACGTTGGGAGCAAGGGGTTTCATGTTGAAATGGGTGAAGAGCTCGGGATTCTCGACAAGCACCCTCATGGAGCCAAGACCCACGGGAATACAAAGCGCCTCCGCGGCGCGCGCAAGCTCCTTGTTGGCCTTGAAGCCCCCCGCGGACCCTCCTGTCATGCAGGAAATAAAGAAGGGAAGCTTGACGTGATAGCCCAGGAAGTCAACGCCGGTGTCGAGCTCGGTTTCGTTCAGCTCCGGCAAGGCGATGTGGACGAACCGTACGCCGCCGAATCCGCCGCCTTTTCCTTCAACGGAGTATCGGGACGGGTCGGTGCAGATCGCCAGGTGCCCCGCTTTCCTTGAGGTGGTCTCCCGGCTCCTTTTCCCCTGTGAACGCGTACTCACGGTATCCATCCTTCCGTATTCCGTTCAGCACGAATGCCCTGGAGGGCGGCTTGACATGGGAAAGAAGCTCGGCATACAGCTCAGGCTGGGCGGGGCCGGCAATCCACGCCTCATACTCCTCAAAGCCCGCCCGTCGGGCGGAGCTCAGCACCCGGTCAAGGCCCCAATGGGAAATGACCTTGGGCGCTTCAGGGGCCACGCGGCCGGCAAAGACGATCATCGTGTTTCCGCTTCCGTAGGAGGCGAAGAGCAGCCGCTTGCCCACGATCCCCTCACCAAGCGCCTGGTAGCGTTCGTGGAGAAGGAACGCAAGCACGGCGAAAAGGGAGCCGTTGTATATGTTGCCGATCCTGCCAAGAGGATCAACGCCGGAAGCAAAGCTCTTTTCCTCCAGGAAGGACTTTGTCCGTGCCGCGTCGAAACCAAGGATGCGCTCGAAAAGCTTGGCAAGCGCCGTCTCCGGCATTCGGCGGAAAGGAGCGTGCAGGATGAAGTAGTCGGTGGACAGGAGCTCCTCATCAGGTTTCGCGCCCCTTCGGGTGCAATAGTCGAGGAATGCGTCGTGAAGGCTCTCCCAGTAGCACTTCATGGAATAGCTCCCGTTGACGCGGGCCGTTATGGACCCCAGCGGACGGAAGAAATCATCCACGTCCCTCGAGCAGAACCCGAGATTCGTGATATCCAGCTCCACCAGCCGGGGAGATGACTCCACAAGAAGGGACACCGCGCCGGCGCCCTGCGTGATCTCCGCGGTGGATTTCGTTTCATAGCGGGCGATGTCGGTGCTGAGGACAAGCCCTGAATCACCCGCCTTGCCCCCGGCGGCAAGAAGGCCTGCAACGCTGAGAAGGCCGAAAGTCCCGCCGGCGCACGCATGCTGGGTCTGGAAGCTGGAGAGGGAGGTTGGCAGCCGGATGCCGGCTTTCTGGAGCATGCCTTGCACGTAGGCGGACACCGGCTTGGAATGGTCAACGCCCGTCTCCGTGCCGACGATCAGGTGCCGGAGAGAGTCCATGTCCAGGCCGGGGTTCCTGGCAAACAGGTCGTAGGCGGAGCTGGCGGCAAGCGTTGCGCTGTCCTCCCAGAGCTCAGGGAACCGGAACGCCGTCTGCCCGGTCACGCGTCCTGCCCGTTCGAGGTGTCTGTCCAGCATGGGGTTGTCACGAACCCGTTTTTCGACGAGAGCTTCCACATCCATTTCCGGGGGAGGCACATATATCCCCAAGTCACTGATGCCAACGCTTCTGTCCTGCCTGCTTTTCACTTGCAACCCTCCGATGCGTACCATGCCGGGCAATGTTCAGCATGGCAAATAGTGTGAGAATCACAGCCCCCAAGGGCAAATATACACGCTTTAGGCCACCGCTTAAACAGTCATGTCTGGCCTCATTGATATAGCAAGAAAAATGCCAAGACGGCCTCCAATTGGATATTTCAATTGGTTATATTGCAAGTAATTAACGACATGCTCATATTCGTGTGAAGAAAGTTGGCCGTTCGTCTGCTTTTCTGTTATTTGCTTTCTGAATTTAATAACCGGGGAAGAGGCTTGCGCCCCCTCCCCGGCCTTTGCGTTCAAGAGATTACGATCTAATACGCGTCGTTCTAATACGCGTCGTTGAGGTACTGGCTCACGTTGTCAGCAGTCACGGTGACGCTCGGCTCGATATTGATCTTGTCGAACTTCTGACCCATGAGAATCTTCTTGGCAAGCTGCACTGCGCGTCCGCCCAGCGTGGGGAAGTACGACATGGAGCAGCCATAGAGCGGGTTCTTGTCGCTCATGAGCTTATACGCCGTCTTGCCGCCGCCCGTGCCGGTGACGAACTGGATGTCGGTGCGCCCGGCATTCTTGATTGCCGTGAGCGCTCCCACCGCGGCTTCGTCGTCCTGCGTGTACACCGCGTCGATGTGCGGATAGGCGGGAAGAATGTTGGACATGGCCTTCAGTCCGGCGTTCTGGTTGAACTCGCCGTCGCCTTCCACAAGCACCTTGATGTCAGGGTAGTTGGCCTTCAGAGTGTCCATGAATCCGTTGTAGCGCTGCAAGTCAATCGGGGTGCCCACGTAGCTCCTGAGCACCGCAATCTGCCCCTTGCCCTTCAGACGGTCTCCCAGGTACTTCGCCGCGCCCTTGCCGCACTGCGCGTTGTCCCCACCGTAGAACACGGTGTAGGTGTCCCCCTCGATGGCCCGGTCAATGATGAACAGCTTCGTGCCCGCCTTGTATATCTCCTGGCAGATCGGGGTCATCAGCGTCCCGTTGCCCGGCAGCACCATGATCATGTCATAGCCGCCCGCCTTGAACGTCTGCAGCATGTTGAGCTGGTCCGCGTCATCCACGGCGTTTTTCACCGTGAAATCGAACTTGTCGGTGTCCTTGGCCACCTCCGCGTTGACGGAGTCCAAAAGCTTCGCCTGCCACGCGTTGTTTGCCGGGGGCAGGGAAATGGCCACGCGGAACTTCTTTCCAGCCGCCGCGCCGCCTTCCTTGGTCCCGTTGGCAAACACCGCCAGCGGCAGCAGCACGAGGGCTGCCACCATCACGAGTACAGATCTTTTCATCAAGATCCTCCTTGGAGAAACTGTATGTCTCATTATCGCTCCCGTCTCTGCATTAGAACCGCAAAGAGTATCACGGCACCCTTCACGGCCCCCGAGAGATAAGGCGATATATTGAGCATGATCATCATGTTGTTGACTATCCCCAGGATGATGAAACCGACAATGCTTCCTATGATGCGACCCTTGCCGCCAGCGAGGGACGTGCCGCCGACAATCACCGCCGTGATTGCCTCGAACTCGTAATTGGACCCGGAGGTCGTTGCGGCAACCGCCGCCATCCGCGACATCTCGATCACCGCGGCAATTCCCGTGCACAAGCCAACGATCATGTAGGTAGCAATACGGATGCGGTCCACCTTGATCCCCGAGAAGCGCGCCGCGTTCTCGTTCCCGCCCACCGCGAACACGTACGTGCCGAACTTCGTGCGCGTGAGGATTATATGGAAGACGATTGCCATGAGGATGGCGACAACGAACGGAATGGGGACGCGGAGCCAGGAGCCGTTTCCGATGTTTGTGAACTGGGGAATGTTGTTCCCCATCACCGTGGCCCCGCGCATGAAATACATGACGAGGGACCTCGCAAGGATTCCCACCGCCAGCGTGACAATGAAGGGGGGAAGGTTGGCCTTGGTGATGATGATCCCGTTCAAGAAGCCGAATGCCGTGGCAACGGCAATGCATGCAAGGATGGCAACAACCAGCGGAACCGCGGGACTGCCGTCCGCGTTGACCATGCGCTGCAGAAGGATGAGCACCGCTCCTGCCGTGGCAAGGACGGGCCCGCTTGAAAGGTCGATGCCCCCGGCAATGATCACCAGCGTCATGCCAAGCGCAATGGCCCCGATGGTCGATGTATTCCTCAAAATGTTCAGCAGGTTGTCCATCAAGAGGAAGCGCGGCGCCGCCAACCCGCAGATGCCGATGATTGCGATGAACACGACCAGGATGCTGTAATTTCGCCAGATGTTCCTCGCCAGAGAGAGAACCTTGTTGTCCATCTGTCGTTCGAGGGCCACCATGTCTATCCTTCTCCTGCCCGCACGTCTGTCGCGTAGTACATGATTTTTTCCTCGTTCATCTCGGACGCGTTCAAGGTCCCGGTGATGCGCCCTTCATGCATGATCACAACCCGTTCGCAGATGCTCAGGATCTCCGGCAGGTCGGAAGACACCACCACGATGGCCACGCCCTCCGCGGCCAGCTCCTTGATGATCTGATAGAGCTCCTGCCGGGCCCCCACGTCCACACCGCGGGTTGGCTCGTCCAGCACCAATACCTTGGCCCCGGAGAGCAGCCACTTCGCAAGGGCCACCTTCTGCTGGTTGCCCCCGGAGAGGTTGCTCACGTGCTGCGCGGGGCTTGCGCAGCGGATCCCGAGCCTCTGGATCATTCTCTTCGCGTTGGCCGCTGAGATCTTCTTGCCCTTGAACACTCCCAGCGTCTTCCGCCAGTACACGTAGTTGGAGTTGTCCACGATATCACGGCAGAGAACCAGCCCGGTCTCCTTGCGGTCCTCTGTCACGAACCCCAGGTCGCACCTGATGGCATCGATTGCGCTCCTGATGGTCACGGGCTTTCCCTGGATGAGCACGCTGCCCTTCTCGGGCTTGCGGAGGCCGAAGATCACTTCCATCAGCTCCGTCCTTCCCGCTCCCACCAGCCCGCTGAACCCCAGGATCTCTCCCCGGCGCACCTGAAAGCTCACCCCTTTCAGGAGCTTGTCAGTCACCTCACGCGCTTCCAGCATCACCGTGTCCGGGTCACCGGCAAAGTCCGATGCCCGGGACTCCTTGACTTCCCGCCCAACCATCAGCGCAGCAATCTGCTGCGCCGTGACCTCCGAGACGTCCCGCGTGGCCACAAGCGACCCGTCTCTCAACACTGTCACCTGGTGGCACACGTCAATGATCTCTTTCAGGCGGTGGGAGATGTACACAACCGCTATGCCCTGGTCACTCAGGGAGGCAATCAGGTCGAAAAGCACCCGTGTCTCCTTGCCGGTAAGCACGGAGGTGGGCTCATCCATCACAAGCAGCTCGACGTTGAAGCTGATGGCCTTCGCAATCTCCACCATCTGCTTCTGAGCGATCTTCAGGTCTCTCACTTTGCGCCGGGGGTCGATCTTCTCCCCCAGCCTGCTCAAGGTGGTCGCGGCCTCTTCGTTCATCCTGGCAAAATTGATCAATCCCGAGGAGCCCCGCGGCTCGCGGCACAGAAAGATGTTCTGCGCCACTGTCAGCTCGTTCAGCAGGTTCAGCTCCTGGTGGATCATGGACACCCCGAGCCGTTGCATCTCCATGGGCGTGGCGTTCCTCCGTACGGATGCGCCTTTGAGCACGATCTCTCCGGCATCCTGAGCGTGGATGCCTGAGAGGATTTTCATCAGCGTTGATTTGCCCGCGCCATTTTCCCCGCAGAGGCCCATGATCTGGCCCTTCTTGACGTCGAAGTTCACCTTGTGCAGCACTTCCACGCCGAAGAAGCTCTTGCTGATCCCCTGCATGTTGAGCATCATCGCCATAGCTCACGTCCTGTCACACCAGCCACGCTCGCACTCCCTCATCGAAAGGCCGTGACCCTGGGTCCCTGAACCTCAAGAGTAGCAGTTAAAGGAACGCGGAAGCCTTTTGCCGCGCACCTTCCCCCTCCATCGCTCCCTGGCAAGTTCTCTTAAAATCTCGCTAAGCGCTGGAGTATCGTTTTTTGTTGCTTTTTTTTTCTTGTTATCGATTGTTGAGTTATATACTAGACACCGCCCCAGCGATTTGTCAATATGTTAAGATTGCAAAACCGCACGCTAATATGCCTCAACGTTTTGCCTTAAATTGGAGCTAATCAAGGGTATCATGCACCGCGTATCCTGCGCTGCCGAGCCTCCCGTTCTATTGCTTCAGTGACGTCTATTGCTTCAGTGACGCCATATCGATCACGAATCGATACTTCACGTCGCTCTTCAGCAGGCGCTCGTAGGCCCGGTTGATCTGCTGGATGCGGATCTTTTCGATGTCGCACGTGATCCCGTGAGCCGCGCAGAAGTCGAGCATTTCCTGCGTCTCCCGTATCCCGCCGATATTGGAGCCGGCAAAGCTGATTCGCTTGCCGGTCAGCATGAAAACGGAGACAGGAAGCGGGTCCGACGGAAGGCCCACCTGGACGAGCGTCCTGTCGCGCTTCAGGAGCGAGAGGTAAGCGTTGATGTCGTGCTTCGCGGATACGGTGTCCAGGACGAAATCGAACCTGTTCTGGTTCTTCTTCATCTGCGCTGCGTCCTTGGAGACCACCACCTCGTGCGCGCCCAGGCGGAGGGCATCCTCCTTCTTTCCCTTGGACGTGGTGAACACCACCACTTCGGCGCCGAGCGCCCGGGCCAGCTTCACGCCCATGTGGCCCAGGCCGCCGAGCCCGACCACACCCACTCTCTGCCCCTTGCCCACTTTCCAGCGGCGCAGCGGCGAATACGTGGTGATGCCGGCGCACAGAAGCGGCGCGGCGGAGGCAAGGTCCAGCTTTGCGGGCACGTGGACCACGAAGGCCTCATCCACAACGATTCTCTCGGAGTACCCTCCATAGGTCATCCCTCCGAAACGCGTGTCCTCGCTGTTGTACGTCCACGTGGGGCCGGCCTCGCAGTACTGCTCGAGGCCCTCCTTGCAGCTCGCGCACGTGCGGCAGGAATACACCATGCAGCCCACCCCGGCGGTGTCCCCTTCCTTGAGCTTCCTCACCTGCGGGCCCGCGGCCGCCACTCTGCCAACGATCTCATGGCCGGGGACGATGGGAAACGTGCTTCCGCGCCAGTCGTTGCGCACCTGGTGCAGGTCGGAATGACAGACCCCGCAGTACTGGATGTCGATCACGATGTCATGGGGGCCCGGTTCCCTTCTTTGAAAGCTGAAAGGAGCAAGGGGCGATGTCGCGCTCTTGGCTGCGTAGCCACGAACTGTGCTCATGGGAAACCTCCTTGTGTGCGGCTTTCGCTTTACCCGACATTCTCCCAGGTACCGGATTTCTCCGACCTGAAAAGGGCATCCAGCACTTTCATGTTGTTGATTGCGTCCTGCGGCGGCGTGGGAACATCTCCTTCACCGCGGACCGCCCGGGAGAATCCTTCGAACATCTGCTGGTACTGGTCAGCGGCTTGCGTGAAGACGTTCCTCTCCCCCACTCCCGTGGTGACGGTGAGCTTCATGGGGGAGTCAGGGTAGGCGTTGTACGGCAGGTGGATCCGCATCTCTCCGCCGGAGCCGATCACGTCCACCTTCTGCCAGGAGAACGTCTGCGTGCCCACCGTGAAGACCGAGCGCGCGCTCCCGAAGTCCAGGATGCCGGAAGCCAGTATGTCCGTCTTGAGCTTGGGGTCCCTGGTCACGAGGCTCACCACGCGTGTGGGCTCCCGCCCGATCATGAAGCGCGCGGTGGAAACCGCATAACACCCGATGTCGGGGATGCCGCCGCCCCCCATCGACAACACGTTCCTGATGTTGGTGGGGTCGGTCAGCGTGTAGGTGAAAAGCGTATGCACCGAGTGCACGTCCCCCAGCTCCCCGGCTTTCACGATCTCACGGGCGCGCTGCCACTGCGGATGGAGGCGATACATGAAACCCTCCATGACGCGCACTCCCCTTTTCTCCGCGTGTCGGACGGCATCCTCAGCCTCGCGGGCGTCAAGGGCGAACGGCTTCTCGCACAGGACGTGCTTGCCTGCGTCCGCGCACTTCTTCACCCATTCCGCGTGCATGTGGTTGGGAAGCGGGATGTAGACCGCCTCTATTTCCTTGTCCGCCAGAAGCTCCTCATAGGAGCCATAAGCCCGAGGGATGCCGAACTCCCGGGCAAACGCCTGAGCCTTGTCCCGGGAGCGCGAGGCCACCGCGCGCATCTGCACGAGCGGGGACTTCACGACATAGGTATGCACGCGCAGACGATAATGAGTGGAAACCGAAAGGACGCCCCAGACAACTGGCTTCATCTTTCACCTCCGTCATAAAATGACTCCGCCCTGTCAGGCGGTCAAGCCTGACGTGACATTCAGGCGCCGTCAGCCGCCGGATCCTGCTCAGTGCGCCGGGTCATGATCCTCGTGGTTCTCCCCTCGAATCCCGCCCGCTCGCAAAGCTTGACCGTAGCCTTGTCCGCCGCGGCATCAACCTCGATTGCGCAGGTCCCCGCGGGCGCAACCTTGGCAAGCAGCTCAAGGAAGTCCTCCGCGATCCCATCCCCCCGATGGTCCGGATCCAGGAAAAGCTCATCGATCTTGATTACCGCGGCCCCGTATTCGCTTCTCCATTGGTTGACCAGGACGCAATACCCCACGAGGTCCTGCCCTTTTTCGAACAGGAAGATCGATCCGCGGTCAGGATGGCGGGAAAGCTCTCCCACGGTCCGCAGCATTCTTTCCCGGGAATCCTGTGCGGCTTCCTTACCGGCGGCAGACTGCGCAGCGAGCCGCAGAAGGACGGGCATGTCGTCACGCCGGGGAAGGCGGTAGCATGCCTTGCTTGTCACAAGGTCATAGTTGAGCACGAAGTGAACCTGCCGGGACCATGATTGCAGCTTCGCGGCGGAGGTTCAAGCGTCTGCTTCAGAGCATGACAGGCTCCGTCCTTGGTGTCATAATGTTGCAGGGGAGCAAAGTGAGAAAGCCAATTATCCTCATTGCAGCCGTATTCCTTTTCGGTGCAGCTCTCGCGCATGCCCAGATGGCGAGCCTTTTTCAGCTTGCAAAAGACGGAACACCCGAGAGCATACAAGCCGCCATCAGCAATGGCGCGGATGTGAATGCTTTCGACAAATATGGTCTGACGCCGCTCATGATTGCGGCCAGATTCAATACGATCCCCGAGGTGATCACCACGCTGTTGAAGGCCGGCGCGGTTATCGAGGCACGAGGCTCGGACGGCTCGACCCCGCTGATGTATGCGGCAGCGAAAAACCAGAACCTCGAGGTGATCACCGCGCTGTTGAAGGCCGGCGCGGATATCACCGCCCGTGACGCCAACGGGACGACTCCGCTCATTGCAGCCGCCCTCAGCAACCCGAACCCCATGGTGATCACGACCCTCCTGAAAGCCGGCGCGGACATCGGAGCGCGGAACAGGGACGGGTCAACGGTGCTCATGGCAGCAGCAGGGTTCAACCCGAATCCCTGAGGTGATACTGACGCTCTCTGAAGGCCGGGGCGGACGGAAAAGCGAAGAGCAAGGAGGGAAAGACCGCATTCGATTACGCGCAGTACAACGAAAAACTGAAAGGTACCGACGCTTACTGGAAGCTTAATGAAGCTCAGTATTGAGAGAGATCAAAAGCCCAAGGCAGGGTAGTCTGGCGGCGTGTCGACTCTACTTTCCGACCTTTCTGATGCGCTGGTTGTGGTAATCGGCGATATAGAGGTTCCCTGCGGCGTCAACCGCAATACCCCAAGGCGAGCTCAACAACGCCGCGGTGGCCACGTTTCCGTCACCTCCGTAACCAGCGCCCAGGTGGAAGTTTCCTGCCACGGTGCTGATGTTGCCGCTTGTGTCGACTTTTCGAACGACGCTGTTGAGCTGATCTACGATATAGACGTTGCCGGCGGAATCAACAGCAACCCCCGACGGCTCGTGAAGCAAGGCTGAGGTGGCAGGGCCGCCGTCCCCTGAGTAGCCTGAGCCCGAGCTCCCGGCGATAGTGCTGATGATCCCGGTCGAATAAGTGACCTTTCGGACCACGTTGTTGAAAGTGTCAGCGATGTAGAGATTGCCTGCGGAATCGACTGCGATACCGTACGGATAGTTCAGCCTGGCCGAGGTTGCCAGTTGCCCGTCTCCATAGTAGCCTTGAGCGCCGGTGCCTGCCCACAAGCTGATAGTGCCGGTGCTGCCGCCGGAAACCACCCGAATACGGTCATTGCAATAGTCGTCGATGTAAAGGTTAAGATTGATCGAGTCATAGGCCACGGCAAATGGAAGGTTAAGCCCAGTCGTGGTAGGCCGTCCGGCAAGAGTGTAGGTCGTAGTCCCATTTCCAGCTACCAGTGAGATTGTCCTCACCGACTAACTTCCCGAACGCGGTTATTGAAGGTGTCAGCAATATACAGACTGCCTGTGGTGGAATCGACTGCGACACCATAGGGATATTGCATTTGAGCCCCAGTGGTAGCTGAAGTCCCGTTTGCGTAGCCCGGGCCCTTGCTGAAATCTCCCGCATACGTACTGATGTTTCCGCTCGTATCAACCTTTCGAATCAGGCTGTTACCGGAATCAGCAATGTAGACATTACCCGAAGAATCAACAGCAACGCCTTCGGGCCCGTCAAGCTCGGCGGTTGTCGCAGCCGCGCCGTCTCCGGCGTAGCTTCCGGTTCCGTTCCCGGCAAAGGTGCTGATCTTTGCCCCATTCGGAGTGCCAAAGCTTTGTATTACGCCTAAGACCCAGTTGGAGCAGCTCCCCACGGATATAAGGAAGGCAACGGTTGCGACAAACAGGAAGACAAGTCGCAGGTGTTTTGAGCCGGCTCTGTTGTTCATTCTTGTGCCCATTCTGTCGAGCGTCTTTCGGCGTCGGCGGCACGCGTGCCGCCCGGAGGTTCTTGCCCAGGGACTTGATATTGTGCGGCCAACTGGGGATCAAGCTTTTTCGCGTTTGTGTAATCCATGTCCGCCTCATCACGCTTGCCCAACGCAACCGCCGCGCTTGCGAGCTCCAAAAGCGCACGTGAGTTGTCCGGCGCCGCCTGCGCGGCGCGGCTATAGTACTCGTAGGCGGCTTTCGGATCGGATCTCAGCGTAGCAATGTTTCCCAGGTTGAGCAGGGCGTACACGTAGTCACCCTTTGCGCTGAGAGCCGCAAGAAAGTCCTTTTCCGCCATGTCGTAGCGGCCAAATCTCGCGTAAACCACCCCCCTCCCGTTGAGGGCCCTCGGCGTGGGTTCCTTGGATATTGCCTCGTCGAACGGCGCGACCCGGGAGCTGATCTCCTCATCTACAAGGCCGGATAGGTCAGCACTAAACGCCAGCCTGACCAGATCCTGGGCTGGAATCTGCACCGTAGTGCCATCAGCGGGAAGCCCCACAGGCGGGTAGGTTTTCCAGGCCTCATGGACGGGATAAAAGGCCGCGGTTTTGTTTTCGACGCCTTGCCTCCACTCTTGGGCGCCCTCCCGCCAGGCGTCGAGCAAGCCTTTATCACGAATTGTGGTCTCGATTGGCAACCAGCTCTTCCCGTCAAGGAAAATAAGGTCTTCCGACTCAGTCAGTTGGGCCTTGGCTTCATCAGGAGACAGCCCGAGGTTGATTGCCATGAAAATATGCCCTGGCACGGTAATGAATGCTGTCTCGATCCCCACCGACTCGAAGAGCGAAGCATAAAGGATGGAAAAATCCGAACAATCTCCTGCCCTGTACTTCAAGGTCTGCCGGGGAAACTTGAGGAAATCCACGACCTCTGGATGAGCCGAGGTATACGAGTAGGGCGTGCTCGGATTCGGAGAGTATGCCAGTCCGTAGATCCTCAGCGCATCATGGAAAGCTATCGCGGTCTGGAGGTTTTTCACGACCCCGGGATTTCGAAGGTCGCGCACCATGGCTGACACGTTGTCGGAGATGTCGAGAACCCAGGGGTCCTTTGCGGAGACAAAAGCCGCCGCTTTGCGGTTGTCGTCCCACGTCATGGCGTTTCGGTCATACACCGACAGTGTAGCCGTGGTGGCTGCCTGGTCCTGGGATCCGTTACTTTCCTTGTATGCCGCATCCACTTCGGCGGTCACTTTTGTGGGTTCGGTGACGTCCAAAATGCTTGTCTTGAAAAGCGCGTAAAGCGGCACCTCACGTGTCTGGCCAGGATCGAGCTCCGCGATCGTCGCGCTCTCCTTGGGCCCGTCCATGTACTCCTTGATGATGAAACTTACTTTCACGTCGGTAAGAGGCTTCTTGCCGGTGTTCTTGACCACCGCTGAACCAACAGGGTGATCGTCATAGAATGCGTGAAAGATGGGAAAGACGCTTCCCAGGTGGACATCTCTTATATCGAGAAACTGAGGACGTGCGGGTGATTGTATCCCACTGGCGTTTTGAGGGCTCAGGGTAAAAGCGGCACCGAGTGAGATGCCAAGACTTCCGTAAAACTGGAGGTAGTAGGTATAAAACGCCTCCAGTCGGAGGGCGATATTGGGATTGAGCGCATACGAGAGACCCGCTCCACCTTCCGCGAAGCCGTCGTTCTCGTAAAAATACCCCGAGTACGCGACATGCGTGACCAGATCCACGAAAGAGTAACCTATGTCAGCAAAGACGCGTCCCGAAAATGGCCCGAAAATGGGGATGCGATACGCCGCCCCGAGAGCTCCAGCCATCTCGTAGATTCCGCCCACGGCGCTGACCGAAAGGGGAATATAGTTGAGATTGATTCTGAACAAAGGCGCGAAGCCCCACCACGCGGGATGGACGTATTCTCCTGAAAAGTCGACCGTCACGCCGGTGGAGAAGTAGCTGTCACTAAGACCGAGCGGCAGTGTCGCTGCCGGGGACAGGCTCCACCAGAATGCGGGGCGTTGGGTCTCGCTCTGGGCGAAAAGGCTTCCAAGAATTATGAGACTGAACAACAGTGCGAAAGCATTTCTTTTCATGCTAAAGACCTTCGCCATGACCAGAATCTTATGGCCACTCATCATGCAGCACCTCAAGCGCCTTCCGTGGGCATAGTTTGATGACCATACTCGGGAACCAATAGGACCCACCCGCACCATGCACAGACCGTATAGACCTCCGGCTCTTTGGCAGCCGGACAATTGTTCTTTGTACTTTGTACATGAATATAGCATGGAAAGGCTCTTGGAAACCAATTAAAGATGACTTTCGAACCTGCACCGCGATGCACTCTTAATTCGTAATCTCTTTGTTCTTGCCAAATTTGTTTTCCAACAGATTGATTGATTGAAGCAATACGAATGTTTCATCCTTCGTTTTGACGTTTATCATGATACCGGCATTTTTCAACAGCTCCCGCATTTTGCTTGTCAGATAGGCCAGGGTGT
This sequence comes from uncultured Spirochaetota bacterium, assembly GCA_963845535.1. Taxonomy (GTDB): domain Bacteria; phylum Spirochaetota; class Spirochaetia; order SZUA-6; family Fen-1364; genus Fen-1364. The sequence goes on from CAWJSK010000012.1 coordinate 675,316, forward strand.
TGGAGATGTAAAAGGGGAAGTACCAGAAGTAGAAAAAGGCAAGCAACACGCATACTATGCCCACGGCGGCCACGGAGACAATCATGCTCCTGGAGTCATGCTGCGTTGACAGGCTTTTTCGCTCCACCGCTTCCATATTGAGATCGTTGATTTTGACTACGGATTGCCGCGCGCCCGTGTACGACGAAATAAAATCAAAGGAGATCGCAAGCGAGCTCTTCCGCGGCGTATTCATTTGCAGGCAGGCATTCCAAAAGATTCCATAATTCTTGACTAATTCGTCAACATAATCCCTTTCATGCAGCTCCGTAATGTTCTTCCTTTCCAAGTCAAGGTTGCGTTCGAACGTCTGTCGGCTCGCGTCAAACAGGCGGGAATCAAAAAAAGAAACTCCCGTCAGCTTTGGTCTCTCAACTGCAGCTCTCATGTCGTCCAGGGCCAGAAGCATGTTCTTGCAATAGATGAGCGATTCGTAATTATCCTTGATGATTTTCTCCGCCTCGTTGGAGAGAGTCTGAATGCTGTAGGAGCTGTAGATTGCAAGAACGAAAATGATGAAGAACAGGAACCCCAGGCCGATTGTCAGCTTGGTTCTCAACGGCATAGACCCTCCTTGCCTGGGCTCATGGCTTGTCCAGTATCTCTCGCACCACGGTGAGGAGCTCCGTGGCACTGAAGGGCTTCTGCAGGAAGTTCAGGTCTGCCTCAAGAATCCCGTGATGCGAGATCACATTCGCGGTGTAGCCCGAGATATAGAGGACTCTTGCCTTGGGTGATAGCTCTCGAAGCCTGCGTGCAAGCTCCTTTCCACTCATTCGCGGCATCACGACATCTGCTACCAACAACGCGACGGAGGTGTTACGCGCCGCCACAGCGGCCAAGGCTTCCTCTCCCGCCGACGCCTCGATGACGACATACCCCGCCTTTTCCAGGGCAATTCTTGCAACGCTTCGAACCGCGGAATCATCATCTACGAGGAGTATTCTTTCAGTCCCTTTCGGGGCAGTTGCTCCCGGCGCTGAGACCAATGCCTTGCCGGCTTCCTGCCCGGTCAACGGGAGATAGAGCGTGAACGTCGTTCCCCTGTTCACCTCGCTATAGCAGTTGATGTACCCTTCGCTCTGTTTGACAATCCCGTACACCGTTGACAGCCCCAGACCGGTCCCTTTCCCCTTCTCCTTGGTTGTGAAAAACGGTTCATAGATGCGCGAAAGGGTTTCCTGATCCATCCCAATTCCCGTGTCACTCACGGCGATGCGAACATACTGCCCTTCCTTCGCTCCCGGGTGATCGCGGAGGTACGTCTCGTCGAAAGTTCGGTTTGAGGTCTCGATCGTGAGCTTCCCGCCGGACGGCATGGCATCCCGCGCGTTTACCGCGAGGTTCAGGAGGATTTGTGTCATCTGCCCGGGGTCCGCCAGGAAATTACCCGTGCTGGGATCGATGAACGTGCGAAGCTCAATGTCCTCACCAATGACTCTCTCGAGCATCTTTTGCGTGGATCGAAGGAGGTCTTTCGTGTCGATGACTTGGGGTCGCAGGACCTGCTTGCGACTGAATGCCAGAAGCTGCTCAATGAGCGTCGCTGCCCTCTGAGCCGCCTTGGTGATTTCCGCGACATACTTCCGGTTCGCCGGGAGCGGCTCCCGGTTGAGCACCTCGCAGTAGCCAATGATGACTTGAAGGACATTGTTGAAGTCGTGAGCAATCCCTCCCGCAAGCTGGCCGATTGCCTCCATCTTCTGGGCCTGAGCAAGCCGCTCCTCAAGCCTTTTCTTTTCAGTCACATCGGAGGTGAAGTACAAGACAGCCGGCCTGCCGTCCCACTCGATCATCTGGCCCACGGTTTCCACCCAGATGACTTTCCCGTCCTTCCTCACATCGCGAAAGGTTGCCTTGGGAATGAGATTGCCCTCGGTGCGCGCCGCATAGCGTTCCATCGCCGCGCCTGCATCATCCTTGTGGATGATCCGTGCGATCTCCATGCCCGCCATTTCTTCGTGTGAATAGCCGAGCATCTCAAGGAGATGGTTGTTGAAAAACAACACCTTTGCGTTATCGACGACCGAGATGCCCTCGGGGGCGACCTCGATGAGGTTTCGGTACTTGCTCTCCGAGATACGATATTTCTCTTGGCTCTCCCGGAGTGCCTCCTCCGCCCGCTTGCGCTCGGTGATGTCGCGAATCATCGTCAGTGATGCGCGTACCCCATCGTAGATAATGGGGGCTGAAGAGACTTCGACGTCGAAGGCGCTCCCGTCGAGATGAAGACATTTCTGCTCCTCCCGTGGCACGTATTCTCCCGCCCGCTGTATCCTGCGCGAACGTTGCTGAACGATCTCCCGAAAGTCAGGGTGGACAAGGTCCATTACGTCTTTTCCTACAAGGGCCCCGGGCGTATCTGCGCCGAACAAAGCCGCGGCCGAAGAGTTTACGAACGCGACCTTGCCTTCCCGGTGCACGAGCACCGAATCCGGGCTGAGCTCGACAAGCTGGCGGTACCTCTCCTCGCTTTCTCTGAGGGCCGCTTCCGCCCGCTTGCGTTCGGTGATGTCGCGGGAAATGCCGAACGTCCCCACAATGTTCCCGCGCTTGTCACGCAAAGGCATCTTCGTCGTCAACACCCAGGCATCAGGGCGATCAGGCCGCGTCTCCCTCTCTTCCTTGTCGACGATGGGCTCGCCGGTGCTCATGATCCTTTGCTCGTCTTCAAACGCTTCTCGCGCGTGCTCCTCCGTGAAGTAGTCGAAATCGGTTTTCCCGATTGCTTCTCGGGGGTCCTTGATATTGAAGGCTTTGAGAAATGCCCTGCTGAGATGTATGAAACGACTCTGTCTATCTTTGAAATAGATATTGTCTGGTATGTTCTCTTCCAATGCGTCCATCAGGAGAATGCGCTCTGGGGGGAGTTCCTCCTCTCCCACTTTCTCGCCGGTGATATGCAGCCTCAACGCGGCGTCGTGAGCGCTTTGGAAGTCCATCATGCTCTCACGGGACCGCTTCAGAAGGTCTTCGATTGCATCAACAAGCAGATCCAGCCCGTCACCCTTGGCTGTTCTGCCTATGCCCAGGGAGGAGTCTCCTGGTGAGGTCTTCTTGACTGCGTCGATGATCGCGTCGACGCGATTCTGGAACTGTTCTTGCATTCCCCGTCCTCCCCGCGTTGGAACCTTGTCTGCGGTCTTCACTAGAAGCGGCAAGGGTTCAAGAATTGTACCACGAGCGGGGAACAACGCAATGCCTGACAGCCTCGCCATGCAAGATCGCCTATCTGACTGATCGTATGCATGATTCGAGTATCCCTATCCCTTCCTTGATCCGCGCCGGCGTAAGCATCCCGTAGCCCAGGATGAGAGTGTCAGCCCATCTGCCCTTGCGAATTGCATGCTCCTCCACGGGGTACACCTTCACACCGGCGTGTTCAATGCGGGAAAGCAGCGCCGGCGTGAATCGAAGGCCACGAAAGCGCGCGCACAGATGAAGGCCCGCAGCGCTCCCCAGGACTTCCGCCGCATCCCCGAAACGGGTTTCCAGATTGGCCACGAGCGCCTGCCGGAGCGTACGGTGCGCCTTCTTCATGGCGTGAACATGACGAACGAAATATCCTTCCGCAAGGAACCGCGCAAGGATGAGCTGCTCCACGGATGAGTTGTGAAGGTCGGTGAACCATTTTACTTCCCGCCCCCTGCTGACGAGCTCCGGAGGAAAAACGATATACCCGATGCGAAACGCAGGACACAACGTCTTGCTGAATGTCCCCACGTAAATGACGCGCTGCGGGTCGAGGCCTTGAATCGAGCTGATGGGGGGTGAGTCGTACTTGAACTCGCTGTCGTAATCATCCTCCAGCACGTAGGCGCCGCGTGATCGCGCGTACTCCAGCAGCCGCGCCCGCCTCTGGATGGGCATCGTCACGCCGAGCGGGAACTGGTGAGACGGAGTCACGTAGATGAAGGCCGGTCGGGCCCGCGGAGGAAGCAAGTCCACGCGCATTCCCTGCCCGTCCACGGCAACGGCAAGCACCCTCGCGCCGAAGCCGCGCGTGATGCTCTGAATGTCGGAGGTCACCGGGTCCTCCAGGACGCACGTCCGCCTTTCTCCGCCCGCCGGACCGCGGCCCAGGAGAAGCCTGCTGATGATGCCGACCGCCTGCGTCGTTCCCCCGGTGATGAGTATCTGGTCGGGATGGCAGCGCACGTCCCGATAGGCGGAGATGTAACGGGCAATCTCACGTCGCAGCTCAGGCCTCCCCTCGGGCTGGCTGTAGCTGAGGTCCAGCGGCGTCACGCTGCCCCACGTCAGCCGGCTCAACCGCTCCCACGTCCTGACGGGAAACCGCGCAAGGTCCGGCAAGCCGGAGCGGAAGTCGATCAGCTCGGGGCGATACGGCCGAAAGCCCACACTCGGGATGGAGGGAAGGTCCGGCAGGTCTTTCGGCCGGAAGGCCGCCCCTGAGGAGACGAACGTCCCGGCCCCCACCCTGGTCTCGATGTAGCCTTCCGCCAGAAGCTGGTCGAACGCGTTGAGCACGACGTTGCGCGAAACCCCCAGCTCGCCGCAGAGGCGTCGGGTGGAGGTCATGCGGACCCCCGAGGGAAGAGCGCCCCTGAGGATTTGCGTCCTCAGGCGTTCATAGATCTGGTGTGTGAGCGGCGTATCAGCCCCCCGCTCCAGGGCGACAAACGACATCACGTTCCCTTTCCCACCTGGAAGTGGCACCATCGATATGACATGAAAGTGGCTCTTTTGTAAACCACTCCCTGCGCCCATATTCGACCAGGACCGATGATGAGCGCAGACATATCTGAGATGACAGCGGGACCCGCCGTGGCGGGACGCAAAGAGGGCGGGCGCCGAAGTGAGCTTCGCGGCCTTCTGGAAGTTGTCCTTGCCATGTCCCTCGCAGGAAGCAGCGTCGTGGTTGGCAAGCTCCTTTCAGCGCGCGTCCCCGTGTTCCTTTCGGTGGAGCTGAGCCTTTGCGCGGCGCTGGTCGCCATCCTTCCGGCGCAGCTCGCGCGAAGGAACGAGCTTCGGCGCCTCGTCCCCCGGGACCTTCTCTACATGTTCCTCCAGGCCCTTTTCGGGATCGTGCTTTTCCGCGTGTTCACGCTGTATGGCCTTCATTTCACCTCCGCGCTCAGCGCGGGCGTCATCACGAGCGCCGCGCCCGCGGTCATGGCTGTGCTGGCCGCCGTGGTGCTCGGGGAGAAGCTCGGCCGAAGCCAGGCCTTTGGAGTAGGCCTGACCGTTTCCGGCCTGCTTTTCATCAACCTGTGGGGCCGCTCGCCGGCGGAAGGCACCGGGTCCCTTACCGGCAACCTCCTCGTGCTCGCGGCAACGGTGTGCGAGGCGCTCCTCACGGTCTTTCGAAAATCCTCGGGTGGCCGTATTGGGTCCATCACGAACACCACCGTGCTCGTTGCCATGAGCGCTGTCATGATGCTGCCCTTCGCGGTCCTGGACCTGCGCGGATTCCTCCTGGCAAGGATCGACGCCGTGGGATGGATATCCGTCATCTACTACGGCGCCGTGGCAACCGTGATCGCCTACATCCTCTGGGGCCACGGGGCGCTTCGGATACCTGCGCACAAGACGGGAATTGCCACCGCAGCGCTGCCCGTAGCCGCGGTGGTCCTTTCCGCGCTCGTGCTCGGAGAGCCCTTGGGACCGCGGCACCTTGTGGGGTGCGCGGCCGTCATCACCGGCATTATACTGGGGAACATATGATCGAGATTTCAGAAGGATTGAGAAAGCTTTACCCGGGCGCGGTGCTCGGCGTCCTTGCCATGCGAGGGGCAAGAAACCCCGCGCGCCACGATGAGCTGGAAGACATGGGTGCGGCCGTGGAGGCACGGCTGCGGGACAAGTTCGCTGAGGGCGGAAAGCCCGCCCTCAAGGCGAATCCGGTGGTTGCAGCGTATGAGCGCTATTACAAAACCTTCCGAAAGACCTATCACGTCACCCTTCAGCTCGAATCCGTGATCTGGAAAGGCCGCAGCATCCCATCCGTCAGCGCAATCGTCAAGGCGATGTTCATGGCGGAGCTTTCCAACATGCTTTTGACCGCGGGGCACGACGTGGCAAAAGTGAAGCTTCCCCTCCGCCTTGGCGCGGGGGTCGGAACGGAAGCTTATGAAGCCCTTGGAGGGGAGCAGCGGATCGTCAAGGAAGGGGACATGTTCATCTCGGACTCAGGCGGCGTCATCTCGAGCATCCTCGGCGGCCCCGATCAGCGCACCTCCATCTCCGCGGATACGAAGGACCTGCTGTTCACGGTCTATGCGCCGCCCGGCATCGGTGAAGCGCTGGTCCTGTCCCACCTGGAGGACATCAGGCGATACATGACGATCATTGCCCCGGAGGCTTCCACGGAACGCGTGGAGACCCACCTCGCATAGGAGCCCAACAAGCCAAGCCAGCCCCCTCGCAACACTGCGCTGAATCGTGCATGATGGCCGCCACAGGAACAGCCTCTATGAAAAAAAACACGACCGAGATCACTCTCGGGCACATGTTCGCCATCGCCGCGCCCATGGTGGTATCCCAAGCTTCAGAAACCCTCATGCTGTTTTTCAACCGCTGGGTCGTCTCTTTCCTGGGAGCGGACCACATCCCGGCCTCCATGAGCGGCGGGCTCACCTCATTCGTCTTCACCTCGTTCTTTACGGGAATCACCGGCTACGTAAACGCGCTGGTGGCGCAGTACCACGGAGCCCAGCGGGAGGAGCGCTGCGTGCAGGTTGCCTCGCAGGGCTTCTGGCTCACCCTTGTCTTCTATCCCTTGCTTCTCCTCCTCATCCCGGCCGGGCACGGGCTTTTCATCTGGGCCGGGCACAGCCCCCGGCAGCTTTCCCTGGAGTTTTCCTACTACCGCATCCTCATGCTGGGGTCGTTCATCTTCATGATCCAGAGCGTTCTGGTGGGCTACTTCGTGGGCCTGGGGAAAACCCGGGTCGTGATGGTGGCCAATCTGCTGGGGATCCTGGTGAACCTCCCTCTCAACTGGTGCCTCGTATTCGGCAAGTTGGGGTTCCCAAAGCTGGGGATCCAGGGTGCGGCGCTCGGAACGCTCGGGGGGTCGCTGTTCATTGTCGGCATCCTGCTGGTCTCCTACCTGCGAAGCGCGGGCTACCGTCAGCGGACCAGAAAGACGTCCGCCTGGGTCCCGCGCGCCGACCTCTTGAGAAAGCTCCTGAGATACGGTCTTCCCGCGGGAGCCGAGACCTTCATCAACGTCTTCGCTTTCAACGTGTTCGTGATGCTCATGCAATCCTACAGCGAGCAGGTGGCCGCCGCGGTCACCATCACGTTCAACTACGACCTGGTCTCCTTCATCCCCATGCTGGGTGTGGGCGCGGCCACGACCGCCCTGGTGGGACATCGAATGGGAGCCGGTGATCCCGTGGGCGCCCGTAAAGTGGCTTTCCTGGGCCTGAGGCTCGGTTGGGGATACGCGGCGTTCATTGGCATTGTGTTCGTGGTGGGAGCCCCGGTTCTTGTCCGGTTCTTCTCAGGAGGCTTCACGACGCAGGACCAGTCCATTCTGCCCATTGCCCAGATGCTGCTCAGGATGGCAGCTCTCTACACCATGGCGGATGCCGCCAACGTGGTTTTCAGCGGCGCCCTTCGCGGGGCGGGAGACACACGGTGGGTCATGATGGTCTCCGGCCTGCTTCACTGGACAATGGCATGCGGCGCCTACGTATTCATCAAGGTCCTCGTGCTTCCACCGGAGGTCGTGTGGCTTTTCTTCATTCTCTTCGTTTTTTCCATGTGCTTCGCCATGTTCCTGCGGCACCGGCGAGGGAAATGGATGAGCATCCGGCTGGTGGAAAGCCAGGCAGTCGGGGCCGTGGGACCGGCATGACGGACGCATGAAGATACCGGCATTCAAGACGGCGCCCGTGTTTCAGCCCCGTCCATGGGGCGGCCGGGCCATGGCCGAAAAGCTGGGCAAGACCATCCCCGATGGGCCCGTGGGAGAGTCCTGGGAAATCTCCGCGCACCCCAACGGCGTCTGCCGCGTGTCCGGCGGCCCGCTGGACGGAACTCCGCTGGATGAGCTTGTGCGCCGGGCCGGCGCGGACCTCCTGGGAGCCCGGGCAGCAAAGAAGTATGGGGATAGTTTCCCCCTTCTTGTGAAGTTGGTGGATGCCAACGCGCTGGCCTCTGTGCAGGTCCATCCAAACGATGAACAGGCCAGGCGGCTGGAAAGCTACCCCTGGGGCAAGACGGAGGCGTGGTACATCATCCATCGCGCTCCAGACGCACGGTTTCACATTGGCCTGGCGCCGGATGTCACCCCCGCAACCTTCCGCGAAGCCCTCGAATCCGGCGGCGCAAGCCAGCTTCTGGCTTCCTCCGACGCGAAGCCGGGGGACTGCATCCTGGTCCCTCCCGGCACGGTCCACGCCGTTGGACAGGGCGTCCTCTTCCTGGAGATCCAGCAGAGCTCGGACATCACCTATCGCGTGTACGACTGGGACCGCAAGGACGAGCAGGGAAGGCCCCGTGAGCTTCACATCGACAAGGCAATGCAAGTCATCGACTTCGCCGCCCGGCCACGGATCTTCCGCGCTCCCCGGCGGGACGACACAATGGGGCGCATCCTGGGGGGCAACCAGTTCGAGGTCTTCGAAGCGCGAGTTGTCTCCGGCATGGACGTGCCTGCCCGCGCATCCTGCCTTGCGGGCACGGTGGTGGAGGGTGAGATGCGCCTCCTGGCCGCGGGCGCGCGCCTGGACCTTCGCTGCGGTGACAGCTTCATGATCCCCGCCGGCACCCAATGCCGGCTCGAGCGCTCAACCAGGTTTTCGCGGACGCCGGTCCCCGGCCGCGCATCGCGCGGCATCGACTCACGCGGCGCGTCTCCCGCGGTTGTCGTCATCACGTACATCGTCTGACCGCTGTCGGTATTTCTCACCGTGGTTTTCGCGCGCTTACCAGATTGGATGCCGCCCACGGGCCTCCATCAGTACTTCTTGAGGGAGAATTGCGCAGGCGTCTCTCCTGACAGGCAAAAACCGCTGGACAGCATGAGAGAAACAAGGTTCGTGTTATCCTTGTACAACAGCTTTCCCTCCGGCGTCAGGATGCGATGGATCTCGTTCAGGACAGATTCCTTCCTTTCGATGTCATGAAGCGCATAGTAAAGAAGCACAACATCGACGGATTCCGCCTCCAGCCCCGTGTCGCAGTCCGAGTTGATCACGCGGACGTTGGCCAACCCCTGCCTGCGGGCTTCTCTTTCCACCGTTATGAGCGCCAGCGGGTGTACGTCCACGGCGTAGACGGCTCCCTGGCTGCCGACAATCTCCGCCGCAGGCAGCGTGTACCTCCCCGGCCCGCAGCCAAAATCAAGCAGCTTCATCCCTGGCCGAATCCCCGCTGCTTCCAGCTCCTGTCGGATCGAGTCGGAGCTGGACTTGAGCCTGTATTCCAGCGCCATCAGCTTGAACCATAAATCATTCATCTTCCTCTGCATTACGTCCTCCGTTTGAGTGTTCGGAGAGCAGACGATGAGAAGGGCCAGATATTTCACGCCGAAGGTTTATGGACCGGCGCCGACCTTTCTCACCACAGCAGTGTCTCTTCCTCTACCGGAAGCCTCTCCGTCACCGGCAGGAGCTTCGCGAACGGCGCATGAGGCTCCGTCTGGTACCAGTACGCCGTGCTGGACCAGTCGTCAGAGCGGTGGTTTGCATGGCCATGCTCGATGGTCACGCGGATGGACTTCTCGAACATGACGGGGTCCTGGATGTGGTAGCGATAGTAGCTGATCTTGCCCTTCCAGTTGTCCCGTCCTCCGAGGATCAGGCCATGGTAGGGCGCACTGTACTCCTGCTGCGGGCACCAGCCCATGTTCACATAGTCTTCCGTTCCCGTCCCATGCAGTGACGGCGGCCAGCGCTCGCCGTCTATGAAGATCATGTCGTCCCCTTCACCCGGCCAGTCCCACTTCGCTGACTTCCTCAGGTTGTGGATGTTGATGTTGCATCCCACGTAGTGGCCGGCGCCTTTCGCCTCCAGGATGACATAGTTGCCTTCACCGGTGGTGTTCTGCCCTTCGAAGCTCCATTCCCTGTTGGGAACGCCTTCGTCCGGGATGCCTTTTGTCGGGCATTCCCTGTGCCACTGCGCGTGAAAGCGCAGGAGGTCGCCGGGCAGTTCGCTCCACCCTTCGTAGTCGATGTAATAGTAGAAGATAAGGAGCGTGTCACACTCGTTGGTGACCTGGAGTCGCGCGCCGGAGGCAAACGGCATGGGGAACCACGAATTGAACGCCTTTCCATCCTGGGGGCTCATCTGCAGCGGCGCTGAGACAAAGTTGCGGCACTGCGCGTGGCCCATTCCGAAAAAGTCTCCTATCGGTCCTTCCACGCTCGGGGATTGCTCCCCGTCCCAGTACATTCGAAGGATCACTTTGCGCAGGGAGTTTTTCTCCGGAACGAATCCTTCGTTCATGAATGAGCACCAGATGTGAGTTATGCAGCCCGCTCCCGCGATGTCTGCTATCGTTGCCGTATCCCCGGGCTTCACGTATATGCGGTCGTCGTTCCCGCCCTTCCTGTCGTAGCTGGAAATCCTCAAGCGCCTCCCGGACCTGCGCCACGCAAGCGTTTCAAGAGAGGAAACAATGGGAACCATCACGGCCATACCGCCACCTCCTCAACGAGATTCCAGGGGCTCCACGCGAACCTCGTTCGCGGATATGCATCCCTGGGTGCACACCAGGGCAATGCCCCCGGCATCCAGAGGCTCGTCATCATCCACGACGTCAAAGATGACTTTCTCATCGATGCGTGCCGTGATCCTGGCTCCCTGGACGTCAATAGAAAAGCTGCGCCCCACCCCTTCTTTCCATTCACAGGGCGCAGTGCCAAGGACGCGCGTCCCGCGAAACACTTTGCGAAGCTCAGTCTTCCCGGCGGAGGTCACAACGAGCGCGTAGTAGCGCTGGAGCCCCTGCACGCGGACGGCAAGGCCAATATCCACGGCCATGTCCGACGCTATCACGGATGATACCCGGTAATCCCTCCAGTCATGCGCGCCGGTGATGTGCAGGCCAGTCCCGTGGTCCTGGGAAAGACGGAAAGCTTCCGGCCAGATCACGCCGTGGTGATCGAACGCATTCACCCAGGCGCGCCTCCAAAGCTCTCCGCCCCCGATGGGCTTCTTGAACGCTGCTCGCGGAGTGCCGGTCCAGCCCAGATAGTCGATGTAGACGATGCCGCCCTGGCCTGCGTCCCGGCTTGCGTCCCGGCCTGCGCCGAGGCCCGCTCCCAGCCCGGCCGCGGGAGTCAGCTCGATGCCCGCGGCGAATATTGGCTGCCCCTCGGTGTCGGGCAGGGTCCAGCGGATCACGGCGGACCCACCCGGCTGGACAACCTGGGCAGGGGATGAGATCCGCTGCTGCGCGTCTTTCGGTCCGTACAGCTTTGCAATCGCGCTCACCGACACGGGAGCGGTGCTGCCTTTGTCTGCTTCGACTCTCACGGACATGATCTGCCCGGAGTAGAGAAGGGGGGAAGCGAGAAGTTGGTATTCTTTCATCACCAGGGCATCCGGCGGGATGAAAACAGGTGTCGTGACCCGAAGCCCCTGTTCCAGACGGTCGAACCGAACGGCCAGGCTGCGCGTGCCTTCCCGGCTGTGCCCTTCCACGTTCTGGATGCGCGCCACGGCGCCGTCATCGATTGTGAACCCCTGCACGGATCCCGGCAGCTCGAAATGAAACCGCGCCCCGCCTTTGGGAGCGGGCGCTGGTCCCTCTCCGGCCAGGGACCGCCCGATTGCCACAATGTGGCTGGTCTCCGTGACGGCATCCGTGATGGCGCGGCCGCCATCCGCCGTGGGCATGAACATTCTGTCTGCAACGGGACCGCGCCATTCCTGCTGGCCCTCGAAAACGGAAAGCCCGTTCTTGATTCCAAGCAGGCAGCCCACATTGCCTGAATTGCAGTCCGTGTCCCAGCCCGACGTGTTGGCAATCATGAGGGATTTCTGCAGGTCCCCCTCTCCGAGCACCAGCGCCATGAGCACGACGGCGAAGTTCGACACAACGGGAACGTGACCGCCGTAGCGGGCATACCCGTGCTTCTCCTCGATCAGCGCCCGCGTTGTGCGCCACTCCGTGTCGCGCGCGCACCATTCGCGCACCTCGGCGGTCAGGCGCGTGATGGTGGAGTCCGCCGGGATCAGGCGCAGCGCGGAATCAATGAGACGGTTCATGTCACTCTCGGTGAAAGCCGCGGCCTCCATGGCGGCAATGACCTGCGCCGCGTAAACCGCCTCTCCATCATGGCTGACGCGCGCGGCTTCTCCAGCCAGTCGGGCCGCAAGCTCAGGATCTCCCGGGGAAACGAGCGCCCACCCGTCCGCGAATATCTCTGCCCCGATCTGCTCGGAGACGATCCTCCCGTTCAGCTCCCGTGATCCGCTTCGAGGCGCCTGGACGCCGTCCTTGAGGCGGAGGAACGCGGTGTGCTCCGTGGATTCGCCCATCCCCCCCCACCAGAGGATTGTTTTTCCTTCAATGATGTAGTTGAGCCAGGCCTGGCCGATCTCCCGCGCGGACAGGTCAGGGCGGTTTGCGTTGTCCGGGAGCGCGCGAAGGAACGTGAATGTCCCCGTTATGTCGTCATCCGTGACCACGAGGGGCTGCCCGAGCCTGTCATGCACGTAGCCGGTGATATCCCCCAGCTCCCGCGTGATGCGTTGATGGCTCCAACCCTCGAATGGCCGGCCAAGGTACACGCCGATGATCTTTCCCAGAACACCCGCGTACACGCGCTCCCGATAATCGTCAGGCAGCTTCATCACAGGCCTCCCCGCGCGCCGGGGACTGTACCACGGCCACAGCCTCTTGCGCGAGCGCCTGAACTGAGATTACACTTTTCTCCCCCATGAGGGCCATGCTGCAAATGCTGTTGAGCTTACGCCCTGCATTCAGGAACATCCCTATCAAAAGAAAGCTCGTCATCACTTTTGCGGTCTTCTTCATGATCCCTTTTCTGCTCAGCAGCCTCGTGTTCTACGTCATCTCCACGGGTGACATCACGCGCCGGGAGTACGATCGTTCCCGAGAGACGCTGAAGCTGTTCCAGAACAGCGTGGAGGCGCAACTGCGGGAGAGCGCTGACCACAGCGAGGAGATCTACAACGACCCGCGGATCTTCGCGCCCATGGGTGAGAAAGTCCCCGATAGGTTCGATGATTTCCAGCTCTTCCAGATGCAGCAAGCCTTGCAGAGCTTCCGCGCCAATCAGAACCATCTGGAGTCGGCGTACCTCTTTTTCCCCAACGGGCAGTACGTCTTTGCCGACACCTCGGGCGGCGGCCGGTTTGCCGGTATTTTCCTGCAGCATCCGGAGTGGAAAGACGCCATCCGGGCCCTGGATGGCCAGGCATACTGGATAGCGAGCCTCACCCTCCCGAGCCTCCATGACCCGCCGGAGCCCATCTACTTCGTGTCATTCGGCAGGGTGTTGAGAGACATCTATTCCAGCACCTTCTTCACCGCGGGAATCCTGGTGGTGAACCTCAAGTCCCAGGTTTTCGATGACATCGGAAAATCCAATGAGCTGAGCGGCAACGGCCTCGTCATCGTCACCGACAGGGAAGACAACCTTGTCTGGTGCGCCAACCGGGAATGGTACCAGAACGTGGCGGGCGCATACGGGCTCCTCCCGCGGCTGGAAGCGCGCGGGGACGACACGCTTCGAAAAGAAAACATCCAGGGAAAGACGTATTTCGCCGTCTATATCACGTCCACGTACAACCACTGGCACTATGTTGCGCTGATCCCGGAGTCGGACATCCTGAGCCAGGCCCGGGGGCTGCGCGGCTACTTCGCCGCGATCCTCGTGCTGTGCCTTGTCCTTTCCGCGCTGGGCGCGGCCGTCATCAACCGGTACGTGACCGGGCCCATCGAGCGGCTCATCGTCTCCATGAACCAGATGGGACGTGACCCCGCGCCCCGCTCGCGCCCGCCGGAGTCGGAGGACGAGATCGGCTTCCTCTCCAAGAGCTTCAACGCGATGTCCGCGCGCATTGCCAACCTCCTGCGGGAAACCGAAAACGCGCACCAGCGGGAAAAGGAGCACGAGATCCGCGCCCTTCAGGCGCAGATCGACCCGCACTTCCTCTCGAACACGCTGGACACCATCAACTGGATTGCCCGGGAAAGGAGCGAGCAGAAGATCAGCAGGATGCTGACAGCCCTGTCGCGTATACTGCAATATTCGATCTCTGACGGCCGGCCGGTGACCTGGCGGGATGAAATACAGTGGCTCACGAATTACGTGTTCCTTCAGCAGACGCGCTACGAAAGCAGGCTCGAGGTCCGCTATGACATCGATCCGCGGGTCCTCGACCTCGCCACCATCCACCTTCTCCTCCAGCCTTTCGTCGAAAACGCCATTGAGCATGGCTTCCGGGCGCGCCAGGGGGAGGGCACCATCGTCATCCGCGGAGCTCTCGAGAACGGGTGCGTCAGCATGGAGATTTCAGACAACGGGTGCGGAATAACCGAGGCGAAAATCGACGAGATTTTCAGCGGCAAGCTGAAAGACAACGGGGGGCCGGAGGGGATCGGGATATTCAACGTCCATGAAAGGATCCGCCTGCGGTACGGTCCTCCCTTCGGCGTAACCCTGACGCAACGGCCGCAGGGAGGGACTCTCGTGCGCATCTCCTTTCCGGCCATTGGGAAGGAGTAATGGGATACACGATCTCGATTGTGGATGATGAGCCGCGGGTGCGAAAAGGGCTTTCAAAGCTCATCAGCTCGCGAGGAGAGGCCTGGAGCGCGTGCAGGCTTTTCTCCAGCGGCAACGCCGCGCTGGAAGCCGCCCGCGCGGAGCGCGTTGACGTGATCCTGGCTGACATCCGGATGCCGGGCCTGGACGGTCTGGAGCTTGCGTACGCCCTGCGCACCGCGTCGCCTGACACTGTGGTTGTGATCATGAGCGGCTACAAGGAGTTCGACTACGCGCGGCGCGCCATGAAGGTCGGCGTGCTCGACTTCATTGTGAAGCCGATCGAGGAAGAGGAGCTGTTCGCGGTCCTTGATCGCGCCCGGGCGGAAGTGGAGCGCCGCAAGTCTGACCGCCTGAGGGCCGCGTCGGCCGGTGATCTGGATGCTCTCAAGGACGCGCTTCTCACGGAGGCGCTGAGCTCCGCGTCCGCTGCCGAAGCAGGGGCGCGGCTTTGTGACCTGCTCGACATTCACCTGGGGACATTCGTCATTCTCAGCGCGCAGATCCTCCCGCCCACTTCAGAGGACGGCCCTCCGCTGCCGTCCCGTGCCGCCATGGAGTCCGCCCTGAGACGTGAGGCGCACCTTTTCTCCGTCCACGAGCAGTTTGTCGCGCTGGTCCCGGGAAGCTTGCCACAGGCGGGGGAGATTGCTTTGCGGCTCTCTGCTCTCCTGGGAACCCGGGGCAGGATCGGGGTGAGCCTGGAGAACGACGGCCACGCAAGGATCAGCGCCGCTTTCGAGCAAAGCATGTTGGCCTTGCGGCCAGGCTACTATGACCGAGGGAAGGCGCTTGCTTTCTATGAGCCCTGGACCGCCCGCCCCCTGCCGTATTCAACGCCCGCGCAGGACAAGCTCGTGGCCTGCCTGGTAACCGGAAACCGGGATACCGCGGAGACGTGCGCCAGGGATTTCCTGGCTCCCCTGCGCCAGGCTCAGATACCCCTCCAGCTCCTGGAAGAGCACGTCGGAGCCGTGATCAGGCATGTCCTGGAGGTTCTCTCTTCGGTCCTGCCGGACCATGAGGAGGCGCAGAAAATCGCGCTGTCCGTCACATCCATCCTCAAGCACGGATGGTTCGACGCGCTGGAGGCGCGCTTTGTTGAGGTCATGGTGGCGCTCGCCGCCAGGGTCGAGCAGGCCAACCAGTACAGGCTCGGCAGGGCGGTGCGGCGGGCGGTACGTTTCATCGAGGAGAACTACGGGCGCGACCTTCCCCTTGAAGAGGTTGCCAAAAGCGTGGGCCTGAGCCCCAGCTACTTTTCCTCCTCGTTCAAACGGGAGACCGGGAAGAACGTCGTGGAATACATCACCGAGTACCGGGTGGAAAAAGCAATCGAGCTTCTGTGCGCGACAAATCTCAACACCTCCGAGGTGGCGTATCGGGTGGGGTTCAACGACCCGAAATATTTCACGCGCATCTTCAAACGGAGCGTCGGCGTGACACCGTCCTTGTACAGGAGGTATTCGCAGGAAAAGTAAAATACTCCACCAATTGAAAAGAAATTCGTGTTTCTTTTGCCGACGCGGAGTGAGAGGATCAACGCAGATCAATCACGCGAGAGGAGGAAAGAATGAGAGAAAAACATTTTCGGACCTTCCTTCTTGTTTGCGCCGCGGCGGCCTTCCTGCTGACAGCGGCGGGAGCGTTTGCCGGAGGAGCCAAGGAAAGCACATCCGGCGCCGCGCCGAGCTCGACCGCGGTCAAGGAGCTGTCTCTCTGGGACTTCCACGGCGCCGCCGAAGGAGAGTTCTTCAAGAGCCTTCCCGACCTGTACGCCCAGGTCAATCCCCAGGTGAAGATCACCGTGCAGACCGTCCCCTGGGACGACTATCTGGGCACCAAGCTCGAAGCTGCCTTTGCTGCCGGCGCTGGTCCTGACCTTTTCTTCGTCAGCCCGGGCACCATCGGAAAGTACATCAACTCCGGGATCGCCTACCCGCTGAACGCATTCATGACGGACACAATCGTCTCGGATTTCTCACCGAGCTCGATCAAAGGCGTTTCCATCGGGGACAAGATCTACGCCATTCCCTTTGAGATCGAGCTGGTTGGCCTGTACTACGACGCGGACGTCCTGGCCGCCGCCGGCGTTCAACCTCCGGCAACCTGGGATGACCTGAAAGCGGCGGCGCTCAAGCTCAAGACCGACAAGAGAGCCGGGATAACGATCGAAGTGAGCAAAGGCGCGTACCAGACCTACACCTGGTATCCGTTCCTGTGGCAGACGGGAGCGGACGTGTTCACGGCGGACCTGAAACACTCCGCCCTGGACCAACCCGGCGTGGCGCAAGCGCTCCAGTTGTGGAAGGACCTCATTGACTCCGGAGCCGCCAACCTTCGGCCCAGCAGGTCCACCACGGACATCGGCATTCTGGGGGACGGAGAGACCGCCATGCAGATCTGCGGCTCCTGGGCAATCCCGACAATCGAAAACCAGTACAAGACCAAGAACATCAAGGTCGTGCGGTTTCCCATCCCTGACGGCGGGAAGCCGGCGGACGTCGCCGGAGGATGGAAGTTCATGGTGAACGCCAAGGGCAAATACCCGGAGGAAGCGGCAAAGTTCGCGGTGTGGGCATTCGGCACGAACGTCGACATCCCGCTGAAGTGGACCACGGTCACGAAGTTCGCATACTCACCGCGCAAGTCGGTGATTGCCGCGGGCCAGGCGATATTCACCAAGGGGCTTCGCGCCGTGTTCACGAACGATATCTACGGGACGGAGAAACCCGAGATCCGAATGCCGGCAGAGGCGAGCAGCATCCTCGAGGACATGATCCAGAACGCCATGTTCAACAAGGACTATGACGGCGCCAAAGCGGCCATGGAAGCCCACCAGCGGATGGAGGCATTCCTGAAGTCGTACCCCGGACAAATCTAGGCTGCTGAGAGAACATGCTATTTTTGAGAGGCATCCCGCTACCCCGCAACGGGGATGCCTCTCTTCCTTTACGAGGGAGAGCGGAATGCGCCGAATGAGAAGGGACAGGCTCCAGGAAGCGCTGTCCGCGTACGCGATGCTCCTGCCTGACGTGGCAGGGCTCCTCATTTTCCTGTTCATCCCAATCGTCTCCGCCTTCGTGGTCAGCCTCCATTCATGGAACGGCCTGAGGCCAATGGTCTACGCGGGCGGCGCAAACTACCAGCGTCTCCTGGGAGATCAGGTATTCTGGCAGTCCCTTCTTACCACCGTCAGGTACGCCGTCATGTACGTTCCGGCGGTCTTCGTCATCTCCTTCGCCCTCGCCGTCCTGGTGAACGGCATCAAGGGCAGAAAGCAGCAGGTCTTTCGGACGCTTCTGTTCATCCCTTTCGCCATCTCGACCGTCGTCGCCGCCCTTGCGTGGTCATTCATCTACGACCCCATGCGGGGGTATCTCAACAGCTTCCTGAGCTTGTTCAGGATACCAGCGCAGCCGTACCTGGGTTCGATGGGCCAGGCGCTTCCGTCCGTGGCCATCGTGGGGATCTGGCTCGTGATCGGCTATTACATGGTGATCTTTCTTGCGGCCATCAAGGACATTCCCCAAACCTATTTCGAGGCCGCGGAGATCGACGGCGCCAACCCATGGCAGAAGCTCGTGTACATAACGTTCCCCTCCGTTCGCGACACGAGCCTCTTCGTGGCCATCGTCACCACCATCGGATCCTTCCAGGTCTTCGACCAGATCCAGGTCATGACCCGGGGAGGCCCGGCGGCCGCCACGAACGTCACCGTCTACTACATCTTCCGGCAGGCCTTCGAGATCTCCGAGCTGGGCTACGCCTCGGCAACGGCGTTCATCCTGTTCATCATCATCATGACCCTCACGCTCGTTCAGCTGCGCGTGTTCGGCGCAACCCGGCGGCAGTAGAGGCCGGTGATGAAGTCTGGGAAAGGAAGACAGGCCATCCTCATTACCGCGGGCGTGATCGCCGTGGTCATCATGCTGCTCCCCATCTACATCATGGTGTTGAGCTCATTCAAGCCGCTCTCCCGGATCTTCGACCTTGTGCTCCTGCCCAGTCCGGCGAGCCTGACGCTGGACAACTACCGCCAGGTGCTCGTGAGCGAGAACTTCCCGCACTACATCGGCAACTCGCTCTTCGTCGCGGTGACCGTGACGGTGGTTGCCCTTTTCTTCCACTCCACCGCGGGGTACGCGCTGGCACGGCTTCGATTCCCCGGCCGCCAGCTCATCTTCGTGTGGATCCTCAGCACGCTCATGGTTCCTTTCGCCGTCATCATGATCCCGCTCTTCATTCTTGTGCGGAATCTCGGGATCACGAACTCCCTCTGGGGCATCATCCTCCCGGCCATACCCCACGCCTACGGGATCTTCCTCTTCCGTCAGTTCTACCTGGGGATCCCCCGAGAGCTTGAAGAATCCGCCATGATGGACGGCCTGTCCCATTACGGCATCTTTTTCAGAATAGTGGCGCCGCTCTCCACCGCCATCGCCGTCACGCTTGCCGTGGCCTTCTTCGTGGCAAACTGGAACAACTACCTCTGGCCCCTGATCGTGACGCAGAAGCAGTCGCTGTGGGTGATCCAGATTGCCATCGCGAACTTCCGCGGAGAGCGCATGATTGCCTGGAACCTCGTGCTGGCGGCTTCGTGCATCACGATCATCCCTACCGTCGTCATCTTCCTCGTCTTCCAGCGCTACCTGGTGGAAGGGATCAAGATGTCGGGCATCAAGATGTAAAGAACCCCGTGCTGCTGTACAATCCCCTGACCAGGAGGAACCATGCGCATTGCGGGAAGGGAGTACACCCGCCGGGAAGCCGAACGAAGGATCGGCAACCTGCGGCAGCTTGGCGGGATCCGCCACTGCGAGCTTACGGACGGCAAAGCGCGCGGGGTGCGGGCCCTCGAGGTCACGACGGGCAGCGGGCTTGCTTTCACCGTCCTCCCCGATCGTGGGATGGACGTCGCAGATTTCACCTACAAGGGCATCAATCTCGTCTATCACACGGCGAGCGGCATTACGCATCCCGCGTATTACGACCCTGTAGGAGCGGAATGGCTGAGGGTCTTTTTCGGCGGGCTCCTCACGACCTGCGGCCTTACGTATTTCGGCCGGCCAGGCCGGGATGGAGAGGAAGACCTCGGCCTTCATGGAAGGTACTCGGCGCTTCCCGCGGTCAGAGTATCGGACCTTTCCCGATGGGAAGGAGACGAGTACCTCCTCGAGATCACCGGCATAATTGAGGAGGCCGTCATCTTTGGGCACAAGCTCAGGCTGACCCGGTCCTTTTCCACCGCCATCGGCTCGAAAAGCCTGCGCATCCGCGACCGTGTGGAGAACTTCGGCTCCAAACCTTCCCCCTTCCTCATCCTCTATCACATGAACGCAGGGTTCCCGCTTCTTGATCAGACAGCCGAGCTGGTTGCCGCATCTCGCGGCGTTGAACCATATGACGAGGGGTCCGCGACCGGCCTTGCGGGAGTCACCAGGTTTGCGGCGCCGGAGGCTGAGTTTGCCGAGATGAACTTCCTTCACACCATGGCCGCGGACGAACATGGTTTCACCAGTGCCGCGCTCATCAACAGGTCCTTGGCGGGCGGACTCGGGCTCGGCCTTCGTTATCAGACAGCCACTCTCCCCTACCTGAGCCAGTGGAAGATGCTCGCTGATGTTGACTACGTGGTCGGGATTGAACCGGTGAATGCAAAGATCGCAAACCGCGCCGATCTTCGAGCAGAAGGCAGGCTTCCCTTGATTGAGCCGGGGGAGACCAAGGAGATGCACCTCGAGGTGAGTGTCCTTGACGGCAGCGCGGAGATCGATGCCTTCTGCGCAGAGACAAAGAGAATCCAAGGGAGGGCACTATGATTACCCCGAGCGCAGGCTTCGTTGTATACGGCGTCCACAAGGACGGTCTTGCTGATCCGATGGGAACGCCCTTCATCGACGAAAAAACCGTGGCCCATTCCCGTGACGCCTTGAAGGCGCGGGGCATCAAGCTTCGCGAGCACCCGATTGTGATAGCGAGCAAGGCAGAAGCCCGGGCCGCGCTGGATGAAATGAAGAAGGACGATGCCGTGGACTGCCTGGTGCTCTTCTCCGGCACATGGGTGTGGGCCGCGCACCTGGTGGCTGCCATTCGGGACTTTGCCATGAGCGGCAAACCCGTCCTGATCTGGACCCATCCGGGCTCCCAGGGATGGCGGCCCGTGGGAGGGCTGGTCCTTCACGGAGCGCTCCTGGAGGTGGGCATCCCTCACAAGTTCGTGTACGGAAGCGCAGACGACCCGGCCGAAGTGGACCGCGTCTCGAGCTGGTGCAAGGCGGCGCACCTGAAGCGGCTCCTGAACATGGCCACCATTGGGACGTTCGGCGGCCGAGGGATGGGGCAGACCTGCGGGGCAGCCGACCCTTCCCAATGGATGCGGACCTTCGGCGTGGACATCGATTCGCGCGACACCGCGGAGCTGATTCGGGCCGCTCAGGAAGTCAGCGCGGAGGAGCTCCGCGCGCTGGAGCCGCGTCTCGTGAAGCTCTTCGGCAAAGCCCCTGAAAAAAGCCTCGTGAACGAAAAGTCCATGCGGCTGTACCTGGCAATCAAGAAGATCGTGGAAAAAGAGGGCTTTGATTTCTACACTATCCAGTCGTTCCCCGGCCTTGCGGATGACTACGCGGCAACCTGCTTTGCGCAGAGCATGATGCTGGAGGACGGATGCCCAACGAGCACCCTGGGGGACTTCAACACCGCCCTTTCCGTGTTCCTCCTGACAAAGCTGAGCAAGGACCTCGTATACTATGGAGACTTGCAACACATCGACAAGAAAAAGAAAGAGATCAAGATCATTGGCGATGGCGCCGTGCCGCCTTCTTTGGCCGGGAAGCTTGGTCCCGCGGGATTTGCGGAGCACGGGATCCCCACGGAAGGCGGGGCCGGCGGGCTCTCTGTGCGGCTCATCTGTAAGGCCGGGGAAGGCGCGCTTGCCCGTCTGGGCAGGGTGAACGGCGACTTCCAGATGGTGATCGTCCCCTGCTCCATCTTCGAGCCGCCTGCTGATCAGGTGGAGGCACGGCTTGCGGAGTGCGGCATCCCGTTCTGGCCGCATGGCTTTGTGACCGCGCACGCAGACATGGACGCGCTCCTCCAAAGCTGGACGAACGAATACGCGTGCTTGGGGTATGGGGCAGATCTGGCGCCTGCGCTGGAAGACTTCTGCGAGCTGACAGGAGTGAAAGCCATCAGGCCGTGAGAAAACGCGCCATAACGCGGCCCGCCGTGCTGACCCGCATCGTTACCACCACAGGCTGAGAAAAGCTAAACCAGGCTCACCGCTTCCTCCGAGAACTGATGTACTCGCTCTTTGATTGCATCACGCATACCGCGCACCTGGGCCATGATCGTTTCATCCGAGCCTCCAGGCCTGCGCTTTCGACCTCGTACCTATCTCCACCGAACTTCCTGAGATAGGCCTCGGCCATTTGACTCCTGGCGGAGTTGTGTGTGCAGACGAGAATCGCGCCCGCGGCCACGCTCCCAACGTCGGTGAAGCCTGCACTCTTGATCATCGTAGTAAGCTCATCGACAGGCGAAGCCCCTGCGATGCATGCGGAGTACGATGCGAGGTCGCCTCGCAGCTCATCCGTGAGCTTTCCCGAGGCAACCATGTCGGAGACGGCCAGACGCCCTCCGCGCTTCAACACGCGAAATATGAGGTTGAGCAAAATGTAGGTGTTCCTCTTCCTCAGGTGATGCAGTGCCTCATCTCCGCCAGCCTGCGCTTATGGAGTCTTCATGTTTTCCCCTTCATTTCGATCCGTACCATCAAGTGATAGTTGCTCGTAGTCTCGCAAAAACCAGCGGCCGTACTTCATCGACGAGACCTTTGCAGCCCTGTTGCAAAAGAAGCGTTGGGACTTGCTCACCCACCGGCGCATGACGGCGGGCTATCCCGATGCGTTTCTTCTCTTCCTTTCGATTCTTTCGCGCGGCATCTGCCAACCGCCCATCGTCCGCCCGCGAATGGATTGGGTTCTGAGCCTGTTTTGCGCCAATGTACAGCGCGTACCAGTTATGGTACATGGATTCCTCCTCCTTGACCTGTCGTCTGCAACAAAATTAGGGCTGCTTGCCGTCCGCTTCTTGAGGACGTGGTTGCATAAAGCCAGGTAACCTGCTATAAGACGTTAACGGGTTATAACATAGTCAAGGTCGAGTAACTTGTCAAATTTATTTTGATGGTTACTCGAAAAGGAGAACATATGAACTCGAAATCGCAGATAGCATCCAGAGAAATGCTGGGAGAAAATCTCTGCCTGGACTACCTTAATCCGGTTATTGCCGACGGACAGAGCGACTACTTCTTCAGCTCGTACGAGCGTCTCGTCGATTGGGGCGTTGCGGTGGGAACCGTGAATACGACCGAGGCGAAATCCCTGCAGGCTGTCGCCGAAAGCGTTCCGCCGGATGCTACCCAAGAAGCACTTCGGTACGCGCGATCGATCCGGGATCTCCTGCGGACGATTTTTGCCCCCCTTGCAACAGGCGATAAGGTCGATGCTGATATAGAGACGTTGAACGAAGTCTATGCCCGGGCCTCGGAGCACCGGCGCCTGACCGTTTCCCGGAACCGACTCCTCTGGGTGTGGACTTCGGACGGGCACCCAGGCAAAATGTTTTGGCCAGTAATCCCTGCTGCGGTGGATTTGCTTTTGTCAGCAGAGCTGTCTCGCTTGCGCTCGTGCGTTGGATGCAGCTGGCTTTTTCTGGACACTTCGAAAAACCACAGTCGCCGCTGGTGCCGCATGAAAGACTGCGGAAACCGAGAAAAGGCGCGATCCTACCGGCAGAGGAAAAAGCCGTCCCGGATCTGAAAACAACTCGAAGAAGGTGACCGGGCAAGATCGAAAGGGCGACAAAACTATATGGCCAAATGCGCGATTGTCCCTTTCTCCTCTTCCCGTTCGACTACTCAGTGCAGGAGGAAAAGCGATGAAATACATTCTTGCAGTATGCCTGGCCCTCGCGGCGATACCGACCGTGTATTCCCAGCAGGTGACGACGGACAAACTGCTGATGATCAGCATGGCGGTCCGCGACATGGACAAATCCGAATTGTTCTATACCTCAGCCCTGGGCTTGAAGGCCACGCAGGATTACAGCCAGGGCGGACAACGATGGGTGTCTCTGAGTCTGCCCGGCGGCGGGGCATCCATGAGTTTGTTGCAGGCTGCGAACACCGAGAACCTCAGGCCAGGGACCCAGAAGTTGTACTTTACGACCTCCGACGCCGAGTCATTGTACAAGGCAATCAAGGCGAAAGGCATCGCGCCAACCCACGAGCTCACGAAAGAAACCTGGCAAGGGTCGCCGTGGGCCGCATGGTTCGGCCTGTCGGACCCGGACGGGAACCAAATAATGATTGTACAGATGAAGACCGCTGCCGAGTAGTCCCAGGCGCGAGGATAGTCTCAACGTCGCTCCTTCATCTCGGTGAGCAGGATGAGGGAGCGATTTGCCATTTCGGCATGAAGACCCTCTTCAGCTCAGGCACGGCCTGATATCGCTTCTTGTAATAAGATTCGCGCTGACAATTTCCTGAAATCTTGACCAAAAAATGTGCCGCAGTAAATTCAATTCCAGAGAGAGGGAAACCGATGACTGGCAGGAATCGCAAGCGAAGTCTCGGCGTCAGTTTTGTGCCGGATCGTACGCCGCTCACCAAGGCACCAGTTCCGCGGCCCTCTTCTGGAATAATAGAGCCCGGCATAATCCTGGAACGCGATGTGCGCGTACCCATGCCAGACGGGGTACGGTTGTCAGCGAACGTTTTTCGACCTGCCGCCGCTGGCGCCTGCCCGGCCATACTGTCCGTCACTCCGTACGGAAAAGACAACCTGCCTGACCGCAAGTTCATGTTTTTCATGCGTCTGGCAGGCGTGCGCTTCGGCAAACTCGACTGCTCGAAATGGACAGGCTTTGAAGCGCCCGACCCGATCTATTGGGTACGGCAAGGATATGCAGTAGCCCAGGTGGATGTGCGCGGCATGCATGCCTCAGAGGGCTCGGCTGGTGTGTTGAATGACCAGGACGCTGAGGACTATGCCGCCTTTATCGCGTGGGCAGCAGCCCAGTCGTGGTGCAACGGTCGCGTCGGCTTGATGGGCGTTTCTTTTCTTGCCATGTCGCAGTTTCGGGTGGCGGCGCTACGGCCGCCGGCCCTCAAGGCAATCTGTCCCTGGGAAGGCGTCACGGATCAGTTTCGAGAATTAGCATACCAGGATGGCGTACCTGAAACAGGCTTTACTACAATCTGGTGGAAGAGGCGGCTTGTACCCAGCCACAACAAACGTTTCCCCATGGCAGAGGACTATCTGGCAAACATCGAGCAGCACCCGTTTGACGACGATTATTGGGCCGGCAAGCGGCCTGCCCTTGAAAAGATCGATGTGCCCGCGCTCATCTGTGCCAGTTGGTCTGACCACGGCCTTCATACCCGCGGCTCCTTTATTGGTTATGAACGGATCCGATCGACACAAAAGTGGCTGTTCACGCATGGCCGACGCAAATGGGAGACGTTTTACGGCTCAGAGGCCAAGGCCATTCAGACGACGTTTTTCGCCTTCACCCTCAAGCAACAGCCGAACGCCATGGACGGCATCCCGGCAGTACGCCTGGAGCGCCGGCGAGCATGGTACCAGGCTGATGTCCGCGCTGAACCGACCTGGCCTCTGCCAGCGGCAAAGTCTACTCCACTCTATCTGTCTATTCCAATGAAACTGGTGCCAGAACATCCCAAAACGGCGGCTGTAGCTTCGTATGATTCAAAAGCCCGAAAGGACTGCGCGAGCTTCGGATATACTTTCGATCGCGACATCGAGTTGACAGGCAGCATGCGGCTCAAGCTGTGGGTGAGCACGTCCGACTCGGAGGACCTCGACCTCTTCATCACTCTCCACAAGCTCGACAAAGCGGGGCGTGAGATTTATTTCCCCGGCTACAACGGCTTTGATCGAGATTGCGTGGCCAAAGGTTGGCTGCGTGCCTCTCACCGCGAGCTTGACCCGACGCTCAGCACCCCACTTCGGCCCTGGCACACCCACCGCAGGGCGGAGCCAATTCCGCGAGGTCAAACCGTGCCGGTGGAGATCGAGATACTACCCTCAAGCACACTGTTTGAAGCTGGCACTACGCTCCGGCTCGACATCCAAGGCCATGACGCCGCTCGCTATCCAGCTTTCGGGCACAAGCGAACCGTCAATAGAGGCCTGCACCTGATCCACTGCGGCGGAGAGTTCGACTCTCAACTGGCCGCACCGTGGATCATCCCGTTGTAGCGGCCGCCGGTGCCTCAGGTGTTGCAATGATCAATTGGGCGGTCCTACTATAAAGGAAAGTTGAAGCTGGAGACGATAAAGACATGAATGCCGTTCATTCCGAATTGAATGGGATACAAGTACTCGAGATGCAATCCGAGGGCATAGTAGTCCGCAACGCGCGAGACGCGGCTGATCTTGCAAAGCAAGTTTTGGAGCGCGGGATCAAGAAACTTGTGCTCTATGAGAAGAACATTTGCCCAGAAATGTGGCAATTGTCAAACGGGCTCGCGGTCGCGATTTTGAAAGAGTTTGCTGACGCTGCCGTGGATGTCGCTTTTGTAGGAGATTTTGGGCGGTACAAGAGCAAGAGCTTTCAAGCGCTGGAAGCCCAGACGATTTTTGTAGACAACGTTGATTTGGCAAAAATGCGTCTCACGAAACACTAGAAGCTGCCGAGGATTCTCCCGTGAATGATCTTCCCGTGATCTGCTGGACGGAATCCGGCCAGCGCAAGTCTGCCCCCTGGCGATCCGAGAGCGGTGTACATCCACATGAAAATGTAGTCATCGCAGATGACAGCCTCAGCGCGGATGCAGCCTATCGCCTTGCCTCCAAAGGAACCGCTATTCTGTGGCGCGGAGATTTCAATAACGCCCGCGAGCTGCTGAAAGCGCTTTCGCGCCGTTTGGTGCGCAAGCCGCGCCGCATGGACAGGAAAGCCGCCACACGGAAGGCGCCGCTTGCGGAAGCGTTTCACCTGCTGCGGCAAACCCAGGAGCAGCGCGCGCGAATCTTGGGCATGCTGCTGGTGACGCTGGAGAGCGACTACCGCGTGCCTTTGCGGCGTGCGCCTGATGTGCAGCAGGCTTGTATCGAGGTATTCGGTCCCGGCGGGCAAGCTTCCGTCATTTCGTTGCGTGAGCTGCTGGGTTTGATTGGTGCTCATGAGTGGCGCAGAAAGGGTATGCTGATACCGGCGTTGGACAATCGTATTTACCCGCACTACGGCGTCTTTTCTCCAATTCGCGGTGAGTACGTGGAGCTGGTGGCAGAAGCGCCGTTACCCTCAAAGGAACTGGCTTTCGATATTGGCACAGGCACCGGCGTGCTGGCCGCCGTGTTGGCGCGCCGCGGCGTGGCGCGCGTTTTGGCAACTGATCAGGACACGCGCGCGCTGGCATGCGCCAGTGAGAACATCGCACGGCTTGGGTTGGGCGGGCGGGTGGAAGTGGTGCACGCGGATTTGTTTCCAGAGGGCCGCGCCCCGCTTGTTGTCTGCAACCCGCCTTGGATTCCAGCGCGGCCGAGCTCTCCTCTGGAACGTTCGGTGTATGACCCGGACAGCCAAATGCTGATGGGATTCCTCAACGGGCTGGCCGCGCACCTGGAGCCGGCTGGGGAAGGTTGGCTGATCCTTTCCGATATCGCGGAGCATTTGGGACTGCGCACACGAGATGAGTTGCTCGCGGCCATCGACGCGGCGGGACTACGAATGATGGGCAAGCTGGATGTACGTCCGTATCACCCCAGGACAAAGGACGTTGCTGACCCCCTGCACGAAGCCCGCGTGGCGGAGATCACCTCGCTCTGGCGGCTCGCGGCAGGGCCGGTAGCCTGAATCTGCTTAGCCGCCGACCCGGGCGTGTACTCGCAAGTGAGCTCCGTTATCCTCCGTACGTCTCCTCATACTGATCACGCAGAGCGGCCACCACCGCAGGGTCCGCCAGCGTGGTGACGTCTCCCAGCGTCCTGCCTTCCGCGATGTCGCGCAAGAGACGGCGCATGATTTTTCCAGAGCGAGTCTTGGGCAGGTCCCTGGTGAAAAGGATCTCTTCGGGCCGCGCAAGCGCGCCAATCTTCTTCACGACGTGCTGTTTCAACTCTTCGACAAGAGTGGCGCTCGTGGCGTGTCCGTTCTTCAGGCTCACAAAGGCAACAATCGCCTGGCCCTTCAGCTCGTGCGCCCGACCCACCACCGCCGCCTCCGCCACCGCGGGGTGGTCCACGAGCGCGGACTCCACTTCCATGGTGCCAATGCGGTGAGCGGAAACGTTGAGAACGTCATCCACACGGCCCAGTATCATGAAGTTGCCTTTCTTGTCGCGCTTTGCTCCATCTCCCGGGAAATAGATCTTCTTGTCCCACTTGGAGAAATACGTTGTCACGTAACGCTCATCATCTCCCCAGACGGTGTGCAGCATGGAAGGCCAGGGATGCATGATTGCAAGGAGCCCGCTTCCCTCGGTCACCTCCTTGCCCGTCTCATCCAGGACCGTTGCGAAAATCCCCGGCAAGGGGGTGCCGGCGAACCCAGGTTTCATGGTCGATACCCCAGGCAGGCCGCTGATCATGATGGCGCCCGTTTCCGTCTGCCACCATGTGTCCACAACCGGACAGCGCCCTCCCCCGATCTTCTCGTGGTACCACATCCACGCCTCGGGGTTGATCGGCTCACCGACGGTGCCCAGGAGACGGAGGCTCGAAAGGTCATGCCTGGCGGGCAGCTCGTCTCCCCACTTCATGAAGGAACGGATGGATGTGGGCGCGGTGTAGAACACGCTCACGCAGTGGCGCTCGATCAGCTCCCAGAACCGGTCCTTCTCCGGGAAATCAGGCGCGCCCTCGTAGATGAGGACGGTTGCCCCGTTCAGCAGCGGTCCATAGACCACGTAGCTGTGACCCGTGACCCATCCCACGTCCGCGGAGCACCAGAAGATATCCTCGTCCCTGAGGTCGAACACGTTGCGCGTGGTGGTCTGGACGCCCACGGCGTACCCGCCTGCCGTGTGGGCAATGCCTTTGGGTTTTCCCGTGGTGCCGGAAGTATAAAGGATGAAAAGAGTATCCTCGGCATCCATAGGGACCGCGGGGCAATCAGCCTTCTGATGGTCCATGAGCCTGTGGTACCAATGGTCCCGCCCCTCGTGGATGTGAAGGAGGTGCGGCTCGCCGGGGAGGTTCTTGACGATAATCACGTGCTGGACGGTTGGGCAGTTCTCCAGCGCACGGTCGGAGTTGTGCTTCAGGGGGACCACGCTGCCCCGGCGCCATCCTCCGTCCGCCGTGATGAGGACCTTGGCCTTGGAGTCGTTGATCCTGTCGGCAAGAGCGTCCGGTGAGAACCCTCCGAATACAACGTTGTGGATTGCCCCAATTCGGGCGCAGGCGAGCATCGCAACCGCGGTCTCCAGAAGGAGCGGCATGTAGATGGCCACGCGGTCTCCTTTTGTCACCCCGAGGTCCTTGAGGCAGTTGGCAAACTTGCAGACTTCACGATGGAGCTGCTGGTAGGTCAACGTCCGCGTGTCGCCGTTTTCCGCCTCCCAGATCAGCGCCGCCTTGTTCCTGCGCGGGCCCTGCAGGTGGCGGTCCAGGCAGTTGTAGCTGAGGTTGAGCTGGCCGCCCACAAACCAGCGCGCGTGAGGCGGCTGCCAGTCCAGAACCTTGCTCCATGGCTTGAACCAGTGAAGCAGCCTGGCCTCGTTTTCCCAGTACTTCTCGGGATCCTTCTCCGCCTGCGCGTAGACGCCGCGGTCCTTCACGAGGGCCTTCTCGGCAAAGGAGGGCGGCGGCGGAAACTCTCTCTCCTCTCGAAGCAGATCGTCGAAAACAGAACGCTGCTCCTTGCGCATTTCCTGACCCATGCCGTCACCCTCCTGTGCGCGGGCTCAAGGCCCGCCTTGCCGTCGAGCTACTTCATCCCCGGCGTGAACTTCTGGGGATCTACCATGTACCACACCTTGGCGACGCCCTGCCCCGTCGTTTCTCCACGCTTCGTGTCGCGGATGAAGTAATACAGCGGGTATCCTTTGAAAGTGATCTGCTTTGTGCCGTCGTCCCGCGTGATCGTCCCAAAATCAGATGCGCTCAACGCCGACGGAACCACGAAGGAATCCGCGCTGAAAGCCGGCCAGTTCTTGATGCAGTTGCCAGTGCACGCGCTCATCCCGCTCGAGTCCTTCGTAAAATAGTAGAGAGTCTTCCCGTCCCCGTCGGTGAGATAGTTGCCCATCTTCCCGGTGCCGACCATGACCGTATAGGGCGGGACTTTGAGGACGTACCAGACTCCATGGACCCCCTCGCCGGTCATGTCCCCGGGCTTCTTGTCCTGGACCCAGTAGTACAGCGGCCACCCCTTGTACGTGGTCTGCATCGAGCCGTCCGTGCGGGCAACGGTGCTGAAGTCAGCCGCATTCAGGTCCGAGGACACTGTAAGGTCTCTCGCGTAGAAGACGGGCCACGCCTTTTCGCAAGGACCGTAACAGGCGCTTTTCCCGTCCGTGTCCATGGTGAAGTAGTACAAGGTCATGCCCTTGGAATCCGTCAGATGCTTCGTCCCGTCGCTTGCAGCCTGGACCTGGACGGCGGACATGTCCTGCGCCGAAACAAAGCCTGCGGCTGCAAGAAGCAAGAGAAGAACGAAAAGCCTTTGAACGATTCTGCTCATCCTGCGCACCTCTCCTTTTTTGCGCGCCCTTTGTCAACGCGCGTGACAACGCACGTGCGTCTCCCGGCGTGATCACGCGGCGGCAACGCGCTGGCAACCACCCCTTTGCGGCGTCGCAATCTTCCGGGGCAAATTTAATTATCGCCAGCGTAATAGTCTACAAAAACGGTCAGGAATTAGGGGCAAAGTTGTCCACGGCGCCGAACAATCGGCTGTCGAGGGACAGCCGGCGGGAAGGAAAGGCGAGCATTGCGAAAGTCGGGATCCCCAAGGCCAGGTCACGAAGAAGGGTCCAGGGCCCCACCGGTGAGTTGGAAAGAGCGCCGAAGCATCCGCAATCGAGAGTCAAGCCACGAATAAGGGCCTGGATCTGAGCGGCCAGGAACACTGCAAAGAGAATTGTCCCGGCAAGCGCGGAGGCCCTGACAAAAAGGCCGGCGCCGAGGTACAGCCCGAGGAAAATCTCGAAGAACGGCAACATGTGCGCAAGCGGGGCGACCAGGATGGGGGGAAGCAATTCGTAACGGTCTACCTGCGCCGAAAACAGGACAAGGTCAGGCAGCTTTGAAGCGCCTGCAATGATCCAGATCACCGCGGCGGCCAATCGGAGTCCGAAGCCTATCCATGAGACGAGCGCGCGGGGGCCGCTGTCAGGAGCCTGCCGCATCCTTCAGCTTCTCAAGGACAAGAGCGTCAGGTTGTTCATGATCCGCCCGCCACGAGATGCGGCCTTTCGGATTGATCACGTAGAAAGTCGGGAAGACAGCAATGCGATACTGAAGAGTAACGGGTCCGGTAGAGCCCTGGTGATAGTAACTGCCAGGCGTGCTGCCCGGGTCCATGAGCGCGGGGGTCGCCATCCCGTAGTAGGTGTCGAAGGCCAGCAGGCTGGCAGCGTCTTCGCTGTCCGCTACCACCTGCAGCATGGTGAAGCTCGATGCCGGAAGCGTTGCCATGAGGCTTTTCAGATGCGGGGCTTCCGCCTGGCAGTGAGGGCACCAGGTGGCATAGAACTCCAGCAGCACGGTCTTCCCCCGGAAGTCAGAGAGCCTGACTTTTTGACCAGCGGCGGACTCGAGGTTGAAGTCCGGGGCGGTGCTTCCAACCGCCAGAAGACTCGGGTTGTCCCCGTCATGGACGGCGTTAGCCGGCAATCCTTCCACCTTGCCGGTGTCGATCTCCCGCGTGGGCTGGAAATCGATTGCGCCTTCCGCGGGAACGGCTTGTGCCGCAGCCTGTGCCTGGGATGCGGCAACTGCCTGCGAAGAACCGTTCGCGACGCTGATGGCTATTCCGACCCCTGCAATAACCACGGCAAGCGCAACCGTGCCGATAATTGCGATGCGCAGGGTCCTGGACCTGCCGTTCTGTTTGACGCCCGTAGGCTCGACTCTTTGACTCATGCCGCTGCCCTGATTGTGTTCAAAATAGCCATTCCCTGCCCCAGCGGCAAACCGAAGCAGACTGGCGCGGATGGGCTGACAGGACGGCCCAGAAAAATCCTTGTTGACTCTCCCCTTACGGGAGGGCCCACGGTCAGTGCATCTCACAATCGGGAGGTGCATATGAAGCGTCTTGGTCCCATCTGCGGCATCATAGCCGCGGCGGCGGTGCCGGCCATGCTCGCAGGCTGCGGCCCGAAAGGGTACGCGCCGGGCGCCCTGGAAAGCGATGCCGCGCGTGGAGTCATTTCCCTGGAAGCGGCAAAACCTCAGGGGTCCTTCTGGGAGGTGGAGCCCGGCATCAGGCTGTACTATTTCGAACGGGGAAAAGGCAAGCCCGTGCTCGTCCTGCACGGCGGTCCTGGCATCCCTTCGAATGACCCATGGCCGGGGCTCGTTCCGCTGGAGTCGAAAAACTCGTTCTTCTATTATCATGAGCGTGGATGCGGGAAATCCATGCGGCCAATTGATCGATTCACGTCGAAGAGCTTCCCGCAGAACGTGGGTGCGCTGATCCATGCGCTCGGGATCGAGGCGCAGTTGGCGGACATCGAGCGGATCCGAAAGTCCCTTGGCCTGGACCGCCTCACCCTTGTCGGCCATTCATTCGGCGGGTTCGTTGCGGCGCTGTATGCGGCGGAGTTTCCGGACCGCGTTGAGAAGCTTGTGCTGGTGGCGCCGGCGGACCTCTTGCGTTTTCCTCCGCCTGACGGCGGCTTGTATGATCGCGTGAAGCGACTCCTGCCGGGGGCAAGCAAGCCGGCGTACCAGGCATGGCTTGGACGGTTCTTCGATTTCGGCTCGATATTCAGCAATAGTGAAGCGGACCTCGCGGTCCTGAATGCCGGCTTCTTCCCGTTCTGGTCCCAGGCGCAAGAAGCGCTGCAACCGACGCGGTGCGCAAACGCGGACACCGACCCGGCGCTCGTTGGGGGATGGGTCGAGCAGGCAGTGTTCTTTTCCCTGGGACAGAAATACGACCACCGAACGGCGCTCCGACGAGTGAAAGCCCCTGTCCTCGTCCTCTCGGGAGACAGGGACCCGGCCGGCGCCGCCACAGTCCAGGACTACCAGTCTTTCCCGAATGTCCGGTTCGAAACCCTTTCCGGCGCTGGACACTTCCTTCAGCAGGACACCACGGATTTCCCCAGGATTGTTGGCGACTTTCTGGGCGGTTAGAATGCGCGCATGGAATACACAATCGGTGAGCTCTCCCAGGCGTCGCGGCTGACGGTCAAAGCCCTGAGGTTCTACCATGAGCAGGGTCTCCTTGAGCCAGCCCGCGTGGATGGGGAAACCGGGTACCGCTACTACGATGACGGAAGTCTCTTCCGAGCGCAGGCCATCACGTGGCTTCGCGGCCTGGACTTCACGATTTCGGAAATCAAGGAGCTTCTTGCCAGCCCGGCCCAGGAGGACGGGGACCGGGCGGGGTTCCTTGCGCGCAAGGCAGAGGAGATCTCCCGCAAGGCCGAGCATTATCGAAAGGTCAAAAAGGAGATCGGCCTTTTCCTTGCTCATGAAAAGGAGATACAGATGCTGCAGGTGAAAGATACCGTTGAAGAAAAGATGCTGGACGATGTTCTTATCGCGGGGCTGCGCTTTCGAGGAAAGTACGAAGACGTGGGCAAGCGCATGGCCGAGCTTGCAAGAAAGGTTGGACGCGTGATTTCCGGCGGCGCCTTCTCACTGTACTGTGACGCAGAGTTCAAGGAGGAGGACGCCGACATCGAGGTAGCTTTCCCCGTGAAAAAGCCGGTCCGCGCGGAGAAGGTCGACTGCCGGATCCTCACGGGAGGACGCGCGGTGACCGTGATCCATCGGGGGCCTTACTCGGAGATCGGCCGATCGTACAAACGCGTGTTCAACTATCTTGGTGAGAAAGGGCTCTCACCCGCCGCTCCCTCCCGCGAGGTGTACCTGAAGGGACCCGGCATGCTCTTTGCGGGGAACCCGAAGAAATACCTCACTGAGCTGCGTGTCCTGGTGAAGTAGGCGGCCCGCCTTCCCCTACACCGTGGCTGCCGCTTGCGGCTCATGGTACGATTTTGCATTCGTGGCGCCCTGAGCCGCCGCCGCCCGAACAAAGTTGCGGCACGCGTCGAAAATCGTTAGGATGTCTGTAAACGATGTGGAGGCAGCATGAATTATAGACTCCTGGGAAAAACTGGCATGAAAGTCTCCGAAGTCAGCTTCGGGACATGGGCAATCGGCTCGGCCTGGGGAAAGGTGGATGACAAAGAGTCCATGGCAGCGCTCAACAAGGCCGTGGACCTCGGCGTGAACTTCTTCGACACGGCTGACGTGTACGGTGACGGTCACAGCGAAAGACTTCTCAGTCAGCTCCTGAAAGACCGTTCTGAGAAGATCTACGTGGCCACCAAGGCCGGCCGCAGGCTGCAGCCGCACACGGCGGAGAAATACACGCCGCTCGCCATACGGAGGTTCGTGGAAGACAGCCTGAAACGGCTCCGCGTGGATGCCCTTGACCTCCTTCAGCTCCACTGCCCCCCTCGGGAGATCTACTACATGCCGGAGCTCTTCGCGAGCCTGGATGACCTGGCAAAGGCCGGCAAGCTCAAGAACTACGGGGTAAGCGTTGAAAAAGTGGAGGAAGCCCTCAAGGCCATCGAGTACCCGGGCGTCAAGACAGTGCAGATCATCTTCAACATGTTTCGACAAAGGCCCGCGGAGCTTTTCTTCCGGGAAGCGCGGGTGCGATGGATCGGGGTCCTGGCCCGTGTTCCGCTGGCAAGCGGGCTCCTGACCGGGAAGATGACGCGGACCACGAGGTTCCAGGCTGACGACCATCGCAACTTCAACAGGAAGGGCCAGGCGTTCGACCGCGGGGAGACATTCTCAGGGGTGGACTACGTAAAGGGCCTCCAGGCGGTAGAGGAGTTGAAAAAGATCCTCCCTCGCGGCATGGCTTTGAGCCAGTTCGCGCTTCGCTGGATCCTCATGCATGACGCCGTCACCTGCGTCATCCCGGGAGCAAAGACGCCGACGCAGGTGGAAGAGAACGCAAAAGCCGCCACCCTGCCGCGCCTGCCCCGAGGCGTCATGCGCCAGGTGGAGGAAATCTACAGCAAATACATTCGAGAGGACGTGCACGCCCGGTGGTAGAATGAATAACATGAGAACAGGCCGCGTGCACAAACTGGCGTTCGCCGTCGTGGCGGCGCTCCTGGTTTCCTCATGCGCCAGCTTTCAGCGTGGGTGGGACCAGCACCATGTAGATATGGTTGCAGGCCTCATCAACGGAGGCCAGGGAGACAAGCTCGCGGCCATGAGCGCCACACCGTTCCTTGTGGACGGGGAGATCGTGGCCATGAAGCCGGATGTTGCCGCGTTCTGGAACGGCATCGTGAAGGCAGGCTTCAAGGTTGAGGGGGCCACGCTGACGGAAGGGAGCCCCATAACGGATGCGAGCTACAAGCAGTTCGCGGACACCATGGAGGTGAAATCCTTCTTCGCGCAATACGTGAAGAAAGACGCGAGGATCCTGGAGCTGCGCACGGCAACCTCGGGGGACCGCATCCTCCTGATCTTCAGGGACAACTGGAACACAAACACGATCTACGGGTTCAAGGGGCCGTTCTGAACATGAAGCAGACTATCCTGGTTGCTGGGTTGATCCTGGCGATTGCCGCCGCGGCACACGCAGCGCCCACGGACGTCACCTACACCGAAGGGGACGCCACCACGCGTTACCACAGCGGTGTGCAGCAGGACACTTCGGTGGGGGACGTGCTCAACACAGGAGACTCCGTAAAGACGGGGGATGACGGCCTGGTAGAGATGGACCAGAAAGGCGTGACCATCAAGGTCAGCCACGGCACTGTCTTCACGCTCATGGAAACGGCGCAGGGAAACCAGAACGCCCCTGTGCTCTCCGTTGCCCTGGGCTCCATCAAGTTCCGTTACGACAAGCTCACGGGGCAGGAACCCCTGGTCCGTACAAATGGGGCAGTCCTCGGCGTACGCGGCACGGAGTTCACCGTGTTCGCGGGAGCTGACGGCTCAACCCTGATCGCCGTGGACTCGGGCCAGGTAACAGTCCAGGCGGAAGGCCAGTCCGTGGAGCTTGCTTCCGCTGAAGGCGTGGAAGTGCCGCTGGGCAAGCCGCCAGGGGATAAGTTTGCGGTTCTAAAGCGACAGATCGACTACCGCAAGTGGAACGATGACAAACTGAATACCATGCTCGCGGACCCGATTGCCGCAATGCAAAGCATTCGAGCAGGCGATGGACGGGTTACATTAAAAATGATGATGACTATGCAACCTTTTCAACGACGTATAGTGCGAGGCTGAAAAAAGAGAGAAACAATATGGTGGAGAATCACACAAGGAGAAAGGGGGCAGACGAAGGCAGAAAGTACGAGGAAGAAAATGTAACTCCTTTGGCGGACAAATCGTTTATTCTTGGAGTGAACTTGCGCTTCTCAGCGCTTGCTGCCCTTTCGCTGCGTCGGTTCGTTGGTGGGCGGCTGTATGTCTTCCTGAAAGCGCACTACATTACTCATCCGAACGACGGAGTGTACCAAGAGTTCCTGAAACAGTTTGAGGCCTTCCTGGACGAATTTCGAGGGGTCGATTGTCCCTTATCTGGTCAAGGCTGATATATGAGCTTTACAATACGGAGGAACGTCTATGAAAACCAGGCGCATATCGGCAGTTCTGGCAGCTGCAGTACTCCTGGCCTTGGCGCTCGCAAGCTGCAATCTGAACCCCGTGGTTTCCATCGATCAGCGTGTTTCTAATTTTGCTTCAGATTTGAATAGTAATAGAAGCAACGCTTACCAGGATTTCCATCCAGACCAGACCACGATGTACCAGACTCTGGCTAATTCCACCTTTACATTCGACAGCTATTTTCCCGCCGGCTCTCCTTCGTATGCATTTCAAATCACAGACGAATCCTCGCCTTCGACCGGCGTTTTCGTAACTATCGTAGGCGCGCCCAGTGGTTATGGAAGTAATATTTATCTGAAGCTCATAATGGCCACGTACAAGGACACAGACTGGCGAATCGTGCAGTTGTCTAGATCGGCCATCAGCCGGGAGTTTCGGCTCGGCAATAATCTACTGACAGCATTGCTGGAGCAGTTTCACAGCAGTGAGAATATAGAGATCATTTTCGAACGTGGAGAGGGTCCATGAAAAAAACCGGCTTGCTGATCGAAAAGAATGCACTGGTAGCTATCGCGGTCCTCGCCATTCTCGGATGCGGCTCGCCCTCCATCACCGCGCCGTCCGTCAGTGACGCCAAGAACGCAAGGGACGCCGCGCTGCAGGTCGTAAACGCCGCCCAGTCTAACGTGAGCTCCCTTCCGTTCAATGCGAGCGGGCCTTCCACTTTCACTTCGAGTATTCTGGACAGTACCAAAGCCGGCTCCCTTTTTGCAACATCCAAGTTCAGTGCAAACCCACTCCAAGGCCCTTACACGGACGAAGTATCAGTAACTCTGGCGAACTGGCACGATCAGACTTCGGGCTACATATTTGTTGGGACCGTATCAGCCACATTCGTCAGCTCCGTAGCGGTTCATGATGTGACAACCTTCCCTCAGACAATTTCTGACTCGATTGACGCCAACCTCACGCTCTATGGAGGAAACATCTCGACCCTGAGATGCAACTATTCGGAGACCGTCAGTGTCTTTCTCGTGGCGCCATTCTTTTCCGATGTCATCACGGGGACGGTAACTGCCAACGGATATTCATTCGACGTGAACACGCTGCAATAGTCACGCCCCCTCTCTGCCCCTACAGCGGCTTGGTTCCTTCGCCCATGGTATCAAGAAGCTCTCCGTAAGCGAACACCCGGTCCCGCCGCTTCCCCGTTATTTCTCTGACAATGCCCGCCTCTGCCAGAGCGGAGAAGACTTTGCGCACCGTATTGGGCACGAGTCCCGTCACTTTGCTCATGCGGGCAATGGTTGTCAGCGGATGAGCCAGCAGCTCCTGGTGTACGAGCGTGGCGCTCCCAGCAATCCTGCCGAGCTCCATTATCCTTGCGCGATCCACGCGCGCAAGTCGGTTGGTCTTCTCTGCGGTGGCGGTACACTGATCTGCGGTTTCCTTGACTGCTCTCGCAAAGAACTCAAGCCATGCTTCCCAGTTGCCCTCAACGCGAACCGCCTGCAGCAGGTCGTAATACGTTTGGCGATGGTTCTTGAAGTACAGGCTGAGGAACAGGATCGGATCATGCAGGATCTGATCCGAGCAAAGTACGAGAGAAATGAGAAGCCGTCCGAGCCTGCCATTGCCATCCAGAAAAGGATGGATGGTCTCGAACTGCACGTGGGCAAGTGCCGCCTTGATGAGCGAAGGCGTCTTTGCCGGCTTGTCATGGAGGAACAGCTCCAGGTCGGCCATGCAGGGCTCGATGTGATCCACGGGCGGAGGGACGAATACCGCAAGGGCAGGCCTCGCTCCGCCGATCCAGTTCTGACTTCGTCGGAAGTTGCCGGGGTCCTTGCCGCTTCCCCGCCCGTCGGACAGGAGCACTCCATGGACTTCGCGCAGGAGGCGATTGGAAAGGGGGAAGCCGGAGCGCATCCGCAGGATGCCGTGTTCCAGTGCGGCCACGTAGTGCGAGACTTCGGCCACGTCGACAAGCGGGACGCCGGGTGCCTCCTCGATCTCAAAGAGGAGGAGGTCTGAGAGGGATGATTGGGTGCCCTCTATCTGTGAGGAAAGCACTGCTTCTTTCCGGACGTAAAGGTAGAGGAGCAGGTTGCTGTCAGGAAGAAAGACAGAAGATGCGGAAAGCCTGCCCAGCGAAAGAAGCGCCTGGTCGAGCTTTTCCCGCAGGTCGGCGTCGATGGTGAGCTCAGGCGGCAGAGGATTGGGCACAAATGCCCTGACTGTCTCTTCGCCCGTTGAGGACTCTATGTAGCGACCTGTGGGGGAGTGCTTCATCTCGCTTATCTCATTTATTGCATTAGCTTCCACAGTTATTGCACGAAAGGCCAATATCGTGCAATAAGGGGTGCCTATTGGCCCTGCGGCCATTCCTCCAGGCCGGTTCTGACGATCTTTTCGCAGTGTCGAAATAGAAACGACAGACTGGATGTTTACCATCGTTCAGCAATCGTTCGGGACTCTTTTGTGATCTTCCCGACTTACAATCGTAGCCGAGGAGGGTCGCATTTTGACATCACGCGCAAAGGCTTCCCTGTCTGTTTTTGTCCTGGTTCTTTCTGCGCTCCCAACTCTGTTTGCGGAGCAGCAAGAGCAGCGAGCGCCGGCAGGCTTCGCCGTCGTGGAGCTGTTCACCTCCGAAGGTTGCTCAAGCTGCCCGCCGGCAGACGAGGCGCTCTCAAAGCTCGTTCGTGAAGCTGATCAGCAGAAGCTCCCCATCTACGCTTTGGAATGGCACGTGGACTACTGGGATTACCTCGGGTGGAAGGACCGCTGGGACTCACGCTTTGCAACGCAGCGCCAGTACGCCTACGCCCGCGTCCTGCCGTCTTCGGTGTACACGCCACAAGTGGTCATCAACGGGCGCACGGTGCCCGCTTATGCCGGAGACCTGCATGAGCTTGAAGCGGACGCTCGTTCGGAAGCCAATCACCCCGCGGAGGGGACATTAGGCCTGACTGCTCGCCAGGAATCTCCCACGTCGGTCCGGATCAACTTGAGTGTGGCGGGCTCTCCCGCGGACGCGAAGGTTCTTCTGGTCGAGGTTGAAGGCGATCTCAAGGCGAAGCCGACCGCCGGTGAGAATGCGGGGCGCAGCCTTGTGCATTCAAATGTCGTGAGGGCTGCGCAGATTGTGCCAGCCGCAAGCGGGGAAGTGATGATGGAAGTCCCGCCCTCGAGCCCGGGGACGACGCGTCGCATCATCGCCCTATTGCAGAATCCTTCAACCCTGCGCATCTTCGCCGCAGCCGCGGCGTCACTGGCGCCGAGCAACGGAAGTGAGCTAAGCGGCAGGATATCGACGCTGCGGGAAAGCCCGTGTCGGGAGCGCTGATACAGGCTTGCAGCGGACGGTTGTGCATTCCAGCAACCACGGATGCAGCGGGGTACTTCACGCTCGCCGGAATGCAGCCGGGAAGCTACGAGATCGATTTCGCTTCGTCAGCAGCGGCGAGCATCCGCTATTTCGAACATCCGGCGGCAATCCAGATCGAGAAGACTGTTTGGCGGTCCGCGGCGAACGCCGGAAAATCCGATTGAACAGAATCTTTATTCATTCGTGACCCCCTCGTGACAACTCGATCATAGCTTGAGACCTCACGGAGGTGTTATGAAAGGCATTACAGGAATCTTAGCCCCGTTTGGAGTGCTCGCCGTGACGGTCTCAGTCGCGTTGAGCGGCTGCTCTTCCACCGGGGGATCAATGGCGGGAACGCAGGGGACCATGGGACAGCAGCAGCCGATGGCAGGGTCAATGCATCCCATGATGGCGATGGATCCGATGAAGGCTGAGCACGCAGTCATTGACAGGTTCAGCTCCGCGGCGGGCCATCTTCAGATGCGTGACAGCATGAACCATCTGCCCGGGCCCAACCAACCGGTGGACTTCGATGTGCCGCCGTTTGTGACAACGGGGCTCGGTCCACACGGCGAAGTAGTCACCTACTACAACTTCGACGTGCAGTCCACCACGCCGGCACCGATCTATGTCCTCTTCCGCAAGGGGGAAACCGCTCCGGTTGCCGGACAGCTAAATATCGTCGACGTCATTCCCGGCGACCCGGGGTACAACGACTTCTGGCAAGTCACAAAAGTCACCGTACCCGCTGACTATGTTGCGAACACCGTGGGGAGCCTGAAAGCGATCAAAGACGCGGGCTACGCCGTCGAACCGACGAGCACGCTTGTCAACTGCCCCGTTGTTCCGGACGGCTCCACGGCGGTCCATCGCCTGAGCGGCAGTGACACGGGGCTGCACAACGGCTGGTACCGCAACAAGATCGTTTCATACTTCAACTTCAGCGAGGCGCCGCTCATGGTGACGGCGGACGGGATGGTCCCCGTCTCTCCCATATACGTGTCCTTCAACGTCAACCCGGGCAACCCCAACGGCGGGCCCGCCTCAGGGTTCAAAATGGTCATGGGGACGATGCAGACCCACAATGTGGTTTCGACGCTGCCGGGTGACATGGAGTATTCACCCCTTTGGCTCGTGAACCCGTATGACAACATGGCATTCAACAGTGTAATGAACCTCGACACCGCAATGAGCTCGAAAGTACTCGCGCGAGGCGTCGCAACGGTGAACTGCCCGGTCTTCTCCATCCAGAAAATGCCCATGGGAACCATGAGCAAGTAGCAAAGCCGAAGGGAGCGTCGCCGCCGCGTTTGGGGCG
Source organism: uncultured Spirochaetota bacterium (assembly GCA_963845535.1). Taxonomy (GTDB): domain Bacteria; phylum Spirochaetota; class Spirochaetia; order SZUA-6; family Fen-1364; genus Fen-1364. The sequence continues at coordinate 716,557 of CAWJSK010000012.1, forward strand.
TAACGCTCCCACTCCCCGCGCTCGCGCCCGCGTCCCCGCTCGCGGACCAAGGAGGTCTATCCCGCGGTCACCTTCAACTCTCGGGCAGCCCTGACTTCGTCCAGACGTCGGACAGGGGACGTGTGCGGCGCCTCATGCAGCAACTCAGGATGCGTAGAGGCCTCTTTGGCAATCTCCAGAAGCGCGTCAGCGAACTTGTCCAGGGTTTCCACGCTTTCGGTTTCCGTCGGCTCGATCATGAGCGCCTCCGGCACGATCAGCGGGAAATAGTTCGTCGGGGGATGGAAACCGTAGTCAATGAGGCGCTTGGAAACGTCCAGCGCCCGAATGTCGGGCGCCTCGGCAAACTTCCCCTGCGCCACAAACTCGTGCATGCACGTCCTGTCACCATGGGGAATGGGGTAAGCGCCTTTCAGCCGCGCCTGCAGGTAGTTGGCGTTCAGCACCGCATTTTCAGCAACAGCGCGCAGGCCCTCGGCGCCGAGCATGCGGATATACACGTAGGCGCGCACGAGGATGCCGAAGTTGCCGTGGAAGCTCTTGATTCGGCCGATGGATTTCGCGGGCATGCACCAATCGTAGGGCGCCTGCGCGGACGCCCTCCTGACAATCGGTCCCGGCAGATAGTCGGCAAGCATCTGCGTCACGCCCACCGCGCCCGCTCCCGGGCCGCCGCCCCCGTGCGGGGTGGAGAACGTCTTGTGGAGGTTGAAATGCATCACGTCAATCCCCATGGTCCCGGGGCGGGCCACTCCGAGGATGGCGTTGAAGTTTGCCCCGTCCCCGTACACCAGACCGCCGGCTTCATGCACGAGCCGTGTGACCTCCAGGAGGTTCTCTTCAAACAGGCCGAGCGTGTTCGGGTTTGTCAGCATGAGCCCGGCAACGCAATCATCAAGGCTCGCCTTCAAGCGGCTCAAGTCGATGTTGCCCCTGGCGTCGGAGGGGATCTCCACCACTTCCAGGCCGGCCATTGCCGTGGAGGCGGGATTGGTGCCGTGGGCGGAGTCAGGGACGAGGATCCGGGTGCGCCCCGTCTGCCCGCGGTCGGCGTGGTACTTGCGCACAATGAGGATGCCCGTCAGCTCCCCATGGGCGCCGGCGGACGGCTGGAGGGACACCGCGGCAAAGCCGCCGATCTCCGCGATCATGGACTGGAGGGAGTGCATGACGGCCATGGCGCCCTGCGACGTAGCCGCGTCCTGCAGCGGGTGCAACCCCGCAAACCCCGGAATGCCCGCCGCGGCGTCATTTGCCTTCGGGTTGTATTTCATCGTACATGAGCCCAAAGGATAGAACCCCGTGTCCACGGCATAATTGAGCTGCGAAAGCCGGACGTAGTGGCGCACAAGGTCTATCTCTGAGACCTCGGGGAGGGAGAGCTCCGTCCGGCAGAGGTCTGACGGGATGGAAGTCTCCGGCACGTCGCATGCGGGAAGGGATACCCCTTCCCTCCCTTTGCGGGAGATCTCGAAAATGAGCGGCTCAGGCATGACGGCAATCCTCCAGGGCCCCGACAAATCGATCGATCTGATCCTTGGTGTTCACCTCGGTGCAGCATACGAGCATGGCATTCTTCATCTCAGGATAATCCGCGTCCAGGTCATAGCCCCCAATGATCCCGTGCTTCTGGAAAAGCCTTTCGTTGATCCGCTTGACGGGCACCGGACATTGCACCACGAACTCGTGGAAGAACTGCTCACGCGCAATCGAGTAGCCGGAAAGCTTGCCGATGGCGGATGCGGCGTAATGCGCTTTGTGCCAGCACAGCTCCGCCACTCGCCGCAATCCCCGAGGGCCCAGAGACGCCATGTACACCGCGGCCGTAAGCGCGTTCAGCGACTGGTTGGTGCAGATGTTCGAGGTGGCTTTTTCTCTCCTGATGTGCTGTTCGCGAGTGCTGAGCGTGAAGACGTAGCTCCTTCTGCCGTCATGGTCAGCCGTCTCCCCGGCAATCCTTCCGCTGGACCTGCGGATATGGTCCCTTCGAAACGCGAAGAAGCCCAGGTACGGCCCCCCGAAAGACAGGTGGTTTCCCAGGGCCTGGCCTTCGCCTGCCACCACGTCCGCTCCCAATTCCCCCGGGGGCACGAGGAGGCCGAGGGCAATCGGATTGGCAACAACGATCAGCAGCGCGCCGCAGGCATGCACTTTTCGGGCAAGATCGGAGAGCTGCCCGTGCTGGGGGATCCTCCCCAGAAAGTCAGGGTATTGCACCATGACGCACGCAGTGGACTCATCACACAAAGACCCGAGCCGCTCGAGACCATTTGCCAGGCTCTCATCCCCGCCCAATGTGAGCCCCATGCCTTGCGTATACGTGCGGATCACGGCGCGGTATTGCGGGTTTACCCCAGGGGAAAGGAGCACGCGCCGCCTTTCCTTCTGTGCCACGTTCAGCGCCATGATGACCGCCTCCGCCGCGGAGGTGGCGCCGTCATAGTGGGACGCGTTGGAAACCTCCATCCCCGTGAGGCGCGCAATCATGCTCTGGTATTCGAAGATGGCTTGCAGCGTGCCCTGGCTGATCTCCGGCTGATACGGGGTGTAGGCTGTTGCAAACTCGGAGCGAGAAACCACGGCATCCACCACGGCCGGTATGAAGTGTTGGTAGGCGCCCCCGCCCAGGAAAGAAGGGGTCACGCCCCCCTGCGCGTTCGAGGCGGGCCAATGTCTCCATCTCGCTCAGGACCTCCTGCTCGGAAAGAGCCGCGGGAAGATCGAGGCGGGGGAAACGATGCTCCTTCGGCACGTCGTGAAAAAGCTCCTCAGGAGAAGCGACACCAACGGCTTCCAGCATGCGCGCGCGGTCGGCGTCCGTGTTGGGGATGAAGCTCATAGCGTTTCCACGAACTTCCTGTACGCGGCAAGGTCCATGAGGGAATCGAGCTCCTTCGCATTGCCCAGGCGCACGCGCACCAGCCACCCCTCGCCGAAGGGGTCCTTGTTCACCAGCTCGGGTGACTTGACGAGCTTCTCATTGCGCGCCGTGACGGTCCCCGACACGGGGGCAAAAACGTCCTCCGCGGCTTTCACGGATTCGATCACCATGAATGGCTTCTCCTTCGCGATCTCCTTGCCCACGGCCGGAAGGTCCGTGAAGACCACGTCGGAGAGCTTGTCCTGGGCATAGTCGCTGATGCCCACCACTGCCTCGTTTCCCTCCACCCGCACCCACTCGTGGGTCTTCGAGTAGCGCACCGTCTCGTCGAATCGATACTCCATCCCTGTCACCTCCAGTGGGGCGATGTGTAGAATGGCCGCTTCACGATCCGCGCGGCCTTTGGCGAATCCCTGATCACGATCTGCGCTTCGCAGCCAATCTCCGCAAAGGCGCTTTCCACGTAACCCATGCCCAGGAAACGACCCGTGGACGGGCTTGCAAGGCCTGTTGTCACGCGTCCGATCTTCCTGTTCCCCGCATGGATGGCGTAACCCTGGCGCGGGACCCCCTGGTCCACCATTTCGAACCCTGCAAGCCGATGCGCGAGAGGCCTTGCCAGCACGCCGGCCAGCGCCTGCTTGCCCACGAACTCGTGGCCGTCCATGCAGACCGCGGCCCGGGCGAGGCCCGCGCTGATGGGGTCCGTGCTTTCATCGATCTCATGGCCGTAGAGGGGCAGGCATGCTTCCGCCCGCAGGGAGTCGCGTGCGCCAAGACCGCACGGGAGCAGTCCGCGGGCCTCGCCCGCCGTGAGGATGCGGGCCCAGAGGCGCTCAGAATCTCCGGCGGGCAGCAGCATCTCGCAGCCGGGCTCACCGGTATATCCCGTGGTGCACAGGATGGAAGGCGCCCCAAGAATGCGGCACTCCCTGACACGGTGGAATCCCATCTCATCGATGTCCATCCCGTCGCACAATGGCTTGAGGATTTCCCGGGCGGCGGGGCCCTGGAGCGCGAGCATGCACGTGTCTTCTCCGCGATTCTTCAGAGAGACCTTCATCCCCGCGCATTTCGACTGAAGCCACGCGAGGTCCTTGGGAGTGTTGGAAGCATTGACGATCACAAGCCATGTCTTCGGAAGATGGTAGAGGAAAATGTCGTCAATGATGCCGCCGGATTCGGAGCACAGCAGGCTGTAGTGCGCGCGACCCTCCGCAATGCGGGAGGCGTCCCACGTCTGGATCCGCTGGAGAAACTCCAGGGCATCCGGACCGGAGACCTCGAATCTCCCCATGTGGTCGATGTCGAACAGCCCAGCGGCGGAGCGGACTCGAAGATGCTCTTCACGAGGGCCCGTGGCGTATTGGATGGGCATATCCCATCCGCTGAAATCGATCATCCGAGCGCCGGACCGCACGTGCCAGTCATGCAGTTTTGTCTGCATGCAACCTCCCCTTCACGCCCCGGGCGGGGCGCATCACAAAAAGAGGAGAACGGAATTGTTCCCGTTCTCCTCTGTCATGTGCCTGAGAGATTGCCCCCGCACGACGGCCGCTTTGACACTCAGAGTCTTCTGCGCCCTGCACGGGGATTGCCCCTTCGGCGGCCCGCCGTCCCTCGAGGGAGCTGGCGCGGCAACTTTCCAGAGTGCTGTCCCAGCGCGATCCTTCTGCCTGAGAGTTTCAGCGGCCCGTGTGCCGGCCCGCTGTTTGCCCCTTCGGCGACCTTGTACGCGGGCCACGCGCCCGCCACGGTTCTCTCTCGTACTGTTCTTCCAGCCGGACTTCCGGCACGGTATCACGGAGCGCGGGAGCCGTCAAGCTGACGGCGCTGAGGGCGTGCTGAGGGCGCTGAGGGTGACTGAGCTGACGGTGATTGCGTCGAGGGGCGCCATCATCAGTCCCCGGCCGGAATAGCCATGCCTTTTGTGGCGTCGAGGTCAGGAGGGATGGAGAGGAAGTTCATGGGATCAACGTAGTTGCCGCCAAGATGCACTTCGTAATGGAGGTGAGGACCGGTGGACATCCCGGTTGTTCCGACGTAGCCAATGACGTCACCGCGGTCCACGTGGGCACCCTTGTGTGTGACGACGCGCATCATGTGGAGGTACCGTGTCATGAATCCGTACTTGTGCTGAATGGCAACAAAGTTGCCCAGGTCGTCGTTGTAGCCGGTCTGGATGACGGTCCCGTTTGCCGCGGCCTGCACGGGCGTGCCCATGCCCCAGGCAATGTCCACGCCGAGGTGGAGATACCCCATATGAGTGAACGGATGGATGGTCCAGCCGAACCGGGTGGTAATGATGCCATGCACTCCCTTGAGCGGCCAGAGAGTGGGCGTGTCGGCAAGAAGCTCTTTGTAGGTCTTCAGAACTTTGCCGATTTCGTCAAGCGTTTCGGTGGACGTGTCCATCAGGCTGGCCGTGTTCTTGAGGTCCGCCAGCTCTTTGATGTTGCCCTGGCCGGGCATCTCCTGCGACGGAAAAAGCGAAGCTACCGCGTTCGCTCCGGAAGGAGTGAAGGGTTCCTGGTTGGCCATGGACCTGCGCACGCTCTGCACGCTTACCTGGAAAGTCTTTTCGGCCTTACGAAGCGCTGACACCTGGTCCCGAAGGTCCTGGATGGCCATTTCGCTCCCGCGGAGGTCCTGGGAAGCCTGCTGAAGCCGTTCGTTCATGGGGCGGAAATGGGTGACCAGAAGCGCGAATCCGGCGAGGATGATGCCAATAAGGCAGGTGAAAAAGATGAGTGAGAAAAAGGAGATCTGAAAATTGAATATCCGGTTCTCGGTGTGAGGAATGATCATCACCGTGAACCGCTGCTTGCCTTTCCGCATTCCCGTCAGGAAGGCGTCGAAGAGCTTGACCCATGTCCTGCGCAGCCAAAGACCAACGCTTTGCGCGAACTGGTTTTCGAGCTTCTTGTACTGGGCAACGGTCAAGGACGGCTTCCGCCTTTCATTCTTACGTTCCTCTATCTTGTATCGTTATTATCGGCGCGATATTCGCCATGAATGGGCCATGAATATCTCATAATTTTCTGTTATACGCGACATTGCGTGCAGAGCCGTTGCGAGTCAAGCCCTGTACTCGGACCTCTTGAGCTCCGGGGCACGTGTGAAAAGCCTTCGCAGAAAAGCGGCGGCGTGAAAATATTGCACAGCGGAAAACCCGCACGTACGCGTTTTTGCCGAGAACTGCCCTGAATTTGGTCTCGAAGTGGTCGATTTCTATCCCAACCCTGGCACGGTCCTTGCATTACTTGCTAGCAACAAATGCAAGGAGGCCACTATGGCTAAGAAACTTATCATGGTCCTTATGGCGCTCTCACTGGCAACCGCGGCTTTTGCCAACGGCCAGAACGAGCAGGGCCCGGGCGGGGCATTCCATGGCGACAAGGTCACCCTCAAGGGCACCGTGTCCCTTCAGAGCTTCCCGCAGACAATCCTCAAGGTGGGAGACAAGGAATACCTGTTGATGGTTCCACCCTATCTGGTCGAACAGTCCGGAGTGAAGGAAGGGGCACAGGTAACAGTGCAGGGCTACCAGATGAACTACCTCCCGCGGTACGGATCGTCGGCGAACGACAAGAACCTGACCGGCCTTTTCGTCACCCATGGCCACGGTTGGGGGAAAAGACTATGACTTGTCCAACTACGGCCCAGGGTACGGCCCCCGCGGGTATGGCCCGGGTTACGGGATGATGGGCGGCTACGGACAGGGCTATGGCCCTGGCTACGGAATGATGGGCGGCTACGGACCCGGCGGTGGTTATGGCCGAGGCTACGGGATGATGGGCGGTTATGGGGCGGGCTATGGCCCCGGCGCATGGTGCTGGGATTGATTCCCCGCTCCTCGCCCAAAGCGATTCTCTTCAGGGCCAGCGCGTGCTGGCCCTTTTTTGTTCAGGGAGATATCCTTGTCGCGAATGAATGCATCCTCTCGTGAAACGAGATTCCTCGTTGCAGCATTCCTGGCGCTCTTCGTGGGCCTGGGCATTCTCTCCGTCTTTTTATTGACCGGGGAATCCGGCAAGGCCCAGATACTCGTGGAATACGAGGCTGACCGAATTGCGTCGACTTTGGCGGACTCCTATCGCGCGGATGGCTCGCTTGACCAGGACAAACTCGATCCGAGGATCAGGGGGTTCGGATTATATGATCCCAACGGCGACTCCCTGGCTCGCGTCGGAGACGCCCCCGCTTCGTTCGACCTGGGAGACCCGCGTCCTGGGTTCAGCTACAACTCTGCACAGGAGCTTCTCACGCTCCAGCGAATCTTCGGCATGGGCCCCGGGATGATGGGGCCGGATCCAGAGCAAGGCCCGGAGGCCCCCATGATGGGCAGCGGCATGATGGGCCGCATGATGGGCGGCTCTCACGGGCCGTGGTCGTCAGGGCAATCGCGGCTGTTCGGGCAACCGCCCCACGGAATGCTTCACGGGCCGGCCGGGGCGCTTTTCCTCACCATGGACATCTCCGCGTACTATCGTTCCCAGCTCCTTTACAAAACCGCGGCCGTGGCGGCGCCGCTTTTGGTTGCCGGAATTGCCTCGCTGTTCTTCTTCCTCTTGTTCAGCAATCTCCGTCAAAGACGCCGAACACAGGAACAGGAGACCCTGGCCAGGCTGGGGGAGAGCGCGCGGACCCTCGCCCATGAGATCAGAAACCCCCTCAGTGCCATTCGGATCCAGTCCGGACTCCTGCGCAGGAAGATGCCCGGCGAAGCTTCCGCCCAGCTTGACGCAATCGATGAGGAAGTGGAAAGGCTTTCGCTTCTGTCTCGCCGGGTGGGTGACTTCCTGAAGAACCCTCGAGGCGACCCTCAGAGGATCTTCCTGCATGAGTTCCTGGCGGAGTTGGCGGAGAAGTTGCCCATGCCCGTGGCATATTCCGCGGGAGCCGGGGTCCAGGAGTTGACGGTGAGCTTTGACCGCGACCTTCTGCGCTCCGCCGTGGAAAATCTGGTTCGTAACGCGCAGGAGAGCTACCCGGATGAGGACGGCGGCCGCGACGTGGAGCTTGCGCTCCTGCGGGAAAAGGCATCGACCGTCATTGCGATACGGGACCGCGGGAAAGGAATCCCTCCTGAGCTGCGGGAGAAAGTGTTCGACCCGTTTTTCACCGACAAGGTGCATGGCTCGGGCGTCGGGCTGTCCCTTTCACGCAGGCTTATCGAAGCTGCCGGCGGCACCCTCACTCTCGTTGCCCGAAACGGGGGCGGCACCGAAGCCCGCATAACCTTCCCGGCGCGGATTGCAGCATGAGAGTCCTCATCGCGGATGATGAAAAGAACATCCGGGATTCGATTGCGGCCTTCATCGCCTCAGAAGGCTTGGAGACAGCCGTTGCCGCTGACGGCGCGGAAGCCAGGGCGCTGCTTGAAAATGAGGCATTCGATTGTCTGATCCTCGACCTGCGAATGCCGAAAATGGACGGCCTCGCGGTCCTGGCGTGGCTGCAGGAAGCCGGGCCGCGGATGCCGGTGATCGTCATTTCCGCCTACGGGGACGTGCGGGACGCAGTCCAAGCCATGAAGCTCGGCGCAAAAGACTACCTGGTCAAGCCGTTCGACCCTGAGGAGCTGGTCCTGCGGGTGCGTCGCGCGCTGTCGGAGAACGCCCTCGCCGGGCAGGCTGAGGCAGGGCGGCGCGCAATGGCCGCGGGAAGCTGGATCGGCGAGGACGAAAAGATGAAAGCCGTCCGCTCCCTCGCGGAGAAGGTGGCGCCCACCTCCTCCACCGTGCTGATCACGGGAGAAAGCGGCACCGGAAAGGAAGTGGTGGCCCGCCTGCTGCACGCGCTCTCCGCCAACCCTGACGGACCGTTTGTCGCCATCAACGTCGGCGGCGTGCCGGAGGCCCTGCTGGAATCGGAGCTGTTCGGCCACGAAAAAGGGGCGTTCACCGGGGCCACTGAGCGCAAACGCGGCATGTTCGAGCTTGCCTCATCAGGGACGCTTTTTCTCGATGAGATCGGCGACATGCCCATGCACCTGCAGGTCAAGCTTCTGCGCGTGCTGCAGGAGAGGAAAGTCCAGCACCTGGGCAGCACGCAGGCAATCCCCATCAACGCGCGGATCATCGCCGCGACGAACAGGGAGCTGGAGAAGCAGCTCTCCGAGGGCACCTTCCGCGAGGACCTGTACTACCGCCTCAACGTGATCCGCATCGACGTACCGCCCCTGCGGGAAAGGCGCGGTGACATCCCGGCCCTTGCGGGTTTCTTTGTGGAGAAGCTCAACCGCCAGGTGGGGCGCAAAATGCGCGGGTTCGAGCCGGAAGCGCTGGCCCGCCTCTCAGCGTACAGTTTCCCGGGGAATGTGCGCGAGCTGGAGAACGCAGTCGAACGGGCGTACATCCTGAGCTCGGGAGAGCTCATCAGCGCGCGGGACCTGGGCGCGCCGTTCTCCCGCGCCGAGCGCGTTCCAAAAACCGGCAAGCTGCGGGACCAGGAGAGGGAGCTCATCGAAAAGACCCTTGCCCGCCACGGCGGGAACCGCACTCACGCCGCGCAGGAGCTGGGAATCAGCCGCAGGACCCTCATCAACAAGATCAAGGAAGCCGGCCTGGAGGGCTGAGGCTCGCACGCCGCATTGGAGTGGAAGGCCGCGTCGCCCACGGCGCAGGTTCCTCCTCCGTGGCGTCAGCCCTCGCGGATGGTGATCTTCGTCTCTATAGGTCCCGCGTTCCGCACGGTGGCCGCAACAGAGCAATACTTGGTCTGGCTCAGCTCCACCGCCCGCTCCACGGCTTCACGGTCAATCCCCTTGCCCGTCACGATGTACTCGATTTCAAACCGTGTAAGGGATCGGGGGTGCTCCTCCGCCTGGTCGCCATGGGTCTTCACCTCGAATGCGGTGACCTGTTGGCGTTTCTTTTCCAGGATGGAGATCACGTCCATTGCCGTGCAGCCCGCCAGTCCCACCAGGACCAGCTCCAGGGGCCGAAACCCGTCGTTATCACCGCCCACCTTGGGGCTGGCGCCCAAGGGAAGGGAGAAATTGCTCGTGAGCCCTGTGCCGGTAAAGCTCATCCCTTTCTTCCACACCACAGACGCATCCATCACGGAGCCTCCGTTTCCTCGTTGAGGTAATCCCCCACTGTCCCCCCGGTGATCGAGACGAGCTGGTCGAAGGTCATCGGGACTCCCGAACAATCCGTTCCCGCGGCGGGGTAGATCATCTTGTACTGCGACAGACCTGAGTCGATGAAAATGCGGATTGCGCCGTCAATCCCGAATGGGCAGACGCCGCCGGGCCCGAAGCCGGTTGCGGCAAGGGCTTCGTCCGCGCTCGCCATCCGGGACTTGACCCCCGTGACTGCCTTGAGCTTTGCGGAGGAAAGACGGCGGTCTCCGGGAGCTATGACCATGAAGACCTTGCCGTTCTTGCCCATGAACAGGAGGGATTTTGCGATCTGCCCCACCGACACGCCGAGCTGCTGCGCCGCAAGAACTGAGGTGGCGGTGCTGCCTGCCTCGAACTCAGTCGCTCGCAACCCGTGCGCGTCGAGCACGGCGCGAACCTTGTCTGGAATCATGATTGAGTCTACGAGAGACACCCCCGGATCGTCAACATCCGGCATCTCACCAAAGTCCGGCATCTGATTTGACTGAATGCCGGTGAACACATACCTTTGTCAGTCGAGGGCAGCAACAACAAGAAAGGACCCAGCATGGCAAGCCTGATCGAGCCCACGTGCGACAAGAAAGTGACGAAGGAAGAACTCTTGAAGAAGATGAAAGGCAAGCCTGACTTCATCCTTGAGGATCACTACTGCAAAGGAGTGGGCGCCTACTGCCTGGACGATGACCTGTGCGTGCAGATGGTGGCAAGCGCCAAGCTTCCGACGCGCTTCGGCACCTTCACGCTGTACGGGTTCTTCGACAGTCGGGATGAGAAGGAGCACACGGCTATCGTGCAAGGCGACGTATCCGGAAAAGAGCGGGTGCCGCTTCGCGTGCATTCCGAGTGCCATACCGGCGACGTGTGGGGATCCCTGCGCTGCGACTGCCGCGACCAGCTTGAAGCCGCAACGAAGTTCATCTCACGCCAGCCCTTCGGCGCGGTGATCTACCTCAAGCAGGAAGGCCGCGGCATCGGCCTTCTGAACAAGATCAAGGCCTATCAGCTCCAGGACCTCGGGCTGGACACCGTGGAGGCCAACCAGTTCCTGAACATGCCCGTGGATGCGCGCGACTACAAAGTTGCCGCCAGGATCATCCAGCTCCTGAAGATCCGATCCGTCTCGCTTCTCACGAACAACCCTGACAAGATCGAGCAGCTCAAGGCGGAGGGGATAGACGTGGCGGACAGGATCCCCATCGTGATCCCTTCCAACAGCTATGATGAGGACTACCTGGACGTGAAGAAACGCAAGATGGGACACCTAATCTGAAGGCTGAAGCTCCCCTGCCGCCTTTGCAATCCTCTCCATGGCTTCTTCGGTGAGCTCCCGCGTGTTGAAGGCGCTCATGCGGACGTAGCCTTCTCCGCACCTCCCGAAGCCGCTTCCCGGCGTGATCACCACCGCGGCTTTTGCGAGCAGCCTGTCGAAGAAGCTCCACGAATCTCCGCCTACCATTGCCCAGACGTACGGGGAGTTTTCCCCTCCAATGCAGGGAAACCCGAGCGCGTCCATCTTCTGGCGGATGAGACGGGCGTTGCCGAGGTAATAGTCCGAGAGGCCGCGCGTCTCCTTCTTGCCCTCCGGGGTGAAGACAGCCGCGGCGGCGCGCTGCACGGGATAGGAGACCCCGTTGAGCTTGGTGGACTGGCGGCGTGACCACATGGCGTGGAGGGAGTGCTCCTTCCCGTCCGAATCCCAGGCCATGCACGTTTTGGGCACCACCGTGTAGGCGCAACGCGTCCCGGTAAAGCCGGCGGTCTTGGAGAAGCTTCGAAACTCGATTGCGCACTCCCGAGCGCCAGGGATTTCATAGATGGAATGCGGGATGGATTCGTCCCGAATGAAGGAGACATACGCTGCGTCGTACAGGATGAGAGCCTTCGCCGCCCGGGCGTAGTCCACCCACGCGGCAAGCCGCGCGCGGTCAATGGTCGCCCCGGTGGGGTTATTGGGGAAGCACAGGTAGATCAAGTCCACGCGGGACTTGGGCGGATCAGGGATGAACCCGTTGTCTTCCGTGCAGTCGAGGTAGATCAGCCCGGAATACCTGCCGTCCCGGTAGGCTCCCGTGCGGCCTGCCATGACGTTGGTGTCCACGTAAACCGGGTATACCGGGTCAGGGATGGCAATCCTGATGTCGCCGGCAAAAAGCTCCTGGATATTGGCCGTGTCGGACTTGGCCCCGTCACTGATCGCTATCTCATCAGCGCTGATGTCCGCGCCGCGCGCCTTGAAGTCGTTCTCCGCGATTGCCGCACGCAGAAAATCGAACCCGAGGTCGGGCGGATAACCGCGAAAAGTCTGTGCGCTTCCCAGCTCCTCCACCGCCTGGCGGAATGCCTTCACGATGGCGGGCGTCAGAGGAAGCGTCACGTCGCCGACCCCCAGGCTTATCACCTTCGCGTCCGCCCGCTGCTCCTTGAACGCCGCGACCCGCCGGGAGATCTCGCTGAAAAGATACGATGAGGACAGCTTCGGGTAGTTGGGGTTGATCCGGATCATGCAACCTTATACCCGCCGCGTTCCCGCGGTGTCAAGGAAAGGATGGCGGGTTGAGGGCAGGGCGAGTTTTGTGTACCTTATATACCATGGAAAAACTCCGCTACCCAATAGGGAAGTTCAGCTTCGATGCCGACATCACCCCTGAAAAAAGATCAGCGTGGATACGGGATATCGAGAACCTTCCCCGGGAGCTGCGCCGCGCTTTGTCCGGCCTGTCCCCTTCCCAGCTCGACACCCCCTACCGCGACGGCGGGTGGACCGTTCGGCAGCTTGCGCACCACATTGCCGACAGCCATATGAACGCCTTCATCCGCTGGAAGCTCGCTTTGACGGAGTCCAGCCCCACCATCAAGCCATACGACCAGGATGAGTGGGTGACCACCGCGGACGTGACAAGCGCGGACGTCGAGCCGTCCCTTGCCCTCCTGGAAGGGCTTCATGCCCGGTGGGTCCGCCTCGTTGCCTCCCTTTCGCCTTCGGACTTCGCGCGGGCCTTCAACCACCCCGAAAGCGGGATGCAGACGCTGGACCGCCAGCTTCAGCTCTACGCCTGGCACTGCCGTCATCACGTTGCGCACATCGTTTCCCTGAGAGAAAGAAAGGACTGGTAACTTCACATCCATATGAAATCACCCAAACAAGTCGGACTTGAAAACGAGATCCGCTCCCGCCTGAGCGGCGTCCCAAGAGCGGCCGCGGACATCCTCCTGGATGACCAGGAGGTCCAGCATCTTCAGGAATATGCGAACGTCGTCTCCATAAAAAGGCTGGGATACAACGACCACGGACCGGTGCACATGCGCACCGTCGTGCTCAACGCCCTCGTCATGGCGGAGCTGATGCACGGCGCGGGCATCCCTCTCAGCCTGGAGTCGGATGACGCGGGCACCTACGAGGACAGCCTTGTGGCCCTCCTCCTGGCGGGCATGCTGCATGACGTCGGCATGTCCATTGGCCGCGCCGATCATGAGCACGACGGAGTGTGGATTTCCCTCCCCATCATGGACAGGGTCCTTGCCCGGCTCTATGGGGATGACGTGGGGCGCCGCGTCGTGGTGCGCTCCCTGGCGGTGGAGTGCATTGTGGGCCATATGGCCACCCAGCGGGTCCACTCCCTGGAGGCGGGCCTGATCCTCATTGCTGACGGATGTGACATGGAGAAAGGCCGCGCCCGAATTCCCATGATGATCGCAACCGAATCTCGAGTGGGTGACATCCACAAGTACTCGGCTTCCGCCATCGAGAACGTCAGCATTGAGCGGGGGGCCGAGCGGCCCATCCGCATCACCGTGGAAATGAAAGCCACCGTGGGCTTCTTCCAGGTGGAGGAAGTGCTCCTGCACAAGATCGACTGGAGCCCGGCAAAACCGTTCATCGAGCTGTACGCGGGAATCATCGGAAAGAAGCTCAAGTGCTACCTGGGGTGCGCTGGGGCGGGCGCCGGAGGCCATGCGGGTGCAGGCGCCGGGGCCCATGCCGCAAAAGCTGGGAACGGCGCGCCTCAAAACGCTAGGCGCGCGGCAGGGAGATCGTGATCACGGTCCCGCCGCCGGGCCGCGCGTGCGCCTCCACCTGCCCGCCGCTCTGATGGACAATCCCGAAGACGGTTGCAAGCTCGAGGCCTGCGCCCACGACACCCGCGCGGCTCGCGAAATACGGCTCGAACGCGCGTGAGCACGCAGCGGGGCTCATCCCGCACCCCGTGTCGCTGACTGACAGCACCACCCTCTCGGCCGACGTGCTCGCCTCCACGTCGAGAGAACCGCCCGAAGGCATGGCTTCCCGGGCGTTCAGAGCCATTGCAAGGATCGCCTCTTCCAGATGCGCGGGATCAGCAGAGACGTACGCCGCGCTCGGGTCCAGCCGCAGCGCGACTCTTGTACCGCGGCCCATGAGGTCCTGAAGCCGGCCCCGCATCCCCTCCACCAGAGCGTTCAGGTCGACGCGTTTCATGACCCGCTGCCGGCGCCCGCTGAAGGTCAGCAGCTTATAGACGATCCGCGCGGCCCGCTCCGCCGCCTGATCGATTTCCCGCACGGCATGCCGGTCATCCGCGGCGAGCTGCCGCGACTCCAGCAACTGCGCGTTCCCGATGATCGCGGTGAGCAGGTTGTTGAAGTCGTGGGCAACCCCGCCGGCCAGACGGGCCACTGCCTCCTGCGTCCGAGATCGCTCCGCCAGCTCCGTCAGCTCTGCTTGCTCCGTGAGCCGCGTCGGCCGCGCGGCCGCCCGGTCCACGGATTCCCGAAGCGGGCTGACGGTGAGCTGAACCGTTTGCGGTGCCTCCCACTCCGCGCGCGCCAGGCTCGCGTGAGAGTCGAACAGGACGCCGTCGAAACATCGCAGGCGCACTTCGAAGGCCTGGGGCCAGCCCTCGCGGGCGGCCTGGGCGCGCCAGGCCATCTCGAGCCGTGAATCACTCCCGTCGGGCTGGCGGGCGGGAAGGATCTGGTTCAGGAGAGCGCCGGCAGACGGATCAGCGCTTCGAAAGAGCGCGGCAGCCGCAGGGTTGAACCTCACCGATCCCTGCGGACCGATAAGAACAATCGGCTGGAGCGCTGATTCGAACATCGATCGATATTTCGCGCGCGGGCCTCTCCGTGCGCGTCCTGATGCGTCCGCATGACGAGCACTCCCCACCCGGTGCCCCAACCTCACCTGACCAGCTCCAGCTTCTTCACTTTGCCATCGCCGTTACTGTTCCCGCTGTGGCCGTTGCCGCTAGTTGCCATTGCCGTTCGCCCCGTGGCCGTTGCCGTTCCCTTCTATCTGGACTTTCACGATGTGGGGCGTCGGCGCGCCGGGAAGGGCGACCCCGTTGTCACCGTCGGCCTTGATCTTGAATTGCGCGGTCATGCGCTGCAGCTCCTGCGCCATGCTGGAAAGCTGCTCGGTGGAGGAGGACATCTCTTCCGCTGATGATGCCGCCGACTGTGTCAGCTCGTTCACGCTCTCGACGGCCTTGGACACCTGCTTCGAGTTCGCGCTCTGCTGTTCGGTGGCGGCTGAGATGCTCTGGCTCATCTCGCTGACGTTCTCCAGCGCCTTGGCCAGCTCCTTGATGGCGCCAACCTGCTGCTGCATGCTGTCGGTGAGCTCGGCAATCATGTCCTTCACCTTTTGAGAAGCGCCGCGGATCTGCTCCATGGCGCCCTGGGAGCCGTTGGCAATCTCCACGCCCCTGGTCACGTTCTTTACGCTTTCCCTGATGAGCCCTTCTATCTCCTTGGTTGAAGAAGAGGACCGGTCCGCCAGCTTGCTCACCTCGTCTGCAACCACCGCGAACCCGCGACCGTGCTCCCCTGCCCTCGCCGCCTCGATGGAAGCGTTCAACGCCAGGAGGTTCGTCTGGTCGGCGATATCGGAGATGACGTTTATGATCCCGCCGATCTTCTCGGAGCTTTCGGCGATCAGCGTGATCCCCCGCACCACTTCCGTGACGGCCCGCGCCCCTTCCTGTGCATTCTCCACGGACTTCGCCGCAAGCCCCGAGATCTCGGTGAGACTGTGTGAGATGTCGTCAATGGACTTCTGCACCTGCGCCATGGAGCTTGCTCCCTGCTCCACCGCCGCCGCCTGCGACTGTGCGTTCTCACTGACCTGGTCAACGGAGGCGGACAGCTCTTCCACGGAAGCTGATGTCTCCTCGAGCGTCGAGGCCTGGCTCTGCGCCCCTTCGGCAAGGGACATGGAGCTGGCGGAGATCTCCTCGCTGGAGGCTGCCACTTGCTCTGCGCTTTCCTGGATGGTGGCAACCATGCCTCTCAGTCTCACCGACATGGAGTTGAGCGCATCGGCGAGCTTCCCCACTTCGTCGCGCTGATGGATGGGGAGCTGTTGAGTGAAATCCCCCCCGGCTACAAGCTGCGCGAACTCGACCCCGCGGCGTATGGGGATTCGTGATGCCGCGCGAAAACAGCAGGAAGACAAGGAAAGCGAGAATGACCGCCGCCAAACCCGACGAGCATGACGAGGTTTCGCACCTCGTAGATCGTTCCGAGGTACTCGGCGTCCGGAAGCGTAAAGCCGACGCTCCATCCCGTGGAAGCCACGGGCGCGTACCCTGCGGTCTTCGCCACTCCCTGGAACACGTAGTGATCGACCCCGGCTTCTCCGTTGACCATCTTGGCGGCAAAGCCTTCCGAGCCTTTCTGTTCGAGCAGGTTCATCTTGAGGATATTCTCCGCGTTCGGATGCGCGATGATGATGCCGGAACGGTCAACCACATAGGCATACCCGGTCTTTCCGATCGTCTCCTTGACGATCATGTCGTTCAGGAAGCCGATGTCCACGATCAACGTGGCCACGCCGACGACCCGATCCCCATCCTTCACGGGCATGGCCACGGGAGACACAGGTTTGCCGGAAACCTTGCTTTGTACCACCATTCCAATGCTGGGTTTTCCTGCCAGCCCGTCTTTCACGTACTGCCTCTCGCGCAGATCGAGCCCGACGTCGCTGTTGTCGGAGCTGGTGATGACCAATCCGCTCGAGCCGACGAGGGTGACCCTTTCATAGGCCCCGCCCAACTGCGGGTTGTCGTGGAACGTCGAAAGCTTGCGAAAAGCCGCCGCGAGCTCCTTCTGTGACTTTGCCGCGCCTTTGTCTGCTTCTGCCGCGGCCGCCGCCACGATGGTCGGGTCAGTTGCAAGGCTCAGGGCAATGCGGCTTTCCTCGGCGAAGACCCTGTCGACCACCTGGGCGGTATCCTTGGCCCGTGCTCCAAGCTGTTCACGTTCGATTGCCGTGAGCCCTGTCGTGGAACGGGCGACGCTGAAGAACGCCACGATCAGCAGAGGGATGATCATGATGATCGTTCCGACCGTAATGAGCTTGGCCCCGATTCGAATGTTCTTTAGCATCTGTTGCCTCCTAGCCACGCCTGCTCGCGGCTAAGGACAGAATGCAAGTGGCAGGCCAAACAGGGGTTCAGCCAACAAGAATTATCAGAACTCCTAATTGTTTTTTCACAAAGAGAATAGAGCGTGCACTTCAAAGAGGCGCGGCGCTGTTGCTTTGGAAGCCAACGCTGTTCGGTGTTGTAGAACTATGACACCGTTGCAAAAAGACTACGCTTTTTCAATCCGGGGTTTCCCTGCTCAGGCCGTGCTTTTTCAGCTTTTCGTAAAGGTTCGGCCTGGGAATTTCGGATATCCGAGCCGCCTGTGAGATGTTTCCGCCCGCCTGCGCCAGAAGAGCTTTCAAATATTCGCGCTCGAAATCGTCCTTGGCGGCTGCAAACGGCTTGACCAGGCTGTCCGCCAGGGGGCCAGGGCTGGCGGGAAGGTCCCGCAGGTTGGCCGGCAGGTCCTTCGGGAGTAGCTCGGTCCCCTCGGTGACGGCCACGGCGCGCTCCACCACGTTCTCGAGCTCTCGGATGTTGCCGTCCCATCTGTAGCGAAGGAACGCGTTCATAACCTCAGAAGAAATCCCTTTCACGTCCTTCTGGAACTCCAGCGCGTAACGGCGAAGGAAGTGATACGCCAGGAGCGACACGTCTTCCGTGCGTTCTCGAAGCGGCGGCACGTGGACCGTGATGACGTTGATACGATAGTACAGGTCTTTGCGGAATCTGCCTTCCTGGACTTCCTGCTCCAATTCCCGGTTGGTGGATGCAATGACGCGCACGTCGTTCGCGATGTCCTCCGTGCCGCCCAGGCGCTGGAAACTGTGCTCCTGCAGGACGCGGAGCAGCTTCACCTGCAGCTCCCCGGACATCTCGCTGATCTCATCGAGGAAGATCGTGCCGCCGTCCGCGGCTTCGAAATAGCCGATCTTGCGGCTGTCAGCGCCCGTGAACGCGCCGCGCTCGTAGCCGAACAGCTCGCTTTCAAGCAGGTTCACCGGGATCACCCCGCAGTTGATGCCGACGAACCTTTTCCCGGCCCTCGGGCTCTTCTCGTGGATGGACCTGGCCAGGAGCTCCTTGCCCGTCCCGCTTTCCCCCTGCAGCAGCACGGTGCTTCGAAGCGGCGCCACCTTCTCCACGAGCTGGAAGATGTCGAGCATCTTCTTGCTCCTGGCAATGATGGCCCCGCCGCCGCCCGAAAGGGCAAGGGACTCCCGCAGCGCGTTGTATTCACGCTTGAGCCTGCGGTACTCGAGGATCCTCTTGATGATCAACCCGAAAGCTTCGAGCTGCAGGGGCTTCAGCATGTACTCCTCAGCCCCGAGCTTCATTGCCTCCACGGCGGTCTTCACCGCGCCGTAGGCCGTCAGGATGATGACGGATGCGCTCTCATCGATCTTCCTGATCTCCTGCAGCACGCTGAGCCCGTCCATCTCCGGCATCTTCAGGTCGAGCACGATCAGGTCGTAGCTTGTTTTCTGCGCGAGCGTTATGGCCGTTGACCCGCGGGTTGTGGCGTCGACGGCGCACCCCATGCGCTGGAGAAACATCGAAAGCACGTCGAGGATGGCTTTCTCATCATCGACGATGAGGACCCGGCAGACAAGCTCGGCTGCAGCGGGAGTGCCGCTCATTTCTTCCACAGTAATCCATCCTCGGCGCGCGCGCAAGAACTGCGCGGCGCCTTGCAATTCCCGCGCTGAATGGGCATCCTGGGCGGACACATGACAGCCCTCGCGCCAACTACCGGGAACCAGAGAGGCAAGGCGCTTCTCGCCCTGACCGCGTGCGCGCTCCTCTGGAGCACCGGGGGCCTCCTCATCAAAATCGTTGACTGGAACCCGTTCGCCATCGCCGGGACGCGCAGCCTGATTGGCGGCCTCCTCATCCTTGCCGTGATCCGGCGGCCCCGGTTCACGTGGTCTTTCGCGCAGGTCGCCGGCGCCGTCACGTACGCCGGCTGCATGGTGTGCTTTGTGGCCGCCAACAAGCTGACCACCGCGGCAAACGCCATCCTGCTCCAATACACCGCCCCTCTGTACGCCGCGATCCTTGGCTGGGTTTTCCTCCGGGAGAAGGCCACCGCCATAGACTGGGCCACCATCGTCGTGGTGCTGGGCGGAATGGTGCTGTTCTTCCTGGACAAGCTCGGGGCCGGGGGAATGGCAGGCAACCTGCTTGCCATCGTGAGCGGCGTGTTCTTCGCAGGGACCATGGTGGCGCTTCGCAAGCAGAAGGACGGCTCTCCGCTCGAGTCGCTCCTGCTGAGCCACGCCATCACGTTCGTCATCGCCATCCCCTTCCTTTGGGGGCCGGCCCCGAGCCTCCCCTCCGCGGCAGGGCTCGCCCTGCTCGGAGTGGTCCAGATCGGAATCCCTTCATTTCTTCTCATCTACGGAGTCAGGCGCGTGACGGCCCTTCAGACGATCCTGACCTCCGTGCTCGAGCCGATCTTCAATCCGATCTGGGTGTTCCTGTTCCTTGGAGAGAGGCCCGGACCTCGCGCGCTCCTGGGCGGCGCCATCATCCTGGTTGCCGTGACGGCGCGCTCGGTGGTCAGCCTTCGATTGGCGGTCCGGCCGGCTGGTGTCGGCTCACAAGCAGAACACCGGCAAGGATGATCACCCCTCCCACCACCTGGATCCACACGATGCTCTCCCCCAGCAGCGCCACGCCGCCCAGCACCCCGACCACGGGGATGAGGTTCACGTACGGGCTGACGGAGATGGGTCCTAGCCTTGAGAGCGCGTACACGTAGAGGAAGTTGGAGAGGGCTGAACAGAAGACAGCAAGGTACGCAAGGCTGAACCAGGCCGCCGCGGTGATGGTGACCCACTGCCCGCGTTCCAGGAGACAGAAAGGAATCAGGAAGATGGTCCCGAACAGGGACTGGTAGGCCGTGATGGCGATGTCGGACAGCCGCGTGTGCAGGTTCTTGCTCAGGATGATATAGGCCACCCATGCGGCACACGCGCCGAACATGAACAGGTCCCCCGCGGGAGAGAAAGCTCCGGCGTTTCCGGCCCCGGACGGCCCACCACGAACGCCACGCCTACCACGGAAAGGGCAATCCCGGCAACGACCATCCACGAGACGCGCGTGCGAAAGAAGATGGCTTCCGCGGCCACGGTGACCACCGGGATGACCGCGATGATGAGCGAAGCGTGGGAAGCAGAGGTGAGCTTGATCCCGCGGGACTCGAAGAAGAAATAGATTGTCACGCCGCACAGCCCGCTCGCCAGGAGCGGCAGGATGTCTTTGCGGCGCAGGCGCGCGCTCGGGTCGAACTTTCGAAGAAAAACGTTGAGTATGACCGTGGCCGCGAGGAATCGGATAGTGACCATGGTCATGGGCGGGACGCCCGCGTTGAGGATGGTCTTGGAGGCCACGAACGAGAGGCCCCAGAAGATCACGGTCCCCCAGACTGCGAGCAGGGCGGGAGCGCGAGAGGGTGCTTGGATGGCGGCATGTGTGCGCATGGTTTTGTGCAACGCTACCAGAATGGATAAATCACCGCAACACTTCGAAGGGTAGGACCGTCATGAAGTCTACTGCTTACAAAGGGCGGTTGGAGCGTTTTTGTCGATAAACTCTTTATGTGCAGCGGGCAACGGAAAAAGGGCTTCCGGCTTATTGAGATCCAAGACCAACGTCCCGGCGCAGCATTTACGATTCTCGCGCCCCTCAGAATATAAATCGACCAAATGTTTCGGTTCAGTCCTCGGTATCATCTTCGCGCAATGTTCTGAAAGCTGAGTACATACGATGCGGAAGTTTTTCAGATTCTTGTGCAGTTCTTTGAATATGATTGGCAATGGATGCTTCGCTCTACCCCTAGCAACGGAGAAGACAATAGTCGAAGGGCTCACGGCAGCGCAAAGCTTTCGAACAAACGATTCTATTGGTGTTCCCGTTCCACCGCCATGATGAGGGAAAACCAGCAAAGGGGCACTGGCGTCGGCACCGTCAGCGAGCAAGTCGTCGAGCCCAATCTCATCCAAATCGCCGGGCAAAAGAGCCAAAGGCTTTCCGTCCAGCAGAAGACGTACTACGACACTCAGAGAGTTGCTTCGTATTTTGCGCTTGAAGCGTTCCTTGCCGTTTACTCCCTTTCCAACGAGGTATTTGCTAGGCCCAAGGATCTGAACTTGAACGGAGCCCTGATTGTACTTACCAAAGTCGTCGCGTGCGATAGATGTTTCGAGAACTATTCTGCCTTTGAGAGATTCCTGATTAAGAACAAATAGCAGATCATCCCAAACCTCAGTTCCTTTGGAGGCATCGCCGTTGAGGCAAACTCGGGCTATATCAACAGTTTTTGCGGCCAATAGGGCCACAAGCCCTCCGATGTGATCTTTGTCCGCATGCGAAAGAAGTAATACATCTATTTGTTTGATTTCTTGGGTTTCGAGGAATTCTAACAAGGCGCTTCCGGCTCCCGAATCGATTACTACAACACCCCCTGAGTCGCTCAGCACCGCGCTGTTACCGTGGCCGACGTCAAGTACCGCTAGACTCGGCCTTTTGTAATGCATATTACTGAACTTCCCATTCACATACATAGAGCTCGTCTGCACTATCCGCGCCAATGTTCACTTGCGCGTAGAAACGCATATCAGTTTCTATTTTGCCTGATAGCAATGGCGGCAAATCCGCAAAATAGATTCGGATCTTTTGATCGGCATTCCACCCCGGCACCACGATGTAGAAGTACTCCCCTGATTCATCCACTTGGGTTATGCGCACAAGAGTTCTCCAAGGCTTTCGACTCGGGTTGTATTTGCCCGCACTTTCTTTGAGACAACGTTCAAAACCTCTGACAATAGTATCTGGATTGTATGTCGATGGTCTCAATAGTATTGGGATGAATCGACGCTTGCTTCGAAGGAGCGTTATGTCAGCATCATCGTAAGTTGTGCAAAGTAAAGCGGGAAAGCGCCCGATATTTGATAAGGCAACAAGTTGGTCACCATCAAAGGGCGAATAGCTCCTTATTCGCAGGTGATAATCGCAAATAATCGCATCAGCTTTCGCATGGATTTCCTTTAGAGATGATTCGAGATTCCGCAAGGGGCCAAGCTCGAATACCGGTGCTAGTCCCATATCTTCAATAGAGTAGCCATAGCTTTCCCGGGATTCTTTCTCGTCGTCTACAATAGCTACGCGCTCGATTTTTCGCCCTTCAATAGTCAGCGCCATTTCTATTTCCCCAATACAGGCAATCTGATTATCATTTCCGCGCCTCCCAATAAGCTGTGCTCAACTGCGTCGACCTCCCCGCCAAGATCGGAAACACTGTCTCTTACTATCGCCAAGCCCAAGCCCGTTCCATTCCTTCTGGTCGTTTCACCTGGCAGCCAAATATCCCGCTTCGAGATGCCAATTATGCCCGGACCGTTGTCTTGCACGTTCAGCGAGAACAAGCCACTTTCTACGCTGGTCTGAATATGAATAATGCGTCTCCCAACGGTAGATTCCTCGAGAGCAGCCAAGGAATTGTTCAAGAGATTGGTAACAATGGACTCGATTGCAGCTTCACTTCCTCGCAAATAGGGAGAACCTTCGCAGTAGGTTGCTAATACTTCAACATCGCGGCCTTCTGTGAAAGGCTTGAAAGTCTCCAGCACGCCGCGGATAACTTGATTCAGTTCGACTCGCGTAAGTCTACGTTTTTCGTGATCGAGCAACTTCGAAGTAACCGCACTAAGAACCGAAAGCCTCTCTGTAGCCCTGACGATCGTTTGGACTGGCCTTTCTAGCTGTTGTGAATAGGCGACGCCCAGTGCAGCACGGGCTCTCCGCTCAATCGCATCAACTGCTATGGTGATTGCTTTTAGGGGGTTCCCTTTCGATTCGTGTGCAAAAGTCGCTGCGGTTATTCCTGCGGTGCTAAGAGTCCGGTAGAGTTGGATTTCTCGTCGGAGTTTGTCTTTGTCTGATTCTTGAGCGCGCTCATACGCTTCTGCGGCTTTCTTGATTTGCTCGCGGGCCGGCTCATGAGCCCTTTCAATTGCTTCAAATAGCTTCTTCTTAGTTGGCTTTTCCGCCTCCAAGGCGACCGATCTTTCTTTTGCCCGCCGCGCTTGAGCGACGTCAAGGCGTCTACGCGCCATCCACTCACATGTATCTTGCGCAAACCGTCGTAATTCCCGAAAACTCTCGGTTTCGATAAAACCAGACCGATCAGTCTTTTGAAGGAGGACGGCGCTTCTGTCAAAAGCGACGACGCGCCCAATCACAGTATTTGTGCTAGGTCGTTCCTCAGGGCTACGTACACGAGCGAGGTTGAGCTCAAGCCAATCATTTCCTGGATCTCCGTATGGCGAAACCCGCAACTCGTTTTGATATAGATGGACCCCTCCGAAAACATCAAGCCACCGTCGGACCTCGCCAATTGTTGAACTCCGAGTTGAGAAAGTCGTACTGTCAAGTATAAAAACCCAGAGATCGAATTTTGCGGAAGGGCAACGATAATGCTGATTGCTTCCTTGGGTCAATTCATCGTGAGTAGTTACAAAAATCTGCTTCCCTTTCCAATCAACAATGGAAGCATTTGCTCGACCATTTTTATCCACAGTCGCGATAAGATGATATTCAGCATCATCAAAATAGCGTTGCTGAACAAGTTTCTCAAATTCGGCAAACTCAGGCGCAATTAGGACAGGCCTAAATCCCTCTGGGCTATCGCCAAAGGGATCTGCGAGAAGGATTAGCTCCCGCGCTAGTCTTCTAACGTCAGACCGAGTGATCTCCGTTGTCAGATCTTCTAGATAGATCGTCGTTCCGTGGGAATCATTTTCTTTTCGTTGAGAGGACTCAATTGTTAGATTTACTTCCTCTACTATCTCCGCCCGTTCAAAATCCTTCCAGTCAATAAGCAGGTTATGCTCTTGCCTCGAATCTTCTTTTGGCCTGGTCGTCAGCAACGCTCGACTCCCAAGACGTAAGGCAGCAAGTCGTCCCAGCCCCTTGCTTCCGGATGGAGTTCTGCCCAAAATGGTTCGTTCAGCCACTAGCTTCCCGGAACGCCCCAACACAAGCCAGCCAGTGATGATTTCGTCAACACCCATTCCACTTCCATCATCGCTTACAGTAATAGTTCCGCCAGCTCTCTCGGTATTCGTCAGGAGTATAGTGCAAGAGTGTGCGTCGGCGTCGTAAGCATTCTTTGCAAGCTCCAGAATTCCTCTATCCGGATGAGGGTTTAACTCCTCCCCAAGGCGACGCAAAATGTCTGGAGCAAATCGGAACTGTGCTTTGATCATGCTACTTATCCCACCAAGGGGTCTCCCTTATTGCCGCAACCGTAAGGTGCCGGCATCTAATACGTGAATTGAGCCAATCGCTAGTCCTCGATCTTTTCATTCTTTGAATCAATTGACGACACGTCTTCACCTGCCCATTACGAGGACTGCACACAATCAAGTGATTCTCGACCGCGACGGGTCGCGCTCCCGTAATTAGTGTACATATCGCCCTGTGACCATCTTCAGGTCTAGACGTTCGGCGGATTACGACAAATGGCGGCTCGAAAAGGCGTCCTTTAAAACGCCGCCTCTCTCTGATTCGTTTGACTTGACTCCAACTAGGAACCGATCGTGCATGGAGGTACGCCACCACAAAACCTCTTTGTGGATGGCGATGGGGAACGACCGATCCGACGTGCACGTCGAACAAATCGCCGACAAGGATTTGCCCTTTGTTTGGCCTGCCAAACCAAAGCTGGTTTTGAGATTTCTTTGGAAATGGCTTCTTTTTCGTATCAAGGATGAATACGTCAATATCAGCCCAAGGATCAAAAAGCCCACAAGATCGGACACTTCCTACAGAACTATTTTCGGAAACCATATCTCGCCATCTCTCGAAGCGGCTTCCAGAGCGCAGCACGTCCGGCAGGATTGCTGTAATTCGTGTTCCGGCAGATGAATTAATAAGACTCGCCTCAAGGAAGACTGCTGCCGCCGTTAGCTTGCCAGCCGCCCAATTGCATCCTTTGGGCGCTTTTACGAAGCCATAAGGTGGATTCATAATGACCCAAGAGGCTCTTACGAACAGATCAGTGGCAGTAAGCCCGTTATCGACTCGGATGAGAGGAAATAGCAAATTCAGTTCTGAGATCTCGCACCTTACGGAATCTCCCGTTCGTTGTCGCGCCATCATGAGTAGCCTTGCCTTGGCCGCTCTCACAAACTCTTTATTGGTGTCGCACCCCGTTAAATGAGAACCCCAAAAATCAAGGGTAGCAACGAGACTGGGAAGGACGGGCAGACGCTGAGCGGCAGCTAGCAACAGGTCGCCGGCGCCGCAGGTAGGATCAAAGAATACAGGCATCAGGGTTGAACTGTCGAAATGTGGAACAGCTCGCCTTGCGAGAGTTCTTCCAGTAAAAAATGCGCCAATCCTGCGACGCGTTTTGAGACTCAGAACACCTGCGAGTTGGCGACCAGGCTCCCCGTCAAGTGCAAGGGCAACGCTCTTTGTCCAATCATTTCCTTCGATTGCGGGCTGAGTCGCCATACTTTCTAGCTGTTCAACATAGGGCCGAAAAGCTTTCATTTTTCCACCTTGGGATGATAACAGAAACCCGCCGTGAAATGAAATGCCAATTCCAGCACTCCCCTGTCGGACATACTCGCAGCCTTCTGAGATTTGTTACAGAGAGTCACGCCAGGGCAAAAACCCGGGCACGTAATCGTTTACAATTGCGGATGACATTTATTAATATAGTGACACGTCACGTAACCATTTGTTAGGGAGCTTGTCAACCAAAATGAGTGTAATCCGCGGCACAACCATCCTTCTCACGGGCGCCACGGGCGGGATTGGCCTGGCCTGCGCGCGCGCCCTTGCAAGCTCGGGCGCCAGGCTGCTCCTTCATGGGCGGGACACGGGGAAACTCCGCTCCGCGGCGGAAGAGGCAGCCAGGCTTGGCGCAAGCGTGGATACGTTCGTCGCTGACCTGTCCTCCCTGAAGGAAACCGCGACCCTGGCCCGTGAGGCGGCGCGGGCGGGCCCGCTTGACGTCCTCATCAACAACGCCGGCGTCGGTTTCGGGCGGGACGGCAACAGGCGGGAGCTGAGCAGGGACGGGCACGAGCTGCGTTTCGCGGTGAACTACCTGGCCCCGTTTCTCCTCACGGAGGAGCTGCTGGCCCGGGGCATGCCGAAGCTCGCGGTAATCAACGTG
This sequence comes from uncultured Spirochaetota bacterium, assembly GCA_963845535.1. Classification (GTDB taxonomy): domain Bacteria; phylum Spirochaetota; class Spirochaetia; order SZUA-6; family Fen-1364; genus Fen-1364. The sequence goes on from CAWJSK010000012.1 coordinate 743,106, forward strand.
GCTTCCGCCGGCCAGGAGGCCCTGGATTTCGACGACCTCCTGAGTGAGCGCGGTTACAGCGGCGTACGGGCATACTGTCGGAGCAAGCTCGCCCTGATCATGATGAGCTTCGACCTGGCCGCGCTCCATCCGACGCTCCAGGTCCAGGCGCTGCACCCCGGGACCTACCTCGACACGGGCATGGTGCGTGAAGCGGGTATCACGCCGCTGGGGCCGGTCAGCCAGGGCGTGGAGTCCATCCTCGCCGTCCTGACGACGGCTCTCACCGGCGGAGCATCAGGGGGCTACTTCGACCGGGCCAGGCCCGCGCGCGCACTCGCGCAGGCGTACAACATAGCAGCCCGGCAGAGGTTGAGGGAGGCAAGTCTGAAGCTCATCAACCCCTGGCGCTCCGAGCTCTAAAAGCTCACCATCAAGCCGACCCCATAAAGGCAGTCGGGCCCGGCGGAGCAGTCCTGAAAGAGGACCCCGACGTGAGCGGGCAAATCTTTGCTTATGGAACGAGTCGAAAGCAGAGGGAGATACCCTGAGGTAAAACCCTCAGACGAAAGGATCGGAGGGGAGACCAGGCTGGCGTGACTGCCTAGAACGCCTGCTCCGGGGCTTCCGCTCGAAAGCTCGATCGGACTGCCCTTCGTGTCGTCCCGTTGGTCAGTCACACGAGGATTGGCCCAGAGCGGAATGCAGGATGCGAGCAGCACGATACAGAGCAAAGGGAGAAGGTATTTGCTACCCATACTCTTCCACCTCCGTATGTTGCTACGGCAAATTTAAACAAAAACCGGGCAGCCGTCTCTATTCCAGCTTGAGCTTGCGAAGCTTGGGCGTTATGACCACCCGGCAGTATCCGGCGCTCGTGTGGGTGTTGTAGTAGTTCTGATGATAGTCTTCGGCTTTCCAGAAAGTTTCCAGCGGACGTATCTCCGTCACAATGGGATCATGCCAGTTCTTTTGCTCTTTCTTCCGGGAGGCTTCCGCGACGCTCTTTTGCTTCTCTCCCATAGTGACGATGATGGAACGGTACTGGGTCCCCACGTCCGCCCCCTGCCGGTTCGGCGTCGTGGGGTCATGGGCGTGCCAGAACACATCGAGCAGCTCCTCGTAGCTGATGAGCTGCGGGTCGAACTCGACGCGCACCACTTCCGCGTGGCCGGTCTCTCCCGTGCAAACCTGCTCATAGGTCGGCTCGGGGGCGGAGCCTCCGGCATATCCCGAGGTCACCGACACCACGCCTTCGATCCGCTGGAGCACCGCCTCCAGGCACCAGAAACAGCCGCCGCCGAACGTTGCCGTTTCATGACGGCTGGGCTGACCTCCATCCATCTCGGCCTCCCAGGGGAGAATCTACATAGGAAAGAGTTGGTCGGACAGCAGGCGGTGGCGCGGGCTCAGCGCGCGGCTTCCGCGAACAGGTAGCGCTTTACCTTGCGCGTGGAGGTCTTGGGCAGCTCCACCGCGGATAGCTCGAAGCTCTGCGGGATCTTGTAGCGGGCCGCGCCCGCGGTGCATTTCTGAATCTCCGCGCGCACGATCCCGCGCAGCTCCTCATCACTCAGGCTCTTCCCGGGCCGCAGGGACGCCAGCACTTCGGGGTCGGGGTAGATGATGGCATGGGGATACTCGCCGCCCTCGGCGTCCAGCTTCCCAACCACCACGACCTCGGAGAGCAGCGGGCTTGCCTGGAGAAGGTTCTCGATCTCCTCGGGGTAGATGTTCTTCCCGCCCTTGGTGACGATGATGTTCTTCAATCGTCCCGTGATGTACAGGTAGCCGTCCTCATCGAGCTTGCCGATGTCGCCGGTGTGAAGCCAGCCCTCCGCGTCTATGACCTCAGCCGTCTTCTCGGGCATTCCGTAGTATCCGAGCATCACGTTGGAGCCGCGCGCAAGGATCTCTCCGTTGCCGTTGTGGTCCGGACCGTCGATGCGCACCTCGACGTTGGACAGGGGCAGCCCCACGGATCCGGGCTTGTTGTGCGCAGGGCAGGTGTTGGAGATCACCGGCGAGGTCTCGGTGAGGCCGTACCCCTGGAACGTCACGAGGCCCAGGGCATCCATCCCGTCGATAACGTCCTTGGCAATCGGCCCGCCGCCGGAGACGAAGAAGCGCAGCTTCGAGACTCCCAGCTCACGGGCCACCGATGCGAAGAGCAGCTTCCCCAGCCTGACATGCAGCACCTTGAAGAAGAACGAGCTCACGGCGAACAGGAGGCGGAACAGGACCCGTACGAGCGCCCCCTTTGCTTTCACGTTTGCCAGGATCCCTTTGTAGATCTTTTCCACCAGGAGGGGCATGGCAGGCACGCAGGTGGCACCGGTGTCCTTCATGATCCCGATGAGCACGTTCGTCTTCATGGAGGGGACGCTGGTGATCCTTCCGTAACTGAGAAGAGGAGTAAACACACCAAGGCTCGTGGGATAGGTGTGGTGGAAGGGCAGGACGATGATCCAGTTGTCTCCCGGTCCCAGCGGCGTGGTCATCTGCACGCCGTCTCCGTTCTCCACGAGGTTCCTGTGGGAAAGCATCACGCCCTTGGGGGTGCCCGTGGTGCCGGACGTGAAGATGAGGGCGGCAAGATCATCCGGAGCCACCTCGGCGCGGGCGTACGCGCTGTCTCCGGCTGACATCAGTCTCCTGCCGTTCTGCGCCAGGGATGCAAACGTCTCGGGTGCGCCGGGCACGTCATCGAAGAAGACGAGGCGCTTCACTGCGTCCCCCGCGGCGTTCCGCACCTTCTCCTGGTATTCGGCCGACGTGAAGATGATCCGTGCTTCACTTGCCCGGATGATGGAAGCCAGCTCCTCGGTCTTCAACAATATGTCATAGGGAACGATCACCGCGCCGACGGCGGTCACGGCAAGGTACGTGATGACCCATTCGCTTCTGTTCTCCGAGATGAGGCCCACCTTGTCGGCCTTACTGACCCCTGATGCAAGCAGCGCGGTTGCCAGGGCGCGGATGTGCTCCTGCAGCTCCCCATAGGTAATGGTCCAGTATCCGGTCTCCCGCTTCATTGTCAGCGCGGGGACGCCCAGCATGGATTCACTGAAGCGCTCGATCATCTCCCGGATCGAGTGGACGTTGCGGGATTCCGCCACCTTGTTGACCTGCATGGCCGACTCCTACCTCACCACGAGCTTTCCGAAGACCGCCGCCGCCTGCACAACGAGCGCCGGGGCGCCGTCCTTGTACGAGGGGGAGGTATACACGGTGTCCCCGAAGGAGACCGAGCGGCCGTCAGGCCCCTCCACCGTGCCGAACGCAGCGGACATGTCGATGCGCACCGGCAGCGCCGGGTCGATCTTCAGGACTCCGCTCCCGAAGACGACATTCACGTGGGTGCGCAGGTCCCCCGCGCCCAGCCTCACGTCGGTAAGGTCCACGTCCCCGCTTCCGAAGATGATGTTGTAGTCCCTGTCCCACCCTGCCGTGTATCTCTGGTGGGATTCGAGAAAGGGCTGGGGACGGTTCATGAACGGCCCGCCCACCAGGACACGGATCCCCACGTACACGAACAGGACGGCAACGATGAGCCGAACTACCGGGACATGGAAAGGGACGAAACGCCGCAGGATGAACCACACCCCGACGGCAATGAGGAGGACCCCCCAGAAGATCCCATCGATCAGAGGCATAGGCGTTTCTCCTTGGACTCACCCATTTAAAAACGGCCTGATGGTGGTGTCAAGCATTGGGGCGCAGGGAACGGGTACCGGGGCTGCGTAGCGAAGCGCTACTCCTTCAGTCGGCGGATTTCCGCATTGATCCTGTCCCGCATCCATTCCTGCTCCCGCCCGGACAAGGATTCTCCGAACCTCACCGTACGCGCTCCGAGGTCCATGAGGAGGTACGAGCGGGATCTGTACTCCCGTTCATACCCGGAGCGTCGGTAGTATGATCGGCCCTCCTGTACAGTGCACTGTCCAACGTCGTCAAGCCGGAGTTTCGTCTCACGGCGAAAGAAGAGGAACTTCCGCGCGTAGGTGAGCCCGTCCGCCTCGATGGTGATACCCACCTTGCCGAAGAAGGTGAAAAGGGACCGGGAAACGATGAGGGCTCCCACGATCCAGAAGGGCAGCGAGAAAAGTCGAAAGCCCAGAGGCGCCCCGGCGCTCGTCGCGGTATACGTCCAGAACGCCACCATACCAAGCCAGAATATCCCAAACCCTCCGAAGGCTGACCGCCTGCTCCCGCGTTCGGGGATCTCGAGGTGCAACCGCTCATCCCGCTCATCCAGGCTGATCCGGGAACCGTGCGGCAAAGGCTGCGGCAGCTTCTGGGCGTCAGCCGCGGCAACCTTTTCGCCTCGAAGGAGCGCCGCGGCGGCAGGGACGGGAAGCGTGCGACGCGCCTCATCAGGTTCGAGCCAGTTCCCGAGCACGCGCGCAAGACCAGGAGAAGAGATCTCCGCCACGGAGCGGACGTCAATCTTCATGTCGCGCGTGGGAAGGTCCGCGGGGTTCCTGTGCGTAAGAAGGAAGAGGAGCGTGGCCGCCGCCGCGTAGAGGTCGGAGCGTACGGTTGCGCGGCCAGTGAACTGTTCCAGCGGAGTGTAGCCCGGAGTGCCGATGATCGTTGAGCTTGCCACCCCGGAAACGCGGATGGCATCCTGGACGCCGCCGAAGTCCAGCAGGAAGACTTCCCCGTCATCGCGCTGAATGATGTTTCGCGGATTGATGTCCCGGTGGATCACCGGGGGACGCACGGAATGGATGTAATCCACGACGGAAAGCAGTCGGACGCCAAGGTCGCAAATCTCTTTTTCCGTTGCGCGCCAGCCCGCCTCCACTTTTTCCTGGAGGCATTTCCCCTCCACGAACTCCCGCACAAGGACAAACCGCGCCGTGCCCTCCAGCTCCGCGCGGAAGAAGTCCTTGTAGGCGGGGATGCGCTCGTGATGGAGCGCCTTGAGCACCGCCGCCTCCCTCTCGAAAAGCTCGACGGCTTTCCAGTCCGAAAGCAGGTCGAGATGGAGGAGCTTGGCCACGGCCGAGGAGCCGTCCTTTGTGTCCCTGACAAGGTAGGTGATGCCCGCGCCGCCTCTGCCCAGCTCGCGCTCGATCCTGTACCTGTCCGCCAGCAAGTCCCCGACCCTCATGGCTTGCCATGGTAGCAAAGAAGTTCTTTCGGGTCAAAGAAACGTCGACGGGATATGCCGAGTATATAAGAGGGGGGAAGGAGACGAAATGGCTCGACACAAGAGGATGAGACTGGCAACGTGGCTCGTATCCCACAACCTCATGACGCTTGACCAGGCGCACGAGGTCATGCGGGAGCAGAAAGAGCAGACCGGCCACATCCGCGAACGCTTTGGCAGAATTGCAGTCAAAAAGGGCTTTATCTCGGAGGAAGCCCTTACGCGCGCATATCTCGAAAAAGAAAGAGAAGAAGCCCTGCTCAGACCCGTCATGTAGGCTGGTCTCAGATCCTCGATTTTACCCAGGGATAGGCTTCTTCGAAGCTGGAGAACCGCAGATCCGCGAGCCGAGCGTTGTCCCGGGAGGCGAGCTCTGACACGAAAGCAACCGCCACGCCCGCCCGGCGGGCCGCCTCTATTCCGGCAGGAGAGTCTTCAAACACAAGCGCCTCAGGCGCCTGCGCTTTCAGCTCGTGGAGCGCCTTGAGGAAGCCCTCGGGGTCCGGCTTGCCGCGGGAACAGTCCTCATCCGTCAGGATAAGGTCCACGTTGTCGGCGCGCAGGCCGGCATTGTCCATCATCACCTCGATCTCGGCCTTCGTTGATCCGCTGACAATGGCCTGGGGCACCGGGAGGGAGAGCATCCTGTCGAAGCCCCGCGCCACGCGCAGTTTCCTCCCCTTGAGAAACTCGATTTTCTTTTGCACGAACGTCCGCCAGACTTCCGAAAGCGGCGTGTGGAAGCCGCGGTTCACGGAGAGCCATTCGAACACGCCGCTCCAGGAGAAGCCGTAGAGCAAGTCCAGCTCGGCCTGACTGAGCTCGATGGAGTAGTCCCGGCGGAGAAGGTCGGAGAACAGCGCGTCGTTGATGCGCTCGCTTTCGACGATGGTGTCGTCGAAGTCGTAGATGATGGCGCGGATCCTGTCGGGCTCCATGGCGCGGCAGTATAAATCGCCTCGAAATACTGGGAAAGCCCCCACGGGAGTGGTACATTTCAGGCAAAAGGATCAATCGCCATGCGCCTGAAGAATTATAATGAGGATCTCGTCCTCGAAACGGTGAAGGTGGTGCTGAAGGACAGGGCGGACGTGCGTCCCAGCCGCTCCTTCATTTTGGACGTGGCTGCGTACGTGCTCAACAGGACGCCCCCCAAGTACATCACGAGCGAGCGAGGTTTCACCCACGAGGTCCTGCAGGCCGCGGGCGGGGATGGGACGGAGGAGCAGCGCCTCGTGAACGTGATCGAGCTGATCACGCATATCAATCAGGCCATCGAGGTGGTTGCGCGGCGGCGGCGCAACGGGGCCTCGGTGGGCCAGAAGAGACCTCCCCGCTCGTCAGCCTCGGAGGACGGCGCCCGGCAGCTTCTCTACTACTACAACATGCCCCACATCTTCGGACGGATCGTGGATGCACAGGATGGAAAGCCCGTGATCTCGGCGCAAGCCACCCTCTGGATCAATGACCAGGTGTCGCCGCCCGCTGAAAGCGGCTGGCGCAATCCCTATCTGACCAACGAACAGACGAGCGGCTACTTCAGCTTCTGGCCGCGCGTGGAGACCGGTGACTCCGACAGCGTGCGGATGCAGGTGACAATCGGCTTCGAGCACGAAAGGTATGAGCCCTTGACGTTCCGGAAAAGCTTGAAAGTGCCGGGGGAGTTCTTCCTGTACGACTACATCCGCGGCGACAAACTCCTCGACGTCGGGACCCTCGCCATGCAGCCGGCCGGATAGGGCGGTGCGTTGCGCGGCCGCACGACAACCCGCCATACGTCAGCGCGAAGTTCTACGGACGTGACTCTCGAATTTGCCTTCCCCGGGAGGTGATGCTATTATGAACCCATGGGTGAAAGTCAGATGGAGGGCACACTATGGGACCAAGGAAGATCACCTCTGATGCTCTGAAGCGTGTGTTCACCGATCTGCGCACCGGCGACGAGAAGGCAATCGGCACCTGGTTGTTCAAGGGATACAGGCTCCAGGTGAGCCGCTACCAGTCCTCGGGAACGGAGCGCTCTGCTCTCCTTTACCGCAAGAGAAGGGACCAGGGCCTGTGCGTGAGATGCGGCGCACGAGTCACGCGGAAGAACCCCCTGACGGGAATGTTGTACAGGTTGTGCGACGCCCACAGGAAAGAGATAGATAGAAAGTAAGGCGGCTTACAGCCCGGGTTCCGTGGGGACCGGCATCTGAATGGCCGCCGTGGGCTGACGGGGCGCGGAAGGCTGGGTGGCCGCACCGGACGCCGAAGGCTGGCTGGGCGCCGCGGCGGAGGGAGGCGGCGGAACGGGCATCTGCTGGAACTGCTGCGGAGAGCCGCCCTGGTCCGGCAGTTCAAGAGGCGGCCCAGGCTCCGTGGGCTCGGCCTGCGGATCAGGGAACCGGTTGAGAAGATAATCGTAGCGTTCCCGCATCTGCCTGCTTTTCTCGAATGTGTTTACGTTGTACCTCACCGGATTCGTGATGATCGTTACAAGACGGCGCAGCTCGTCCAGGGAAAGGCTCGCCACGCTTGTGCCATAGTAATGGTAGGAAGCGGCGCCAATCCCATAGATCCCTTTCCCCCACTCGATGCAGTTCAGGTACAGCTCGAGGATCCGGTTTTTCGGCATGAAAAGATCCATCTCGATTGCAATGAGCGCCTCGCTGTACTTGCGCAGGTATGTCTTGCGGGGGGTGAGGAAAAGGTTCCGAGCGAGCTGCTGGGGAATGGTGCTCCCGCCGTACAGCGGGTAGCCGATCGACTTGTCGATGAGGTAGGCGTCCCTGATGGCTCCCAGGTCGATCCCAATGTGGTTGTAGAAGTGGTAGTCCTCCAGCCTGATCACCATTCTCCTGGCCACGAGCGGGATGTGATACAACGGAACGAAGTGGACTTGCTGGGCTTTCTGGTGGGCGGTCACCCCCCTCCAGACCATGAGAGCGGTGACCTGGGGGTTGAGGCGGAGAAGCGCCATGCTTGCCAGGAGAACGAGGAAAAAAAGAACGACATGCGCAATGACAAAGCCGGCGACGAGGAACCGGGCAAGCTTTCCCGCTATCCGGGAAGGCTTCACGACGTCCCTCAGCAAGGCCATCCGAAGCGCAAAGGTCTCGGTAATGCGGGCGTTCATATGAAATGCTCGATCAAAACGTTACGGGAGCACGGCGTGAAAGTCAAGACTCGCGCACATGTGATAGTCTGGCGGCGTGGGATTGGCTAAAACGGCATCGATTGGCGAGGCGCGCCAGCGCCTTCCGCGCGAGTTCCTCGAAAACCTCCAGCAGACGTTCCCTCAGGCCGTGTCACAAGCGATCATCCGTGGGATGTGCGCCCGGCGCCCCACGACATTCCGCGTGAACACGCTCCAGGCGGACCCGCGTGAGATCGTCGGGTTCCTGCGGGAAACCGGGGTGAAGTTCCGCGCGGTGCCCTGGAGCCGCCACGCGTTCATCCTCTCCGAGCTGCGGGAGCGGGACGTCGAACAATGGGACTGGTATCGCGAGGGGCGCCTGTATCTTCAGAGCCTCTCGAGCATGGTCCCCGCCATCGCCCTGGCGCCGCGCCCGGGAGAGCGCGTGCTGGACCTTGCCGCCGCCCCGGGCGGCAAGACAACACAGATGGCCGCGCTGATGGAAAACAGCGGCTCCATCCTGGCGGTCGAGCCCGACGAAGTACGACTGAGCCGACTTTCCTACAACGTGGCGCTCCAGGGATGCCGCAACGTGGAGGTGAGGAAAGCCCGGGGGAAAGAATCGGAGGCGAGATGCCGGGCGCATTCGACCGGGTCCTTCTCGACGTCCCCTGCTCTGGAGAGGGCAGGTTCATTGTCGGCGCTCCCGGCACCTCACGGGCTTGGTCGCGGAAGCTGATTGCTGATCGCGCCCGGCTTCAGCGCAAGCTCTTCGAAAGCGGGTTTCACGCGGTCCGGCCGGGAGGGGTCCTCGTATACTCTACGTGCACTCTCAATCTCGAAGAGAACGAAAAGGTCATCCATTGGGCGCTGGAAAGCTTTGCGCTGGAGACCGAAAAGCTTCCGCTCTCCATCCCCGGATCATGGTCGGGCATCTCCCGGGGGTTGCATCCGGGAGTCTCGAACGCGCTTCGGCTTTTTCCCGACGCAGAGAAGGAGGGCTTCTTCATCTGTCGGCTGCGTCGGGTCGAGTAATCCGCGTTAGCGCGGTAGTCCGTTAGCCCGGTAATCCGTGCTAACACGGTAATCCGCGCGGCAGCGGGCCGAACCACTGGTAGAGGTAGCACTGCATGTTGCCGTTGTACAGCTTGCGGTTCTTGGAGAATGGCGTGCCGAAAAGCCTCGGGAAATCCGTGCTCGCGGTGAGGATAAAGAAGGACCACGTCTCAAGCTTCCGGTACAGGTCACCCATTTCCCGCGAAAGCGCGTCCACGTCCCGCCGCTCACCCAGGCGTTCACCGTATGGCGGGTTGGAGACGATGCAGCCGTAGCCTTGCTCCGCCTGGAACGCGCCAAGCGGCGCGCACCGAAAGCGCACGCTGTCTGAGACTCCCGCCTTCGCGGCATTCCTGGTGGCGGCCTCCACCATTGCGGGGTCCTTGTCCGAGGCCGCGACGGTGACCCCCGCCTCACGGCGCTCTGAGTCGCGCGACTCCTGACGGGCATCCTGCCAGATGCGGGCGGGCAGCGCGGGCCATTCCTCCGCGGCAAAGCGGCGCCTGATTCCCGGCGCCGCGCCGCGGGCAATCAGCGCGGCCTCTATGGCGATGGTGCCTGAGCCGCACAGCGGATCGGCAAACGGCCGCGAGGCGTCCCAGCGGGATAGCAGCACCAGGGCGGCCGCCAGGTTCTCCCGCAGCGGCGCGGCGCCGGTCTCCGTCCTGTAGCCGCGCTTGTGCAGCCCCGGGCCGCTCGTGTCCAGGCAGACCGTGGCGCGGTCCCGCAGCAGGGAGACCTCGACGGTGTACAGCGGCCCGCTCTCCTCCGCGCGCTGACCGCCCTGATGTCCCCGCGCGCCCAGGAGCGCGTCCACGATGGCTTTCTTGGAGACGGATTGGAGGGTGGGCACGGAGGCAAGCCGCGAACGGGTGGACCGCGCCTTGACCACGACGGCGGCCGTGCGCGGGACCAGCTCGCTCCAGGGGGCCTGGCGGACCCCTTCGTAGAGGTCATCGAAATCCGTGGCGGGGAAGTCCGCCATCCGCAGCCACACCCGGTCCGCGGTCCGCAGCCTGATGTTGCACCGCGCCATGTCCGCCGGCGTCCCCTCGAAGAGCACGCGCCTGTCCATCGTGCTCGTGACGGATATTCCCAGCGCGAGCAGCTCGTCCCGGACCACGGCCTCCAGCCCGAACGTCGCCGCGGCCTCCAGGAGGAGGCTCCCGCCGCTTGTTTTCATGATCTCCCCTTCCTGCTAATAATACATAGGAGGCTGGGTATGAAAAGTCTTTCATCACTGGTCGTCATCTCTCTCGCGCTGGCGTTGGCCGTGGCGCCGGTGGCCTCCGCGGAACAGCCGGAGATTGTCGTTTCGGCGGCAGCCAGCCTCACGGACGTCCTCACAAGTCTCTCGTCCCCGGCGGAGCAATTCATCGGGGCGAAGCTCCTTTTCAATTTCGGGGCCTCCGGAGCGCTTCGACGCCAGATCGAGGAGGGAGCGCCCGTGGATGTGTTCTTTTCCGCCTCCTCGGAGGACGTCGACAAGCTCCTTGCCAAAAGCCTCCTGGTTGCCGGCACGCGCAAAGACCTCCTCTCCAACAGGGTCGTCCTGATCGGGGGCCCGCACGCCTCGCCCCTGCGCGCGGCGGAAACGGAGACGGCCGTGAGCGCCCTGAAAGCGCTCCTTTCCGGCGCAAGCCTCGTGGCCGTGGGCAATCCGGACACCGTGCCGGCCGGCCGTTACGCGGTGCGCGCCTTGACGACGTACGGCCTCTACCCGATCGTGAAGTCGAAGCTGGTCCTCGGCGGGAACGTCCGTGAAGTGCTCCAGTACGTGCAGAATGGATCAGCGCCCCTGGGGATCGTTTTCCTGACGGATGCTCTCACCGTATCACCGGGCAGCATACAACGGCTGTTCGAGTTCCCTGATGACGCCGTCGGGATTCCCATCCTCTATCCGGTGGCGGTGGTGAGCGCCTCGAAGCACAAGGATAAGGCCGAAAAACTGATCGAGTTCTTCCAGGGGGACGCGGCGCGGAACGTATTTCGAAGCGCGGGGTTCATCCTGAGATGAACCTCCTTTTCCCCATCCTGCTTTCCCTTCGCGTTGCCGTGGTCGCCACCGCGTTCACGTTGGTGATTGGGCTGGGCCTGGCAAAGCTCTTTGCCTCCCGCGCCGTGCGCCTCCGGCGGGTCTGGGAGTCCCTCATCCTTTTGCCCATGGTGTTTCCTCCCACCATTACCGGCTATCTCCTCCTTGTTCTCTTCGGGAAAAGGAGCCCCGTCGGCGCCCTCCTGGCCCAGCTCGGGCTTTCCGTTGTCTTCACCTGGGCGGCCGCCGTGATTGCCTCCTTCGTCGTGTCCCTTCCCCTGATGTTCCAGAACTGCAAGGCCGCCCTGCGCAGCGTGGACACGCAGCTGGAAAACGCGGCGCGCACCCTCGGGCTCAGGGAAGGCAGAGTTTTCCTTCGCGTCACGCTTCCCCTGGCAACGCCGGGGATCCTGAGCGGAACGGCGCTGTCCTTTGCCAGGGCCCTCGGGGAGTTCGGCGCAACGCTCATGATTGCCGGCAACATACCCGGCAGGACGCAGACCATCCCGCTGGCCCTCTATTCCGCGGTGGAAAGCGGACGGCAGGCGGAAGCGAACATACTCCTTGCCGTTACGGTTGCGCTCTCCTTCGCCGTCGTGATCGTGGTGAGCTTCTATGAGAGGCTCGGGGCCGGCGAACGCGCGGGACGGACCGGGGGAAGGGTTCCGCCACGACGCTGATCAACTTCGAGAAGGAGCTTGCCCTCTTCACGCTCAAGGCTGCGTTCATGCTGGAAAAAAACATGACCGCAATCCTGTGGGGCGAATCCGGGGCTGGCAAGACGACGGTGCTCAACTGCATTGCAGGGCTCCTGGACCCTGATCGAGGTGAGATCCTCGTGGAAGGCAAGACGGTGTTTTCATCCACGCGCGGGATCAGCCTTCCTCCGCGTGAGCGGAACGTGGGTTTCGTCTTCCAGAGCTATGCGCTCTTTCCCCACCTCAGCGCGGAGGAGAACGTGGCCCTGGCAATGCCGCGCGCCAAGAGGCGCGACGCGGTGGAGTACCTGGAGAGGTTCCATATCGAGCGCATGAGGAAATCGAAGCCGCCGTACCTCTCGGGAGGGGAGCGCCAGAGGCTGGCCCTGGCCAGGGCGCTCGCAACGAAACCCCGCCTGCTCCTCCTCGATGAGCCTTTCAGCGCGCTGGACACGCGGACGCGGGAAGAGACTCATCGGGAGTTTCTTGCCCTTCGGGATGAGCTTTCCATGAGCGTCATCCTCGTGACGCATGACCGAAGCGAAGCCAGGCTCCTGGGCCACAGGATCTACGAGCTTCGTGACGGCGAGGTCTTGGAATAGGACGGGAAGCATGGCGGACCTCGAAGCGTTCGTGAAAAAGCTCTTCCTCCCCGGCGCTGTCTACACATTTGTGGGAGCCGGCGGAAAATCCACGGCAATGCGCCGAGTCGCGCGCATCCTCGCCCGGAGCGGGTTGCGCCCGCGCATGACAACGACCACCCGCGTGGGGATCGAGGAGTTCTCGGGCTTCCCCGTTTTCTTTGCGCCGGCCGCGCGGGATCTCAGGGAGGCATGCGGCGGTCGTGAGCCCGTCCGGCTCATCGTTTCCTCCGCGCTCGCCGGGCAGGGGAAATACGCGGGGGTCGACCCCGCCCTTTTCGACGGGATGGAGGTCGGCGACGACTCGGTTCTCCTCGTGGAAGGGGACGGGTCGCGCCGCAAGCCTCTGAAGGTACCCACGAGCCGGGAGCCCGTCATTCCCGCCTGCACCGCGCTTGTCTTCGCTCTCATGGGGGCATCCGGTTTTGGCGAGCCCATCGACGAGGAGCACTGCTATAACCACCAGGCGGTTTCCGGCATCGTGCCACCGGGCACACGGAGCTTCGACGCGGCCTCCCTGGCAGCCATTGCAGCCCATCCTGCCGGATGTCGCAAAGGAGTCGTGCGCGGGATGGGATTTCACGTAGTCATGAACCAGGGAGACCTGCCGGCCAAACGACCCATCGGGGCCGAGGCTTTGGGTATCCTCAAAGCCCAGGGGATCGATGGCAGCCTGGTTTCCTTGCAGCAGGAGGTCGTGTACGAAACCCCCGGCCTCTGAGATGCTGCTCGCGCTCGTCAAGGGCGGAGGAGACCTGGCCACGGGGGTCGCCCTTTCCCTGCACCGGGCGGGATTCGGCGTCGTGATGACCGAGATTGCCCAGCCGACTGCCATTCGGCTGACGGTGTCATTCGCCCAAGCCGTCTACGAGGGCGGCCACACCGTCGAAGGCGTGCGGGCCGTGCGGACGGATGCGGAGGGATGGCGGGCCGTGGTGGAGGCAGGCGCCGTTGCCGTTCTCGTGGACCCGCGGGCAGCCATCCTGTCGCGCGTGTCCACGCACCTCGTCGTGGACGCAATCATGGCAAAGCGGAACACGGGCACGGGTCGCGCGGAGCGCAGCGTGGTGATCGGCCTGGGCCCGGGGTTCACCGCCGGCGCGGACGCGGGAGCGGACGTGGACGCCGTGATCGAGACCGCGCGCGGGCACGAGCTGGGACGCGTCATCCGCGCGGGGGTTGCGCGGGAAGACAGCGGCGTGCCCGGGGAGATCGGGGGCCGCGGCGCCGAACGCGTGCTGCGCGCCCCCGCGGACGGGAACGTGATCCACGTGAAGGAGATCGGGGCCATCGTCAGGAAAGGGGAGCCGGTGGCGCGCGTGGGTGACCTGACGGTGACGGCGCCGTTCGACGGGTGCCTGCGGGGCCTCATCCACCATGGGCTTGCCGTGCGCCGGGGGATGAAAATCGGGGACGTTGACCCGCGCGGGGAAGCGCAATATGCATCCACCGTGTCGGACAAAGCCCGGGCCCTCGGGCGGGCCGTGCTGGAGGCGGCTCTCCTCCTTGGCCGGGAAAGGGGCCTTTTCCAGCTCGAGCCTCGCGCTTCGGGCGGCGCGCTCAGGAGACCGTCACAACGTCCCCCGGACCGAGAAACTTCTCCGTGATCTCGTACATGTTGGAGACACGGCCTGCGCGGAGCTTGTCCAGCAGGTGAAAGTAGTCCAGGCAGGTGCCGCAGACCAGGACTTCCACGCCGCGTGACTCGATCTTTCGAAGAAGCTCGATCGTCTCCTCCTGCTCGGCTGCCAGACGCACGCCCGAGTTCATCAGAACGAGAGCGCGCGGCGGCCTGTCCAGCTCGCCAATGGTGTGAAGGAGCCCGCGCACCAGGAGCCTTCCCAGCGCTTCGTCCCCGCGTCCGATCTGATCCGAGGAAAGGAAGATTGTCTTCCCCGCAAACTGGCGGTCGGGAGCCGCGGCGGGCGGCTCTTCATCACAAGAAGGATTGGCGCCGCCGCCGCGGGCTTTCTCACGCATGGCGTCAGTTACCAGGGCCGAGATTGCATGAACCCTGCCGCGGCTGGCCGTCACCGGTTCGGCGGCGCCGGTGAACTTCAGGAATCGTATGACATTCTGCCGGGCCGCCTCGTTGTCCACAACGACCTCGATCTCATCCAGACCGGCTTCCACCATCGCCTTTCTGCAGAGGATCACCGGCTGGGGGCACGCCAGCCCCTTCGCGTCGATCGATCTCTTCATATTTCCTCCGTCCTTCCCGCATGACAACGCGATACAGCACGGCCGGCAGACCCAGCGCTTCCCACCACGGAGGCTTCTCCCGCTTCTCAGCGCCTGCGAGAAGCGAGAAGCCGCAGCCGGTCTTCACTACGGGCGGCGTCGGCACGAGGGTCACCGCAACGCCCTGGCGTTTCAACGTCTGCTCGGCGCTCAAAGTCTGGTGAATCCCCGGCAGAACGACAAGAAGCTCCACGCTGCTTTCAGGCAAGCTCCACCATCCCCTTGCCGGGAACGGTCTCACCGATGATGGCCGCCAAAACGCCGGCAGCCCGAAGCTCTGCAAGCGCGGCGTCAGCGTCCGCTGAATCCACCGCGGCAAGGAGGCCACCGGAGGTCTGCGGATCGAAGAGTACATTCAACAGGTCATCGTCCATCCCGGCTGCTGTGACGACAAACGGCATGCGGAAGCTCCTGTTTCGGTACGTGCCCTCCGGCACCAGGCCCATGGCCGCGTATTGCCTCACTGACGGGAGGAGCGGCACCGAGGCGGCGGAGACGCGTACGTTGCACGATGAACCGGCCGCCATCTCGCATGCGTGGCCAAGGAGCCCGAAGCCCGTCACGTCGGTGCAGGCTCGAACGGCATGGCGGGAAAAGATATCGCATGCGACGCGGTTCAGCGCGCTCATGCCATCGATTGCGGCGCCAAGAGCCTGCGGGGAAGCGAGCCCGGCCTTTTCGGCGGTCGTGATGAGCCCGGTCCCGATCGATTTCGTAAGGATGAGCCGCTCCGCGTCTCGGATCGAATTGTTCAGCCACACGCGCTCGGGATGAACAATCCCGGTGACTGCGTACCCGAGCTTCAGCTCCTTGTCGTCTACGCTGTGCCCGCCCACCAGCGGGCAGCCCGCCTCTTCCAGCGCCGTCAGCCCGCCCTCCATCATCTTCTGGAGGATCGAGACGTCAAGATTCTCCACGGGGAAGCCTACAATGCACGCGGCCGTGGTGGGCCGTCCGCCCATGGCGTACACGTCCGACAGCGCGTTGGCGGCGGCAATCCGGCCGAACTGGAACGCGTCATCCACGATGGGCGGGAAGAAGTCCACCGTGTGGATCAGCGCCTGCGTCTCGTTGATCCTGAGCACGCCGGCGTCCTCGCTGTGACGGAAGTCGGCAATCAGGTCGGGGTAGGAGGGTTGGCTCAGTCCGCACAGCGCCTTGTCGAGGAGCCCCGGACCGAGCTTCGCGCCGCAGCCGGCGAAACGGGAGAGGGAAGTCAGCTTCATGATTCAGCTCCGATCCGGCGCAGCGCTTCGAGAGTCTGGTCGACGTCGGCTTGCGTGGTGAACGGTCCGGGAGAGAGGCGGACCGTGCCGCCCGTCCGGAGCGTCCCGATGGCCGCGTGCGCGGCAGGCGCGCAGTGAAGCCCATGCCGGCAGGCAATGCCCAGCTCATCGAGCTTCCGTGCCAGCTCATCGAGCGGAATGCGCGCATGTGTCAGGGAAAGAATGGAGAGCCTCTCCTCGGTCTCCTGCGGACCGTGAACGCGGAAACCGGGCATTTCCGCAAGGCCGCGCCGCAGGCATTCCGCCGCCTGTTTTCTCCTGGCTGCCAGGGCGGCCACTCCAGTCTCCCGAATGTAGCGCACCGCGGCAAGCAGGCCGGCGATTGCCGGAAGGTTCTGCGTGCCGCTCTCATAGCGGTCCGGGAGAAACGACGGCTGCTCCGCGGACTCCGAGTCGCTTCCCGTGCCGCCGTAGATGAGCGGCTCGGGCGCGGCGCGGGGGCCCAGGAACAGCAGCCCCAATCCGGCGGGGCCGAGAAGGCCCTTATGCGCGGAGACGCAAAAAAAATCGAACGGGAAGGAGCCGAGGTCAACGGGGACTTCCCCGGCGCTTTGCGCCGCATCTATTGCGACCAGCGTGTCGGGAGACATGTGCAGGGCGTCCCGCGCCATCTGCGCAAAAGGGAAGGTCGCGCCCGTCACGTTGCTGGCGGAAGTGAAGACGAGGAGATCCGGTCTCTCCCTGAGCGCCTCCCGGAACGAGCCGTTGTCCTTGAAAATGCGAGCGCGCAGCCCGAGCTCCTTGTGCAGGGCGCGCAGGGGCCGCATGACGGCGTTGTGCTCCATCGCGGAGAGCGCAACGAGGGCGCCCGGGCGCAGGGTCCCGCGGAGGACGAGGTTCAAAGATGCGGTGGTTCCCGGGGTGAAGATCAGCCGGGCCGGGTCCGCGAAACAGAACAGCTCGGCGGCCGCGCTACGCGCCTCGAAGACCAGCCTGTCGGCGGAAACCGCCCCCGCGTGTGTCCCCCGGCCGGGGCTCCCCAACGGCTCCGTGAGGGACCGCGCAACCGCTTCGGCAACGCCCGGGGCCTTGGGCCAGCTGGTTGCCGCGTTGTCCATGTAAACGAACGGAGCCCGGTCCGCCATGAGAGAAATAATACCAGATCGTACACCTGCCGTCCCCCCGCGCAGGGAGACCCTCCGCACCGCGCGCCGGCATCTCGCGCAGCGACCCCTTGCGTCGCCCCCTGCATCGCCCTTTGCTTGACCCTCCCTCTCCCCTGTCAGTATCATCCCGTGCATGACTGGCTATCCGTTCAGCGACATCGAAAAGAAGTGGCAGGCGTATTGGGCAAAGAACAAGACCTTCCGGGCCAGGGAAGACCCGAAAGTGCCCCGTGAGAAGAGGAAGTACATCCTCGACATGTTCCCCTATCCGTCCGCCGCGGGCCTCCACGTGGGCCACCCCGAAGGCTACATCGCCACGGACATCTACTGCCGCTACCTGCGCATGAACGGCTTCAATGTGCTGCATCCCATGGGCTTCGACTCTTTCGGACTGCCCGCGGAAAACTACGCCATCAAGACCGGCACGCACCCCCGCATGTCCACGGAGCAGAACATCGCCCGCTTCACCTCCCAGATCAAATCCCTGGGCTTCTCCTATGACTGGGACAGGGTGATCTCCACGTGCGAGCCGGAGTATTACCGGTGGACCCAGTGGATTTTCCTGAAGATGTGGGAGAAGGGACTGGCGTACGAGGCGGAGGTGCCCATCAACTGGTGTCCTTCCTGTCTGACGGGGCTGGCCAATGAGGAAGTGAAGGACGGATTGTGCGACCGATGCGGCACCCCGGTCACCCGGCGCAACCTGCGCCAGTGGATCATGAAGATCACCGCCTACGCGGAAAGGCTGCTCGCTGACCTGGACAAGCTCCAGTGGTCCGAGTCCTTGAAGCTGATGCAGAGGAACTGGATTGGCCGCAGTGAAGGCGCCAATGTCCGCTTCGCCCTGGCCGCCGGAGGCGGGGAAATCGAGGTCTACACGACACGTCCGGACACGCTTTTTGGCGCAACCTACATGGTGCTGGCACCAGAGCATCCCCTGGTGGCCCGGATCACCACGCCCGCTCAGAAGACGTCCGTGCAGGACTACATATCCGCTGCCGCCATGAAGTCAGACCTGGAGCGCACCGAACTGGCCAAGGAGAAGACCGGCGTCTTCACCGGAGCTTACGCCATCAACCCCATGAACGGAAACAAGATCCCCGTGTGGATCTCGGACTATATCCTGATCTCCTACGGGACCGGGGCCATCATGGCGGTGCCCGGGCATGATGAACGTGACTTCGAGTTTGCGAAGAAGTTCCGTCTCCCCATTGTCCAAGTGGTTTCCCGTGACGGCTCCACCTATCCCCTGGAAACCGCGGAGCCAATGGAAGGGATTGCCGTCAACTCGGGGGAGTTCAATGGGATTTCCACCGCGGAGTTCGAGAAGAAGATCATTGAGTGGCTGCAAAAGAAAGGGATAGGCAGCAGCGCGGTGAACTACAAGCTGCGGGACTGGATATTCTCCCGCCAGAGGTACTGGGGGGAACCCATCCCCCTCATCCACTGCCCCAAGGACGGCACCGTGGCAGTCCCGTATGACCAGCTTCCCCTGAAGCTCCCCGAGGTGGCAACCTACAAGCCCACCGGAACGGGGGAAAGCCCGCTGGCGGCAATGACGGACTGGGTGAACACCACGTGCCCGAAGTGCGGCGGCCCTGCCAAGAGGGAAACGAACACGATGCCCCAGTGGGCAGGGTCCTGCTGGTATTACATGCGCTACCTGGACCCGCACAACGACAAGGAGTTCGCCTCCCGGGAGAAGCTCGAATACTGGATGCCCGTGGACCTGTACGTGGGCGGCGCGGAGCATGCCGTGCTTCACCTCCTGTACTCCCGGTTCTGGCACAAGTTCCTGTTCGACATCGGCGCCGTGGGCTCGGATGAGCCGTTCATGCGCCTCATCAACCAGGGCATGATCCTGGGAGAAGGCGGCGTGAAGATGTCCAAGAGCCTTGGGAACGTCATCAATCCGGATGACATCATCACGAGCTTCGGCGCTGACACCATGCGCGTCTACGAGATGTTCATGGGCCCGCTGGAAGTGTCCAAGCCCTGGTCCACGCGCGGAATTGCCGGGGTGAAGCGCTTCCTGGAAAAGATATGGCGCGCCGCGGAGCTTCCCCTGAATGATGAGGAGCCCTCGGAGTCCCTCCTGCGGCTGCTCCACAAGACAATCAAGAAGGTCAGCCAGGACACGGGAAAGCTGGAGTTCAATACCGCCATCGCCCAGATGATGATCTTCATGAATGAGGTTACCGGCCTTTCCGCCGTGCCCCGCACGCTGTGGCAACCTTTCATCCTCCTCCTGGCTCCGTACGCTCCGCACCTGGCGGAAGAGCTGTGGGAAAAGACCGGCGGGGCCGCGTCGGTTGGCGCCCAGGCCTGGCCTCGCTGGGATGAGGCGCTGACGGTTGAGGAAATGGTGGAGGTGGTTTTCCAGATCAACGGCAAGATCCGTGCAAAGGAGAGCCTCCCGGCCGGACTCGGAGAAGCCGAAACAAAGGAGAAAGCCCTGGGCAACGCGAGGATGAAGGAGCTCCTGGACGGGA
The DNA here is from genome assembly GCA_963845535.1 of uncultured Spirochaetota bacterium. Taxonomy (GTDB): domain Bacteria; phylum Spirochaetota; class Spirochaetia; order SZUA-6; family Fen-1364; genus Fen-1364. The sequence continues at coordinate 762,916 of CAWJSK010000012.1, forward strand.
AGGAGATCCGCAAGGTCATCGTTGTTCCCGGCAAGCTGGTAAACGTCGTTGCCTCCGTCTGAGCTGGCGCGGCAGGCGTTTCGGCAGCGCCAGGCGCTGTTCTCCTCCTGGCTCGCTGAGTCGGGGATCTTTGCCTGCGTGCTGGACGATTTCGAGGGCTTGCGCGCAAGCTCCGTGCGTTGGCTCTGCGGCCACCCCATGGATGCAATCCTCTTCGTTTTTGCGGACGCGCGCACCGTCCTCGTCCCGTGGGACTTGAATCTGGCCCGAGAGATGTCCACCGTTGACGAGATCGTCCCCTACACGGACTTCAAGCGGTCCTTCCGTGAAGCGGTGATCACCGTGCTGAACGAGCGCGGCGGCGGATCCGGCGGACGCAAAGTGGAGTTCGGCGGCCATACCACGTTCCTTCGACACCGCGAGCTGCTCGAGGACCTCCCCGACCACGAAATCATCATCAGGCCGGACGGCGCGGACGCGCGCCTGGGCGCGCTTCGCGCAAGAAAAGACGCGGAGGAGCTGGCGGCGCTGGAGAAGGCGTCGCGGATAACGGATGAAGTTTCCGTACTGGCGGCGGACTACCTGCGCTCCGCTTCCAACCGCGGGGTCACCGAGCATGAGATGGCGGAGCTCCTGGAACGCGAGGCCGTTGCGCGCGGTGCCGAGGGCATGGGGTTCGAGACGCTCGCAGCAGGGCCGGGCCGAAGCTGGGGCATCCACCCGTTCCCCGCCTCCACGCGGGGAGCCTTTCGGAGGAGACGGACTTTCCATCCTGGACTTCGGCGTCAAGGTGGATGGCTACACGAGCGATGTGACGATGACGTTTGCCCGCGGAAAGCTCACGGTAGAGCAGGAGCTCATGATCGAGCTCGTGGAGAAAGCGTACGCCGCGGCGCTCCAGGCGGCGCGGCCCAACGTCTCCCCCCGCGAGCCGGCCGTGAAGGCGGATGACGTTTTCCAGGCTGCGGGCTGGCGGATGCCACACGCTCTGGGCCACGGGATTGGATTGGATGCGCACGAACGGCCGCTTCTTCACGTGCAAGGAAGCGGCGCGGACTCGGAGCTCAGTCCCGGCATCGTTTTCACCATTGAGCCGGGCCTCTACCATCCCCGCCACGGGGGGGTCCGCTGGGAAAACGACGTCCTGATGACTGAAGCCGGACCGAAGGTCCTCACGAACGCCAGGATCATCCGGTTCTGAAGACGCGGCCTATTCAAGCGGCCTTGTCACGGTTTCCCGCTCCCCGACGCAGATGCGGAACGCTCCGCCGCGCGTGGAGAAAAGCGCGTGCATTCCCACGCTGAGCGCCGGCAGTGTCATGCTCTCCACCGTGATGATCAGGTTGGTTGAAGCGAACGGGCTTTCCAGGAACCATTCGCCGGCGCCGGGGCTCAGGGTCACGTCCCGCGCCGGAAGCAGGTCTATGTCATAGGCGCTGAAGTCACCTTGGGCGAGCTTCTGCGCCACTGCGTCGAGGTCCAGGCTCCAGGGATCTGCATGCCTCCCGAAGCAGGAAGCGAGCCTCCCGGCGTTGACCAGAGAAGTGTCGAACCCGCGCTCGGCAAGCAGCTTGAAGACATATGCCAGGCATCCGTCACCCCACGAAAGTGTGATCTCGGAGTTGCCGCTGCCGTCAACGCAGTCCTCTGGGTAAAGCCCGCCCGCCGGCCGCAGGTATCCCGCGGCGCGCGCCGCGGTTGGATACGCCAGCACAGGTGTGTTGCCGGCTTTCCAGCATGACACCACGGGCGCCTGGCTTCTGTCCGTGACGGTCACCGTCCGCCAGGTTCCGCTTCCGTCCCGGAAGACCAGGCTGAAGCCGAGGTCAGCGAACGCGCGAGACCACTGCTCGGGCGGCTCGGGAAGCCTGACGCGAAGGTCGGTTCGAGGTCCGAACAACGCGCACGAAGCGGGAAAAACGATTGACAGCAGGGCAGCAAAGCGCAGCGGTTTCACCACGCTGGGAATCAACGCCCGAAACTGCGCGCTGCTTGCAGGCCCGCCTCCAAGAGAGGCCGGCTGGTTGCTTGATTCCACCGGCAAAGCGAAGACGGTTCGCCAGCCCTCAGGAATGGGCGTGCGTTTGCGCCTTGTACAACCCTCGAATCTCGTTGAGGACGTGAAGGTATTCTGGTGAGCGGTAGTCAGGGTACGTCCACTCGAGCGGGCGAAAGCTTCCTTTGTGGAAGAGGAGCGTGATCTCCGCGTGGATCCCGCCCGAGAGAGGGATGCGGTGGGCGCTCTCTTTGGTTGTCACGAGGATGAACCTGCTGAGGCACAAGAGGCCAGGGTCGATGTTGACTTTCCGCCCCCCTGCCTCGCGGAACTGTTCCTCCACCCGATTGGTCTGGAGCTTGATCTCAGCAATCATTGAGGGATCCACGAGGCGGCGGAAGGAAACGAAAAAGCGCTGGATATCCGGTCCCATCTCGGCGTCATAGTAGTCGGTGTAGGAGAACGGCATGAGCTGGCTGCAAAAATCGCTGGGTCCCCACGTCCTGTCGAAGATGCCAAGGAGCTCCTGCTCCGTCTGCGGCCGCGAGATGAGGACGGCCATGACCAGCTTTTCCGGCAGGAATTGCGTTGCCTCACCCATTCCCGCCCTCCTCCTGTGGCAGCGGCTGCATTGCGTCACCTCTGACTTTACCTTATAATTGCGGAGAATGGAAGGTTCAGCGGCATTCCTTCAGCAGCTCACTGATGCACTCTCCCGACGCGGCCAGTGGCTGGAGGGAACGCAGATTCCGCGCCTCCGGGAAGCCATCCAGAGCTACCAGACCCTTTTCGAAAGCATCATGGGGATGCTGATCAGGAAAGGTCTCCTTCGGGAAGATCCGTACAACTACGAACAGACCCAGACGGACATCGTTGTCCCCAGTGACGCCCCGCTGCCTGATTTCGAGAACGCTGATGAGACAAGTTATCGCCTTGCCGCTTTTCGGCGTCAGCTCAAGTTCGTGTTGGAGTCCGTCTTCACGCTGGGCGAACTGAAGCTCGGGAGGCTGAAGAAGCTGGCCGCCCTCGTCAGCTACATCAATTGGGGGGAGCTTGCGGAGACGTCCGGCAGCCCTGTCACGCGCTCCTTTGCGCGCGCCTTCATGAAGATTCTCCTGGGACCGGACGCAATGTCGGCGCAGATCCTCAAGGACCAGGAGATGCAGATCGAACGGGCTTTCCAGGATTGCCGCTCCATCATCGCCGACGTTGTGACGTACCACAGGGAATCCTGGAAAGCGGAGCTGCGCCGCGTCGCACTTCCCCATCTCTCGCTGGAACCGGGAGCGTCGGGAAAGAAGGATGAAACGGTACGTCTCATGCGAAAGATCTTCAGCAAGGAAATGGAGGGTCGGCCGTGGTATCCGGCGCTCGCGCAGGAGCTGTTCGCGGAGGAGACGGAAAGCGACGCAGAGTCCCGCAAGGCGCGATTGCTTGCCTCGCTTTCCATCCCGGAAGCGCAACCCGCCCAGAAGAGCGAGGTCCGGCGCGAAGGCAAGCCCATCCTGATGGAGGCCGTGAGAATCCTCTCCCGCCCGTATGAGGAACTGGTCACGGCAATCGAATCTCTTTCAGAGACGGAACGGCTTCTCCTGCCCCGCGAGGGCGGTTTCGGACAGACCCTGCGGCGCCTGTTCGGGATGGGAGCGCGGGCAAAGACGGATTCTCACACGTATGAGATCACATTCACGGAACCGGCTCGCCGGCACCACCAAGGCGGAGAAGCTGAGCTTCCCGCAGTTCGCGCAGGAAGCCCGCAAGAAGGCTACTCTTCTGGCCGCCATTTCCGCGGGGACCGGTCCTGCGTACAAGCGGCTGGAAGGGACGTCGGAGACCTCCCTTGCCGCGTTTCTGGACAAGCAACTGAACGAGCTTCTCCTGATCCACCGCCGTCTTGCCGGGTTCAATGCTCTTTTTCAGTCGAAGGCTGCAACGGCGGGAAAGCAAGGCGTACGGGGAATCAAGCTGGAGCTGCTCGCCATTCGCAACAGCCTCGTGAAAGCGAATCAGCGGCGGCATGAGTTCGGGACCAGGGCGGAAGCCGGGACGGAGAAGCAGCGAAACGGCGCGCGCGCGGAGACAACCCAGAAGTCGCCTGCCTGATCCCGGATTATCGATGAGTGACGGGTATTTCCGCCAGATTCTTGGTGTTCCTCCCCAGGCTGACAGGGCTCAGATCCGTCAGGCGTATCGGCGACTGGTCATGGAAAACCATCCCGACCGGTTCCCGCCGGAGAAAAAACCGCTTCAAGATCTGGCCATTATCACGCTGACGGAAGCTTACACGGCGCTCATGGGCGCTGCGGTGTCGCAAGGGCCAGCGCCGCCCGCGTCCGCATCGGGGGGACCGGCACCAGGACCGGCACCAGGACCCGCATCGGGTGCATCTGCGTCCGCGTTCGAGCACTCGGCCATCGCTGCTCATGGAGACCCTTCGTACGCCTATTACAAGCAGGGCTTCATCAACTTCTCGCTCGCCATCCACGGAATCGCCGAGATAAACCGAAAGATCGCCGCGGGGCGCGTGCCGCGCTTCACGCGGAGATATACGGCCAAAGAGGATATTGCGAGCAGCCTCGCGTTCCTCCGCGCCGCGCACGGGTATTTTTCCCGCGTGGTGGAAGAGCACTCCCGAAGCGTCTGGAGCGCTGACGCGCGCGCCAAGCTCCGGAGGATCGAAAGGTTCACAAAACTCTACAGGCGGATCCTCGCCAACCTGAGCAGGCGCTGACTGCGGCGCGGCTTCGACGCGCGGCTTCGACGCGAGACTCCGCCGAGGGCTCCGGCTACCCTGCCCGGTAGGTCCCCAGCACGCGCAGGTCCTCCGTAACGCCTTTCAACTCTCCCATGCACGCGCCGAACACGGACGGGTCTGACGGCAGGTCCACATCGATATAGAACAGATACTGCCAAGGCTTGCCGAGGATAGGACGGGACTCGAGTTTCTTCATGTTCAGTCCTTTTTCCGCCAGGACCTGGAGGGCGCGGAACAGCGCGCCGGGCTTGTCCGCAACGGAGAAGCAGAACGACCCCTTGCCCTTCTCCCGCAGCTCGGATGCATTCGGCTCCTCCGTCTCCCGCGCAATCACGAAGAACCGCGTGTAGTTCTGGACGTTCGTTTCGAGGCCTTGCTTGAGGACGGCAAGACCGTAGACCTCGGCCGCCTCCGCGCTTGCTATGGCGGCATTTTCCAGGGACTTCTTCTCCGCAACAAAGCGAGCGGCGCCCGCCGTATCATAGAACGCCACGGGCTCCCAATCCGGGTGGCCCTCGAGGAACCTCCCGCATTGCGCAAGCCCCTGGGGATGGGAATATACGCGCTTGATGCTCGAAAGCGATGCCCCGGGAAGGGCGATCAGCTTGTGCTCGATTCGGATCTTCTGTTCCCCGATGATCCTGATGTCCGGATACTGCAGCAGAAGGTCATAGTTCTGGTGGATGGAGCCGGTAAGCGAGTTTTCGATTGGCACCATCCCGAAACCCGCCCTGCCCTCCAGCACCGCCTCGAACACTGACGGGAACTCGGGGACGGGAAGGGGTTTCACCTCGCCCGCGAACCAATGGCGGATGGCCTTTTCTCCATACGCCCCGCGTTCACCCTGGTAGGCCACCACGGCGCCGTCGGTGCGCGCGGCCAGCCCAGCGGCGGGCCCGCCAGCCTTGCCTGGCTTGACGGCGCCCGGCCCACTTCCACCGCGCCGCGACCGTGCGCGCCACGGCTCGAAGCGGTCACCTTCCCGGCGGCAGTCGGTTCCGGCAACCGCGCCAGCTCCTTGCCGAGCACGGGAGCCATGGCCTCGATGTCCCTCATCAGCTTCTCGAACTGCTCGGGGTAAAGGGACTGGGGCCCATCGGACAGGGCTTTCTCCGGGTCAACGTGGACCTCAACCGTGATCCCGTCCGCGCCGGCGGCAATCGCGGCAAGCGCCATGGGCGGCACCTTGGCCCTGATCCCGGTCCCGTGGCTCGGGTCGACGATGATGGGAAGGTGGCTCAGCTTCTTCACGACGGGGATGGCGGAAAGGTCCAGCGTGTTGCGGGTGGAGGTCTCGAAGGTCCGGATGCCGCGCTCGCAGAGGATCACGTCGTCGGTGCCGGCGGCAAGGAGATATTCCGCGGACATGAGAAGGTCCTGGATGGTGGCGGCAAGCCCGCGCTTGAGCAGCACGGGCTTGCCCAGGCTGCCCACGCGCTTGAGCAGCTCGAAGTTCTGCATGTTACGCGCGCCGATCTGCAGCACGTCCACGTAGTCCCTCATCAGGTCCGCATGCTCCGGGGTGACGATCTCAGAAACGACCGACATCCCGTACGCCTCACCGGCCTCCTTGAGGTGCTTCAGTCCCTCCTCACCGAGACCCTGAAACGCGTAGGGGGAAGTGCGCGGCTTCCACGCGCCCCCACGGAAGAGCACGGCTCCGGATTCCCTGACTGCTGCCGCGCATTCCATGGTCTGTTCGCGGCTTTCCACGGCGCACGGACCGGCAATGGCGATGATCCGAAGCCCGCCAATGCGCACAATCCCCGCGGGACCGCGGATGGAGATGACGGTGTCCTCTTTGCGGAACTCGCGGGAGGCAAGCTTGTAGGGCGAGCTGATGGGGATGACGCGGGCAACGCCCGGGAGCAGCTCAACCTCTCGGAGGTCCATCCCGGATGTTCCCACCGCGCCCAGGATGGTCTCCTCCTGACCCACGATCTCGCGGATGGTATATCCGCGGGCGGTCAGGAACTCCCTGATGTGATTCTTGTCCTGATCCCGGATTGTGCGCTCGAGTACAATGACCATTGCGGATGTTCCTTTGTGGTCCCCGCGCGCCTTACCCCGAGCGGGGCGCTCCGACGGTCACGCGGTTCCTGCCTTTCTCCTTGGATTGGTAGAGGGCCCGGTCAGCCTCACGGACGACCTCTGACGGGGCGTACTCCGTCTCCGGATCGAACTCCGTCACACCGACGGAGACGGTGACGTGCAGGGACGGCCCTCCGTTCGAGCTGGGAAAGGCGAAAGTCTCGATCTTTCTCCGTATCCTCTCGGCAACCACAACCGCGCCCTTGATGTCGACCGCCGGGAGGATGATGGCGAACTCCTCCCCTCCGTAGCGCGCCGGGAAATCCACCTGGCGGATGGACCGCGCGAGCTGCCGCGCAATCTCGCGGATGATCCTGTCCCCCTGGAGATGTCCGTAGATGTCGTTGAAGTCCTTGAAGTGGTCTATGTCGAACATGAGGAGGCAGAAGGTTGACTTGTAGCGCCGCGCGCGCTCCAGCTCCTCGTCCAGCGTCTTCTCGAAGAAGTGATGGGAGAACAGTCCCGTCATGCGGTCCGTGGTGGCCTGGCGGAAGAGGCTCGCGTTCTCAATGGCAATGGAGGCGAAGCGGACAATGCGGGTGACGTACTGCAGGTCCGAAAGGCCGTAGGGGGAGCCCGTCCCGCTGCCGGGCAGGAGCAGGATGCCGATGGAGCCTTTGTCCGTGCGCAGGGGCACAATCATGTCGATCCCCATGGCCGCAAATCTCTCCACGACGACCTTGTCGGGGAAGCTCTCCCGGAAATAGGAGAAAGGGATCTGGCTGTACTCATCCTTGTCCAGGAACGCAAGAAGGGGGACCACGGACGGCAAATCGATGGACAAGTCCTCCCGCTTCACCCCGCGATAGAAAATGACCTGGGGGGCGCTTTCCTCCATCTCACCAGGAAGAAGCACGGTGACGGTTTCCATCTGGAACTTGGACACGAAGCTCCAGACCACATTCTTGATGACGTTCTCGATGTCGAGCTGTGCAGTGATCTGAAAGGCGATCTCGATGATCTCCTTCAGGTCCTGATTCTCCCTGTCGAGCGGCACCTCGTGAAGCTCATCGACAAGTCCGCTTTCCATTGAATGGGCAGTATACCCCAGCCAGGGGTTCCTTGCCAAGTTTTCCCCGGGCGGGTGTTGGGCAGGTGTCAACGCGCCGGAATGGCGGATGCGCCCCTGGGTTGCCTCAGAAAGCCATGGGATAGAACACGAGGCCTGAGACGGGCTTGGGATAGAAGTACGTCGACTTCCGCGGCATGCGCTCGTTGTTCTCCGCAATCGCCAGAACGTCCCCGAGGCTGGTGGAGTTCAGGACAAGGGCCACGTCCATGTCTCCGGCGTGGACCCTGGCGACGGCCTCATCCACGTCCTTGGTGTAGGCGATATTGGTGGCGAGATTGAGCTGCTCCTCGGTTATCCCGAGGATCTGATCCAGGATCAGCGTATTGAGGATGTTCACGTCGAGCAGTTTCCACACGGAAGAGAAATCCAGCCGGACGAGCTCTTCGTACGCCTCCTCATCCCGCAGCGTGAGCAGATAATACCCGACCGTGTTCACGACGTACGCGCCGAACTTATGCTCCCCCGGCGCCACGTTTTTCAGGTCCCGCAGCCAGCGGCTTCGCACCTCCAGCTCGTTGTCCTCGCGAAAAGGGTACTTCTTCACGTGGAAGTGCTCCAGGATGGAAACGCCGAGCTGGTAGAGGTCCTCCACCTTGATCCCGTGCAGCATGCGGTGGGTCGGGAGAATGGCAAGGTCCTCGTGCTCGGAGTTGACGAGGAACATCATGATGTATTCCCAGGGAGCATCCGGACCGGCATCCGGATGGCGCGCGCGCATTCGATCACGGACGGTGAGCATGGTCTGGTAGCGATGGTGGCCGTCCGCGATGTAGATCATCTGCCGGGCCATGGTGCGCTGAATGACATCACAGCGCTCGGGGTCCGTCATGCGCCACATGCGATGGCGCACGCCAATAGGCTGCTCCAGGAAGTCCACGATGGGAGCATCCTTCGTCTGGTCGCAGATGACGGTGTCGATGCTGGCGCCCTTGTCCCGATACAGGCCCACGATGTACTCGAACTGGGTGGCCGTGGTCTCCGTCAGCCTGATCCGGTCCTCCAGCGGCCCTTTGATCACCTTCTCATGGGGGAGGATCCGGCGCTCCTCATAATCGCGGAGCTTCACCAGGCCAATGAAGCCCCGGATCCGCCTCCTGCCCTCATCCGGGAGGTCGAACTCCTGGTCGTAGACCCAGAAGGAAGGGCGCACCGTGCGGCGCAAGGTTCCGTCCCCAAGCCACCGGGCAAGGAAGTCACGCGCGCGGGTGTAGCGGTTCTCCGCATCGTTGTCCCCCGGCTCGGTCTTGCCCAGGATGAGCCGCACCACGTTGTGCGGGTCCTGGCGGTAATACGCGTGCTGGAGGGCCGGGGAGATTACGTCGTAGGGTTGGGACAAGCACAGTCCGACGTCGGGGACAACAGTCGGATCATAATGGAGCGCTCGGAAAGGTCGTACATCGTTGATCGCGTCTGCCATCTCACGGACGTTAGATCAGAAGCCGGCTCGGGTCAAGCGCGCCGCTGCCGCCGCGCCTTCCGCGCCAGCGTCGCCGCCGCGCCGCCCCCTGCGCACCCACCCGTGCCGCGCCGGCGTTGCCCGCCTTACCAGGCCGCGTTGAACGACCCCCAGGAGAGCCGCATGCCCACCACGGGCGAATAGGTTCCCAGCCGCGTCCCGATCCCGCTGTGCGGATCGATGTCGGCAAGGCCCTGCATGCCGGCATACGCGGAGAGCTGCATCCACGGCGTGACGGCAATTCCCAGCTCGAGGTTCGCTTCACCGAACAGCACGGCGAGCCCGGACTGCGTCCCCGCAAAAGTCGCTGAGACGCCTCCGAGACCCGTCCAGAGGTTGACTGCGAAGGTGAACGGCCCCGCGCGGACCTCCTGGCCGATGATGGCGCCTCCGACTCCCCCGACAACGGACCCCGTCCCTTGCGGCGAATAGATGGCGTACCCAAACCCTCCGGTGCGCTGGCCGCCGCTGCTGACGCCGTACCCGAATCCCCCCACCTCGCTTGCGGAAAACGTCGAGTTGCTGAACCCCTCGACGTAGTGCTGGTCGCTCCATGTCACGCCGCCCGCGCCCCTGGCAAAAGCGCCGCCAAGGGGAAGAGTCATGGCGGCGAGCGCGAAAATGACGATTCTTGCGTTGCTCATGACTATCCAACCCCGCGGTTTTCCGCGGGCGTCACCATCGACGGCTCGGCGGCCCTTCTTGGTTTTCAACCGACGGCTTCAATCGGCGGCTTTAACCGGTGACTTCAGTCGAGAAGCGGATTGCCCTTGTGCGGGATCGGTGGGTTCGTATCAGGGGCCGGCACATCGATGGGAGGCTTCGCGGCGCCTGCGCCGGCCATGTCGGTGTCGATGAGAGACCTTCGGAGGTTCTCCTCGATCGTCTCGGCGCGGCTGGCATTGTATTCATCCACCTCGTCGAAGGTCTTCGGCTCCGTGCCGGCAAGGAATATCTCGTCAATCGTTTTCTTCGTGTACGCCGTGGGGAGGAGACCAGAGGTTGCGCTGACCTCCATGTCCACGAGCCCCGTCGGGGGCCGGTCGAACTGCCTGATCGGCAGGCCCTGATGGACCGCCTTCATGAACTTTGCCCAGGTCGGACCCGCGATGGCCGCGCCGGTAAGCTCCGTTCCCAGAGACCTGTTTCCCTCGTCGAAGCCGTACCACACGGCCGTGCACAGATAGGGGGAGAAACCGACTGTCCATGCGTCGGACCAGTTCTGCGTCGTTCCCGTCTTGCCGGCGTACGGCTGGCTCTTGCCGCTCCATATGTCCAGCAGGTTGCCCACGCCGCCAAGTGAGCCTTCCTTGATGACGCTCTGCAGCATGCTCGTCATGATGTACGCCGTCTGCGGGCTCATGATCTGCGCGGCGTCTCCTTTGCGCGCCTCCTGTTCCAGGACCTTCTTCGCCGGCTCGAGGATGACCTTGCCGTTCCTGTCCTCCACGTAGCGGATTGCCACGGGCACGACCTCGCGGCCCCCGTTGGCAAAGACGGAGTACGCCCGCGCCATCTGAAGCGGGGACACGCTGACAACGCCCAGCCCCAGGGGATAGTAACGCGGGAAAGTCTTCTCGATCTCCGCCGGATCAGTGATCCCCAGCATGCGGCTTGCCCGCTGGATGGCGGCGTCGAATCCAATCCCGTCCAGGATCTTCAGGGACGGCACATTCATGGACTCGGCAAGCGCGTCACGCATCAGGACGCGCCCGTGCCACTCCCCCTTGTAGTTCAGCGGCTCGTACAGCGTGCCGTCCGGGTTGGTGAATACAACGGGAGCGTCCAGGATCATTGTGGCCGGGGTGAACATGCGTGAATCGATGGCCGCGGAGTAATACAGCGGCTTGAACGCGGAGCCGGGCTCCACGCGCGCTTGCGTTGCCCGGTTGAACTGGTCCACGCCGAAATCCTTGCCGCCCACCATGGCCATGATGTACCCGTTGCTCGGATCGATGCTGATGAGGGCCCCCTGCACCTGCGTCCGGCGGGCCACGTTGAACGCGGCCGCATCCCCGGCGGCGACAATGCCCTGGGGGCGGTCCAGGGAGAACATCGACGTGGCAAGCTCCACGACGGGATTGATGCTCGTTGCGTACTGGCGCTTCGCGCTCGCGGAGACGTTGCGGTCCCGGTTCAAAAGCTCGTCGATGTTGTAGGACAGACCCAGCATGTCCATCACCGGGAGAAGCGCCGCGCTCGCCTGGGCCGTGCGCTGCTTCGTCAGGTCGAGGTAGCGGTTGTTGACCGCTTCGATATCCTCCGCCATGCGCTCCTGCGCTACTTTCTGGTAGTCGAGATCGAGAGTTGTGTGAACAACGAGTCCGTCAGTGAGGATGTCGTAGGAGCCGCCGAGCATGTCCTCGAGCTGGCTTCGAATGTATTCGCTGAACCAGGGCGCCTTGTCCTCACGCTCATAGTAGGCGGTGGAATTGGGTCGGGTGTAATCGTATTTCGACCAGTAGTCGCTGAAGGAGGAGTCCGCGTCCTGCTGCGTCACGTATCCCAGGCCCACCATCTGATCCAGCACGAGTCGCTGCAGCTTCTGCGCGCGCTGCGGGTTCTTGATGGGAGAATAGAGGCCGGGCTTGGCGAGCTGGATCACGAGCATCACGGACTCCGCCAGCGTGTCCTCCTGGACGGGATGCCGGAAGAAGAACTTGCTGGCGGCTTGCACGCCCTGCGTGTTGTGCCCGAAAGGCATCTCGTTGAGGTACATCTGGAGGATCTCCTGCTTGGTGTACCTGCGCTCCATCTGGATTGCCCACCACAGCTCCACGAGCTTGCGCCGGATGGAAATGTCGGACCTGTTCGCGTATAGGCGTCCTGCCAGTTGCTGCGTCAGCGTGCTTGCCCCCGAGACGTAGCGCCCGGTCACGATGTTGAAAAGCGCGCGCGCCATGCCCCGGAGGCTGAAGCCGTGATGGGAAAAAAAATCGCGGTCTTCCCGCGTGAGGAGGGCGTCGATGAGGTAGCGCGGCACCTGGTCAAGGGTGACCAACTCCCGGTTCTGGTCTCCGAAGAACTCCGTGATCACCCTGTCATGGATGTCGAGGACCTTCGTGGGGAGAGCCATGGCGCGGTCAGCGAACATCTCTTTTTCGGAGATATTTCTCGTGGCGGCCAGGGCCAGCCCGAGAGCAGCCCCCAGGAGCAGCGCGGAAACACTGGCGGCGGTTAGCAGTCGCCGGAAAAGGGTACTCGCGGGGGGGACGCCAGGCACAAGGAAAAGATACGTAACCGGAAACCCATGGTCAAAGCCAGGTGGGCAGCGTCACGCCAACGCCTTGATTCCCTTTTCATAGACCCGGTACGTCTTTACGCGGTCCAGCCCAAGTTTCTCCAGCGCGTTCCTGATCCTGAGGTTGTCCTCCAGGATATAATTTGCCTCCAGCCTCCGTATCTTCGGCGAGAGGGCTCGAAATATCTGGAGATAGAGAAGCACATCCAGGCCTTTGCCCTGGTAGCGCGGCAGAACGGCCAGGGCGAACAAACGGTAGTCCGGAAGCTTTTTGACCCCCGTGAGGAGCCTGAGAAACCCGAGGGGGAAGAGGCGACCATCCACTTTCTTCAGTATCATGTTGAGGTCGGGGAACCCGAGGGCGAAACCCACCGGCTTTCCTTCATCCAGCACGAACCAGACCGCATCAGGGTCCGCAATGGGACGCAGCTTTCGGAACATCTCCTGGAACTCGTCGCGCTCCAGAGGCACATAGCCCCAATTGTCCTTGAGGGCGACATTGGAGATATCCATGATGGCATCAGCGTCACGGGCGAGGTTGCGCATGGAGATTCGCCGGACGGTCAGGTTGGGGTTGCGGGCGAGCAGCCTGTCGGCGAAGTCCCGAAACCTGCGCGGGATGTCGTAGCCTCGATCAGTGCTTGCCTCGTACGCAAGGAGATCCTTTGCTTTCGAGTAGCCGAGAGACATCATGAAATCGTTGTAATAGGGGGGATTGTAAGGCGCCATGAAAACCGGAGCGGCCTGGAAGCCCTCGGAGAGGAACCCCCAGCTTTCAGAGATGGGATGGATGGGCCCGCGCACCGTCTGCATTCCCCGCCGGGAAAGCCAGGCAACGGCCGCCTCATCAAGCGCGGAGGCGATTGACAGGTCCTCCACGCATTCAAAGGCGCCGAAGAATCCGGTCCTGGCGCCGTAGAACGCGTTGAAGTTATTGTCGATGTAGACGAGGCTCCTTCCCAGGACGTCCCTGCCGTCCTCCGCCAGGACGAGCGTAAAATCGGAATGCGAAAGGATGGCGTTCTTTCGAGGAGTGTAGGCGCTCTTTTCATCCACCCACAAAGGCGGAGCCCAGAACGGATCCTCCCGGTACAAACGCCGGGGGAACGAAACGAACCGCCTGAGGTCTGCTTTCGAAGCGACTTCGCGGATGCGCATGCGGGTTTTCAGCTTCACGCCATGATATGGCCTGAAGCCTCTTCCTGCAAGCGAGCGGATGCGGCGCGCGTCCCTGGATCAACGTACCCGATCTGAAGACCTACCAGATCTCGAAAAGAAGGGGCTGGGCGCCGAGGCTGGAAACGAGCACGGGGTGTCGCGAGCGCGAGAGGCCCACACAGGCCCCCCGGTCCGCCACTACATCCCGGACGCATTCGCTGATCCAGGCAGTGCCTGACAGCACGTGCACGTGTCTGCGGGCGCGCGGTATGCGGAGCAGCTCTCCGGGCAAGAGCGCCAGTCGGAGCACGGGCCGCGCTTCTTTTGCGGCCACCCCTCTGGCGGCATTCTGAAAGATCATGCTGATATCGGCGCCGCTCATGATAAGCTCCCTTCTTCCATCTCTGCCCTTGCCGGCTCGACGTAATTTGTTTCCTTGTACGACGAAAGGACAATGTTCGTTACTGACCTGATCGAATCCGACCTGCTCTTGATTGCCATGAGGAGCCGCTCAAGCTGCTTCGGCCCTTCCGCCCTGATCTTCAGGATGTAGCAGTCCTCTCCCGCCACATTGTGGCATTCCAGGATGTCGGGTTCCGCCGCGCACAGCTTCTGGATGGCCGCGTTGATGGTCTGGTTCGTCGCGTTCACTCGGACAAACGCGAGCATGGGCTTGCCCAGCATGTCGGCGTTCACGATGGCCACGTAGCGCTTGAGGATTCCCTTTTTCTCCAGCTTCTTGACGCGCTCATGCACGGAGGAAGCGGTGAGGCCCACCTTGTCGGCAATCTCCGCGTTCGAGAGGCGCGCATTTTCCTGGAGGATACTGATGATCTTTTTGTCTGTTGCATCGATCATGCATATATCATACTGCCAATTGAGTATTATGTCAAATGGTATTTGGCAAATATATCAATTTGCCAAATAATATTCGGAAGCATAGCCTGATACACGTCGCCTTGCGCTCACCCTGCGCTCTCAGCTACACTCCCTCCATGAGAAAGCTCATCCAGCAGTATGCGAAGGACCTTACCTCAGGTCGCCTCGAATCGGGATACGAGCACTCCTTTCGGGTCTACCATCTCACCCGTGAGATAGGAGAGGAAGCGAGCTATGATGACGACGTTCTGCACGCCGCATGCTTCCTCCACGACATCGAGATGTCGAAAGGCCACCCCCGCAGCTCCGCGGAAAAGGCGGAGGCAATCCTCCATGAGACGGGGTTCGTCCCCGACAAGATCCCGCTGGTGATCGACGCAATCCTCAACCACATGCCGGATGGCTCCCCCTCCACAACGGAGGCCATGCTTCTCTTCGACGCCAACCTGCTGGATTCCATCGGCGCGGTGGGCTTTGCCCGCCTGGCCGCCGGCGCGGTGGTGTGGTACCACTACTCGACAATGAAGGAAGTCCTGGACTACATCACCCGCGAGCTTTCCTTCACGCAGAAACTCCACTTCGACACGAGCCGCAGGCTCGCGGAGGACAAGATCGCCTTCACAAAGAAGGCAATCGAACAGTTCGCCAAAGAGCTGCACCTGTAGGCTGAAGCCATGCCTCAGGGTACGGCGCGGCGGTTTCTCGCCGAAGGGCACCTGATCGACTCCGGGCTTCTCACCCGGATGCTCAACCTCATTGTCGACTCTGGCGCCGACTACGAAGTCGTCACCTTCCACATGGGCAAAGTCCGCACGGACCCCTCCCGTCTCGAGCTCGAGGTGAAATGCGCCAGCGACGAGCAGCTCGCCTCTCTCACCGGCCTCCTCGTCTCCCAGGGCTGTTACGAAAAATCCGTCGGGGAGGCGCTCCTGCGCCTGGCAGCAAAGGATTCGTGCGTCCCCGAGGACTTCTATGCCACCACCAACCGGCGGACACAGGTCTTCCGGGAAGGAGCCTGGCAGGACGTTACCGAGATGCGCATGGACGGGGTGATCGTTGCCGAAAGCCTTGGGCTGCGCTGCCGCTTGATCCGTGACGTGAAGGAAGGGGATCGGATCGTCTGCACCAGCCGTTCCGTTCGGGTTTTCCCCCTGTTTCGAGACGAAGAAAGCGAAGAGTTCGGTTTCATGACGAGCGACGTTTCCTCCGAGAGAAGCGTGGATGTCGCCGTCTCCAAGGTTGCGAAGGAGCTGGCCCGGCAAAGGCGGGACGGAGGAAAAGTCATCATCGTCGGAGGGCCGGTTGTCATCCACACCGGTGGCGGCCCCGCGCTGGCGTCCCTCATCAGCCAGGGCTACGTGTCGGGCCTCCTGGCCGGCAACGCGCTTGCCGTGCATGACGTCGAAAGCGCCCTGTTCGGAACGTCACTCGGAATCGACCTGACCACGGGAAAACCGGTTCATGAAGGGCACCGCAACCACATCAGGGCAATCAACGCCATTTTTCGTCATGGCTCCATCCGCGGCGCGGTGGAGGCGGGCGCCATCACCGAAGGCGTGATGTTTGCCTGCGTGAAGGCGGGCGTGCCCTTCTTCCTTGCCGGGTCACTCCGTGACGACGGCCCGCTGCCCGAGACGGAGATGGACATGCTGCGCGCCCAGCGGCAGTACATGGACATGGCGCGGGGAGCGTCCCTCGTCATCATGCTCTCCAGCATGCTGCACTCCATAGCCACCGGAAACATGATCCCCGCGTGGGTCAAGACGATATGCGTTGACATCAACCCCGCGGTCGTGACAAAACTCTCAGACAGAGGCTCCGGCCAGACCATCGGGATCGTCACCGACGTCGGCCTTTTCCTCAGATCCCTCGCGGAAAAACTCCAGAGGTAAGACGTCAATGGACACACAGAGCGCGAACGCGCGCAATGCATCTCCTCCCGCCCGTGAACTGCATCCCCTGGAGGTGAAGGTTCTTCTGCACGCCGCGGAGGGCGCGGAGGTAACCCAGGCCAGCCTCATAGCGGAGCTCTCGTACAACATCGGGCAGGCCAACCAGGCGCTGAGCTGGCTGGCGGCAAAAGGGTTCGCGGCGGAGAAGTCCCGCGCCACCCGGGTGCTCTACGAGATCACGGACTTCGGCAGGGAATGCCTGGAAAAAGGCACCTATGAGGAGCGGATCATCAGGCTCCTTTCCGCGGAGGGGCCGCAGAGCCTCCCTGAGATCGCAAAGAAGCTCGGGCTGGACCCCAAGGACGTGGGTTCCGCTTTCGGCGGGCTGTCAAAGGAAAAAGTCCTCAGCATGGACGGGGAGAAGCGCGCCGCCGTTGCCCCGGGGTCTGGCGCCACCGGCTCCGTGGACGCCGTGCGCGCGCTCCTGGCCAAGGCTGCCCACGCCGGCGCGCTGGACGAACGGACGCTTTCCCCCCGGGAAAAGGAGCTCGCTTCTTCTCTTGCAAAAAAAAGAGGAAGCGCTACCAGCCTCTTCCGCCTGGTGGAGCGGGAGGAAGTGTCCTACGTCATCACCCCCTCGGGCGCGGAGGCGCGCGTTCAGCTTCAGAAGGCGGGGACAACGGGAGAAGAGGTGGGTAACCTCACCCCCGACATGCTGAGGACGGAAGCCTGGAAGAACGCGCATTTTCGCCGCTACAACATCGACGTTCCCCCCACGCGGGTGCTGCCCGGCAGGAGCAACCCCTACTGCGTGTTCCTCGAGCGTCTCAAGGACAAGCTCTCCTCTCTTGGCTTCGAGGAGTTCGATGGTCCGCTCGTTGAAACAGAGTTCTGGAACGGGGACGCGCTCTTCATGCCGCAGTTCCACTCCGCGCGGGACATCCACGACGTCTACTCCATGAAGGACCCCACGCACGCAAAGGAGATCGAGCAGCCCTGGCTGGACCAGGTGGCGGCAACGCATGAGAGCGGCTGGAAGACGGGCAGCAGGGGCTGGGGATACGGGTTTGACCGGGAGTTCACCCGAAGGCTCATCCTCCGCAGCCAGGGAACGGTGCTGTCCGCCAAGACGCTTCCGCACGCGAAGGTGCCGGGGAAATACTTCGGCGTGGTTCGCTGCTTCCGATACGACAAGGTGGATGCCACTCACCTCGCGGACTTCTACCAGACCGAGGGGATCGTCCTGGGTGAAGAGGTCAACCTTCGCACGCTCCTGGGCCTCCTCAAGATGTTCGCGGAAGAGGTGGCCATGGCAAAGGAAGTGAAATACGTGCCCGGCTTCTTCCCGTTCACCGAGCCTTCCGTGGAGGTGCACATCAAGCATCCCACGCTCGGCTGGTTCGAGCTGGGCGGGTCGGGGATCTTCCGGCCCGAGGTGACCGAGCCGCTGGGCGTGAAGGTCCCCGTGCTCGCATGGGGCCTGGGGATCGACAGGATGGCATTGACATCCATGGGGCTGCATGACATCCGGGACCTGTTCTCGAGCTCCATTGAGGACGTGCGCACCAGGAGGATGGGCTGACACCATGCCGAAAATCGACGTCAACGAAAAGCTTTTCTTCCGCGCGCTCGGGAAAAGGTTCACCAAAGAGGAGCTTACGGAGCTTCTCACCGCGGCCAAGGCGGAGCTGGATGACTGGCCGGAGGGAGAGGGCGTCCTTCGCATCGAGCTGAATGACACGAACAGGCCGGACCTGTGGTCTACCATGGGCCTTGCGCGCCAGCTTTCCATCTATCGCGGCGGCAAGATTCCCGCGTATCCGTTCTTCTCCCGGGAAGGCAAGATCCAGAAGACGGATGACCGGAGCGTGGTTGTGGACGCCGGACTGAAAGAGATCAGGCCGTATATCGCGTCATTCGTGGCGGAGGGGCAGGAGGTCACGGACGCGCTCCTTCGGGAGATCATCCAGTCCCAGGAGAAGCTCTGCGGCAACTTCGGTCGGAAGCGGAAGACCATAGCCATGGGCGTCTCCCGCGCGGACCTCATCCACTGGCCGGTGCGCTACGACGCGGCTGATCCGGATGCAACGAAGTTCGTCCCGCTGGACTTCCAGAAACCCCTCTCAATGCGGGAGATCCTTTCCCAGCACCCCAAGGGCCGGGAGTACGGCCCGCTTGTTGCGGGCTTCCCGAAGTTTCCGCTTCTCTCTGACGGCACGGGTGAGGTCCTCACGTTCCCGCCCGTCATCAACTCCGCCCTCATTGGCGGCGTGCGCATTGGAGACAGCAGGCTATTCATCGACCTGACCGGTCCTGACCTGGACACCATCCTCATGGCGGCTTCGGTCACCGCGTGCGACTTCGCAGACATGGGCTTCACGGTCATGCCGGTGGCGGTCCAGTATCCATTCGACACCCCCTACGGCCGCACAATCGTCACTCCGTTCTATTTTCAAAAGGCCACCACGGTGGAGGTGGCGGACGCTGAGAAGCGGCTCGGCCAGAAGTTCTCCCCGTTGGAAGCCGCGGGACACGTCAGGAAGATGGGCAACACGGTGAAAGTGGACGGCGCAAAGCTCATCGTCTCCCCGCCGGAGTACCGCAATGATTTTCTCCATCCCGTGGACGTGATAGAGGAGATCATGATCGGGCGCGGAATGGAGACCTTCGAGCCCGTCATGCCCCGGGACTTCACGGTGGGCCGGATTTCCGAGGCGGAATGGCACGCGCGCAGCGTGAGGGAAACGATGATCGGCCTCGGATACCAGGAGATGATCTACGGGTATCTGGGGGCGCGCAAGGATTTTGTCGAACGGATGGGCATTGACGGGCGGGACGTCATCGAGATCTCCAACCCCATGACGGAAAGCTACGACATTGTCCGAAACTCAATCCTCCCGAACCTCCTCACCTCGGAATCCGTTTCCGCGCACGCCGCCTACCCGCACCGCATCTTCGAGGTGGGCAAGGTCGTGGTGCGTGACCCGAAAGAGAACTACGGGTCCCGCACGCACAACACGCTGGCATTCCTCGTGGCGGACCGGGAGACAGGCTTCAACGAAGTGGATGCGCACCTGCTGGCGCTCTTCTATTACATGTCCCTGGAGCCGCAGCTTTCACCCCTGGAGGACCCGCGTTTCATCCCCGGCAGGGCTGCGGAGATTCGCGTCAAGGGAAAAAAAGTCGGAATCATGGGGGAGCTTCATCCGCAGTGTCTCGAGAACTGGGGCATCCAGATGCCGTGCGCCGCGGTTGAGCTTTCCCTGGACCTCATGCGGGAGGAGTAGGCCATGGACGTGAACGTCACCTCGGTTGCCGTCACATTCCCGGAAGGCGCCAACATCATCGTCGGCCAGTCTCACTTCATAAAGACCGCTGAAGACATCGCGGAGATCATGAGCTCTTCGGTGCCGGGAGCGAAATTCGGCCTGGCATTCTGCGAGGCTTCCGGTCCGTGCCTGATCAGGACTGAAGGCAATGATGAAACCCTCGTTGCGGAAGCGGTCCGCGCCGCGGAGGCGGTGGGCGCCGGCCACTCTTTTTTCCTGATCATCCGTGACTCGTATCCCATCAACGTCCTCAACCAGATCAAGTCATGTCAGGAAGTGTGCCGCATCTTCTGCGCCACGGCGAACCCTCTCCAAGTGCTCGTGGGCGGCACCGGGCAGGGCAAGGGGATCATGGGCGTCGTGGACGGGTTTTCGCCGAAGGGCGTGGAGAAGGACAAAGACAGGATGGATCGAAGGTCCATGCTGCGAAAGTTCGGCTACAAGTTCTAGGAGGTTCGTCATGAAGCGGTTCGCTCTTTTGGCAGGCCTGGCTGCAGCCCTGATGGGTTGCGCGAGCCAGCGTCCCATGGTCACCGTGCAGCCCACCGTGAGCGTCAGCAATTTCGAATCACTCTCGTTCTCCCCGCAACGAATCGAGTTCGACGCGACAGTCCTCATCCAGAACAACGCGCCGGTGGACCTCGATGTGCAGAAGGTGGACTGGGCCGCCGACATGTATGACCAGCAGTTGTTCACCGACTCTTTGACCGGATTCAATCAAACGAACGCCCACGGAAGCCGGACCATCTCCCTCCCGTTTCACATCGCCATGAAGGACGTGATGGCGCAGGCGCCAGACCTCCTGGCGGAAGGGCGGTTGAAGGTGACAATTCGCGGCCAGGTATTCACCGCCGCGCGTTACGGGCTGGAGCCCGTGCCCTTCACTCAGACACTGGAGATCCCGATCATCAAGCTGCCTGACGTGGCATACGTCGGGTCAGACGGTGAGCCTTTTTCAAATGCGTTCAGGCTCAACTTCAAGCTCACGAACACGAACGACTTCCCAATCACGCTGTTGTCCGTCAGGACTTTCCTTGCCATAAACGAAAAGAAATACTCCCTGCTGCACACGCAAGGCTCCGTCGACATACCGCCGGGGCAGACGCTGCCCGTTGCGCTCCAGATGGAGAACTCTCCGGGAAAGACCTTGAGCATGGCGCTCAATCTCGCTCAGCATCCGAACCCGAGCTTCTCCGTCAACGGAACCGCGACGTTCAAGACTCCCTATGGGTTCATCTACATCCCGTTGAGCCTCGAAGAAATCCTTCAGTGAGACGAGTTATCGGGCATCCAGGCCTTGGCCCGATCCTTCAGGAGCTTGCTGAATGACATGCGCGGCACAGCCTGCGGAGGGCGGGCGGCAATCGTGATCTTCTGGCCTGTAGCAGGGTTGACGCCCACACGGGCTTTTCGAGGGGGCTGCTCCCGCAGAAACAGCCTTCCGAGTCTCCCCAGCCTGACTCTCTGCCCCAGGAGCATTCCCGCCTGCAGGAGCATGTGGTAGTCCTCGATGAGCTGCCGCGCCTGCCGCTTGCTCAAGGCGTTTTTCTCCGCCAGGTAGGCGATCATGGATTTCGTCGTCATGAGCTCCGGAAAACCCGTCCCCGGCGCCGCGACGGTCCGGTTGATCTTCACAAAGCCGCTGGTGAGATAGATCGTGGCCTCGCGGATCCGCCTGGCCTGCTCATCCGGGGGAAGGCCGGGATCACAGGCCGCGATCTTCAGGAGCGCGGAAGTCCTTTTCAAGGGCCCCGCGGAAAACTCCGCTTCCCGGTCCACGGCAAGCCCCTGGGGGAAGTCCACGCGGTTCAGGAGAAGCACGTGAGGGACGTCCGTGCGCATCTCGACGCTCGCGTACTCCCCGCGCCTCCCTTCCGAGCCCGAAGGCTCAAGGCTGACCAGAGAGCCCGACCACGTAAGCAGGAGGACGCCGCGAGAGTCGCCCGCGGCAAGAGAGGCAAGCTCCTGCATGTCCAGGGCGCGGGCCTGATCCTCGAACATCCGCCTCTTCGAAAGCCACGCGGCTCCCATGCGCTGGAGGGACTCCTCGGTGTCGGGAAGACCCGAGCTTCGGACAAGCGCAACGAGGTGCTCGCGAATAGGCTTGCTGATACCTGCCACATCATCCATAGAACGGCCTCCTCTTGAAAAACGTAGTGCTCCCCGGGCAAAATCACAACCTGACATGACGACACTTGAATTGAGCGCCATTCTGGCAGCGGCCTCAGTATGCGCGGGGTTTCTTGGCTCCCTCACGGGCCTGGGGGGCGGAGTAGTCATCATCCCGCTCTTGACCCTGGGGCTCGGGATCGACATCCGTTACGCCATTGGCGCTTCGCTCGTCTCGGTCATCGCAACCTCATCGGGCGCCGCGGCCGCCTACGTCAGGGAAGGTTTCAGCAACATCAGGATCGGCATGTTCCTCGAGGTCGCCACGACGCTCGGCGCCCTGGGAGGGGCGGCAATCGCCCTGCGCGTGGCCCCGTCGGTCATCGCCGTGATCTTCGGCTGCGTCCTCTTGTACTCGGCATACCAGACTTTCCGCGCGCCTCCGGCCGACCATGAGAACGTCCCTGAAGACCGCCTGGCGACGCGCCTGGGAATGAACGGGACGTTCCCCACCCCTTCCGGAATCCGCTCGTACAACGTCCGATCAGTCCCCGCGGGCTTCGGGCTCATGGCGGTGGCGGGAGTCCTCTCAGGGCTTCTCGGGATCGGCTCAGGCGCCTTGAAGGTCATAGCAATGGACCGTGTGATGAAAATCCCGTTCAAGGTCTCAACGACCACGAGCAACTTCATGATCGGGGTGACCGCGGCCGCAAGCGCGGGCGTCTACCTCAACCGCGGCTACATCGACCCCGGGCTCGCCATGCCCATCATGCTCGGCGTGCTCGGCGGCTCCGTGCTGGGCGCGCGCTTCCTGGCCGGGGCCCGCACACAGGTGCTTCGCATCGTCTTCGCGCTGACCATCGCCGCGCTTGGGGCGGAGATGATCTACAAGGGCGTGGGGGGCGGGCTTTAGGAATGCGTGAAAAACCGACCTTGAGCGATCATCGCGTGGAAAACATCATCGGCAACCTGCTCAGGATAGGCGTGATCGTCGCTGCCAGCATCGTCGCCGCGGGGGGAGCTTTTTACCTGTATCGGCGCGCCGGCGTCATCTCGAACTATGGATCGTTCCGGGGGGAGCCTGCTTTCCTCGAGCACATCGGGTCGGTTCTGGCTGCCGCAACGAGCCTGCGCGCCGACGCGGTGATCCAGCTCGGCCTCCTCGTCCTGATTGCCGTCCCCATCTTCCGGGTGGCTGTGTCGATCATCGCCTTCCTGCTGAAGCGCGACTGGCTCTACAGCGTGGTGACGGCAATCGTGCTGGCGGTCCTCCTGTTCGCTCTCCTGGGGGGCATGGTCTAAGCATGCGGCAACGCTCAGCCTTCTTCCCGGCCGTCTTTCCTCCAGATCTCCGCCGCGCTCGCAAAATGGCTGCGGAGGAGACCGACGGCGCGTGACGGATCCTTTTGCAGGCAGGAGAGCACGTCCGCGTGCATCTCCGCCCAGTCTCTTTCCATTGTGTGGAACGTGCCCTCGTGCATCAGCGTCATGTTGACCCGAAGGCTGAGCTGCCGGTAGAAGGAGTTCAGAAGCTCGTTGCCGGCAAGGGCGCAGATCTCGCTGTGGAACTCCCGGTCCAGCGCAATTGCCTTTTTCTCTTTTTCCCCAGGATCCGTCTCGTTTCCCAGCCCGCGCATGTTGTTCACGATCCGCTCCATGCGGGCCACGCTCTCCCGCGAGACCCGTGCCCCGCAGCAGGACAGGGCGTACACCTCAAGGGCTTCGCGGAGCGCATAGACCTCCAGGATGGTCCGACGCGACGGGACGCGCACCGCGCACGAGCTTCGAGGCTTGATGTCCACGACGCCCTCGAACTCCAGCCGCTTCAACGCCTCCCGCACCGGCATGCTGCTGACCGAGAGGCGGCTTGCAACGCCTTTGATGCTGATGGTGTCCCCGTAGCGGATAGCGCCGGTGATGATCTGCTCGAGGAGGTGTTCGTAGACATGGTCCACGAGGCTTTTCGCGGAAGCGCCCATCAGTCGTGTCCCTCGGCCCGCATCATCCTCACGGCATGTTCCATGACCGGACCGAGCACCTTCATGCACAGGCGCACGGCCCTGACGGCGCCGGGAAAGTTGACCACGATGGTGCCGCCCTTGATGCCGGCAATGCCGCGGGAGAGCATGGCCGCCGGGGTCTCCGCGGAGGACTGGGCTCTCAGGGACTCGGATATTCCCGGCAACTCCCTTTCAATGAAAAGCCTTGTCGCCTCCGGGGTGACGTCCCGCGGGGAGATGCCCGTGCCGCCCGTGGTGAGGATGAAATCCGATCCCTCAGCCTCCCGCAAGGCGGCCAGGATTTCCCGTGGCTCGTCAGGGACAACGCGTCGGGACACCGCGGAATCCGCGAACCGTCGTTTCACCTCTTCCTCTATCTCGGGACCCGAGAGATCCTCGTATTCCCCCCGGGAAGCCCTGTCGGAGATCGTTATGACGGCGACTCTCACGAGTGGTCTTCCTTCGTCTTCTCCGTGAGACGTATGCCGGTGATCGTCATCTGCTTGTCCACGGCCTTGCACATGTCATAGAGAGTGAGCGCCGCAACGCAGACGGCTGTCAACGCTTCCATCTCTATTCCGGTGCTTTCCGTGCACACGGCGCGGGAGGTTATCTCCACACCCTCCGAGCACAGGGCAAGGTCCACGGAAACATGGTCGATCCTGATGTTGTGGCAGAGGGGCACGAGCTCCGAGGTCCTCTTCGCCGCCGAGATGCCCGCCACGCGCGCCACGGCCAGCGCGTCCCCTTTTTTCAGGAGTCTCTCTCTGATCAAGCGCAGGGTTTCCGGCTGCATGAGGACGGTCCCCGCGGCGCTTGCGGTGCGGCGAACGCGCGGCTTGGAGGAAACGTCCACCATGACGGCCTTGCCTTCCGCATCGAGATGGCTGAAGTCCATCCTCATCCCCCGATCTGCGACATGGCGCGGTTGCGGCACGTCCCGCCGCGCTCGGGCTTGGAAAAGACCGCCTGCCTGAGGCTGTCTTCCAGCCGGGAGAAATCGAGCTTCACCTCCAGGTCGCTGTGAAGGCAAGGCTTGAGCATGCCGTCCGCCATGAGCCTGATCCGGTTGCAGCGGGCGCAGGACGGGGGCCTGTCGAAACCGTAGGAATCCGTCTTCTCGCGGCCCAGCTCGTAATGGTTGATGAGCTGAAGCTGCAGGCCGCGCTCCACGCAGAACCGTCTCATCCCCTCGATCTCTTCCGGCCGCGTGTCCTCCAGCACGACCATGTTGATCTTCACGGGGAACCCCTCCTGACGCGCCGCCTCAATGCCGGCCAGGGCATCCTCAAAGCAGCCCCCGCGGGTGAGGGAACGGTATTTTTCCGCCTCGAGCGTGTCCAGGGAGATGTTCAGGCTGTCCAGCCCGGCCTCTCGAAGGGGCCTGGCAAACTTCGCAACGAGCGTGCCGTTGGTGGTCATGGCCAGGTGCTCCAGGCCCTCGATGTCGGCAAGCATCCGCGCGAGGTCTGCGATGCCGCGCCTCACGAGCGGCTCTCCGCCGGTAAGCCTGATCTTTGTGACGCCGAGGCGCACGGCGGCCCGGGCCACCTCCGTCATCTGCTCGAAAGAGATCAGGTCCTCATGGCGCCGCGGCGCAACGCCTTCCGGGGGCATGCAGTAGCGGCAGCGCAGGTTGCACTTGTCGGTGACGGATATGCGAAGATATGTGATGGGGCGATCAAAACGGTCGAACATCGACCTCTGCTCCTTCTTCCAGCGTGTCAACGCCCTTTTCCACGCGGATCAACCCGTCAGCGTCAGCCAGCGCATTCAGGTGCGCGGACCCGTGGTAAGCAACGGGCACGACCCGCCCGTCACGGGCGCTCACGGGGAGAAACTCGGTGCGGTCCACGCCCCTCCGGTGCACCCTCGCGCCCAGTCGGGCGCGAAAAACGTGAGGCTTCCAGTCCAGGCCCATCCAGCGATGCAGAAACGGCTTCACGAATATCTCGAAAATCACGAACGAGGACACGGGGTTTCCCGGGAGGCCGAAGATGAAGCGTTCCCCGCGTCGGGCAAAGAGAGTCGGCTTGCCCGGTTTGACCGCGACGCCATGAAACAGGACTTCCGCGCCAAGCTCCGAGAGGCAGCGAGGCACGAAATCGAAGTCCCCGGCTGAAACGCCGCCGGTAAGGAGAACCAGCTCACAGGAGGAAAGCGCGGATTCGATGGCCCGGGAAAGCGGCGCTGGCTGGTCGATCACCACGCCAAGAAACCGCGTAGGGCAGCGCAAGGGCGCAAGCTGGGCCACGAGTTGCGCGGCGTTGCTGTTATAGATCTCCCCGGGCCCCAGCGGTTCTCCCGGTGAACGAATCTCCGATCCAGTGGAAATGATGCCGACCGAGGGAGCGTTCATGACGGCCACCGACGCGAACCCTGAAGCGGCCAGGATCCCGACGTCCTGGGCGGAGAGCATCTTGGGAAGGAGAACGGTGTCCCCTGCGCGCAGGTTCGCGCCGCGGGGAATCACGTTGTCCCCCGTTTCCGGTCCCATCACCGTGATGCTCCCGTCCATCTCCTCCACCAGCTCCTTGCGGATGACCCGGCCCGCGCCAAGAGGAAGCATGGCGCCGGTCATGATACGGGCACACTCCCCTGCGCGAAGCCCGCGTGTGGGGGCGCCCCCGGCCGCGACGACCTCCACAATGCGGAAGCTCACCGAGCCGTCATCGGACCTGACGGCAAATCCGTCCATTGCGGATTTCGAAAACGGCGGGGAATCAATGGGAGAGCGCACCTCGCTGGCCAGCGCCCTTCCCAGGGCCTTCTCCAGAGGCACCGTTTCGTGAGACGAGCGGGGCTCCACCCGCTGGATTATCTCAAAAGCCTCTTCCAGATCGATCAATCGAAAAAACCTTCACCTGGATTCATCGTACTCGATAGTAACGCTACGAGGCTCAGGGAGGCCATATTTCGTCACAGGTGGGCGCGGTCCGGGCGGCCTGCCGCGGAGATCGTGATGCGGATCTCCCGCTCGACGTCGACGTCATGCAGTGACCGCAGCATCCCGAGCAGCGTGCTCAGCACAAAGCTCTTCACGAAACCGTTCAGCCCGACGAGGTCATCCCCGTTCATGATGGAAAGCTCTCGTTCCATGGTTCACCTCACACCGCAAAGAGGATACACTCCCCCCGCGCATGGAGCAATTGCATCTGGTCACAATCGCGGGGCTCAAGCGCTCCGGCAAGACCACGGTTGTCGAAGCCATCGTCTCCGAGCTGCATCTGCGCGGCTACCGGGTCGGCACGGTGAAGACAATGAGGGATCACGCGGACTCGCTGGATGCCCAGGGCACGGATACCCGCCGTCATGCCGAGGCAGGAGCTTCCGTGGTCGTGGCCATCCACGCGGAAGGGACCTCGCGCTTTGAAAGATGCCGGCCGCCAGAGTCACTGCGGGAATTTTCCAGCCTGTTCCCGGCCGACATCGACATTCTCATTTCAGAGGGCGTCATTGATCCGTCAGATCCTCAAACGGTCGTCCTTTGTCTGAAAGAGCCTTCGGCGCTCCAAGAGACTCTCGCAACACGACGTCTCTCCGCGCGCTCCGTTGTGGCCGTCTCAGGACCCGCCGCCTCTTCCTGGGATCCCGCGCTCCTGCCGGGGATCCCATGGTTCGATGTCGTCAACCCGGCCCAAAAGAAAGCGCTTGCTGACATGTTGCTTGGGAAAATAAAAAAAAACCTGCCCCGATGCTGAACGTGATGCTCTAACGGTGGGGCAGGGTCAGGGCTGAAAATGCAAAACTGATATATCAGATAGCACATAAAAGAGGGCTTGTCAAGCCAGTTCCCAGGTCGTGTCAGTTCCCGGGTCGGACTTCATCAACGGGCGTTGTTGCAGGTTGTTGCCGTCATGGTCTATAATCACTACTATCAGCCGGCTGGGACTGGCGCCCCAGGGGCGGTGACCACGTTGTCGGCGGCGCCGCGGGCCGTTGGTGCCTGGACGCAGCCCGCCCCTTCGCCGCCAGGTACGGCTCAATTCGAGCAGAGGAGTCAGCAACCATGACTGATGAGATGATCGGGAGAGTCATTTCCTGTGTTGTAAAAACGCAGAAACTTCCCCCGGACTCGGTCACGATCGACAGTAAATTCGAGGAGCTCGGGATCGATTCCCTCGACGGGGTCAACATCCTGTACGCCCTGGAAACGGAGTTCAACGTGAGCATCCCGGACGAAGGGGTGCTCGGGATCAAGAGCGTCCGTGAGGCCGTGGACCAACTGGACAAGCTTCTTTCGGCAACCGGAACGGACGGGGCGGTCAGGGCATAGACCTGGATGGAGAGACGAGTCGTCGTCACGGGGATCGGCGTTGTGTCCGCCCTCGGGAGAAATGCGCGCGAGTTCTGGGGAGCGCTCACCAAGGGGGAATGCGGCATCCGTCCCATCACGCAGATGGACATGACGGAGGTGAAGTTTAAAAACGGTGCAGAGGTGCCTGACTGGAGCCCGCAAGAACATTTCGAGGGCAAGCAGGCGGACTTTCTGGATCGGTTCGCCCAGTTCGCCGTCGTGGCGGCCCGGGAGGCGGTCAAGGATGCCGGGGTGGAGTGGAACCCGACACTCTGTGAGCGCACCGGCATTGTCACGGGATCCTGCGTGGGCGGGAAATCGTCCGAGGACGTCGGGAACCGGGACATCTATCTGCACAAAAGAGGAAGGCTCAGCCCGCTGACGGTCCCCCGGGTCATGGCGAATGCCGGAGCGAGCCACATCTCCATCGAGATGGGCATTACCGGCCCCGCCTTCACGCTGTCCACCGCGTGCTCGTCCGCGAATCATGCAATCGGGCTGGCATTCCGCATGGTGCGCTCCGGGGACGTGGAGATGGCACTCGCCGGAGGCAGCGAGGCTCCTTTCAGCCTGGCCCACCTCAAGGCGTGGGAAGCATTGCGGGTGGTAGCCCCTGACACGTGCCGGCCCTTCAGCGCGGACCGCCTGGGAATGGTCCTGGGGGAAGGGGGCGCCATTCTTGTCCTGGAGCCTCGTGAGGCGGCAATTGCCAGGGGAGCAAAGATCTACGGGGAGATCGTCGGGTTCGGGATGTCCTCAGACGCGCGTCATCTGACGCAATCCGCGTCCGAGGGAGCCGCCCGGGCCATTCAGGGAGCCCTGCGGGACGCGGATCTTGCGCCGGACCAGATCGGTTACATCAACGCTCACGGCACGGCAACGCTGCTGAACGACCCCATGGAAACGGCCGCCATTCAACTTTCCCTGGGCAAGCATGCCGGGCGCGTGGCTGTCAGCTCGACCAAGTCGATGCACGGGCACACGCTGGGAGCAGCGGGGGCAATCGAGGCAATCGCAACGGTTCTGGCGCTCAAGAACTGCACGCTGCCGCCCACGGCCAACTTCACCAAGCCTGATCCTCGGTGCGACCTGGACGTGATCCCCAACACCGCCCGCACGGCTGAGGTTGAATACGCCCTCTCCAACTCGTTCGCCTTCGGAGGCTTGAACGCCGTGCTCGCTTTTCGGGCGCCCCGCGCTTGAAAGCCCGGAAGGGTTGAGCGGTTCCCTCTATTTCTGGGTCATCACCCAGACTCCGCTCCACCCTTCCTGGGGTGGAGCCGCGGCAAGCTCGCGGCACTTTTCCACGTAGCAGGAAGCCGGAGGGTCATCAACAGCTATGCCCTCGAAGATGCGTCGGGCAGCGTCAAAATTGCCGGCGTAGTATTCCTGAAGCCCTCTGTCGAACACCTCGAGGACCGGCTTGCGCCGCTCGTAGACATCCGCGGTCATGGGCTCGTAGACCGTGACGGGCTCCTTGCGCCCCACAACGGCAATCCGTGAAAGCTCGCGCAGCGGGAACGCGCCTCCGAGCCGCTCCTTCACCATGGCGGAAATCATGGTGTACGTCTTGAACTGCTTGTTGACGCCTTCCAGCCGGGAAGCAAGATTCACCGCGTCTCCCAGCATGGTGTAGTTGAACTTCGTGTGGGATCCGAAATTGCCGACAACGGCGGGCCCTGAGTTGATCCCGATCCGCTTGTAGAGGTCCTTCTTCACGCGCGCGCGGAGGACGGGCCGCATCTCATCCAGCTTTGTCTGGCAGCGAAGCGCGGCGCGCACGGCACGCTCGGCGTGGTCATCCTGGGAAAGGGGAGCGTTCCAGAAGGCAATGATTGCGTCCCCTTCGTACTTGTCGATGGTGCCGCCTTCCTCCTGGATGATGTCGGTCATGGCGGTCAGGTAGTCGTTGAGAAGGACCGTCAGCTCTTCCGGCGTGAGCGCCTCGGATATCGACGTGAACCCCTGGAGATCGGAGAAGAATATGGAAAGGTCCCGTTTCTCTCCGCCGAGCTTCAAGCGCTCAGGGTGCGCAATAAGCTCCTCGATGATCGTGGGGCTCAGGTACTGCCGGAAGGCGCTCTTGATGTAGCGCTTCTGCTGGCCTTCGGTGGCATAGCTCACAAGGCTGGACCCCACCAGGGAAAAAAGCGTCCCCAGCTCCAGGGCAAAGAGCTGCATCCACCACCCCAAGGCGTACGCCACAACGCTGAAGATGGGGGCAAGCGGAATGAAGGCGACGTAAATCAACGCGGCGCGGCTGGCCCTCGAAACGGCGGAGACGGCCACTCCGGCCCCCAGGCAGAGGATGAGAAGGAGCAGGATGGTGGCCGCGGCGGACATCGGGCGCATGAAGTCCCCGGAGAGGAGGTTGTCGAGCATCGTGGCATGGACTTCCACTCCCGGGTACACGCCGCTCATGGGGGTGGGCTTCAGATCCAGAAGTCCGGACGCGCTGAAGCCAAAGAGCACGTACTTGTCTTTGAAAACCGCCGGATCCAGGGCAGGCTTTTTCCCGTCAGCCATCTGCTGGTACGCCTGAAGGACCTGTGCGGCGTTGTAGTTCGCATGGGTCAGCGTCGGACCCCGGTAGCGCAGGATGGCCCGTCCGTTCGAGTCGATGGGCACACGGACGGAGCCCAGGGACAGCTCGCCGGGCTTGATGGCGGGCGCGCCTGCCGATGGGTTGCCGATGAGCCAGGCGGCCAGAGCTTCGGATGGGATCACGTGATTGTCAAAAACGCTGAAAAGAGGCTCGCGTCGGTAGACTCCGTCACTGTCGGAGGGAAGGTTCGTCGTTGCAAGAAACCGTGCGCTCGTGATCAGCTCGGGGATCGGAAGCTGGGCGCTGGCGTAGACTACGCCGGACGGATGGCTCCCCGCCAGCCACGCATCCAGGCCCCTCACGTCGATGCTGGCAGCCCCGGCGGGCCAGGTGGTGGACAGCCCCTGCGCCGCAAGGGCACTCAACTGCATGGCCCCGACGACGCTTCCGCTTTGCTTCAGACCGTCCGCGAAGCTCGTGTCATCATCCACACCGTAGGACGATGGCTCGGTGTACAGGACATCGAAGATGACAGCCTTTGCGCCTCCCTGTTTGCAGAAATCGGCAATGATTCCGTACAGCTCGCGAGGCCACGGCCACGACAGGCCGTTCACGTCCTTGCCCCAGGCGAGGCTCTTGTCGTCGAGCATGATCGTGACGACCTGCCCGGTGGCCTTTCCCGGACGCTCCAGGAGCCGCGCGCGCATGTCCCACGTGCGGTACTCGAATACATCCAGGGCCCGCGGGAACCAGAGCGCCGCCGCCACGGCGGCCGCAATGACCCCGACGATGCCTCCCTGAAGAGCTCGGCGCAGACCAGGAGGAACTTTCCTTGCGCCTGCTCACGGCCCAGATGTTCCCGAGCGCGGCCTGGTAGCGTGCCTGCCGGGCGGCCTGCGCCTGCGGAGGCGTGTGACGCCTCCAGTTCGCTGCCAAGCGTCTCATCCACCTTCTCGATCCTGTCCTTCGGGTCCGGGTGGGTCTTTGCGAAATCCAACCCGCCCGGCTTCAACCTGGTCTCCATGACCTTGAGCATTCCCTCGAACGCGCGCGGGTCGTAACCGGCGTTCCTCATGATCTTCAGGGCCATCTGGTCAGCCTCGAACTCCAGGTCACGGGAATACCCTTTGTTCACCATCGTGCTCACGATATCGCCTATGGAGTCCTTGAAGATGTCCGTGAGCTGCTGGACGTTGGAACCGCCAAGGGTGTTGGCACGCCAGTAACACCGCAAGATTTTTCCAGCGCCTCCGTCTTGCGGGCCTCCTTGATGGCGTTCAACCCGTGCTTGAGAACAACGTGGCTCGTTTCGTGCGCAAGGATGGCCGCCACTTCATCCTCGTTTTGCGCGCACCGAAGCAGACCTCGGCTCACAAGGATGAGGCCGCCCGGCGCGGAGAAGGCATTGATCTCATCCGAATCCATGATGAGGACATGGTAGCCGCCGAATGTCTCGGGCCTGTCGGAGTAGATTGCCAGGGAGCGCTCGAAGACGTTCAGATAATCCGTTGCGGCTTTGTTGTCGTAGACCTTGCGGGTGGCGAGGATGTTCGCGGCAACTGCCCTTCCGATGTAATACTCCTGCTCGGGAGTGAACTCTGTCTGCTCCGCGGTCGACGACTTGCTCGCTGCCGCTTGCCCCACTGCACAACATCTCCGATCGCTGATGCCGCCTCCCATGGCTGGCGCAAGCGGACAAGGACCAGGCCAGGATGGCCAGGGAAAGGATCTCGGATGCAATTCCTCATTGCGCGCCTCCTGTGGTGTTCAAGCCGCCCTGCTGGAGGAACGCAGCGACCTGGCCATCCGTGGGATTGTAGCGCTCCATCCGGTCAACCCACGTATAGTCCACGTTCCCCTCAGCCTTGTACTGCTTTTCGACGTCCTCGTTGAAACCTTTGCCGGCAAGAGCGACCTCTCCGCTGGAGGCGCCTGTTTGCGCGGTCTGCGAGCCGGCCTGCAGCTTGATTTCCTTTTCCGTAAGGGCGGAAAGGCTGACCCAGCCGGTAATGCCTTTCTCCTCCATGCTGACCTTGCGCCAGCTCTGCGGCGCCCCTGCGGGCTGGTCGAGGACGGTGACCCTGTCACCATAGGCCAGAGTGCCCACGATCCTGCCCAAGGCGCTCGGGGTGGCGCGGACTTTGACCTGCTCCACCTGCACGCTCATGTGCGACTGGTCCGCGAAAGCGACTGCCGCCGTCATCATCAAGCACGCGGCAACTGCCAGGGAGACTCTCGACATTCCGCCACCTCCTCGACGACGCATGGTACCGTGAAATCCGCCCGTTGTCACCCTTTTTCCCGGATGCAGTTTCTTGACATCCCGCCCGCAAATCGGGGAGACTCGGCGCATCGTGTGGAAATCCGAATGCGCAGGAAGGCTGGCGGCGGCGTGGCTTGCCGTGGCGCTTCTTGCCGGGTGCACCGCTTCAGGCAAGGCTGGCGCCAGCGCGTCCGCAAAGGCTGGTCCGGCAGCGCCGTTCACGCTGCAGAACACGGGCTCAGACACTCTCGTGAACCTCGCGCTGGCGTGGGCGGAACGGTACATGGAGCTTCGCCCCGACATGCGGATCTCCGTCACGGGCGGCGGGTCGGGGACCGGGATAGCCGCGCTCATCAACGGGACGATCCAGATAGCAAACGCCTCACGGGAGATGTCCACGGAGGAAATCGCTGCCGCGGCGAAAAACGGAATCATGCCGGTGCGCTTCACGGTGGCGCTGGACGCCATAGCGGTGGTGGAGAACCCGAGCAACCCCGTCACCGGCCTCACCATCAGCCAGGTGTCCGACATGTACACCGGGAAGCTCAGGCGCTGGGACCAGGCGGGAGGGGCGGACCGCCCCGTTGTCCTTCTCTCCCGTGAATCCAACTCGGGCACGTACGTCTACTTCCTGGAACAGGTCGTGAGAAGAGGCAACCCCAACGGGCCTGAGCTCTTCTCACCGGAGACCCTTCTCATGTCGTCCTCGGAGGGGATCACTTCCGAGGTCAGGCAGAACCCCAACGCCATAGGGTACGACGGCCTTGGGTATGTGACCACGGACATGAAGAAGGTGGCAATTGCCCGCACGGCCGGCGCGCCATTCGTGCTGCCCTCCGCGCAGAGCGTCCGTGACGGATCCTATCCAATCTCCCGGCCGCTTTTCATGTACACCTCCGGTGAGCCGGACGGACAGATCAAGGCCTACCTGGACTGGGTCATGCACGACGGCCAGGAACAGGTGAAGGAGCTGGGGTTCGTCCCGCTCCCCGGGAGCGGGAAATGAGCGGCGCGGCCCCTCTCGAAGCGCCGCGGGAAAAGCCCCGCCGCAAGGTTGGTCGAGGTCTTGCCCCCGTCACCGAGTTCGCGGTGGAAGCGCTCATCCGGGTGCTCGGTTTTTCCACGATAGGGTTCGTCATCCTCATATTCCTCTTTCTCCTGCGCGAAGGAGTCCCGGTTTTCTTCGAAGTCCCGATGCACGGGCTTTTCTCGACGCTCTGGTATCCCACCTTCAAGCTTTTCGGGACGCTGCCGCTGATCCTGGGCTCCGTGCTCGTGACAATCGCCTCTGTCGTGATCGCCCTTCCCCTGGGGGTGGCAACGGCGGTCTTTGTCCGCGAGGTGGCCCCAGGTTGGGCGCGGGAGATCCTCAAGCCCGTCATCGAAGTGCTCGCCGGCATTCCTTCCGTGGTGCTCGGATTTTTCGGCATGACCTACGTGGCCCCGCTGGTGCGGCAGTTGCTGGGAGCCCCCACCGGCCTCACGGCGTTCAGCGGAGCCCTGCTCCTTGCCTACATGGCGCTGCCCACCATCATCAGTGTTGCGGAGGATGCCCTTGATTCCGTTCCCAGAAGCTACCGGGACGCCGGCCTGGCCATGGGTGCAACCCGATGGCAGACCATCTGGCGCGTCGTGGTGCCGGCCGGCCGCTCGGGCATCCTCACGGCGGTCATGCTCGGCATGGGCAGGGCAATCGGGGAGACAATGGCGGTCATGATGGTGACGGGCAACGCGGCGGTGATGCCCACGACGCTGGCTTTCCTTTTCAAGCCCGTGCGCACCATGACGGCCACGATTGCCGCGGAAATGGGAGAGGTTGCCCGGGGGGGCACTCATTACCACGCCCTGTTCGGGATCGGGATCATCCTCTTCGTGCTCACGTTCCTCATCAACCTGGCAGCGGCAAAGGCGATCTTCCAGAAGAAGCGCCGCGGGGGCTTGCGTTGATGAACCGCTCCCTCGTGCAGACCCTCGGCTTCACCCTCTTGAGCGCAATTGCCTTCATCGTGGTGGCCCCCATCCTCCTTGTGGTGGGGACCATTGTTGCCCGAGGCATCACCGCAATCAATTGGGAGTTCATCAGCTCGATGCCGCACGGGGGCATGCGCGAGGGGGGGATCCTGCCGGCCATCGTCGGGACGCTGCTTCTCACCCTTGGCACTGCGCTCGTCGCCGTGCCCATCGGCATTGGAGGCGCGATCTATCTCTCCGAGTACGCGCGGGACACGGGCCTCACCCGGGCCATCCGGTTGGCCATCGTGAACCTCGCCGGCATTCCTTCCATTGTGTAC
Organism: uncultured Spirochaetota bacterium; assembly: GCA_963845535.1. Lineage (GTDB taxonomy): Bacteria > Spirochaetota > Spirochaetia > SZUA-6 > Fen-1364 > Fen-1364. Next base: position 798,290 of record CAWJSK010000012.1, read on the forward strand.
GGCTTGTTCGGTCTCGGGATGTTCGTGCTTTTCTTCCGGTTCGGGACCTCCATCCTTGCCGGGTCGCTCACGCTGGCCATCATGACTCTGCCGGTCATCATCAGCACCGCGGAGGAGGCCCTGCGCGCCGTACCGCAGGAGTTCCGAACGGTGTCCGCCAGCCTGGGCGGCTCGCGCTGGCAGGCGGTGCGGAACATCGTTTTGCCGCAGGCCCTCCCCGGCATCATAACGGGCGTCATCCTGGGCCTTCTGCGCGCCGCCGGAGAGACCGCGCCCATCCTGTTCACCGTGGCGGCCTTCTACCTTCCCCGTCTTCCCACCTCTCCCCTGGACCAGACAATGGCGCTTCCCTATCACCTCTACGTGATCAGCACGCAGGTCCCTGGCATGCCCCTGTCTGTCCAATACGGCACCGCGCTCGTGCTGCTTGCCCTGGTTCTGTCTTTGAACATCGTGGCCACAGTGATCCGCAGCCACTTCAGGAGGAAACGCCAGTGGTAGCGCCGAACAGCCTGTCCCGCGCTCCCCTTCCTCCGCGCCAGCAGGGGAGGGTTTCCCGGGAGACCATGGTCCCCAAGATCAGGATCCAGGGGGTCAGCTACTGGTACTCCGGCAAGCCGTCACTCGAAGGGGTCACCATGGAGATCCCGGACAAGGCAGTGACCGTGCTTTTCGGTCCGGCGGGAGGGGGAAAGACCACTCTGATGCGCCTCATCAACCGGTTGAACGACATGGTGGATGACGCGCACATGACGGGCAGCATCCTCCTGGACGGAGAGGACATTTACGCGCCGGGCGTGGACGTGTCGCAGCTTCGCCGACGGGTGGGGATGGTCTTCGCTCTCCCCCTTCCCCTCCCGGGAACAATTCGGGACAACATACTCTACGGCCCGCGCCTGGCGGGAGTGCGGGACGCAGCCATGCTGTCTGAGATCGTGGAGCACAGCCTCCAGCAGGCTGCCTTGTGGGCCGAGGTGAAAGACAGGCTGGACGTGCCGGCGTTGAGCCTTTCCGGCGGCCAGCAGCAGCGCCTCTGCATTGCGCGCAGCCTCGCGCTCGAGCCGGAGGTGCTCCTTCTGGATGAGCCCACCTCCGGTCTGGATCCCATCTCGACGGCGAAGGTGGAGGAGTCGCTCTTCGAGCTCCGAGAGCGCTATGCGGTGGTCATTGTCCCACACAGCGTCCAGCAAGCCGCGCGCGTGGCGGACTACGCGGCGTTCTTCCTCTCCGGAGAGATGGTGGAACGGGGAGGCGGCGCCCAGGTTTTTACGTCCCCCCGCGACAAGAGGACCGAGGACTACGTGACGGGAAGGTTCGGCTGACGATGGGCAAGATATCCGTCCACGACCTTTCCTTCTTCTACGGGCAGCGCCTGGCGCTTGCTGACGTCTCCATCGACATCCAGGAGCGGGAGATCACCGCGCTGATCGGGCCGTCCGGCTGCGGAAAGTCGACGTTCCTGCGCTGCCTCAACCGGATGAACGACACGATCTCCGGCTCGCGCGCGAAGGGAAGCGTCCGCATAGACGGAGCTGACATCTACTCGGGAGACGCGGACGTCGTCGAGCTCAGGAAGCGCGTCGGCATGGTCTTTCAGCGCCCCAACCCTTTCCCCCAGAGCATCTTCGACAACGTGGCTTTCGGACCCCGGGTCATGGGCACGCATCGCGGCCGGGCGCTCTCGGAAGTTGTGGAGAAGAGCCTTCGTTCTGCCGATCTGTGGGATGAAGTGAGAGATTCTCTTCGCCAGGACGCCCTCTCCCTGTCCCTGGGCCAGCAACAGCGCCTGTGCATCGCCCGGGTGGTCGCCGTGGCCCCTGAGATCATCCTGATGGATGAGCCCTGCTCGGCGCTTGACCCCATTGCCACGCTGCGTGTCGAGGAGCTGATGAGGACGTTGAAGGAGAAGTATACGATTGTGATCGTAACGCACAACATGCAACAAGCGGCTCGCGTGTCGGACCGCACCGGCTTTTTCTGGCTGAACGATGAGAAGGCCGGGATCCTTGCAGAGTTCGGCGTCACGGAGCAGATATTCACCAGTCCGCGGGACCAGCGCACGGAGGATTACATCACGGGGCGCTCGGGATGAAGCGGGCCGGTCCAAGGAGTTGAAGAATGGCGCGGGAAAAGTTCGAACACGACCTTCAGAGGTTGAAAGACGAGATACTCACCCTGGGAGCCATGGCGGAGCGCTCGGTGACGGAGTCGGTCCAGGCGCTCAAGAAGAGGGACCTGGCCAAGGCCCAATCCATCATGGACGAAGACCGCATGATCAACGAGAAGCGGTATGCCATCGAGAATGAGACGCTCACGGTCATTGCCACCCAGCAGCCCATGGCGGGAGACCTTCGCACGCTGGCGGCCATTTTCGAGATCGCAACCGAGCTTGAACGCATCGCGGACTACGCCAAGGGGATTGCCCACGTCACGTTGATGCTGGGAGAAGAGACCCTCATCAAACCGCTGGAGGACGTTCCCCGGATGGCGGACACGGCGTGCGACATGCTTCATAGGGCGCTGGACTCGTTCATGCGCCAGGACGTTGAAGAGGCCCGGTCCATTCCTCGGGAAGACAACGTCGTGGACTCCCTCTATGAGAAGACCTACCGCGAGCTCATCCGGTTCATGGAGACGGACCCCAGGACCACGGAACAGGCCAACAGGCTCACCTGGGTGGCGCACAACCTGGAGCGCGTGGCTGACCGCGTCGGCAACATCTGCGAACGGGTCGTGTTCTCCATCACCGGCCGTGGAGAGGAACTGGACGGCCCTCTCCCGAGGTAGGGTTCGCGCGGCGGGCTCACCGCACCTCCATGATCCTGGCCCACCCCGGGGGCACGGGATCCACGTTCGCCGTGCCTCCGTTCAGCGGGAACTCATCCCCCGGGTTCAGCACGTCGACAAGGCGCCCGTCCCGGGGCGCGGGAACTCTCAGGCGCACCGAAGCCTCCTCCCCGGAGGCATTCACCACCACCACCACGATGAGGCTGCCGGCGCGTCGGGCAAACGCGAGCAGCTCATGGCTCACGTGGAGCTGCACGTAGTCCCCCGCGCGAAGCGGCGCGCTTTCCTGCCTGATTCGGGCCAGGCGACGGATCGTTCCGGGAAGCTCGGGGTGGGGGCTTGCCCGGGAGAGCGCATCGAGGTCCAGGGAAGGCCGCAACGGCCAGTCCGTGCCGTCCTTTTTTCCGTCGATTCCCCACTCGCTCCCGTAATAGATCGAGGGGATGCCCGGCATGGTGAACAAGAGGCACGAGAGCGCGTGCAGGTGGCGCGACTCCTTCAGCATGCTCGCCACCCTGTTGACATCGTGGTTGTCCGCGAACGAGTAAAGCTTCAACCCTTGATAGAGCCCCGTCGGGCCGAACTGGCGGTTCAGCGAATAGGCGATCTCGAAATAGTTCTTGTCGACGTGGCTCGAGTAAAGGCCCTTGTAGCATTCGTAGTTGGTCACCGAGTCGAGGGTTTGCGGGTTGGCCCATCGACGGTAATCCCCGTGAACCACCTCGCCCAGGAGCCAGAAGTCCGGATGTGAGCGTTTGCAGTGCTCGGAGAGCGCGCGCAGGAAGTCCATATCCATCACGTCCGCTGCGTCCAGCCGCAGTCCGTCGATCCCGTAGTCACGGACCCAGGAATCGATTGCGCCGAAGATGTGTTCCCGTACGTCCCTGCTTGCAAGGTTGAGCTTCACGAGATCGAAGTGACCGTTCCAGCCCTCGTAGGAGAACGGATCACCGAACGGGCTCTTCTTCCCGAACGCAAGGGAGTGAAACCATGAGGCGTACTCCGAACGCTCTCCGTTTGCGAGCAGGTCCCTGAATGCCCAGAAGTCTCTCCCCACGTGATTGAAAACCCCGTCAAAGATGATGCGCATCCCCTTCGCGTGTGCCGCGGAGCTGAAACGCGCAAGGGATTCACCCGTCCCGAGGCGTCGATCCACGCGCGTGTAGTCCGCAGTGTCGTAACCGTGGGAGGAAGACTCGAAGAGCGGGCCGAGGTAGAGCGCGTTCGCGCCGAGGTCCCTGATGTGGTCGAGCCAGGGCTCCAGGAGGCGCAACCGGTCCACGGGCTGGGACGTGAAGTCGTTCCTGCGGGGAGCCCCGCACAGCCCGAGGGGATAGATATGGTAGAAAATCGCGCTGTCCGACCAGTGACTCATGAATAGATCCCGTGCTCGAACTGGTGGACCGCCCGCTCCATGAGCGTGTCGGTGAGGGAGAGAAAACCGTTCAGGGCCAGGCCGATGCAGTTATTGATCATCCCGAGAAACGAAGCGGCGTACAGGCTGTGCCTTTCCTTCATGTTCCCGTGATCGCGGGCGGCCTGGATAAAAACGGCTTCGATCAGCCGGAACTGTTCCTCGTTCAGCCTCGCCACCTCCTTGAAAGCGTCGCTATGGTCCGGTGCGAAATAGAGCGCAAGCTGCATCCGATAGAAGATGGGCTCCCGCGTGGAGAAACGGAAATACGCCTGGGCGAGCCGCCGCAGCGTCAGGGGCAGATCCCCTGATACTCGGCGGCGCGCGCCACCTCCCGGCTCAAGCTCGTGTGGTGCTCTTCGAGCACCGCCCTGAGAAGGCCGAGCTTGCAGCCGAAGTAATGATACAGGGTCGGCTTGGTGACCCCCGCGGCGTCCACGATCTCCTGCACTCCCACGGCGTCATACCCGCGGGAAGCAAAAGCCGACAACGCCTTTGCAAGCAGAGTTTCGCGCGTGTCCATGGACGCTTTCTATACCGATTGGTATAGTCATGTCAAGCCCGGCGCCCGAAACTTTGGCGCCTATTGAACACCTATGCACCGTACTGTAGAGTAGCCGCTCGATTGTCATGAGTGAGGCTGATTCAGGCGACCTGATGACCACGCTGAAGGGGATACTCTTCGGCAAGGCCAAAGACATCCGCGACCCCAACATATTCCACAAGCTTTCCCTCATCGCGTTCTTTGCGTGGGTCGGGCTCGGGGCGGACGGCCTTTCCTCCGCAAACTACGGACCTGAGGAATCCTTCCTCAGCCTGGGGGTTCATAGCCACCTCGGCATCTTCGTTGCGCTGGCCACGGCGCTCACCGTCATTATCATTGCCTCCAGCTACTCCCAGATTGTCGAGCTGTTCCCGGGAGGGGGGGGCGGTTACCTTGTGGCCAGCAAGCTGCTCAGCCCGACCCTGGGAATGATCTCGGGGTGCGCGCTCCTCATCGACTACGTGCTCACGATCACCATATCAGTCGCCAGCGGCGCTGATGCCATCTTCAGCTTCTTCCCCGTTGCCGCGCTGCATTACAAGCTCCTGGTGGCTGTTCTCGGAGTCCTTCTCCTGATGGTGATGAACCTTCGGGGTGTCAGGGAATCCGTCGTGCCGCTCGTGCCCATCTTTCTCCTCTTCCTCGTCACCCACACCTTTGCCATTCTTTACGCGCTTCTTACGCACCTGCCCGCGGTGGGGGAAGTGGCCCAGACGACCGTGGCGCAGACGAAGGCCGCCGGCCAGGCCCTGGGAGGTTTCGGCGTGTTCGTCCTTTTGATGCGCGCGTACAGCATGGGAGCGGGGACATACACGGGAATCGAAGCCGTCAGCAACGGCCTTCCCATCCTCCGCGAGCCGAGAGTCCAGACCGCCAAGAGGACCATGCGGTACATGGCGGCCTCCCTGGCGTTCATGGCCGCCGGCCTGATGGTCGGCTACCTGCTGTTTGGAGTCACGAAGGTTCCGGGCAAGACGCTGAATGCCATCCTGATGGAAAGAATAGCCGCGGGATGGGGCGCGGGCGGGACCATCTTCGTACTGTTCACCTTGATCTCCGAGGCGGTCCTCCTGTTCGTCGCCGCGCAGGCCGGGTTCCTGGACGGCCCACGCGTCCTGGCCAACATGTCACTGGACAGATGGCTGCCGGGACAATTCAGCCTCCTGAGCGAGCGGCTCGTCATCAAGAACGGCATTGTGCTGATGGGCGGCGCGGCGCTCATCCTCATGCTCGTGAGCAAAGGCTCCGTCGATTTCCTGATCGTCCTCTATGCCATCAATGTGTTCATCACGTTCTGCCTCTCCCAGGCCGGCATGGTCCGACACTGGTGGACCGAGCGGAAGACCGTCGGCGCGTGGAAAAGGAAGTTCCTGATCAACGGCATTGGCCTGCTTCTGACCGGCTTCATCCTCATCTCCCAGATCGTGCTGAAGTTCCAGACCGGGGGATGGATCACCATCATGATCACGGGGTCGCTCGTGCTTGTCTCCATCCTGATCAAGCGCTTCTACCACCAGACCGGCAGGCGGCTGGCGCGTCTGGACAACCTCATGGCCACGGCGGCGGAAAGCGATGTCCGAGCGCTGGCCTCGGAATCCCGGAGAGGGCGGAAAAAGGCGCCTCCAAAGTACAACCCCAAGGGAAAGACGGCGGTCATCCTCGTTTCCGGCTTCAACGGTACGGGGCTGCATACGTTGTTCAGCATCCGGCGGATCTTCGGGGACACTTTCCGCAACTGGTTTTTCATCCAGGCAGGGGTCATTGACGCGGACCGGTTCAAGGGCGCGGAAGGGATCAAGAAGCTGCGTCAGCACGTGGAAGAGGGTCTTTCCAAGTACGTCACGTTCATGGAGGCGGAGGGCTACCACGCCCACGGCTTCGCCGCCATAGGAACGGACATCTCGGATGAAGTCTGTGACCTTGCCGAACGGATTTTCCGCAGACATCCGAACGCCGTTTTCTTCGGCGGCCAGATCGTATTTGCCGAGGAGAGCATCCTCACCCGCCTCCTTTTCAACCACACCGCTTTCGCCGTCCAACGGCGTCTCCACAGGAATGGCATCCCCTTTCTCATCATGCCGGTGCGCGTCGGAGCGCCTCTGCGCTTGTCCCGCAGCGCTCCGCGTAAGTACATTCAAGCTCAGAGAGAGCCAGTACAGGCCTCTCTCCGGGAAACGCCCAGCACTGGGGACCGGAAGGCTTAGCCCGCACGGGAAGCCGCGCTCACAGGAGCCCCGAAGGAGGCGATATGAACAGGGTCTTTTCGTTCGACCTGGGCCGCGTCATGGACGAGGCCTTCAAACTAGCGGAAAGTATTGGAGAGACGATTGACCAGGAGGCCGCGGAGAAGATGCGCCGCGCCGCCGAGCATTTTGGCCAGGGGCCCTTCGCCAATCCTGATTACTACCCGGCGTATCTCTACCCGCCCTCCACGATCTACCTCTCTCGGGACAAGAAACTCGTGTTCGAGATAGCGCTCGCCGGCTTCGAGGAGAAGGAAATCACGGTGCAGTTCCGCGGGGACCACCTCCTTTTCTCCGCTCGCGCCCCGCGCGTGGAGGAGTCGGATGAGAGCGTCCAGTACTTCAAGCGCAGGCTGAAGCTGAAAGACATCGAGGAGCAGCGCTACTACGTGCCGGCGGACAAGTTCGACCAGGCGGGCACGCAGGCGCGGTTCCACAACGGGCTCCTCACCCTCGTGGTGCCGCCGCGGGATCACGCGGACGCCGGTGACGAGATCCGTATCGACATAAAGACCGAACCGAAAAGCGCCGCCGGCAGTGCCTGATCCGCGCGGACGCCGCAGCAGCCGGGGGCAGACCACTTTACACGCGACAGCAGCCACGCTATACAGTGCTGGCCGTTCACTGGGGAGGGGATGAATGACGAGGGTGCATTTCCGTGGTTTGTCTTTCGCTTTCCCCCTCCTCATTGCCTGTCTCGTGACGGCTCCGGTCTTCGCCGGACCTGCGCAGCCGCCGGAGCTCTTTTCGACTGGTTCTTTCACGCTCAATGCCCGCTCAGCCATCCTGATAGACCAGATCACCGGGCGCGTGCTCTTCGAGCGCAACGCGGACCAGCCGTTCGTTCCGGCCTCCCTGGCCAAGCTCATGTCGCTGCACATCGTCTATGAGAAGCTCGAGGAGCGCTCCATCCATCGTGATGACGTGGTGGCAATCACCTCCAACGCGTGGGCCGGCAATCAGGCGCCCGGATCCTCGCTGATGGACCTGGGACCCGGGCAGATCGTGACCGTGGAGGAGCTGATGAAGGGGATGGCGGTTGCCTCGGGGAATGACGCGGCAACCGCCCTGGCGGAGTACGTGGCGGGCAGCACGGAGAAGTTCGTCCGTCTCATGAACGAAGAGGCCGCTTTCCTGGGCTACAAGGTCACGCGTTTCACGGACCCTTCGGGAGTCGGGGAAGGGAACACAACGACCGCGCGGGAGTTCGCGGACTTCTGCCGCCGCTACATCACGGCGCACCCCGAGGCTCTGGAAGAGCTGCACTCCCTGCGAGAGTTCGAGTATCCGCTCCGCCAGAACATGGCGGACGGCCGCCTCACCGCAGCCACGAAGAAACAGTACAACCCCAACTTCCTCGTCTGGGATGATTTCGGCGTGGACGGCCTGAAGACCGGACATCTGGACAATGACAACTTCACGGCGGCAATAACGGCGCGGCGCGGTGACATGCGCCTCATCGCCGTTCTCCTTGGTGTCTCCGGGAAGACGCTTGACGACGGGTCACGCAACAGGGCGGAGGACGGGATGAACCTCCTCCGCTACGGGTTTCGGAGCTTCAGGACGCAGGAGCTCGACCCGCCCTCCCTCCCCGCGGTGCGGGTGTGGAAAGGCAGGGAGCGGGAGCTTGCAATCTCCCCTGACGGCCCCATCCACGTGACAGCCACGGCGAGCGAGTGGGAAAAGTTGGCGTACGTTGTCGACGTTCGGTCACCGATCGTCGCCCCGGTAGTGCAAGGACAGCGAATCGGATCGCTCATCTACATGGCGGGAAGCAATGAGATTGCCCGCATACCTTTGTTTGCAACCGAATCAGTGGAGCCGGCCGGCATGGTCCGTCAGGCGTGGGATGCGACTCTTCTCAGCCTGTCATCCTTCCTTGGAGGGCCCGCGGCGTCGCTTCGGGCCACGTTCGACACGCTGCCGCCGCAGGCTCTCTTGTCCGCGGACACCACGGCGTCCGTGGCTAGACGAGCTCCGTAGCCCCGCTTCCCTTCTGGCAGTCGCACGTGCCGCCGCAGCCGCAGGTGGATTCTTCCGCGGAGGCCGCGGCGGACGCGGGATCCGCGTGAGCGTGCCCGCCCGTGGAGCAGGCGCCGCCGCAGCCGCATTCGGTCTCTGGCGCCGGGTTGGGGTTTGCAATGCTGAACCCGCCGTTCACGGGGTCCTCGATCCAGTCCACCGTGGACCCATCCATGTAGGAAAGGCTCTGCGGATCAACGACGACTCGAATGCCGTTTACGTCAAAAATTTTGTCATCCTGCTCAGGCGCCCTGTCCTCGATCCCCATCCCGTAACGGAACCCTGAGCACCCGAGGCCGGCCACCCAGACCCTGAGCATGGCCTCAGGCTTGCCCTGTTCTCCCAAGATGTTCACGAGCTGCCCTGCTGCCTTGTCTGATACCATGATCGGCATTGTCCATGCCTCCTTGTCGTCCTGACGAGTATAGTCATATTGATATAAAGAGAAACGCGCGCCAAGTCAAGATCGGCGCGTCAAGCCGTCAAGCCATCGGCGCGTCAACAGATCGCCGGCTCAAGCGGCACCGGCCGCCTCGCGGCCGGTCACCTTGGCCTGCGCCGCGTCCTTCTGATACACTCATCGGCACATGAGCACATTGGATGAGGCGCTCGCGCTTGTCCGCGGGACCGTCAGGAGCATGAACGCGTACGTTCCTGGGCTCCAACCATCTCCGGGACAACGCCTGGTCAAGCTCAACACGAACGAGAACCCCTACCCCCCGTCCCCGAAGGTGCTGGAAGCGTTGCGCTCGGCAATCGACGGCTCGCTTCGTCTTTACCCCAGTCCGGACGCGGCGGCCCTTCGGGGCCTTGCCGCAAAGAGATACGGCCTTGCCGCAGAGCAGGTGATGTGCGGAAACGGATCGGATGAGATCCTCGCCCTGATCATGCGCGCCTTCGTGGATGAAGGGGACACGGTGGGTTTTTTCCAGCCCTCCTACTCCCTGTATCCCGTGCTGGCAACCATGGCGCGGGCGCGCACTGTCACCGTGCCGCTTCCCCGCGTGGGCCGTGAGGAGGAGATTCTCCGGCTTCCCGTGCCGTCCCCTCGCGCAAAGGTATTCTTTCTCACCACTCCCAACTCGCCGTACGGGTATGCTTTTCCCCCCGAGTGGACGGGCAAGCTCCTGGGTTCCTTTCATGGAATCGTCGTCGCGGATGAGGCGTACGCGGATTTTGCCGAGCACTCGAGCCTTCCGCTCCTGGCAGGGAATCCCCGGCTTCTCATCGTGCGCTCCATGTCGAAGTCCTCCTCCCTCGCCGGCATGCGCGTGGGGTTCGTCTTCGGGCATGAGGTCATGATCGGCCAGATCATGAAGGTTAAAGACAGCTACAACGTGAGCCGGCTTGCCCAGGTTGCCGCGTGCGCGGCGCTGGAGGACGAACGGTACGCCAGTGAGACGCGCAATCGGATCGTCTCCACTCGGGAGAGGTTGACGGAAAGCCTTCGAGCCATGGGCTTCACCGTCATGCCGTCCCGCGCGAACTTCGTCTTTGCGGCCACCGCGGACGGCGGCAACGCGCGCTCCCTCTACGAAGGGCTTCTCCGGCGGGGTTTTCTGGTGCGCCATTTCGCAGCGGACGGCCTTTCTGACGGCCTTCGCATAAGCGTCGGAACCGACGAAGAGACCGATGCTCTGTGTGATTCCATTCGGGGGGAGATGCATGGCGGTTAGCAGCAAAATCCTGGGCATGATGGAGACCGCCTCCTGGATCAGGAGGATGTTCGAAGCGGGCAACGCGCTGCGGGCGCAATACGGGGCGGACAGGGTGTGCGACTTCAGCCTCGGGAACCCCGACGTGGAGCCGCCCGCAAGGTTTCAGGCCGCCCTGCGGGAGGTTGTCGAGGCAAGCGTTCCGCTGAAGCACGGCTACATGCCCAACGCCGGTTACCCTGAGACCCGGGCCCGGGTTGCGGAGGTGGTCCGCCGGGAGCAGGGAGTCGAGCTTGACGCAGCGCACGTGGTCATGTCGTGCGGGGCAAGCGGCGGCCTGAACAGCGCGCTCAAGGCCATCTTGAACCCCGGCGACGAAGTGTTGGCCACCACGCCGTGTTTCATGGAATACGCATCGTACGTGGACAATCACGGCGGCAGGCTCGTCCTTGCGCCGTCTGCCCCCGACTTCGATCTGGACGTAGCTGCCCTCGAGAGCAAGATCGGCCCGCGCACCGCCGCCGTTCTCGTGAACTCCCCGAACAACCCGACCGGACGCATCTATCCCCGGCAGACGCTGGAGAAGCTTGCCAACATGCTCAGCGCGGCGGGAAGGAAGACCGGCAGGACCATCTATCTCATTGCGGATGAGCCGTACCGCAAGCTCGCGTATGACGGGGAGGAGGTCCCGGGGATCATGAGCGTGTACCCCCACTCCATCGTCGTCACCTCCCACTCGAAGGACCTCTCGCTTCCCGGCGAGCGTATTGGCCACGTCGCGGTGAACCCGCAGGCTGATGACGCAAAAAGGCTTGTTGACGGCATCATCCTTTGCACGAGGATCCTGGGGTACGTGAACGCTCCGGCGCTGATGCAGCGAACGGTGGCGAAAATTCAGGGCTTGTCCGTGGATGTGGAGATCTACAAGAAGAAGCGGGACCTCTTCTGCTCCGCCCTGAGCTCCCTGGGCTACCAGTTCGCCACGCCGCAAGGGGCGTTCTACATTTTTCCTCGAGCGCCCGGCGGAGATGACCTGGTGTTCGTGAAAGCCCTTCAAGAGGAGCTGGTCCTGGTGGTCCCGGGAAGAGGGTTCAGCTTCCCCGGGTACTTCCGTATTGCCTACTGCGTGGATACGGCGGTCATCGAACGGTCGTTTGCGGGCTTCGAGAAGGTGGCCCGGAAGCTGGGGGTGCAACCATGAGAAGAACGGCTTGTGCCGTCGTGCTGTGCGCGCTCGTGGCCGCAGGGCTTTCAGCGCAGGGGACTCCGTCGTTCCGCGCGGGCACGCCGCAGCCGGCCGCCCCGACGCGCTCCGCCATGAGCATTCCCCAGGCGCTGATCCTCGGGATCGTGGAAGGGCTGACTGAATACCTTCCCGTCAGCTCCACTGGCCACCTCAACGTGGTGCAGAGCCTCCTCGGCCTGTGGGCCACGCCGGAGGAGAAAAGCGCCTCCGACGCCTACGCAATCTGCATCCAGGCGGGGGCCATCATCGCCGTGTTCCTGATCTTCTTCGGGAGGATCAAGGGCATGGTGCGGGGCATCGTGGGACGGGACCGGGAGGGACTGAGGCTGTTCGGCAACGTGGTCGTCGCGTTCATTCCAGCCGCGCTCATCGGGCTCGTCCTCGAGGACGCCATCAAGCAATACCTGTACGGCATCTGGCCCGTTGTCGGCGCGTGGCTGGTCGGCGGAGTCTTCATCCTCGTGGTCATGACGCGCACAGCCGGCCAGAAGGGACTCGGCATGGAAGCCTTGACGTGGAGGACCGCGGTGCTGATCGGGCTGGCCCAGGTGCTGTCCCTGTGGCCTGGCGTGAGCCGGAGCCTGGTCACGATTGCCGGAGGCTTGTTCGTGGGTCTCTCCGTGTCGGCTGCCGTCGAGTTCAGCTTTCTCCTGGGCCTGGTCACCCTGGGCGCCGCCACCATCTATGAAGGGTTGAAGCTCGGCCACCTCATCATCAACACGTTCGGGTGGGCCTCACCGATCATCGGCCTTCTGGCGGCAGCGGTGTCCGCGTTCGTAGCCGTGCGGTGGATGGTGGGCTACCTGCGGACGCGGAGCCTCGCGGTTTTCGGCTGGTACAGGATCGCAATCGGCATCCTGGTGGCCGCGCTGGCGTTCGTGGGCGTCGTGCAGTAACGGTCCAACCAGCGCAGCGAGCCCGTTACATCGTCAGGTTCGTGTGAGCAATCGCCCGCCGCGTGCAGCGCATCAACTCCCGCAGAGCGCCGGGGCCCAACCGGTCGCATGCCCAATTCCAATGGATCGAAACCACGTCTCCCGGACGCAGGTCATCCAGGTAACCCCGGCTATCGATCTGTCGGAGCACCCGGGCTGGCCCGGCCGGACCAAACCTCAGAGCTCCGGCCTCGATGACAAGCGGTGAGCGGCGAACAATCACTTCGGCCCCCTCCACCGCTTCGACGCTGCCCCAACTGATCCTGCACTGGTCCATGCGCTCGAGGGCTATGTTTGCGCGCGCGTCACGGAGAAGCCCGGCCCGGCGGTATATCTCGAAGACATGGAAATTGTGGTGAGGCCGCGCGCCGTCCTCCAGACCCGCGGTCATCCATGAAAGCTCGTGGTCTCCCATGCGGGGCCGAAACCTCTCCTTGAGGGATTCGTAGAACGGGGAGGCCTCCACTCGTTCCAGATGACGGTTGCCAATCCAGTATGCTTCCACGACGCGCGCGTCGAAGGGATCCGAAAGCCCGCTCGCCTCGGCAATGAGGCGAAGGTACGGAAAGGCGCCCTCGAACTTCTGCGCAAGCTCGCGCAGACCCGCGTCAGTCTTGTCCTCCGTGAGGTAGCCGAAAAGGGCGCCGTGGTCGCTCGGGCCGCAGTACCCGAGGCGGTTCGGCGCAAACGCATAGCGGGCGAAGAGGAGAAGGCCGTCGTTCATGCGGCCGCCCCATTCGAAATCGCGCTGGCTTTCCTCATCTCCTGCCGGAACCCCAGGATGAAGATGGCAAGCACGGCAAGGAGCGCCAGGGAGAACCCGAGCCATCGGGCGGCGGGGATCCGGACGTTCCGCGACAAGGCGACCAGAGCGGTTGTGATGATGGGGGAGCCGGCGGGTATGGCTGTGGTTGCCGTGGCCGAAGCCCACCGAAGGCCGAGCACCGAGGTGACGGTGAAGGCAAGAAGGATGAGGCCTGTGACGACAAGAAAGCTGATCTGCAGCAAGGAAAGCCGCGCAATCATCCCCGCGTGGCCGGACAGGCTGACAAGGAGGAAAAGCAGAAGGGACCCCGCGCCCATCTTGAACGTCATCACCGTGAGCGGCGCCACGGTGCGCAGAAGGATTTTCATTACGATGAAGTCCACGGCAAAGAGCAGCGTCGCGGCGGCAATGAACGGAACGCCGGCATCCAACCGCGCCGAGCTCGCGGCAACGCCGATGACCAGGCCCGCCAGCAGCACGACGAGCGCGGCCCAGATCGATGCGCTCCAGCGCTCGCGGAGGAAGGCGGCGGCAAGCAAGGCGACAAAGAGAAACTGCGTGTGGTCGATCAGAGACGCTGTCACGGGGGTGGAGATCTCAAGGCCGCGGAAGTACAGAGCGTAGGAAACGCTCCCGCCAATAACGGCCACGACCCCCAGGAGAGCCCAGTCGCGGCCGCGCAACGCGCTGAAAACCCCGCGCCCGGAGGAAGCCATCGCAATCAGGAGCGCAACGCCCGTCACCAGATTCTTTCCCGCCGTGTAGAGGGTGGAGTCGCTGAACAGCTTGACTCCAATACTGTTGACGTAGATGGCCACGCCGCTTATCACCATGTTCAGCGCGGCCAGGGAGTAGCCCAGGAGCGGTCCGCGTGAGCGCGCCACTGCAGTTCCTGGAGCGTGTTTGCCCGGATCACCCACCGGAAGAAGATAACAAAATACGGGCGGGCGGAAGCTTCCTGACGGAGCTCAGCCGAACAGTCCCATGATCCTTTCTCGAAGCGCAACGTAGGCGCAGGGAGCCAGCACCAGGATTGCCCCGGCAATGGTCAGCGGCTGCATCGTTTCCCCAAAAACGAGGATGCCGAGGATGCCGTTGACCACGGGGACCATGAAGGCGAGCAGGCTCCCTTCGGTGGCGGGGACGTCGCGATACGCCGTGGTCATCAGGAGCTGCGCCACCGTGGCCAGGATCCCGATCCCCGCAAGCACGAGCCAGAGAGGGAGGGCAAAGGTAAATGAGCTGGTGGCGGTGGGATAGCCGATGATGATCACTCCGAACACGCACTGGGCAAGGTAGATCATGTACGGGGAATCCGTTGTCTGGAGCTTGCGGATGGCAACCACGGCAACGGCCGAAAGCACGCCTCCCAGCAGCGCGAGAAGCTGGTAGAGGCCCATGTGGCCGCCCGCTGCGCTGCCGGCCAGCGGGTTGACTACGAGCCAGATGCCGACGAACGACACGGCAACCGCCACGAAGACGTCGGGGTGCAGCTTTTCCCGGATGATGAGCGGGGCCAGCAGCGCGGCGAACACGGGATACGTGTAGCTGAGGATGGTGCCCATGCCGAGGCCGAGCTTCACCATCCCGAAGTACATGAGGTACACGGAGGCCGCGCCGAACACCCCCCTGCCAAGGAGCCAGAGCTTGTTCACCGGCTTCAGCTCTATTACCCTGAACAGCCCGAGCCCGCCAATGACGAGGATCCCGGTGGTAAAGCGAACCGCCGTGACGATGGATGTATTGATGGAGCTGGTAAAGGGAACCAGGAGCGACATGGCGGAGAAAACGAGGCTGGAAGCCGCCATCACGACCATGCCGCGGGTATAGGAGCTTTTTGCGCCGGAAGCGCTTTTCAGAGCCTGCATGCTTTTCATGGGACGGTGAACGCTACTTTCTCTGCTGCCGCTCGATGTAGTGGCGCTCTGTGCTGCCGACGTAGACCTGGCGTGGCCGCATGATGCGGAAATCCTGGCTGTGATACATCTCGCGCCAGTGGGCGAGCCACCCAGGCGTCCGCCCGATGGCGAACAGGACCGTGAACATGTCGTACGGTATGCCCGTGGCGCGCAGGATGAGGCCCGAGTAGAAGTCCACGTTGGGGTAGAGGTTGCGGGAAACAAAGTAGTCATCCTTCAGCGCAATCTCTTCCAGGCGAAGGGCTATATCGAAAAGAGGATCATCCATTCCTGGCTTTCTCAGGAGCCGATGGCATGCTTCCTTGAGGATCTTCGCGCGCGGGTCGAAGTTCTTGTACACCCGGTGGCCAAACCCCATGAGACGGTCCGGCGTGTTCCTGTCCTTGGCCCTGGCTACGAACTCCGTGCCGTCTCCGCCCTCGCTTCGGATTCTCTCCAGCATGCTGATGACCCCCTGGTTCGCGCCGCCATGGCGCGGCCCCCAGAGAGCGGAGATCCCCGCTGAAATGACGGCGTAGACGTTGGCGAGGCTGGAGCCGGTGAGGCGGACCGTCGATGTGCTGCAGTTCTGCTCATGGTCCGCGTGGAGGATGAGGAAAAGGTCGATGGCGCGCACCATGTCGTCATCCAGCCGTGAGTCTTTCACGGGAGACGAGAACATCATGTTCAGGAAGTTCGGGACGTAGCGCAACCGGTAGGACGGATACACGATGGGCTCGCCGATGGATTTCTTATAGGAAATCGCGGCAATTGTCCGCACCTGTGAGATGAGGTTGGCAAGGATCTGGCGCTCCGACCGTTCGTCCAGAACCTCGGGGATGGGATAGAAGGTGGAAAGGGAGGCGACCGTGGTAGCAAGGATCCCCATGGGGTGTGAGCCGCGCGGGAACCCCACGAAGAAATGCAGCATGTCCTCATGGATCAGGGAGGATTCGTTGAGGAACGTGGAGAACTCCTCCAACTCCCTGATGGTGGGAAGCTCGCCGTAGAGAAGGAGGTAGGCAACCTCGGTGAACGTCGATTTCTCCGCGAGCTCTTCGATGGGATAGCCGCGGTAGCGAAGGATGCCCTTCTCACCGTCGATGAACGTTATGGCGCTCCGACAGGAGCCGGTGTTCTCGTACCCTGTGTCGAGTGTGATGTAACCGGTGGTCTTGCGAAGGCCCGAGACGTCGATGGCCCTCTCCCCTTCGGTGCCGCGCACAATGGGCAGCTCGTACTGCCTCCCCTCCAACGTCAGGAGGGCGGTTTCCGGCTTCCTCGTCGGCTCTTTGCGTGCTTCGGCCATCTTTCACCTCGTAGGGGTATGGAGATGGAAAGGGCCGAAAAAGTCAACGGCGCGCGGCTTGCGCGGGCAGGGTTTGAGCGCCGCGAGCGGTTGCTCGCGGGATGCCCGTGTCCCGGGCGCCTGCAAGCAGCTCGAGGGCTTTCTTCAGTTGCGCGTCAGCGCTTGCATCCAAGGACTTACGCGTCATCCCCTCCAGGTCAGCCGGAGAAAGGAGCGCGCCATTCGGCGGCAGATCGACGCGCACGTCGGGGACAATGCCTTTGTGCCAGATGGTGCGGCCTTTTGGCGTCAACCATTCCCGCACGGCAAGGAGGAGAGATGAACCGTCGGAAAGAGGAAAACCCTCGAGCACCGTGCCGGTTCCGAAAGTGGTCTCTCCGACGAGCTTTGCGCGGCGCGCATCCTGGAGGGCGCCGGCCACGATCTCAGCTCCGCTGGCCGTTCCCTCGTCGATCAGGACGATCAAGGGGAGGGTCGGCGCCACGCCGCCGCGCTGGACCCGATCCGCTTCGATCCTTCCTTTTGCGTCCTTTTCCAGCACCACGTCGCCGCCGGCCAGGAACTGGCTTGCGACTCCAATGGCTTCTTGAAGCTCGCCACCGGGATCGTTTCGCAGGTCAAGAATGACGCCGTGGAGCTTCATCCTTTCCACCTGCTGGAGCGCGTCCCTGAGCTGGCCCGTGACGCCTCTGCTGAAAGCGGAGACCCGTATGTCAGCAAACGGGGAGCCCGGCAGGGGTTTCCATGACACGTTGTCCACGCGTATTCGCTCACGCCGCAGGGGGACCTCCGACGTCGCGCCGGAGGCCGGATCGAAGATGCTCAGCACCACGGTGGTCTGCGCCGGACCCACAATAAGGCTGACGACCTCATTGAGGCCGAGGCCCTCGACGGACCTGCCGTTCACCTTGAGGATCTGCTCTCCGGCGCGCAGGCCGGCGCGCAAGGCAGGAGACCCGTCCAGAGGCGCAACCACCACCACGTTGTCGTTTTTCTGCGTGATCTCCAGTCCCACGCCCACGTATTCCCCCTGCATCAGGGAGCGTTCCTCGTCCACCATTTTCGGCGTGAGATACGTGCTGTGGCCCGTGTCTCCGAGTGAGTCCACCATGCCGGTGATGGCTCCCGCGGTGAGCGGCCCGCTGGCAAGAGCGGAGCGGTCCACGTACTCATGGTTGATGAGGTCCCATGCCTGGCGGATGAGCGGGAAGTCGGGTCCCGAATGCTGGAGGACCGGGTCGGCAGGCCGTCGGGAAACGCGCAGGGCGCGGTCAGCGGCAAACCCCGCCAGAAAGGAAATTGCCGCCGCCCCCGCAAGGATTGCGGCAGGAAACCTTCCCTTCCACATCAGACCAGTCCTCCCACCGCGGCGGCGCTCCTGGCAGCGTCGTCCCGGGATGCGATCTCCTCGATCTGCCAGCGCCCGCCCCCCGCGAGAACGAGCCTGACGTTGTGGAAAGCGAGCAGGCTCGAGCGATGGCCCACACTTACGATGGCCGTTTGCGGGAGGTTTTCGATGAGGGCCCGATACAGCGCGCCTTCAGCAGGCTCGTCGATGGCGGAGGTGGCCTCGTCCATGAACACCCACGCGGGGCGTTGAAGAAAGATGCGGCCGAACGCCAGCCGCTGCTGCTCTCCCAGGGAAAGCACCTGCGCCCACATGCGGCTTTCGTTTCGAAGGGGAAAGATTTCCGGCAACCCGGCCCGCTCGAGCGCGGCAGCCAGCTCGGCGTCGGTGGTGGCCGGGCTGCCGAAGGGATACAGCAGAGCGTCGCGCAGCGTTCCCAGGGGCAGGTACGGTTTCTGCGGCATGAAGAGCACGCTTTGGCGGTCGGGAAGCTCGATAGTCCCTTTGCCAAATGGCCAGATCCCA
This sequence comes from uncultured Spirochaetota bacterium, assembly GCA_963845535.1. Taxonomy (GTDB): domain Bacteria; phylum Spirochaetota; class Spirochaetia; order SZUA-6; family Fen-1364; genus Fen-1364. Next base: position 816,982 of record CAWJSK010000012.1, read on the forward strand.
GCCAGCGTGCGCATGAGCGTGCTCTTTCCGCTTCCGGAGGGCCCCATGACAAGAAGCCGCCCACCAGAAGAGAGCTCGAGGTCCAAGCCGCGGACAAGCTCACGGCCGTCCGGGAGACGGACATCCAGCCCGCGAAGCCTCACGCCGTCGCCCTGCTGGCGGAGGATGTTCGCATGGGTCTCCCGTATCGAGCTGATCTTGTCCATGGCCTGCTGGAAGAAGCGCAACCTGTCGACCACCGCGTGCCAGCTTGCGAGGTCGGTGTAGCTGTTCACAATGAAGGAGAGCGCGCCTTGCACCTGGCCGAACGCGCTGGAGATCTGCATGATGGTGCCGATCTGGATCACTTTGGCGAAATACGCTGGCATGCTGACCAGGACAGGGAAGATCACCGCGGCCTGGCCGTAGCCGGAGACCCACCAGTTCAGCCTTTTGGTCCTGCGCATGATCTGCCAGAAGTTTCGAAAAACGTTGGCAAATCTGGCCAGGAGGTGCTCGCGCTCCTGCGATTCGCCCCGGTACATGGCAATGGATTCGCTGTTTTCCCTGAGGCGCACAAGGCTGAAACGGAAATCCGCATTGAAACGCTCCTGGTTGAAGTTCAGGTGGATGAGGCGGCGTCCGACAACGGCTGTGAGGACTGTTCCGCAAACGGAATACAGGACGGCCGCCCACACGAGGTAGCCGGGAATTACGACCTTTGCGCCGTGCCAGGGGATTGCCACCTGGGCGGAAAGCGTCCAGAGCATTGCCATGAACGCCACGATCGTCGTCACCGAGCTGATCAGCCCGATCACGAAGTTGAGGGTCTGGGAGGAGAAGGTGGCGAGGTCCTGGCTGATACGCTGGTCAGGGTTGTCCGTCCCGTCTCCGAGCACCTGCATCTGGTAGTACGTGCCGCGCGACAGCCATGCATCCAGATATCGTTTTGTCAGCCACTGCCGCCATCGGATCTGGAGCATCTGCATGAGGTAGGTCTGGTAGACCGCGGCTACGATGTACGGGACAACAAGAATGAAGAAGACCAGGAGCTGGTGCCACGCGTTGGGAGCGTCGTACTTCTGCAGCGCATTCCAGAATGTGTTGTACCATTCCGTGATCTTGTAGGAGATGAACACCATGAGCAGGTTGAGGAGCACGATGGCCGCAAGGAGGACGCGCGCAAGCCAGCGCTCCTCTCCGCTCCACCAGTAGGGTTTGACGATTCCCCAGAGATCGCGGAAAAACGCCCCGTTGAACTGCTTCATGACATGTCAAATATCGAAAGGAGCGGGCAGGGAAAGCAAATGACCCACGGGCGCTTGACTGTACGCGCGTTTCGTCCCGATCCTCTTGCGAGAATGTCGCGATATCCAATGGCTGCGCTTCGGCGCGCCGTCCTTACTGCGGGCGCCATGCTCCTGACAGGCATTCCGCTCTGGTCCAGCCCCGCCGGGCCCCTGGAGCCTGATTTCAAGGGATGGCAACGCACGGAGACTGCCCATTTCGTGTTCGTGTTCGAGCCGCGGGACAGCCAGGCGGTGAGCCAACTGGTCTCTTTTGCCGAGGACGTCTACCAGGATGTGACGGGGTTTATCGGCGCGCGGCCCGAGCGCGTCTGGGTTGTCGTTGCGGGCCGCGTCGATCTGGCAAACGCCCTTACGTATCCGTTCCCTCCCCACATCACCCTCTACCTGGCTCCTCCATCCGAGCCCTTGGTAGGGCTGGAAGCCTCCTCGTACCTTCGGCTCCTTCTTGCGCATGAGCTGACCCACTTCATCAATTTCGAGTACGACAAAGGGCTGTTCGCGTTTCTCTCAGTCGTCTTTGGACCCGCGGTCAAGGAGGCATGCGCTGCGTTCGTTCCTACGTGGTTCCTGGAAGGCATTGCCACGCACTCGGAGACACTTTTCACCGACGGCGGCCGCGGACGGAACCCCTTTTTCGAAATGGAGTACCGGGCGTTCGCCCTGTCGCACCGTTTCTTTCCTTTGAGCAAGGCGGCTTATAGCTCGTATTTTCCGCCCGCGGATCGGGATTGGATCGGCGGCTATCTCTTCTTTCGCTATCTATTCGACCATTACGGGAGCGATATCTACATCCGTATCCACGACGAGTACGTGAAGTTTCCTCTCCTCGGGCCATGGAAGGCAATCGAGCGGGCAACAGGGAAGCCGGCGGACCTCTTGTACGGAGAAATGGTGGCCGAGCTGGAAGATCACTACTCTTCGCAGAAATCCGCGGAAGAGGGAACCGAAGTCGTCCCCAAGGTCCTGGGGGACTACTACCTGCCCGTGGTCACCTCGCAGGGCTGGTACCTCTACCGCTCGACTCCGTATGCGGCGCCCGGGATCATGGCGTTCGATCCCGCGACCAAGCGCGAGCGGCTCCTCCTTTCAACGCCGCTTTCGGACAGCGCCTCACTGACCGCCACTGCGGACGGAGCACGGATCGCGTTTTCCACGTACGAGGCCACACTCGGCAGCAGCGGCGAAATCGTGGCCTCAGACCTTTTCGAGATGGACCGAGGAACGGGGGCGGTTCGTCGGATCACCGAGGGCGGCCACGCGTGGCAACCGAGGCTTTCACCAGACGGTTCCCGGCTCCTTGCGGTTTCCGCAATCGGCCCTTGCTCGCGGCTCGTGGAGGTGGATCAGCGCAGCGGCTCCCTCCGCCTTCTTTTTTCGATGAAGGACGCTATCGTTTCAACGCCGTCCATCTCTCCCGACGGCTCGCTCGTAGCATTCGCGGTTTCCCTGCATCATGCATGGAGCATTCGCGTCCTCCCCCTCTTGACCCGTGAAGTCCCCCTCGAGCCATCCGCGCCCGTAACGGACTACAACGTGGACGAAGCGCGGATTGTCTTCGGTCCCACAACGGCGGGCGCCTACTACCCCCGGTTCACGGATTCAGGTGACCTTCTTTTTTCCTCGGATATGGACGGGTCCCTTGCTCTTTATCAGACAGATGTGGAAGGCACCCGCCTCACTCGCGTCTGCGAAGACCCCGTTGGCGCATGGGCAGGAGAGCTCGTGGGAGGCAGGGTTTTGTACGCGACATACAGGACCGACGGGTACACGCTCAGGGTCAAGGACATTCAGCCGGAGCCCAGGGAGTTTCCTGAGATCTTCCCGGCGCAGCCTGCAAACGATGAGGGGGCGGGAGCGCTTCCGCGGACTCCTTACGTCGACCTTCCGCGGTTCCTGGCCTGGGCGCCGTTGCCCATCTATTACAGCACGATAGCTACCGGGGAGCTTGTTGTCGCCCCGGGAGCCGCCATCTGGGGAATCTCCAACCTGGGCACCAGCTCCTATGCGGCATCTGTCTCATTCAGGACTGACGCGCTCCAGCCTGCTGTTGAGCTGCGCTTGCAAACCGCGGCCGGCACGGTCGGCATGGGCTACTCGCTCTCCGAGGGCTACACCAACCTTTCTGCAACTGACCACGAGCAGGAGCTCGACCAGCAGGTGTCGTTATCGTTCCCGCTTGTCTCTTCCACGAAGCTCGGCAATGCCACGGCACTCTCTCTTTTCACGTCCGCAACTGACACCCTCAGGGCGGAAGGACCGAACGTTTTTTCCCTCATGGACGGGTTGGGCGCCGGCTCGGGTTCCGCGAGCCTGAGCTATTCCCATGACATCGACGCCACCGTGGGCGTGGGTTACAGGCGAAGCTCCATCGACAGCCCGATGGATCTCTTCACCCTTTCCCAGACGCTGGCTTCCCTGGGCGTTTCCCTGTACCCGCCGGTACTCTCCGCTTCCGGCCCCGGCATGGCGGCAACCGGTCTTTTTTCTATTTCGATTCCCTCCCCGTTTGCGCACCAGGTGCTCCAGATTGGGCTGAAGACGAGCTATGTCAGTCTTAACGAGACCTTTTACCAGATAACCAATCCTCGCGGCGCCTTCGATTCTGTGGTCCAGACCATGCCCGGAAGGGCGCTCCTCTCCCTGGACTATCTCATTCCCATTGCGCTGCTCGATGCGCCGCTGGCGTACAGTCTCGGCCTGGTGGGGGTGGGCTGTGGCTTTCACCTTGAAGCGGCCGTGGACTGGTCCACGGTCCCCGCCGCGGTGGTTGCGGACCGTGATATCTACACGGGCTTTGAGCTGGTGTTCGATGTTGCCGCCGGCGAGCAAACCTTTCCCGTGGGCCTCGGCCTCACCTTCCGCTTCGATCCGAGCTTCGCGACGCCTCCCAACTGGGGGACGGACCTTCGGCCGTACGTCTTCATCTCGAATGACAGCTTTGCGGGCACCGTGTTCGGGGCGCGCGTCAAGCGCGCTGCTTTGGGGAATTGAAGCGGTGCGCCGGAGTTGACCGCGCGTTGCGCAGGAAGCATGTTTGAGGCAGGAGTACGGATGTCGAACAGAGCTCGAAAGTACCTCGTCGGTCTCTTCCTGATTGCTGCCATCTCCTTGCCCGCGGCGGCAGATAGCCCGGCTGCTCCCGTGCAGTCGCAGGAGGTCGGCTTCTACGAAAACCCCGGCGGCATGGTGCCACTGGATACGACTTTCCACGACGAAAACGGAGCCCTGATTTCACTCCGGAAAATCATCCACGTCCCGACCATTCTTGCTCTCGTCTACTACCGGTGCCCGAATGTCTGTGATGCGCTTCTTACCGGAGTAGCGGGATCTCTGAAAACCCTGGACGCCGCGCCAGGGACGGACTACCAGGCGGTTACAATCAGCATCGATCCCACGGAGACCCGCGTGGATGCCAGGAAGGCAAAGAGGATCTCCCTGGAATCCATCGAAAAGCCCTTCCCTCCCTCCGCGTGGCGCTTTCTCACGGGGGATCCCGCAAGCATCGCCCAGGTTGCTCAGGCAACCGGTTTCCGCTACAGGAAGGAGGGCCTCGGTTTCGATCACCCGGTTGGGATCATCATCCTGTCCGCGCAGGGGAAGATCATCCGCTACATGTACGGCGCGGATTTTCTGCCCGCGGACCTGAGGCTTTCGTTGCTGGAGGCATCTTCGGGCAGGGTCGGGCCGACCATCGCCAGGGTGCTTCGGGTCTGTTTCGCCATCGACCCCAAGAGCCATGCGCTTGTCTTCAATCTCCTCAGGATCGTGGGAACGGCGACTCTTTTGGCGGCGGCGCTCCTGATCGGCTACATTATTTTCGCCACCATGAAACGAAAGCGGGCCGGCCATCACGCCACATGACGGGGGCTTTTCCATGAAGGCGCTCAGAAACCTCGCGGTGCTTGCACCGCTTGCCATGCTTGCGGCGGCGCCGCTCCAAGCTTCGCCTCCTGCAACACTGAACGGCAACGTATTCTCCCAGCCATGGGCAGCGGCGGACTTCACGCTCACGGATCAGCACGGTGCGCCGTTCCACATGGCTGATACGAAGGGAAAAGTCGTTGTCATGACGTATATCTACACGCACTGCACGGACTTCTGCCCTTTCGTGGCCTTGAAACTGAAAGAGGCTGGAAAGCTCCTGGGCCCGGACGCGGGCAAGTTCGTCCTTGTCGCTGTAACCACGGACCCTGAGCGGGATACCCCGAACGTATGCGCCGCGTACAGCAAGGCAATTGGAATGTCGGATTCGTGGAGCTTCGTGACCGGTCCGGCCCTCAGCGTCCGAGGCGTCTGGAAGAACTACTATATCGGGGTGGAAAGAGAACCGGAGCAACCCGTTGCTGCCGCCAAACCGCTCAGCCCTCAGGAGGAGAAGGCGGCGCAAGAAGAGGCCGCCGGAGTTGCCCGCGGACTGGGTAGCCAGGACAGGGCGCTCGTGGGAAAGATCATAGATGCCTTCGGCGGCGGTTACGACGTCTCCCACGACATTCCCTTCTGGATAGTCGACAAGCACGGGATGATGCGCGTGAACCTGGACGCGGACGCGACCCCCGCGGAAATTGCTTCCGACGTGAAGGCGCTCATCGCCGAGTGACTACCAGCGCGGTCCAACGGAAAACCATCCGCGCGGAGGTGCTCCTTGTGCTCGGCGTCTCCCTGGGGTACAGCGCGGTCTACGCGCTCGTCGACCTCATCGGGAAGCTGACCGCGCACAAGGCGCTTTCCGCGCAGACCACGACTCTGAACCCCTCGGAAGCCTCCGGTCATCCGTACCTCGACCTTGCGCTCCAACTGGTGGGGATTCTCTTCGGCGTCGTGCCGGCTCTTTTGGCGCTGCACCTGATGAGGCGAGAGGGACAAGCGGATCAGATGGGTTTCCAGACTCGTCGCATCGGCTTCGACGCCGGCTGGGGAGCCGGGTTGGCAGCCGCCATCGGCATACCGGGGTTGGCGCTGTACCTTGCCTCCCGCGCCATCGGCATCAACACGACAGTGGTCCCGGAGGCGCTCCCCCTCCTCTGGTGGACCGTGCCGGTGCTTCTGCTTTCAGCGGCGCAGAACGCGTTCCTGGAAGAAGTTGTCGATGTTGGGTACCTGACGACCCGCCTCGGGGAGCTCTCGTGGAGCCTTCCCGCCGTGGTCGGAGCGAGCGCGCTCCTCCGAGGCTCGTACCACCTGTACCAGGGCTTCGGCGGCTTCATCGGAAACACCATCATGGGGGCGGCCTTCGCGCTGTTTTTCGTCCGCTTCAAGCGCGTGAGCCCGCTCATCATTGCCCACACGGTCCTGGACTCCGTGGCCTTTGTTGGCTACGCCCTCCTGCGCGGTCACCTCACTGTTCTTGGCATTTCCTTTTGAAGCGCTCCCAGCATCTTCTGGTTCCCCTTGGCGTAGTCGACCGCGGTCTTGCCGAAGCTGTCGCGCGCGGATAAATCCGCGCCGGCGGCAAGCAAGGCGGAGACGATTTCGGGATTGTCGTTGAAACGCGCGGCCAGCATCAACGGCGTCGAACCGGAAGCAGTTCTTTCGTTGACGCTTCCTCCCGCTTTCAGAAGGATTGAGACGATTTCAGGGTCGCGGGCGTTGACCGCGGCGAACATGAGCGGAGTCCAGCCATCGGCTGTTCGGTCTTCAACTCTGGCCCCATCCCTCAGCAGAGCTGAAACTACCGACGGGTTTTTTGTATTGACGATCGCGAACGTCAGAGGCGTCCAGCCGTCAGGGGTCGTGTCGTCGGTCCTTGCTCCGCCCGCCACGAGGGCCGAGACGATTGCCGGCTCAGGGTTGTTTTCTGCCGCCCACATCAGAGGCGTGTACCCGTCGGCATCCCTGTCCTCAATTCCTGCCCCCGCGCGCAGAAGCACCGAGATGACCTGGGGGTTCGCGTTGTTTCTGGCGCACAGCATGAGGGCAGTCACGCCCACGTGTGTCCGGTCATCGATCTTTGCTCCGACTGCAAGGACGGCCGAGATGACGGCGGGATTGGAATTGTACTCCGCCGCCCACATCAGGACCGTCCCGCCCTCATAGTCCCTGTCATCTATTCGAGCCCCGGCCTTCACCAGCAGTGAAACGACCGCCGGGTCGTGGTTGAACGCGGCGGCGAGCATCAACGGCGTCAGGCCTTCGGTGTCGATCTGGTATTGATGCGCTGCCTCGGCATGAATGGGCGCAACTTTCCAGAAAGGAAAATCCGTAACCTCGACGTCGGCGCCCTGTGCGATCGCCTCTTGTACTTGCTGGACGGTTCCGGTCCTTACCAGCTCGGAAAAGTCCTGGGCCACAGCGGCGGCAGCGGGGGAAAGGAATGCAGCCGGAATCAACAAGAGCTTTGCCATGTACCATGAAACCGCCCGCGCGGAGCTCATCCTACTCTGCCGGCTTCGACGCCTTTTGGAGTTGCCGATAAGCGCTGGTCCCTTTCAGCTTCTCGTTGGACATCGCATAATCAAGAGCCGTCTTCCCAAACTTGTCTCTTGCCTTCGCATCCGCGCCGGCTTTCAGGAGCTCGACGAGAACGTCGGGATTCTTGCTGTATCTCGCCGCGAGCAAAAGCGGGGTCTCATCAATGTGGTCTTGAGCATTGGGGTCCGCGCCGGCTCTCAGGAGCGTGGAAACAATCCGGGAGCTTGGGTTGTACCAGGCGGCGACCGAAAGCGGCGTGTCGCCGTCAATGTCCTTGTCCTCCACGTCCGCGCCGGCGTTGAGAAGCGTGGTGATCACTCCAGGATCCTGATTGTAGACCGCGGCCCACATCAGCGCGGTCATGGATAGTGTATCCCAAGCCTTCACGTCCGCGCCGGCTTTCAAGAGCATGGTGATCACTGTGGGACTCTGTCGTCCGGCGGCGTACATCAGGGCGGTATAGCCATCCTTCGTCTGAGCCCTCGCGTCTGCGCCGCCCCGCAGGAGCGTGGAGATCACCTCGGGGTTCAGGTTGTACCAGGCGGCTTCCATCAACGGTGTCCAATCGTCGTCGCCCCGAGCGTTCACGTCAGCACCTTTCCTGATGGCGGCTTGTACCTGCTGTGGCGTGCCCTTGCTCACAAGCTGGAAGAAGGATGTCGTCTGTGCGTTGACCGAGCCCCCTGCGGTTGCGATGAGGACGAAGACAAGCAGCTTTTTCATTCCCGCCCCTCAGTTTATCATACATGGCGCCTTTCACGAACACTCGCCGAAGTTTGTCGCAGGATACTGCGAAGATTGACAAAAAGAACCTCTTCAAATATACATTTAGTATATGAAGACCATCACGGTGAAAGAGCTGAAAGCCAATTGGGCTCAGATCGAGGCACAGGTGAAGGCCGGGGAGACCTTCGAAGTGCTGAATCGCGGCAGGGTCGCAGCTCATGTCGTTCCAGCAACTCCGCGGAAGGTCCTTCGGTGGCCAGACCACCTCAACACGGCCCACAAGAACATGGGTCGAAAAGGCTCTGACATCGTCCTGGAACAGCGGGATCGAAAGGCATGATCTATCTCGATACCAGCGCGTTCATCAAGCTCTACCTCTATGAGCAAGGCTCCGCTGAAGTGCATAGCATCGTAACGACGCAAGAAGATCCCCTGCCTGTGACACATCTGACCGAGATCGAGTTCACGAATGCTCTCAGGTTCAAGATATTCATTTCGGAAATGACTCCGAGAGACGTGGACCGCCTCATTTCGCTCTTTCGTGACCGAAAGCGGAGTGGACAATATTTCGTCCCGCCTGTTGATCCTGTGGCCTTGTACGAGCTTTCTCTCCAGATGACCGAGAAAACACCCGCCATCGGTTGTCGGGCCCTTGATATCCTGCATGTGGCGAGTGCAAGGCTGTGCGAGGCGTCGTCATTTGTCACGGCAGACCAGCGTCAGGCGGATCTCGCCGAAGCAGAAGGTTGGACTGTCAAGTTCATCTCCTAGATGCGTCGTCGCCCACGCGGCTCACGAAGGCCGTAGTCGGCCGGAATCGAACGCGTGAGCGGGCGTAGCGGAAAGCCCGTAGGGCGCCGAACAAAAGGAACGCGTTCGGCCAGGGAGTGAGGGCACCGCTCCAATTCGGCCGTTCGCCGAGGACTTGCAGCGGAGCACGCCCAAAAGTCTGGAAGTTTCGCGGAGCGGAGCGTCTCGGTACCGAAAAATACCCTTGAATTTGTTACTATACACATGTATAGTAACAATCATGGAATCCACCGAGGAATTGGGTCAGGAGATCGCCAGCTTGTCGGCACATCTCGATGCGGCTACTCATCGTCTACTCGAATGCATCAGGCGCTTCGACGAGGCTTGCGGCTGGCACGAGCAGGGTGCCATTTCGTGCGCGCACTGGCTGACCTGGCGGGTCGGATGGGACCCGGCCACCGCGCGAGAGAAGGTGCGGGTGGCGCGTGCACTGGGCAAGCTGCCCATGATCGACGAAGCGCTGCGTTCGGGCAGGCTGTCGTACGCCAAGGTGCGGGCGCTCACTCGAGTGGCGACTCTGGAGAACGAGCCGAAGCTCCTCGAATTGGCGCTCTTTGCAACCGGGGCTCAACTTGAGCGGCTGTGCCGGGGCTATCGGGCAGTAAATGAGGGTGAGAGGGCTCCAGCGCCGGAGGAGCGCTCGGTACGCCTACGGCAGTTGCCTGGGGGGATGGTCAAGTTGGAGTTGGTGCTTGAACCGGATGAGGCGGACTTGATCCTGCGGGCAGTGGACCGTGCCCGGGAGGTGCACGCCGAGCAGGCGACTCCGGCCGACTCCACCCTCCCAGCGCCGCCGGACCACCAGCCTGCCGAAGGTGGCGGCGTTTCCGCGGAAACGTGCTGGCCATCGCGGGCAGACGGCGCTGTGACCATCGCGGAGTCGTTCCTGGCAGGCCATCCAGTGACGGGAAACGGCGGGGAGCGGTTCCAGGTCATGGTTCATGTCGATCAGGAGGTCCTCGGCCCGGACGGCGCCTGGACGGCTACCCTGGAGGATGGAAGTCGCGTTTCCGCGGAAACGCTGCGAAGGGTGGCATGCGATTGCGGCCTGGTGGCCGTCGGTCACGACGGGGAGGCGTTGAAAATCGGCCGCCGTGCCCGTAGCATTCCACCTGCCATCCGCCGTGCGTTGATGCTGCGGGACCGCGGTTGCGCCTTCCCCGGTTGCACCTACACCAGATTCCTGCACGCTCACCACGTCGAGCACTGGCTCCACGGCGGGAAGACCAGCCTAGACAACCTTGTCATGCTCTGCACCTTCCACCATCACCTGGTGCACGAGGGTGGGTGGACGACAACTGTGGACGCGGACGGCGCCTGTGTTTTTCACTCGCCCCTCGGCATGCCACTCGCGTCGGTGCCGCCGCGGGAGCGCGTTGACAATGTCATGGTGTGGCTCCACGAATGGGCGGAGGAGAGGAACCTGGATCTCGGAGCGGAGGTCAACAGGCCGCTGGGGGACGGGAAGAAACCGAACTACGACCTGGCGGTGAGCGGGCTTCTGGCGGGGTGACACGACGGCGAACGGTTTGGCGGGGCATGATGCCTGTGCTTAACGGCCGCTGACTCGATCACGCATACTCGAGCCCGCAAAGTCGCGCAACGCAATCAACCCTAGCGAAGATAGCGAAGCTCTCGCTTAATGCAGCAATATCCTCACGTTGGTCACGATATCCGCGGGGGTTGCGTCTGCGTCCATTCCCACCCGGATGAATCCCCTCTTGTCCACAATCCAGAAAGGAGCTGAATGGCCGACGTCGTAACCGCCCCCGAATTGCTGAACAATCTTGCCAACCAAGGTGAGGTCATCCGAGCTCAGACCCTGCGTCGGCGGCTTGTCCATCGCCATGGCGCCCTTATCTTCCTTCGGCGGCGCCACCGCGTCCGTTTCAGGATTCACAGTCACCCCGATTGCGTAGCTTGCCCAGACGGCCTGCACCGCCTTTGCGGGTCCTCCTACGAAGTGCCAGACATCGTTGAGTCCGAGCGCTTTGCTGTAAGGGAGCGTGACGGCCGGTACGTCGCGCTTGGGATCAGTGGTGACAGCCACAAAAACCACGCTTTTTGCATCAGGTCCAAGCTGCAGGGAGGCCTCTTTTACCTTCGCCGCAATGAAGGGACAAATGTCGGTGCAGTGGGTGTAGATGAAGCACATCACCACCACCTTGCCCTTCTGTTCCGCCATGTGGAACGGGAGGCCGTTCTGATCCGTGAGAGTAAAGTCGGCCGCGAGTTGCGGGTGTTGCACCATGTTGTTGACGAGCCCTGGGACTGGCTGTTCTTCCCCGCCGCCCATTGCAGAAGCTGGAATGATAACGCAACAGAGAAGAACTGACGCAATCAGGAACCGTATCGACTTCATCCTTTTCGCCTCCGTTCTTAGAAGATAACGTTTACGAGGGACGGCAGGAAATGAGACGAAGTCTCATTGACAATTCCTCACCCGGCTACTATATTCCAGATGATACGTCGTATCATTAGCAACTTCCCGGTAAGGAGGTAGCCTGTGCAAACGCACAAGCTTCGTGGCCCCCTGGTTGTTCTCATAACCGCCTTTCTCCTCGTTGTGGGCGCGGCGGTGCTGGAGGCGCAGCAGCGCGTCATCAAAGTCGTTGCCGCGGAAAACTTCTACGGCAACATCGTCAAGCAGATCGGAGGTGACGCGGTCAACGTAACCAGCGTCATGTCGGACCCGAACGTAGATCCCCACGAATACGAATCCAACGTGGAAGACGCGAAGGCAATCGCGGAAGCGGACCTTGTCATCGAAAACGGTGCCGGCTATGACGATTGGATGGACAAGCTTCTCTCCGCGTCTCCCAACTCATCTCGGGTCGTGCTGAAGGGATTCGACCTCGCCGTGAAGAAGCTCCCTGAAAATGAGCACGTGTGGTACAACGTCGACAACGTGCAGGCAATAGCATCCTCCGTTTCCCGAAACCTCCAGAAGCTTCTTCCCCAAAGCGCCGCCGTGTTCGCCAGGAACGACCGCGTTTTCCAGGAATCCCTCGGGCCCATCCGGCAGAAAATGGCGCAGATAGCCGGCAAGTTCTCAGGAACTCCTATCGGCCTCACGGAGACCATCTTTCTCTATCAGTCGGTACCACTGGGGCTGAAAGTCCTCACCCCTTTTGAGTTCGAGAAGGCAATAGCGGAAGGAAATGATCCGCCCGCGGACACCGTCGTGGAAACGGAAAATCAGATCAGGAATGGGCAGGTCAAAATTCTGGTTTACAACGAACAAACGATTTCTCCCATAACCACCAAGGCGCAGGCGGACGCCAAGGCGGCCAATATTCCCATCGTCGGCGTCACGGAGACAATGCCTCCGGGGGAGACCTACCAGACTTGGATGCTGCGCCAGCTCGATGAGCTTCGCAGCGCGCTTATCAGCACCGCCGGCTCATGAGCAGTCCAGCTTTGATGCCGGGGCCCTCGCCCCGGCCCGTCATTTCCGCGGAGGGGGTGCGCGTAGATCTCGGCGGGCGGACAATCCTGGCTGACGTGAGCTTCGCCGTCCGGGATGGGGAGCTTGTTGCCATCCTCGGCCCGAACGGGGCGGGAAAAAGCACGCTGTTGAAAGTGATCCTTGGACTTGTGAAGACAGTGACGGGCCGGATCCTGGTGCTCGACCAGCCGGCGGGGAAAGCAAACGCGCGGATCGGCTACGTTCCCCAGTTCAGGGCCATTGAAGGGGAAACGACGCTGCGGGGCCGGGACGTCGTGCGCTTCGGCCTGGACGGAAACCGCTGGGGACCCGGTTGGCCCAGCCGCGCGAGGGAGAAACGGATAGACGCGGTGCTGGATGAGGTGGACGGGCGGGAGCTCTCCAAGGCCGCCATGGGGGAGCTCTCCGGCGGAGAGAGGCAGCGGCTGCTCATTGCTCAGGCGCTCTTGAGCGAACCCCGTCTTCTGCTGCTCGACGAGCCGCTTGCAAGCCTGGACCTGGGAAGGGAGCAGGAGATCATTGCCCTCATCCGGCGTGTCTGTCTCTCACGAGGCGTCGCCGTGCTTTTTGTGACCCACGACATCAACCCCCTCCTGTCCGACATCGATAGGGTGCTGTATCTCGCCAACGGAAGGGGCGCAATAGGCCGGCCCGACCAGGTGATCACCCGCGAAACACTGAGCGATCTCTACGGCACGCCCGTGGAGGTTGTGAAAACCGGCGGCAGGGTTTTCGTGGTGGGCGCGCGGATATGAGCGCCGCGATAGCTCTCTTGCGCTACCCGTTCATCGTGAACGCGCTTGTCACGGGCTCCGCCGTGGCGGTGGCCGCCGCGGTAAGTGGGTACTTCATGGTCTGCCGTAGAGCCACTTTCGCGGGGCACGCCCTGCCGAACATCGGATTCGCCGGGGCGGCAGGAGCGGTTTTCCTGGGAATCGAGCCTGTGTACGGCCTCTTCGCAATCACGATCCTTGCGGCCATTGCAATGGGGCTGCTCGCCAGGGACCTGCGGGACAGGGACGTCACAGTCGGCGTAATCATGACCCTCGCGCTGGGGCTGGGGTTCCTCTTCCTGGCCCTGTACTCAGGCTACGCGCAAAGAGTGTACGGCATTCTTTTCGGGAGCATCCTCGGAATCAGCGTCCAAGCCTCCCGCGTCACGGCGGTTGCGGCGGCGGCTTCGCTTGCAGTCCTCGCGTTTCTCTACCGCCCGCTTCTTTTCAGCACGTTCGATCCGGAGCTTGCCGTGGCCCGCGGCGTCCCCGTCTCCCTTCTCTCCGTCGTGTTTCTCGCGGTGCTCGCCCTGATAGCGTCGCTTGCCGTGCAGGTGATGGGGGCGCTTCTGCTGTTTACGCTTCTGGTCGGTCCGGCAGCCACCGCAACGAGGATCGTGAAGAGCCCGCTGGCGGCAATCGCCTTGTCGACGGCGCTCGGCCTCCTGTACGTCTGGCTGGGGATCATGGTCGCTGCCGCAAACGGAACCGTTCCGGTGAGCTTCTGCATCGCAACGATTTCCTTTGCCGTTTACGTGCCGGTCCGTCTTTTGGTTCGTCCCGGTAGTCGGCGGGCGCCGACCCAGGCAGGACAGCCTGCATGACCATCCAACTTCTTGCCTCCGATGTATTTCGCAATGCGATGGTTTCCGGAACCATCGCTGCCGTCGTTGCGTCCCTGGTCGGGTACTTCGTCGTCCTCCGCACGCAGGCCTTTGCGGCGGAATCCCTCCTGGACGTTTCCTTTGCCGGCGCAACAGGCGCGGCGCTCTTTGGTCTTGCTCCTGTCCTGGGAGCCGCCGTCCTTGGCTTTGGCGCAGCCATGGGAATAGGAGCTCTGGGAGAGAAAGCCCGGGAGCGCGACGTCGAGATAGGGATGGTCGTTTCATTTGCACTCGGCCTGGGGATCTTCTTCCTGAGCCTCTATTCGCGCGGCAGCGCGTCCCACTCGAACGCCGGGATGGCCATCCTTTTCGGGTCCCTCCTCAGCGTGCAACCCCAGGACATCCTGCGCCTTTCCGTCATCGGGGCCGTGGCGCTTGCGGGACTTGCCGTAGTCTTCCGTCCGCTCCTTTTTGCCACGGTGGACCCTGAAGCAGCACGGGCCCGGGGGGTGCCGGTGCGCTTTCTCTCCACGGTCTTTCTTGTCATCCTGGCTTTGGCCGCCGCTGCCGGCGCCCTCGCGGTCGGAATCCTTCTGGCGACAGCGCTCCTGATTGCGCCTGCCGCGGCGGCAGTACGCCTGACGCGGCGCCCATCGGCCACGCTCGCGCTCTCGGTGTGCCTCGGCGTGGGCATCATCTGGGGAGGCATCCTCATATCGTTCCTCTGGCCGGGGCGGCATCCGCCCGTGGGCTTCTCCGTCTCCGCTCTGGCGGCGGCAGTCTATTTCATTGCCGTTGCCGCAAACCGCAGAGTCTATGCACGCCGGGGGAAAACGATTATCATCGGAGACAGCGTGGAAACAGCGCAATGGACATCGAGAAAAGAATCAACGAAGCGTTCGAGGAGCTCGGAGAAAGAAAAACCGGACCTCGGCGCGCCATCGCACAAAACTTAGTTCGCCTCGGGCATGCCGGCTCGGCGTTCTCGGCGGATGAGCTGCTGCAGAAGCTGCATCGCACGAACCCGCGCATTGGAAGAGCCACCGTCTACCGCTCCATCGACAAGCTTGTGCGGATGAAAGTGCTGGACCGGATAGAGTTCGCGGACGGCACCCATTCGTTCCGCCTTTGCGAAAGCGACCATCACCATCATCACCTGGCCTGCACCAAGTGCCATCGCGTCATTGAGCTGGACTTCTGCCTGGAGTCCGCCATGATCGCGGCAATCGGCAGGAAGGAAAGCTTCGAGATCGCTGACCACTCCATAACGCTTTTCGGTCTTTGCAAAGAGTGCCGACACTAAGAATGATGCGTACCCTTCCAGCCCTTCTGATATGCCTCCTTCTGCCGGTCATGGCGGAAGCAGGAACCTGGATCACCCCCCAGTTCTCCCTTTCCCTGGACGACCTTCGGACAATGAGCGCCGACATGCCGGCGGACGTCCGTGACGGCATCCTGGCGCGGCCCTCCGCCTTCCTGGAGCTCATGGCGCGGGTGCTTGATCAACCGGCGGACCTTCTTGTCCTCGTGGACAAACAGCACGCGCTCGGGGCGGACTATGTTCCCCCGGATCTCGTCCCGCTTTCGGACTACGCGCTTCGGACCACGTGGCCCAACCTCATGCTCCGCAAGTCCATCATGCCGGAGGTGCTCCAGATGGTGCGCGCCGCGCGCGCGGATGGTGTGACCATCACCTTCTCCTCCACGTATCGCTCCTACAGGTACCAGGACGGGCTCTTCGCGCGGGAAGTGAAGATGTACGGCAGGGAGATGGCGGAACGGGAGTCCGCGCATCCCGGACTCTCCCAGCACCAGCTGGGAACGGCAATCGATTTCGGGACGATCAGCGACGGCTATGAAAAGACCAGGGAAGGCCGGTGGGTGACGGCGCATGCATGGGAGTACGGCTTCACCCTTTCCTACCCCGTCAACTACGAGCAGGTCACCGGATACCGTTATGAGAGCTGGCATTACCGCTACATCACAAGGCCGGGTGCTCTGATGCAGCGGGAGTTCTTTTCCAATATCCAGCAGTATTTACTGGAGTTCCTCCACGACAACCGCGCCATGCTCGAGCAGATGCGGCTCACGCGGGGGTGAGCGGAATGAGAGAGCAAAGCGCCAGACTGCCGCTGAAAAACGAAGCCGAGGCCTCGCTCCTCCACGGGATCCTCGAAGAGGACGGCGTTCCGCACCTCATCCGCTCCTACCATGACCGCGCGTACGACGGGCTCTGGCAGATGCAGGAGGGGTGGGGCTACGTGGAAACGTCCGAGCGCTTTGCCGGCGGCGTGAAGACGCTCCTCGAGGTGCTCCGCAAGAACCAACCTTCCTCAGAGCTGGGCAAGGAAGAAGACTAGCCCGAACAGAAAGAGTATTGCCGCCCCGGCAATCTCGATGACCCGGCGAAACCTCGCGTCACGCTTTTCGTGAGCGCCCGCCACGGCGCGGAGAGCGCCCCTCTTCACGAGAATCACAACTGCTCCCGTCGCGCTGATCGTCGTGCCCATTCCAACCGAGATGGATGACACCGCCAGGATGCTCACGGCAAGCATGTGAAGCGAAAGCGCGAACAGGACAACGGCCACGGCGCCCGGGCAGGGGATCACACCGGCGGGCAGCGCAATCCCCAGGAGGTTCCTCAGGCTGAGCCCGTGCGGCTGGTCCCCGGCGCCGTGCTCATGGGCCTCGGCGCCGTGCTCGTGGGCCTCGATGCCGTCCACGTGCGCCCCGTGATGATGCGTCGCCGCGCCGTGATGATGGTGCCCCTTCCCCGCGGCTCGCCTGACCAGCATGACCGCCCCGATTACCGTGATGACGGCGAACGTGACGAGCTGGATCCAGTAGTTTGCCTGCTCGACCCCCGTGGCGAAGATGCCGCGGATCACGTAATAGAGCACAAGAACAACGGTGAGGGCCGAGAGGGCATGCACGGCCGCCACGAGATAGCCAATGATGAAGCTCTCGCGGATCTTTCCTTCGTTGGCAAGGAGGAACGAGGAAACGATGGTCTTGCCGTGCCCTGGGCCGGCCGCATGAAAGATGCCGTACGCCAGGGCCAGGGCGGCCACGAGAAGGAGGCCGCCCAGTGAGCGTGAGCCCTTGAGAGCGCGCGTCATGCTCGCCAGGCTCTCATTGAGCATCTTCTGCACCGGCGCCATGACGCTGAAAATGAAGGCAGAGGTGCCCGACGTGATGGTCGTGAAGACGCCGGTGCGGGGCCGCGTGTTCTGGGACGTGAAGGGGTTGGGGGCTTCCTGCGCAAAGCACAGAGGGGAAGCCAGGACGAGCGCAAGTATAAGCACAGAACGCTTCATGATTTCTCCTTGAACCGGATGACAAGGTTGTCCGGCATGTACTGCCCGGGCCAGAGGGGCTTCACTTTCGTCTTCTCTATCGACAACCCGACGGAGACTCCCGTGTCCCCCGTGACGGTAACGTCATCCGCGTGCATCAAGTCGAAGGCGACGAAGTACGTGTCATCATAGACGGTGACCCGCACCGCTTGTTCGTCCGCCGTGACAGGGACGTCGAGCGGGACGAAGAACGAATAGACCAGCTTGCCGCCCTCCACGACGCTGGGGCTGAACTGCTCGATTCGGATCTTCTTCAGCCGTTTTTCCCCGACAAAGAACGCAAGGAAGTAGTGGTAGTTCTCCAGGTTGTCGAACGCGCCCGCCTTGATGGTTGCGGTCTGTTTTGCGCTGAAGTTCCCGTCAGCGTTCGGCTTGAAGTCCGTGAGGATCATTTCAGAAAACATGTCGTCGAACGCCCAGCGGAAGGTCATCCCTTTCAGCACTCCGTCGCCGAAGAGCACCGTCATCTTGTTGTTGATGAATACATGGGGATGGGCAAACGCGGCAAGCGCCGCAACCAGCCCGAAGAGGGCCAGGAGTGCAGGCACGCGCGCTTTCATCCCGACGCCCTCGCGGCGCGCAGCGGCTCCACGGTCCGGCCCGCGTGGATGCCGAACCGGGAGTAAAGAAAGGCGTCAAGCCGGTGAGCCGCTTCCAGCATCGGACTCACGGGTACGCGGGCACTCGCGCCCCCGAACCTCTTTATCACACGCTCGAAGTACTCAGGCGCGTATCGGATGGGCTGTTGCATCAGGTACGCCTGAAACTCGTTGACGCAGAGGTAGTGGTAGTCCGCGTCGTAGCCCAACTCGTCGAGAAACCTCCGAAAAAAGGCCTTCGTCCCCGGCGTCAGAGAGTCCCAGAGCTGAAAGCAGAAATCCCGGTAGGCGGGGGAGGCGAAAAAAATGCCGTGAAAAGATTCATGAGTGAGAAGCAGACGGCGTTCGATTTCAGAGGAAGACCGGGAAATCGACAGAATGCCTCCCTTCCCGGGCTCGTAGCGGTCACGCACCAACGCCAGGATGCCATGGTCCAGGGCGATGTCCCTGAGGGTGATTTCCTCGGGGTTCAGAGTGAACCCGGTCAATTCTGCGGCGTTGAAAAACGACGCCACCCCCTCAGGCCCGTAGTCGTGGGCGTTCCAGCCATGCAGGCTCTCGAGGGCCTGGTTGTCCAGGAGGCGGCCTCGGAAGCCGCGCTTTTCCAGGAAGAATGCGAGCCGGGAGAACATCCGGTCCTGAAAACCGTAGTCCGGGGTATCAATAACGAGTATCGAGGGGAATCTATCCCACCGGTAGAGGTTGAAACCGGCCGCATCCTGGCCTGCGGCGGGCGACATCAGTATGGCCTGCAAGGAAGCCGAGGCCGGATCTGCCGCAACCCGTGCAGGCGAAACAAAAAACGGAACGAAGGCGAGAAACAGAAGCAAGAAGCGCATCTACGTAGTCAGTATCGTCATAAAAATGCGCCCGTTCAACCCTGCGGCGTTTGATGTGCAGCGTTTTGACGTGTTTGGCCCACGGCATTTGATTTCAGGGCTCCGCCGACTATGATATCGTGTAAGGAACAATCATGAGAAACACGCTTCGACAGACGATCATGGGACGCTACAAGAACGCGGGGATAGACGTTCAGCAGCGCGTCATGCTGTTGTGCTATTTCCTCCTGGTGGCGGTGGTCCTTGTCAGCGGGCTCATCGTCATGAACAGCGTGCTGGCCAAGGATGCCGGGGTTGTCACCATAACGATCGTCCTTGCGGGCATCATGATCTGCGCGCTCATCGCGCTCGTCCTCACGGTGAGGGGCCGGTATTTCGCGGGGGCTGACATCACCGCGCTTGTCGCCGCGCTGGGTGTTTCATCTTTGGCCCTGCTCCAGGCCCCCCGGGATCCGACGTTCATCACGAACTTTTACTATTTCCCCATGGTCATACTCCTCAGCGCGCTTTTCTGCCGGCTGCGGTGGACACTTTTCGTCACGCTGGTCCTCGGAGCCGCGGCGGCCGGAGGGTATTTCCTTTCCGGCGGCGTCACCCTGGCCGGAGATTTCAGGCATTTCGTCGATGAATCCATGATGGACTTCGGCTTCTCCATAGTTTTCGTTTTCGTCCTGTCATTCCTCATCATCAGGGTGAACGCCCGTGTGACCGCGCAGGCAGTGGCGGAAGGGGAAAAAAACCGCAGGCACTATGCGCAGCTCCAGGATGCGTTCGCCACGCTGCGGGCTACCTCCGCGGAGCTTGCCCAGGCCTCGGAGACAATGTCGAGAAGCCTCGCAACCTTCGCGGAAGACACTCAGTCAGAGGCGGCCTCGGCGGAGGAGGTTTCTGCCACCATCGAGGAGATGTCCGGCGGGATCGAGACCATCGCAGGCAGCGCAAGTGACCAGAACACGAAGGTGGGGAGCCTCGTCAAGAGCATCGAGGAGCTGTCAGCGGGAATAGCCTCCATCACGAGCGAAACGGCCGAGGCGGCGCGGCTGTCCGAGGAGATCCTTGCCCGCGCGCGCGGCGGGGAGGAATCCCTTGGGGCAATCAACGGCCGCATGTCGCGCATCGTCGAGCGCTCGGAGAGCCTGGATGGGATCATCGGTATCATCCGCGGAATCTCCGACCAGACGAACCTCCTGGCTCTCAACGCCTCCATAGAGGCCGCGCGCGCGGGTGAAGCTGGGCGGGGCTTCGCCGTGGTGGCTGCCGAGGTCTCGAAGCTCGCCGAGCAGACCGCGGAGAGCCTGAAGCAGATCGATTCCATCGTGAAAGGCAACACGACGGAGATCCACGGAGGAAGGGAACAGATCGTCGGTGTCGTAGCGGTGATGCAGGAGGTGGTTGCCGGCGTGTCGCGCATGGGGGCCTTCGTGACGGACTTCGCGGGCGTGGCAAGCCGGCAGGCGGAAACGAACGCTTCGGTGGGCCGCGAGTCGAGGGCCGTCATGGAAATCTCCGGCTCCATTGACCGCGCGTTGGCGGAGCAGCGGGCGGCCGCCGCGGAAATCGCAAAATCCATCGCCCTGATCACGGAGCGCATCCAGTCCAGCAATGACGCAGCCGCGGCCATCGCGTCGCGCTCATCGAGCATTGTCGACATGGCTGAAGGTCTCAGAGGAAAAGCCGAAAGCGGCGTCGACAAACAGTTGACGTAGGCGTTGTTATCTTCTCTTCATGGACCTTGCATTCCGGGATCTTGGCGGCCAGGGGCCGCCCATAGTTTTCCTCCACGGGCTGTTCGGCTCGTCCCAGAACTGGGTCGGAATGGGGCGCCGGCTCCTGGACATGGGCCGGATCATGCTCGTCGATCTGCGCAATCACGGGGACTCCCCGCACGCGGCGGAACACTCCCTTGCTGCGTGCGTGCAGGACGTTGCGGAATGGGCCGGGCTCCACGCCCCAGGGCGGTTGCGGCTGGCGGGGCATTCCATGGGGGGGCTTGTGGCCATGGGGTTCGCCATCGCCCACCAGGATCTCACCGCGGCGGTCGTCTCCCTGGACATTGCGCCGCGCGCTTATGCGCCGGAGCACGAGGCCGAGCTTCGGGCCTTTCACGCTGACATCAGCCGGTGCCGCTCACGAGCGGAGCTTGATGACCTCCTCATGCCCATCCTCCCAGACGCCGGCGTGCGTCAGTTCATCCTCACCAACGCGGTGAGAGAAGGCGAGGGATTCCGCTGGCGGTTGAACGTGCCGGCGCTCGAGGCGTCCACCGTGAGCGCGGATTTTGCGAACGTCACGGGGACCTACGAGGGACCGTCGCTCCTCGTCGCGGGCGGAAGGTCACCGTATGTCACCGAGGCCGATCTCTCTGTCATGCGCCGCCGTTTCCCGGCTGCTGCCATCAAAACCATCCCTGAGGCCAACCACTGGCTCCACGTGAGCGCCCCCGACGCGCTCGTGGAGACCCTGCGGGGGTTCCTCCGGGACATCGCATCGGATGCAATAATCGGACGGGTTTCCCGTCTTTGATGGCATGAGCGCGGATACGCAAAAGACGCGAATCGCGGACTTCATCGCAACCGAGTGGCACAAGCTCGTCGGTTTCGCGCGCTCATGGATCGAGGACAGCGCGGACCGGGACGCGGAGGACATCGTGCAGGACGTCGTGGTCGGCCTTTTCGAAAAAGCCGACGTGACGGCTCCCATTGCCGACCTGGCCGCGTACGTGTATCGCTCCCTCAGGAACCGCATCGTGGACGCCTACCGCGCGGCCCCGCGCAAGGCCGTGGCCTTGACCGAACCGGTGCTGGACGAGCGCTACGAGGCATCCCTTGCGGCTGAGTGGAAAGAGAACCGGGAGAAGCTTTTCGAGGCCATCGACTCGCTGGCTCCCGTGCAGAAGTCCGTGCTGGTGGCAACCGAGCTGGAGGGGAGAAGCTTCCGGGAGCTCTCGGAAGAATGGGACATCCCCATCGGAACCCTCCTGGCCCGTAAACACCGCGCGATCCATGCGTTGCGAAAAGCGCTCGAAGGAGAAACCGTATGACGGAAGAGCAAAAAAGGGAGACATGGCATGGGCACTGGCACGGCCGCCCTGGCCTGCGCGGCCTTCGCATCGCAGGGATGGTTCTTGCCGGAGTGGTCTTTGCCGCTGTCTTCGCGCTGATCTTCGGGTGGCTGGTGATGGTCCTGTGGAACTGGATCATGCCCGCAATCTTCCACCTCGGAGAGATCAACTACTGGCAGGGCTTCGGGATCCTGCTCCTGGCGAAGATCATCTTCGGCGCCATGGGCAGTCGGGGACCGGGTGGACGGGGTCCCTTTCACGGCAACCCGTGGGGAGGAAACCCGTTCCGCAGGGAGTTCGGGCACCGCGGGGACTGGCATGACGACAAGGAGTGGTGGCGCTATGCCCATGACTTCTGGCACGAAGAAGGCCAGGAAGCATTCCAGCGCTTTGTTGACCGGAAGAAAGGGACAAGCGGCTCCGGCGATGCCGGGGGCCCTGGCGGAGGAGGCCCGGCGAGCGGACAGCCCGAATCTGGCCACGCATGAGTCTTCAAGGGGCGCCTTCGGGCGCCCCAACCGGGCGCCCCAACCGTTGACAGCCTTCACCCGCGCATCCTATGGTGGCGAGCGCATGAAAAGGGGCTTCGCTGACGCTCAGGAAAGGCTTGCGGTCTGGATGGGGATCGTCGGAAACGCGGTCCTCTTCGTGGGAAAGATCCTCGTGGGCTTTTCCTTCAACTCGATTGCCATCATCTCGGATTCCTTCAATTCATTGACCGACATCGTGGCCTCCGCGATCGTCTTTGTAAGCATCAGGAGCTCGTACGAGGCGCCGGACGAAGACCATCCTTTCGGGCACAAGCGGGCGCAGCCTTTGGCGGGGCTCGTCGTGGCAATTCTGACGGGAATCGTCGGCTTCGAAATCATTGCCCAGTCCGTGACGCGGCTGTTCACGGGAGAGCGAATTCAGAAAGGGATTCTCCCCATTGTCGTTCTCGCGTGCGTCCTCGTCATAAAGCTTGGAATGCACCTGTACGCCCGAATCACCGCCGCGCGGACGGGAAGCACTGCGCTTATGGCGTCAGCCACGGATCACAGGAACGACGTTCTCATCTCGGCGGCGGTCATCCTGGGGGTCGGCGCGTCCAACATGGGGTTTGCCATTTTTGATCCCATCGCGGCCATCCTCGTCGGGCTGTGGATCATCCGCGCGGGGTTCGGGATCGGCAGGTCCAACATCAAGTATCTCATGGGTGAAGCCCCTCCCGCCGCCCTTCTGGAGACCATCAAGGCGCGCGCGTGCGCCGTGCCGGGAGTCCTCGCCCTGCACGACGTGTCCGCGCATTACGTGGGCACGACAATCGAGGTGGCCCTCCACGTGGACGTGGACAGGCGTCTCTCCGTGGTGGAAGCCCACGACATCAGTGAGAAGGTGCAGGGGGAGATCGAACGGGTGGAGGAAGTTTCACGGGCCTTCATCCACATCGACCCGTCTCCGCCATCCCTGGCTATGCCTCGGCCGAGCTGACCAGATGGACGCCCGCGGCCGTCATTTCCGCGAGCGCTTTCTCCACGCTTCCCGTGGGGAAACCCACGCCGCGGCAGGCGTCGCGAACCACGAAGACCTCGAACCCGAGCCGGCGGGCATCCAGGGCGGAAGAGCGCACGCAGTAGTCAGTGGCCAGCCCGCAGAGGAAAATCTCCCGGGCTCCAAGCCCGGAGAGATAGTAGCGCAGGCCGGTGTCGGTCACGTGATCGTTCTCGAAGAACGCCGAGTAGGAATCCAGCCGGCGTCGCAAACCCTTTCGCAGAACCAGCTCGATCCTTCCAACTTCCAGGCGTGGGAAGAGCTCCGCGCCCCGTGTCCCCTGGACGCAGTGGTCGGGCCAGAGCACCTGCGGGATTCCATCCGCATCCACGATGTCAAGCACTTTCTTTCCGGGATGACTTGAAGCAAAGGAGACATGGTCCTTCGGATGCCAGTCCTGTGTCGCCACGACGCGCTCGAAGAGCGGCATGAGGCCGTTGATGACCTCCACCACCTGGTCCCCTTCCTCCACTGCCAGGCTTCCCCCGGGGCAGAAATCATTTTGCACGTCGACGACAAGGAGCGCGCGGGCATTCTTCTGGCCGGCCATCATGTGCCTCCCGGCGCGAGTGTATATCGTCTCTTCGTCCTAGCGCCAGGGGGAAAGGTTTTGCGGATCCTGGTTGGGCTTTGCGAATCCCGGCATTCATAGAGTACATTGAAACGTGAGGTGGAGCAATGAAGTCCTGCAGGTTCCTGCTCGATGACGGCCTCCAGGGAGCCGCGTCGTGCCTGTCCGTGGCCCTGGGTTGCAGCGTAACGGTTGTGGATTCCCGGCCCGCATGGGCGCGGCAGCGCAAGCGCATGGTCCAGGTCGACATGCCGGCCTTGTTCTATAAGACGCTGGAGAGTTTTGCGTCGCTTCAAGGCGCCTCGGTAGAGACGCTCCTGCGCTCCTGGATCGAGGAGCATGCCCGGCCAACGGTGACCGAGGAGGGGAAAAGGATCCGCGAGCGCTGCCGCCTCCTGAGGGAATGGCAGGGTCTGGGGTTCGCGGGAAAGGAGCCTGACCTGAGGTATTTCGCCGGGAGGCTCGCTGACGCGTAGCCGGCAGGTTGGCGGCCGGGCGGCGAGCGCTTCCCGTCAACTCTCAGGTGTTTCGACGTAGTTCCTCAGGTGCACCATGACCGGCTCATCGCCGTAGTAGCCGTAAAGGCTCTTCATGGTCCTGCCTTTCAGCTCGCACAGGCTCACGCTCCCGTGCACCTGCACTCCCTTACCGGTCCTTGGGCTCTGGCCCTCTGGGCCGTAGAAATCCGGGAATCGCCCGTCGGGCCTCAGAAAAGTGATAAGGTCCCACGCTGCCTCCTCGGTGATGCCGGACGGGGCGGCGTCAATGGCGTCAAGGATCTCACGAGTCAGCTCATCGTATCGCCACTGAATCTCGTTCACCTCCCCGCCGGTGAGGAGAGCGGTCCATTCGTTCATGCTCGTAAGGCGGATCTCTGGTGAGATGGCGTGGTTGGTGGCGACGAGCACATCGGGCCTGCTCTCTCTCTGCGGAGCGAAATAGAACGGGCCAGGGCAGTTCTTCTCCCGCCACGTTCGATTGATGTACCCGCGCTCGGCAAGGTCCACGCTGGCGAAGTCAGCGTTTTCGTGCAAGGACTTGACGTCCTTGTTCAACAACGACCACAGGGAACCGACCCGTCCTTTGGCCAGATCGATGATCGTCCCGACGAGGTCTCCGAGGAAATCGACAATCCGCACGAACCAATCCCCGTCGAATGCCCGCCACAAGCGTTCGTCCCACCGCGTGATGTACTCTTCAGGGAGGCGGTATCCGGTGCTCCGCGTGACCACTCCCTTGACGGGGCGAGGCGTCCCGTGCTTGCGGCGCATCCGCCGGATGAACCCAAGGGAAGGGAGGCGGCGCCGATAGTGCCAGGGGACCCACGTGAAATAGGGAAACCGTTCACCAGGGTTGAGCTTGCGGCCGGCTTCCACGATAAACCCCTTTCCCTCGGCGTCGGCAACCGGATACAGCCAGCTGACGCCGCGTTGCGCCTCGGTGATCCGCTCCACCGCCCGCGGGGCGCTGCCGCAGTACTGGATGCAGTCCCGCACCAGGGGAAGCGAGTTGAACCCCGGCCGCGAAGGGGAGCAGAACCTGCTGGGGAGCATGTTGACGCCCATGGCCACCCCGGCGGCGTTCAGCCCGGTAATGGAGCCAATGATCCCCGGAGCCGTCTGGCTGACAAACGCCTCGCGTTTCCTGCCCGCCCGAGCAGACGGCCTGTACACGATGAGACAGGCTGTCTCCTGGAACACGTTCGCGGTCGGGAACATGAAGTCCCGGCCGAACAGGCATGCGCCGCCCGCCGCGGCGCCGGTGAGGAAGAAGGCGTTGCACCCGATCGGCGTGCGCAGCATCTGCGGCCTGACCCCTTTGCGGGCGAAAATCGACCCGGAATAGACGTGGGCCAGCACGGCGTCGATTCCGAAGTTGAGGGTGATGAGTTGATCTCGGGTCGGCGGCGCGCCGCCTGCTTCCTGGCAACCCTCGATGATGCCCTGGATCTCCTCGAGGTATTCGGCGGGAATGTCAGGAAGAAGCTTTCGGGCAACCCCCTCCGCGGCATGGACCACGAGCCCCAGGAGGCTTGGAGAGATGCTGCGCTCAGGGCCGCCATGGCTTTCGAAAAAAGAAAAGATCACATTCTGAAGGAACTCGTTCGTCATCCTCGAGATTTCCTCCCGGGCAAGAAGGCCGAGAAGGAATCCCATCTGATAGTTGTCTCCCTCGACATAATAGGCGCGCTTCGGCTGCCCGGAGGTTCCCGTGCGCGCATGCGTATGCTCGGCGCGCAGACCAAGGAAGCCGTCTTTTTCGACCACGCGCTTCACGGTGAAGCCGTCCATCGCAAAAGCGGCCCGTATCCTTTCCTGCTTCCCCGCCTGTGGCTCACCCTGCTGCACGCCGAGCCCCCTTTTTCAAGTGCATTCAAGAAAGTGTAGAATGCGCTGAGGCCGGCAGGCAAGTCAGGAAAGGCAGGATGATCACATGACGAAGTCTGGAACGAGGACCCGTCCCTACAAGGCGCTCGTCGTGAGCCAGCGGCCGGACGGCACCTTCGCCCGGGAAATCCTCACGCGGGACGCCTCCGAGCTTCCCCCGGGAGACCTCCTCATCCGCGTGTCCTGGAGCTCCCTCAATTACAAGGACGCGCTTGCCGCCGTGGGACGGCGCGGCGTTGCAAAGGGATATCCGCTCACTCCGGGGGTCGACGCAGCGGGCGTGGTGGAGGAGAGCTCGTCCGGTAGTTGCGCGCCGGGAGATACCGTCATGGTCTGCGGCCGGGAGCTCGGCATAAGCGTGCCGGGCGGATTCGGCCAGTACATCAGGGTCCCGGCGGCGTGGGCCCTGAAACCGCCCGCTGGGATGACGCTCCGCGAATGCATGGTCATTGGGACCGCGGGCTTCACGGCAGCTCTTTCGGTCAAGGCGCTCCGGGAGCATGGCCTGTCTGGCGGAGAGGTGCTCGTCACCGGCGCCACCGGAGGAGTGGGAAGCTTTGCCGTTGCCATCCTTTCGAAGCTCGGCCACACGGTTGCCGCCGGCACCGGCAAGCCGGATCAGGAACGCTTCCTCGCCTCACTCGGCGCCAAAGAGATCATCCCGCGAGCTCAACTTGAGGACGACTCGGGCAAGGCTCTCCTCAGGGAAAGATGGGCAGGCGTTGTCGATACGGTGGGCGGACGCATCCTCTCCACGGCAATCAGGTCCACGGTGTACGGCGGCTCGGTGGCAGCGTGCGGGAATGCGGCTTCTCCTGACCTTCCCCTCACGGTTTTCCCGTTCATCCTTCGAGGCGTTCGGCTGCTCGGCATCGACTCCGCTCAATGCCCGGCGGCGGTGAGACAGGAGGTGTGGGAGAGACTGGCCGGCTCGTGGAAACCAGCGCATCTGGATGCCATGGCATCCGAATGCTCACTGGAGGAGCTGAACGCCAGGGTCGATCAGATCCTGCAAGGTCGAATCACGGGGCGGGTGGTCGTAAACCTCGAAGCGCGCTGAGGTCTTTGGGGAGGCCGGCGTCTCCCTCCCTCCTCACCCTCGGCGTCTCTTTTGCGAGCCTCGGGCCATGGGCTTTGGTCGGCCCGCGGGGCTGTTCTGAGGCCGGCGCTTCTTTTCCGGAGCGGGGACCGCCCCTGAGGTCAACTCCTGCGCAGCGAGGTCAAGCACGGAGTTTTCGCTTCCGAGCTGGTTGGGAACGTATGCATCGGCCGCCCAGTCGTTATGCCATCCTCCGGAGTCGTCCCGGTAGCGGAACGTGTACGATTTCCCACCCTCGAGGGAAAGCGTCGCGCTCCAGGAGCCATCCGGGCCGCGCCTCATGGGGTTGGCTGTCTCGCTCCAACCGTTGAACTCTCCGCACAAGTGCAGCGTTTCCACTCCGGGCATGGGCGGCATCGAAAAGGTCACCTGGAATCTCTTTCCCCCCAACGGCTTTTTCTGGAGCATGCGGACCTCCTGGGCCGGAGACAGTATACGGCATGACAGGGAAAGGCGAAAGAGCGCTCTCGGGTGCCTCCGAGGCGCGGCCAGGCGAACCGAAGCTTCGGTGGTCAGCCGTACCGCGCGCTCGGGCTCACTTGGCGGTGGAAAGGATGTGGCGGTCCTCGCTCAAGACGTCCATCAGCGTCTTCGTGTCGTCCGGACCCGGGAAATTGATGAGGGACGCATACCGCGCCTGCGGCATCGTCTCCCGCAACGGGGCGGCAACCTCGTTGTGCCAGTTGTCCACGATGTAGATGACCTTCTCCGGGGAGAGCTTGGCGATCTGCGCCGCCTCCAGGGGAGCAGGCCCGAAGACGCCCTTGATCGTGAACCCCAACTCCGCCATGAGAGGCTGCTGGAAGACATGCACGACGATAGGCGCGCCGTAGAGCCCGTCATCCCGAAGCTCCTGCTTCCAGGAGGAGAGGAACGACTCGAGGTCCGCGATTGCCGCTCGCGCCTGGTCCTGGGTCCCCAGGACGTCGGCGATGGCGAGGATGGAGGCCCGCATCGTTTCAAGGGAGTAGTCGGCATCGATCCGCAGGACGCGGATCCGCCTGCTCCCCGCCGCCTCTGCCAGGCGTTTCGCCATGACCTCGAAGCCCGTCGTGACGATGAGCCCGGCACCCTTGAGCAGGGCGACATCGGACGGCTTCAGCTCGTATTCGGCGGGATGGCGAAGAGCCGAAGGCGCCAGGGTAACGACGTCTTTCGCCCCCGCGGCCACGGCAAAGGCGGCAGTCCAGGTGTTGGTGGCCACGACCCGGATAGTCAGCCGGCCGCCCCTGGGCCTGTCCCACCACGACGGGAAACAGGAAAAAAGCAACCATCACGACAACACGAGCCTTCATGATCTCCTCCGCGCGATCCGTCTGTAGACAAGGCCTGCGCCCAGGAGGCAGGCGGCAATGACCGTCACCGCTGAGCTTGCGGGAACGTCCAGGGCAAGAGACGAGAAAAAGCCGGCAATGCTGCAGAACGCGCCTACGGCGCACGCCTGGACAAAGAAGCCGCGGGCGCTGCGCGCGGTGAATGAAGCTACGATCGCCGGCAGGAGCAGGATTGAGTCAAGGAGCAGGGCCCCGATCAGCTTCATCAGCAGCGCCACGCTGACGCCGACGAAGAGCAGAATGGCCGTGCTGACCGCGGCCTCGTTCACGCCGGAGGCGAAAGCGATCTCCCGGTGGAAGAGCACCGCGCTGACACGGGGGAAAAGTGCCACCACAAAGACGGCGATTGCAAGCGCGTACGCCGCCGTGGCGGCGAGGTCCACCCGGGAAAGGGAGTAGACGCTTCCCCAGAGGATGCCGAAAGCGTCCTTCGAAGGGACACCGGCCTTGTAGATGACCGCGAACGCCAGACCGATGGTGAGGACCATGAAGAACGTCGCCACGTAGCCGAGAGCCAGACCGGATTCCCGGGCAACGCGGGAAATGGCGGCAATTGCCGCAAGATCAAGCACGAGGCCCGCAAAGAGCGGATCCACGTGGAGGGCGAGGCCGATGGCTGCTCCGAGGAGCGCCGCGTGCATCAGCGTGAAACGCAGGGTCACGAGGTTGAGCCGGAGGATGAACACTCCCGCCATCGGGAAAAAGCACCCCGCAATGACGAGCGCGAGGAACCCCCGCATGATGGGCGGGTAGGAGAATGCCTGCGCAATGTTCACGGCGTCCGCTCAGGCAAAAGCGCCCGCCTCCATTCGCTCGATCCTCCACATCGTTTCGGCAAGGACTTGCGAGTCATGAGACACGAGGACGACCGTCAGTCCGCGCGTCTCGTTCAGGTCACGAAGGATATCCATCACCTCCCGGCGGGAACCGGGGTCCAGGAAAGACGTTGGCTCGTCGAGCAGAAGGACCGTGGGGTCCTGGCAGAGACACCGTGCGATGGAGAGCTTCTGTTTCTCACCGCCGGAGAGCCGCGCATACATCCTGCCCTGCAGATGGGCGCAGCCCACGGCCGTCATTGCCTCCTGGGCCCGCTTCCTCTTTTCCCGTTTTGAGATGGGCAGGGCGCAGCCGCCGATTTCAACCACTTCACGGCCGGAGAAAGGAAAGTCAACGGAGACCGCCTCCTGGTTCACGTAGCCAACCCTCCGCCTGCGGCGGGACCATTCCCGGGTCCCTACCGCGGCTCCCAGCACGCTCAATGAGCCTTTGCTCCACCGCTGCAGCCCCAGGATCACCTTGAGGAGCGTGGTTTTGCCTGCTCCGTTCGGACCGGCCACAATGACCCGCTCCCCGCAGCGCACGGTGAAGGAAAGATCTCGAAGGATAGGGTGGCCCTCGATGGCCACGCTGATGTCTTCCGCGGTAATGCACGCGTCGGGCAGCGCCATGATCCATGAGAGATACATGGCACGGGCGGGAAAGTCAACCGAGCGGCCCTTCAATGCGACCCCCTGAGAGCCGAACGTCCCCAAGCGGCGGCAGGAACTGGACCTCGATTTGCCTGCGCTTTGAAGAGCGCATAGATTTTGGGTAAGAGGTAGCCGTTGAAAGCAATCGTCGTGCGGGAGTTCGGTGACCCCGATGTCATGAAGCTCGAGGAGACGCCCACACCGTCCCCCGGACCGGGTCAGATCCTCGTCCGTATCAAAGCCGCCGGGGTGAACCCCGCGGACACGTGCGCCAGGAGCGGCGGCGGTGCCGCAAAACCCCCGCTCCCCTACACCCCGGGGACAGACGGCGCGGGAGTCGTGGAAGCGATTGGGCCCGAGGTCACTGGCATGAAACCTGGCGGGCGCGTGTACGTGGCCCGGTCCTTGAGCGGAACTTACGCGGAATACGCTCTTGCGCTCCTGTCCCAGGTGCAACCCCTTCCGGAGCAGATCTCCTTTTCCCAGGGGGCAGGGGTGTTCGTGCCGTACGCCACCGCCTGGCGCGCCCTTACGCATTTTGCGCGGGCGCGGCCCGGGGAGACGCTTCTTGTCCACGGGGCAAGCGGCGGCGTCGGGATCGCGGCCGTCCAAACGGCGCGGGCCATGGGGATGACAGTCATCGGCACGGCCGGCACCGACAAGGGACGCGATCTCGCGCTGCGTGAGGGCGCGCACCACGTCCTCGACCATCGGGTGAAAGGCTATCAGGACGAGATCATTCGCCTCACGGCCGGCCGGGGCGTGGACGTGGTTCTGGAGATGCTCTCCAACGTGAACCTGGGCGCTGACTTGAAGCTCCTGGCGCCTCGAGGGCGCGTGGTGGTGATCGGAAGCCGGGGTGAAGTGATGGTGAACCCGCGCGAGCTCATGGCCAGGGACGCGACGATCTATGGGATGATGCTCTGGAACATTTCCGATGAGGATGCCGTCAGCACGCACGCGGCCATCGCCGCCGGCCTTGAGAACGGCGCGCTGCGCCCCATTGTCGGCCTCGAGCTGAAGCTGGCAGAGGCCGCAAGCGCGCATCGGAAGATCATGGAGCCGGGCGCTTTCGGAAAGATCGTGCTTCTGCCGTAGTGCGGCTGGGCTTCAGGCCGCGCGCCCGGTGCGCCGCGCCTCCCGCCCCCCCATACGCTCGGCGCGGCTCGACATCTCTGTCTCGGAGGTCTTTCTCCCAGAACAGAACGCCCGGCAGGGGGTTCTTGTAGTACGGAGGTATCTGCTCGAACCCCATGGACCGATAGAGGGTGACGGCGCCTTCGAGCCTCTGGAGGGTATCCAGCCGCATGGCCTTGTAGCCCAGCGCCCGCGCTTCCTCGATGACGCGCTCGGCAAGAAGGCGCCCTATGCCGAGGCCCCGGCATTGCGGCCTGACGAAAAGGCGCTTCATCTCGCAGATCCCTGGTGAGAGCTTTCGCAGGGCAACGCATCCCGCGGGCTGGCTCTTGCCCTTGGCCGGCACATGGGCCACAAAGAGCGCTCCGGAAGGCGGGGCGTACTTGCCCGGCAATTCCGCAAGCTCCTGCTCGAATCCCTGGAACGAAAGGTCTTCCCCCAGGAAGTCGGCGTATTCTCGTATGAGCGTTCGGGCCGCGGCAACGTCGGCCGGGCTTTCCGCGCGTTCCGCCCGGGGCCGGCCTGCCGCCTGCTTTTCAAGCAGCTTCTGCGCCTCCCTGATGTGCGTCACGAGGGCGCCCGCTTCCTGCTCATTCATCCCCCGCAGCATGTCTTCGACCTCGGCATCCGAGTCCGCGTTGATCTTGGCAAACATGGCGCGTCCGGACTTGCTCAAGCTGAGGACCGAGACTCGGCCGTCATGCTCGTCCTGGCGGATCGAAATGAGTCCGCGCGCCTCGAGGCGCTTGACCACCCGGTTCAGGTATCCCATGTCCACGGTGAGGTCCCGTCCAAGCGCGCTCTGGGTATGCTCCCCGGCAAGGCCGATCTCGAAGATCACGCGGGCCTCGGTCAGCGTCAGGTCCGTATCGAAGCGGTAGCGGCCAAGGAGACCAAGGCGATTGGTATAGTAGCGGTTGAAGCGGCGCAATTGCTGGACCGCGCTTCCCCGTCCCGTTGCTGCGTTCATGAAGGAAATGTGCCCAAAATACTTGCCTTAGTCAAGCAATAACGTGCCCCTCTCTACCCTTTCACAGCGCCCGCGGCGATCCCCCTGATGATGAACTTCTGCAGGGCAAGATAAAGGACGATGATGGGAGCCGCGGAAAGTATCAAGCTGGCTGCTGCCGGGCCGTATTCCCGCAGGAACATCCCGTAGAAGTGCATCTGCTCCAACTGGAGGGTCCCTTTCTTCACGACCACCAGGGGCAACAGGAAGTCATTCCACAGCCAGAGCGCGTCGAGGATGAGGATGGTGGCGGTGATGGGCCGAAGCAAAGGGAAGACGACGCGGAAGAAGACGAAAACCTGCCCTCCGCCGTCAATGGCGGCGGCCTCCTCCAGCTCGCGGGGAACGCCCTTCACGAACCCATGGTACATGAACACAGCCAGCGGGCAGCCCAACCCCCAGTACATCGGGATGATCCCCCAGATCGTGGAGAGCTTGAGGTCGGTGGCAAGGGATACGATGGGGACCATCACGATCTGGAACGGGATGACAAGAGCGAAGGCGAAAAGCAGGTACAGGAGCCAGGAGAGGCGGTTGACGGTCCGGGCGAGCTTCCAGGCGGCCATGGAGCTGACGAGGAGAATCCCCGCGACTCCGAAGACCGTGATGATGGCCGTGTTGAGGAGCGTGGAGGCGAAGTGCATCTCGGTCCAGGCCTTGGAGAAGTTGGCGAGCGTCACCGAGCTGGGCAGGCTGATCGGATGAAGCTTGATCTCCGCCTCCGGCTTTATGGCGTTGTTGAGAACGAAAAGGGCCGGGTAGATGTAGATGATCGCGAGCAGGATCATGAGGACCTCGAAGACCCAGCGCAGGCGGGAACGGCCGGTCACCATCACATCTGCACCTCCCTTCGTTTCGTGATCGAAAGCTGCGCCCCGGTAATCATCGCTATCGCAATGAACAGCAGGATGGCCTTCGCCGTGGCCAGGCCGGCGAGCTTTTTGGCAAACGCGTCGAAGAAGATGTCCATCACGAACGGGACCGTCCCCAAGGCATAGCCCGACGGTCCAACCATCGCGTACATCAAGTCGAAGCTCTTCAGGGAATTGGAGATGCTCAGGAACAGGCAGATGGTGAAGGCCGGCACGAGGAGCGGCAGCGTGATGTGGCGCAGCCTTCCGGCAAAGCCTGTCCCGTCGATGCTCGCCGCCTCCAGCACGTCGGCCGGGATGTTGGAAAGGCCCGCAAGATAGATGACCATCAGGTAGCCCGCCTGCTGCCAGACCTGGACCATGACGATGAGCCAGGGGGATTTGTCAGGGTCCCCCATCCATTTGTCTATTCCGGTCAGGGCCGGAAGCAGGTTGTAGAAAACGAAAGACCAGACGAGGGCCACGACGATCATGGAGAGCACATTCGGAAGGAAAAACACGGAGCGGAGGAACTTCTGGCTTTTGATGCCGGTGTCCAGGGCAAGGGCAAGGAGGAATCCCAGCAGGTTGCTGAAGAGGACGTTGAATATCGTGAAGAAGATCGTGAATCCAATCACGCCCATCTCGAAGCGCTTCTGGACCCACGTCTCGGCCAGGAGCTTTTTCAAGGACCCCAGCCGGAAGATCTGTTGGGCCGCGTCCCTCACTTCGGCCGCCGCCGCGGCGGAGAGAGGGCTCGAGCTCACAAAGGCGTTGACGGCGGAATCAAGCCCTGCCTGGTCCCCTTTCAGTCCCGCAGTCTTCACCGCGGAGAGAAGGTCATCGACTTTTTGCGACGCGATGGTCTTCAGCTTGTCCACTTCGGGAAGCAGCCAGACCCTGTCCTCCAGCGTGAACTCGTCGAACTTCGGCCTCAACCGGTAGGCGTCGTTCTGGAGCGCATAAAACCTGAGGGCAAGGTCCCGGTCCTGCGCATTCGAGAGCCGCGCCAGGAAGCCCTTCTCAAAATCTCCCCGGGGTATGGTCTGCGGCAGGTCCGAGTCCGCGTTGTAGTTGACTTGCGTCATGACGTGCGGATAGAACCGCTCCTCCACCCCGCCGGTAAAGATACGCACGTAGTTCGCAAAGCCTACGGTACGGTAGCCTTCCGGCTGGTAGCCGGCAATCCTCAAGAGGCGCTGAAGCCGGTAGCGGATCAGGCCCGTTGCCGCGTATCTTTTGTATTGGTTGTCCGCTTGATCAAAGTGGTAGACGGAAAGGAGAAACGTTCGGTCCGCCGGACGCGGCAACCGGTCCAGGATCTTGGATTCGAAATCCTCTTTCGCCAGGACGATGGGTATGCGGGGAGTCAGCCCGTCCCAGTTGGTGAAGGAGATGCGGATGCCCTGGGCAAAAGGGTAGAGGAAGAACAGCCCGTACAGGGCGAGCGCCGGCAGCACGAACAGCGCAAAGAAAGAAACGCTCTTCCATCGGGGCTGGACCATATGGGCCCTCCAAGGAGCCGGGGAGGCCTTGGCCTCCCCGGTCAGGATGCGCGCGAATGGTTGCGCGGAACGCGAAAGCTACTGCTTGCGCGCCTCCCGCCAGATCCTGTCGATGTCAGCAATCACGTCGTCAGCGGTCTTCTTCTTGAACACGTAGCCCTGCGCGCCGTTCTTGGCTCCGTCTTCGAAGGCCGCGGTGGGGTACATGGAGAACGCCCACGGATACGCCCCGTTCTTTGCCACGGTGTTCATCAGCTCGACGAACGGAGCCTGGAGGGCCGACATGTCGGCGCCTTTGAAGTCCGAGGTGAGCTTGCAGTCCTTCGTCCAGATCTTGATGGCCTGCGGTGTCGACAACCAGGCCAGGAACTTCTTCGCCGCCGCCTGCTTCTCCGGGGCAGCCTGCGAGGAGATGCCGAACGTGGAGTCGACGTCCGCGTAGAACTTGTTCATCCCCGCGTCGTTGAAGACGGGGAACGGAACGAAGCCGCAGTTCAGGGACGGATTGGTGCCAATGGCCGCGCCATACGACCAGAGCCCCTGGACCATCATGGCCGACTTGCCACCGGCGAACGCCGCTTGCTGCTCGTTCCAATCCATCTCTTCCGCGTTGTCATCCATGTTGGCGCGATAGAAATCGATGATGGAGAAGAGCTTTCCGGTATCAACCACGCCGTAGCTTGTTTTTCCAGCGTCCATGTCCGAGATGAACTTTGCAACCGGGATACTTCTTCTCCGCAAGCAGGCTCGTATGGACCATGGTGATGAAGTGCCCGATGGACCAGTTCTCTTTCAGCAGTCCGGCAAACGGCGTGACGCCGTTGTCCTTGAGCGTCTTGACGACGCGCTCGAGCTCCCGGAACGTCGTCGGCGCCTTCAGGTTGTATTTCGCGAAGATGTCCTTGTTGTAGATGATGCCGATGCCGGCAAAGTCCATGGGGAGCGCCCACTCCTT
Source organism: uncultured Spirochaetota bacterium (assembly GCA_963845535.1). Lineage (GTDB taxonomy): Bacteria > Spirochaetota > Spirochaetia > SZUA-6 > Fen-1364 > Fen-1364. Next base: position 852,962 of record CAWJSK010000012.1, read on the forward strand.
GCCGTTCCAGGTCACCGCGGCCTTGGCGGACGGAATCACCTTGGCAAGGACCGGCTCCTTCGTGAGGTCCACCAGGTAGCCCTTCTGGGCGTATTCGAACACGCGGGAATACGACTGCATCTGGAGGATCTCCGAAAGGCTCCCGGAGGCGGCGCGGGCGGCCATGGTGGCATCCGCGTCATTCGGGATGATGAGCAGGCTGATGGTGATGCTGGGGTTCTCCTGGGTGAATGCGTCGGTGAGCGTCTTCAGCCCGGCCTGGATTTCCTGTTTGTAATAGTACATTTCCAGCTTCTGGGCTGAAACCGATCCGACCACCGTGAGGGCCAGGATCACGAACACGAGAAACTTCTTCATGCGGTACCTCCTTGGGTTTGGGCGAGCTTCAGGGCTTGCGTTCGGGCTCGGTTTGATGTAACATTACGCAACCGGTTGCGGAGAATTATACAGGTTTTCTGACGGCTGTCAAGTGAAGAAACGAGTCACCATTTACGACATCGCGCGCCTGGCCAAGGTCACCACGGCCACCGTTTCCCGCGTCCTCAACGGGAAGCCCGGCATTTCCGCGGAGACGCGGGAACGGGTCACCGCGGTCATGCGCCGCACGCGCTACTTCCCCTCTCCCGCGGCCTCCAGCCTCAGGTCAAAGGCCACGCGGGAGATCGGAATCCTGTCCCCTTTCTTCATCGGGGACTTCTTCCTGAAGATCTTCGAGAGCCTGCACCGCCGTCTCAAGGACTACGACCTCATCCTGTACAACGCGCAGACCCCGGCTCACCGCCGGGAGGTGATCTCCCGCATCGTCGCGGAGGAGAAGCTCTGCGCCTTGATCGTGGCCAGCACGCCCATCCTCCTGGAGGAAGAGATCCTCGTCTCCGCCCTTCGCATCCCCATCATCCTCCTGGAAGCCCGGCATCATTCCTACAGCTCGGTGGACTATGACCATGAGATCGGGGCGTTCAAGGCTGTCAGCCACCTCGTGGAGCTGGGGCACCGGGACATCGCCATCATCGGCGGGACAGAGACGCGGTTGTACTCCCCCATCGGGAAGGAGAGGCTCAAGGGCTACCGCATGGCACTGGACATGGCGGGCATTCCGGTGAGGGAGCAGTACATCATGAACGGGGAATGGCCGGAATGGACCAGCGCGGAAGCCAAGTCGTGCGCAATGCAATTGCTGTCAGGGAACAGGACGCCCACGGCCATCTTCGCCACCTCGGACGTGCAGGCCGCGGGGGTCCTCATGGCGGCCCGAGAGCTGGGAGCAAGGGTCCCGAATGACCTTTCCGTCGTGGGCTACGACAATCTCCCGCTGGCCGAATACCTGTCCCTCACCACGATGTGGCAGCATCACGACCTCCTTGCCCGAAACGCCGCCACGCTGCTCCTGGAAGAGCTTCGCACGGGCGTGAGAACGGGAGAGCGGGTCGTCCTCCAGCCGGAGCTTGTCGTGCGCTCCTCCACTGCCGCGCCCAAGGCCCGCGCGCTGGCGGGCGCGCGCACGGCGGGCAGATGAGCCAACCGTGAGCGTCTCCCTCCCTCGGGCCAGCGGGATCATCCTTCATCCGACCTGCCTCCCCGGCCCGCATGGCATCGGGGACATCGGCCCCGCGGCGCACCGGTTTCTCGGTTTTCTTTCCCTCGCCGGACAATCCCTCTGGCAGGTGCTCCCCGTTGGGCCCACGGGGTTCGGGGATTCCCCGTACGCCTGTTTCTCCTCTTTTGCCGGGAATCCCCTTCTGGTAAGCCTGGAAACCCTGACGGAATGGGGTCTCGTGAGCGCGGAGGACTTGCGCAACCAACCCGCTTTCCCCGATGACAGCGTGGACTACGGTCCCGTCATGACGTGGAAAATGCCCATCCTGCGGACGGCAGCAGCGCGGTTTCTGGACCGCCTCAGGGACGGCCGGCCTGAAGCTCCGAAGCGGGAAAGGTTCGTCGCCTTCCAGGCCGCGGAGGCCGCTTGGCTGGAAGACTACTGCCTGTTCATTGCGCTCAAGCAGGTCTTTGATGCCCGCGCGGCAGGCAAGGGTGAGCCGGGCGGCGCGTGGAATACGTCCTGGGACAGGGACATCGCGCTCAGAACACCTGATTCCCTCACCCGGTGGCGGCAGGAGCTGGCTCGGGAAGTCCAGATCGAATGCGTCATCCAGTTCTTCTTCTTCGAGCAGTGGAGCGCGCTCCGCGCGGAGGCTGGCCGGCTCGGGATACTCCTGGTGGGAGACCTTCCCATCTTCGCGGCGCCGGACAGCGCAGATGTCTGGGCAAACCGGGACCTGTTTCAGCTCGACGCGGCGGGGCGTCCAACGGTCGTGTCCGGCGTGCCTCCCGACTACTTTGCGAGGACGGGCCAGCTCTGGGGCAACCCGTTGTACGACTGGGATGCCCTCGGCCGCCAGGAGTACCGGTTCTGGGTGGACAGGATCCGCTCGGCGCGGAAGCTCTTCGATTTCGTACGCATTGACCATTTTCGCGGCTTCGAGGCGTGCTGGACCGTACCCGCCGGAGAGAGCACGGCGGAGCGCGGTCGGTGGATGAAGGCGCCCGGTGTCGCCCTTTTCGACGCGCTCCTGAGCCAGCTCGGCAAGCTCCCTCTCATTGCAGAGGACTTGGGCGTCATCACTCCCGACGTGAATGCTCTTCGTGAACGTTTCGGCTTTCCCGGAATGCGCGTCCTCCAGTTCGCTTTCGACTCGGTGGAGGCCGGCTCGCTGAATGCCGGCAACCGTTTCCTCCCGCACAATCACACGCCGGATTCCGTGGTCTACACGGGAACGCATGACAATGATACGACCCGGGGATGGTTCGTCAAACGCACCGCGCGGGAGCGCGAGTACCTGCGGAGCTACCTCGGATGCGCCGGACCCGAGACGCAGCCGAAGGCGGACGCGCAGATCGAGTGGACCTTCATCCGCATGGCCCTGTCTTCGGTGTGCAGGTTCGCGCTGTTTCCGCTGCAGGACGTCCTGGGCCTGGGGAGCGAAGCGCGCCTCAACACTCCGGGCACCAGCGGCGGAAGCAACTGGAGATGGCGGTTCGCGCAAGGCGCGTTGACCCGGGAAAGGGCGCGAAGACTCCGGGACTTGAGCGCCCTCTATGGACGGATTCAAGAATCGTGATACGGGAGTACCCGTTCGGGGCGAGCACGCCGTGCCGCGCTTCGCGCGACGCGGCTTAGTAAGCTCCTGAAGCTTTCTGGCCGGTCACCAGCAACACGCCCGAGCTCGTGCCAATCCTCGTAGCCCCTGCCCGTATCATCTGGACCGCGTCTTCAAAGCCCTTGACGCCGCCCGCCGCTTTCACCCCCATCTTCGGACCCACCGTCCGTCTCATGAGGGAAACGTCGGCCACCGTGGCGCCGCCCTTGTTGAAACCCGTTGAGGTCTTCACGAAATCCGCTCCGACCTCCTTGGCAATCTGGCAGGCAAGCACTTTCTCATCATCGCTCAAGAGGCACGCCTCAATGATCACTTTCAAAACGATGCCGGCCCGACACGCCCGTCTCACGGAGAGCATGTCTTCCCGCACCGTCTTCAAGTCCTTGGCTTTCATGGCCCCCACGTTCATCACCATGTCGATTTCCGCGGCCCCGTTGGACACGGCCGTTCTGGCCTCGAACGCCTTTGCCCTGCTGTCCATGGCCCCCAGCGGAAACCCGACCACGGCGCACACCTTCACTCCCGTGCCCCCGAGCTTGCGGGCGCAGCGCTCCGCCCAGTTGGAGTTCACGCACACCGAGTAGAAATGGTGCTTCGCGGCCTCCTCGCAAAGCTTGTCGATCTGGTCCTCGGTTGCCTCGGGCTTCAGGAGCGTATGGTCGATGAAGCGGGCAAGGTCCGCGGGCTGAAGCGAATCCGCCCCCGAGCCGCTCTCTGAGGACCCCGAGGCGCCTTGGGCGTGCAGGCGCGCAACCACCTCCGCGACGATCTTCTCGATCAACTGCTTCTGTTCCATTACTCGGCAAAGCCTCCCCGCTCCAGGGCCATGATCTTGTTTATCCGCACCATGTGCCGTCCGCCGCCGAACCTCGTGGCAAGCCACACTTTCGCCATCTCGCACAGCTCGCCCGCGTCGTGAAGCGGCCCGCCCAGGCTCAGCACGTTGGCGTTGTTGTGCTCCCGGCTGTTGATCACCGTACGAAGGTCGTAGCACATGGCGGCCCGGATCCCGCGGACCTTGTTGGCGGCCATGCAGGAGCCAATTCCGGCACCGTCCAGCACAATGCCGCGCTCGCAGTCGCCGCGTACCACCTTGCGGCACACCGCCTCCGCGATATCCGGATAGTCCACCTTCTCCGCGCTGAAGCAGCCCACGTCCACCACCCGGTAGCCCAGCTCCTCCAGGTAGCGCTTGAGCATCTCCTTCTGGCCGTACGCTCCATGATCCGCGCCAATCGAGACGCTGCGCACGTTGTCGGTCTCATTCATGCCTGTCCTCGATATCAACACGATCCACGATCCCGCACGCCACCGTGCGGACGGTCACCGCGCCCTCATCTCCCAGCACGGAGCGCGCGGAGCCGCCTTCATCCACCACGAGCACCCTGTCTCCGACCCCGGCCTGTACGCCGTCAAGGGCCAGGAACGACCTCCCTGTCGGCTTGCCGTGCGGGTCAATGGGCTGGACGACGAGTATCTTGTATCCGCGGTACTGCGGGTGCTTCTCCGTGGACACGACGTTGCCCACCACGCGGGCAATGATCATTTCCGGCCCGCCTTCGGCGCGGCCTCGGCAACGTTGACCGCGTCCACGATCCCGATGATGGCGGCGTCCGCGGGATTGAACCAGCCGTTCGGATTGGCCTGCGCTGCTTCCTTGCCGGCCTCGAAGAAGACCAGGTCTCCTTCTCCCGCTCGCGCAACGTCGAAGGCCACGATTGCCGCTCCCGCCTCGGCGCCTTTTTCGTCCAGCGGTTGCACAAGGAGCAGCTTCAGCCCCTCGAGGCTTTCGAGTTTCTGCGTGCTTACCACCGTTCCAATGACGCGTCCAAGTTTCATATGATTCGGAAGTAGTCCACGAGCGTGCATCGCCTCTCCCGGGTGAATGTGCGCGCCCGTGTCATCCCCTCTCCCGTGGGGCTGGCAATTGTGAATGAGGCGTACCCGGCGCCCCCTTCCCCCAGGCCAGCGTAGTTCGGCCCGTTCTTCACGAAGAGCGAGCAGTTCATCACCTTGGCCATGGCGGAGAGCTTCACGATGTCATGGGAATGGATGCTTGCCGTGTGGCGGAAGCCGTGCTCCACGCGCACGGCGAGCTCGATTGCCTCATTCACGCCGCGCATCCGAACGAGGGGGATCACGGGCATGAGCTGTTCGCTCCACACCATGGGGTGATCACTCGGCACGTCGATGAGCAGAATCCGCGTGTCAGCCGGCACGTCGATGCCCGCTGCCCTGGCAATGACCACCGGGTCCTTGCCCACGAGGTCCTTGTTCGGTGGACTGGCCTTCCCCGGACCCGCCGCCGCGGCTTGCGGAAGCGCCGCTCTGGTAACCGCCTCCGCTTGAGCGCCGGTGAGCTCGAAGGCGCCGTTCTTCCTCATTTCCTCTTTCAGCCGGTCCGCGATGCTCTCCACGGCGAGGATTTCCTTTTCATCCGTGCACACGACGTTGTTGTCGAACCCGGCGCCCGCCACGATGTCACGACCGGCTTTCACGAGGTCCGCGGTGGCATCCACCACGACCGGCGGATTGCCGGGGCCCGCGCAGATTGCCTTCTTCCCGCTTCCCATGGCCGCCTTCACGACGCCGGGACCTCCCGTTACCACGAGGAGCGCCACACCCCTGTGCTTCATCAGCTCTCCGGCGCTCTCGATGGTCGGAGAGGCCATGGCGCACAGCACGTTCTGCGGGCCGCCCTCCCGGGTGATTGCGTCATTCAGCATTCCCACCAGGCGGCAGCTCACCCCTTTTGCGCCGGGGTGAACGTTGAACACGACGGCATTCCCGGCGGAAATCATTCCGATGGAGTTCGACGTAATGGTTGCAAGAGGGTTCGTCACGGGCGTGATGGCGCCAATGACTCCGTACGGCGCGCGTTCCATGATGGTCAGTCCATGCTCATCCGAGTACGCCGCAGGCTCGACGTCCTCCACGCCGGGCGTCTTTCGGGCAGCGAGGCTGTTCTTCGTCTTCTTGTCGCGGACGTTCCCCAGCCCGGTCTCGGTGACCGCTTCGCGGGAAAGGGATTCATTGGCTTCCAGCACGGTGGCCCGCATGGCTTCAATGATCCGCCGCCTGACTATCCAATGGCAGCGCAACGAGCTCTCGCTGCGCAGCAGCGGCAGCCGCGACAGCTGAGTCGATGTCCGAAAATATCCCATGACCCAGGGAGCCGGACGCCCCCGGCCGCGCGCCCTGAGGCGCGTCCAGCGCGGTCGCTCCGCCTCCCTGGATATCGCCAAGAAGAGCCGCCAGGTCAGTGGATTTGAGCACCTGCTCCACGATCTGGCGGATGTCGTCTTCGAGTGCCATTCTTTCTTCCCTTGCGCTACTCTGCCCTGTAGAGGGCCTGCCCCGCGCCGTGGATCGCGTCCACAATCCCCACCACCAGCGTGTCCATGGGTCTGTCATCCGTGCGCCGGGTCCAGCGGCAGCTGCTTCCCTGCGTCAGGAGCACCAGCTGCCCGCGGTCCGCGCCCACCATGTCCAGCCCCACCAGATACTCCCCTTTGCCTTCCCCGCGCTGGGTGCACTCCTCCACCAGGAGCCATTTTGCCCCATCAATGTTGTCCGCGCGCTTCGCGGCCACCACGGTGCCGCGCACCCGGGCAAGAGTCATTCCGCCCCCCGTATCATTCCGCGGCCTCGTATTTCTGGTAGGTAAGCTTGCCGTCCTTCTCGATGGTGTCCACCACGGCAATGATGGTGGCGTCCGCGGGCTTGCCCTTGGTGGCCTCCGTCATGCGGGCGCTGGATCCCGTGACGTAGAAAACCACCTCCCCCGCGTTCGCCCCCACCCCGTCGATTCCGACCACATACTCTCCCTTGCCGGCAAGAGTGACGGCATCGATTTTTTCCAGGAGGAGGAATCTCATCCCCTCCATGGATGATGGTTTGTGCGTGGAGACAACAGTTCCTTTTACCCGCGCAAGCACCATGATAGAGCCTGAACCTACTTCTTCCCCGCCACGGCCGGCCTTCTGCCCAGCGGCAGCGCCGCGTCCACGCCCTCATGCGGCCGGGGGATGACGTGGGTGGAGACGATCTCTCCCACCTTCTCCGCGGCCCGGCTTCCCGCCTCCACGGCGGCCCGGCAGGCCGCCACGTCCCCGCGGACAATCGCGGTCACGTACCCGCCCCCGATCTTTTCAAAGCCGACAAGGTCGACCTTTGCCGCTTTCACCATGGCATCCGCTGCCTCAACCATTGCGGCAAAACCCCTCGTCTCGATCATCCCCAAAGCTTCAAAGCCGTTGTCAGCCATAGAACGCCTTCCTTCCTTATATCCGCGCCGCCGTGGCGGGAATCTCCCGGCCGCTCAATCCCTCCAGCCTGGACTCCACCACCTTGCGCGCTTCAATCACCTCTGCCTCATCCCCGGCTATGTAGACGCGTCCGAAAGCCCCGAAGCCCACAACCTCGATGATGTTCACCTTCGAGGTCTTCTCAGCTTCGTTGGCCGCGTAGTACGCGTAGCCCGCGGGCTCCACTTCCAGCACGTACAGCGTGTCCCCGCGCAGCACCATGTTCCCGTGCCGCACCTTGTTGATGAGCTGCGCGTGATGGTCGGTGATGTTCTTGATGAGCTGGCTCGTCAGCACGCGCGGCTTCAGGCGGTCAGCCTCGGTCTTCTTCAGCTCGCGAAGCACGGCCTCCCCTGCCATGCGCGCATCCCCCTGGCTGTCGGAGTGCACCTCGAGCAGTCCGTACGCGCGTTCGACGATCTGCAGTCCGGGGGTGACGTTTGTGGCCTTCAACGCAATGTCTGTGAGCCTGTTGATTTCGATCCCCGGGGCTATCTCCACCACGCAGCAAGCCTGCATGCCCACGGGGTAGTAACCCTTCGAGATCGTTGCAATGAAGGAGGCATTCTGGAGTTGAAGCGAATCAAGGAACACGTACGTTCTCAGGTCTACTGCCATGGCTTACCCCTTCCGTTCGGAGCGCCCGAGGGGAAGCGCCTGATCCACGGACGTGTGCGGCCTCGGGATCACGTGCGTGCTCACGATCTCTCCCACCTTCTCCGCGGCCCTGCTTCCCGCTTCGACCGCCGCGCGACACGCGGCCACATCTCCTCGGACGATGGCCGTCACGTACCCGCCGCCGATCTTCTCAAAGCCCACGAGGTCCACCTTCGCCGCCTTCACCATCGCATCAGCGGCTTCCACCATCGCCGCAAAGCCCCGGGTCTCGATCATTCCAAGCGCCGCTCCCGCGCCCGCGTCAAATCCGCTCTCCGCCATGATTCCTCCTTCCCGCTCTATGAAACGTGAATTGCATAACATTCTATGGCCATATATGTTATATGTCAAGCAATTACAAAGCAATTTGTTAATATTTGCTACTAATCTTTTCTTTATTTAACATTCGTGATACGCTATCTCAAGATGAATAGAGCTGATCGATTGAATGCGATCATGCAGACGCTGCAATTAAGCCGGGCGGCAAGCGTCCAGGAGCTTTCCGAGCAGCTCAAGGTCAGCCACATGACCGTTCGGCGGGACCTCGCCTCTCTCGTGCAGGAGGAAAAAGTCCGTGTCCTTCATGGAAGCGTCATCCTGCATCCGAAATCTGACGTCCGTCAGAACGAAAGCTACTATTCGCTCATTGCCGCCGGAGCCGAGCACCCGGATCTCAAGCGACGGATCGGCCAGCTTGCCGCGTCGCTGATCGAGCCGGAGGATACGTTGCTCATCGACGTCGGCTCGACAACCGAATACCTTGCAAAATACCTGCCCGAGAGCATCCCCTACACGGTGCTGTGCTTTTCCCTGAACGTCGTCTCGGAGACCGTCCGTCGAAAGAACTGCAAGACGCTTTTCGCCGGAGGGCTGTTCCATGAGAACACGCTCATGTTCGAGGGCCCCGAAAGCCTGGACATGATAGGCAACTTCAGGGCCACCAAGGCCTTCATATCGGCTTCAGGTGCCAACGGCCAGTTCGGCGTCACCTGTATGAACGGCTACGAGCGGGAGACGAAGAAGGCGATCATCCAGTCCTCCATGAAAAAGATCCTGCTCGTGGATTCGTCGAAGTTTGGGGTGGTGCGGTCGGACTATTTTGCAAAGCTCTCCGATTTCGATGAGATCGTGACGGACGCAGGCATACCGACGGAATACGAGGAGCTCATCAGGGGCCTGGGCATCGTCCTGCGCGTCGCCTGAGCGCCTGCGCGACAAACGCCTGCCCACCAGACCAGCCGTGCGTTGGCGGGATTCTCACTCCTGCGCCAGCAAGCACGCTTCCCGGGGAAACCAGACGTTGATGCGCTCCCCCACGCCCGGCAGGGCGAGGTGCGGGTTGTTGAAGGTATCCAGGAACAGCTCGCTTTCCTCCACGCGGAGGAAAATGCGCACGATTGATCCAAGAAAAACCACGTTCGTCACGTTGCCCGTCAACTGGTTGAAATCCGAGTGGCCGTTGGTGAGAGAGATCATTTCCGGCCGCAGGGACAGGCTCACGGCCTCCCCGGCGGCATGCGCGAGGGGCGCGGGGGCTGCTACCTGCTGGCCCTGGATGCTGAGCGTCCCCGCCGCGGGGTCCACGACCTCGGAGGCAAGGACGTTGAGAGATCCGATGAAGGAAGCCACGAACGCCGAGGTCGGGCGGTTGTAGATCTCCCAGGGGGTGCCCACCTGCGCGATACGCCCCTCGCGCATGACCACGACCTTGTCGGAAAGGGAAAGCGCCTCCTCCTGGTCATGCGTGACGTAGATCGTCGTGATCCCGAGCTGACGCTGGATGGAGCGGATCTCTTCACGCAGGCGCACGCGAATCCCGGCGTCAAGCGCTGAGAGGGGCTCATCGAGGAGCAGCACCCGGGGCTGGATCGCGAGCGCCCGCGCAAGGGCTACTCGCTGCTGCTGGCCGCCCGACATCTGGTGGGGATAGCGGCCTTCGAATCCTTCCATGTGGATGAGGCTGAGAAGCTGGCGTACCCGCTCGCGGATCTCGTGAGCCTTTTTTCCGGCAACGCGAAGACCGAAGCCGATATTCTGCCCCGCGGTCATGTTCGGAAAGAGTGCGTAGTTCTGAAACACCATGCCGACACCGCGCCTGTGAGGCGGCACCTCCACGACGTCAACGCCCCCAATGCTGATTACCCCTTCCGTAGGGGTCTCGAACCCGGCGATCATGCGCAGCGTCGTAGTCTTTCCGCACCCTGATCCCCCCAGGAAGGACACGAGCTCCCCTTCGGCCGCCTCCAGGCTGAAGGAGCTTACCACCGTTGTACGGTCGAACCTTTTTGTCACGCGCTGCAGCTCGAGGAACGCCATTTCACCCTCCTTCTCAGTGGGTCCCGCCCACCGCGGAACCCTGGCCACCGAGGCCGCGGCTCAAGGCCTGCATCAGCGCTATCATTCCCCAGGTGATGAGGAAGCTCACGATCGAAAGTGCCGCCGGCTCGTAGGCAAAGTTGCGCCCTACCTGGGCCATGTAGGGTCCGAACGCCGGCCACGCGAGCATGACGGCAAGGGTCAGCTCCCCGATCACGATGGAGAACGTGAGGAACGCGGCGCTCAGGAGCGCCGCGCGCACGTTGGGAAGCACAACGGAAAAAAGAGTTGTCCACCAGCGCGAGCCGAGGCTCTGCGCGGCTTCCGTAAGGCTTCGAAGGCTGATGGCCCGCAGACCAGAGTCTATGGACCGGAAGATGTAGGGGAAGGAGAGCACCACGTAGCCTGCCACAAGAAGAAGGGGGCTGGTAACGATGGCAAACGGCGGTCTGCTGTATGTTCGGATCAGGCCGAAGACGAGAACGATCGGCGGGATCACGAACGGCAGAAGGGAAAAGGTTTCGATCAGGGCCCGCGCCCGGGGTAGCTTCAGGTGGACCCATATTGCCGTGGGCACGATGAGCGCAAGGCCGACAATGATCGTCAGGCCGGCCATCTCCAGAGAAAACATGAACGTCCTGAGAAACTGTGGATCAGCCAGCACATGCGCATATGCAAGCAGGCTGACCGCTCCCTTGCGAGCGCGAAGGGAAAAAAGGAACGTGGCCGCCAGGGGAAGAAGAAAGTACAGGCATCCGAGGGCCATCCACAGCCAGGCCCATCCCCGGGGGCGCCTCATGGAATCCACCTCGCGGAACGTCTCTGGAGCGCGTTGGAGCCGAGGATGCAGACCGTCATGATCACGACCATCCCCAGGGCCAGCGCATAACCGAGGTTGGGATCATGAAGAACGTCCCCGCGGATCTGGGCGCCGATGAGGATGGGCACGAGGTCAAGCATCCCGCCGGTCAACGCGTACGCGGTCGCGTACGCGCCGAACGCGTTTCCAAAGAGAAGAATGACCGCGGACAAGAGCGACGGCATGAGAATGGGAAGGGCAACGTGGCGCCAGTACTGCACGTGGGTGGCGCCGAGGTTCTCACACGCCTCCCGCCACTCTTTTCGCACCCCGTCGAGCGCCGGGGTAATGACGAGCACCATGAGGGGGAGCTGAAAATACATGTACGTGAAGCTCAAGCCCCAGAAGCTGTAGAGGTTGAACCCCGTGTCGTAGAGGCTGATGCCGAAAAGCGTCTTCAGGAGCACCGTCACAAAGCCCACCCGGCCCAGTGTCGCAATGAAGGCGAATGCAAGAGGGACTCCGGCAAAGTTGGAGGCAACCCCTGAGAAGGTCGTCAGGAACACCCGGGCCCCTCGAGGAAGCCCTCCCAGCGTTACGGCATACGCCAGAAGGAAACCGAACAACCCGCCGCCCACGGCGGTGACAACGCTCACTTCGATGGTGAGCAGGTAGGACCTGAGGATGGCGGGACGGAAGAGGTGAGCGATATTTCCCAGGCTGAAGCCTCCCCGGGGGTCCTGGAAGCTTCCCACAAGGAGAGTTGCCGCGGGAAGGAGCATGAACGCAACGGCGAACAGGAGGAAAGGAAGGAGGCCAGCCCACGTCCTGAGGGGAGCGTGAAGGAGGGCGCGCGACCTGCGCGCACCCCCTTCATTCACGAGGACGGACATTACTCTCTGCTACTTCTTGGCCTGGACATTGACTCCGACTGTCGAATCCCAATTGCCTGTGATGAAAGCCTTGGCCGTGCCCTGCTGAGCCAGCGTGGGGAAAACGGCCTTCGCGTAGTACGACGCCGGGGGCAGCTTTGCCGCGAGCTCATCCGGTATCACGTTTCGCGAAGCGAGGTCCGCGTAGCGGATGGGGTGGCCGTAGCCCTTGAGCCAGATCAGCTGGCCCTCGTCCGAGTACAGGAACTCTTCCCAGAGCCTGGCTGCCGCGGGATGCGGGGCGTATGCGCTGATGGCCTGGACGTAAACGCCGGCAAGGACACCGGAGGTCGGGACGATGGCAACGATATTCGGGTTTCCCGCCGCGGCGTCACGGTCGGAAAGCGCCAGATAGTCCCAGGTGACCGCAACCGGCGTCTCCCCGGAGGCAACGGTCCCCATCTTCGCAATCAGCGGCACGAAATTGCCGGCCGCATTGAGCTTGGCAAAGTAGTCGACGCCGGGCTTTGCGTTGTCAAAGGTACCGCCGTTGGCGAGGTTGGCCGCGGCCACGGCCATGATGGCCTGGTTGGACACCCGCGGATCTCCGGTGAGGGCCACCTGTCCCTTGTACGCGGCCCCAAGAAGGTCGGGCCAGTCGAGGGGAGGCGTCTTGACCACGTCGGTGTTCACCTCGAAAGCCATGACGCCGTAGTAGTCGCCGTACCAGGATCCGTCAGCATCTTTCACGCTGTCGGGGATCGTGGACCACGTCCTCACTTTGTACGGAGCAAGAAGACCGGCGTTCTTCGCGTCGGGCCCGAAAGAGAAGCCGACGTCGATGACGTCCGGAGCCTGGGGGCCCTTGTTGTCCTTGTTCGCCTGGATGGCTTGCAGCTCGTCGCCGGATCCGCCGTCAGGGTTCAGCTCGTTGACCTTGATCCCGTACTTCTTCGCGAAGGTATCGATTGCCTCACCGTAGTTCAGCCAGTTGCGCGGAAGGGCGATGACGGTGAGCTGTCCTTCCTTCTGAGCCGCTTTGACGAGGTCGTCGAAATTGGCCGGCGCCTGGGTCAAGGCTGGACCGGAATTGCTCTCCTGGCTTCCTCCGGCAAAGGCCCCTATCGCCGCAGCCGCCAGAAAGGCGAGGCTGACTGCGAAAACGAGTGGCTTTCTCATTTCCCGCTCCTTTGACATATGATTGGCCCGGCGTACGCGGGCTCACCACGGTATATACGGGATGAGAATTAATTCTTTGCGAGTGAGGCGTTAGTTTTCCGTTAATTGGAGGGCGCGCCGCCCCTACTTCTGCGTCTTCTCCTGCGTGTCCCTGATCCTGTCCTCGATGACTTTCTTCACTTCGGCATCGAACTCGGGATAGCGGGCGCGCAGAGCATCGAAATCCGACTTCGAGAGCTTGTACACGTCGCAATAGGTGATTGCCCGGACGCTTGCATTGCGTTTTTCCCCCTGGAGAAGGGCGGTCTCACCGAACGGGGACCCGGCTCCCAATTGGGCCACATTCCTGTCGCCCACCAGCACCTCGACGTCTCCTGAGCTGAGGAAATACATGCAGTCTCCGAACTCGCCCTGCCGGATGATGTAGTCGCCGGGCAGGAACACGATGGGCCGAAGGAGCTGTACGATCTCCCGGATGAATATCTCATTGGCGTTCCGAAAGAGGGCAACCTTCGAAAGGATGGTGCGGTTGAGAAAGAGAAGGATCTCCATGGAGATCGTGTGAGGCAGCTCTTCCGTGATGGAGACCGTCGTGACGCTCTTCTGCGTCTCCCAGAGATACGAGTAGTAGTCCCGCACGCGGGTCTGTAACGCCGCCGGCACCTTCTTGGTCCGAAGGAAATCGTTTATCTCCTCCATCTTTTCCTGGTAGGCGGCCCGGGCGGTATCGAGGTTGGCAATCAGCGTGGCGACGTTACCAATGATGTAACCGTACATACCCACCCCGAAGACCATCACGGCAATCGTATAGACGATCTGCAGGTTGGAGTTGTGATTGGGCGTGTAGTCCCCGTAGCCGATGGTCGCGATGGTCGTGACGCACCAGTAGACGCCGCGGAGGTACTGGTCGAAATGGGGCCGCTCAGCCTCGGAGGCGCCGATGAGCACCCACCCGCAGGCCATGAGGTGGACCACGGTCACGAACCAGAACGCAAACGTCACCAGGCGCATGAGGGACGGGTTCACGCTCAGGCTTTCGCGGATGTCGCGGAAGATGGCGCTCACCTTGCTGATCTTCGCCATCTTGAGGATCTTCGTTGCCAGGACAATCCCGAGCACCATCCCCACCGGGCTCTCCGGGCTTGCTCCCGAAAAGAGGGAAAACATCCAGGCAAGGGGGAGCCCTGAGATCACGTCCACGGCAAACCAGCCCCGCAGGTACATCCGCGCAATGCTCCGCCTGTCGGCGTAGACCACGAGTCCCTTCTTGACGGCCTGGTTGAAAGTGTAGGGAATGTCGAGCAGGTAGATCACGCAGATGAGCCAATAGACTGCGTCGAACTGGAAGTGCCGGAAGGTGAGCCGGTAGGAGGTGATGATGGTACCGGCCAGCGCGGTCAGGATGAGGAAGGCATTGTAGACGATTTTCGCGGTGCCGTTGTGGCGAAAGACCGGCAGCCAGCCCCGCCCGTGCACCGTCGACGCGCTCATCGTGCTCATTCATCCGCTAGTATAGTGAAGCGAGGGGGGTCCTCTCAAGAAAAGCGCGCATCTTTCTTGACACGGCAGGCGGTCCCGCTACACTGGATGCGGAGGGATCACATGCTGCTTGCCGTGTCCGTTGGCAACTCGCACATCACGTTCGGCGTGCACGGGGAGTCCGGATGGGTCAGGAGGTATCGAATCCAGACCGTCCGTGAGAAGACGCCGGATGAGTACATGATCGTGTTCCGCGAGCTTTTTGCCCAGGGCGGGATTGCGAAGGAGAGCCTGGACTCCGCCATCCTCTCCAGCGTCGTGCCTCCCCTGACAACGGCCATCGCGGAAACGGTGCTGGCGGTGTCCGGTGCCAACCCCCTGCTCCTCACGCACAGCGCGGACCTGGGCCTGCGGATCACCACGGAGAATCCGGCGGAGGTCGGCGCGGACCTGGTGGCCAATGCCGTGGCCGCGTATGACAAGTTCCACGCCAACTGCATTGTCGTGGACTTCGGGACCGCGCTTACGTTCACCGCCGTGGCGGCGCCGGCGCGCGCCGCGTACGCCGCGCCCGGTGCGCCCTCTGGCGCGGCCCCCGGACCGGGGGAGCTTCGCGGCGTGGCCATATCCCCCGGCCTTACCTCCGCCGTGGACGCCCTGGTCCGAAGCACCTCACAGCTGCCTCGCGTGCCCCTGGCTGCGCCTCCGCTGATTGCCGGCAGAAACACCATCCACTCCATCCAGTCCGGCGTCGTCTTCGGCTACGTGAGCCTCGTGGAAGGGCTGATCCGACGCATGCGCGCGGAGTTGGGCGGCGCCGCGGAGGTTGTTGTCACCGGAGGAAGCTCGCCGGTCATTGCCCCGCTGCTGCAGGAAAAAGCGGTGGTCGAGCCATGGCTGACGCTCGAAGGGCTTCGGGTCATTGCCGCGCGCAACATCGGGGGCACCCGCTGAACGCCCGTTCGGATCTCTTAATCTTCCAGCATCTCAGAGATGAGGTGGTATAGTCGGGCCGCCGTCTCCTTGTCTTCGGGATGCAGGAGCTCCGCCGGCTCGTCAGCAATAGCTTCCAGGCTTGCCAGCGTTTCCTGGCGCGCGGTGAGGAGGCTTTTCTCGGACTTGAACCAGTAGTTTCCCTTCCAGTCCGCGTACAACGTGAGGAAACCGAGCCGCTTCGACGTCCCTTTCAAGGGACACAGGCAGAGCAGCCGAGGCAGGTAGGAGCAGAGCTTGCGGCCGTCCCGCGAAAAAAGGAACTGATCCCCCGACGGCCAGTCGTCCCACACGTCCTCGTCCGTATGCAGATAGGGAGCCAGGGAGAGAATGGCGGAGAGCTTCATTCCATAGAAAATCTCCCGCCCGTCCCACATCACCACGCCGAACATGTTCTTGAACGAAGGAAGGCTTCCCGGGGCGAGTTGCTGGAGCACGGGCCGGAGCTTCTCCCACTCCATGATCACCATCTTGCGGCCGCCCTTGATCACGCGGATGGGGAAGACCTCCTGCCCGAGCTTCATCTGGTTCGTGAAGTCCCGCGCCTTCTCTTTCTCTTTTTCGCGGGCAATGGGAACGCCTTTCACGAACGCCTGCGTGAGCAGGGGAGAGATGGCCGCGAGCAGCTGCTTTCGAAGCGGAGAGACGGAGCGGGCGTACATGCGGCTCGTCCGCACGATCTCCCCGGCAACGATGTAAGGCGGGCTCTCGCGGAACATGAGGGATCCGGGGTGGATCTGGATCTTGTCCGCGGTCAGGCTGCGATAGATCCCTCTCCCCGTCCTCTCACAGACGAACTGGATGAGCCCCCGCGAGATGGCGCACAGGTAGTCGTCCCAGGGTCCTCCCGACCCGATGGGGACGCCGATCTTGCTGACGATCTCCTGGAGCTGGCCCTCGATATTGATGATCTCGTTCATCGTGCGCAGCTCGAGGTAATGGTTTTCGCAGAACCGGGCTTTGTTGGCCGCGCGCGTGAACGCCTCGTAGATGCGCTGGTAGGAGACGAAATCCCCCAGGGGGTCGCGGAAGCTGTGGTGCGCGCGACGCGCCTCCAGTTCCTCCCCCGCGGGGAGAAGGAACGGCGAGTTCACCGAGAGGAAGGTCGCGGCAATGATGACCTCGGCAATGACGGATGGATACGCCCGGATGGCCTCCACGATCATGCGCGCGTGCTTCGGCAGGATGGGGAACTGGCACATCAGCTGTCCGGTCTCAGTGAGCGCGCGCTCTTCATCCAGGGCATCCAGCAGGCGGAGCGTGTCGACGGCTGCCCGGATCCCTCCTGCCCGGGAGGGGAAAGGAAATCGAAGGACTCGAAGTCCCGGATCCCCAGCTCCGCCATGCGGAGGACCACTTCGGAGAGGTCCGTGCGTTTGATCTCTTCCACGGTATACATGGGTCGGGAGTCGTAGTCCTTGTGCGCATAGAGACGATAGCAGACTCCGGGGGCCGTCCTCCCTGCGCGGCCGCGGCGCTGGTTGCAGGAGGCCTTGGATACGGGTGTTTCAACCAGGCTTTCGGTGAAGGTCTTGGGGCTGTAGAAGTTCATCTTCGCGAGCCCCGAATCAATGACGTGCACCACGCCGTCTATGGTGACGCTCGTTTCCGCAATGTTGGTGGCAACAATCACTTTTCGCTTCCCCGGGAAGTCCAGGAATACCCTGGTCTGGTCTTCATGGGACAGCCGTCCATACAAGGGCAGAATGGCCAGCTCCTCCCGCGTATCCAGCTCGGCAAGCATCTGGACGCAGTCCTTGATGGACAGCTCCCCCTGGAGGAAGATAAGGATGTCGCCCTTGGCCCCTTTGCGCATGATCCCGGAGACGATGTCGCGGACGGAGGCTATGAGGCTCTCATGGTCCCCCTCGATCTTCGGCGGGGAGTAGATCAACTCCACCGGATACATGGGGGCGTCGATGCTTACCACCGGACAGCCGTCGAAGTATTCAGAAAAAACTTCGACGTTGATCGTTGCCGAGGAAATGATGGCGCGGAACTCCGGCCGCTGCCTCAGGATCCCTTTCAGCATCCCCAGGATGAAGTCGATGTTGAGGCTGCGCTCGTGGGCTTCGTCGACCATGAGCACGCTGTATCGGGAGAGCGTGCGGTCCCCTTTGAGCTCCTGGAGGAGGATGCCGTCGGTCATGATCTTGATCACGGTTTGCTCGTCGGTCCTGTCCTCGAATCTCATGGTATAGCCCACGGTGTCGGGGATTTTCTTCCCGATCTGGCGGGCAATGAACTCGGAAACGGACAGCGCTGCGATGCGCCGCGGCTGGGTAACGCCGACGATTCCGCGACTTGAGTAGCCGGCCTGATGCAGGATGAGGGGTATTTGGGTCGTTTTGCCCGATCCCGTGGGGCTTTCCACGACGATGACCTGGTTGTTCTCCAGGGCGGCAAGGATCTTGTCTCTCTGCTGGTAAACGGGGAGCTGGTAGGGGTCTATCACGTTTTCACTATACCGGGAACGCGCGAGCGGGGATAGCGGTGCATTTTTCGACTTGCGTCCGCCCAGTCTACAGTCTACAATTATCAACCAGTACTGTTTCAATCAAAACAAAAGAGGAGGCAGTCATGGCGAAGGCGAAAGCGAAAAAGAAGGCCAAAAAGCCCGCGCCGAAAAAGAAACCAGCAAAAGCAAAGAAAGCGCCGAAGCTCACGGCACAACCGGTGCAGGGCCCTCGGGGAGAACGGGGACCTGCCGGAACTCCCGGCGAACGCGGTCCTCGTGGGGAACAAGGTCCGCAGGGACCCCAAGGCCTGCAAGGATCCCGCGGTGAGCCCGGAGCCCGGGGAGAGCCGGGGCCGCGCGGCGAGCCGGGCATCGGCGTCCGCTACGAAGGCGGCAGCAGCCCCTCGGCTGGCTACCTCGTGGTGGGCGCGGACGGCTCCCTCAAGTTCGTAAGACAGGGAACGACCTTCATCGTCCAGCTCGTTCCCACCTCGTGATGATCTGAGTCCAAGAATTAACACGAAGCTCATCAGGAGCTAACATTCTCCACCGAATGTTTTGATCGAAAGCTCCCTCAAGCTTTTCGCGTGCGGGCTCGCCCCCAGGGCGGGCCCTTGTTGTCACATCTGTCGGGAACCGCTCCGTGCGGGAGCGACACTCATGTGCAGCACGCGGCCTTTTCCCGTGTGATGAGGATGGCGTCGCAACGATCACACCACAGCTCCTCCACGGCGCCTTCCAGCTCCTCCACGGCGAGGGTCTCCTCCGGGTTGCTGTCGGCTCGCTCCGCCTCCGTCGCGCATTGGGCGCATACGATATCGCTTTCGAGGTAAAAGGCGATCGCCTCGCCATCACGCGTAATCGTCATGGGTGCCTCCTGCTGCTCGTACTTTGCCTGCGCGAGGTTAGTTTTCTCTTTGGTTTTGTTTAAGTTGCGGTTAATTCCGAAGTGACGTGCCGCGAAGACTTTGTTTGAAAATTCACCGTTTTTTAACAATTTGGTAACGGCGAGCTAACCAAAATCCTTTTGTGTCTGATGCACAATACTTTGGTGAAAGGAGTTCAGATGAAAACTCTTAGAGTCTTGATCACTGTACTTGTTCTCCTGGCGGCGGTCGGCTTCGTTGCCGGCGCTCAGACCGCCGCTCCGGCGATTGGCCAGCCCGGATCCGTGCTTGAACCTTATGGATTGGTGGATGTTGCTATCCGCGCCTCAACCAACGCCGACGGGAACGGGAACACCTACTTCGGTTTCTCGCAAGGCCTCTTCAACGGCAGCCGGTGGGGTTTCCGTGGCACTGAGGATATTGGCGGAAGCGTGAAGGCCATCTATACCCTGGAAGGTGGAGTGATTGTTCCGGTGGGCCAGCTCGACCAGCAGGGCCAGGTTTTCGGCCGCCAGGCCTGGGTCGGCTTGAAGACAGACTACGGCACGCTGACATTCGGCCGGCAGTATGGAACCTTCAGTGACGCCATTGGCGCCGGTGACGTGTTCGGCACAGGTCACGGCAACTTGGGTTACTGGAGCGGTGGCGTCCCTGGAGGCAGCAATTACTCTTCGAACGACGCCGTGAACTTTTTCTTCGCACAGCAGATGGGCTTCCGATGGGACGACTCCGTCAAGTATGATGCCAGCTTCAGCGGCGTTGGCGTCGGTGTCATGGCGGCAGCGGAAAACGCCCCTGGTGTTGGCACCACGAATGGCTTCATCGACAAGAACGCCATGATCTCGGGCAAGCTGGGCTACAACAGCAAGGACTTCCCGATTTCAGGCGCGGTTGGAGTCCAGTACGAAGCAGACGCTTCATACAATCATCACTTCGCCGCCGGCGGCGGACTCAAGTACGCCCTGGATGCGACTGACGGCATCTATCTGTTCTACATTCACTCGCAGTTTGACGCAAACTTTGCCAGAATCAGCCCCAACAACAGCGAAATGTCCTCTGGTTTGGCACATGGCCGGCTTGATGATATCGTCAACCTTGGCGCCAACTACTACGTGCTGCCGTCGTTGAACCTGCTCGTTTCACTGTATTTCGACTACGGACAAAACGTGCTCGTCAGCGCCGACAATGGCCAGCGGTACAGCGGCCTCCTCGCCGCGGACTACTACTTCAGCAAGGATTTTGATGCCTACATCGGGGCATGGTATACTCAGTTCATCAACGCCTTTGAGCAGAGCTCAAACGGAGGCAACGAGTTCGCGAACTACAGTTCGGTTTTCGCCGCCATCATGGGCGCGCGTTTCCGCTTTTAGCCTTGTCGGGTCTTGAACAGAAAAAAGGGCTGCCCAGACGGCAGCCCTTTCTATTTCCCGGGTGAGCAACGCCTAACACGCCGTCAGCGGTTCTGTCCCGCCGCCGCGTGTTCCGCCGACGGACCGTCCCTTTGCCAGATATCCAGTCCCTTTGCACACGTCGCATTCACTCCACTGGGAATGGTCCCAGTTCCACAGCGCGCCAAGGGTCTGACACGTGGGACATGCGCGCAGCTCGCGTTTCCCCGAGTTGACCCTCTGATCGAAACAGCGCATGTGGTAGATACGCCCGCCATCCACGCGAGCTACGTCGTGCAGGATCTCCTCACCGCACAGCTCGCATGCGTAGCGGGGTTTCCCCGGCGCAAGAACGGTTCTTCGCGACATGGCTCACCCTCCTCAGTAAAAGTATATACGCGCCGTGTAAGGTTTCGGTTAATGCGCATTCGACGAAATTTCGCACTTCCTTTATGGCAACCAGGAGAAGTTGATGTCCGCCGTGGGGTGTTTGCCGCGGCCTCCGCGCTAGATACCGCCCCAGCGCAGAGTACCGCCCCCGCGCAGACTACTGCGCTATGGGTGCTCTACCGGAAAGGCCGAGTCCCGGGACGCAGGCAGGCCCGGCGTCGGCGTCGAAGAGGCATCCTTCCCGCTGATGACCCTGTACCCGTCCCCAACTCGCTCGATATAGCCCTTCATGCGCAGCTCGCCAAGGATCAGGTAGAACCGGTCGCTGAAATCGACCGTGCAGTTTTGAATGAAAACACAGAGGTGATGAGACTCGATGACCCTGTCCGTCCCGAACCGCTGCAACTCTTCCAAAAGGATCCTCGCGGACCTGCTCAATCTGGGGAACGCGGCTGTTCCTATGACGTCCATGGCTTCACTCTCCAGTCTTAACAATTTACCAGGCATCTGCGAACATCACACCCCATGCGCGCCTCACGCGGTGCGCGGGCTTTCCGCCCTGGGCGTTTTCGCTTTTCCGCCCAGGGAATCAAGCGCCTCGATCTCGGTCCGTTCCAGCGGAAGGAACCCGATCAGTCGCGTCAGCTCCATCACCTTCATGACGGCCGGCGGGACACTCACGATGCGGAAGGCGAGAGCGTTCTTCGTGAGCATCGCGTTGATGGACAAGAGCGCGCCGACGCCGCTGGAGTCGATGTATTTCACCCGCTTGAGGTTGAAAACGAACGAACAGACCTTCTTTTCCATGACAGCGTGCACTGCGTCCTCGAGGCGAAAGGCATTGTACAGATCGATCTCCCCGGCGACGTCGATGATGCAGCTCTCATTGAAAAACCTGATGCTGAGGTCCATAGGTTCGCCCTCCCTGGTGGCGAACTTTGCGTTGGCCGTGTTAAGGCATGATGAAATATCCTGGTTTTTTGTGTGAACAAAGCGCGCGAGTCCTGGCGTTACATCAGTCCGGCGTACGTCATGCAAGCAATCGTATCCGGGAGAACACGTACTCCAGATGGTCCGTCTTGAGGACGGTGCGGAAATACTCCGTATCATCGAGCCGACGAACGTCGCTTCCTTCGGTCGGGAAGTCCCCGACCCGCCTCGCGGGACGCCCGTTGCCGTTTGACAGGTACCTGTCGCTCCTGCGCCTGTCGAACCAGTGCACAAGGCTGATCTGGCCCTCGGCGATCTCGATGGCAGTCACTCCCCTCTTGCCGATGGCGCAGCCGGAATTGAACAGGCAGGGGACGGAGATCTGTTCGTTATACAGCCCGCTTCGCATTCCGTCCCGGCGATCCTTTTCCCACAGGTGCGTCAATTCCCCCTTGTAGCCTTCCACGACTTTTTCGATGGCCTGGCGCGCTCGCGGGGAGACCACCGGGTAGTCGCGGCAGAGCTGTTCGATCCTGAACTTCAGCGTGTCGATCTTGGACAAGGATTCGAAAAGCGGACGGTGCGTGTGCCCGATGATGGAGACGATCTTGCGGGCGCTGGAGAACGCATACACCCTGTGCTCCGTCCTGTACCGCTTGCTGCTTTCGTAGTGCACGGGAATGTTCCTGATGTTGAGCCTGTTCGCGAAATGGCGAAGAAAGAAGCCTGATACGTCGTTGAATCGTTCGAAGAAGATCGTTGCCTGGTGGCCGTGGAAGAGGAAAATGGTGTCTGAGCCGAACGACAGCCGCAGCGAAGCGAAGAGGGGGTGACCGAGGGACGGCGCGTCGAAATGCCAGAGAGCTTCGTCGTGGTTGCCGACGATCCTGTAGATCTCCGTGCGGCGGGCGAACTGCCGAAACAGCTCGTAGAGGATCTCCCAGCGCCGCTGGATCGCGTCAAACGGGAAACGCTGCAGCTCCTCGATGTCGCCGTTCAGGACAAGGGAGAAGTTGTTTGTGAGGTAATAGCGGCGAAGGACCTGCTCAAGCAGATCGCCGTTGGAGAGGAAGTCATCACGGCTGCCTCCGTCCCCCAGGTGCAGGTCGCTCACAACGACGAGCTTGTCGGACCGGGACAGCTCACGCACGGGAGAGGAATCGTAGAGTCTCTGGAGCGTGGCCTCGATGGTGGAAGCGGCCACTTCGAGGGCCGGCATCAGGCGCGCTCCCCGAGCTTCGTTTTCAGCTCGCTCCACAGCGCGCCGTAGGACTTTCCGGCCGCCGAATGCGGGCGGAAGTACGCCACGGGCCTTCTGGTCACCCCCATCCTTTCAATGTCAGACATTGCGGGGATGATGGACAAGCACGCACCGGGCTCCCGGGCGGAAAACACCTCCATGGTTTCCCGGTGGATCCGCTTGCGCTTTTCGACCATGGAGAAAAACGTTACCAGACGCGAACGGTCCAGATGGGTGCGGCCGAAGAAAACGGATATCTCCTCGAAGGACCGAATGGACAACGGCGTGGGGATGAGCGGCACGAGGATCAGGTCCGCGGCCCGAAAGATGTTCTCCGCGAGGAGTGAAACCCCGGGAGGGCAATCGAGGAAAACCCATCGATACGTCTTCGAAAGAGGGCGAAGGATGCGCTTGATCGCTGACCTCGCTTTTCGCTCATCGGCCAGCCGCAGGTCGAGATTGCGGTAGGCGAAACGGGATGGAAGCACATCGAGCCCGGGAAACGGAGACTCCTGTGCAATCTCCGCCAGGCTGATCTTTCCCTTCACGAGGTCCTTGTTCTTTCCCGTCCCATCCGTCCTGCCGAGATAGAAGCCGGCGGCACCCTGGGGGTCGAGGTCCCAGAGCAAGGCCCGTTCGCCGTCACGCGCGGCAAGGCACGCCAGGTTGACCGCCGTGGTCGTCTTCCCGACCCCTCCCTTGAGATGATACACGGCGACGGTGGTCATGAGCGGACCCGGGAAGCTCGGCCGGTCCAGAGGTCGAACAGCCCCTGGACGGATCCCCAGAGAGTTCGAAAGCGCTCCCGCTGAGCCCGCATGATGTCCCGCTGAACCTGGACCAGAGCCCCGAGCGCCAGGAGCCAGGCGGGCTCCGCGCGCAAGCCAGGCTCTTCGGCCAGCTTTGTAAGGACATCGACGGCCACCCGAGCGTCTTGATGCAACCCCAGGCAGTCCTGGTAGGCAACGCACTCCTTCGCAAGCATTGCGGCCTCCTCTCCGAGGACGAGGCGAAAGAACTCCGCGGTGTATCGAAGACGCTTGAACAGGATCCGAAGCCGATGCATCTCGTCGGCAGACAGCTCCTCGGGGTTGCGTCGCGCCCATGGCGCGATCCGGGACAACGCCTTTGCAATGCGGCGTCGGCCGAGCTCGTTTGCGGGGCCGGATGCCGCCGCTCGCTGTGCGACGCCCTCCGCCGCTTCCCGTGTCGTTTCCTGTGTCGCTCCCGGCGCGGCTGCCTGCGTTGCTTCCGACATCCGATCGAGCAACGCCGCGTAGCGCTCCGAGCGGAGCGCCGGCACCAGGAGGCACCGAGCCTCCGCGGCACGGCTTTCCATCACGCCGGTCAGGGCGGCCTTGAAGGCCGGATCCGCATCCACCAGCGCGAGCTGGGATTCCAGCCGGGCACGCAGGACGTCGAGGTCTCTCACCCGCCCCAGAAGCTCGGCAATCCAGGAAAGCTCGCGCTTGATTGCGTCACGCGTTTCGATTCCGAGAATGGCGCCGAACAACCTGCAGGCGAATCTGGCCCGGCGCGTGGCGACACGAAGGTCGTGGACAAACTCCGCATCCAGGTCCCGCAGCGCGCCGGGCGTGTTTGCCTTCATCCGCCATGCCTCCCCGCTGAGGATCTTGCGGCACACCGCGACTGCATCGTCACCCTTGGCGGGAAGAAAGTCCGCGGGAAGCGGCGCGCCGGGAAGAGGGACGCCGAACCTGAGCAGAGCAGCCCGCAATTCGGACCCCCCCAGGTCCCGCACGCTGAGCGTATTCCTGAGCAATCCCACCAGGTAGTCCAGCTCGAACGGGGAAGAGCCGCGCCGGTCGAGGACCATCGTGAGGGCTGTCTGGGACGCCGCCTCATGAAGCGGTGAACGAAGCTGCCAGGCGCGCAGGGCCAATCCCAGGTTTGATGCGGAGATGCTGGCAAGAGTCAGGACCGTCTCCCGGAGGGCGGCCTCGAGGCAGGGTACGCCGGGAAAGGAACGCGTAATCGCTTGCACGGCGCGCGCGACGGGCCCGGTCCTCGGAGGCATATCGGCAGAACCTTTCTGGGCATGCTCCTGTCTCCCTCCACGGAGAAGATGCCACCGCAGGTCCCGCGGCGTGCAGTAAAGCTCGCAGCCCTGTTTGAACAGGCTGCCTCCCTGCGTGTCGAAATACAAGCGCGTCTCTTCCTTGCGCGAACGCACGCGAAACCGGTACCCCAGCCGCGAAAGGCCTGCCTGCACTGTCTCCTCGGTCGTTCCCGGAGGACTCTCCAGAAAGACAACCTGATTCTCAGCAGGGGCGGCGGCGACGTTAGGGGCCGCGGGGCGCGGCGGCCGCCGCGCGGTCGGCGCAGGCTCTGGCAGCGCCGGTACAGGCTCCGGCCGCGCCGGCTTTTGCGGCGCCGGCGCAGGCGGCGCGGGGTCCGGCGGTTCCGTCTCTTGCGGCACCGGCGCGGCCGACCCCTCACGGGTGTCGAGCAGCAGGAGCCCCTCCTCGAACTTCGAGCGCGCGGAGGGCACGAGCGACAACTCCCGCCCCAGGGCCTCGAGAACGGAGAAAAGCTCTTCACGTGTCCCGGCCGGTCTCAGCTCGATCTCCAACTCCATGTATTCGCGTTCCCGACCGCCCGCCGCCAACTTCACCCGGTCGAGGCTCATCTCCGCCAGGACTCGATCTGCCCGAACGAGGTTTCTGACGAACCGAAGCTGGTGCACCTCGAACAGGACGACAAGCGGCTCGAGGCCGACCAAAGCGAGCACAGTCTTGCGCAGATCGCTTTCAGGCCAATCCCCCGGCTGCGCGGGGAGCTCCAGGTCGACTTCCAGCTCCTCCCGTTCATGAAGCCCGTCCACGGAAAGTGAGCCCGAAGCCGGCGCAACCTGCTTCGCGGTTGCCGAGAGCCGACCTCCTTTGCTTCTCAGGCGAAGGGCCCACCCGGCCGCCAGGAGCGCGCGGCTTGCGGTGTCCTGGTACACGTCCGTGACCGCGGCCTCTCCTTCTTCGGTCAGCGCGAACCCGGCCAGCTCGCGCAACGCTTTCACGTGGTTGTATGAAACGAGATCAAAGACGACAAACTTCGCTTCGGTCTCCCGGCTCATGGGGCGAGCACGCGGGGGGGAAGAAGCCACAGGAGAGATCCCCGGGGGCGCAACGGGTCGGTGATGTCCAACCGGGCCAGGCCGCCCTTCTTGCATTCGACCCGCCCTCCGCCAATGCAGGCGGCTATGGTCTCGCTGAAATCCGGCTCGTGTCCTACGAGCATGAGCGCCCCGACCTCGGCGTGATCGGAGAGTATTTCGCGAAGCGCAGGGAGGTCGAACCCCGGGGAAAGGCGCTTGTCGGTCAGGAGAGAATCTCGAAGACCGAGTGCGGCGGCTACGATCTCAGCCGTCTTTACGGCTCGGACAAGCGGGCTGGAAAGAATCAGTGAAATGCCCAGGGAAAGCCCTGCTAAGGTCTTGGCCTCTCGGGCCATCCGCGCCACGCCCTCGTCGCTCAAAGCCCGCGCGTTGTCATCGCCTTTCCACTCCTCTTTGCCAAGCGCATCTCCGTGGCGAAGAAAGTAAAGGTCCATCACGCACCCCCTTGAGCTCCCCGTTTCTTGATGAAATCCGCCTGCGCGTCGATCACTTTCCCGTCATTGCCGTGGCCGCCCGGGGCGTACGCGCCGTCGGCGGTCATCACACGCGCCTTCACATTGTCCGCGAGATACGTAGCCAGCACGTCGTCACGGAGGTGGCGAATAAGCCTGGGATTGTCGACGGGAAAAAGGATCTCGACGCGCCGATCGAGGTTACGCATCATCAAGTCCGCGCTTCCCAGGTAGACCTCCTCCTGGCCGCCGTTTTGAAACCAGAACACGCGGCTGTGCTCCAGGAACCGTCCGACAATGCTCGTGACGCGGATGTTTTCACTCACCCCGGGGATGCCCGGACGGAGGCAGCACATGCCGCGCACGATCAACTCCACGCGGACGCCCGCCTGCGAGGCCTCGTACAGGATCTGGATCATCGGTTTGTCGACGAGGGAGTTGATCTTGAAAATCAGGTGGCCCTGGCCGCCGCGCCGCTGGTGATCGATCTCCCGGCGGATCAGCTTCTCCAGCCCTGAGCGGAGGCTGATGGGGGCGACGAGGAACTTTCGGTACGCGCGCTTGTTGGAGTAACCGGTCAGGTAGTTGAACACGTCGGAGGCGTCCGCGCCGATTGCGTCATCACACGTGAAGAGGCCGAGGTCCGTATACTGTTGGGCGGTGATGGCGTTGTAGTTGCCGGTGGAGAGGTGCACGTAGCGGCGGATCCGCTCCCCTTCCTGGCGGACCACGAGGGCGAGCTTGGAGTGCGTCTTCAGGCCCAGGAGGCCGTACACCACGTGAACGCCCTCGCTTTCCAGCGCGCGCGCCCACTCGATGTTGCTCTCCTCGTCGAAGCGCGCTTTCAGCTCCACGAGGACCGCCACCTGCTTGCCGTTTCGCGCGGCATCCAGGAGCGCTTCCACGACGGGGGAATTGCGCCCCACGCGGTATAGCGTCTGCTTGATTGCGAGCACGTCAGGGTCCCGCGCCGCCGCGGCCAGGAAGTCCACCACCGGCGTGAACGAGTCGTAGGGGTGATGGAGAAGGATCTCCTCCCGGCGGACCGCGGCGAAGATATTCGTGTCCGGATCCTGCAGGACGGACGGCATGGCGGGAACAAACGGCGCATACTTCAGATCCGGCCTCTCCAGGTCGTAGAGCTGCGAGATGTCGCTCATCCCCAGAGGAGGCTCGAGCGTGTAGATGTCCCGCGGTTCGACCTCGAGGTTCTCCACGAGGATGTCGCGGATGGCTTCCGGCATGTTCGGGTCCACCGTGACGCGGACCACCTTGCCGAAGCGCCGTTGTCTCACCCCGCGCTCGATCGTCTCCAGCAGGTCCTCGGCTTCCAATTCCTGGATGGAGACCTCCGCGTCTCTCGTCACTCGGAAAGGGTAGGATTGGATCACCGTCAGGCCGGGGAACAGGGAACCGAGGTTGCGGGAGACCACCTGGTCCAGCCAGACAAAGGCGGAAGCGCCCGCGCTTTCCTTGCCGGGAACCACGGGCAGGAGGCGGGGCAACGTCCCGGGCAGTTTCACCCGCGCAAAACGCTCCTGCCCGGCAGGGTCGCGTATGACAAGGGCGAGGTTCAGGCTCATGTTGGAGATGTGAGGGAACGGTCGGCCGGGGTCCACGGCAAGCGGAGTCAGGACAGGGAAGACCACTTCCTGGAAGTAATGGTCCACGGAAGCCCTCTGCGTGTCGTCAAGCTCCTCATAGGAAAGTACCTTGATCCCCGCTTCCTGCAGCAGCGGGAGCAGCTCCCGCAGGCAGGAGCGTGTCTGAAGCATCAACTCCTGCGACTCCTTACGGACGGCCTGAAGCTGCGCTGACGGGGTGAGTCCGGCCGGTGAGCGTTCCGCCACGCCGGCCTCGACCTGCTGCTTCAGCCCGGAGACCCTGACCATGAAGAACTCCGCCATGTTTGAGCTGACAATGGAAAGGAACCTGACCCGCTCCAGGAGAGGGTTCGCGGGGTCCATGGCCTCTTCCAGCACACGGCGGAAAAAATCCAGAAGGGAGAGCTCGCGATCGATGAAAAGAGCGGGATCTCCCAGGTCGACGCCAGCGGCGGCAGGCTCAGGGGCGGGGGCGCGCGCGGTTTCAGGCATCCGGCTCCCCCTCCTGCGACACGAGCATCACCGGGGCGCCGAAAACCCTGCGGAAAAGGTCGCTCTTTTTCTCCAGGGCCCAGCGCTCGAGCAGCAGCTCGCCCCTGTGGCCCGCGGCAATCTCGATGCGCCCGTCGCGGTGTCTCACCTCGATGCGCCGTATCTTCTCCTGGTGCTCCTTGTCCAGCGCGTCCGCAATGCGAAGGATGGCCGCCAGGCGCCGCACGCGCTCGCGGTCCGCGCTGGTCAGGAACGCGAACTCCGCGTGACGAATGCTCGGAGCGCTTTTCCTGTGGTAGCGCGCGATATTTGCAACCAGGAACATTTCGCCCGGGTTGAACCCGCTCAGCTCGCTTCTGGAGATGAGGTACAGAGAGTGCTTGTGATGCCCTTTCAGGCTCACGAAATCCCCGATGTCATGAAGGACCGCCGCCGCAATGAGAAGCCGCCTGTCGCGGGCGCCCAGCCCATGGGTGGAGGAGAGCTGGTCGAAAAGCTGGCCGGCCAGACGGGCCACGTGGACCGAGTGGGCCTCATCGAAGGAATATTTCCTTCCGATTGCCACCGCGTCCTCCACCATGCTCTCCTCGCTTGAAATCCGGCGCACATCGATCTTTTCTGCCAGGTCGAACACGATCCCCTCCCGAATCCCGCCCCCCGGCGCCAGGATCTCATCCGCTTTGAAAACCTCGGCCAGGTGCAGATAGACCACGGCAGCGGGGAGAATCACGTCCGCCCGGTCCGGCCGGAGCTCGAGCTCCCTCATGCGTTCCTGCACGCTCATGCGGGAAAGAGCCGTCACGACCTCTCGAAGCGCCTTGCGAGAAAGACGCAGCGTGTCCGGAGCGTCCTCAGCCTTCCCTGCTATCCTGGCCAGGACTTCGATGTTCCCCCCGGTCGCAATGAACCCCCGCGCTTGCGAGCCGCGCGCCCGGGAAGACAGACGGATGGTGGCGACGTACTGGGTGAGAAGCTCGAGGAAGTCTTTTGTCTCTTTTCCCCCGGGGGCGAACATTTCCAGGAGGCGCACCGCGCCCATGGCGTGCGTCTCACACCACAGGATCTTCGAGGCGCTGGCAAGGGACACTTCCACGCTCCCCCCGCCCAGCTCCACCATGATCCAGTGGTCCGCTCCGAGGAGAAAGCGCCGGGCCACCGCGACGTGGACCAGCCGCATTTCCTCGGGTCCTGAAATGATCTCCAGGGAGATACCCGTGCGCCTTTTCACATCGCGCACGAACTCCCTGCGGTTGGGACTTTCGCGGACGGCGCTCGTTGCCACGGCGCGGTACTTCTGGACGCCCAGTTCCTTCATCTGGGCCGCGGCTTGCTGGAGGCCCTCCACGGCCGCAGCCTCGGCGTCCACGCGCAGGCGTCCGGTAGAGAAAACGCCGTGCCCGAAACGCACAGGGAACCGCGTCTCCGCAAGGACTCGGGAAACCGCGTCCCCGTCCATCTCGACGGCGAAAAAGCGGATCGCGTTCGTTCCCACGTCGATGGATGCGACCCGCTGGGACACGAGCTCTACCGCTCCTCTGCCCTGTGGTGCTTGATCACCCTACCTTCCGTCATGTAGATCACGTCCTCGCCGATGTTCGTAGACAGGTCCGCAATACGTTCCAGGTTGCCCGCAATCTTTAAAATACACAAGCTCCGCTCGATGGTGAAGTGGTCCGTCGTCATGGAGGCGCTGATTCGCTCGAGCATTTCTGCGGCCATCTGGTCCACCACGGCGTCCGCCTCGCACACCTGCTTTCCCAGCTCTGCATCTGCCTCGATGAAGCTGCGGACGGCCCGGTCCACCATGCTGAGGGTTTCATCGAAAAGCCGAAGCAGGTCCTTGTCCGGCTCGGTGGTGGAAAGTCCGCCGCAATCCAGCGCGGCCTCGGCAATGTTCACCGCGTGGTCAGCCATGCGCTCCAGGTCGTTCGTCATGCTTCGCACCATGAGGATGGTGCGGAGCTCCTTCGCCATGGGCTGGTGCTGCGCAATGAGGGAGGTGCACTCCTCCTCCAGCTCGACCTCGAACTCGTTCGCGCGCGGCTCGGCCTTCTCCACCACGTCGGTGAGAGCCTCGACCCTCCGCGTGAAGAGCGACGCCCGGCATTGGGAAATCATGTCCTCGACGTGCCGGGCGTAGGACACCACACGCGCCGAAAGGTCCTCGATCTGCGCTATGGGCATGATGTCTCCTATCCGAACTTCCCGGACAGGTACTCCTCCGTACGCTTGTCCTTGGGAACGGTGAACAGCCTGTTCGTGGGCCCGAACTCCACGAGCTCTCCGAGGTGGATGAACGCGGTGAAGTCGGAGATCCGCGCGGCCTGGGGGATGTTGTGGGTGACCTGGACGATCGTGACGGTCCCCTTGAGAGACACGATCAGCTCTTCGATGGCCGCCGTGGCCTTGGGGTCAAGCGCCGAGGTGGGCTCATCCAGGAGCAGGACCTCGGGCTTCATTGCCAGGGCGCGCGCAATGCACAGCCTCTGCTGCTGGCCGCCGGAGAGGAAGGTGCCGCGGCGGTACAGCGAGTCCTTCACCTCGTCCCAGAGAGCCACGCGGCGAAGCGTTTCCTCGACAATCTGGTCCCGCTCATCCCTGTCCATGCGCGCGCCGTTCAGCGTGTAGCCGGCCACCACGTTGTCGTAGATGCTCATGGTCGGGAACGGATTGGGCCTCTGGAACACCATCCCGATGCGCCGACGCAGCAGGATGGGATTGATGCGGTACACGTTCTCCCCGTCCAGGAGCACTTCCCCGCTCACGCGCGCGTTGGCATTCAGCTCGTGCATGCGGTTGATGCAGCGCATGAAGGTCGTCTTGCCGCACCCGGACGGACCCATGATCGCGGTGACGCGTTGCCGGGGGACCGCGAGGGAAACCCCCAACACGACATCATTTCCGTCGAAACCCGCCGTGAGGGAGCGCGTTTCAAGGATGACTTCTTCGGCTGTCAGAACTGAATCTTCCATCTTGATGTCACCAGCTTAGTCACGAGATTCAGGGCAAGGACGACCACCAGGAGCACGAAGGAGGCGCCCCACGCAAGGGACTGCCATTCGGGGTACGGGCTTGTGGCATAGAAGAAAATCGTCTGCGGCAGCGACGCAACAGGCTTGAGGATGCTGTACTCCATGTAAGGGCTGCCGAAGGAGGTGAAAAGAAGAGGCGCCGTCTCTCCCGCGGCCCTGGCAACAGCCAGAAGGGTCCCCGTGATGACTCCGCTTGCCCCGGCAGGGAGTATGACCTTGAGCACCGTACGCGGGTAGGAAACTCCGAGCGCCAGCGCGGCCTCGCGAAGGCTCACGGGGATCAGGAGGAGGGTTTCCTCGGTGGACAGCGTTATGACGGGGAGCATGATCATTGCCAGGGCCACCCCGCCGGAAAGAGCGGAGAAGTGCCCCATGGTGCGAACCACCCAGACGTAGGCGACAATTCCTATCACGATGGATGGGACGCCCATCAGTGTTTCAACAGAAAGCCGGGTCAACCTGCCAAGGCCGCTTTTGCCGCTCTCCGACAGGAAAATCCCGGCAAGGATGCCTAACGGAATCGAGATCACCGACGCCAGGACAATCAGCATGATGGTCCCGACAATGGCGTTGGCAATGCCTCCGCCGGCCTCCCCCATAGGCTTCGGCAGCTCCGTCAGAAACTGCCAGTTGATGGAAGAGGCGCCGCGCACAATGACGAAAATCAGGATCAGAACAAGAGGCAGCGTTGCGATAAGGGAGATGGCAAGAACGCCGCCCAGGAAAGCCTTGTCCCCGTGGAGCCGGGCCCGGATCTCTGCGTCAGGAGAAGACCCTCTCATGATGCTCTGCTGAGCGCGCGCCGCGGGCTCCTCTCGGACCTTTGCGAGGTTGTCTGCCATGTCACGCGGCCTCCACCATCCTGTTGATTACCACCTTGCCGAGGATGTTGATCACCGTGCTGATCACGAAAAGCAGGAGCGCAATCTCAACGAGGCTGGCCAGGTAGACAGCCCCCTGCGCCTCGGAGAACTCGTTGGCAATGAGGCTAGCCATCGTGTTGCCGGGGGAAAGAAGGTTCAGCGTGATCGTATTCGAATTACCAATAACCATGGTGACTGCCATGGTCTCTCCGAGCGCCCGCCCCAGGGACAGGAAGATGCCGCCCAGGATTCCCGACCTCGCGTACGGCAGGGAGACTTTCCACACCATTTCGGACCGCGTGGAACCCAGGGACAAAGCTGCCTCTTTCAGGTCGGCCGGGACGAGCAAGAGCATCTCCCGTCCGATGGATGCCGAGTACGGAAGGATCATGAACGCGAGGAGGATGGAGGAAGTGAGGATCCCGACCCCGAACGGCGGCACGCCGAGAAGGAGCTGGATGACCCTGACCGCGGGAACGAGGAAGAACAGGCCGATAAAGCCGTAGACGATAGATGGTATCCCGGCGAGCAGCTCGACCGCAGTTCTCATCACAGAAGCGAATGCCCCTGTGCGGAAATATTCACCCATCAGAATTGCGAGCGCGAGGGAAAGAATCGTGGCAATTGCCAGGGCAATGAGGGAGGTGACGAGCGTTCCGAACACGAACGGCAGCGCGTGGAAGCTGTTAGTGACGGGGTCCCATTCGCTGCCGGTGAGAAAACGGAAACCGTTTGCCACAAGCGCAGGGCGGGAGGAGAGTACAAGGGACAGGAGGATCGCAATGAGCAGGACGCTCACCACGATTCCTCCGAAGAAAAGAACCGTTCGAAACGCCGAATCAGAAGCCCGCGTGGTCCTCATTCTTTCCTTGTCCCGTCGAAGCGCCTTACATTCCGCCCAGGAGAGGCTGGCCGTCCCAGGTGATCGACTTCAGGATGACTTCGGCCTTCTTCACAACGGGCGCGGGCAGCACCGCGTAGGAAAGCGGCTCTGCGTACTTCTGCCCGTCATGGGTCATCCACCAGATCATTTTCAGAAGGGCTTCGACCTTGGCCTTCTGATGATTGCCGTAGTTCTGCTCCTTGTAAAGGAGGAGCCACGTGAAGCTGGCAATGGGGTATCCCTCGGGCGCATCCGAGTTCGTCGTGCTGAGCTTTGTTACGTCCGCGGGGACCGGAACGTTCGCCGCCGTGCTCGTGCTTGCCAGGGAGGCCTTGATCCAGTTGCCGCTCTTGTTCTTGAGCAGCGCGTACGACATGTTGTTCTGCAGGGCATAGATCAGCTCGACGTACCCGAAAGACCCCGGAAGCTGCTGCACAAGCCCAGCTACGCCCGGGTTTCCTTTCCCGCCAATACCCACGGGCCAGTTGAGCGAGGTGCCAGTGCCGACCTTTTCTTTCCACTCATTGGACACCTTGCACAGGTAGTCGCTGAATACGCCCGTGGTGCCACTGCCGTCCGAGCGGTGCACGACGGTGATGTTCATGTTGGGGAACTTCACATTGGGGTTGATCTCGGCGATCCGGGGATCGTTCCAATTTTTGATCTTGCCAAGGAAGATGTCGGCGATGATGTCGCCGGTAAACCTGAGCTGCGGGTTGCCCGGCAGGTTGGAGGCCATAACCACGGCGCCCGCTACCGTCGGGATTTGCACGATCTCCGCGGGAGCGTCCGAGAGGTCCTTTGCGGTCATGACGACGTCCGATGCGCCGAAATCCACCGTTCTGCCCTTGATCTGGGCCTGTCCGCCGCCGGAGCCGATGGCCTGGTAGTTCACCTTGACGCCGAACTCCTTGGCATACTGGTCGAACATCTTGAGATACAACGGCGCCGGAAACGTCGCGCCGGCCCCCACGAACTCGAAATTCTGCGCAAAACCGGCCCCGCCAAGGGAGACGATCAGGGCAGCGGCCATGAAAAGCCTCGATACCTTCACTGGGTGCTCCTCCTTTAAATGTAGTCAGAATTCGCGCCTTCATGGCGCAGGACCAATCTCACCGGCCGTTGTTAGTGAGCAGTGAAGGTAGTGTTAATTTTCCGTTAATTCTCACCCCTGGACCGGAAGCCGAACAATGAAGCTCGTGCCGCGGCCCGGCACGCTTTCCACCACCACCGTGCCTCCGTGGCTCTGCACGATGTGCTTCACGATCGAAAGCCCCAGCCCCGTGCCTCCGAGCTTTCGGGAGCGCGACTTGTCCACCACGTAGAAGCGCTCGAACAACCGCGGGATGTGCTCTTCGGCTATTCCGAGGCCCGTGTCGCTCACCTCGATGCGCATCCACTCCCGCTCCTGGCGGACGTCCACGCTGACCTCGCCGGCCTCCGTGAACTTCAGCGCGTTGTCGAGGAGGTTCACCAGCATCTGCTCCACGAGAAACGAATCCGCGAACACGCGGGGGAGGAAATCAGGGACGGAGACTTTCAGGGAAAGTCCCTTTGCCTGGGCGCGGTTGGCGAACATCCCCGCAACGTCGGCCACAACCTTCTCCAGGGCCACCGGCTCGCGGGAGCGTTCGACTCCCCGGGCTTCCAGGCTCGAGAGGAGGAGCAGGTCTTCGACGATGGCGGACATTCGCTGGGAGTTGCGGCGGATCGTCTCGACCCATCGCTCCGAATCTCCGGAGAGCTGGCCTTCCAGCATCTCGAGGGAACCGCGGATGGAGGTGAGCGGCGTGCGAAGCTCGTGGGAGGCGTTGACCACGAAGTCCCGTTTCACCGTCTCCAGCCGCCTGATGTCGCTCGTGTCATGAAGGACCACGATCAGCTCATCTCGGCCCGCCATGCGCTGCACCGTGCACAGGAGCCATCCCTCCCCGCAGGCCACTTCCTCTGATCTTCTCTCCCCCGTGGCTCTGGCTTCCTGCACGAGCTCGATGAGCCGGGGGGCGCGCACGAGCTCCCACAGGGTGCGCCCCTCCACCGTGTCGGTCTCCGCCAGGGCTTCGAATCCCTTGTTGAACCTCACGATCCGCCCGTTCCTGTCCAAGAGGACGATTCCTTCTTGGACAGAGGAGAATATGCCGTCCAGCTCCTGCGCGCGCCGGGCGCTGTCCAGGAAAAGTCCTTGCACGCGTTCTCCCATTGTGTTGAACGCTTCCGCAAGCTCCCGGATCTCATCACGCCTGCGAAGGTGAAGCCGGGCGCCGAAATCCCCGGATGCAAACCGAGTGACTGCCCCCGCGAGGTCGCGCAAAGGGGAAAGGATGGACCGCGTGAACGCCAGCGCAAAAAGGAGACAGACCACCAGGAGCGGGCCCACGAACAGCAGGAGGTTCGTGGTCTCCCGCGGATACGCGGCCTCCAGCTCCTCCCGGGGGCTCGAAGCGCGCACAACGCCGTGGACCATCCCGTTCACGGTGACCGGCACGGCCACGTACACGGTCCAGCGCCGCACGGTGCTCGAGAGGCGCGAGGAAACCCCGATCTCCCCCTGCATTGCGGCGGCCACCTCGGGCCGCAAGGAGTGGTTTTCCATCCGAGACGGGTCTTCTTCGGAATCCGCCAGGACGACACCGCGGGCGTCGATCAGCGTGATGCGCTCATGCGCCTCCTGCGCCATGCGGGCGGTCAGAGAATTGAGCTCCGCGCTCCTGCCGTTCGCCATGAGGCCCGCGGCGGCGCCCCTGGCTGTCAAGGCCCCTTCTTCGAGACCGTGCACGACCCGGTCGAACGACATGCCCCGCACGATGCTCAGTGAATAGATGAAGAAAGCGAGCAGGACGAGGACGCAGAGAAGGGAGAATCGGACAAAGACCTTGCTCAGGAAGAGACGGCTCACCGGCCCTCCGAAGCGGCGGCCCCCGCGGAGATGAGCTTGTAGCCAATGCCCCGCACATTCACGATTCGGGTCCCATGGCCGCCGAGCTTGTCCCGCAGGTGCTTCACGTGCACGTCCACGGACCTGTCAGTGACGTTCTTCTCGTTGCCCCAGAGATGGTCGAGGATCTTCTCCCGGGAGAAGACCCAGCCAACGCGGGACGCCAGGAGCTGGAGGATGCGGAACTCCGCCTGCGTCAGCTCCAGACGGGCCCCTCCCACGAAAGCCTCAACGGTGTCGGTGTCAATGACCAGCCCGTCACCCGCGTCAATACGGGCGCGCGCGACCTCCGGGGCGGCGCGGCGCAGAACCGCCTTCACGCGGGCGGCGAGCTCCTTCGGGGAAAACGGCTTCACGACGTAGTCGTCAGCGCCCAGCTCCAGCCCGAGGACCCTGTCCGCTTCCTCCGCGCGCGCCGTCAGGATGATGACCGGGATGGCGGAAAGGTTGCGGTCCGCCCGCATCCTGCGGCAGACCTCGAAGCCATCCGTATCCGGAAGCATTACGTCGAGGACCACGAGGTCCGGCCTGTCGGCTGCCAGTGACGCGAGGAAGCCCCGTCCGTCAGGGTGCTCGCGGACGCGGAAGCGCTCCTTCTTCAAGGCCGCCGTGACAAGCGCGCGGATGTCGTCTTCGTCCTCCACGATTGCTACCAGCTCATTCATCACCCCGACTGTAAAGCAAACGGCTCAGCTCTGCAACGCCGGCCCCGAAGCGCGTCGGGCGGCGGCGCGCCTTCGCGAGGCAAGCTCCGCCCAGCGGAAGCAGCTCACGAGGTGATCGTTGACCACGCCGACCGCCTGCAGGTGTGAGTAGATGATCGTGGAGCCGACGAAGGAAAACCCCCTCGCCTTGAGGTCCTTGGAAAGCTGATCGGAAAGCTCGCTGCGGGGCGGGACCTCGGAAATCGTCTCCCAGTGGTTCACCACCGGCTTGCCCTGCGTCCACTTCCACAGATACGCGTCGAACGTGCCGAACTCGTCGACAACCTCCAGGAGCCTGCGCGCATTGTCGATGGAGGATTCTATCTTGGCCCGGTTTCGGATGATCCCCGCGTCCGCGAGCAGCCGCTCCACGTCGCGTTTCCCGAACTTCGCAACACGGGCGGGGTCGAAACCACGGTAGGCCCGACGGTACGCGTCGCGCTTTCGCAGCACGGTGAGCCAGGAAAGACCCGCCTGCGCCGCTTCCAGGACCAGGAACTCGAAGTGCCGTACATCGTCATGGGTCGGAGCGCCCCATTCCTCATCGTGGTACAGCGCAAGGGTCTCATTGGAGGAGGCCCAGCCGCAACGCACCCTCGTGGAGCTCATTCAAGCCCCCGCATTCCGTGAGGCCTCGGAGCCTTTGCCCGCGGTGTCGCGAAACCAGTCGATCAGCCGGCGGGCAACCGTCATGGGGCCAGGGATCTCGGGGAGCTGGTCGGCGCCGTACCAGTCTGCTTCCATGATTTCCGAGGCGTCGACGACGATCTCCCCGCGGGCGTGATCAGCGGTAAAGGCAACCATCAGCGAATGGGGGAACGGCCAGGGCTGGCTTCCAAAGTAGCGCAGGTTGGAGATTTCGATGCCGGTCTCTTCGCGCACCTCGCGGTGCACGCATTCTTCCAGCGTCTCCCCCGGCTCCACGTAGCCCGCCAGCACGCTGCGCAGTCCCGGCGGGAAGCGGGCCGCGCGAGCGAGCAGGATCCGCCCGTCCCGCACCACGGCCACGATGATGGCGGGGGAGATGCGAGGGTAGCTGAGGCTGCCGCACGCGGGGCATTCCCGCGCCCGCTCACCCGTTCGAAGCGTCGTGGCCGTACCGCACTTCCCGCAAAAGCGGTGGGACAGGTCCCAGTCCACCACCTCCAACGCGCGCGCGGCCACCGTAAAGAAGGAATAAGAGATGCCGTCGAACAAGGACCGCAAGCCCTCGAAACGAAACCCTTCGGGAGCCGGCGCTCCGAGCGGGACACTTGCGGCCATGCAGACGCGACCTTGCGCGGTCCCCAGGACGTGGCAGCCGTCCGCGGCAAATCCGAGAGAGCGCAAGTCTTCGGTCAACGGGAGGCAGGGCTCTCCGTCGTTGGCCGTGACAAGAACGGAGCTTCCCCGGCAGACGAACCAGAGCTGTGGCCCTTGCGCAAGCGCATCCATTCCGGGAACGAAGCTATCAAAAGAGGAGAGTTGACCGACCGGCTCATTATTGCCCACTCATCGACCTTAGCAACAAAAGAGATCAATGGAAAGTGCGTCATAACGGTTCAAGCTGTGCTTAAATAATCCTAATTGTGTCGAAATGACACAAAATACGTTATTTGTTGACGAAGGCCTCAAATCCTGATAATTGAGTTATTCACTTATATAGAAATGAATTACGATGTTTATTCAAGTCTTGGCATGCTTCCTGCATAACAATTGTCGAGATTCATGAAACCGATAGGAGGTGCAATATGAACCTTATTCGCTATTCACCAAACGCGCTGGACTTTCTGGACAACGTTTCCAGCTGGTTCGACGACATGTTCACCGAGCCGGTTTTCGGTCACTCCGGGGTGCCCGCGGTCGACGTAAAGGAAACCGGCGCCGAGTACCTTATGGAGGTGGAGCTTCCCGGGCTGTCCGAGAAGGACGTGGACGTGAAGCTGGACAACAATCTGCTCACGATCTCCTCCAGCAAGGAAGACAAGAAAGAGGAGAAGAAGGACGGCTACCTCATGCGCGAGCGCAGGTCTTCCAGCTTTGCCAGGAGCTTCGTGCTTCCGGAAGGGATCGACAGGGAGAAGATTTCCGCCGAGTTCAAGAACGGGATCCTCACCCTCTCCTTTCCCAAGACACCGGCCGCGCAGCCCAAGACGATCGAAGTAAAGAAGAGCTAAAACGTTCATACTCGAGAAAGTGCAGAATCAAGCCTCCCTCGCCGCCGCGCGACTGAGGGAGGCGGTTTTTCATTTCACAATCGTCCTGAACTTCACATAGGCTTTTTCCCAGGTGTCCCGCTCCCGTGGGGCGAACTCTTTTATCGGGAATGCCGCGCGTATCATGCTCTTTGCCTCGGAAAGCTTGCCAATGATCCCCAGCCCCAGGGCTTGCACCATCGCGTTGCCAACCGCGGTCGCCTCCTCCGGGCCGGCCACGACCTTCACGCCGCAGGCGTTTGCCGTCAACTGGTTGAGGAGAGCGTTCTTCGAGCCGCCGCCCACGATGTGAACCACCGAATAGGGCTTGCCGCTCACGGCGCCGATCTGCTCCCCGACCACCCGGTATTTCAAGGCAAGGCTCTCGTAGACCACGCGAAGCATGGTGCCCCGGTCCCGCGGCGGCTCCTGTCCGGTCCGCCGGCAGAAGGCGTTGATCGCCTCCTCCATGTTCGACGGGTTGTAGAACCCCGGATCATCAGGATCGATGAAGGCCGCGCGCGGCGTCCCCTTCTCCGTCAGGCGGTTCATCTCCTCCCAGTCCAGCTCCTTCCCATCCCGCGCCCGCCACGCGCGGCGAAGCTCCTGCACGAGCCAGGTGCCCATGCAGTTCTTCAGCAGCCGGATGTTGCCGATCCCGCCCTCGTTGCTGATGTTGACGGCCATGGCCTCGGCGTTCGTGATGGGCTTTCGAACGAGCTTGCCCACGAGGGACCAGGTCCCCGAGCTGATGATGAGGGCGTTCGCTGGATTGCCGATGGGCGCGGCGGCGTACGCGCTTGCCGTATCATGGGACCCCACGGCAATGATCCGGGCCCGTTTGAGGCCGACGGATGCTGCGAGCTCCGGCCGCATCTCCCCGAGCACGGCCCCGGGCGCCACGATCTCGGGCATGAGCCACGCTGGGATGCCGAGGGCCTTCAGGATCTCGCGGCTCCATTTGCGCTTCTTGGAATCCATGAGCTGCGTGACGCTGGCCCAGGAAGAATCCACCGCTGTCCCGCCGCCAAGGTAATAGGTGAAAAGGGAGGTGATGGGAAGAAAGCGCACGCCCTTCTTCACCAGGCTGGAACGGTTCTGCATGAGCCAGAGAAGCTGGTTCGACACGTTGAAGGGTTGGAAGTGGATCCCGGTGATCTCGTAGATGCGCTTGGGATCAAGCCGGGCTTTCACCTGGTCTATCATGCCGTCCAGGCGGTGGTCGCGGTAGCAGTAGACGGGGCCCAGCGTGACGCCGTCCTCATTGACGAGCGCGCCGTCCGTTCCCCAGGCGTCGACCCCAACGGAATCGGCAGTGTCGCCGATCTCGCGCCGGTAGGCCCGAAGGCCCTGGACGATCTGGGCGTAGATGTACAGCTCATCCCAGAGCGTCCGCTCCTCCACCGTGCCCGAGCGGTCGGCAAGATACACCGTTGCCGGCTCATGGCTGAACCGATGGATTTCACGGAGCGTGAACCCGTTCCCGTCGAACGCACCGACGAAACATTTGCCGCCCGAGGCGCCGATATCCACTGCAACGACTTTTGCGTTTTCCACACCCCACCTCCCTTACGGTGCAAGACGGTATCACCCGGACCGCGGAGAGACAAGCTTGACCCCGCCTGAGCTTGACCCCGCCTGAGAGGGCAGCTATTTTCAGGGCACCATGGGCCCGATATTCAATCGGCTTGCTGAATCCATCAGCTCCACCTGGAGGCTCCTCTCGGACACCACCAACTTCCTGAGCCGGGTGAAGCTGCTCGACCAGTACGAGACGGAGTTGCGGGGCTGGCGCGAGCGCCTTTCGCGAAACCGCAACAACCCGCAGGTGGCGCGGGAAATCCGTGATGATATCGTGGCTCTTCGAAAGCTGCTGCGTTCCCGCGGGTACGACCTGCGCCTCGGTTCCAAGGACATTATCATCGAGGGATGGAGGCACGACGACGCCATGGCGGAGGGCTTCCGGCGGATCGTTCTGGGCGCCGCGGAAGACGACGTGTACTACGTGGCCGGGGACGCCAACCACAATGACCTTGCCGAGGCGCTGGAGAGCCAGTGTCGGGCCCGCCGCGGCTGCAAGCCCTTCTCCCTGCACTGCCTCTGGTACCGCTGGCGCACCAACGTCCTCGTCCTTTCGGGGGCCGCGTCGGAGACCGCCGAACAGTTCGAGGAGTTTCGACGCTACTTCGACATCAACAAGGACCTGCTTCTGAGAAAACTTTCCGGACTGTGAGGGCTTCAGCCCGTTCCTACTTCGGCTGGTGATCGGGACAGAACGTGTGGGAAAAGAGCATCCCGGTCTTGCGCGCCACGTAGTCCGCCAGGGGCAGCCACTCCTCGTTCTCTCCCTCCGCCACGCGGATGCGCCGGCATACCGAACAGATGGGAAGGATGTGCTGCACCTGGCGCGCGAGGTCCCGGAGCAGCACGAGCTCGGTCACGTCGCGGGCAATTCCCTGCGTGCCCTGCATGCTTTCCGGCACGGGCCCGCCCGGACCGCCGGGAATCTGCGGCCCCAGCCCGAACGCGCTGAGGGAAACGTAAATGAAATCCAGGTCGAACTGGCGCTGCGCGCCCGCCTTGCTCGTGAGCCTGATCTGCAGGTTCCTGGTGGCGCGCTGGGAGCGCCGGCGCTCCCGCAAGGGCCAGTAGGCGATCTGCCGATCCTCGGGATGCACGATGTCCACCAGCTCCTTGCCCAGCAGCTCCTCCTTCGAGTAGCCCAGGAGCGTTTCCACCGTGTCGTTGAT
Source organism: uncultured Spirochaetota bacterium (assembly GCA_963845535.1). Lineage (GTDB taxonomy): Bacteria > Spirochaetota > Spirochaetia > SZUA-6 > Fen-1364 > Fen-1364. The sequence continues at coordinate 895,037 of CAWJSK010000012.1, forward strand.
GAAGATCGTGCGACCGGCCGAATCCAGCACATAAATGATGGCAGGGGAGTGTTCGACGAGGCCGCGGTACAGCATGTCCATGCGGTCGAGCTGCTCCTGAAGCTGGACTTTGATGGTGGTGTCGCGGAAGACGAGGAGCCATCCCGTGAGCTTCCCCGCGTCATACCGGGGCACGGTGATGAGCTCTGTCGGTATCTCCATGCCGAAGTTGGTCTGCAGCCGTATGGGGAGCCCTGGCAGAATGGAGCCTGATCTCTCGATGGAGAAGATTGCCTGGAGATCCTTCAGGGAGGCAGGGGCGATGATCGAGTCGAGGTGGTAGCCCACCACGTCGTCCTGGCGAAAGCCGGTGATCTCCTCCGCGGCCTTGTTCCAGAAAAGGAGCACCCCTTCCTCGTCGCAGAGCGCCACTATCTCCTGCAGCTCATTAGGGTCAATGTTCACGTGTGTCACCCTGGTCGATCTCGATTATGGACCGGGGCCGGTGTTTGTTCAAGCTTGACAGGATATTCACATTTTGTAAAATCATGCTATTCGCGGCATTATTCAGGCCAGGCAGCCGGGAGTCGACCTCGCCCTTTTGAAAAAGCTCGGCGCCGAGTACCAGACGGCTACGCATCTCCCTCTCCTCCTCGTGGACGCCCGGGGCCGCACGCTCTGGCTCCTGGGGGGCTGTCAATTGTGTGCCCGGCTGTCCACATCTCCCCGGCGGGAGAAGCTGTGCGCCGACCATGAACGGCGCGCCGTGGAGGAATCCCTTCGATGGGGAGAACCGTACATCTCCGTCTGTCCTTTCGGGCTCGTCACCTTCGCCGTCCCGCTGTCCCGGGAAAAGAAGCTTATTGCGGGACTGGTGAGCGGTTTCTGCATCTTCCCCCAGATGCAGAAGGACATCCGTGAGGAAATCGTCAGCAGCATCCGTCGCTTCCGCCTGAAAGCGCGCATTTCCCCCCGGTCCCGGCTCTCCTTCCCCATCGTCACTTCCGAGCAGCTGCGCCGGAACGCTTCCCGCCTTTTCGACTTGACCGGCAGGTATGGCCTCAATGACCTGGAGCTCATCCATGAGAGCAGGGAGCGAAGCATCCAGCAGTTCACCATTGCAAACTTCCTGGAGGATGCCCGCAAGGAGAACCAGGACCTCGTCTCGTCCCTCGTGCGCATGCAGAATGAGATCATCGACAAGGTCGTGCTGGGGGATTTGAGCGGTTCGCGGGAGATCGTCAACCGCTACCTCGGGGCCATCCTCCTGGAGACCGGCATGAACTTCAACCGGCTGAAGGTCCGGCTCCTGGAGTTGATCGTCATCATCTCGCGCTCGGCCATCGAAAAGGGGATCAGCGCGGACGGGCTCCTGGGCCCGCGCTACGCCTACCTGACGGACATCAACGCGGCGGGCAACTTCGACGACCTCTTCTGGAAGGTCACGAAGGTCCTGGAGAACTTCAACAGGACGGTCTCCGGGGAGGTCGGCCGCAAGTCATGGGCGCACATGACGAAGATGAAGGACTACGTCCAGAAGCATTTCACGGAGAAAGTGTCTGCGGCGGAGGTCGCGGCGGCCGCGGGGCTGAGCATCAGCCGGGCGCTGCACCTTTTCCGCAAGGAATGCGGGGTGTCGCTTTCGTCATTCATTGCCCGCCGCCGGGTGGATTTTGCCAGGTACCTGCTCTCCCACACCGACCGCAGCATTGCCGCAATCGCCTCCGACTGCGGGTTCTTCGACCAGAGCCACTTCTCCAAGACGTTCGCTTCGCTGGAGGGAGTCCCGCCGCTCAGGTACCGAACGAGAATCAAGGGGTAAGCTACGGGGCATTCGCCAGGCCGCGCTCCACCTCGTGCTTTTCAAGGGCGAGTTGGATGAGCCTGTCGATCAACTCCGGGGAGGAAAGCCCTGATGCCTCCCAGAGCTTCGGGTACATGCTGATGCGCGTGAAGCCCGGGATCGTGTTGATCTCATTGACGAGCACCTCACCCGAATCGCGAAGGAACATGTCCACGCGCGCCATCCCATTGCAGCACAGGACCTTGAAAGCCCGCAGCGCCAGGTCCCGCACCGCTTCGGTGGTCGGCGCAGGAAGCGGAGCCGGGATCAGGAGGGCGGCTCCGTTTTCGTCGATATACTTCGCCTCATAGTCGTAGAAGTCGTGGCCGGCGCCCGTGCGGATCTCGCCAGGAACGGAAGCGATGGGCTCCGCGTTGCCCAGGACGGCGCATTCGAGCTCCCTCCCGGCAACGCGCTCCTCGACGATGACTTTCGTGTCGAAGCGGAATGCCGCCAGCACGGCGCGCTCATAATCCTCCGGACTGCCCGCCATGCTGACGCCGACCGAGGATCCCAGATTTGCCGGCTTCACGAACACCGGCGCGCCAAGCGCGTCCACCGCTTCGGGGAAAGGTACCTGCGGTTCGCGTCGGCGAAGAACAAGGAACTTGGGAATGGGTATTCCGGCATCCCGCAAGAGCCGCTTCATGATGTCTTTGTCCATCCCCACCGCGGAGCCCAGGATGCCGGCGCCCACGCAGGGGAGGTTCGCAAGCTTGCACAGCCCCTGGATGGAGCCGTCCTCACCGTACGGTCCGTGGAGGACCGGAAAGACGACATCAATGATCGCGGACTCTCCGCGGCCGGACAGGTCGAGGAGGCTGCTGTGGCGGCCCCGCGTGACAAGGGCGACCTCTGATGAGCCCGAAGTCGAGAGATTGGGCAGCGGCCGGGAAGCATCGAAGAGCTGGCGCGTCTCTTCCTGTCGGAACCATCGCCCTTCCCGGTCGACCCCAATGAGGACGGGCTCGTACTTCGCCGGGTCCAGGGCATCTATCACGTTCCTCGCGGACTGCAGCGAAACCTCATGCTCCGCGGACCTGCCTCCGAATACGATGCCTACCCTGACCTTGCGCGACATGAGCGCAGGGTACGCGCGCGCAGATCCCCTGTCCATGGGCCTTGCTCTTGCCTCGGTTTCCACCGGACCGTACCCTCTCGGCATGGAGACTGAGATCCGCTTCGAGCACGTTTCCTTCCATTATGATGAGTCTCCGCCAGGGGAGAAGGTATTCACTGACCTGACCTTGGACCTGCCTCGCGGAATCATATCGCTTGTGGGGCAGAATGGTTGCGGCAAGTCGACTTTCCTCATGCTCGCCGGAGGGGTCCTTCTTCCGAACGAAGGGAGCGTCCACATCCGCGGGCAGGATACCGCGGCGCTGCAGGACGAGGGTGCGCGCCATCGCGTCGCCTCCATCATCTATCAGAATCTCGAGTTCGAAACGGAAAAGCCCATCGGGGAGCTTTTGAATGACGTGCACGCCCTCGGGTTTCGCGAAAGCAAGAACCCGGAGTTTGTCCGGGAGCTGATCGAGGTTTTCGAGCTTGCCCCGTTCCTCGGACGCAGGACTCAGGAGGTGAGCAAAGGCGAGCTTCAGCGTACCATCCTGGCGTTCAGCCTCCTGTACGGGTCACCTCTGTTGTTGATGGATGAGCCGATCTTCGCGCTGGAGGATTCGCAGAAGGATCGTGCCATGCGGTACCTCTGCAATCACGCCCGGGAAAACGGCCTTTGTCTCCTGTACTCGCTGCACGAGCTGGACCTCTCCCAGAGGTATTCGGATTTCCTTCTGCTCTTTCCGCCGGGCGCTCCCCCCCAGATGGGAAGGACCGGGGATATGTTCACCCGGGAAAAAATCGAAGAAGCCTACCAGGTCCCTTTCGTGATGCTGCGGCGCAAGGAGGAGCTTTTCCGACAACGGCTCATTGACGCGGACCGAGCCCGCCGCGGAAGGTGAGCGCCGTGCCCCCGGGAAGACCGCTGATCCTGGCCCACCGCGGCCTGCACGCCGTTCATCGGGAAAACTCGCTGGAAGCCTTCAGCGCTGCCTTCAATGCAAAGGCGGACGGCATTGAGTGCGACCTGCAGAAGTCTCCGCACGGCGAGTATGTGATTGTCCATGACCCTCCCGCGCCGGCTGAGGAGGGCTTTGAGCCCGGGCGCGCCAACCCTGCCCCGCTCGAAGCCATGCTCGGCTCCCTCCCCCCGGGGGCCTTTCTCAACCTTGAGCTGAAATCCGAAACGCTCACTCCCGCGGACTGCGCCCCCATTTTCGAGGCGCTCGGCCGCCGCCCAGGCCCCGGCGGGCTTCTCATCTCTTCCTTCGAGCCGGCGCTTCTCCCCTACTTCAAGGCTCACGGGGTGCCCATCGGGCTTCTCATAGGGGAGGAGGCGGCAAAGCATGGAATGGCATGGATGGCCCGGCAGGTTTCCCGGCTCAAGCCTGATTACCTCAATCTGCCGATACTGATGTTTGAGGTCCTGGGAAAGCGCCGGGGGCTCCTCCTTGCGCTTCTCATGAGAGCCCTCGGCTTTTCGCTGGCATTCTGGACCGTCAACGGGGAAGAAGAGGTCCGCCTGGTGAAGAAGCTGGCTCGAATCATCATTACGGATGAGGTGCAAACCGTTCGGGGCGCGCTATCATTGTCTGAAAGGAGCCATCACGCACATGAAAGCTGAGTCACTGAAGGTGTCGGCCGTGATCCCGGCAGCCCCGGAGGCAGTGTATGCGGCGTGGATGAGCAACAAGGAGCACGGGGCCATGACGAACACGCCGGAGGCGCAGATCTCCGCCCGCGTGGGGGGCAAGTTCTCCGCCGGCGGCGGCTACATGTGGGGCACCACCCTGGAGCTGGACCCGCCGAAAAGGATCGTGCAGTTGTGGCGCACCACGGAGTTCCCTGAGGAAGCTCCTGACTCGCGGCTCGAGGTGGTCCTGGAAGCCGCGAAAGGCGGGACGAAGATTTCGATCATTCAAACCGAAATCCCCGCCGGCCAGGGCGCGAGCTACCGGCAAGGGTGGATCGACTACTACTTCACGCCAATGAAGCAATACTTCGCGGGAAAGGGATAAATGCCGCATCAGCCTGAGGGGCGCCAGGCTCGGACTGCCGCGTTCGCCGCCGCCTTCATCATTCTTGGTCTCTCGATCTCACTGGGCTCGTGCGCCTCTTTCTCAGCGGACGGCGGGGAGTGGCATCCGATTGCCAACCCGTATCCGTCAACAGGCGGGCAGCCCGCCGCGGACTCAGGTTCGGGCGCGGGAGACCGGACGGACGCGGTGGTCCGACCCGTTGCCAGCGCACCGGCTCCTGAGCGCGCCACGGAGGACCCCGCCGTGGTCACGCTGCGCGAGAAGCTCGTCGAAGGAGCCAATGCGGTCCTCGGCAGGAAAGAGCTCCTTATCCGAGGCAGGAGATTCACCATGGACTGCACGGGCACCGTCCTTGCAATCTACTGGTACGCCGGCATCGACCTGTCACAGGATTTCCCGACGCTCAGGGGAAGCGGCGTTTCGCGGATCTATCAGACGCTCCAGCGTCGTGACCTTCTCTACACGACCTCCCGTCCCCTTTCCGGGGACATCATCTTCTGGGACGACACCTACGACGAGGAAGGCTCCGAGGGTCGGCCCAATCCGCTCTCGCACATGGGCATGGTGGTGAGCGTAGATGGGGAGGGCACCATCTCCTACATTCACTATCACATCCGTCGGGGCATCACGATCGACCACATGAACCTGGAGAGCCCCAACGTGTTGAACCGTATGGAGAACGGCAGCCTGAAGGTGATCAACTCCCCGCTTCGCCTCGCCGTACCGGGCAGGCCGCACCCGGCCCGGTGGCTCGCCGGCCAGCTCTACCGGATGATGGGCCTTGGCTACCTGCTGGAATGACCGGGCAGGCGCACCTCGAAGCTGGCTCCGCCGCGTTCGCGATTGAACGCCCGAACGGAGCCCCCGTGGCTTTCCGCAATCGACTGTACAATCGAAAGCCCCAACCCGGCGTGCTCGCCTTTTTCTTCGCCGGGGCGGAAGCTGAAGAATCGATCGAATATCCTGGCGGCATGCTCGGAAGGGATGCCCGGTCCTTCGTCGCTCACCCGGATGAGTGCCCGCGGGCCGTCCGCCTCCACGTCAATGAGAAGCGTGCTTCCGGCGGAGAGAAGCCCTCCCCGTTGTCGACCAGGTTTTGCAGTATCTGCGCCACCCGGTGCGCGGATACGGCTGCCCCGATTCCCGCGTGCCCGCGCACCAGGAAGCGCACGTCGCGTGATGAACGCGCTCGAAGCGCGCTCACGACCCTTTCGGCAATCACCCGTACATCCGGGGTGACCTCGGCGCCTTCGCCGTTTCCCCCGTCAGCTCCGCTGTCGATGCGCGATATCTCCCGCACCCCTGCCAGGAGCCTTTCCATCCGGTTCACGTCATCCATGGCCATCGCGAGCAGCTCCCGCCGTTCCCGGCCGTCCCTCTCAGACTGCGCGAGCTCGAGCGCCGAGCGGATCGAGGCGAGGGGGTTCTTCAGCTCGTGGGAAACATCCGAAGCAAAACTCTCGGCAAGGCGGACGTGACGGGCAAGTTTTTCCGTAAGAGTCCCGAGGCTTCGGGAAAGATCGCCAATTTCGTCCCTGCGCCGCGCGGGGACGAGCGTGCCTGACATCCTCCCCCGGGCATCAATGACGCCGTGGGCCTGGTCCCTCAGCCTGCGCAGGGGAACGGTGACGGTCACGGAAAGCAGGAAGCTGAGCACAAGAGATGTTGCCAGGGACCAGAGGAAGAGCCGAAAGATGTCCAGGCGCAAAGAGTAAAGGTCGATCAAGATCCGCCCCGTGGATTGCGAGACAAGGACTGCTCCAATGACGCGGCCCTGTCCCATGACGGGAATGGCGCTGTAGAGTGTTACCGATTGCTGGCCTTTTGAAATCCGGGTGGCGGCGCCGTACCTCCCGGCAAGCGCGTCCATGATCTCAGACCCCGAGAGCATGTTCGGGCTTCTGTCATACAAATCCGATTCCGTCGCGAGCGGCGCGGGGGGCCGCAAGAAACGCCGCCATGCGCGGACCGGCAGGGACGCCAGCCTGTAAAGGAACGTCCCCTGCGCCACCCGGTCAGGCTCCGAGGCCTGGTTGCGCGTCGAAACGGGTCCCGCGGCCCCCCGCGGGACCATTCTGCTCGAATCCGCCAGGAGCGTTCCCCGTGCGTCGACCACTCGCATGCGGGCGTCATGGCGCTGGCGCAGATGCGCGATGATGCGCCCCGCCTCTGTTCCGAGATCGGAGCCGCTGTCCTCCAGGGAGGCAGCGAGCACGCGTCCCTGCTGGACAAGGGAGCCCTCCAACGAGGCGAGCAGTTGACGCTCGTATGTTCCCAGCGAAAGAAAGCCGGCGATCGGCAGGAAGACGATCAGAATGTTGAACGCCATGAGGCGGGCCGTGATTCCCGCCAGCGCTTTTCGGATTCGAACGATGCCAGGCGTCGAACGTCCGGGCCCTGAGCGGACCGCCTTAGCCTTCACGCCAGCGGTATCCCAAACCATAGAGGGTTTCAATGGCGTCAAAAGCATCATCTTCCCGTTCGAGCTTCGCCCGGATGCGCCGGATATGGCAGTCGATGGTCCGGTCCCCCATGTACGAATCCTGGGGAAATGCATCCGAAAGCAGCTGCTCGCGGGTCCGCACATGGCCGCCGTGCCGGGCAAGGGAGTGGAGGATGCGGAACTCCGTCACGGTGAACCGCACAGGGATGCTCTTCCATGTTGCTGTAAACCGGCCCGTGTCCAGGGAAAGAGGGCCGACTGCCACACATTCCCCGTCTCCCGGCGCCTCATCCTCTTTCCGCCCCGCGCGTCGAAAAAGCACTTTCACCCGCGCCGCAAGCTCCCGCAGGGAAAAAGGCTTGCACAGGTAGTCATCCGCCCCCAGCTCCAGGCCAAGGACCCGGTCGAACTCTTCGTCCCGGGAGGTCAGGAACATTACCGGGACCCGCTCGGAGAGAGCGCGGATGCGCCGGCACAGCTCCAGGCCGTCCATGCGCGGCATGATGATGTCGAGAATGGCAAGGTCAGGCAGCGCGCGCTCGAACTCGGACCATGCTTCGGCGCCGTTGGTGAACGCCTGGACGCGGTATCCCTCCCGGCGGAGCGCCTTTGCAACCGTGGTGCGCAAGTGGGCCTCGTCATCGACAAGGGCAATCAGCGGCGACTGTGCGTCGTTCACGTCATGAAGTCTATCACGCTGCCTTTGGGTTGAGAATGAACGCCTGCAAGCAACAATTCCGCAACAATTCGCCTCCATACTACAACAGTGCCGCAAAGATGCGGCCCCGGGGACGCCGTACACTCCATGGCATGAAAACACAAGATGAGGGCGGTCACGAAGCACCGCCCCGTTCCTCCCGGGGCGCGCTGTCGAACGCGGCGCGCAAGCACTCGGTCATCGCGAAGGTCCTGATCATCGCCTTCCTCCTTCTCCTGCTCCTGTGGCCGCTCCTCATGTTCCAACGGCTCGTCCATGAGAGGGAACAGAGACGGCAGGAAGTTGAATCCGAGATCATGGGGTCGTGGGGCGGGGCGCTGACCGTTGCCGGGCCTTTTCTTTCCGTCCCGTACATCGGTCGGACGGTGGATGCAAACGGCAAGCGCGTGGAAACGATGGAGACCGCCCGCTTCCTCCCTTACACGCTGGTGGTGGAGGGCACGATGCTTCCGCAGAGGCGGAGCCGCGGCATGTACGACGTCACCGTATACTCTGCCAAGCTGAACGTGAGCGGGACGTTTGGGCGCCCTGATTTTTCGGGCTGGCGCATCAGTCCGGCAGACATCCTGTGGGACCAGGCTGTGCTTTCCGTGGAGCTTCCCGACATGCGGGCGCTCCAGGACGTCGTCCCACTCACGTGGGGCCGGGGCAACGGAGGGTTTCGGTCTGCGAAAAGCAGCACCGGCATGTTCCCCGGGGAGATGCGCGCCGCGATCCCGGGCCTGGGACCGAGGGCGGGGAGCCCGTCCGCGCGGGGCGGGATTCCGTTTTCGTTCGTCCTGTCATTGCATGGCGGAGACTCCATCAGCTTCCTGCCCCTCGGCGATGAAACGACTGTCCGTCTCAGCTCACCGTGGGAAAGCCCCAACTTCAACGGCTCCTACCTTCCCGAGAGCCGCGCCGTCTCCGCCCAGGGCTTCGAGGCTCAATGGCACGTGATCTCGATGACCCGCGCGTACCCCCAGCGCTGGCAGGGAGCGGAGATCGAACCGCAGGCTCTTCTCTCCACCGCATTCGGCGTCGGCCTCATGACCCCGGTCGACACGTACCAGAAAGTCACGCGCGCGCTGAAGTACGGGCTGCTGTTCCTCTTTCTGCCGTTCTGTACGCTTTTTCTTTTCGAGATCTTCTCACGGCAGAGAATCCATCCCCTTCAGTACCTCCTTGTGGGCCTGGGAGACTGCATCTTCTACCTGCTTCTCCTGTCGCTCGCAGAGCACATGAGCTTTGGCGCCGCGTACGGCATTGCCGCCGCCTCCTGCGCGCTGCTTGTCACCTTTTACACGATTGCCGTGGTCAAGAGCGGACGGGGAGCCCTGATGGCCCCTGTTGTCGGGGCTGCATACGGTTTCCTGGCGGTGGTCCTGTATTCCGAGGACAATGCGCTTCTCATTGGCTCACTCGGCTTATTTCTCTTGCTCAGCGCCGTCATGTATATGACGCGCAAAGTAGATTGGTATCAGAGAGATCGATTTCCGGAGCCTCAGGAGGATCACAACGAAGCCGGCGCACAGGGGTTGCCCTGACAAATCGTGAATCCGTTGACAATTCCTTCGGGGGGGATGCAGACTGGGGGGCACATGCCCACAAAGCATCCCTTTCTCCTGTACTTTCGGTCCCGCCTTTCGGCCGCGCTCGCCCTCGCGGGCGCGGCGCTCGTGGTCCTGGCCCTGGTCTTCCTGCGGGGCCGGTCCCTGGTTCCGATCCTTTGCATCGCGATCCTGTATGCGGTGCTGACCATCCTCCTGTTCTTTTCACGCCGGGGTGCCCGGGAAATCGTGAAGGAAGAAGAGGAAGACCATCTGGCAAAGGTCCGGCAAAAGATCGCCTCTCTGGCCGAGCTGCGGGAGCGCATCTCCGTCCTGAGGCTCGGTGATGAACGCATCAGCAAGGCAATCGAGTACTTCCTCCAGGAGTCCGGCGCGTACCTGCAGAAATGCCGGGAGCTCGCAACATACTCTCCCGTTGCCAACGAAAAGATCGAGCGCGCGCTCGAGATCTGCCAGGTGTTCCTCGGAGAGCGTGACGAAGAGTCCACGGGCCGCCGCTATGGCGTTCCCGGAGCAGCCGACGCTCCCACGGAAGAAGTTGCGGAAGGTTTTGCCCGGGACATTCAGGATTGCGCCCGCATCATCAGGGAGCGGACCGTTGAAGACCTTCTTGGGGGAAGCGGCGCTGAGCGCCTTGAGATCACGAAAGAGCTGGAAGAAGACAAATGAAAAAGACACTCCTCGCATGCATGATCGCGCTGTGCACGGCGGCCCTGGGCGCATTCGGAGTCTCAGCGGACCTGAAGTCCGTGGAAATGGACATCGTGGTTCGAACGGACGGAAAAGCTGACTTTTATGAAGGTCTCGATTGGCATGCCGCGGGCGGCGAGATGCACGGTTTCTATTTCCAGGGGGCCGCCGTCACGCCCGTTTTCAACCAGCAGCAATGCTACGCGGACCTCGGCAACAAGAAGCGCATCGGGCTGGACATCAAGGACCTCGGTGATGGGAAGTACGATGTGGTCCTGGCCGGCGGCCAGGGTTTCACCGGTGAAGCCATGTATTTCCTCGCCTATGGCGGAGATCTGGCCGCCAGCGGTCTGATCGGGTGGACGAAATCGGCGGACTACGGGGAGCTGTTCTACTTCGACCTTGCCCCGGAGGAGTGGGACCAACCGCTCGGGCATCGCACGCTGCGGATCACGCTTCCGGTGACTGTCGCGGGGGAGAAGGTGGGCGCTGATGCGCTGAACCTGCTCGGTTTCCGGACGGAACCATACGTGAACAAGGAAAACAGCATCGATGCGTACGGGACAAAAGGAAACGACGGTTCGTACTACCTGACCATCAGGTTCAACCAGGAAAACGTGGCCAACCGTCAGTCGGAGCGCATTCAGTTCTACCTGAAAAAGTCGGCGGTTCCCATGCAGGCAGGTGCCCTGCTCCAATCCATTCCCCAGGGCTCGGGCAACACAGGCAGCCCGGAATCCCCCGAGATCCAGGCCGCACCGCGCGCGCAGCTCAGCCTTCCCGCCATGGGGGCTGTTTTCGCCGTCATCCTGGCTGCAATCCTGCTCTTGTATATTGCAAAAGTGCGCGGCTTCGGCAAGACCATGGAAAAGGTGGAGGGCATCCGCTGGGCAGGAGACAACTGGATCCCGCCCAAACTGTACGGCGGCACCTACGAGGTCAAAGGGAAAATCGTGAAAGACCTCCACCCCGTCGAGGTCGCGCTGCTCCTGGAAATGCCGCTCCAAAGGGTCGTTGCAATCATGTTGGAAGGCCTCAAGAGACAAGGCGTCATCGAGGTGGTCTCTGAGGATCCCCTGCGGATCAAGATCCTCACCGCCAGAAAAGCGGAGCACGAGTACGAGGAGCTTTTCCTGCAGTCCTTCGACACCCGCGGGGACGTGCTTTCGGGTTTGCTTGCGGACTTCTTCGAAAAGGTCCTGGCAAAGCTCCAGGAGAAGATATGGGACGCCGACATCGACGCAACAAAGGAATATTACCGGAGCCAACTGGAAAGACGAGAGGAGACCGAGCAGGACAAGGCGGCCCCGTACTACTGGTACTGGTCATCGTACCGCTGGATCTACTGGAACACGGCGGTCTACTCGCAGGTGCATCTCCCCCATGACTTCTCCGCGGACTACCGGACGTTCATGGCGTCAGCATCGTGCTTCAAGGGATGCTTTGCGCCCCCCCAGGCAACCACCGGCGGCGTGGGTGCGTGCTATTCGGCCTGCCACAACGCCTGCCATTCCGCCTGCCATCATGCCTGCCACTCAGCGTGCCATTCCGCCTGTCACTCAGCGTGCCATTCCGCCTGCGTGTCGGGAGGAGCCCATTGAGGCCTCGCGGAAAAGCCCGCCCTGGCACAGGCGGCAGCGTTGCTGACTCCCTGAAGTGGGTGGACGAGTTCTTCCGGGAGGCCGGGGGCCACATCTTCGCCCGGCAGGAAGATGACGTCATCATCCTCCCGCCGAACCAGGTGTACAAGGCCAACGCCACGGGGATTGCAATCGTCCGACACATGCTTGACGGAGGAAGCGTACGGACCATCCCGGGCATCGAGAAGGATGACAGGGCGCTCCAGGTGGCTGAGTTCGCTTTCCGCCTTCGCGCCTTATACCTCGGAGAGCCTTCACCTCTGCCTCCGCTGGAAACAGTCCCCTATTCGTTCCAGTTCACGCGGCTCCCCATTCTCGGAGAGATTGCCGTCACCTGGCGCTGCAACAACGCCTGCCAGTTCTGCTACGCCGGGTGCGGAACGGATATCCACGCCGGCACGCCGCGCGCCGTCTCCGGGAGCAACGGAAAGGAAATGACCCTGAAGGAGGTGAAGCGGATTTTGCGCATTTTCCGGGATGACGCGCGGATTCCGTTCTTCTCCTTCACCGGCGGAGAGCCCCTTCTTCGCTCTGACCTGGAGGAAATGATCCGCCATGCGCGCGGCCTGGGCCTCCAGATGAACCTCGTGACCAACGGAACGCTTGCGGATGGTCCCCGGGCAAGAAGCCTTTTCGAAGCCGGCCTTCGAACGGCGCAAGTCAGCGTGGAAAGCCCGCGGGAGCAGGTCCATGACCATCTCACGCGGCGCCCGGGATCATGGCGCCAAACCCTGGAGGGAATCCGGGCCATGCGGGAGGCGGGCATCTCGGTGCAGACGAACACCACGGTCACCGCCGTCACCGCAGCGGACGCGCCGAGCATGCCGGCGTTTCTCAAGAGCCTCGGCGTGGGGAGGTTCGCCATGAACCTGTATATCCCGGGCGCCCACGAGGGGCACGCAGCGGAAGACAGCGCAGCAAACCACCCCGGGGAGAGCGCGCTCAAGGACGAGCTTTTTCTCCCGTACTCGCGCGCGGGCGCCGTCATTGACAACGTCCGGGAGGCTGCGCGCCGGGAAGGCCTGGTCTTCTTCTGGTACTCGCCAATCCCTCACTGCCACTACAACACGATTGCCCGAGGGTTGGGCAACAAGTCCTGCGCGGCCATGGACGGCCTTCTGTCTGTATCTCCTGCCGGGGATGTTCTGCCCTGTTCCTCGTACCCGCTCTCCATGGGAAGCCTGCTGGAGACGGGGTTCCGCCAGATCTGGTTTTCCGAGCGGGCCCAGTTCTTCAAGAACAAGCGCTATGCGCCCCCGGAATGCAAGGGGTGTGACAGCTTCACGGCGTGCCAGGCCGCCTGCCCTCTGTACTGGCAGCAGGCAGGCACCGCTGAGATCAGGGCCAAACGGAGCGTAACCTCCGCGGGTGAAGCCGCCGAGGGTAGAGACGCTCCGGGCGGAAGCGCTCGGGGCGGAAGCGTTCCGTGCGCGGCGTCCTGAGGAGAAGAGAAAAATGGAAATGCGATTTGTCGTTTCACGCGTCTTCTTCCCCGCCCGGCTCGTCATCCTTGCCGGCTTCGCGCTCCTGGGTTTCGCCGCCCAGGTCCTCCTGCCCGCGGGAGTCGGCTTCTTCCTGGGGACCGCTCTCATGGTGCCCGGGCTGATCTTCGTCTCGGCGCGCAGCTTCCGAAACAAACCCATGGACGTGGGCCAGGAGGACTGGAATGCGGCCTCGGTCCGGGAGTTCGACCGCATCAAGAGCAACCTCCAGCTCACCCGACAGAAAGCCTTCTCCGTGATCTACCGGCCGGGCTTCGGCTGGTTCCTCGCCGTGGTGCTGGCCCTCGCAAGCGCCGTCCTTGCCGGGAGCGATCGTCCTTTTGCGGCGCTCGTGACGTTCGACGCGCTCGTGCTCCTCGTTCCGTTCCTCCTGACCGGCAACGTAAAGCTCTGGACCCCCCAGGAGTTGGCGTTCCGCATGCGCGCTTTCGACCCCATCCTTTCCACCGAACAGGCTGAAGGCGGTAACGTCATCATCACCCCCTACCTGAGGCTGGACAAGGACAAAGAAGGCCACGAGATTCCGGAGGACATCCGGCTCATGGTTGAGCCGCGCAGGAAGCCCACGGACTTCCTCGGCGTCCAGATCCAGGTTGCCGTCAACAAAGGTCCCAACGGAAGCGTTCCGTACATGTACGCCGTTTTTCTTTGCCGAGGGAAAGGGCAGACGTACCAGAAGCTCGCCTCCATGAGCTTCGATGACTTCGTGAAGGAGCCCGGGGGTGACAAGGAATATGGTTATGTCGTTGTTCGGCAGCAGACCTCAGGCACCGGCTACCACACAACGGATTCTGACGTCCGTCGTCTCTATGAGATGGTGAAGCAGAAGCTCCTTGCCATGAACGGGTAGGCAACGGCAACAGCGCCACACGGAGGGCCGTCAGGAGCGCTCGCATTGCCTCCCCGCTTTTCAGCTATGGCCCAGGACGCGGTGCGGGTGGTACGGCTCTTCCAGTGTCCTGATGTGGTCCGGTGAAAGTTTGATGGACAGCGCCTCCACGGCTTGCTCGAGATGCGGAAGCTTGCTTGCGCCGGCAATCGGCGCGGTAATGTACGGCTTTGACAGCATCCACGCCAGCGCCACCTGGGGCATGGTCTTGCCGATCTCCTTCGCCACCTGGGCCACCCGGTCCACGATGACGAAATCCTCATCCTGGTAGTACATGTTCTTCGCAAACTCGTCCGACTTGCTGCGCGTCGTTGAGCCGCCTCCCTCACGGGCGCGGTTTCCGGCAAGGAAGCCGCGGGCCAGGGGGCTCCAGGGGATGATCCCCAATCCCTGGTCCACGCACAGCGGTATCATCTCCCGCTCCTCCTCCCGATAGACGAGATTGTAGTGGTTCTGCATTGACACGAACCGGCTCCAGCCCTTCTGCGTGGACACCGAAAGCGCCCTGGCGAGCTGCCAGGCATACATGCTTGAGGCGCCGATGTAGCGCGCCTTTCCGCTGCGGACCACGTCATTCAAGGCTTCCAGGGTTTCCTCAATCGGCGTGTCGGGGTCCCACCGGTGGATCTGGTAGAGGTCGACATGGTCCATTCCCAGCCGACGCAACGATGCGTCGATGGCGTTCATGATGTGCTTGCGTGACAGTCCGGCATTGTTGGGGTCCTGCCCCATCCTGTTGAACACCTTTGTGGCAACAACCACTTCGTCGCGACGGGCAAAATCCTTGATGGCGCGCCCTGTCACTTCCTCGCTCGCCCCGAGAGAGTAGACGTCCGCGGTGTCAAAGAAGTTGATCCCCAGCTCGATGGCCCGCTTGTAGAACTGTCTCGAGTCCTTTTCCTCCAGGACCCAGTCGCGCCATGAAGGAGAACCGTACGTCATGGTCCCCAGACATATCCGGGAGACCTTGAGTCCCGTGCTTCCCAATCGAACGTATTCCATCTCTTTCCTCACTCTGCAAGCGCGTGTGCGGCACGCGCGCCGTCCGCGACAAGGGCGGTCATCTTTTCCGAGATTTCCCAGAGCCGCCGCATGCTCTCTCGGTCCTGTGACGCCGGAGAAGACCTCTGCTCCCGGCATTTCACGAAATACTTCCCCGTCACTCCCTCCACATCGCGGGAAGAAGCAAGGAAGACGCTCGTCCGCGCGCCCTCATCCACGCTGATCGCGCCGAGCCGCTGGGCAATGGAGATCCCAACGCCGAGGAAACCGCCGTTGTTCTTGCCGAACTCGGAGGCGACAAACCCCGGGTGCAAGGCATTCGCCGTCGTGCCGCTCCCCTCGAGCCTCCGGGCAAGCTCGTAGGTGAAGAGGAGGTTTGCCAGCTTGGACTGGCCATACGCGGCCCAGGCACGGTAGCGCACGCGGCCCTCGAGGTCATCGAAGCTCATGGTTGCGCGCTGGTGGGCGTCTGAAGAGACTGTGACGACGCGGGACGAAGCGCCGCGTCTCAAGGCTTCCTGCAACAATGTCGTAAGAAGGAACGGCGCAAGGTGGTTCAGCGCGAACGTCATTTCGATCCCGTCCACTGACGTCCTGCGTCTCTGAAACACCGCGCCGACATTGTTCACGAGGACATTCAGAGCTCCCTGAGAGCGGGCCTGGTCCGCGGCCGAGCGCACCCCTGCCTGGGATGAGAGGTCGGCGATGATCAGCTCAATGGAGCTGTTGCCCGTCGTCTCTTTGATCCACTCCCGTGTCGCCTCCGCTTTCTCGCGGCTTCTAGCCACGAGCAGCAGACGCGCTCCCGCGGCGGCCAGCTCACGCGCCGTGACGCGCCCTATCCCCGCCGTTGCTCCGGTAATCAGCGCGGTCTTCCCCGCCATTGACTCGGTTTTCACTGTTTGAGCGTCCTTCCCGGCCGCAGTTTCCGGCGGCCTCACCGGCTTCCCTCCGGTCCACCTAAAATACTCACGCACGGTTGATTCAGGCCACGTCTGCGGATATAAGAAGGAGAGGCGTCCCGGGCCCAAAGCTGCGGCGCGAAAAGGAAAGGAACGTTCCATGCTGAAGTTCGGAATTGTCGGCGCGGGCATGATCGCCCAGAGCGGGTTCGACGGCATAACGGCCAGCGGGGCGGCGGAGGTCGTCTCGATCGCGGACCCCCACCAGGGCCGGGCGGAGGAGTTCGCCAGGCGCAACGGCGTGCGCACGGTCCGCCCGGATGCGAAAGACCTTTTCCGTGATCCTTCTCTCGACGCGGTATACATAGCTACACCGACCGTCCATCACGCTCCCTACGCCGTGGCCGCCTTCGAAGCGGGAAAGCACGTCATACTGGAAAAGCCGTTCGCCTTTTCGTACGCGGACGCGCGCACGGTTGCAGACGCCGCGGCGGCCAGCAAGAAAACGTTCATGCTCGGGATGAACTTGCGTTTCGAGAAAAGCACGCAACTGGTCCGCGGGCTCACCGAGCGCGGCTACTTCGGGGAGATCCACCGCACGCGGGCGTTCTGGCGCCGCCGCTTCGGCGCGCCCCGGCTGGGGACGTGGTTCGGAAACAAGAAGCTTGCCGGCGGCGGCTGCTTCATGGACATCGGCGTGCACGTGATCGACCTTGCGCTGTGGACGTCCGGCAACTTCGACGTGGCGAGCGTGAGCGCGGCGGTCTATTCGGAGTTCGGAAGCCGCGGCATAGGGGAGGGCGGCTGGGGAGCCTCGACGCCGGAGGGCATTCCCTTCGACGTGGAGGACAGCGCCTCGGCGTTTCTGAGGATGAAGAACGGCGCAAGCGTCCAGGTAGAGGTCTCCTGGGTTGCGCACCAGAAGGAGGACGACGCGCACGGCGTCGAAATCTTCGGCACCGAGGCAGGCGCGAGCCTCCCGCCCGTGGAGATCTACCGGCTGGACAAGGACCTGGCAGCCCCCGTGGACGTCACGCGGGTCGGATTGCCCGTGAAATATCCTCACGGCAACAAGTTTGTCAACTTCGTGCGCGCCCTCCAGGGCATCGAGCAGCCGTGCGTCACCGTCGAACAGGCGCTGAAGGTGCAGCAAATCATCGACGCCGCGTATCAGTCCGCGGCGACGGGCAGGGAAGTGCTCTTGGAGAGATAGACCGCCCCCCCTAAAATCCGCTGAACTGGTCCACGTTTTCCCTGGTGAGAACGATCGGCCTGTCGAAGATCATCGTGTTTCCCGAGAACGAATAAGGCTTGCCGAGCCCGGGAATGTCCAGGTCCGCGCCGATCTTGCTCCTCTCGCCGTCGAGGGCGAGCCGGGCAAGGTACACCATCGCGTAACCGGCCTCGGCAGGGTCCCACACGATTGATGCGCTGAGCGAGCCGTCCTTGAGGCATGGTGAGGCCTCGCCTGGCCCGGTGGTGCTGACGACAACGATCTTTCCGACCAGGTCCTTCTGACGCAGCGCTTGCGCCACGCCCGGCCCTCCCCGGCTTCCGAAAACGAGGAAGCCCTTGATGTCCGGGTAGGCCGTTATGAGATCAAGGGCGGTCTGGCGGGACAAATCCGCATCCTCTGAGACGGGGAACCGTTCCCCTACGAGCTTGAGACGGGGATATTTCTGCCTGGCCAGCGAGACGGCCGCATCAGCCCACAGATTGTGGTCCGGCCGCGTAAAGGATCCAACGTAGACGGCGTATTGGCCCTCGGGGGAACCGAGCGCCTTTACCATCTCCTCAATTGCCAGGCGGCCGAAAAGCGCGTTGTCGATCATCTCCACGTCATAGTCGGCGCGCGCCTGATCGGGAGATTGATGCGTGATCGTCACGATTTTTTTTTCCTGCGCCGCGGCGAAAGCCGGCTCGATCGATGTGGGGTCCTCGGGGACGACGAAAATCGCGTCGTTGCCCTGGTTTGTGGCATCCTCGATCAGCCGCACCTGCTGCGAAGCGCTTGCAGGAGAGGGGACCTCCTGCGTGACGGTGAAGTTGAGCTGGGAGCCCGCCTTCTTGAACCCATCCTCCATCCTGTCGAACCACGTCGAGGCGAACTTCGGGATCGAGACCGCCGTATAGCGGACCGCGGTTTCCTTTTGGGGGCCGGCAAAGATCGGATGCGCCGCGCTCATCGCGACGGTGATGCAGAGTGTCCCCACAATCATGGATTGCGCGCTGAGCATGCGATGCCCCCTTTCGTCGACTGCCGTTCCTTCCGCTCCCTATTCGTTCAACGCGGCTTGGAGCGCCGCGATGAGCTGTTTGATGACGTCCTTCGGCATCTGGTCCAGCTTTCCTTCGACCCTCTTCGCAAGCGCCTGGAGGTCAGCGATGGTTTTCTGGTTCTCATTGACCTGGTCCACGGCCGCCTGCGCCTGTTCCTTGACCTTCTGGTAATCGGCAAGCTGCGCCTTGAGATCGGCGATCTGCTTTGCTTGATCGTCGGCAAGGACCTTGGTCTTATCATCCACGTACTTGTTCGTGGCAATAAACCCCAGGAAGTTGCCCGAGGCGCACCCGGTCAAGGCAACAGATGCGATGACAAGCAGGATGATGAACCGTTTCATGACGATATCCTCCTGTGGCGCATCTTATCCGGTCGAACACGCCACGTCCATTGAACACCTGCATCCTCTCCGGCGGCTTGACCTCGGACGGGAACTTTCCTTACTATCATAGGAAATACGAGATATTCCGCATCTTCCGCGCAAACCGGCAGGCACCATAATGGCGAAGACCGCAGTCAAATACGACGAGAAATCGATCCAAACCCTGGACGCGCTGGAGCACATCCGGCTGCGAACGGGCATGTACATTGGCAGGCTGGGGGACGGCTCCAACCCCATGGATGGGATCTACGTACTATTGAAGGAAATCATCGACAACAGCGTGGACGAGTTCATCATGGGACAGGGAAAAGTCATCGAGATCGCCCGGAAAAAAACCTCCGTCAGCGTGCGGGACTACGGCCGCGGCATCCCCCTGGGCAAGGTCATCGACTGCGTGAGCAAGGTGAATACGGGAGGAAAGTTCAACGACGAAGTCTTCCAGTTCTCCGTAGGGCTGAATGGGGTCGGCACAAAGGCCGTCAACGCGCTCTCCTCGGAGTTCGAGGTGGCGAGCTTTCGGGAAGGGAAGTTCGTCCAGGCGATTTTCCGCGAAGGCAAGCTCATAACCCAGAAGGACGGCAAGGATCCGAAGGCAAAGAGCGGCACGTTCGTGCGCTTCACGCCGGATCCCAAGATTTTCACGACGTACGAGTGGGATGATGACTTCATCCTGAAGCGTCTGCGCTACTACGCCTATCTCAACTCCGGCCTGCGCTTCGTGTACAACGGCCAGACGGTCTCCAGCCAGGAAGGCCTGCGTGATCTCCTCGTGGAGGAGATCGGCGAAGAGCAGATGCACTACGAGATAGCCAGCCACAAGGGTTCGCGGTTGGAGTTCGCTTTCACGCATACCGCCAACTACGGGGAGAGCTATTTCAGCTTCGTGAACGGCCAGTTCACCGTTGACGGGGGCACGCACCAGACCGCTTTTCGCCTTGGAGTGCTGAAGGCAATCGACGAGTACGCCGGAGTGAACTTTTCCGCGGAGGACGTACGGGAAGGGATGATCGGCGCGGTGGCCATCAAGCTGAAGGACCCGGTCTTCGAGAGTCAGACCAAGCACAAGCTCGGAAACAACGAAATCCGCACCTGGGTCGCGGAGGATGTCAAGAAAGAGACCCTCACGTGGCTGCACAGGAACGAAGCGGAGGCGAAGAAGCTGCTTGAGAAGATCAGGGCGAACGAGCGCATACGGAAAGAACTGTCGAGCATCAAGAAGCAGGCCCGGGAGATGGCTCGCAAAGTGGAGCTGCACATCCCGAAGCTGACGGACTGCCGCGTGCATTTCGATGATGAGAAGGAGAAGCGCCGGGAGGAGTCCAGCATCTTCCTCACGGAAGGGGATTCCGCGGGCGGCCCCATGATCCAGGCCAGGGACGTGCACACCCAGGCCATTTTCTCCCTCAAGGGAAAGCCGCTCAACGTGTTCGGGCTCAAGCGTGACACGGTGTACAAGAACGAAGAGCTGTACAACATCATGCGCGCGCTGGGGATCGAGGACGGCCTGGACGGGCTTCGCTACAACAGGGTGATCGTCGCAACGGATGCGGACGTGGACGGCATGCACATCCGGAACCTGCTCCTCACGTTCTTCCTCCACTACTTCGAGCAGCTCGTCCTCCAGGGCCACCTCCATATCCTGGAGACGCCGCTCTTCCGCGTGCGCACCAAGGATGAGACGGTGTACTGCTACTCGGAGGCGGAGCGTGACTCCGCCATGAAGCGGCTCAAGGGCACGGAGGTCACGAGGTTCAAGGGGCTCGGCGAAATATCGCCCAAAGAGTTCAAGCAGTTCATGTCGGATGACATGCGGCTCACGCCGGTGCAGGTCCCCTCCATGGCAGGCGTCCATCGGACGCTCGAGTTCCTCATGGGCAAGAACACGCCCGAACGGAAGAAGTTCATCGTGAACAACCTCCGCATTGAGGTCCTGGAGGGAGCATGAGCCCGCAGAGCCAGCTCAAGCCCCTCATGGAGGGTTACTTCCTCGACTACGCGAGCTACGTGATCATGGACCGCGCCATCCCGGGCCTGCGTGACGGCTGCAAGCCCGTGCAGAGGCGCATCCTCCACACGCTGTTCGAGATGAACGACGGCAAGTACCACAAGGTGGCTAACGTCATCGGGGAGTCAATGAAGCTGCACCCGCACGGGGACGCCTCCATCGGAGACGCCCTCGTGGTGCTCGCCAACAAGGACTACTTCATTGACAGGCAGGGGAACTTCGGCAACATCATGACGGGCCACCCCGCGGCCGCGGCGCGCTACATCGAGTGCCGCCTCACGCCCCTTGCCCTGGAGACGCTTTTCAACCCTGACCTTACCGAATACACCCCCAGCTATGACGGGCGGCGCAAGGAGCCCAAGGAGCTGCCGGCCAAGGTCCCCGTCCTCCTCATGCTCGGGGCGGAGGGGATTGCGGTGGGCATGGCAACCACCATTCTCCCCCACAACTTCCCCGAGCTGCTGGACGCGCTGGTCTCCATCCTCAAAGGGGAAAAAGTCGCCCTGTACCCGGACTTCCCGCAGGGCGGCCTGATCGACGTGAGCGAATACTCCGACGGCGTGGGAAGGCTCAAGGCGCGCGCGCGCATCGAGAAGGTGAGCGGGGTGCAGAAGCTCGTGATCACGGAAGTCCCCTACTCCACCACCACAACCAGCCTCATTGCTTCCATCGAGTCCGCGGTGCAAAAGGGGAAGGTCAGCATCTCCAAGATCAGCGACTACACGAGCGACCACGTGGAGATCGAGCTCGCCCTGTCCCGGGGGGCGGAACCGGACCAGGTGATGGACCAGCTCTATGCCAACACCGACTCTGAGATCGCCATCTCCTCCAACATGGTGGTCATCAGGAATGACCGGCCTGTCGAGGTTTCGGTTTCGGAGTACCTCAAGGAGTTCTCCGTCCTCCTGAAAAAGCAGATCAAGGCGGAGCTGGAGCACGAGCTTGCGCGGCTGGAAGACCGCAGGCACTGGCTCACCCTAGAGCGGATATTCATTGAAAACCGTGTCTACAAAAGGCTGGAAAAAGCCGCAACGGAGGAGTCCGTCCGACGGGAAGTGTACACGGGCATGAAGCCGTTCTCCCGGCAGTTCGTCCGGGCCATGACGGATGACGACGTCCAGCGCCTCCTCGAGCTCCGGATCCGCCGCATCAGCGCGTATGACCTGAAAAAGAACCGGGAGAAATCGACGACATCGTGGCCGCGCTTCGGCAGGTGAACCGCAAGCTGAAGAACCTCACCAAAACGGTCATCGATTGGCTTGGCGGCCTCAATGAGAAGTATGGTGAGCAGTTCCCCCGGCGCACGGAGATCGCCACTTTCCACGAGGTGGACAAGGTGGCCGTGGCGAAGGCCAACATCCGCTTGAGCTATGACCGGGAGGCCGGCTACTTCGGAAGCTCCGTACGGGGATCAGAGTTCGTCATGACCGTGACCGAGTATGACCGCATCCTCGCGGTTACCGCGGACGGAACCTACCGGATCATGTCTCCTCCTGAGAAGGCGTGGATGCCAGGCGCGCTCCTGTACGCCGGGCTTTTCGACAAGGCAAAAGGCGCGCATTTCACCCTGATCTATCGCGACGCCGGCGGGCTCGCGTGGGGAAAGAAGGTGCACGTCGAACGGTTCATCACGAACAAGACCTACTGGCTTGCAAAGGAAGGCTGCCGGGGAATCGATTTTCTCACGGACAAGAGGCCGTCCGGCGTCGTGAAGCTGAACATGGTGCCGGCAAAGCGCCAGAAGGTGAAGTCCGTGAACGTGGACATTGCAAAGATCCCGGTGTGCGGGCTTTCCGCCCGGGGGCTGAAGCTCACGGCCAAGCCCATCCAGGGCGTGGAGATCGCGGCGTCAAAGAAGTAGCCGCCCCTTTTTTGCAGGATCCCTTGAGTTGCTCACGCGCTGCCATCTCATGACCGACTCTTTTCCTTCGTCTGCCGTGTACAGGCGGGGATCATGGAGATTCTTGCGCACGAACTCCCGCAGCGAGTCGCTCGACTCGAAGGTCCGGGAAGAGAAAAGGGCGTCATCCACGAACCGCAGGGACAGGGTGTCACCGCTGATGCGGTAATTCGCGAAGCTCCAGGCGCGGCCCGGCTCGGCGTCGAGCTCTTGAGCGTTCAGGAAGCGCTCCCCTTCGATCTCCGTTATGAATGCTCGATAGGCCACGATCTTTTCCGCCTCCCCGTCCGGTTCCCTGCTCCACGCAACGTATTCCTTCTCGTTGAATCGAAGGAACTCGATGGTCACCCATTGGCCGCTCTCCGGATCCTGCATCTTCCAGCTTCCCGCAAGGGCATTATCCCGGATGGCGTCAGCCGGAGCCCCCAAGGGGAGATCATAGCTGAACGGACAGGCGGCCAGGCAGCAGGAGAGGGCCGCAAGCAGGGCGGCTGCCGCGGCCCTCGGAGCTATCCCGCCGGAAGCGGCTCTTCGCGAACCGGGTTGTCGAAAAACCGCCGCCATACAACCTCCTGATTCACGAGCAGAAATCGCTGATGAGCCTGAGGGCAACCTCGCTGGCGGCAAAGACCGAGGGAAGGTCGACCCATTCGCTCTCCCCGTGCAGACCCTCGCCCGTCGGTCCCAGGACAACGGAGGGGATCCCCGCAGCCGAAAGGAGGGATGAGTCCATCCAGGCGCTCATCCCGCCGAATGTGGCCCTGCGCCCCGTTGATCCCTCGAAAGCCCGGGCAAGGGCTTGCACCACGGGTGCGCTCTGCGCCACCTCCATGGGCGCGCGGGAGAAAAGGAACCGAACGTCCGCCCTGAAGGCAGGGTCCTGCCGAGCCATGAGCAGGAGCGCTTCCTGCAGGTCCTTCTCCACCGCTTCCGGCTCCTCCCCGGGAATGGTCCTTCGTTCAATCCCCAACCGGCAGGAGGCAGGATAGGAGGAAAGCTCCTGCCCGCCGCTGATCAGAGACGCATGCACCGTGCCGGTCCCGAGCATCGCGTGAGACGGCCCGGCAGCGAGCCGCCTGCCCATGTCTTCCAGGCTCACGAGCACGCGGCCCATCTTCGCTATGGCGTCCACTCCCTTGTCGGGACGGGAGCCGTGCGCGGCAACACCGCTGGTCTCCACCTCGAACCAGGCAAACCCCTTGTGGGCAATCACGATTTGCAAGCCGGTCGGCTCGCCGACAAGGGCGGCGTCGGCTTTCCATCTCTTCACGACCGCCTCCGTGCCAACGCTGGCGTATTCCTCGTCGACCACCGCCGTGAGGACTGCGGCCCCGCGCAGCCCACGCTTTTTTGCCGCGGCAACCGCCATCATGAACGCCGCGAGAGCCGACTTCGTGTCCATGGAACCACGGCCGCAAAGCCTGTCGTTGCGGACGATCGGCCGGAAGGGGTTTTCCATTCCTGCCACGCCAACCGTGTCCATATGCGCGTTGAGCATCAGCGTTTTCCCCCCACCGCTTCCGCGGGCGATGGCAATCACGTTCGGGCGGCCCGCAAGGCCGGTCTCTTCGACGTGCACCTCCAACCCCTGGGATTGCGCCCATTGCGCCACGAACGAACCAATCTCCCCTTCGCCTCTCGAACCGGGCACCAGGTCCGGATTGATCGAATCGATTGATACAAGCTTCGCTGTCAGGGCAAAAAGTTCATCCCGGGAGATTTCGCCGTTTGGCATGACGTTCCTCTTTCTAGCCATTCCTACCAGGCAAGGGCGGGAATGGTCCGCAGGTAGTCCTTCGAGGCAAGCTGATCCAGCATGAACGCCGCCACGTCGGCGCGCGCTATTCTCCTCCCCCGCTGCGGGAGCCCGTCAAGGGCAACACGCCACGTGCCGCGACCCGGTGCGTCCGTCAGGGCAAGGGGCCGTACAACCACCCACTCCAGGTGACTCTGGCGGACCTCTTCCAGCGCCTGTCTCTGGTCCGGGAGGACGTTCCTCAGTGAGATCCTTCCGAGGAAAAGCATTGCTTTTCCCACAAGATCCCGGGGCGTCTCGCTCAGCACGCAGAAGTTCGAGACAATGACCAGGCGGCGCACGCCTTTGTCTTCCATGGCCGCAATGATGTTTGCGGTGCCGGCAGAGTAGACGGTGGTGGGCTTCCCCGCCTCGGTGCCCAACGCGCACAGCACGGCGTCGTGGCCGTCCACGGCGGCTGCCACGCACGCGGCGTCCAGCACGTCACAGCGCTCCACGCGGAGCTGCTCGTGAGTTGCCGGCATCCGGGCGGGGTCTCTGACGGCGGCCGTGACGACGTGGCCTTTCGCCAGAGCCTGGTCAACGAGGCATCTTCCGATTCCTCCCGTCGCCCCGAAGATGACGATCCTCATGCCTGCTCGCCGTTGTACTCGCGCACGGCGTCGATCATCGCCACGATATTGGGGATGGGCGTGCGGGCCTGGATATTGTGGACGGGATTGAAAACAAACCCCCCTCCTTTTCCGAGGATACCGCACCGCTCCAGCACCTCCGCGCGAACCTCCGACGGCGTACCGAAGGGGAGCGTCTTCTGGGTATCCACGCCGCCGCCCCAGAATACGACCTGAGCCCCGTAGCGTCGCTTCAACTCCCGGGCGTCCATGCCGGCGGCAGAGAGCTGCACGGGATTGATGATGTCGAATCCGGCGTCAATCATGTGGGGAAGGAGGGGCGCAATGGCCCCGCAGGAATGCTTGAACGTCTTCCAGGACGTGTGCTCGTGGATCCAGGAGTTCATTCTCCTGTAGAACGGGGCGTAAAGACTTTCGAAGGTGTCCGGGGAACAGAACTGCGTGGTTTGCGTCCCGAAATCGGTCCCGCACAGGAACACCGCATCGATCCCGTCCCCCACCTCTTCGTGGATCCGCGCCAGGTTGGCAACAGCAACCTCAGTCTGCTTGTCGAAGACCCTCGCCAAGTAATCCTGCCGCGTCGCGGTGGAGATGTACCACTCCGTGACGTCACGGATCCCGCGGGGATGCTTCATGAAAGGGCCGGGAACGAGCGCAATGTCTCCGAGGCCCGTTCCCCCGAAGCTCGCCACAACGGCCCGCGCCTTTCGGGACGCGTCACGTACGGACCTCTTCAGGTGCGCAAGGTCGGCGCTGGAGATCGGCGTGAACTCTTCCAGGTTGTCCGCCGGGTCCAGTCGGGACTCATCGATGGGCTCCTGGCGGATGAGGGAATCGAAATACAGGCCGCTGGACGGCATCTTGGCGCTTGGCGGAACGCCGAGGTCTCCTTCAGGATAGATCAGGATGTCCCCCTGGGCGTCGGTCGTCGTCCGAAACCCGTCCGGGACAAGGACTTCCTGTCCCCAGGGAGCGCGCCATTCCTTCCAACCCTCCAGTGGGAATCCCAGCATCGTCGTGCGGGCAAACACCCCGGAGGTATGCACTCCCATTGCGGCGGCCAGGTCGTCTTCTATCAGGCCAAGCATCTGGTAGGGTTCATGGACCTTCACCGGCCCGTTGGCCAGTCCGTAGTGTTCGCGAAGGCCTTTGACAACGGAGACGTGCGCCCCGGTAACCGCGGTTGAGCCGAGGTCGAAAGGAATGGGTGACTCCCGGTGGCCAAGTGCGTCACGGACCCTTTGCCGCGCAGGGGTGTCTGTGTGCTGCATGATGCATTATATCACGCGGTGATCAGCTTCCCACCCCTACGGTACGTTCCGCAGCCAAACCTTCATGGGTCCCGCCCCGCGGTTCGCCCAGGTGCAGTACGGGATGGCAGTGAATCCCGGCCCTCGCACGGTGACGACCCCCCCAAGGAGCGAAGGCTCGCGCGCCGCCGCCAGGCCGTTCTTTCCAAGGGAGAGATCTCCAAGGGATTCGTCCGCATCCCTTCCTTCGACGCAATAAACAATCGGGCCACGCATGATGGCGGCCTTGCCGCGGCAGTCCTCGACGCGCGCGTCGGCAATCACTTTGCGCACAGGCATGGGCAGGGAAAGCTCCACTCTGTCTCCCGCGGCCCACTCGCGCTCGATCTCCGCGTATCCCGACTCAGGAGCCGGCATCTCCGCCCCGTTGACGCGGAGCCTTGGCGCCTCGGAGGAGGGCGCTTCAAACCGGTACAGGTGTGCGCCCAGGATCTGTCCGCGCGACCAGCCGGGAAGCCTCAGCATGAGCCGCATGCGCACGGGACGCTCGGGTCGGACGGTGATGCGGATATCCCCGTCCCAGGGGAAGTCCGTTTCCTGGATCAGGTCGATGCGGACGCCATCCACCTCGACCTGCCCCCGGCTCGTCACGAAAAGATTCACGTACACGGTCGAACCGCGCGCCGCATACACGAGTCCCGGAATGGAGGGAAGAAACCGGCAAAGGCTCGTCGGGCAGCAGGAAACCTCGAACCATGGTTGTCGGCCCGCGCTTCCGTGGTTGAACCGGAACGCACCGTCGGATTCCAGCGGGTTCACGTAGAAAAACTCATCTCCTCGCAGGGAAACGCCGGAAAGGACGCCGTTGTACAACGTCTGCTCGAGCACGTCCACGTACTCCGGCGCCGGTCAGCAGGAAAAGGCGATGGTTCCACAGGATGGAACCAATGGCGGCGCACGTCTCCGCATACGCCGTCAGGTTGGGAAGCTCGAAAGAAGATCCGAAAGCCTCGCCCTTGTGCCGGGCGCCGATCCCGCCGGTCAGATAGGTCTTCGAGCCCACCACGTCCCGCCAGATCGCCGTAATGGCCGCGGCATATCCGTCATCGGGAAACAGGGCGGCAACGTCCGCCATTCCGCAGTACATGTATGCCGCGCGGACCGCGTGGCCAACGGCCTCGCTTTGTTCGCGGACCGGGATGTGGTCCTGGCTGTAGCCGGGATTGTCCGCATAGGAATACAGCGGCCGCGATTCGTGGCGCCCCCGCTCTTCGAGGAAGAACCGGGCGGTTTCCAGCAGGCTCCTGTCCTGGGTGATGCGATAGAGCCTGGCAAGACCCATCTCCACGATCTGGTGGCCGCACATGTCGTGCCGACCGTTCGGGTTGAACACCGAGCGCACGAGCGCGGCGTTTCGCAGGGCCACCTCGAGAAGCCCGCGCTTGCCGGTGGCAAGGAAATGCGCGCAGGCCGCCTCGTACAGATGGCCGCTGTTGTACAGCTCATGGCTCATCACGAGATTGGACCAGCGCTTCGGCCCCGCGAAGGGGAGCACGTTGAGAGGGTCGATCGTGCGGTTCGTATAGAGGTATCCATCCGGCTCCTGCGCCGCCGCAATCAACTCCACAAGCGCGTCAAGGTGCGCCTCCAGTTGCGGATCACGCCGCTGCGCCAGCGAGTAGGAAGCCCCTTCGATTGCCTTATAAACCTCGGTATCTTCGAAAGGCATCGTACCGACATAGGGTCCGCCCAGCCGACGCGCAGCCCTGCGGAAGTTGTCGACACGGCCGGACTCTTCGCACTTGCGAAGCACCGAAGGGATGGTGACGGTCCGGTTTGTTTCAAGCCGCGAAAGCCAGAAGTGGTCCTGGAATGCAACGTGACAAAAATCGACCGGCGTGATGGGGTAATCGATCATCCTCTCGTGCCTTTTCACGCCTTCAGCCCCGAGAGCACGATCCCTTCAATGAAGTACCTCTGTCCAATGAAGTAGAGGATCACGGGCGGTGTGAGCGCCATGGTGCACGCCGCCATGATTGATTTCCAGTCCGTCCCGAACCCTGACTTGAAGTTCGCGAGCGCCTGCGAGATGGTGTTCTGCTCGTTGCGGGAAATGTAGATGAGCGGCCCCAGGAGGTCGTTCCAGTACAGGATGAAGGTGAAAAGCCCGATTGCTATCAGCACGGGGGTGATGAGCGGCGCCAGGATCTGAAAAAGGACCCGTCCGTGGCCGGCGCCGTCGATGATTGCCGCCTCATCGAGGTCACGCGGGATGGTCATCAGGAACTGCCGGCAGAGGAAGATGTTCACGGCCCCTCCCCCGAGGAAGGCGGGAACGATCAACGGAGTGTACCCGTTGCCCAGGCCGAGCGCGCTCCATGCCACGAAGATCGGGATGATCGTCACGGCGCCCGGCATCAGCATGCTTCCAATGACGAGCGCGAACGTAAGTCTCTTCAAGGGGAAATCAAGCCGGGCAAACGCGTACGCCGCGAGGGTCGAGGTCAGAAGGACCCCGAAAATCGATGGCAGCGCTATGGTCAAGGTGTTGAGCATGTACCGGAGGGACGGAAAGACCGACAGCGTGTACGGGTAGTTATCCAGCCGCCAGGTTGTCGGCAAGAGAAGGGGCGGGTACTTGTGGATCTCGATGTTGGACATGAACGAGGACCGTATCATCCAGAAAAAGGGGAAGAGGACGGCTAGGCCGATGAGGGCAATGATAAGGGAAACAACGATGTTCGTCTTTTCGCGCTTCATGTCACTCACCCTCGTAGAACATCCATCGACGGGATGTTGCAAAGATCACGACCGTCAAGGCCGCAATAAAAACGAAGAAAATCAGCGACAGTGCGCTCGCATGGCCGAATCCGTTGTGGATGAAACCTTCACGGTAGATGAGGAAGACCATGAAAAGCGTCTTGCCGCTGGGCTCGCCCCGCGTCAGGGCATAGGCGGGAACGAACACCTGCAGGTTGGAAATCATGCTCATCAAAAAGTTGTAGAAGATGATGGGTGTCATCAACGGGATCGTGATGTGACGGAATTTGTGCCACGTGTTTCCCCCGTCGATCTCCACCGCTTCAAGGTACGCGCGGGGAACGTTCTGAAGACCGGCAAGGAAGATCACGATCATGCTCCCCATGCCCCAGACTGCCATCACGATGATGGAGGGCACCGCGGTCGGGCCGCTCTGGAGCCATTGGACCTTATTCATGCCCAGGAGGTGGAGGCCGTAGTTGAGCACTCCGAAGTTCGCCTCGTACAGCCATGACCAGACCACCGCCGAGCCAATGGCTGGTACAACGTAGGGAATGAAGTAGACCGAGCGCCAGAAACCCCGGGCAAAAATGCGGCGGTTCAGCATGAGCGCAATGGAAAATGAGTAGATGATTCCGGAAATGACCGCGCCAAGGGCAAAGTAGAGCGTCGCGACAACCGACTTCAGGAAGTAGACGTCCGTGGTGAAAATTTCCCTGAAGTTTTCCAGCCCAATGAACTTCGGAGGCTCGAGTCCCGACCAGTTTGTCAGACTGATGAGGATGACCCCGATCATGGGAAAAATGGTCAGAAAAAACAGTCCCAGCAGGGCTGGCGTGAGGAACAGGTACGCCGTGAGAGTGCTCGACGGGCTTCTTCTCGCCTTCATTCCTTCTTATCCTTTACGACCTTTACGTGGGAAGCAGCGCCCCGTCCGCGGTTGCGGGCGGGGTACGCGGCTTCTGAATCCCTTAGCGGGGCTTGTTCTCGTCGAAGAGCTTCTGCACCTGCGGCAGGATCGATGTGATGTAGGCCTTGGCGGTTGTGTCGCCGTTCCAGACGTCGGTGATCCCGGAATTGATGAGCGTGTCGAGCGTGTCGTAGCTCGGGAAGTAGTACCAGGGCACCTGGACCGCATTCTTCATTGCATAGTCGATGACCGCGGTCTTGTACTGGGCAAACGGGGGGTGAACGTCGTTGTCCGCCCATTTCCTCATTGCCGCCTCGTTGGCGTACCACTTGGCAGAGACGGGCATCCAAATTCCGCCCGTGATGAGGTCCCATCCGTTGGACTCATCGCTCATCCATTTGACGAATGTCTTGGCCTCGGCGATGTGCTTGGAGGTACCGAATGCGATGAATGGCCCTCCCGTGTTGTACGTGACTGCCTTCTTCATCTTCGGGAGGACAGCCACCCCGTAGACAAGCCCGTCCTTGAGGGAGTTCTTCAAAGAAACGCCGATCTCCCACTGACCCGAAGTCGCCATGGCGACCTTGCCAGTGAGAAGACTCACGTCGAGACTCGGCATGTTGCCTCTGTCCCCGACTGACGGCGCCACGTGGTCTTTCACGTAGAGGTCCGCAATCGCCTGAAGGGCTTCGATGGATTCCGGCGTCCCGATCAGCAGCTTCTTTCCGTCAGGGGTCATGACTCCGCCGCCGTTGGAAACCGCGAGGACCGGCCACATCCAGGACAGACGGTTGAAGTCTGCGCCGTACGTCACGATGTTGTTCTTGTCGAAACCGGCATCGTTTGGGGTCTTGCCGTTCTGGTCCTTGGTCAGTTTCTTTGCCGCGTCGACGAACTGCTTCCAGGTCCACGCCTTGTCGGCGCTGGCGGGAGGATAAGCCACCTTGGCGTCGTCGAACATCTTCTTGTTGTAGTAGAGAAGGAGGACCTCGTCCGCGCAGCTATACCCCACGGTCTTGCCATTGTAGGTGAAGGCGAGTGATTTGAGGGGCGCCTCGTCCGGCTTATACACGTCCCCCATGTCGGCGAGGAGGCCGGCTGCGGCGTAGCGGATCGTCATGGGCTCTGCCATGATGCACGTGTCGGGTAGCTGTTTTGCCGCTGCCATGGTGTTGAGCTTGGTCTCGTAGTCAGCGCGGCTGACGGCAATCATCGTGACGTGGATTGCGTCCTGGGACGCGTTGAACTTGTCCAAGGTCTTCTGAATATCCGCCGCCTCACTCTCCGTCGTGTTGTACCACGCCATGTAAGTGATTTCGGTCTTCGCGGCGTACGCCGATGCCGCCATCACGAGGAGCGCGATGGCGCACAGGAATACGAATCTCTTCATGCATTCTCTCCTTTGAGCGACTTCGTATCAGGGGTGACTGTACGTTCCCGCGCCGGATGGCTACATTTGTGGGCGGGGTGAACGTACCCTACGGCTTGCGGTATCAGGGACAAGCTTTCTCACGGCAAAAACCCCGGTACCGCGGCTGTCTCAATCCTTCCTCCCTCATTCTTTCGCGCGCTTCACCTCCTTGCAGGATCTTCGTACAACCAGGTCGATGGGAAATTCGACCCGTACGGGGGGCAGGCTCCCGATTTCGATGCGTTCCAGGAGCCTCCGCGCCGCGGTACGGGCCATATCGCGGGAATGAATACGCATGGTGGAAAGCGGGGGCGATGCGTGACGGGCGAGCTCCGAATCATCGAAACCGAGGACGGAAACGTCGTCCGGCACGGTGAGGGATCGCTCAGCCAGGGCGGAGAGGGCGCCGATGGCCAGGAGGTCGTTGGCGCAGAACACGGCGCTGAGCTCCCGGTTGCGACCCAGGAGGCGCTTCATTGCCGTGTACCCCGCTTCCGCTGACCAGCCCTCATCGCCATCAACCAGCAGGTCGTCCCAGGAGCCGCCCTCCTCCGCCATGGCGTCCTTCCAGGCGAGGAATCGTATCCGGGCTGATTCGAGCCGCAGCGGCCCGTTGATGATGGCGATCCTCCGGTGTCCGAGGGATCGAAGCCAGCTGACCGCCTTGCGCACTCCGGCTGCCAGGTCCATGGTGATGAGGTCAAGTCCTTCAATCGATTCTGATGGCGCAAGGAGAACGGTCGGGACTCCGCTCGCGGACAGTAATAGCAGGAGCTCGGGATTCCGCGCTTCCTCGACAACCACGCCATCCACCTTCCCGAGAAACGAACGAAAAGCTTCGAGCTCGTCCGCGGCGTAGTCATCGAGATACGTGAAAAGGGTATGCCTCCCGGATTTTGCTGTATCTTCCTCGATGCCCAGGAAAACATCGAAATAGAAAGCCTCGGAAGCGATGGGCCTGCGGGCTGACTTCTCTTTGCAGACCACGTATCCGAGGGTGCCCGTTGTGGGGCGGGGCTGGGCGACCGGCGCGGGCGTGCGTTTGACGAACGTGCCTTGACCGACCGAGCGTTCGAAGATACCGCGCGCAGTCAGCGCGAGAACGGCGTTGCGGGCGGTTGTCCGGCTGACGTCCAGCTCGAGCGCGAGGTCGCGCTCAGACGGGATCTTGGTGCCGACCTGCCAGACATCTGATTCGATCCTGCCAAGGAGGAAGGACTCGACCTGCGCCTGAATGGACTCCATCGCGTTTTTCTGAATGGTCTTTTTCGATTCCAAGGACTCTCCCCGGTTGCCGGTATCTGCGTTTGGATGTCCGGATTCAGAGACCGCATGTCTTGACACCAAAGCCTCCAGACCCGTTTCTAAGGTCGATTAATGGGTTCGTCTTCTGAATGGTTACAACCATATGCAACCATTATAACAGACATTGCTCTATGTCAAGCATTTTCTTTCGGAGGGGGTTTGCCGCGGGCAGTTAGCGGTTCGACCTGCGCGTGCTTGCCCCGCCTCCGCCGAAAATGATAATGACACCTAGGAGAAACCCGAGATTGTACCAGCCCCCGTTGTTGTGGACCTCGTACATCTGCACATTGCGATCGAAAAGCGAAATGATGAAGGTGACGGGAGCGATGACCCCGTTCCAGAGGCCTTGCCAGAAGCCGGCGATGGTACCTCGCGGGCCCACGGAATTGGCGAGGCCATTGGGACCCGCCGCGCATCCCGCAAGCAGGCAAACCGCAACAAAAAGGCAGGCAACCGCGAAAACCCTTTTCATCGTCTCATCTCCTCCGATAGAGCTATTTTCTATATTTCGATTCTCTTCCATTCATTCGCATCTTTTGCTTCTCGGTAAGCGCCGTGGAGACAGGTCTCACCTTCTTGAGCTCTGCCAGGAACTTCATCACCGATTTGCATTCCTCGGGGCTCTCGATCTCAAACCGAAGAGCGTATCCTTCCGAGTACTTCGTCGCAGCCTCGAGTTGCGGGTACAGGTTTTCACATTCTTTGTTCTGGAGGAATGCTGCCCGTTCCTCATCCCGTACGGTCAGGCTTATTTCGACTCCCCCGTCGAATGCAATAAGGTAATACAAGGCCTTCCGCATGTCGTCAACTTTCAGGATCCAGCCATTGCCGCGGCTGTATTGCCATTGCTTCCGGTAGTCTCCCGAAGTTCCTATGATGCTCCGGTAGTAATCCAGCGCAGCCCCTGATTGCTTCCGAAGCAATGCTTCAGTAGGGGTGACACTCGAATCTATGAACAGACGTTGCTTCATTCATGCCTTTCGAAGTGCTCTGCGGGTGCCGCGTGGCAGGTTCGCCAATAATCGTCTCCCGCGGAGTTGGAGAAGTCTTTAGAGGCAGCATAAAGGAAATGGCAAAGAAGAACCAGTGGAAAACGCTTTGCTGCCCCAGCAAGGGCCGTGACACCCCGCTCAGATGAACTGACGGCAACGAGACTGCGGGTGAGCGCCTTTGCGGGGAGAGACCTCGAGGTCATACTCCGTGCCCGAGAGATTGGTGCCCTCGTTCTCACGGGAATCGCCGCAAGCGGCGTCGTTGTCTCGACGTTGCGGGAAGCCGCGGACAAGGACTACCGATAGACCAAAGACTTTCGCCTTCTCCAAGCGGCGTGAACGAGTTTCGTTCCGATTCCTTTGTGCCGATACCCCGGCAAAACGCCCATTCACAGCGTTCCGCAGTGTTTCGTAGTGGGTCGCGGCAAAGCCATTACGTCGCGCCAACCCACCACCTTGCCGTTTTCCAAGGCACGTACTTGGGGAGCATTTTTGAGCCTGCTGTTTTCGCCACCAAACACCCGATGGTACCATGCCTCGGTAGGCCGAGTCTGCTTTCTCTTTCATTTAATGCAGTAAAATCCTGCCTGCATGTACGAATACCACAGAATCTCAGCAACCTTGAAACCGCAAACCCTGAGGAGCGCAAGATGTTCTTCAACGGTGATGGGATGGTATTCGCTTCCGAATCTCTCGATATGCTTCTGTGCTTCCTCTTTTGTTTTGCCGGCCTTCTCTTGGTATCCTTTCCAATATTCCTTTCCAATTTTCGTGCCGGTCTCCGTCAGAGCCCTGACGTTTTCAAACGTTATGAAGATGCCATCCGATTTTAGCAGATCAAAGCACTTTTGCGTTGATTCCCTTCGAAGATCTGGCCTCATGTAGTGGTGAGCCTGGATGGCAGTTATTACATCCGGCTGCTCGGAAATGTCCAAGTCCTTTGTCTCACGTGGTGAAAGGATGGTTGCCCTGTCCTTCCCTTCAAGCTTTAGCCGGGCCAGCTCAAGCATGGCCGGCGACGGATCAGCCAGGATGAACCTCGTATCCGGGAACCTCGAATAGGCCTTTGCAATGAGCGTGCCCGTTCCGCATCCCGTATCAACCCAGAGCCCTGGATTGGGCAGGTAGACAGCCATGAGGTTAATCGCCTCATCATGAAAGGCATCGTAGTATGGAATGCTTTCCCTGACGTGATCATCGTAGCGGGAAGCGGGGTGAGCAGTAAGATTGTCTTTTCGCGGCATGCGCTGTTTCCTGGTTCTGGAGTTCATGGAATGAGGATTCGGGCTACGGTATGCACATCAAGGCCCGGCGTCAAGATCACCAATTTCTTTGAGGATTTTTTGGTACTTTTCGTGTATCATATTCTTGTCAAAAGTCCAGAAATCTTGAAGCATTCTGCTCAATTCTTCATCGTTGAAATATCTCTCGCTCCTCGGGAAGAACTCCTTGTCCTCTTTCCGAATATGAGCGGGGTAGAACTTCGCCAACCAGAGAATAGTCTCCTGTATCTTTGATACGACAGTTCGATCTCCGGCCTTGTATTGCTCATTAAGCTGGACAATGTCCATAACCTTCCTGCGGGCTTGCGTGTGATCATTGATCAATTCGTTCATCACGGAGAGATCTTCTTCTTGAAGATCCTTTTTCGAAAGGTCATGAAAGAGGATGTCCTCTTCTTTGCCATGATGCGTTCTGTCAGCGTACGTCTTGATAAAATCGACTACTGAATCGATCAATACGGGATCATACGTTTCCTCAGTCATCCCGGCCGTTCGTTTCACAGCTGCCGCCAAAAGCTTCTCGATGAGTCGATGTTCGATCATCAATTGGCCTCTCGGTTTCACCTTGGCCCCCGATTGCTTCGTGTCTGTCTCATGTCGTGGCTTTCTCTTGACTCGATACGTCGTGCTTCTCCGGCGCATTTGAATACAATTCTTCCATCGCCTTGAGCGAACGCTGCGGAGAAGTATCAAGTATGAAATTTTCCTTACTTTCTTCTGATCGGTATCCACTGAGTATCTCGGGAACGGCAAAAGTTTCTAACGGAAGAAGGACTTTCGGGATTAGTTCAAGATTGGACTTGGTCCAATATCGATAGGTCTCTTCCCGTACGGACTCTTCCTGCTCCACGAGGAACGCCAAATGCTGAAAAAACACCGACACCCTTCGTCTCACCTCAAAATGGAATGCATGGTTACGGTCCTTCTTGTAAAGCCTTATATAGAGGCGGACCAACTCTCGGGGGTTTCTTCTGGCTAATCGATAGAGATCCCACAGGCTCGCTATTGCGCGCCCCATTTGCGGGGAGCGATATTCGGCCAAATATGCAACAATCAAAGTCCTTGCCGCTTGCTGCCGACGCAGCCGTTTCTCCTCCCGCTTCAACGCTAACAGGTGATTCAGTTGACCAAGACCAACGAGGACGGCAATCAAGGCCGCAAGCGCGACTAGCGTGTTCGCAAGCAGTGAGGCTTGGGTCAGTCTTGGATTGTCAATAAGCGAGTGAAGCCAATCCATGATGCTCATGGTCGGAGCCTCTCCCTACACAATAGTGTAGTTACCAGGTCTGTGATTCGCAAGTGCATTCGCAGAAAACATTTCCAGCTTGTCTCTACGGTCCTCAGGACTCACGTTGACGTACGTTGAAAAGCAGCGTTCACCGGCTGACTGCCTCTGTCGAAGTATGGTCAACTGCTCTGGTAAAAGGGTTTTCGCAGTTGATCCTGCATTCGCTTGCTGTCCGCTCCGCCAGCCATTGGAAATACTCGCTGACGAAAGAGTCCGGAGCCGATTCTCGAGCGCTCAAGACGAAGCTCTTGTACTTGTCCCGAGAAGTAGAAACAAATCACCTCAGCGTCTTGTCCACAAGATCCATGTCTATGAGATCCTCGGCTACCAAAAGGCCGAGCGTTTCCATTTGCTAGGCAAATTGCATGAAGTTACTTGCTCATTCACAGGAAGCGCTCTCAACTGCTTGCCGTTTGATGGTATTTTGTGCGTGTTGATGTATTGCGACGGCTCTGCAGAGTCCCGGGTCTCGAAATTTCGCAATGCCTCGAGCGTCAGCCTTTCGCGGCGGTCCCTCGCCGCGGCCCAAACCTGAGCTATTCCAAATACAACTGCCACAATCAAGGAAAAAGTAAGCGCACCATTGGCTACAAGGGTAATCGTTTCATTCGTCATTGCTTCCTTTGCTGTTTTCTCGATAGTTACCTGAGATGGTCCGGCTTATCGCATGACCCGTTCGCTTTTGCTGGTCTTACAATTTGCATGACGGCAGGAGCCAGCCTCTTTTCCTTGATGAGCCTTTCCACGCGAGCTTTGTTCCCCGGCGACCATTTGCTTCTTTGCGTGCGCCTTGCAAAGCTCAGTGCATGCCTTTCGTCGTCAATTCGATTCACGAGATTATCTATCGAGCCAAAACAAAGGGCTTCGTCGAGAGCCTGATCGTAGTTGATATGCGCTTTCGCTTTCTCGCCCTTCAAAAAGACCAGCCAGACTTCGCTTTGCCGAAGGTGGTTGTTGCGAAGCCAATCCTGTCAGCCACAAACATCTTTGCAGACGACCAGTTCTTGTGAATCCTTTACCATCTGAATCTCAATGGCATCAAAATCTCAAAATCAACCGTCTTCTATCAAAGCCGATCGGGACGTCACCCGCGGTCTCCCAGACGCCGTGCCCGACAGATGGCTCGTTCTTCGGTTATTCAATAGACCAGGGTAAATGCCCTAGGCTCAAAACGTCTGCCATCAGAGAGTTCAGTGGTCAATTCACCTTTGAGCACCAACAGAACATGGCCCTTTTTGCACCGGTGGTCCGCCTTGTGTCCTGGAGAGTACTCGACAAGACGCAGGCGGATATTCCCTACCTCCAAAGTCCGCCACGCCGCGTGCCCAGTTTCCCCGGGGTGGGTAGTCGGGACTTCAGCCGAATGGTTACAAAAAGCACATCTTCGATTCTCATTTTTCGCCTTCCCGCGTGGATCCCGTTTCAGGTCCGAGTTGTCAAGACTGTTTGGTTACGACTCAACAAGTCCTCATCAGCCCTCGAGCGGAAATCGCATTAAGCTCGCGCAGATGTCGAATTGATGATCCTTTGATCGATCACGTGATAGAGAGCCTCGAAGAGCTCTGGAAGAGGAGATTCGCTGTGACGAACGAACCGACTGGCAACAGAATCGCCATCGGAGTTGCGACCGGCATAGTCAGCCGATCTGCACCGGGCGGAGAAGACACAGGATAGGTCGACCCACCCGGGAGTTGTAAGAGCCAACCGCAGGAAATGTCCTGGAAGAACTGGCGCGCAAGGGGGCGCGACAATTGCTGGCCCAAGCGATGGCAACTGAGGTTGCCGAGTTCGTCGAAAATCACGGCGGCATGACCGACGAGGAAGGTCGGCGTTTTGGTGGTGCGAAACGGCCACCCGCCAGAACGCGAACTGGTCACCGGGATCGGGTCGCTGATGATCCGCCAACTCCGAGTGGATGACCGTGCTCTCTCGCAAGAGGAACGCTTCAGCAGCCAGATCCTGCCGCGATATTTGCGTCGAGTGCCCGGCATGGATAACCTGATCCCCATCCTGTACCTGAAGGGCATCAGCAGCGGTGACATGTCGGAGGCTTTGGAGTCGATCCTGGGCCCAGGGGCCGCGGGATTGTCGGCGACGAACATCGTGCGGCTGAAGGCCCTGTGGGAGCAGGACTACGAGACGTGGAGAAAGCGGGATTTCGAGCTGAAGCACTGTGCGTATTTCTGGGTCGACGGGATTCACTTCAACGTGCGCTTGGACAAAGAGCGTAGCTGCATCCTGGTGGTCATGCGAGCCAACGAATCGGGGCAGAAAGGAGCTGCTTGCCGTCAGCGACGGTCATGCGGAGAGCAAGGCCTCCTGGCGTGAAATCCTGCTGGATTTGAAGCGGCGGGGCTTGCAGACTGGGCCGAAGCTGGCCGTCGCGGACGGGGCACTGGGTTCTGGGCGGCGCTTCGAGAAGTCTACCCAGGATGTCGGGAGCAACGTTGCTTGGTACATTACGCCGGCCTTCGGATTATGCCGACTGAGCAGCCAGTCGCATGTGGGATGCTGGATAAGGACAGCAATCCGCCTGGTAGGCTCGGCATAAATAGGGCGGCTTGAGCGATACTGCTCCTTTCCAGGACTTGGAAAGGAGGCAATCATGAGTAGCCCGTCCCATGTGATGGTGTGCGGTCCGCTGGAGCCGTTTGCACAAGGCTTTAACACACATCTGTCCCGGCTTGGGTATACGCCGATATCCGCGGCGGTTCAGTTGCAGTTGATGGCACATCTTAGCCGCTGGCTTGCTGCCATGCGCTTGGATGCGTCCTCTCTAACACCTACGACCGTAGGGAAATTCTTCGTGACCCGTCGCAATGCCGGATACACGACCTACCGGTCGGTGAAAGCGCTGTCGCACCTTCTCGGCTATTCTGGCTGGCCGGGTAATGCCAGACGGGGAATTGGACCTACGGGGTCTGGCGCCCAGTGATGTGACCGGGTTCGTGCTCGCGCAATGTCCCCAGCGTAGTCCTGGCTCGGCTAAGCTGTTGGTGACCGCCCTACGCTCGCTGCTTCGTTTTTTGCATGTCGAGGGCATGCTCCCGCGTCCGCTGTCCGACGCTGTGCCCTCGGTCGCGGGATGGAGGCTGGCCGGCCTACCAAGGGCGTTGGATGCCGGTCAAACGGGCCGGCTACTCGCCAGCTGCGGTCGAAGCTCTATGGGCTCTCGCGACTTCGCAGTCCTCACTCTCCTTGTGCCGTTGGGATTGCGCGCCGGTGAAGTCGGCGGTCTACAGCTGGGTGATATTGACTGGAGGCACGGGGAAATCACCGTACGTGGCAAAGGAAATCAACGGGAACGGCTGCCACTTCCGGTCGATGTTGGCCAAGCCTTGGTCGCCTATCTGCGCAGCGGTCGTCCCGCCTCCATGGACGGCTGCCGCCGCCTGTTTCTTAGTGCCCGCGCTCCGCTTCGAGGGCTGACTTCAAGCGCGGTGAGCCTGATCGTCTCTCGCGCAGCCTCGCGAGCGGGCCTCCCAGAGATCACCGCGCATCGGTTGCGCCACACTGCAGCTACAAGGCTATTGGAGGCACGTGCGCCAACTGAGCGAAGTCGGTCAATTGCTCCGTCACCGTCGCCCGTTGACTACCGCGATCTATGCCAAGGTCAACCGGGAGGCCCTCAGGACTGTTGCCCGCTCTTGGCCCGGAGGTGCAGTATGAGAACATTGCGCGATTCGCTTGTCGATTACCTGACCATTCGCCGTGTTCTTGGCTACAAACTCCGACGTCACAAGAAGTTGTTGGCCTAGTTTGCAGACTATCTAGATGGCATCGAGGCAGCGCAGGTCACCGTCGAGAACGCGGTGGCCTTGGCGAGACTGCCCACCAACGGTAGCGTAAGATGGTGGGCGTCTCGGCTGTCGGTCGCTCGCGGCTTCGCAATCTACCTGCACGCCCTCGACCCGGCGCATCAAGTGCCGCCAGTTGACTTGCTGCCTTATCGGTCGCACCGCGCCACTCCCTACTTGTACTCCGATCAAGACATTAGAGCGTTGATTACCGCAGCCGGCACTCTGCGCTTCGCACTGAGGGCTGCGACCTATAAGACCCTGATCGGACTGCTTGCGGTCACCGGGATGCACATTGGGGAGGCGATCAGCCTAAACTGCGACGACCTCGACCTCGGTCAGAGTGTGTTAGTCGTTCGTACCGGAAAATTTGGCAAGTCCCGTGAGCTGCCGCTTCATCTCACCACCATCCAGGATTTGCGCACTTACTTGCACCACCGTGGCCATCTGCGCCCCGCTCCTTGCACTTCCGCGTTATTTGTATCTGCCGCAAGGCACGCGTCTTCTCTACTGCGACGTTAACTGGACCTTCCTGAAGGGGACCTCGAAAAACTAGGTGTTTTTATGCTTTTCGTTCCTGCCAGGTCGATGACGCTGTGATTTTTAAAGCAGAAGGCTGGCTTTTTCGCACGGTCTATCCGGATCATTTTCGATTTCCAGATTTTCAACAGTTTTTGCTCTTTTCCCGGCCTCCCGGTCCCTATTTCTTGCTCTTTTAACCCTCCAGTTGAATCCCGGGCAGACTACGCCCCCTGAAGATATGCCGAGCGCACAATGTTGTAGGTCAAATTAATTAGCCCGATGTTCGACCGCGCTCGCACGATTCCGATCGAGCGGATACGAAAGCCGTTCATGCAGTTGGTGATGTGCGCGAAGACGTGCTCCACCCGGGCACGGATGCGCGACTTCGCTCGGTTACTTCTCATCTGGGATTTGCTCAACGGTTGATTGCGATACCCTTTCTCATGGATCTTGCTTTGCACTCCACGCTTCTGCAGGGTGTCCTCGATTTTCTCAGAGCGGTAGGCACTGTCGGCATGCAGCTCCGTATCCACATCAGTTTTCTGCAGCAACGACGGCAGCACTTGCGAATCATGCACGCTGGCATCGGTGACCTCATAGGTCTTAATCAGTTTGCTCTGCCTATCCACTTTCACGTGATCTTTGTACCCGTAGTAAGTCTGCTCGTTCTTCTTCGTCCAACGCGCCTCGGTATCCTTTTGCCTCAGCTTCGCAGGATCCTCTTTCCAATCCGTGGGGATCTTTCCCTCTTTGATCGTTTGATTCTCCTCCCGACTGTTCCTCTGCCGCGGCACTTCCACAAAACTCGCATCAACGATGCTGCCGTTATTTTCGATTAGCCCCAGCTTCTCCAAATGCGCGCGGTACAACGTGAAAAGCTTTTCGATTAACCCACGCTTGCTCAGTACCTCACGAAAGAGCCAAATGGTCTTTTCATCCGGCACCTCCCCATGCAATCCCTGGCCCAAGAACCGCTGGAAGCTCAGACGGTCCAATATCTGAAACTGCATCTGGGCATCCGACAGATTGTACAGACGTTGGAGAATCAGGATCTTGAACATCAAAACGTAATCGAACGGCGGGCGCCCGCCTGGTCCTTTGGGTTCCTTCTTGAAGCATCGCTTCAAAAGCGGACGAAATATTTCCCAATCCATCGTCGCGTTGAGTTTCTCAAGCGGATCGCCTTGGCTACTCAACTTCTGGAGACGCTCTTGTTCATCAAAGAAACCGCGTTGTTGATTCATTCCCCACCCTGATTGGAGAACAAAATGAGATACCGAGACACTCAATGAAAATGGCTAGTTTTTAGAGGCGCCCATATGTTGTTTGGCCTGGTTCCACAGAGTTCTTTGGTACCCGAGGACTTGTAAAGGTTCGAGGCACCATTGATGGTCATCCTTTTCGGAGTTCTTTCATGGCGATGGGGAATGGTGTTCATATGCTGCCTGTAAAGAGCGAAGTCCGTAGGGCCATTGAGAAAGCACCAGGTGACGTCGTCAAAGTGAATCTCGAAGAGCGGCTTGGCGACTAGACCACTCTCGAATAGCTGAAATTTCCGGACGGCAGTACACGGGACGGAACGCCTGCGCTTCTGGAATGCTTTGACTGCCCGAGAAAGCTCCATACCCACACAGAAATGCATAACATCAGACCTCGTTTATCTGGGGTGATTTAGTGTTGCGCCCCGACGCGAAACTTGATCTTTTGGAACGAGAGACCGAGGTCGAATGGGTCCATCTTATTCAGAAACTCACACAGGGCTTCAAGTGCCTTTCCTCCATTCTGCGAATGTTGTGGTGGAAACTCCACTTCCATCGTATCATCCCGGCGGCACGCGTACGTCCGTGTTTGAAGAATGGAAATGATAAACCTGTTCACGTCTCGCAAATCCTTGTAGTAAGGCTTTACCACATCCACCAATTGTCTCTTTGCCCAGATCGCGTTCATTTTTAGCCAATCGAAAAACAGCTTCTTTCCGTCGCATAACCGTTGAATGCGATCGTCCTTAATTCTGTCCATCATCAGGATAGTCTTTGGCAGTTTCTCGCGCGCGCTGAGCCGATTGTCGATCTTTCGCGCGATACCTGAGAGTTTTTTCCTGATCGCGGTTGCCTTCTCTTTCGTGCCTGCAGTTTCC
The DNA here is from genome assembly GCA_963845535.1 of uncultured Spirochaetota bacterium. GTDB lineage: Bacteria > Spirochaetota > Spirochaetia > SZUA-6 > Fen-1364 > Fen-1364. Next base: position 937,904 of record CAWJSK010000012.1, read on the forward strand.
TCCGCAGTCACCAGTTTCTGCTCCAGCTTTTTCTTCTGGTCGCGCAGCTGTTTCAGTTCCCGATTTAGTGTCCGTATTCTTGGATTGCCTATTTCGTGCGTGACCCCCTGGTGGCGATCCTCCAAACCGCGGCTATACAAATACTCTTCGCTATAACGCTCGGTCTGATAGGAATGGATGTGGTCGATCCCGTGAGCCTTCAGGTCCTTGAACATGTTCTCCTGGGCACCCCAGCGTCCCACAAGCATCGCCACCAGGTCATTCAAAGGGCGATCGAAATCATTGCTCAGAGCAGGGGAAACCTTCTGCCCCAACTTGATCCAGAGTTCGCGGAAGGTTGCGCTGGTGCCTTCTGCCTCTATCGTTCGCCTTTGCTCCCATGCCTGCATCTGTGTCGGGAAAACTTCGTCAATCGTATTGCCGCGATGTTCCACAACTACATCAATCCACTCACCAAGGGGAATGTCGGGAATCCTTCGCGCATCCGAACGCCAGCAGACGAAAAGAATACTTTCGCATATGCTGATGCAGAACTCTTTCGAATATCCCCCACGATCGAACACTTCAAGAATCTCTTTCTTTCGCGCCCCATACAGATCCCGTATCGTCGTATCCAGGTGTTCCACGTAGTACTGCATTTTGCGATATCCGTCAGACAGCGCGGCATAGATCGGCACGCCCTGCTGGTCATGAATGTACACATACTCGCGCCCCCGCATCGCCAGACGTCTCTGGGTGTTGTAGCCGTACAACGTCGGGGTGTCTCCGTAATAGGGCATGAAATGTCCGTCAATGTAGGCCACCCTCGTGGGACCGAAAACCCCAATTGCTGTGCGCGCCGCTTCCAGCCTCACCGCCTCCAGGTCCATTTTCTCAACCGCCGCGGGGATTCGTTCCCGATACACCGACAAGGAAGGAAGCCGTTTCCTGCCAATAAGCCCGCCAACCTGGTAACTGTCGGCAAGCTTGAAGTCCTGCTCCACATCCACAAGCTGTGCGGCATTCAACGCCGCGTAGCTGACAGCCAATTCTCCTATGCTGTAGCGCCGATTCTCGTACTCGGGCTCTTCAGGCAGCGCGGCCTTCAGCCCCAAGTGGCCCAAAAGCGGAATCACCGCCGCCGCACCGCCGTGCTCGACGCACACACGTTGCTCATTGGGCTGCAGTTCTCCCTGGCTGTCAGTTTCCTCGCTTCTCTTCTGTTCCTCCGCCTCGCGACGGCCGCGAGTCTCCTGGTCTTTTTGCATCTTGAGTACCGCTTCCTCTTTTTCCTCCTCCTGGTCTTTCTTCGTCCTGTCCTTGTAGGCTCGGATAATTTTCTGCAGCTTGCTGCGAGAAAGTGTGCTGCGGAACAGACCTTCCTCAGCTTTTTTCGCGATCGCCTCGAGGATCATGTTCTGAAAGCCACGCTGTGCGTGCAGTCGAATATATTCTGTGATAACAAAGCTGCGCACCGCTTCTTCAATCGCCTCAGGACCTCGATGGTAGTCCTTCAGTCCAGGAGCTCCCGACTTGGTGTAGACGGCCAGTGTCTTGCGCACCGTGTGTCGGTTGACGTCGAACAGTTCGCAGATCGTCTGATAGTGCACACCTTGATTGGCCAGAAGAGCGATCCCAAGTTTTCTCTCAAATGCATCATTCTCGTGGTAGGCGTAAAACGACAGCCCACCCCAGTAAATGCGCACGATCTCTTTGGCCTCTTTTACCGCCCACACCAACCCATTTGGCCCAAGCAGCCGTTGCACATTCATGCGGCGATTCTATATGAGACAAGCTAAAATAGCAATGATATCGTATATTATTTATACACTATTAGTCAAATTAAACGAGATCTGAACATAGAGTTAAGTTGCGCCGCCGCATCAGCTCTGCCGTGACGGATTTTACGGAAAGTAAGCCTTTCGTTCCAGACTCAAACAAAGGCGACAACTTCAACGACTTGTTATGCGGGGCTTCGATTCAAACAGCGCATAGTTCTACACAGAAGGCTTCTCAAGGCCTTCGTATGACGCTTGTGCCATCTTCAAAATTTCAAGAAGTTCTTCTTTTCGCTCGACGGGTTGTTCATATATCCGTAGCAGGCAATTGAATGTCTCGCTCTTCTCCGGGAAGGACATCAACAATTGATTGTGGATATCCGTTGCGCTTTTTCGATAGATTCCCAAACGTAGAACAAGGTATTTCCGGAAGCATTTCAGAACATCCTTTCCAATCGACCGCCCGAATTAGCCTAGTTCTTCTTTATTCAGGGAGCCCTTGAGACGTTGCCGATACCCCGCCATCAATCTATTGAAATCGGGAGTCGTCAGCTTGGCCAAGCTTGCGTTTGATATCTTCGTCTCCGTTGCGGAGTAGAGGTCAGCACCCCATATGCAGACGGAGTCCGTCCGAAAGATGAATTCGCGCTGTGGCTGAACTCGGCCCTTTATCTCGATTTCCAGATCAACCACGCTGACACACTGATAGTTTCGTGTTAGTCTTTTTGAATCGGCCGCGATCATGTCGCGTTGGTGCGTTTCCGGATTCATTGAAACCAAGCCGACAAAATCGATATCTGACACTCCAAAGACGTTTTCCCCGCGGGCAGTAGATCCAAGCAGCCGGATCGAGACCAATAGCTTGTCCAGATTGCGTCTATAAGACTCTATAGCCGTGTTAACGATCGGCTTGCAGTCGGAACCCACTTTGTCCAACGAGCATTCGTTTGGGATGGTGATTTCAGCTTCCATTGATCGGTTACCAGCCTACAGGCGCCTAACCATGCTGTCTACTGCAGCAGCCCCAGGTTTCTCGTGCCTAAAGCCCCGCATAACATAGAGTTCAGCAGCCCCGCCGCATCAGAGTAGCGCCTACTGAATTCCCGCCGGCACAATCCCGTTGACTTTGCACTTTAGGGGACTGCTGCAACGATTTGTTATGCCCCACGCCCTTTAGCGAATCGACCCTAATCCGTGAGCAGACTCTTTCCCCATGAATTGGCTCTTTCCAATTCCCCCTCCGCTAGTGGACCATTTCTGCCCTTCACGATGAAACCTTCGGGCTTCCTTTGATCATGATTCCCTTTTCTTTGAAATGGGTTCCCATCTTGTCAGCTGCATATCCGAAAAGTTTGGTTAGCTTCATTGTCAGTCGTGTGTCAAAGGTTGCAACTTTCAAAGTCTTTGAGGGTAAAGACAGGCCATTGAGGTACTTAAGCATTCCCTCAGTGGGACGACCACCATATGTTGGGGATCCGACAATCAACAGCGATGTTTTTTCAAGTTGCCTAGCCTCTGGAGAATTGATCCGAATGGCCTTCGCGCTTGGCCCAATTCCGGCGGCGATCGCGTTGGCAATTCTCTCAGTGTTTCCGGCCGCTGAATCAAAGACCACTAGTGTGTTTAAGATAGTCCTCCTTCATGATGCGTCGTGTGACTCCACTTCTTAAGAAGCGAAGGACCGGACGTTTTGACCCATTGTTTAACACCTGCGGTGATTGAAACCGTACTCGCGGTTCCGTCGGTGCAAGTCACGTTGGATACCGAGAGAAACTCACTCGTGTTTTCACAAAAAAGTGAGGCATAACATAGAGTTAAGCCGCCCCGCCGTATCACCCACCGGACAGGCCCACGATAGTCCAGTGCAGTATCCGCACGCCAAGCCATTCAAGGGGTCGGCTTCAACGACTTGTTATGCTCATTCTCTTTGTCAAGACAACTCAATGAGATGCTTACAAATCCTTGCTATTGACCCTCCTATATCACAAATGATATACTCTATCATGCCATATGATGTGGAGCTACTCCAATCGGCTTTAGATTTTGTTGATGGTCTACCAAGCAAGATGAGAGCAAAGGCATATAGAAGCGTTAGCCTATTACGTGAGTTTGGTCCACATCTTCGGGAACCCCATTCCAAGCCGGTTATCGGATGGAAAGGTCTCATGGAACTGAGAGTGAAATTTGCTACTGATATTTGTCGGTTGTTCTACTTCTGGCATCCGGCGGCTCACTATGTAGTGGTTTCTGGGTATATGAAAAAGAGCATGAAACTAGACCGAAACGAATTGCAAAGGGCATTCAGACTCATGAAAGAAGCTCTTGAGCCGAAAGGGGACTGACATGAAGACCTATAGATTCGATGATGTACTTGCAAAACAGATGAAAGATCCAGAGTTCAAAAAGGCTTGGGACAACTTAGCGGCAGAATATGATCTGGCAGCTGAGGTTATCCGAATGCGCATGGCTCGGAACCTCACTCAGACCCAGCTGGCGAAGTTGGTTGGAACTTCCCAACCAGCCATTGCAAGGCTGGAGTCTGGAAATCATACGAACGTGACTCTGGCGTTCCTTTACAGAGTTGCGAGAGCGCTCGACGTCGAGCCTCGGCTGAAGTTCGTCGCTGCACCCGGTCCGGTAAGGTGCCCCTTCGTACGGCGAGAAAAAGTCGATCTGCAAGAAGACCTGCAGGACGAAGAGGGGCTTCATAGACCGGGAATGAGCATAACATAGAGTTAAGCCGCCCTGCCGTTCGAAGCCAGGTAGCGGCTCAGTTCACCTTTCCCATGCCCCACTATAAGCCGGCCGTCCCAGGGTCGGCTTCAACGACTTGTTATGCTCCTCCAGGAATTTTCTCATGCATCCATCTCAACGTCAGCATCCGTGCTCACGTTTTCTCTTTTGCCAGAACTTCGATGAAGCCATCCGGATTGATAAGCTGTACTCCTTCACATTTTCCAATTGAGAGCAAATGATGGTCTCCTGATATGAGGTAATCAACCTTCCCTTCTATTGCGCAATCCAAAAACATATTGTCTTCCGGATCATCCTTGACTAATCCACGATGTTTCTGCGGTTCAATCCATTCCGCAATAGCAGTTATCTCAGAAATGATTGTCTGAACCATTTGAGAGCCAAATCCAAACTTCGGTCTCTGAAGAACTTTTTCAAGTTCCCCTATCGTTGGACCTGAGATGCAGATTCTTATTGTCCCGCCCAAGGCGGCCTCTAAAATTTGGCGAGGCTTCCCTCCAAAGAGAATGGCCGACAGCACTACGTTTGTGTCTAGAACAACTTTGACCATTTACCTTTGCTTTTCTTTTCTATAGTTGGCTATTTCCTTTCCGATGTCAGCTTGGGTCAGCCGATTCGTCTTGGCGAGTTTGGTTCCCACCTGAAAGATCTGACTCCATCGGCGTTTCCGCTCGATGTAGCTCCGTGCAGCCTCTCGAATAAGTTCTGACCGAGACCTCGACTCCTCTTGCGCTACCTCATCTATTTGCTTGAGCAGATCCTTGTTGAAGGAAATGTTGACAGTACTCATGATCACACCTCAATGAGAGCATACATACAAACTTTGTACATAGTCAAGCGACCCGAAATCTATGTCTACCAACCAACCCAACTTTGGAGGAGCATAACATAGAGTTAAGCCGCCCTGCCGTCCGAAGCCCTGCAGCGGCTCAGTTTACCTTTCCCATGCCACACTACGCGCCGGCCGTCCCAGGGTCGGCTTCAACGACTTGTTATGCCCACCAAATTCTTGAGGCGATATGATTGGACTGCAATGACCATTAACACCTGAGTCTGTGTATCCTTAGTGTTTCCAAACAAAAAAGAAGAATAGAAATGAGATAATGATGATGACCAAAATGATCACTGGCCTTGTCCAAGCCCCGGAAGACTTGTTGATAAATTGACTCTGATTCTTTGATATTAGTTCAATCAAGTTCTTGCGTTCAGATTCTTGAACTAGCCGAAGCGGAATGACACGTAGCATATTGTCTTGCATGTAGAGTATGACAACCTTTGAGTCTTTTCTCCATTTTTTCACAAAGTTCCACGGCAAATGTGTTGTCGCAAACTCGTTTTCAAAATGAAATGTTTTGTCAGTAATCTGGATGGTGAAAGGGACATTTATATCTTGTCTGCCCATTGTGGTCTTTGCTTGTTGAGCGGGTATGATCTTTAGCCAGTAGAGAAAGATGAGACCAACAAAACCGATTCCCACAAGCAACTCCCAGGGGAACCTCCTGGTAATTGTGAGCAGAACAAACAGGCACGCAATCAGAAAGCCTATGATGGATACGAGGACAATTTGAGGCGCTTCCGGGTTTCCTATGGGTCAAGACAGTAGAATAATGTAGTCTGATTTCATGCAAGACATCGAACTGTACACGAAACTGCTGGGAATACGGGCTCCCTGGAGCGTTACGGGCATTCAGGTCGGCCTGAAAGATCGTTCAGTGACAATCAGCGTCGGCTACGACGAGTCGGTTCCTGTCGCATGTCCCGTTTGTGGTGGGCAAGCCTCGATCTACGACCATCAGAAGCGTCGGTGGCGGCACCTTGATACCATGCAGTTCAGGACAATCATCGAATGCGAGGTACCACGCGTTTTCTGTGAGGGCCACGGTGTGAAACAGCTGCCCGTTGCATGGGCGGAAGTCAAAGGTCATTTCACTGCCCTTTTTGAGGCACTGGTCATCAGTTGGCTCAAGGAAAGCTCGATTTCGGGAGTTGCCCAGCTACTGAAGCTCAGTTGGGACG